>NZ_VFVT01000006.1:0-440975 GCF_006442275.1 Mesorhizobium sp. B2-3-10
GATCTACACCGACGCCAATGGCATGACGCTCTACACCTATGACAAGGACGAGAAGGGCAAGACCAACTGCTACGACAAGTGCGCCACCAACTGGCCGCCGCTGAAGGCCGAGGCGGGCGCCAAGGCGGACGATGAATGGAGCGTCGTCGACCGTACCGACGGCACCAAGATGTGGGCCTATGACGGCAAGCCGGTTTACACCTTCATCAAGGACAAGAAGGCCGGCGACGTGACCGGTGATGGCGTCGCCGGCGTCTGGCACGTTGTCAAGGCGGACTGATTTCCCCATCGGGAGTTCCGCCAAACGGGACTTCTCACCGGCCGCCGGGCATCCCTCCAAGTCCGGCGGCCGGGCCGTCACGGACTCGACTTGACCCATTCCAGGCCGATTGGACCAGCAACAAATTGAACCTCTCCCAATCTTCCGAGGCTTGCGCCCACTCATTCTAAAATATGTGATGTTCTCCATACACTCTTAGAGTGTATTGCTGTCGGCGGCCCCGCAATTTGGGCGCTTGCCCTTGACCGGATGCAAAAGCGCGGCCATGTGAGCGACGAACAGAACCGAGATTTCGTCGCGCGCAGCGGAATTCTTCTGCCGCATCACAGCTGATATGAGACCTCATGGACGTCGTCGTCGTCGAATCGCCGGCCAAGGCAAAAACAATCAACAAATATCTGGGCAGGAACTACAAGGTTCTGGCCTCGTTCGGCCATGTCCGCGATTTGCCGGCCAAGGATGGCTCGGTGCGCCCGGATGAGGATTTTGCCATGTCCTGGGCGGTCGACACCGCCTCCGGCAAGCGGCTCGCCGACATCGCCAAGGCAGTCAAGGACGCCGACGGCCTGATCCTCGCCACCGACCCGGATCGTGAAGGTGAAGCCATCTCCTGGCACGTTCTGGAAGTGCTCAAGCAGAAGCGCGCGCTGAAGGACAAGCCGGTCAGCCGCGTCGTCTTCAACGCCATCACCAAATCGTCGGTGCTGGAGGCGATGGCCAATCCGCGCCAGATCGATGCGCCGCTGGTCGACGCTTATCTGGCCCGCCGCGCGCTCGACTATCTCGTCGGCTTCACCCTGTCGCCTGTCCTGTGGCGCAAATTGCCGGGCGCCCGCTCCGCCGGCCGCGTCCAGTCGGTGGCGCTGCGCCTGGTCTGCGACCGCGAATCCGAGATCGAGCGCTTCATCCGCGAGGAATACTGGCAGATATCAGCTCTCCTCGGCACGCCGCGCAACGAGACCTTCGAAGCCCGCCTCACCGCCTTCGAGCGCAAGAAGCTGCAAAAGCTCGACATTACCAACAAGGCACAAGCCGACGACATCAAGGCGATGCTCGAAGGCGCCACCTTCAAGGCGCTGTCCGTCGAAGCCAAGCCGACCAAGCGCAACCCCGGCCCGCCCTTCACCACCTCGACATTGCAGCAGGCTGCCTCATCGGGCCTCGGCTTCTCGGCCACGCGCACGATGCAGGTGGCCCAGCGGCTCTATGAGGGCATGGAGATCGGCGGCGAGACCACCGGCCTGATCACCTATATGCGAACCGACGGCGTGCAGATGGCCCCCGAGGCGATCGACGCCGCGCGCGATGCCATCGCAAAGGAATTCGGCCCGAAGTACCTGCCGGAGAAGCCGCGCCAATACACCGCCAAGGCCAAGAACGCGCAGGAAGCGCACGAGGCCATCCGGCCGACGGATTTCATGCGCACCCCCGCATCGGTCAGGCAATATCTCGATTCCGACCAGATGCGGCTTTACGAACTGATCTGGAAGCGCGCCATCGCCAGCCAGATGCAGTCGGCCGAGATCGAGCGCACCACTGTCGAGATCGAGGCGCTGAATGGCGCCCGCACCGCTGAACTTCGCGCTGTCGGTTCGGTCGTTCGCTTCGACGGCTTCATCGCCGCCTACACCGATCAGAAGGACGACGACGCCGAAGACGAGGAAAACCGCCGTCTGCCGGAGATCCGCTCCGGCGAGCAGCTTGCCCGCCGCGCGATCAATGCCACCCAGCACACGACCGAGCCGCCGCCGCGCTACTCCGAGGCGTCGCTGATCAAGAAGCTGGAAGAACTCGGCATCGGCCGCCCCTCGACCTACACCGCGATCCTGAAGACGCTCGAGGACCGAGACTACGTCACCATCGACAAGCGCCGGCTGGTGCCGCAGGCCAAGGGCCGCCTGCTGTCGGCCTTCCTGGAAAGCTTCTTCGAGCGCTATGTAGAGTATGACTTCACGGCATCGCTGGAAGAAAAGCTCGACGAGATCTCCGACGGAAAGCTCGCCTGGAAGGACGTGCTGCGTGATTTCTGGAAGGATTTTTCGGGCGCCGTCGCCGACATCAAGGAGCTGCGCGTCACCGATGTGCTCGATGCGCTGAACGAGGAACTGGCGCCGCTGGTTTTTCCCGCCCGCGAGGACGGTTCCAACCCGCGCATCTGCCCGAAATGCGGCACCGGTAATCTGTCGCTGAAGCTCGGCAAGTTCGGCGCTTTCGTCGGCTGCTCGAATTATCCCGAATGCTCCTTCACCCGCCAGCTCGGCGACGCCGCCAATCCCAATGGCGAGAATGGCGGCGGCGAGGACGGCACCAAGGTGCTGGGCAAGGATCCTTATACGGCCGAGGAAATCACGCTGCGCTCGGGCCGCTTCGGCCCCTACATCCAGCGCGGCGACGGCAAGGAGGCAAAGCGTTCGAGCCTGCCCAAGGGCTGGACGCCTGATTCCATCGACCATGAGAAGGCGCTCGCCTTGCTGGGGCTGCCGCGCGACGTGGGCAAACATCCCGAATCCGGCAAGATGATCTCGGCCGGCCTCGGCCGTTACGGGCCGTTCGTGCTGCACGATGGCACCTACGCCAATCTCGACAGCATCGAGGATGTGTTTTCCATTGGCCTCAACCGTGCCGTCACGGTGATTGCCGAGAAGCAGTCCAAGGGCAAGGGTGGCCGCAATGGTGGCACGGCTGCGGCTCTGAAGGAGCTTGGCGACCATCCGGATGGCGGCGGCAAGATCGTCGTGCGCGACGGCAAGTACGGCCCCTACGTCAATTTCGGCAAGGTCAACGCCACGCTGCCCAAGGGCAAGGATCCGCAATCGGTGACGATCGAGGATGCGCTGGCGCTGATCGCCGAAAAGGAAGCTAAGGGCGGCGGTGGCAAGAAGCCGTTCCGCAAGGCGGCGGCAACCAAAGCCCCCGCCGCCAAGAAAACAGCGGCCAAGAAGCCGGCCGCGAAGAAAAAAGGTTAGAACGGCGTGGCGCGCAGGATCACCGGAAGAAGTCACGGCGATCCCCGCACCGCCGACACCCGGGCCAAGGTCAAGGACGATTATCGGCCCTCGCGCGACGAAATCCTGCGCTATATCGCCGAAAACCCAGATCGCGCCGGAAAGCGCGACATCGCCAAGGCGTTCGCGCTGCGCGGCGACGACCGCATCTGGCTGAAGGATCTCCTGCGCGACCTGCAGGACGAAGGCGTTCTGACCAAGGAGCGCAAGCGGTTAGCCCGGGTCGGCGCCCTACCCCATGTCGCCGTGCTTGACATCTTTGGCCGCGACGGCGATGGCATCTTGCTGGCGCACCCGGCCGAGGCAGTCGGTCCGGGCGAGCCTCCCGTGGTCTCGATCCGCGTTTCGCGCAGCGGCAACGGTCCCGCGCCAGGCATCGGCGACCGCGTGCTGGCCAAAACCTTCCCGACCGACGATCCGTCAGGGCCTGCCTATACCGGCCGGGTGATCAAGATCTTCGAGAAGCGCACGGACGCTGTCCTCGGCGTCTTTCGCGTGCTTCAGGACGGCAGCTTCCGCATCGAGCCGGTGGAACGGCGCCAGCCCGAGCTGATCGTCGACAAGGAATTCCAGAACGGCGCCAAAAACGGCGATCTTGTCGAAGTCGAGCCAGCGCGAGCCTCCCGCTTTGGGTTGCCCCGCGCCAAGGTGCTGAATGTGCTGGGTTCGCTGACCAGCGAAAAGGCGGTTTCGATGATCGCCATCCACGCGCACGACATTCCCCACATTTTCCCGGCCGACGTCATTGCCGAATCCGAGGCGGTGAAGCCCGCGACGCTTGACCATCGCGAGGACTGGCGCGACCTGCCGCTGGTTACCATCGATCCGGCCGACGCCAAGGACCATGACGACGCGGTCTTCGCCACCCCTGATCTCGACGAGAAGAACCCCGGCGGCGTCATCGCGACGGTCGCCATCGCGGATGTCGCGGCCTATGTCCGCCATGGCACGGCGCTCGACCGCGAAGCGCTGAAGCGCGGCAATTCGGTTTATTTCCCAGATCGCGTCGTGCCGATGCTGCCCGAGCGCATCTCCAACGATCTCTGTTCGCTGCGCGAGGGTCAGGATCGCCCGGCACTCGCGGTGCGCATGACTTTCTCCGCCGAGGGCAGAAAGATCAGGCACTCCTTCCACCGCGTCATGATGAAGTCGGCGGCCAAGCTGGCCTATAGCCAGGCCCAGGCCGCGATCGACGGTGTTCCGGACGACAAGACCGGCCCGATCCTCGACACTGTGCTGAGGCCGCTGTGGGAGGCCTATGCGATCCTCAAGCGCGGCCGCGACGGCCGCCAGCCGCTGGAACTCGACCTGCCGGAGCGCAAGATCCTGCTCAAGCCGGATGGCACGGTCGACCGCGTCATCGTGCCGGAGCGGCTCGACGCCCACAAGTTGATCGAAGAGTTCATGATCCAGGCCAATGTCGCCGCGGCCGAAACGCTGGAAGGCAAGAAGCAGGCGCTGGTCTATCGCGTCCATGACGCGCCGTCGCTGGCCAAGCAGGAATCGCTGCGCGAATTCCTGCAGACGCTTAGCCTGTCATTGGCACGCGGCGCCCAGATGCGGCCCAGCCAGTTCAACGGCATTCTTGAGCGTGTGCGCGGCGCCGACAACGAGGCGCTGGTCAACGAAGTGGTGCTGCGCTCGCAGAGCCAGGCCGAATATTCACCCAAGAACATCGGCCATTTCGGCCTCAACCTCAGCCGTTACGCTCATTTCACCTCGCCGATCCGCCGCTACGCCGACCTGATCGTGCATCGCGGACTTATTGCCGCGCTCGGTCTCGGCCCCGGCGGGCTGACGCAGGATGAGGAGGCCCGCCTCGAAGATGTTGCGGTGCTGATCTCCGGCACCGAGCGGCGCGCCATGGCTGCCGAGCGCGACACGGTCGACCGGCTGATCTCGGCCTACCTCGCCGAGCGCATCGACGACCGCTTCGACGCCCGCATCTCCGGCGTCACCAAATCAGGACTTTTTGTCCAATTGCCGCAATATGGCGCCGATGGTTTCATCCCGGTGTCAACTTTGGGCGGCGATTACTATATATACGATGAAATGGCCCGCTCCCTGTTCGGAGAACGCTCGGGCAAAGGCTACCAGCTCGCGGACCGCGTCGAGGTCCGGCTCGTGGAGGTGGCGCCAATGGCCGGCGCGATGCGCTTCGAAATGTTGACCGACCCAAAGCCCCTGCCAGGCTCCAGCAGGTCGTTTCACAAGGCTAAGGGCCGCGCCCGTGCGTCGCAAACGCGACCGGGGCCGCGCGGCAGGAGACGATGATGGAACAACAGGTTTTTGGTGGCGAACATCACTCTGGCCGGGTTGCCCGCCCCTTGTGGACGGCGATGAAGCGGGGCTTCTTGGGCCGCTGCCCGAACTGTGGCGAAGGCAAGCTGTTCCGCGGCTTCACCAAGACTGTCGAAACCTGCAGCGTCTGCGGCGAGGAGATCCATCACCATCGCGCCGACGATCTGCCGGCCTACCTGGTCATCGTCATCGTCGGCCATATCGTTCTCGGTGCCTTCATGGGCGTGGAAGCGACCTCGACGCTCTCCACCTGGCAGCACATTGCAATATGGGTGCCCTTGACCATCCTGCTCTCCATCGCGCTGCTGCAACCGGTCAAGGGTGCCGTCATCGGACTGCAATGGGCGTTCTATATGCACGGGTTCGGTGGCCAAAAGGATGGGACGGAGTCCCACCACGGCGCCTGAGGCGCCGCTGGCGCAACACGCCAATCGTCAAGGCCACTTTCGCATGCAAGAAGTTTCCGCTAGGTCCCTGCGCATGGAAGCACTGACCAAGGCGGATGCCGACAAGCTCGACAAGGGTCTTGCCACGCATGGCGGCGGGCGCCTGCGTCCGCGTGACGCCGCGACGCTCATCCTGCTCGACCGCAAGGGCGGCGACGTCCTGGTGTTGATGGGGCGCCGCCACGCCGCACACGCTTTCATGCCAGGCAAGTTCGTGTTCCCCGGCGGCCGAACCGACCCTGCCGACAGCCGCATACCGACAGCGACGGCACTTGACCAGCACGAAGAAGCCAAGCTGACGGCCGGCCCCGGCCGCACCAGCCGCGCCCGCGCCCGCGCCATTGCCTTGTCGGCGGTCCGCGAGACCTACGAGGAAGCCGGCCTGCTGATCGGCCGCAAAGGCGCCTTTGCCACGACCAGGCGCGATTGGCAGGGTTTCGTCGAACATGGCGTGGCACCGTCGCTGGAAGCATTGCGCTTCGTCGCGCGCGCCATCACGCCGCCGAACCGGGTACGCCGCTTCGATACCCGCTTCTTCAGCGCCTGGCGTGGCGATGTCGCCGTCGAACTGCCCGATGGCGGCCCGACCAATGAATTGGAGGAACTGGTCTGGCTGCCGCTCGCCAAGGCCAAGCAGGCCGACATACCCGACATCACCCGAATGATCCTGGACGAGTTGGAAAAGCGGCTCGCCGACGATCCGCTGCTGCGTCCGGGCGGACCTGTCCCTTTCTACCGGCTTGTCCGCAACCACTTCACCCGCGAACTTCTCTAAGCAATTCCAGGAACACTGTGCCGCGGTTTCCCACGGGAATTGCGCAAGATCAAAAAGACAGAGTATTCAGCATCCCATGACGGTCGATACCCAACCACAGGGCGACGAACGCGTACACTGGCTGCCGATGGTGGCGGCGATTTCGTCGATCAGCGTCGTCGGCATCGCCATTGGCCTCGGCATGCCCTTGCTCAGCGTCATCCTGGAAACACGCGGTCATTCGGCCTCGATGATCGGCCTGAACACGGCTGTCGCCGGCGTGGCCTCGATCGCCGGGGCGCCGCTGGCCACGCCGCTCGCCATGCGCTTCGGCGTCGCCTGGACCATGATCGCCATGATTGCCACCGGCGCGCTCGCCTTCGTCGGTTTCCATTTCGCGCCCGATTTCTGGATGTGGTTTCCGCTGCGCGTCGTTCTGCACATCGCGCTGACCGTGCTGTTCATCCTGTCGGAATTCTGGATCAGCACGTCGGCGCCGCCACACCGGCGCGGCCTTGTGCTTGGCATCTATGCCACCGTCCTGTCGCTCGGCTTTGCCGCCGGGCCGTGGCTGTTCGCCCATCTCGGCAGCTCCGGCTTCAGGCCGTTCGGCGTCATCATTGCCCTGGTGACGCTGGCTGCCATACCGGTGCTCGCCGCGCGCAACGAAAGCCCGACCATCGTGGCCGACAGCGAAACCAGCCACTTCCTGCGTTATATCTGGCTGGTGCCGACCGCGACTTTCGCCGTGCTCGTGTTCGGCGCGGTCGAGACTGGCGGCTTTGCGCTGTTTCCCATCTACGGCAGTCGCATCGGCTATTCCGAAGCCGACGCGGCGCTGCTGCTGACCATGATCGGCCTCGGCAATGTGCTGTTGCAGATTCCGATCGGCATGATCAGCGACCGCGTCTCCGACCGGCGTTATCTCTTGCTCGCCTGTGCCACGGTCGGCCTCGTCGGCACGATATTCATGCCGTTCTTTGCCGCGAACTGGCATTTGATGGCCGCGCTACTCTTCGTCTGGGGCGGTGTCGTCGCCGCCATGTACACGATCGGCCTCGCCCATCTCGGCTCGCAGCTCTCCGGCCACGAACTGGCCTCCGCCAACGCCGCTTTCGTGCTGTGCTACGGCGTCGGCATGGTGCTTGGCCCGCAGGCGATCGGCATCGGAATGGACAGTTTCGGGCCTTCCGGATTCGGCTGGTCACTCGGCCTGTTCTTCGGCGCCTACATCGCCCTGGTCTGCTTCAGGCTCGTGCGCAAGCTCCTGCTGTAACGCTGTGCCGTCGAGTGCCCTTATCCGCCGCGCCGCGGCGGATGCTGACAGAACCGTGTCAGGAGCGTCCGGTTAAAAGAGTGTCCCCTGATACCCGAAGTTGAGGACACTGCCATGATCGACAGCGGCTTTGAGACCACATCACTGCGAATGACGCTTCTGCTGCTTGTAACCTTCCAGGCTCCAGCTGCCGATGTTGACCGCATCATGGACGCGGTTGTCGCGATCGCACCGCTCGCCATGGGCAAATATGACCGCAACGCGTATCAGTCGGCACACGGCATCGAGCGCTACAGGCCGCTTGAAGGGGCCGCGGCCGGCGCCGAGACCGAATTGCGCCGCCGCCCGGGCACGGTCGAGGTTTCGTTCGAACTGCCCGACGACCAGACGCTGGCGGCCCGCGTCGTCGAAGCGATCTTCCAGGCGCATTCCTATCAGGAACCGGTGATCCGCATCCAGCCGATCCTTGCCAGCCGCTCCAAGGGGCTGGACGACCGTGCCAATCCGAATCGCTGGTGGAACACGACCGGAGACTGGAAGAAGGTTGCGGTATCCGAGGCGGAAACCGCCTGATTTATGCGTTCTGGGCAGCTTGGGCCGGCCACATCAGGCCAGCCGGGCTTGACTTTCCAGGCACGTTCTTTATGTGTCGCGCCAAGTTTCCCGCGTCCGGGTGTTTTCCCGTGCTCCAGCGGCCAAAACCCCACGAACATAACGGACTGAGATCATGGCCAAAGCCGCAAACATCAAGATCAAGCTTCTGTCGACCGCCGACACCGGTTTCTTCTACGTCACCAGCAAGAACAGCCGTACCAAGACCGACAAGCTGTCGTTCCGCAAGTACGACCCGGTCGCCAAGAAGCACGTCGAATTCAAGGAAACCAAGATCAAGTAATCTGGTTTTTCCTCTGGAATGCCAAACGCCGCCCATCGGGCGGCGTTTTTCGTCCTTAATGCCTTGATTTAATTGACTATTTGTTTTTAAACCATACTTTGCACCATATCCAATCTGGTGGCCAGTATGGTCGCCTATGTCCGTTCTGGACAAAATGCCTTGATCAAACACCCAGCACAGTCCGCGCTACCGAGCTCACTGCTGCGCAGATCCGCACCGCTAAACGTCACGTCGCGCCATGGTCCTTCCTTGCCGTAGGGCCGAACTTTGTACAGTTCGCCTTCCGGTACTTTGCAGCGAGCCACCACAAGGCATGGCCCCATTGCGCCGGTTACACAGCGGCCTTTGTTAAATCCCCACGCCGCGCTGCTGGTGGTGGCGGTAGTCCCCTCTTGAACGTTCATTGTTTTGCTTTCGCTGATATGGGCTATCACGGCCCGCAATGGCACTAACGACGCCAAAAGCCGGGGGGTGATAACCTGCCAGCGAGACAGGCAGCGCGATTTTAATGGTTTCCCATCTGGACATGCCACGCTCCCCCGGCCTATGAAGGTCGGGTTCGCGCGACCGCCAGGTCGCACGTATGCGGTTTTGACCCCCTGCAAGGGGTCTCACGCCTCGGCTGCACTGACTGCAAATCTGTGCTGCCTATCGCTAGTCCGGGTTATCACGCCCACGGACATGCTGTTCCTGATTCTCTAATTTTGCAATAACATTCCCCTCGAGGGGAAACGCTTTTGCACGTCCAGTAAATGGACATGGCGTTTACGCAAGTTCTGTCAAAGTAAAATTGCGTAAACGCCTAGTTTGAACTCTGGCGGCGTCTTTGCTATGCTGGCCACCATGATCGAAATGGTCTTGTGTGCCTGCCCTGCGTTGCTGCGGTCGTAGCTCATGGGGTACGACGTTGCTGACAGCGTGATTCTCTTAGAGCGTGGCAACGACGGGAAGTTCAGCTTGAGAGACACGATCCCTCTGGAGTCGTTTCGTAACACTGTTCCAGTGTTCGGGGATCGCATAGCCCTACTGATCGATGGCGCCGGCACGTCCATCGTAGAGGTAGTCGAGCGATATTTTCTCGATTACATTGAGGAAGCGACCAATAACGAACTCTTGGTTTGGGTCCTAATAGTTAAAGAGGTCGAACCCGATTATCGCGACGATCTCGATGAGTCGCTGATGGAAATCTATAAGGCTGACCTTCGATTGTGGTTGAGTATGGAGCCATCACGCGTAAGGCATCCAACAGAAACGCTGGCGGACCTAGACCGCTCCAACCGCGACCCTGCGTACTGGACTTTCGAGCGCAAAGAGATGCTCCGCAAAGAGCGGGAGCAGCGACTTGCTTCAACCAAGGGTAAAGAGACGGGCAAAAAATGAACGGCGCAATGAGCGAACGAAATCACATTGCGGCATTGGACGGCCTTCGTGGCTTCGCTGCACTGACCGTCCTTGTTTCGCATCTCAGCAATCAGACCCGGATATTCGATGCGGTGCTAGGTGAAGGCGCCGGTCAACTCGGCGTCATGCTGTTTTTTGCTCTCTCGGGCTTCCTGATGGTGCGGCTCTACACGGTCGAGGCGCCTACGGCTTCGACCGTGCTCAGCTTTTACCAGCGGCGAACGGCGAGGGTATTCCCGCTCTATCTTCTGCTGGTCGGCTTGTCATTCGTGCTGACCATGGGATTGCAGGCTCTACTTCTCTACAAGATCGACCTGTCAAATCTCGCGGAGCATCTCCTGTTCTGGCACGGTGAAAGTTTCCTTTGGACCGTGCCTGTCGAGGTGCAGTTTTATGCTTTATTCCCGCTATTCTGGCTTGTCGTCGCGCGCTACGGGCGCGGCTGGATATGGTTGGCGATGGTTGTGCTGGCAGCGCTTTCGCTAGCAGGGATGACGTCGGAAAGGTGGCTACCGCACCACCTTCAATATTTCATGCTCGGTATTGTTATCGCCGGTTCGGCGAGACAATTGCCGGGATGGAGCGTTTATGTATGCCTGGCAGCGTATGTGCTGGCATTTCCTCGCATCGTCGGCCTGGCCGGTTTCTATGTTGGTGATGTCTGGACCTCACCGATCCATATGGCCATCATCGGCGCGCTGCTTTTCACGGCTGCCAATGTGAAAGGGTCGTTCCTTGAATCCGCCCCGATGAAATATCTCGGAACTGTCTCCTATTCACTCTATCTGCTGCATGCGCCGATCATTGCGGCCTTCGCGCAGACCTCTCTTGCAAGCAGCAATTGGACGTTCGTCCCGGCAGTGATGATTGCATCCGTCGGGGCCGCGACCCTGTCTTACTTTTTCGTGGAAGCCCCTGCCAGGCGCGCGTTGAATGGAGCGCGTTTCGTCGGCCTCTCTAAGCGAATATCACTGCCGGATCGCCGCCAATCGCGGCCAGCATCGCCAGCGCCGTAGGATCATTGGCATAGATGTCCGTGCGCGTATTCCAGCGCTCTTGCGTATAGAGATCGGCCGCGTCGATCGCTGCCTTTGCGGCTTCAAGAAGCCCGGCGGCATGGAGTCGGTCGATGATTACACGTTTCGGCACAAGGCGAGGCGGCAGCTGCGCCTCAGGAAGACCTCCAGGGAACTGCGCGCGCAAGACGTCCCAAAGCTCATCCTCGCTGGCAATGCGGGTCGCGCCGGCGCCCTCCGGTAATGCGTCGACATAGGCTGCCGACGCGCTGGACCAAAAGCGTGTTTCGTCATTCCCGACGATCCAGTGCCAATCGCTCGGATTGTAGTCATCAGACATATCGGCCACCATTGGTTTCAGAGCCTGCCGTGGAACCTGGAAGATAGGTGGTACCGCCACCAGATGTGCTGATGATCGAGTTCCCGTCCGACAAATATCGCGTCCCGGTAACTGATCCGGCCGATCCGGCAAACGTATTGCCGTTAACGAACATGATGCTGCCCGTCGTGGCCAGCGCAAAGGTGCCAAACGACAATGTGCCTGAAAAGGTGACGGTTTTGGTCTGCACTCGGATGACGGCGCCGCCGACAACCGCCCAATGGAACCCACCCGCCTGGGTGCTGCCGCTGACCGAATAAGGACCGGTCGCGACGAGCAATCCGCCGTCCTCCGCGCGCAGGTGTTGCAGCAAGCCGGTGCCGAGATCGATGTTCTGAAATTCCACTCGAGACGAACCGACCGCAAGCAAGCCAAAGGCATTGCCGGTTGCAGTCGATTCGAACCGAACACCGCGGACCTTGTAGATGGTCGAGAGGTTCTGGCTGATCAGGCATGCGACATTGCCCGACAATGTGCCGGTCGTGCGCAGCTTGATATTTGATGGCGTTGTTTCATCGCCGACGATGATGACTGAGCCGCCGCCGACGCAAGGCTTGGCAATCAGCCCGATGTTGCCGACATCGTAGGTGCCCGCGCCGATCTGTATCGTCACATCGTAGATCGACGTGTCGAGCATGGCGGCGGCGTTGATTGCCTTCTGGACCGTCAGGAAGGCGCCGCCCGAGCTGTTCGCCAGACCGTTATTGCCGTCGTTGCCGTCAGCGCGCACGTAATAGGTCCGAGCCGCAGTGAGGACCTCGCGGACGCCGACGGCGGCCTGCAAGCCGGACAGAGAGGTGGACGCCAGCAGCGTGCGGGCTAGCGCGGTAAAGTCCGTCAGCGCGAGCGCGTTGGGGCCGGTGTAGTAGGCAAACTTGTTCGCTGCGCCAGGCGTCGGGAGCCCGAGTCCGCCGCTGCCTATTCCTGGATTGCCTTGGGGACCAACGCCACCCTTGACCGCGAATGGCCCCTGCCATGCCGTTCCGCTCCAGCGATAGAAGGCCAGGTCGAAACCGACCTCGGCATAGAGGAACAGGAAGCCCTTATCGCCGACGCCAAGCGTGATTGCGGCTCTGTCCGTAAGCGAACCGGAAGCATCCGGCGTGATGCCGGCCAGCGATAGAGTTACTAGGATGCGCGTGAGCTTGTCATAAAGGTCGACAACGCTGGCCGCATCGGAATTAGCGCGATCGATCGCATAAGCCACGCCAGCCGTCGTGGTGCCAGGCCACGCATACGCGAGCGTAAGGTGTGTGTCGTCCGTAACCGAGGCAATCGGGATAGACACGCCTGCGCTAGAGAACAGGCCGTCGTTGACAAGCGCAACAGCCCAAGCCGTGCCGCTGCCCGTAACCACAGCGCTGCCATTCGACACGGAAACCGTGCCGGTTGTGTAGATGGTCATGGGGGAATTCCTTACTTTTTGGCGCGCCTGGCGCGAAGTTCTGCAGTGCGCGCTACAATGGCGGCTAGGGTGCGCTCGAGCGATGCGAGCGCTTCTTCCTGCGTCACGGGTGGTGGCTGCGGCGTGTTGCTCTCGTTGTTCATCAGAACTGCCCTCCCGACGTGACCCTGAAGTCCTTCAGACTTTTGACCGTGGCCGACGTGAAGGCTGGTGATTTGGCGAACTGACCGATCCCGCGCTGAACACCTGCGGCGACCATTTGCATCACCTCCGTGTTGCCTGTGGCGCCATCGACCCGAACATTGATGCTGACAGCCTGTGTGCCACCACCGCCACCGCCCGCCTGGAGGCTTGGAATTCTAGGCAGGATGTTCCCTGACTCGTTCGGCACAAACACTTCTGGCCGATGCTCGCCAACAAGATAAGGCAGGCCCTTGGTAACGGGGCCGCCCGCCGCGCGCATGCCTGCCCATGGATCGCCGCCGACGATTGGCGGTTGGCTTGAGCCACCACCGCCGCCGGTCAACCAGCTAAGCGCAGAGCCAAGCAACCCGCTACCGCCGGCAGAAGACGCCTGCATGATGCTGTCGATCAGATCGCCTTCGATCTTATCAATTATCTTGTCTAGGACGTCCTCAGCGATCTTGCCGAACGTCTGCCAATTCAACTGACCCTGCTCGAGCGAAGATCGCAAATCATCGAACGCCGTTTGCAGCACGTCGCGCTGCAATTGCTGCATCTCCTGCGCCTTCTTCAGCGCGTCAGCCTGGCGGGCATAAGCTTCCGAAACAGCATCGATCTTAGCGATTTGGTCAGGTGTTAGTTGGGCATTTTGCCAATCCGTGTCGCCCTTTTTGCGGGCCTCCTCGCGGACCTGTTTTAGAGCGGTGGTTTCCAAATCAAACGCAACCTTGCGCTTGGTTTGGGCTTCGAACGACAGGCCAAGTACGCTTTGCTCTTCCGTCAGGGCAATAGTCCGCTGGCGGATGGCCTCGATGTCCTCGAAAAACCGATCGTCAGCTGTTTTTGCGGGGGCCTTGCTACCACTGCCGCGCTTCGCGGCTTTCTCGAGTTCCAACTGGAATTTCGATTTGGTCGCGTTGGCTCGATCTGTTTGGACCTGATTTTCGTCCTGAAACCCGCCGCCGCCGCTAAAGATTGGCGGTAAGGTGCCAAGCGGAGACAGTATCTGCGCGGCCTGAGCCGCATCAATACGGGCCTTTTGCGCCGCGGCCGATGCGGTGCCGATTGCCGCGGCGAGATTGCCGAATGCTATGGCGAGATCGTTTGCGGCGGGAATGCCAGTGCTAACTTGAATGTCGGCCAGAGCAGCCTGGACGGTCTTAGCATCTTCGGCGGTCGCGGTCTGGTCGGCAACCTTGCTGTCCAGTGCGCCAAAAGCTGCCTGGAGCTTGCCGAGGTCCGCCTCCCTGCCGCCCATGGTCGTCAGGTCGTCAATCAGTTGACCGAGATCCGACCGCACGTCGTTAATGCTAGTCCGGGCGCCTTCAAATGACCCTTCGATAACCGCGCGGGCCGCGCCTTGGACGTCCCCTTGGTCGGCAAGCCTGGCCCGTTCGTCGGCATATGCTTTAATGCCTGGAAGTGCGTCGCCCCACTTCGAGGCTACCTGCTGAATGAGTTCGGCTTCGGCCTTCAGCGTCTCGGCATTTTTGTCCGACCCGGAAGCGAAGCTCGTGAAATATTCGATAGCGGCCGCAGTCAGTCCAACGACACCGATCGTCACCAGCGAGACGGGACTAATAATGGAAGTAAATGCGGCGCCAAGACCTTCAATTACGCCCTTCGTTCCGCCCATAGTCCCAAGTACAGACGAAAGCTGCGTACCCTGCTGAAGGGCAATCTGTATGGGCGACATGCCCATTGCAGCCGTAACACCGATGTCTTGGAACTGTGCTGCAATGTTGGCGGTGTTGAAGGTGTTGGCGCCCGATCGCTTCAAACTTGGCGTATCAGCCAACACTAAGTTACGCTTCTTGATCGCCTCGATCGAGGCAAGCGCCGCTGTGCGCTCGCGGCCAATCGCGGCGGTCATTTCATCTGCGGATATCGCCCCCAGACGGTGCGCCGTCTGTATTTCAACGACAGACGCTTGGTAGCTCTTGATGGTGGAGAAAACCGGGTTGAATTTGGCGCGGAGCTTTTCCAGTTCCGCACCTTGAGCGGCCAGGACTCCACCCCACTGCTTGCCCGCCTTTTCCGTGATGCCGACCAGATCATTGATTTGCTTCTGGACACCGGTTGTATTGATGGATTTGTCAATGGCTGCGCCCGTGGCCGCCCACTGCTTCTGGATGCCAGATGTGGTCTGTCCGATATCGGCTGTTAGCTGGCGCAGTTGCCGTTTGACGGTGCTTAGGTCGGTAGAAACGGAAATTAGAAGGTCGTCGGTCTTATCGCTCACCGCGCGACCTCCATTGCCATCTGTGACAGCAGTGCGGACCATGGCTGCTTGGTCGGCATGCCGCGAATTAGCGTTGTGGCGCCGGCAAGCAGCGACGCGGCGATGTAGCCGTCGCTGAATGCCGCGGCGCGTAGTCCATCGATAAGGCCGCTGACAGAGGCCGAAGCAACGGCGTTTTCAATGGCGGCGATGGCCGCCTGGTCTGTGTTGATTTTTGGCGCGCGGGTGCGCCGCGCGGTGGCGCGTTGGGTGGGCATGGGGATTTCCTTGTGAAAAAGACCGCGTTCTTTCGGCCGCAGATTGCTAGGCAACAGAGGCTGGGGTTATGCTTGCTGTTTGAGCTTAGGCAGGATGAAAATGAGTGGTAAGTATGTTCCCCCGTCAGTAAATTTGACGGCGTTCAACTGCCCCCATTGCTCGGCACTCGCTAAGCAATTTTGGCACGTTGCGTCGTGTAGCCCACTAAATAAGGATCAAAGTCCGCGGATATGGAGCCGGGATAACGTCAGTACCTTTGATTTTTCCAAAGTTGACAAAGAAAATATCGGGGCTCTAAAGAAGAAATTAGCTGAATTAGCGACCGGAATGCCGTTTTTGGATGAAAATCGCAACTACAAGAGCCTCGATATATTAAATTTGCATTTGTCGAGGTGCTTTAATTGTGACAAAATATCGATCTGGATATATAATCGAATGGTGTGGCCCGCCGCGACCGAGGCCCCCGAGCCAAACCTCGACCTTCCAGATGATGTACGCGCCGACTACGACGAGGCTGGATTGGTTCTCAATACTTCACCAAGAAGCGCGGCCGCACTGCTGCGACAGGCCGTCCAGCGCCTTTGTGTTCATCTTGGGGAAAATGGGAAAAACATCGATGCTGATATAGCCTCATTGGTGAAGAAGGGACTAGACCCTCGCATCCAGAAGGCATTGGACGTTGTCCGAGTGGTCGGGAACAACGCGGTACACCCGGGCCAAATTGACCTGAAGGATGATCGCGCTACCGCGGAGAAGCTTTTTGGCCTAGTCAACCTAGTTGCGGATGTCCTCATCAGCCAGCCAAAGCACATTAATGCGATGTTTGATGGGCTACCCGACCGCGCGAAACAGGCTATAGAAAAACGCGATGCGCCGAAGCAGATCGAGGACAAGAGCGCTGGTTAAACCGAAAGTTAAGCCACCGGAAGTCGCTGCTTCTTCCTTGCGCGAATATTTCCAGCCAGGCCTTTGTTGCGGTAGACGCTCAGGCCAAAAATGACCAGGCAGATAACCGCTATAACCCCGCACGCGACGAAACATAGAGCTGGCATGATGTCGGGGGGTGCTGTTGGCTTTGGGGGCGTGGCCTCAGTGTACGACATGATGGCGACAAAACTTGGAAGGAAGCCGATCGCTCCACCTAACCCTACAAACCCGACTGAGCCTATCACTCCGGTTTCTGGCCGCGTCAGCTGGGACAATTCATGGTCGAGAATCATGTGCCAATCCACGTAGTCAGGCATGCTGAATCGCTGCGCTGGTGATTCAAGTTTCCCGCTCTCTCCTGTGGTGATGCTAGGCGGAGAGTCGGCAGTTGTAGTGGAGGTTGGACTCATTTGGAGTCCTCCACCTTTGCTGAAGATGAATTGTCCGCTGGTGGCGTCGGAGGGATCATAACTCCGGATGCTATCGCACTATAAGTCATTGTGTGCGAACAATTTGTGCAAATCAGTAGAAACATCGGATAAGTGGTTCCGCCCACCATCATGTTGCCACCGTACCAGATTGGCGGCGCGATATAATTTTCGGCAAGTGAGAAGTTCTTTTGCCCGCAAGAAGGGCAAGCCAGCCTCGGAGCTCTATTGTTTATCCAATTTACCGCCCGCTCACGCTCTTCTGGCGTCAGCCTTCCATCATAATCCATGTCGCAATTGCCCCCTCGCTAACGCTAAGAAATCATTGTTTCTTTGCATTTGGAAGGGGCAAGTCTCGATCGGTTTACACAATCCCCCTCAACCGCATAGCTGCCTCAGCCTTCGCCAGAAAGCGACGCTTGGCGGCAGAGTGGTTGTCAGAGCGCGTTAGCGTGGCCGACGTGTCCTTGCCAAAGGCGCCCCATGTGACCAAGCTCAGCTCGTACAGTCTCGCCTGCGTGACGTTTCTACGCGGCATGTCTGTTGAGTCGTCCCAGTCAGAGACTTCGCTCATAAAGCCTATACTCACTTCGCCCAGATCACCGCGACCAACTGTAGCCAGCGCCTCCTGACCCATAGGAGAGTCAGGATTTGGGGTTAGTGCGAACCATAGCCCAATGCTATCTGACTTCACCTGCAGCGTACCGTTCCCAACGCGGCCGAGCGGCTTGCTGTGAGCGTGACCCCATAGCGCTACGACATCGGGAAAGTCTCGCAAAGACTTATCTAATGAGCCCTTCGCGAACCGCTCTTCCCACTGGCCACCAATGATGGCAGGGCGATCCCATTGTATTGCATAGCCTGAGATGAAAGGTTCAGCCATACTTTAGGCTCCTGAGGCGCCTTTCGGCTTTGTTTAGGCGTATCTTCCGAGCAATAACTTCCGCGCTATCGGAGCATTCCCTGTGCCGCGTTTCACCTGGCAGCTTCACCAGTTGCCGGCGCTTGAGAGTGGTATCGCCTGCAGCTTTTTCATATTCGCGGCGCTCAACCATTTTTACCACCATGCTCAGCCACATACCGGGTTGCCTGACCGCTTGTAAGGAAGAATGGCACGACACCCGAACGCAGGGAGTCCGCTTCGACGCCTTCCGCCTCTAGGTCGCGGATGAGCGACTCAAGATCAGCTTGCGCGGTAAGTGCCGCCTCAGTTGCGGCGACAACAGCGCTGACGCGAGCATCAATCTCGGCGCGTACGGCCGCAATGACTGCCCTTGAGGCGAAGCTTCGACGGTCGTAGATTCGGCGTTGGATTACGCTGTTTGCCTCCTCGTGATCGCTCTCCTGATGTCGAAGGTCGCTCAATTTCTTGCGACGATCGACGGCGGCTGCATCAGCGTCTCCGACGAGCTCGGCAATGGGCGCGCGAAGGCGCGGGCCAGCGGTGGCCTGTTCGGCAGAAATGGCGGCCTGAGTTTCAGCTAGCTCACGACGGATCTCTCCGATCCGCTCATTGATGCTGGTCTGTCGTGCGACGAGGTCGGCGTAGTCGGCATCAGCTTCAATCATTGACGGGATGGTGATTGGCGATTTGGCCATGTCATTTTTCTCCAAAGAGGTTTGTCGCCGCTAAGAGTAGGGCGGAGTGTGGGATGATAGTTGACCGACGCTGCTTGCTACTCTGCCAGTAGCCTGCGGCCGTTCCCGGCGGGATGAAACGGGCAACGCCATCTGGCCTGCGGAAGGCTATTTCCGGGAATGTCTCGACCACTTCGACATCGAAACGCATTTGGCCATCACCGTGGGCTGCATTCCAAACGAGGTCATGCAAACGGTCGAAGGCTAGCGACTCGCCCGGCCGGATTGACTCGGGCATGATGCTGACGTCCACACCCGACAGAACGCATCCGATAAGTTTGGCTGTCACATCCGCCACGGCGCGAAGTGGAGCTCCTGATGCTACGCCCATCAGCAACAACACAAAGTCCGCTTCGCTGATTTGCACCGCAACGCCAGGTGCGCCTGGCGTCAGAATGCCGTCTTCTAGAAGACGCCGTGCGACCGTTCGGGTGCGAGCGGCCTGAAAGCCGCAATATTTACTGAGAGCCGCCACGCGTTGGCCATCGTATTTTGTCCTTTGGTTAGATGCGCTTTTTGCGAATGCAAGGCGCAAAAAAGCCCGCACCCGAAGGTGCGAGCGGATGCCGCCTGCGCTCTTGCGCAATGACGGATAGGTGCCGCACGATGAGGGAGGCGCGCGGCGCACTACCAGGAATCGAGCGAAACCTGATAGCCCATAGAAAAAGGCCGCTCACTTTACGCGGACGGCCTCTGTTTCGTTGTCTGTTGCCCTATAGGTTTTTGGAGGCCACGATTTGGCACCTTGGTCATCCGCACGTCCATTGCTGGGCGCGTGCCCGAAATTCACAGGCTGATAATAGTCAAGTCAATCAAGCGCTTATTGAGTTTCTGGACCGAACTCCCGGTACCCGACAAATTTTTCAAAAGAAACTGCTTGCGAAACCAACCATCGAGGGTGTCACATAAGAAATCGGCCCGAAAGGATTCTCGATTTGAATTTTTCAAATGGAGAATTGTATGCGCAGGCCGTCTCCCAAAAAACGAAAATGGTGGCACCTCTCACGTGAGGAGGTGTTCAAACTCATTGCGGTGCTGCCCCTTATTCTAAATCTGTTGCTCCATTGGTGACTATGCAGCCTTTATCCTCGAATGGCGCAGTAGCTCGCTGCCTACGATCGCGGCCGATGCCCAGGCTCCAGCGGCTCGTAACGACTTCCCGCCTTTGCGGTCGGCGCCACCACCCTTCGCGCCAAGAGCCTTACCGACGTCGGCAACGTTGCCACCTGAAAGTATCGTCTCAATTACGGTGTCGATCTCTTCGCTGGGTGCGGGTGTCTTCGGTTCGTCCAGTCTGCGGGTGTCGCCGCGGCGTTTGCCCATCTTTGGCTGACCTAATCCGCCCACCGAGCCAAGGAAGATTGCACCCGTAGCAATCTCAGCCGGATGAAAGCTAAAACGTGTTGCATCGGTGAATGCAGCATCTGGGTGAATCCAGTCCTGGCACTTGATCGTGATGCCGCGGGAGCCCCCATCCCACAGTCCCGCGTATGTTGGTTCTGGCTCCCTATCGCCAAGACGCGGCTGCACGGCGGGTATCGCCAAGTAGGCGTCGAGCGAGCGTGGATCCGGGTTCCTTCCGCGTGGCTTGCCGTCCTTTCTACGATCAATGCCCAAACCCTCGGCGTCGGATCGGTTATCATTCGCAACCTCTTGCCGACGTTGTCGTGCGATGCGCCACAGCGAAGCGGCGCCAATGGCATCATGCTTTGCAAGCCAATTCATGGCTGGCCGGGTGCCGCGGTATCTGATCCGGACTGCAGGTGGATGCGGTTCTGGATTGGCCTTCAGAAAGGCGTCGGTCGCGTAGAGGATTTCTTTGCGGGTCGGGCGATTGTCATTGGCCGCAATGCGGCCGCCATCCGGCGTTGCGCCGGCAATTTGGGATTCCATATGGGAGTTGCTCGATTTTTGAGGTCTGTGTTGGGCGCCCCTCGGCACCCGGCCTTGCCGCATTGGTGCGGCATTCGCATTATCTAGCGCCGAAACGCCCTGCAAACACCATAGGTAGTAGAGACAGCGGTTTTATTCCAGTCTAGGCCATAAAGGCCGCGGCGGTTGGCATCCGTCAGTGCCTCCGGCCGCCCACCCTCCGTTTGCCGTTCGTCGCCAGCATGTCGTGGTCGCGCAGCACCTGATAAATGTGCGGTTCCGATTGCTCCGGCCACATGTAAAAGGGCGAACGCGGATCCTTCCAAACCGTCTCTAGCTCACCGGCCCAGTCAGCCCATATCGCCAGCATCGTCGAGTCCTCAATCAGGCCCGGTCGCGGTGCTGGATCGAAACCGTAGGTAGGTAGCGTTTCGAAGTAGTCGCGACCACCACGCATCAATAAGTCCGCGTCTTCGATCGGGATATTGTGATTGCGGCGTCTGTCTAGTCGGCGTCTAACGGGCATGGCATCTCTCCTTCAGCACCAGGCGAGAAGCGGGTCGTAGCCGGCCGCTTCGCATTCCACTTCTAACCTCGCCAACTCGTCTTTCTCGGCCTCGGTCAAGACAGTCCGATGCCAGAGCGCCCATACACGCCGTAGCGCTTCGACCGGCATGCCGTCTTTGCGGCGGTCCCTTCGTTTGCGAACCGGCATCAGGCAGCCCTCGCGCCGTAATCGCGCGTACGTGGAGCTCTCGGTGCCTCAGGAGTGTCGACGTCAAGAGCAAGCTCCCGGATCAGCCTGGCGAAGGCGATACGGGCATTGTTGAGGATTCCAATTTCGGGGCGTTCCTTAGGCTGGCCAAATCGATCATTGAACGTCTGGCCGTCCTTATCCAGCACCTCGCGGGCGATCTGGCTTTGGTCCCAGGCCTCAGCGGCAAGGATGAGCAGCCGAATGTGATGGCCTTCGAGATCGTAGTCGTCCAGTACGCTTTTGAACCATCTTTTCGTAGCTGGCCGCAAGTTTGCGGGCGGTTTCGGCCGATTATCGCCGGTTTTCATATGGTGATTTTCCTATGTTCCTGGCCGCAAAGCCTTGCTGGGCAAGACGATGGCCGAATATATTTTGAACCGGGGCAACGTTGATGGTTACTCTTGGGGCGCGGCGGTCCGTAGTCGGCGCGGTGGTAAGCCCTGATTCACCCCCCTACCGCACTGCACCATCGGCCGCTGTGCAGCGCATCATTGCCGTGCATGGCAGGTTTCCGCGGTGCCGGACAGGACGGACAACTTCCTATACCTTCCTCCTGTCCGTCCGGCTCTCACGAACCGGACAGGACGGACAGTTGTTTGGTTGGGGAACTGTCCGTCCGGCTTGGCTGCTGTGTATTAGCTTTCCCTAAAGTGTCCGGCTTCATCCGCCTTGTTTGCGAACCAGACGGCTCCCTCAATTCCAAAGTCGCCCTTCACCAGCCATTTCTCGCGAAGCCAATATTCTAACGACCGATTGAACGCCTTGAGCTTACTGTCTGCCACGCCGACCTTCCGCTCGTAGAAGGTTTCGCGAAGGGCCGAGATGGCAACCACTTTGACGCGTGGACCATCTACGCCGAAGGGCGTCACATGGTCCCTTGAGTCCATCATCGCGGTCGTAACGATATCCCTAAGAAGGGTGGCGTTCGCGCTGGGCTTCCTCGTTTTCGGCTCATCGCTTGCCGGCGTGTCGTCCGCCACCATCTCGTCAATGATGGCTGCGGTAACATCACCTATCTGGACGGAGGTGTATTTCACGCGGCCGATGTTGCGATGGTTCGGGCCGCTTCGGTTCTTGCCGACATAGATAGTGTACCAATCGCCGTCACCGTCCAGCAGCACAAGCTCCAACGCCGTCACGGCCTCAAGCGTCTCGCCCTTGGTCGCCTTATGGTTCTCGCGGTTTGTGTGGTTCAACACAGCGATAACGATGCCTTCGGCCTCCGCCACCTCGCGAAGCGCGTTCAATGCCGGCGAGGTGAACTTGTCGTCCAGCACCGATTGACCCCCAAGGGCCGCCCTGAAGGTGTCGACCACGAGCATGATATGCCGTTCAGGGTCGAGTGCTCTCGCAAGCTTGACCACCTCCAGCGCTATGGCCTTGGCCCGCTTCGGATTGGTGAGGGGGAACCCATCTGGCGACTTCACTATCTTGATGCTGGTGTTCCTGATGGCTTCAAGGCGGTTGGCAACGTCGCCACCGTCTTCCGCGGCGATATAGGCGACGGTCGTTTCGCGCGTTTCACGGCCAAGGAACGGCTCACCCTTGTCCAGCGTATCGGCAATCGCCACCATGAGCGCGGTCTTGCCGGCGCCTGGCCTTCCACCCACCGCTATCAGCGTGCCGGTTCGAACAAGACCCTTGATGATTGCATCAGCTGTCCCGTGCTCCTGTGCCTTGTACTCTTCGTAGGATAGGAGCTGGATGGCACTGTTGTCATTTGCAGGCTCCAGCGCCTTGAACGGCTTACCGGGTTCATTCTTCACTTCGATTTGAGGAATGGCGGGCATCAAGCGGCCTCGCGCAGGTCGGCGAAGTCGCCCTTAAGCGGTGCGGCCATGGTGACCTCGACGCCGGCAGAGTGCCATCGCTGGCCACACTCATTGGCGGCTGCCAATCCGGCCCTGTCCTGGTCGGCGAAGATTGACAGGGATGTGATGCCCTCAAGGACCGGCAAGGATTTCATCGTTCCCGCAGATAGACATGCCCACATAGGCCAAAACGGCGCGCGCAGGGCCGTCTCGATGCCTTCAGCGATACCAAGCCCATCGGTAACGTCGGCATCGTCGGCCAGGCGCACAACAGCGCCAGCGGCGCGCCCTAGCATCTTCCGGTCAACCTTACGGCCGTGCCCGTCCAGAAAGGTCCTGTGGATGCCACAGGGCTCGCCCGTGAGGGCATCTGTCATCATGGCGACCATCATGCGCTTGGCCGGATGATAGCGCAGCGCCTCGCCGCCATAGGCAATGCCTCGGGAGGCAAGGTATCGTTCGGCCAAGGTGCCGGGTAGCGGGACGGTCTCGGCCCAGATGCTGGCAGCGATGTCGACGCGACGCTCTTGGTCGACCAAGACGGAGTAGTCCGTCGCTGGTTCGCTGATGGGCTTCGGCCGCTCGTCCGATAGGCCGAGCACTGCTTTGATATGGTCGCGGCATTCCTTCCAATCGTCGCCCGCGAAAGATTCGCAGACAAATCCATTGTCGGTGAAGATGATACTCAACGAGCGATCGTGCCGACCGTGACCCGGGCCTGGGCATGAGATGCGGTTGCGACCGTATGCGTCGCCACCCAAGGCAAGGGCTGCAGATTTAATGCTGGTGATGCTGTGCAATGTACTGGCTCCATGCTTCGCTCGCGGCGCGCGTGATTTGTTCTGCTAGGTCACGGGTGAAGGTGGCCACGCGCGTTCCATGGCTGTTGGGCGCGTAGGATAGGTATTTTCCACCATCGCCACTGATGAGGCGGACGCCATAGAGCCTGCACTCGTCGGTCAGTTGCAGGTCGAAGTGCGCAATAGTTCGCCCCACGCCAGGCGGCGCAGGTCTGATGTCCAGAATTTTCAAAGGTCTGTGTTCCCGTTATCGTATGGGGTTGCGGCGCCGGTTGGGTCCGGTCGTCTTTTGTGGTTGCCCGCCCACGGCACTTGCCGGCTGGTTTGCAATCGAGGCTCGGCAGCGGGCGGGGAAATTTAGTCGGGCTGAGTCGCCTTCCACGCCAGCACCGCTTGGACGGCAGCAAGCTCGGCCTCGAGCTGGGCCTTCGACATTGTGGAGTAGCGGGTCATGCGGCCGGCCTCGCGGCGATGCGGCCACGGATGAAGTCCAAGACTTCAGCTTTTACAAACGCAATTCGCCTCTCGCCCATAGGCACGGCAGGGGGAAACTTTCCCTCGTCCCGCAAACGGTTCAAGAAGGTGCGGGAAAGGCTGGTCAATCGACTGGCCTCGTTTAGCGAAACCAGCTCCAAGTTGTCATTATCAGGCAAGCAAACCTCCTTCATTCGGCACGGAAAAAATCCGGGCGCGCAAAATCAAATAGATTTTGGGATGGAGTTGATCGACGCTAAACGCCACTTTCGTCTCGTGAAAGCATACGACGGCATGACCGCTGCTTAATGGTCGCCAAGGGCAACCATGCTGCAAACTAGCCGTTTACACGGTTTTTGTCAAGGTAAGTAGCCCAATCAGCCATAAGTGACCGGCGCTTTTCCAACGCGTCACCACGTCTATACGCTCGTTCCACAGCCGATCCCACCTTGTGGCCCAGCGACCACTCAGCAATCTCGCTCGGATATTCGGTCTCCTCCCCTGCCCAATCGCGAAAGCTGCTTCGGAAGCCATGGACGGTTTGGCCTGGCCGCTTGGCCGCCATGACGACCCGCATCGCAGCGTTACCTATTGGGCGGTTCTTGACAGCACCCTCGAATACAAATGTCCCAGTAAGCCGCCTTTCGACTACAGCCAACGCTTGATCGGAAAGTGGGACCACCAAGGGCTTGCCGGTCTTAGTACGCTCCTCAGGCACGGTCCACGTCTTTGCATCGACGTCGAACTCAGACGGCACGGCCTCAATGGCTTCTGCCGTCCGCACGGCCGTCAGCACAGTGAACAGCAGGCATTGCTCGGCAGTATCGGAGCCTAGCTCCCTTATGAACGCCCCGACCTCCGCGTAGGGCATCGCCTCATGGTTGGCCCCTGTCGTTCGGCCGGCAGAGGAAAGAACGTGTTCTAGGTGTCCAGTCCAGCGCGCCGGGTTATCACCAGTGCGCAATTTCTTGGCCGATGCGAAATCAATTACCGCCTCGATCTTCCCGCGCACGCGCTGGCCGGTCGCAGGCGTCTTCTTCCAGATCGGCAACAGAGTGGTTTCGATGATCTCGGTGCCAACGGCATCTATAGCCACATCACTCAGTTTCGCGGCATGCTCCAGTAGGTGAACGCGCCATTCTTTCTCGGTCTTCGGCGTCCAGTCCGAACGCTTCGCCTCTATGAGTCGCGAAGCTACAACCGAGAAAGTGGGGACTGTCTTGGCCGCTTGGCGGGCGGCGAAAGGGTCTTGGTCGTTGGCGAGCATGTCGCGCATGTCGTCAGCCTTGCGGCGCGCAATGGCGAGGGTTATGGGTGCGGTGCCAGCGAAGCCTCCTAGCCCGATCTCGCGGCGGACACCTTTGCGGCGGTAGATAAAGAACCAGCTTTTGCTGCCGCCCGAATGCACCCTCAGATACAGTCCGGCGCCATCTGCATAGATCCCAGGCTTACGCAAACCCTTGATTTTGGCGTCCGTGAGTTTGTTCCTTACCATACTTCCCACCATACCCAGATTAGTGGTCACTATGGTTGCACAAGACGCCAATGTCAACGCAACCCCTTGCGGGGCAAGAGGTTGCGCGGCTGATCCGTTACTAATCAAGAAGATTTTTCCGCCCATCGGGCGGCGTTTTCGTTCGGCCCGGGCGGCTGAAGTCCGTCAGCCCGGCTGAGCGCCTTAGAGCCGGATGATTTCAGGTCGAGTCGACCTGAAATCTGAATCCGTCTCTAAATCAAAGAGATAGAGCATGATGTCGTCCGAAAACCGCTTCACACTTTTCGGCATCATGCTCTAGCCGATGCGGTCGCCGCTCTTCCCGTCGAACAAATGCAGCGATGCCGGATCGGCCGACAGGCGCACCATGTCGCCGGGTTTCACGGCCGCGCGCCCCATCGCAAAGACGCAAAGCTGCTGGCCGGCCAGCTTGACGTAAAACTGCGTCGACAGGCCAAGCGGCTCCACCACTCCCACTTCGCCTTGCAGCGCGCCGTCGTCAGCCAGCCGGATATGCTCGGGCCGCAGGCCGACGGTGATGACGTCACCGTCCCTGAGCGGCAGGCCGTCCGGCAGCCGAAGCTTCTGGCCATCGGACAACACGGCGTCCACCTTGCCGCCCTTCTCCACCGTGGCCGGCAGGAAATTCATTCCAGGCGAGCCAATGAAGCCGGCGACGAACATATTGGCCGGCCGGTCATAGAGATCGAGCGGCGCCCCCACCTGCTGGATCAGCCCGTCATGCATGACGACGATGCGGTCGGCCATGGTCATCGCCTCGATCTGGTCGTGGGTGACGTAGACCGAAGTGGTCTTCAACTGCTGGTGCAGCGCCTTGATCTCGGCGCGCATATGAACGCGCAGCTTGGCATCGAGGTTCGACAGCGGCTCGTCGAAGAGAAAAACCTTGGGATCGCGCACGATGGCGCGGCCCATGGCGACGCGCTGGCGCTGGCCACCAGACAATTGCCTGGGCAGGCGTTGCAGGAACGTATCGAGCCCCAGCCGCTTGGCGGCACCATCGACGCGCGCATCGATCGCCGGCTTCTCGGCCTTTCGCAGCATCAGGCTGAAGCCCATGTTCTTCGAGACGTCCATATGCGGATAGAGCGCATAGGACTGGAACACCATGGCGATGTCGCGGTCCTTGGGCGCCACGTCATTGACCAGCCGCTCGCCGATGCGGATCTCGCCGCCCGAGGCTTCCTCGAGCCCGGCGATCATGCGCAACAGCGTGGACTTGCCGCAGCCGGACGGTCCGACCAGCACGACGAACTCGCCATCGGCGATTTCGAGATCGACCGCGTGCAGGACGCGCACGGCGCCATAATCCTTGCGGACCTTTTCGAGCGTGACAGAGGCCATCGGTCTATCCTTTGACGGCGCCGGCGGTCAGGCCGGTGACGAGATAGCGTTGCAGGAAAGCGAAGAAGATGCAGACCGGGATCAGCGCCAGGATCGACGCCGCCATCATCTGTCCCCAGTCGACGGCGAACTTGCCGATGAAGGTGAGCAGGCCGACGGCGAAGGTTTTCTGGTCGTCGCTGGAAATCAGCATCAGCGCGAACAGCAGCTCGCTCCAGGCGGCGGTAAAGACGAAGCCAAGTGTCGCGCCCATGCCGGGCAGCGTCAGCGGCACGATCACCTTGCGCATCGCCTGCGCGCGCGTGCAGCCGTCGATCATCGCCGCCTCCTCCAGGTCCTTGGGGATGCCGTCGAAGAAGGACTGCATCAGGAAGGTGGCGAAGGCGGTGTTGAAGGCGGTGTAGATGATGATCAGCCCGGTCAGGCTGTTGATCAGGCCGATCTGCCCCATCACGCGGTAGATAGGCGGAATGACCATCACCAGCGGAAAGGTCTGGGTCAGCAGCAACATGAGAGCCAGTGCGGCCTTGCCGCGAAAGGTGAAACGCGACATGGCGTAACCGGCAAGCGTGGCGATAACCGTGACCAGTGCCGCAGTGGACACCGAGACGATGACGCTGTTGAGGAAATAGCGCGGAAAATCGGTGGCTTCGAGCACGGTCACGAAATTCTGCAATGTCATGTGCGACGGCCAGAAGGTGATGCCTTCGGAATAGAGCAGCCGCTCCGGCGTGACCGAGATCTTCAGCGTCCAGTAGATCGGGAACAGAGCGAAGACGACGTAGGCGGCGATCGCGGCGTAAAGGCCGATGCCACCGAAGAAGCGCTGTGAAGCTGAGCGTCCGGCAATCATCAGACGTGCCTCACCAGCGAGCGGCGGATGGCGATCAGCACGATCGCGTAGGCGATGAGCAGCACCAGCAGCAGCACGGCCACAGCCGAGGCATAGCCTTTGTCCAGCGACTTGAAGGCGCTGACATAGATGTAGACCGGCACCGTGTTGGTCGACCCGGCCGGCCCGCCCTCGGTCATGACGAAGATCAGGTCGGCGAAGGTGGCGATCCAGATCGTGCGCAACATCACCGTGATGGCGATGGTCGGGGCCAGGAAAGGCAGCGTCACCTTGGTGAAACGTTGCCACGGCGAAGCGCCGTCGATCGCCGCCGCTTCATGCAGTTCCGAGGGTATAGACTTCAGCGCCGCCAGCAGCGTTATGGCGAAGAACGGAATGCCGAACCAGACATTGGCGATGATCGGCCCCCACATGGCGGTGGAGGGATCGGACAGAACGTTGGTCGGTTCGGCTTTCAGCCCCAAGGCGAACAGCCAGTGCGGCAGCGGACCGACGATCGGATTGAACAGCCAGGCCCAAGTCAGGCCCGACAGGAAGGAGGGCACCGCCCAGGGCAGGAAGACCAGCGCCTGCACCGCTTTGCGGCCTGAGAAAGGCCTGTCGAGCAGCAGCGCCAGGCCAAGGCCGAGGAAGAACTGGAAGAACAGGCTGGCCACCGTCCACCACAACGTGTTGATCAGCGCCTGGCCCAGCACCTGGTCCGACAGCATCGCCTGATACTGCCCGAGCCCGACATACTCGGACTTGAAGGCCGAAAATTTGCGGAAGGAATAGCTGATGCCGATGACCAGCGGCACGAGCAGCACCACGACCAGCAGGATGATCGCCGGGCTGAGGTAGAGCCAAGGCTCGACCGTCGCGTAGGAGAGCCGCTTTTTTCGCGGCGCCGCTGCGGACCGAATTTCGGATACGGCATAGGTCATTTGGCTGAGAAATGGCTCCCTGGAGCGGCGGGATGGACAATGAGCGTCCTTCTCCCCGTGAACGGGGAGAAGGGAAGAAAAGCTACTTCTTGTTCTTCGCCAGCCAGTCCTGCTGTTCCTTGGTCAGGAAGGCAGCCCACTGGTCGGCGACCTCCTTGGCCGTCTTCTGGCCGAGCAGCACTTCCTGGAAGTTCTTGATCGCGACCTGGTCGACGAAATTGCCGAGGTTTTCCAGATGCGTCGGCGGCGTCACCATTTCATATTTGGAGCTGTCGCTGAGTTCCGTGAACCAGCCCTTGAACTGCTCGGTCTTGAAATGGGGATCCTGGTCGGCACCGTTGTGGATCGGCACGACGCCGACTTCCTTGGCCCATTCCAGATTGTCCTTCGGCGACAGAAGCGTCGCCATCAGCTTCCAGGCATCATCCTTGTGCTGCGAGTTGGCGAACATCGCCCAGCCGGCATAGCCGAGCGTCGGATAGGACTTTCCGCTTGGTCCGACCGGCAGCGGCGCCACGGCGAAGTCGTCGGCGCTCATCTTGTCGGCGATGCCGAGCAGCGCGTCCGGATCCTGATTGAGCATGGCGCAAGTGCCGGAGTAGAAACCGGTGACGGTTTCGTTGAAGCCCCAGCTTACGGCATCCTTCGGCGCTAGACCATTCTTGTACATGTCGGCCAGCATCTGCAGGCCCTTGACCGAGCCTTCTTCATTGATGGTCGAGGTGCCGTCCTCGTTGAAATAGCCGCCCTTGCCCTGAGCGATGTTCATGAACATGTGCATGCCGTTGAAGGCGCCCGGCCCGCCGCGCAGGCAGTAGCCGTATTTTCCGGGAATGGCCGAGATCTTCTTGGAATCGGCGACAAACTCGTCGAGCGTCGCCGGCGGGCCGTCGAGACCAGCCTCCTTGAACAGCTTCTTGTTCCAGAACAGCGCGTTCACATAGTAGCCATAGGGGATCATGAACTGGGTGTTGTTGACCGTCGAGCCGAACTGTTTGGCACGGTCGCCGAGCGTCTTGGCGTCGTCCCACTTGGCCATATAGGGGCCGAGATCCTCGAGCTGGGCATTGTTGGCGTAGAGCCCCATCCAGCGTTCCGGCATCTCGACCACATCGGGCGTGTCACCGGCCTGCACCATGGTCAGGAATTTCTCGAAAGCCTGGCCCCAGGGCAGCGAGACCAGTTCGACCTTGAGGCCTGGATTGGCCGCCTCGAACTCGGCGATCTGCTTCTTGAGGAATTCGGTGCGTGGCGGGCTGGTGATCACCTCGACCATTTTCAGGGTTGAATCGGCGAGCGCGCCACCGGCAGAAATCGCCAGCCCCGCGACGGTGGCAAGCATGACGGTCAGTTTTTTCATGTTCAAGACTCCCATTTTGAACCCGCTTGTTATTTTCTGGCTTTTTCGAGGGCCTGGGCGACATCCGCCCAGAGATCCTCGACACTTTCCAATCCGACATTGAAGCGGATGGTTCGGGGGCTGACGCCGAAGCGCGCCATCGAATTCAGTCCTGGCGTCTGCTCCAGCGACGCCTTGGCCGGTACAACCAGGCTCTCATGCCCACCCCAGCTGACGCCGATGCGGAAATATTTCAGCGCGTCGACGAAGGCGGGAATGTCGATGTCCTCGGTAACCTCGAACGAGAACAACCCGCCATAGCCGGCAAGCGTCGCCTTGCCCGGATGGTTCGAATAGGCCGGATGGTTCACCCGCTCGACATCGCCATGCGCCTTCAGCCGCTCGGCGATGGCAAGCCCGCTCTTCATATGGTGCGGCAGGCGCAGCGGCAGCGTGCGCAGGCCGCGCAGCAAAAGCCAGGCCTCGAACGGCGACAGCTTGCCGCCGAGATAGGAATAGGTCTGCTCGTTGATCTGCTTGATATGCGCTGCCGAGCCAGCCACCACGCCGGCGACCGTGTCGCTGTGGCCGCCGAGATATTTCGAGGCCGAGTGCAGCACGAGGTCGACGCCGTGCGAGATCGGCTTCTGGAACACCGGCGTCGCCCAGGAATTGTCGATGGTGGTGACGATGCCCTGCTCTTTTGCCAGCCGGGTCAGATGCGGCAGGTCCTGGAGCTCGAACACCATCGAGGTCGGGCTTTCCAGATAGAGCAGCTTGGCGCCGGGAAGCGCCGCCGCGACCGCGTCCGGGTCGGAACCGTCGACATAGTCGACCTTGATGTTGAGCCGCGGCAGGAGCCGCTCGAACAGCCGGTAGGCATCGCCATAGCAGTTGCGTACAGCAACGATGCGCTCGCCCGCCCCGACGAAGGCAAGCACGGTGGCGCTGATCGCCGCCATGCCGCTGGAGAAGCCGCGTGCGGCCTCTGCACCCTCGAGCGCGGCGACACGAGCCTCGAACTCCATGACCGTCGGATTGTCGCCGCGGGAATAGATCGGCTGCTTTCGTTTGCCGGCAAAGGTATCGGCCATTTCCGCATAATTGGCGAAAGTGAACAACGAGGTCTGGTAGATCGGCGGCACGACCGCGCCGCCGGGAAACGGTTCGTCATGCGCCAAAAGCGTCGCCGCCTCGGCGAGATAATCGTGGTCGAAACCGTCTGGATGCCCGTTCATTTCAGGTCCGAAAGTTTGAGTTTGGCCGCACCGCGCTTGAGGTCGTCCTCGACGGTGGCGATGAGCTTGAGCGCCTCGTCGCGGGCGCCCTGCGGATCCCGCGCGGCGATATGTTCGTAGATGGTGCGGTGATAGGGAAAGCTGGCATGGCCGAAATCGCGCACACCGAGCGGATGCTCCCAGAAGCGATGGAACAGTTCGTGCATGGCCGCGATGATCTGTTCGAACAGTGGATTGCCGGAGACCCGGTAGATCGCCTGGTGGAATTCCCAGTCCTCTTCCGACGACATGCCATCAAGGGTGCGAAACGCCTGCTCCATGATATCGAGCTTGCCCTCGATCTCGGCAATGTCGGCCGGGCTTGCCCGCTCGGCGCACAGTGCCGCTGCTTCCGCCTCCAGCGCGCGGCGTATTTCCAGCGTCTGCATCAGGCTGGTGAAGTCATTGCCGCCCGCCAGCGTCAGCGGCAAATGCAGCATGTCGGGCGAGACGGCGGCCTTGAGAAAAGTGCCGCTGCCTTGCCGGCGTTCGACCAGGCCCAATCCTTCCCACCGCGTCAGCGCCTCGCGCACCGTGTTGCGGCTGACCTTGAGCCGTTCGGCTAGAATGCGCTCGGTCGGCAGTCGCTCGCCAGGCCGCAAGGCCTCGGCGCGGACGAAGCCCACCAATGCCTTCAGCACGGCGTCGTCACGCGCCGTCGTCTGAATTGGTGGCAGGCTGTTCTGGTCCACATTTCCTCCAAGTGGTCCAATGGTCCAACCAATTTCTGCACGGATGGAGCCTCCTGTCAATTGCTTGTCAGGAGACAGCTGGCCATCAGCCTGTGGAAGGTGACGCGCTGCGTTCGGAGGGGCGCCCGGCTCCGGCATCCGGTCCGAACCATCTGGTCAGCGCATCGGCCAATCCCTGTCCATCCTCAACGCCAACCCAGGCCACGTATCCATCGGGCCGGATCAAGACCGCGTCGGGTGCGGCGACCGTTCCGAGTACGGGAAGCTCCCAGGCACCGGCATACGATGCGTCGATCTGCCGGATCCGGTCGGCCCAAGGCGCAATGTCCAGCCTGCCTGGCTCACCGAAATTGAGGAGCAGCGGCCGCGCGTCGTGGAGCAACGTGAACAGTCGCAACGGCCCATCAGCGGTGGAGAGATCGAGGTCGGGTATTCGTCGCCCAAGCAGCGCGTGCCCCTCCCCGAGATCGTAGTGGACACCCAGGCCAGACATCTCCGCGGCGATCCGTTTGCGTGGCCCATCCATGGCGAGCAGTTCGGCGAATGTGTCGCTCAAGGCCTTGGTGCGAGCATCCATCCGGCGAAGCGCGACCTGCGCCATCGCGTTGCGCAGCACGCGGGCGGCGACCGGATGGCGTTCGGCATGGTAGCTGTCAAGGAGGCCTTCCAGTGACATCCGCTTGACCACCAGGGCTAGCTTCCACCCCAGGTTCACCGCGTCCTGCACGCCGATATTGAGGCCCTGTCCGCCCATTGGGGGATGGATATGCGCGGCGTCACCGGCCAGCAGAACACGTCTGTCGCGGTAAGCGGCAGCCTGCCGCGTCATGTCGGTGAACCGGGAAATCCAGGTCGGACTGTGGACCCCGTAATCGGTGCCGTAGACACCGACAAGCGCGTCGCTGAGATCGCGCAGTGTCGGTTCGCCACCAATGGTTAGTTGTCGCTCGGTCAGCACGATACCCACCCGGCCGTCTTCCTCAATCTTGCCGATCGCATGGATACCATGGGCGTCACTGCGAAAGCCCAATGCTGGTTCCTTCGCCGTCTCCACCTCGGCGATTATCCAGCTCATCGTCGGATCCCATCCATCGAACGCAATCCCCGCGGCCTTGCGGATCATGCTGCGTCCTCCGTCGCAGCCGACGAGATACTGCGTCCGCAACCGCTGGCCGCCAGACAGATCGATGTCGACGCCACCATTATCCTGTGCGAAGCCCGTGACGTCCTGCCGGCGATAGATCGGCACGCCGAACTCGCTGATCCAGTCGGCCAATATCCGCTCGATATGGTTTTGCCGCAACGCCAGCAGATAGTTGTGCCGCGTGGGAAAGTCGCTGATGTCCAATCGGATCATGTGGAAGCCCACCGACGGCGATGTCTGTCCCTGCGAGAGGAACCGGTCGGCAATTCCGCGCTGGTCGAGCACCTCGATGGTGCGTGCGTGCAGGCCGCCCGCGCGCAAACCGACGAGTTCCTGGTTTGGCCGCCGCTCGACAACGGCCACATCGACGCCCGCCAATGCGAGTTCGCCAGCCAGCATCAACCCGGTCGGACCGCCTCCGGCGATCACCACCGCATGATCCCGACGCACTCGGCCACCTGGCAACAATTCCGGCATTTCGCCACTCCCGTTTCCGTTAACCTGGGTCGTGGTTCTACGGGAACAGCCGGGTCTTGCCGCAAGCCCCTTGCGCGCCATATGTATGAAATGGAGGGGCTGGCTCCTCTTCTTCCCCTTATGCATATGGCGGCGAAAAAGTCGCGGTGTTGCCAAGCAATAGCACGCGAGGGTGCAACCGAAGCCGTTACAGTCCAGAAAAGCGGGACCTGCCGCAAAAAAGCCCCGGTTCTTCCGGGGCTTGACGCAGATTCCTGATGTCATATCGGGCAAAGGGGGCCGGTCGGCGTTTGGCAGCGGTACGAGGAGGCCACTATGTGCCAGCGCCGGCCGGCCGACCCCACGGACCCAGGAGATGCGGCGGACCTGAGCATCATGGGGTATTCGAGGATCGAGCCGGCTGTCTACCTCGTGCCGGCTTCGTCTTGGCCTTCACATTTGCGCAAGAGCTTATGGAAATCAACAGTTTCTTAACCAAGGCTCGCGAATCGCTTGGATTAAGGTAAATGGGTAACCCTGTTGGGGTTGACCGGATAATTGGGCCCGGAGCGTCAGGCTGCCTTGGCAACGACGCGGTTGCGGCCGCCGCTCTTGGCTTCGTAGAGCGCGAGATCGGCGCGTTTCATCAGTGCCGCCACCGTGTCCACGCCCTTCAGCACCGATGACACGCCAACACTGACGGTGACCTCGATCGTCTTGCCCTCGGCGCCGATGGCGAACGGCATCTGGGCGATTTCGGCACGAATGCGCTCGGCCACCTTCTCGGCCACTGCGCCGTCGGTGTCGGGCATTACCACCACGAACTCCTCACCGCCGAACCGGCAGGCAAGGTCGATACCCCGGACGTTCTTGCGCAGCCGCCGCGCGAATTCGCGCAGCACCTCGTCGCCGCCGTCATGCCCATGCGCATCATTGATGGACTTGAAGCGGTCGAGATCGGTGATCATCACCGACAGCGGCCGGCGCCGCGCCACGGCGCGATCGAACAGCGTCTGCAGATGGCTGTCTAGATAGCGGCGATTGTGCAGCCCGGTGAGGCCGTCGGTCACGGCCATTTCGATGGTCTGGGTGACACTGGCGCGCAATTGGTCATTGTAGCGCTTGCGGCGCACCTGGGTACGCAGCCGCGCCGTCAGTTCCTGCTGGTCGATCGGCCGCATCAGATAGTCGTTGATGCCGAGTTCGAGCCCTCGGATGATGCGCTCCTCCTCGCCCTCCTCCGCCAGCAGGATGATCGGCACGAAACGGGTGCGGTCGAGCGAGCGCAGTTGCGAGCAGAGCCTGAGCGGATCGAAATCGGCGAAGGCCGTCGAGATCATCACGCATTCATAGGGCGTCTCCGCGGCCTGGAAGAACCCGGCATGCGGATCGCCCGTGACGTCGAGGTCGGCACGATCGCGCAGCATCTTCTGGATGCGCTCGACCGACGATTTGCGCTCGTCGATCAAAAGCACCTTCGGCGTCGTGTCCTCGGACGCGAAATTGCGGCTCAAAAGTTCTTCGATGCCGATGTTGCGCGTGGTCGAGGCGCGCAGCCGAAGCTCGTCGGTCAACGACTTCAGGCGGACCAGGCTCTTGACGCGCGTCATCAGCTGCAAGTCGTTGACCGGCTTGGTCAGGAAATCGTCGGCACCGGCCTCGAGCCCGCGCACGCGGTCGGTGACCTGATCGAGCGCGGTGATCATCACCACCGGAATGTGCGACGTCGCCGGATCGCTCTTCAATCGCCGGCAGACCTCGAACCCGTCCATGTCGGGCATCATTACGTCGAGCAGCACGACATCGACCTTGCCGTTCTCGCAGGTCTCGATCGCATCGGCCCCATTGGTGGCGGTCAGAACCTCGAAATACTCGGCCAGCAGCCGGACTTCCAGCAGCCTCACATTGGCAGGGATGTCGTCGACGACGAGGATCCGCGCAGTCATTTCACAACGCTCCGGCTCGGCTGGAAGGGTACATCAGGCATCGCCCAGATAAGATTTGATGGTTTCGATGAAACGCGGCACCGAGATCGGCTTCGAAATATACGCCTCGCAGCCGCCTTGGCGGATGCGTTCCTCGTCGCCTTTCATCGCAAAGGCAGTCACCGCAATCACCGGGATGACGTGCAGATCGTCGTCCTCTTTCAGCCATTTGGTCACTTCCAGTCCCGACACTTCGGGCAGTTGGATGTCCATCAGGATGAGGTCCGGCCGGTGCTGGCGCGCCAGGTCGAGCGCCTCCAGACCGTTGCGGGTGCGCACCGTCTCGTAACCGCTTGCTTCGATGAGGTCCCGAAAGAGCTTCATATTGAGCTCGTTGTCCTCGACGATCATCACCTTCTTAGGCATCGACATCCCGTCCCGGCCGTCCTCCGCCCGGAGGTGGCCGTCATGCGCTCTTTCCTTGAACGCACCAAACCCTGCTGCACTATACGGCAATATGATTGACGAAACGGAAACCCGAAGCCTGCAAAGCAGCACGAATTCCGCCTCGCCTCCCTGCGCGTCCAAAAGGCGCGCCACACGCTAATGGCTTGCCGCAAGCAATTCTTGCCATTACTGCGGGAGAGACTCATTCCACGCACCGAAGGTAGTGATGGCAAACGCAGCGTCAATGCGCGAAGAGGCGGAAACCATTGCCGTCAAGGCACTGGGCTTCGTTGCCGCCGATCCGGAGCTTTTACCGCGCTTTCTGGCAATCACGGGAATAGAGGCGCATTCGATCCGCCGGGCGGCCGGCGAGCCGGGTTTCCTGGCCGGCGTCCTGCAGTTCATTCTTGCCCACGAGCCGACCTTGATGCGCTTCGCCGAGGAAACCGGCACGCCACCAGCGGCTGTCGGCAAGGCGTTGCGCGCCTTGCCGCTTGGCGATGACAATCACGAGCACTCCACATGAGCGATGATCCCGAAACCGCGCGCCAGATCGAGGAACTGGCGGCTGACGACCGACCGCTGCTGGTGCTCGATGTCGATGACGTGGTGCTCGAATTCATCCGGCCCTTCCCGCATTTCCTCAAGGCGCGCGGCTATGGCCTGACGCTGGCGTCCTTCCGGCTGACCGGCAACATTGCCGAGACAGCCAGCGGCCGCCTGATCGAACAACCTGAAGTCACCGCACTCCTGGGCGATTTCTTCGACGCGCAAGCCGATTGGCAAAGCATCACCGATGGCGCCGCGGAAGCCCTGACCGGGCTTGGAAACCGTGCCGAAATCATATTGCTGACAGCCATGCCGCACCGGCATCGCGCCGTGCGACGCGCCCATCTCGATGCACTGGGGCTGGCCTATCCTCTGCTGACCACCGAGATGGCCAAGGGCCCGGCGGTAGCCAAACTGCGCGGCAGGAGCGGGCGGCCGGTGGTCTTCGTCGACGATCAGCCAGCCAATCTGGCGTCGGTGCGTGACTCGGTCGCCGACGCAAACCTATTCCATCTGATGGCCGACAATTCGCTGCGTACGTTCCTGCCATCGGTCCCGGACGATGTCATCGTCGTCCAGGATTGGCACGAAGCCGCGCCTAAAATCGCTGGCGCGCTGGGGTTCTAATCCAGGCGTTTTGGTGCGATCCCGGACGAAAAAACCGGTTCGCACTGTTCCGGATTTGCTCAAGGGCAGAACACTCAAGGATTGAGCTTCGCCCCTGCCCCGCCGTTAGCGCCGCCGCCATTATCGCTACCGCCATTATCGCCGCCGCTCTCATCGTCCGAACCGTCACCGTCGTCGACGCCATCGTCCACCGCCGGGTCGGCGGGCTTCAGCATGACGCCGTTGACGGTGACCGAGCCGTCGGCCTTGGTGTTGATGGCCCATTCCAGCTTGCCGTCCGGCAGCGTCTTGGCAAAACCCTTCGCCATGAGAGCGACAGGCACGTACTGCCCGACTTCCGGCTCCGCCTTCGCCGCTTCCTGCAGATGCTCCATGATCTTGTCGAAGCCAGCGACGTCGACAGTGAGATTTGCGTCGGGTTTCTGGCCGAAGCTTGTCATCTCACCTTCCAGCGCGATCTCCATGTCCTTGTTCTTTACGGTACTGTGGCCGATGACGACCTTCGGCGTCTTGGCCAGGAAGTCGGCTTTGAGCTGGTCGCCGAACTCGGCCGGCAGCGGCGGATCCTGGTTGAGATCAAAGGCTTCGATGGCTTTCTTCGCCATGCTGTCGAGATCGATATTGGCACCGCCGAAATTCAGGTCGATATCGGTGGGCAGCAATGCCACGCTCCAGCTCGGCAAAAGCTGCTGCGGCACGGTCAGCCCCGAAGCCTTGATACCATAGCTGACCTTTCCATTCTGGGCGACGCCGTCGGAACCGAACGCTATGCCGAACTGGGTTGCTCCGAACGTGCCGATAGGGCTGTCGACCGCGAAGTCCTTGAAGCCATAGGTTCCGTCGATACGCTCCCACACCGGAAGCGCCGCAAGCAGAAGCGACTTGAGCTGCGCCTGGTTTGCCTTCAGCGTCTTCTCGTCCTCATTGGCCACGGCAAACGCCAGGAGATCGAGCAGAGGCTTGGTCTGCACGCCCTTGCCGCTGGCCTCCACGGAAAATTCCGGCGACTTCACGGTGACGGGAAAATTCAGCCCGCTCTCGGCGTCGTTGAATTTTATCGCTTCGACGAAGTTCGAAACCTTTTGCGACGTCGTGAAATCAACGCCGCCATTGGTCGCCTTGGTCGCGGAAAGCGTCACGGTGCCGGCACCGGCGGTCACATCCATCTTTTGCTTGGCGTCCTGCGACGACATCGTCATTCCGGCCATCGAGCTCGTGGCGCTGGTGAAGGCCGCCAGCTTGGGATCGTAGACGCCGTTGCCCTTGCCGTCCTTGATCGAGAACTGCGTGCTCTGCTTTCCCTGAGGGCCGTTGAATTCAAAGGAGGCGCTCTGCGAAAAATCCATCGAGACATCCCAGGACCCGTCGCTGCGCGGCTTGACCAGCAGGGCATAGGGCGCGAAGTCGAATTTCACCAGCTTCTGGTCGGGAAAGCTGCTGGCCAGCGCCTTGAAATCAACCAGGATCTTGTAGGCGGCGCCTTCGGCCGAAACCTTCAGGATGCCCTTGTCGAGCGCCTGTTTGCCGACATAGCGCGACAGATCATCGGACAATTGCTTGGCGCCCTGACTGTCGACGGTCTGGCCGAAAGCAGGCGCGCTCAGCAGGAACGCGGTAAAGGCAATAGGCAGCATACGGTTCACGGGAATTCTCCGTTCGGTCGAAAAGGCAAAAATGGTTTCGTATCTCTGGTAGGGAAATACCATCGCGACTGCAAGACGATGACAGTCAGGCAATCGGCTTCAACACCAGCCGCATCAGCGGTCGACCGGCCTTGCGCTCCACAAGCCTTTCGAACCCGGCTTTCTCGAACACTCCCGATGACCCGACAAACAGGCCGATCGAACGCGAATCGCGCGACAGGTCGATCGGGCAGGCCTCGACGAGCCGCGCCCCGTTCCTGCGGGCGAACTCGATGCCGCCTTCGACGAGGCGGTGGGTGATGCCCCTGCCGCGCGCCTTGGCGCGGATGAAAAAGCATGAGATCGCCCAAACGGCCGGATCGGACGCGTCGGCGGGATCGATCGGCGCCGAGCCCCTGCCCTTGTTGTTCCATTCGGGCACGTCGGCGCGTGGCCCGATCTGCATCCAGCCGACCGCCTTGCCGTCCTCGAAAGCCAGCAGGCCGGGCGGCGGGCCGGCTTCGATGCGCGCCTTGATGTGATCCTTGTTGCGTTCACGACTGCTCTCGCGCCGCGCCGCCGGCGCCAGCCGGAAATGCGTACACCAGCAGCCGTAGCAGGCGCCCTGCTTGCCGAAAAGGTCCTCGAATTCAGGCCAGAGCTCTGGCGCCAGCGGCACTACGGTCGTGCTCATGCGTTCTCCCCAGGCCAGGCTTGTCGCTGGCCTTGCGCTGTCGTACCATTAGTTTTGTTCTCTTTATGTTCGCAGCGATGGCGACCCCTGTCAACAATCCCGACCACGGTTTTTGTCGTGACTGCCTGACCTTTCAGCGCAGTGAAACGCGCCGTTGCGAACGCTGCGGCAGCCCTCGCCTTGCCCGCCATCCCGAGCTTTACCGGCTGCACCTCGCCCATATCGATTGCGACGCCTTCTACGCGGCCATCGAGAAGCGCGACAACCCTGCGCTCAAGGACAAGCCGCTGATCATCGGCGGCGGCAAGCGCGGTGTCGTCTCCACCGCCTGCTACATCGCTCGCATCCGCGGCGTGCGCTCCGCCATGCCGATGTTCAAGGCGCTCGAGGCCTGCCCAGAGGCGGTCGTGATCGCGCCCAACATGGAAAAGTACGTGGCCGTCGGCCGCGAGGTGCGCGCCATGATGCAGGCTTTGACACCGCTGGTCGAGCCGTTGTCGATCGATGAGGCCTTCCTCGACCTCGCCGGCACCGAGCGCCTGCACGGACTGCCACCGGCCGTGGTGCTGGCGCGCTTTTCGCTGGCGGTGGAGAAGGAGATCGGCATCACCGTTTCATCAGGCCTGTCCTATTGCAAATTCCTCGCCAAGATAGCGTCCGATTTCCGCAAACCGCGCGGCTTTTCCGTCATCGGCGAGGCGGAGGCGGTCGGCTTTCTGGCCCCGCAGCCGGTGACCATGATCTGGGGCGTCGGCAAGGCGTTCAACGCCACGCTGGAACAGGATGGCATCCGCACGATCGGCCAGCTCCAGAAGATGGAGCGTGGCGACCTGATGCGCCGCTATGGGGTGATGGGCGAACGGCTCTACCGGCTTTCGCGCGGTGAGGATGTCCGCCGCGTCGACCCAGACCAGGACGCCAAGAGCGTATCGGCCGAAACCACTTTCGACACCGATATCGCCTCACTGGACGAGCTTGTCTCGGTGCTGAGGGGCCTTTCGGAAAAAGTCTCGGCGAGGCTGAAGAAATCAGGCATCGCCGGGCGCACCGTGGTGCTGAAGCTGAAGACCCAGGACTTCAGGCTGCGCACGCGCAACCGTCAGCTCGGCGACCCGACCCGGCTCGCCGACCGCATCTTTTCGACCGGCGTGGAACTTCTTCGCAAGGAGACCGACGGAACGAAATTCCGATTGCTCGGCATCGGCGTCAGCGACCTCTCCGACGATGATAAGGCCGATCCGCCGGATTTGGTCGATGTGCAGTCGCGCAAGCGCGCCATGGCCGAAGGCGCCATCGATGCGCTACGCGACAAGTTCGGCCGCAAGGCGGTGCAAACCGGCTACACCTTCGGCAAGGGCCGCGACGCCCATCCGCCGGAGCCGCTGGAAGATTGAACCCGATCAGCTGCGTCGAAGATCGATGCGGCTGGTCACCACGCTCTTGCCGGTCTTGGGATCGCGGTCGACCACGGTCAAGACTATGCCGTCCGCACCGTTTTTCTGCACGGTAAGCTGCGCGGCGCGGTCGCCATTGACCTCCTTGACCCAGCGGATGGCGAGGTTTATCGCATTGCCGGAACGGCTTCCGTTCAACTGCGCAGGTCCGGTGCGCGATCCCACATAGACACCGCTGTATTTGGCGCCGCTGGTCTTCAGGCGAGCACTGATGGCGCGTGTCACCAGGATCAGGCCGCGGCAGTTGCCGTCGAGGGACAGCGAAGACGATGTCGCATTCGATTTGAACGTGCAGGAAACGCTGACCGTTGGCGCCTGCGTCGTCACCTGAACGGTTCCCTTGCCGGCGAAATTGCCCTTGAAGGATTGGAGAAATTTGCTCTCGTCCGCATGCGCGGCTGTGGCCGCGACGGCCAGGCACCCGGCAAGCACAAACCGCGTGAGTAATGTCATCGAAGGTCTCCTTGTGACGGGTGGAACGGCGATCGGTGATGCTCAAGCGGACATCGCGACTCAACGCGGCTTGCCATGTCAGGTTCCGCCCGCGACAGGGCCGTTTTGCAACGTCGCGCCAATATCTCTGGCCCAGTCAAATGCGGCGGCTAGTGGTTGCGGCAAAAACCCCGGCTTGCGAGATAGCTGACATGGCACCTACCCCCTCGATCCCCAAGGCCGCTTTCTGGATGGCGCTGTCGATCGCCTCGTTCCTGGCGATGTCGGTCGCCGGCCGCGCCACGACCGCCGAGCTCAACGTCTTCCAGGTGCTGGAACTGCGCTCGGTCATCGGGTTCTTCATTCTGCTGCCGCTGGTGATGATGAGCGGCGGCTTCGCGGCGATGCGCACGCAGCGTCCCGTCGCTCATATCGCCAGAAACGTCATCCACTATACCGGGCAGGCGGCATGGCTCTACGCATTGACCTTGATTCCGTTGGCCGTGCTGATTTCGATCGAATTCACCACACCGATCTGGACGGCTATCCTGGCGGTGAGCTTTCTTGGTGAAAGGTTGTCCCGGCCAAAGCTTGCCGCGATCGTACTGGGCCTGATCGGGGTGGTGATCATCGTTCGTCCCGGTGTGGGCTCGGTCGATCCGGGCCATCTCATCGTGCTCGGCGCCGCGGTTTGCTTCGGCATCTCGGTGGTCCTGGTCAAGTCGCTGACGCGGACGGACAGCGTCGTGCGCATCATTTTCTGGATGCTGATCATCCAGTCGGTGGTCGGCCTCGTTCCAGCCCTTTACGAGTGGCGCAACCCGCCGCTGGAACTGTGGCCATGGATCGTGCTGATCGCCTTCACCGGCATGTCGTCGCATTTTTGCATGGCCCGTGCGCTCGGCTATGCCGACGCCACCGTCATTTCGCCGATGGATTTCCTGCGTGTACCGTTGTCGGCCCTCATCGGCTGGCTGCTTTACAGCGAGCAGATCGACGCTTTCACCGCTGGCGGTGCATTGCTGATCCTGATGGGCAATCTGCTCAACTTGCAGCGCAAGGCAGTCAAGCCGGCAGAGGTCGCGGCGTCATAGCGTTGCCGGTCAGTTCCCTTCGTCTGGAATGTTGAGCACGTGTCCGCACGCCTTGCAGTGTACGGCGTCCGGCTCGTGACGCTGCAACCCGCATTGCGGACAGGGAAAGAAAACCTTGGCCGGCCGAAAGATCGCCTGCGCCAGCCTGACGAACAGCGATATGCCGATGATCATGGTTACGATCGCCGTCAGCTTGCCGGCGATGCCCGGCAGCACGATGTCGCCGAAGCCTGTCGTCGTCACGGTCGCGACGGTGAAGTAAAGCGCGTCGATGTAGTTTTCCAGTCCGGCTCCGTTGCGAAAAAAGAACGTGTAAACGAAGCCCGTGATGACAAAAAGAAAGGTCAAAAGGTTGATCACCGCGTGGCTTGCCTCGCGCCAGGGCCGCAGGCCGCGCATCTCGAAATGCCGCCAGATCGAGCCGCTGCGCGAGAGCGACCATAGCCTCAGGATGCGCAGAAAGCCGAGGCTCGCGAGAGCCGTCGGCATCAGCAGCGTCAGAAGGATGAAGGCATCCACCCAAAAGGTCGGCTGCTTCATCAGGCGCAGCATGTCGTTGGAGGCGAGCAGCCTGGCAATCAGATCGGCGGCGACGAGAGCCGCCACGGCATAGTCTAGCCACAGAAACGAGGGCGACTGCTGGATGACCGGGGTGGCGATGAAAAAAGCGATGATGGCGAGGTCGATGATGACAGCCACCAGTTGGAACCGGAACGCGGCCGGCGAGCGTCCGTGATAGAGCCTGCGCAGCCTGTCGCGTAATCGCGCCGTCGCGGAAAGGTTCTGCGATGGGCGCCTCTCCTTGGCCTTCATGCTGGCATGAGCAGCCGGTGCCGGCCCGCGGAGTGCCGCCTGGCAGGCGCGCAGATCACACCAGTTCCACTTCAATCACGCCCGGCACGGCGCGCATTGCCGAGGCGATCTGTGGCGAGACGCGATAGCCGCCTTGCAGAGCGATCTCGACCTCGCCCTGCGCCTCTTCCTTGATCACGATAATGCTCACCTGGCTTTCACCCCGCTGCGTGAGTTGGGATTGGATCATCGAGGCAGGTCCATCGTTCCTGACGAAGATGCGCAGCGCCTTCTGGATGCGGCTTGCCTCGTCCTCCAGCGATTGCACGGAGTTGATGCGCAGGTTGACGCCCTCGGGCCTGTCCTCCGCCGCGACAGTGATGACAACCGAGCGGCCGGCTTCGAGGAGGTCGCGATACTGAGCCAAACCTTCTGAAAACAATACGGCCTCGTATTGGCCGGAGGTGTCCGAAAAGGCCACCACGCCCATCTTGTTGCCGGTGCGCGTCTTGCGCTCCTGCTTGCTGGTAACGGTGCCGGCAAGCCGGCCGGCGGAAGCACCGCGCTTGACGGCGGCGGAGAACTCCGCCCAGTTCTGCACCCGCATCTTCTGCAGCGCCGCCTTATACTCGTCGAGCGGATGCGCCGAGAGATAGAAGCCGACGACCTGGAACTCGCGGTGCAGGCGGTCGGCGGCGAGCCACGGATCGGTCGCCGGCAGATTGAGCGCCTGCGACTGTGCGCCGAGCGAGGCGCCGAAGATGTCGGCCTGACCCGAAACGGCGTTCTGCTGGGCGAGCGACGCCAGCCCCATCATCCGCTCGACGCCGGCCAACATCTGGGCGCGGTCGTGGCCGAAGCAGTCGAGCGCGCCGGCCATGATCAGGCTTTCGAAAACCCGTTTGCCGACGATCTTCGGGTCGACCCTCTCGCAGAAATCGGCCAGGCTCTTGAACGGCTTTTCGCCGCGAACGGCGACGATGTGCTCCACCGCGGCATCGCCGACGCCCTTCAGCGCGGCCATCGAATAATAGATCCGGTTCTCCCCGACCTCGAAGGCACGGAAACTCGTCATCACTGACGGCGCCAGGACTTCGATGCCAAGGCGCAGCGCATCCTGGCGGAAGTCGGCGAGCTTGTCGGTGTTACCCATGTCTAGCGTCATCGACGCTGCCAGGAACTCGACCGGATAATGCGCCTTGAGATAGGCGGTCTGGTAGGAGACGACAGCGTAGGCGGCCGCATGAGACTTGTTGAAACCGTAGTCGGCGAACTTTGCCAGCAGGTCGAAAATGAAGTCGGCTTGCGGCTTTGCGACGCCGCGCTCGACCGCGCCGGAGACAAAGCGTTCGCGCTGCTTGTCCATCTCGGCGCGGATCTTCTTACCCATGGCGCGCCGCAGAAGGTCGGCTTCGCCAAGCGAATAGCCGGACAGCTCCTGCGCGATCTGCATCACCTGTTCCTGGTAGACGATGACGCCTTGCGTCTCCTTCACCAGATGGTCGATCTTGGGATGGATCGAGGCCATCTCCTCCTCGCCATGCTTTCTGGCGTTGTAGGTCGGGATGTTCTCCATCGGTCCCGGCCGGTAGAGGGCAACCAGCGCGATGATGTCCTCGATGCAGTCGGGCCGCATACCGATCAGCGCCTTGCGCATGCCGGCACTTTCCACCTGGAACACGCCGACCACCTCGCCGCGCGACAGCATCGCATAGGTCTCGGGATCGTCGAGCGGGATGGTCGCCAGGTCGATATCGATGCCGCGCCGGCGGATCAACTTGACGGCCGTCTCCAGCACCGTCAGCGTCTTCAGGCCGAGGAAGTCGAACTTCACCAACCCCGCCTGCTCGACATATTTCATGTTGAACTGGGTGACAGGCATGTCCGAGCGCGGATCGCGGTACATCGGCACCAGTTCCGACAACGGTCGGTCGCCAATGACGATGCCGGCGGCGTGCGTCGAGGCGTGGCGGTAGAGGCCCTCCAGCTTCTGCGCCATGTCGAGCAGCGTCTGCACGATCGGCTCTTTCTCGGCCTCCTCCGCAAAGCGCGGCTCGTTGGCGATGGCGTCGGCGAGCTTGACCGGATTGGCCGGGTTCTGCGGCACCATTTTCGACAGCTTGTCGACCTGGCCGTACGGCATCTGCAGCACGCGGCCGACGTCGCGCAGCACGGCGCGCGCCTGCAGCGTACCGAAAGTGATGATCTGGCCGACCTGGTCGCGGCCGTATTTCTGCTGGACGTAGCGGATCACCTCTTCGCGACGGTCCTGGCAGAAATCGATGTCGAAATCGGGCATCGAAACGCGGTCCGGATTGAGGAAGCGTTCGAACAGCAGCGAGAAACGCAGCGGATCGATGTCGGTGATGGTGGTCGAATAGGCAACCAGCGAACCAGCGCCCGAACCACGCCCCGGCCCGACCGGAATGCCTTGCGCCTTGGCCCATTTGATGAAGTCGGCAACGATCAGGAAGTAGCCGGGGAATTTCATCTTCTCGATGATGCCAAGCTCGAATTCGAGCCGCTCTCGATACTGCTCGACCGTGTAGCCCGGTGTCGGTCCGTGCAAGGCGAGCCGTGCATCGAGCCCCTCGCGCGCCTGACGGGCCAGTTCCTCGGCCTCGGCCTTTTCGGCGGCGTCCTTGTCGGAGGCATCGCCGCCCGTGAAACGCGGCAGGATCGGACTGCGGGTTTTTGGATAGTAGGAGCAGCGCAGCGCGATCTCGACGGTGTTGTCGATGGCTTCAGGCAGGTCGGCGAACAATTTCGCCATATCGGCCTGGCTGCGCAGGAAATTGTCCGGCGACAGCCGGCGGCGGGTGTCGACGGCGACAACCGACCCCTCGGCGATGGCGATCAACGCGTCATGCGCCTCATACTCGTCGCGCGACGAGAAGAACGCCTCGTTGGTGGCAACCAGCGGCAATTCATGGGCATAGGCGAGATCGATCGAGGATTTCTCGATCATCCGGTCGTACCCCGAAACCCGGTCCAGCTCGACATAGAGCCGGTCGCCGAACATCGCCTTGAGCGTTACCAGCCGCGCTTCGGCAAGATCGCGGCGATCTTCCTTCAGGGCCATGCCGATCGGGCCGCGCGGCCCGCCACTAAGACAAATCAGGCCGTCACATTGGCCGTCCATCATTTCGGTGGTCAGGTGCACCGCTTCGCCGGGCGGTGTTTCAAGGTAAACGCGGCTGACCAGCCGGACGAGATTGGAATAGCCGGTTTCGGTCGCCGCGATCAGCACGACCGGCCGCATATCGGGACCTTGCCGACGACGGTCACGCTGGCCGTCGCTGTTTTCGCCGGAAAAGGCAAGCGCGATCTGGCAGCCGATGATCGGCTGGATGCCGTCCTTCACCGCCTTCTGGGCGAACTCCAAGGCGCCGAACAAATTGTTGGTGTCGGTCACCGCGATCGCTGGCGCTTCGTCCTTGACGGCATGGCCGACGATCTTGCCGAGTTGCAGCGCGCCTTCCAGCAGCGAATAGGCCGAGTGCACGCGCAGATGGACGAACGGCCGCGCCGGCACCTCCGGCCGCGCGGCCGCGATCGCGGCCTCGCGCTTCAGGGGATCGCGTGGAAGTCTCTCATCCGCCATGGTTTCTCGCGCTGTCCGTAAGACTTGAGTCGATGGAGATGTATTGTCCGGGACCGGGCGATACCAGTCCAGCACAAACGACTACCGACCCACAGGCTTCCAGCCGTTCAGGCGAATTCCATGATCACCGCGTCGACGGCAAGGCTGTCGCCCGGCTTGGCATTGAGTTTCGCCACGACGAGGTCGCGCTCGGCGCGCAGAACGTTTTCCATCTTCATCGCCTCGACCACGGCCAGCGTCTCGCCCGCCTTGACCTCCTGGCCTTCGACAACGGCGATCGACACGACGAGGCCCGGCATCGGGCAGAGCAGCAGTTTCGACGTGTCCGGCGCTATTTTCTCCGGCATCAGCCGTTCCAATTCGGCGGTGCGCGGCAGCATGGCGCGCGCGGTCACCGACATGCCTTTCCAGGCGATGCGGAGGCCATTGGCGACAGGACGGATCTGGGCGGCAACCCTGCGCTTGCCGACCGTGCCGCGCCAGATGAGATCGCCGGGCCGCCAATCGGATGAAACTGTCAGCGCCTTCCCGCCATCGATGGACAGGTCCATTTCCATCGGGATGGAAATCATGCCTTCGAGGATCGACGCCGACAAATACTCTTCGCCGATCTTCACCACCCAGTCGCGCTTGAGCGCTCCCGAATGCGGCGCCAGCCGCCCGCCCAGCCGGTCGAGACGATCGCGGCGCAGCAGTTCCACCGCGGTCGCGATCGATGCCAGAACGGCTTTTTCCTCGCTGTTCGGCACGACGGGGGCAAAACCGTCGGGGTATTCCTCCGCGATGAAGCCGGTCGATATCGCCCCTTCCCGCCAGCGTGGATGCTGCATCAGCGCCGCCAGGAACGGTATGTTGTGCTCGATGCCGTCGACGACAAAGCTGTCCAGCGCTTCCGACATGGCGTCGATGGCCTCGAGCCGCGTCGGCGCCCAGGTGCACAGCTTGGCCAGCATCGGATCGTAGAACATGGAGATTTCCGAGCCTTCGGTGACACCGGTGTCGTTGCGGATGACGACATCGCCGAAGCGGCCTTCCTCGGGTGGCCGGTAGCGTGTCAGCCGGCCGATCGACGGCAGGAAATTGCGATAGGGGTCCTCGGCGTAGAGACGGCTTTCCACGGCCCAGCCGTTCAGCTTGATGTCGCTCTGCTTGATGGCGAGCTTTTCGCCGGCGGCGACGCGGATCATCTGCTCGACCAGATCGATGCCGGTGACGAGTTCAGTCACCGGATGCTCGACCTGCAATCGTGTATTCATTTCAAGGAAATAGAAGTTCTTGTCCTTGTCGACAATGAACTCGACGGTGCCGGCGCTCTGGTAGTCGACAGCCCTGGCCAACGCCACCGACTGCTCGCCCATCGCCTTGCGCGTCCTGGCATCGAGGAAGGGCGATGGCGCCTCTTCCGCCACCTTCTGGTTGCGGCGCTGGATCGAGCATTCGCGTTCGCCAAGATAGAGCGCGTTGCCATGCCCGTCGGCCAGCACCTGGATTTCGATGTGACGCGGGTCAACCACGAACTTTTCGATGAAGACACGGTCGTCGCCGAACGAACTCTTGGCTTCCGAGCGCGCCCGGTCGAATCCGTCACGTACTTCCGACTGGTCCCAGGCGATGCGCATGCCTTTGCCGCCGCCACCGGCCGAGGCCTTGATCATCACGGGATAGCCGATCTCGCCGGCGATCTTTTCGGCATGATCGGCATTCTCGATGACGCCGAGCCAACCCGGAACCGTCGAAACCTCGGCGGCGTTGGCGAATTTCTTCGACTCGATCTTGTCGCCCATCGCCTTGATTGCCTTGGGCTTCGGCCCGATGAAGACGATGCCTTCCGCTTCCAGGGCTTCACAGAACGCGGCTCGCTCGGACAGGAAGCCATAGCCGGGGTGCACGGCCTGAGCGCCCGTCGTCTTGCAGGCCGCGATGATCTTTTCAGGAACGAGGTAGCTCTGCGCGGCAGGCGACGGCCCGATATGCACCGCCTCGTCGGCCATTTCGACATGCACGGCATCGCGATCGGCGTCGGAATAGACGGCGACCGTGGCAATGCCCATCTTGCGCGCCGTCCTGATGACGCGGCAGGCGATCTCGCCACGATTGGCGATCAGGATTTTGGTGAACATGCGGGCAGAATTCCCCTCCGGCGGATGGTTCAGTTCTATGGACTATGTCGCCAGGTCTCAAGTGCCGCAGCGGACGACATGACGGGCGTCCCTCCCAATGCTTCCGTCGCACTCCCCTGCCGAGCCGGGCTGGTTGTCGACGGTGTGCTATCTGCGTCAAGAAAGCCAAGATTTCGTCTCATCTGAGAGTTGATGAGCAGCTCAAAACCTGAAACCTTGGCTCAAAATCGCCTTTGGAGGAATTGCCCGATGAAAACCCGCGCCGCTGTCGCTGTCGCCGCCGGAAAGCCGCTGGAGATCATGGAGGTCGACCTTGATGGACCGCGCGATGGCGAGGTGCTGGTCGAGATCAAGGCGACCGGCATCTGCCACACCGACGAATTCACATTGTCGGGCGCCGATCCGGAAGGGCTGTTTCCGGCCATCCTCGGCCATGAAGGCGCCGGCGTGGTGGTCGATGTCGGCAAGGGCGTCACCTCGGTCAGGAAGGGCGACCATGTCATCCCGCTCTATACGCCCGAATGCCGGCAGTGCCCGTCCTGTTTGTCGCGAAAGACCAATCTTTGCACCGCCATCCGTGCCACCCAGGGGCAAGGGTTGATGCCGGACGGCTCGTCGCGCTTTTCGATCGGCAAGGACAAGATCTTCCACTATATGGGCTGCTCGACCTTCTCCAACTTCACCGTGCTGCCGGAGATCGCGGTGGCCAAAGTCAACCCCGACGCGCCCTTCGACAAGATCTGCTACATCGGCTGCGGCGTCACCACCGGTATTGGTGCGGTCATCAACACCGCCAAGGTCGAGCAAGGCGCGACAGCGGTGGTCTTCGGCCTCGGCGGCATCGGCCTCAACGTCATCCAGGGCCTGAAGCTTGCCGGCGCCGACATGATCATCGGTGTCGACCTGAACAACGACAAGAAGGAATGGGGCGAGCGCTTCGGCATGACGCATTTCGTCAATCCGAAGGAGATCGACGGCGACATCGTGCCTTATCTCGTCAACATGACCAAGCGCGGTGCCGACCAGATCGGCGGCGCCGACTACACATTCGACTGCACCGGCAACACCAAGGTCATGCGCCAGGCGCTGGAGGCCTCGCATCGTGGCTGGGGCAAGTCGGTCGTCATCGGCGTCGCCGGTGCTGGCCAGGAGATTTCGACCCGGCCGTTCCAGCTGGTCACCGGCCGCAGCTGGATGGGCACCGCCTTCGGCGGCGCGCGCGGCCGCACCGACGTGCCGAAGATCGTCGACTGGTACATGGACGGCAAGATCCAGATTGACCCGATGATCACCCACACGCTGAAGCTCAAGGACATCAACAGGGGATTCGACCTCATGCATGAGGGCAAATCGATCCGGAGTGTCGTGGTTTACTAAAAGACAGCCACACGCCGCCGGCCATCCGGCCAGCGACCCCTGTGGTGAAACATGGGAGGAGAGAAACAATGGCGGAGAAACTGCATCCAAAGATCGACAATGGGCTGCCCAGGGAGAGCGCCAGCTTTGCCGGCGGCACGCTGGTCTGCGCCTGCACCAGCAAGCCGGTCAAGGTGAAGGTCAAGGGCCAGATCGCCCACAACCACGCCTGCGGCTGCACCAAATGCTGGAAGCCGGACGGTGCTGTGTTCTCGGTGGTTGCGGTCGCCGGCACCGGCGATGTCACCGTCACAGAGAACGGCGACAAGCTCAAGGTGGTCGACGCTAGCGCGCTCATCCAGCGCCATGCCTGCACCGGCTGCGGCGTCCACATGCACGGGCCGGTCGAGCGCGACCATCCGTTCAAGGGCCTGTCCTTCATCCATCCCGAGCGCTTCGAGGAAGACGGCTGGTCGCCTCCGGGCTTCACCGCCTTCGTCTCCTCGATCATCGAATCGGGTGTCGACCCAAGCCGCATGGACGGCATTCGCGGCAGGCTGAAGACGATCGGGCTGGAACCTTATGACTGCCTCAATCCGGGCCTGATGGACTATATCGCCACCTGGACGGCGAAGAAATCCGGCGCCCTGCCGGCCTGACCACCGAGAGATTTCAGGCAGGGGCCGGATATGTTTCCGGCCCTTGCTCGTTTCCGGAGAGACAATGCCCGCACCCGCCATCTACGTCGACGCCGACGCATGCCCGGTCAAGGCCGAGGTAGAAAAGGTCGCCGAACGCCATGGCGTCGTCATCACCTATGTTTCCAATGGCGGTCTGCGTCCCTCCCGCGACCCGATGATCCGCAATGTCGTGGTCTCCAAGAGTGCCGATGCCGCCGACGACTGGATCGTCGAGAACACCAAGCCCAACGACATCGTGGTGACGGCGGACATTCCGCTCGCCGCCCGCACGGTGGCGCTCGGCGCGCATGTGCTGGGACCGACCGGGCGGCCGTTCACGCCCGAGACGATCGGCATGGCGGTGGCGATGCGGGACCTCAAGCAGCATTTGCGCGAAACCGGCGAGAGCAAGGGCTACAATGCCAGCTTCGCGCCGCAGGATCGTTCCCGGTTCCTGGGTGAACTTGACCGCATCTTGCGGCGCGCGCTGAAATCCGCCACACCGGGCTAGCAACAAAGCGCCATCCAGGTGGAGACCGCCATGGCCGCCGAAACCCCCATCGAGAAACCGATGCAGCGCCACATGCTGTTCGCGGTGTCGGCCTGTATCGGTGCGTTTGCGCTGCTTGTGGCGCTGCTGCTGCACGCCCCACTCGCCTATTCGATCGGCGCCAACATATTTTTTGCCGCTTACGTCCTTCTTGTCGTCAGCCAGATGCCCAAATTCACCGGCAAGTACCTGAGCAAGAATGCACGCGCCACCGATCAGCCGGTGCTGGTGATCTTCGCGGTCACGCTCGTCGTCGTCGGCGTTGCCCTTGTCTCCTTGTTCCTGCTGATCAATCGCAAGGATGGGGATCACCCGATCGAACTCGGCTTCGCACTGCTGTCGATCCCGCTCGGCTGGTTCACCATCCATGCCATGGCTGCGCTCCACTATGCCCATGTCTACTGGATGGACGGCGACGCGGTCGACGCCGGCACCAATAAGAAGATTCCGGTCGGCGGCCTGCTGTTCCCGGGCGACAAACGCCCCGAAGGCTGGGATTTCCTCTATTTCTCTACCGTCATCGGCATGACGGCGCAGACCGCCGACACCAACATCTCGACGACGCATATGCGCTGCGTCGTGCTTGTCCACTCGGTCCTGTCGTTCTTCTTCAACACGGTCATCGTCGCCGCAGCCGTCAATCTCGCCGTCAGCCTGGGCGGTCCGTAATAAATCCGTGATCGCATGAAACATCGGTTTGGATCGCGACGTATCAAGAGGACAATGAACGCTTAGGACAAGCCGCAAGGCCGGGAGACCAGACAACATGGAATCGGTTGCCAGAAGCCAATCCGAAATTGGACCGGGCGCCCCCGCGTCAAAAGAGAAAACATTGATCTACCGGCAGTCGCGCTGGACGCGGCTGACACACTGGCTCTGGGCCATCTCGTTGTTTTTCATGCTGCTGTCCGGCCTGCAGATCTTCAATGCCCGGCCGCAGCTCTACATCGGCAAGCAATCCGGCTTCGACTACAACAACACCATTTTCGCCATAGGCGCCGAAAACACCAATGCCGGGCCGCGCGGCTACACCGAAATCTTCGGCCACCGCTTCGACACGACAGGCGTCCTTGGCTGGTCGGGCCCGACCGGTAACGAGACGGCGCGCGGTTTCCCGTCCTGGGCGACGATCCCGTCCTACTATGACCTCGGCACCGCCCGCGTGATCCATTTCTTCTTCGCCTGGATATTGACGACGACCTTGATCGTCTGGCTCGTCGCCAGCCTGATCAACGGCCACATCCGCCGCGATCTGGCGCCTCGCCTGGATGACCTCAAACGCTTGCCCCGGGACATCGCCAACCACGCCAGGCTGAAATTCCACCACACGCGCGAATACAACACGCTGCAGAAGATGGCCTATGGCGGCGTGCTGTTCGTGCTCTTGCCACTGATGATCATCACCGGCCTTGCAATGTCGCCGAGCATGAATTCGGTGCTGCCCTTCCTCAATGAATTGACCGGTGGCCGGCAGACGGCACGCACCATCCATTTCACCGTCATGGTGCTGCTGGTCGCCTTCTTCGTCATTCACATCCTGATGATCCTCGCCGCCGGCCCGATCAACGAACTGCGCTCGATCATTACCGGCTGGTACCGCACTGATCCTCCCGTGCATGACGACAAAACGTCCGAGAGGAGTGCCTGAGATGGCGAAATTTGAGATAAGCCGCCGAAAGTTCCTCACCGCCACCGGCCTCGGCGCGTCCGGCATCATGCTGTCGGGCTGCGACGCCTTCGACAGCCAGCTCAGCATCGGCAGCGGCCTGCGCAGCTTCCTCGAAAACGCCAATGGCCTGACCCACAAGGCACAACGGTTGCTCGGCGGCGGCAATTCGCTGGCGCCCGAATTCACCGAGGCTGATATCCGTCAGCCAATGCGGCCGAACGGCGTGACCGCGCCGGACGACGACGCTTACAAGGCCCTGCTCGCCAACAACTTCGCCGATTGGCGACTGGAGGTGTCAGGCCTCGTGGAAAAGCCGCTGTCACTCACCCGCGAGCAGCTCATGAACATGCCGAGCCGCACCCAGATCACCCGACACGATTGCGTCGAAGGCTGGAGTTGCATCGCCAAATGGACCGGCACGCCACTGGCGCTGCTGCTCGACCAGGCGGTGGTCAAGCCACAGGCCCGCTATGTCATGTTCCATTGCCTCGACACGATCGACCGCAGCCTGTCAGGCGACATCAAATATTACGGCACGATCGACCTCATCGATGCCCGCCATCCGCAAACGATCCTTGCCTACGGCCTGAACGGCAAGCCGCTGCCGGTCGAGAACGGCGCGCCGCTGCGTGTCCGCGTCGAGCGCCAGCTCGGCTACAAAATGCCGAAATATCTCTACAAGATCGAACTGGTCGATGGCTTCGCCACTATCGGCGGCGGCCGGGGCGGCTATTGGGAAGACAACGGCTATGACTGGTATGGCGGGATTTGACGGTCCCTCGCATACGGGCCGAGCACGACTTGTCCCCCATGGAATTGAGTTCGCTCGAGGATCGTCTCAACCGCGATAACCGACGTATGATCGACCGCGACGATGACCGAGGGCTGACCTTTGTCATCCGCGATGGTGCGGGACACGCGGTCGGAGTAGCCGCCGGCTATTCCTGGGCGGGCACGTCCGAACTGACCTTGATGTGGATAGACGAGGCTCACCGAGGTCGCGGCTACGCAAGGCAGTTGCTAGACGCCTTTGTCGCGGAGGCCGCCGATCGCGGTGTCAGGAAAATCTGGGTCTCCAGCCACGACTTCCAGGCACCAGATCTCTATGAAAAGGCTGGCTTCGAGCGTATGGCCGAATTCTCGGGATGGCCCGAAGGCCATTCCAATATCATTCTTTGCAAAACGATAGCAGCGGACGGCGGGGCTTAGGCAACCTTGTCGAGCAACGGCTTCAGCGCCGGATGAATTTCCGGCGAGGCATGCTTGATCAGGGTCAGCAGCGCACGCTCATTCTCGTAAAGAGGCCGGTTCACCCCGATATGTCCGACCAGCCACTTTGCCTCACAGGCATCGATCGTCTCGGCACGGCGGGCCAGCGCCTCGGCGGCCCTGTTCTTGGCCTCCCATTCGGCCTCTATGTCGTCAGGAGAGCGGTAGGCCTCGATGACACCGGCAAGACCGCCGGAGACCATGCGGCTGAAGAAGCCGCCGATTTCCGGATCGGTATGATCGAGGAAAGTTTCCTGGCGCAGCGCCACCTCGCGGGTGGGCGCCTCATAACCGGCCGAGCACATGACGAAATTGGCGATCGCCTTGACGAACAGGTCGTTCCACGACGGATCGTTATTGGCCTGGGCGGTCCGCTCGTTGATCCTGAACAGCACCTCGGCCTCGGCCTGGGTGATGGCGATGTTGCCGTCGCCACCATGGGCATGGAGGATGCGGCGCAAAAGCTCGACTTCGGCCCCGGCGATCAGTCCGGGCACCAGCGCGCCGCCGAGCATCAGCGGTCCCTTACCGTCGACGACGGCGTGGGCGACCTGCTCCAGCGCGTAGACGCAAAGCCGGCTCGGCGAGGATTTCGCCTCTTCCAGCACATGGACCAGCAATTCGAGTTCGGTCCGGCTGTCGACCATGCCGTCGCGCGAAATCGTGCGGACCAGCCAGTCGGCATTCTCCCCCGAAATGTAGCCCAAGGGCTTTTCCTGATGGACGATGTAGTCGGTGACCGCCTCGACGAAGAACGGCGCCCATTCCGCGCATTTGTCCCGCGCCGTGTGGTCGAGCGCGAACAAGGCCTCGGCTTCGCCCCGGCTCACCACGCCGTCGGCGAACACGTCGCGGCGCAGCATCACGACATCCTCTGAAGCAATGCGGTTCTTCGAAGTCAGCCCCGCCACCGGAGCACTCATGATCAACTCGCCCATCTGACGTCCCCGTCCGCCCCAACGCGTCACATCGGTCAGCTTTATCAGGAGTGTCTTGAAAAACCGGCAAACGGCGTGGTTAGCGAAGACTTGTCAGAACAATGTCGCTGGGAGGTGACAAGGTGTCGTCGACGGGCTATGGATGGCGCGTCGAGGGCTCAGGGTTCTGAGTCCTACCTGTTTGCGGGAGAGAGCAGCGAGAGCTGCCGCCGAAGGGGAAATCGCCCGAAATCTCTCAGGCAAAAGAACCGTGGACGGGAAAGACACTCTGGAAAGTCGGGGCTTGCCCCCGCGCCGAAGGTGTAAGCGCCGCTGACAGAGTTCCGGCTGCGCGAGTCTCTCAGGCTTCAGACAGAGGGGCACGGACTGGTCGCCATCAGCGGCCGATTGCGTGCGACTCTGGAGGCGAAATGACGGGCGACGACGACAAACACCTTCCCCTCGAAGATATTCATGCGGCTGCCGGAGCGCGCTTCGGCGCCTTTGCCGGCTGGTCGATGCCGCTGACCTATCCGGCCGGCGTCATGAAAGAGCATCTTCACACCCGCGAGCATGCGGGGTTGTTCGACATCTCGCATATGAAACTGTTCGAGGTCAGTGGCCCGGAAGCGGTTGCGCTGTTGAACCGCGCCTGCCCGCTGGACGCCGGCGCGCTCGAAATCTCGCAGTCAAAGCTATCCTTTTTCCTGAACGAAGCAGGCGGCATTCTCGACGACCTGATCGTCACCCGGCTCGGCGACACCAGGTTCATGGTGGTCGCCAATGCCGGCAATGCCGTCGCCGACGAAAAGCATTTGCGCGCCCTGGCGATCGATTTCGAGGTGAAGGTCGAGCCGCTCGACCGCGTCTTCCTGGCCATCCAGGGTCCCGAAGCCTGGGCTGCACTCTCCCGCGCCGGCATCGAGACCGGCTCGCTGCTGTTCATGCATGGGGTCGAGCCGCGAAAAAACTGGTTCATGAGCCGGTCCGGCTACACCGGCGAGGACGGTTTCGAGATCGGCCTGCCGGAAGCCGATGCGCGTGACCTTGTCACCAAGCTGCTGGAGGATGAACGTGTGCTCTGGATCGGCCTTGCCGCGCGCGACAGCCTGCGGCTGGAGGCCGGCCTCTGCCTGCATGGCCAGGACATCACGCCCGAGACCGACCCGGCCGCGGCGGCGCTGATGTGGGCGATCCCGAAAGAAATCCGTGCCTCCGGCACCTTCATTGGCGCCGACGCCTTGCGCGCCGCGGTGGAACGTGGTCCGGCGCAGAAGCGCGTCGGGCTGAAACCGGAGGGTCGCCAGCCGGTGCGCGCCGGTGCCGCGCTGTTCGAAGCCGACGGCAATCCTGCCGGCCATGTCACATCGGGCGGCTTCGGGCCTTCCGCCGGCCATCCGGTCGCCATGGGTTATGTCTCCACGCCGCTGGCAAAGCCCGGAACGCGGATTTTCGCCGACGTGCGCGGCACGAAGATCCCAGTCGATGTCAGTTCTCTGCCCTTCACCCCTCATCGCTACCGCAAAGGATGAATTCCATGGCAACAACCTATTTCACATCGGATCACGAGTGGCTCAGCGTCGAGGGCGGCATCGCCACCGTCGGCATCACCGACTACGCGCAGGAGCAGCTCGGCGACCTCGTCTTCGTGGAACTGCCGGAAACGGGAAAGAAGCTCGCCAAGGGCGACACCGCCGTTGTGGTCGAATCCGTCAAGGCAGCCTCGGACGTTTATGCGCCGGTCGATGGCGAGATCACCGAAGCCAATGGCACGCTGTCGTCCGACCCCTCGCTGGTCAACTCGGCGGCAACCGGGGCCGGATGGCTGTGGAAGATGAAGCTCGCCGACGAAAGTCAGCTCGCCAGCCTCATGGATGAGGCCGCCTACAAAGCCCATATCGCCTGACATCGGGAACTTATTGACATGACCGCCGCTCCCTACCCCTTCTCGGCCCGCCACATTGGACCCGGCCTTGCCGACGTCAGAGCCATGCTCGCCGTCATCGGTGTTCCCTCCGTCGAGACACTGATCAGCCAGGCCGTGCCGAGATCGATCCGCCTCGACCAGCCGCTGGACCTCCCCGCGCCGGCCAGCGAAGCCGAAGCTCTCGCCGAATTGTCGGTGATCATGGCAAGAAATACGGTGCTGAAAAGCTTTATCGGCGCCGGTTACCACGGCGTCCACGTGCCGCCGGTCATCCAGCGCAATCTGTTCGAGAATCCGGCCTGGTACACCGCCTACACGCCCTATCAGGCCGAGATCAGCCAGGGCCGGCTCGAAATGCTGTTCAACTTCCAGACGCTGGTCACCGAACTGACCGGCCTGCCGGTGGCATCGGCTTCACTGCTCGACGAGGCGACCGCCGTCGCCGAAGCGGTCGGCATTGCGCTGCGCCACCACCGCGACAAGCGCACCAAGGTGGCGCTTGCGGGCACGCCGCACCCGCAGACGCTGGACGTCGTTCGCACCCGCGCCGAGCCGCTCGGCATCGAGATCGACGGCGAGACGATCGACGACAACACCGCCGCCCTGCTCGTCTCCTGGCCGGACACCTTCGGCGTCTATGGCGACCACAAAGCGGCGATCGAAAAAGCGCGCGCCACCGGCGCCATTGTCGTCTTCATCGCCGACCCGCTTGGTCTGACGCTGACCGACGCGCCGGCGAAACTCGGCGCCGACATCGCGGTCGGCCCGATGCAGCGCTTTGGAGTGCCGATGGGCTTTGGCGGCCCGCATGCGGCCTATTGCGCGGTCTCCGACAAGCTGACGCGGCTGATGCCCGGCCGCCTGGTCGGTCAGTCGACCGACAGCAAGGGCCGTCCCGGCTACCGCCTCGCCTTGCAGACGCGCGAGCAGCATATCCGCCGCGACAAGGCGACGTCCAACATCTGCACCGCACAGGCCCTGCTTGCCAATATGGCCACCGCCTACGCCATCTGGCACGGCCCGGTCGGCCTGCAAGCGATCGCCGGGCGCATACACGCGCTGGCCAACCGCCTGGCAAGCGGCCTCGAGGCGGCGGGCGTATCGGTGCTCGGCTCCAGCCGCTTCGACACGGTGACGGTGGAGACCAACGGCAAGGCGGCCCAGATCGCGGTGGCCGCCGAAAAGACCGGCCGGCTGCTGCGTGTGCTCGATGCCGACCATGTCGGCATCAGTTTTGACGAGACCTCGACCGACGCCGATCTCGACGCGATCGCGGCCTTGTTCGATGCCAAGGCTGCCGCTTCCGCCGACAGCACGTTGCCCGGCAAGCCGCGTGGCAAGGAGTTTTTGACCCAGCCGGTCTTTCACGAGAACAAGTCGGAAACCGAGATGATGCGCTTTCTGCGCCGGTTGGCCGACAAGGACCTGGCGCTCGACCGCGCCATGATCCCGCTGGGCTCCTGCACCATGAAGCTCAACGCCGCGGCGGAAATGATGCCGGTGAGTTGGCCAAGCATCGCCAATTTGCATCCCTTCGCGCCGGCAAGCCATTCGGCCGGCTACCGCGCCATGATCGGCGAACTGGAAGGCTGGCTGTCGGAGATCACCGGTTTCGACGCCGTGACCTTGCAGCCCAATGCCGGCAGCCAGGGCGAATATGCCGGGCTGCTCGCCATTCGCGCCTATCACCGTTCGCGCGGCGAGGGCCATCGTACCGTCTGCCTGATCCCGTCTTCCGCGCATGGCACCAATCCGGCGAGTGCCGCGATGGCCGGCATGAGCGTCGTCGTCGTGCGCTGCCTGGAAGACGGCAACATCGACATGGACGATATGCGCGCCAAGGCCAACGAGCATTCCAAGAATCTCGCGGCGCTGATGTTCACCTATCCTTCCACCCATGGCGTTTACGAGGAAGGCGCCCGCCACCTCTGCGCCCTCATCCACGAGCATGGCGGCCAGGTCTATTTCGATGGCGCCAACCTCAACGCGCTGGTCGGCCTCGCCCGGCCAGGCGACATCGGCGCCGACGTCTGCCACATGAACCTGCACAAGACCTTCTGCATCCCGCATGGCGGCGGTGGCCCGGGTGTCGGTCCGATCGGGGTCAGGGCGCATCTGAAGCCCTATCTGCCCGGCCATGTCAGCGAAGGCTCGGCTCATGCCGTGGCCGCCGCTCCCTTCGGCAGCGCTTCCATCCTGCCGATCACCTGGATGTACATCCGCATGATGGGCGCTTCCGGCCTGAAGCAGGCGACCGAGACAGCGATCGTTTCGGCCAACTATGTGGCGACGCGGCTCGCCCCGCATTTCCCGCTGCTTTACAAGGGCAGGAGCGATCGCGTCGCCCACGAATGCATCCTCGACACCCGCGTGCTCAAGGAGAGCGCCGGCATCAGTGTCGAGGACATCGCCAAGCGCCTGATCGACTACGGTTTCCACGCGCCGACGATGTCGTTTCCGGTCGCCGGCACGCTGATGGTGGAGCCGACCGAGTCCGAACCCAAGCGCGAGTTGGATCGCTTCTGCGAGGCCATGATCGCCATTGCCGGCGAAGCGGCGAAAGTGGCCAAAGGCGAATGGCCCTTGGCCGACAATCCGCTGGTCAACGCACCGCACACATCGGCCGAGGCGCTGGCCGGTCAATGGACCCATCCGTATTCGCGTCTGGAGGCGGCCTATCCCGCCGGCGATGCCGACACGGCGACGAAGTACTGGCCGCCGGTGTCGCGCATCGACAATGTCGCCGGCGACCGTAATCTGGTCTGCTCCTGCCCGCCGCTGTCGGATTACCTCGGCGCGGCCGAATAGCTACGCGGAACGCAAGGCCGGCTCGGCCGCGTCGGCCTTGCCCGTCCTTTTGCGGCCGATGACGCAATTTCGCCCCGCACGCTTGGCGGCATAGAGCATGGCGTCGGCCCTGGCCAGCACCTCATCGAGGGTGCTGCCGTCGGCCTCGCCGAAGCCAATCCCGCCGCTGACCGTGCTGCGCAAGGGCCCGAGCGCGGTGGGCACGACTTCCGTGCCGAAAGCGACGCCGATCTTGCTGGCGAGGTCATAGGCCCGCTCTTCCGTCACGCGTGACATGACGATTGCGAACTCCTCGCCGCCCAGGCGAAAGGCGTCGACCCCGGTTCTGGCATATCTCCTGATGACGGCGGCGAAGCGGCACAGGACCTGGTCCCCGACCGGGTGTCCATAGATGTCGTTCGTCCGCTTGAAATGATCGAGATCGAACATGACGATCGCCATGAACGGGCCGAAGGTGCGCTCGCCATAAAGCGACGCTAGCCCCCGACGGTTCATCAGTCCGGTCAACGGGTCGGTCATGGTCTCGGCCTTGAGCTCGATCTGCGCCTGCAGATGGTGGAGCGAAAGCGTCAACGCGCCAAGGCCTGTCATACAGGCCACCGCCACGACCGAGTTAAGGCGTTCGGCCCAATTGTCGGGCGCGACGCCGAGCGTCCACTGGCCTTTGGCCATCAGAACCACGCCGCAAAGGGCAAACGACAGCGCACAGGTGCCGCTCAGGACCGATACCACCAGGAGAATACGGCGATCGTGACTGCCATTGATCCAGAACATGGCCCCGATCGTCGAGAGCAGCGCGGTAACCGTCGCGTAGGTGATCACGAAGCCGACCCCGTCAAGGCCCATGAAGGTCACGGCCGCGCAGACAGCCATGGCGGCAAATGTCGGCGCGATCGCACGCCTGTGCTCGCGCACGCCGAGATACTGCATGGCCGAAATGCAGATGATGAGAAAACCCAGGCTGAGTAGCGCCAGCGCGATCTGGCAAAGCAGCGGATCGGGCTCCCTGGTATAGCGCCAGAACAGGATCACATGCGCGACGAGCACGATAATGCCGCACGCCACTGTCAGCACGAAGCCCGCCCGCGGCGCCGTGAGCCAGATCGCAACCATGGTAGCGGCTAGACAGGTACCCGACAGCGCGGCTGCGAGCAGGAGCGAACTGAAATCCAGCATATCGGGCGGAGGCCTCTCGAGCGTCGGCGGTTGCGCCGCATTCTAGGTCAGCGGCAGCCCTCGGATATGATTTTCGGGCGATCTCTCGGCCCAAGCTGCGGATAGGGTTTACAAAGCGTCGATGCCACCTGTGCCAAAATCGCCCCCCCTGGACGGCGCGACCATCAACCGGCATCAGCCCTTGTTCAGCAAGGCGAGGTTGGCGTCGACAACGGTGGGATCGGTCATGCCGGCCTTCGCCTCGAGCAGCAGCGCCCGGGCCTTCTTCTTGTTGCCGCGCAACAGTTGCGAATAACCCATATTGTTGACGATCTGCGGCTTGCGGCCGGCAACCTTCAGGAGCTGGCCGTAGGCGCGGTCGGCGAAGTCGAAGCGGCCAAGTTCGTCATAGGAAGCCGCGAGCCCCATCCAGGCCTCGGCATTGTCGGCCTTCAGCTCGACGGCCTTGCGGAAATGCGCTTCGGCAAGACCATAATTGGCATCGCGAAACTGTGCCTTGCCTTCCGCCAGGTCGGATGTGGCGACATCCTTCCCTTCAGGCTGGATCGCAGTGGTCTTGGTCGTGTCGACGTTATTGTTCGTCGTACACCCGCTGATCATTAGGACGGCTGCCATCATGGCCATCGCCGCAAATTTTATCTGACGCATGCCCTGCCCCGTCGCCCGATTTGCCGGGTCGTTCTTCGGGAAAGAGACTACAGAAGAGCGATTAAGCTTCGGTGCCGAAATGCAGCTAACTTTCAGTTTCCGGAATAGCAATCATTAACCACCGGGCGTGCCCCTCAAATCTCCGCGGGCGCGAGCGGCGTTCTCACGGCGAGGCCCAGCGCCCGCACTCCAAAATACAGCTCAAAATACAGCTAATGGGCCGTCATTTTGACGATGATGGGAATGACCGCGATCATCAGCACCACCGGCAGGATGCAGACCACGACCGGCACGGACATCTTGGCCGGCAAGGCATGGGCCTTCTCCTCGGCCAGCGACATGCGCTTGTGGCGCATTTCGTCTGAAAACACCCTGAGCGCGCCCGACAGGCTGGTGCCGAGTTCCTTCGACTGCTGCAGGAGCGTGGCGAAGGAGCGTACCTCGTCCAGGCTGAGGCGATCGGCGAGCGCCTTCAGCGCGTCGTCCAGGCTGCGTCCCGCCCGAAGTTCCAAGCACACGAGCTGCAGGTTCTGGCTGAGCGACGGATAGCTCTTGGCGAGTTCTTTCGAAACGCGCTCGACGCCGGCTTCCATGCTCATGCCGGCGTCCGAACAGACGATCATCAGATCCATGAAATCGGGGAAGCCATTGCGGTATTCGCGCATCTTCTCGCGCACCTTCTGGGTCAGCACCAGGCCCGGCAAAAAATAGCCGGCGGCCCCCGACAGGATGATGAAGGTCCACCGGCTGGTCGTGGTCGCGTCGGGACTGGCCATCCACCGGTTGAGCACGAAGACCGCGAACGTCGTGCCGATCATTGCCGTGAACCGGATGAGGAAGAACATGCCGACGGCGCGCGGCTCCATGTAGCCCGCCTGGATGAGCTTCAGGCGCAGGCGAGCGACATTTTCCGGGTCGCTCTTGGCATAGAATTCCTGCGCCCTCTTTACCGCTTGCTCGCGCACAACGCCGCTATTCTTCTTCTGCACCGGTTCGGTTCTGGCGGCCACCGGACCCTGGTCGACCTTGAGCCGGCGCTTGACGTCGTTGCGGTCGCCCTTCGCCACCACCATCGGCCAGGCGACAGCGGCCGCTCCCGCGGCAAGCAGGAGGACGGCCACCGGCATCAGCGAGGTCGGCGCGAGGGAAGCGAGGAATTCAATGACGCTTTGCATGTCAGAACTTGAAATTCGACATTTTGAACATGATCAGATTGCCCAGCATCAGCCAGCTGACCGAGCCGCCGATCATGTACCATGTCTTCGGCACGCCCCAGACGTCGCTGTAATATCCCGGCATCATGGCCATGATGGCGGTGAACAGCAGCGCCGGTACGGCCGTCAAAATGTAGGCCGAGAGGCGGCCTTCCGTCGAAATGGCGCGCACCTTGCGTCGCAGCTTGCCGCGTTCGCGGATCGTCGTCGACAACCCATCGAGGATCTCGCGCAGATTGCCGCCCGAACTGGTCTGGATCGACACGGCGGTGATGAACAGCGGCAGATCCTCGTGGCCGACCCGGTCGAACAGTGCATTCAGCGCCGTGACCAGGTCGGAACCATAAGTGACTTCGTCGGCAATGACGCCGAATTCCGTGCCGATCGGATCGGGCATCTCGCGCGACACCATGGCGATGGCCACCGGCACCGGATGACCGGCCTTGAGACCGCGCGTGATCAGCTCCAGCGCTTCCGGCAGCTGCATGCCGAAACGCTTCAGCCGGCGCTTGCGCATGGAGCGCATCGTAATGACCGGCAGCAACGGCACCAGCACGACGAACAGGATGAGCCCCATCAGCAGCGGCAGCCCGCGCCAGATCGCGGCCAGGGCAACGGCCGTCGCCACACCGCAGGTGATCGTCAGGAATTTCGAAAGCGGCATCACCATGCCCGACTGCGTGCGCAGGGCACGGAACCGGTCGGGCGAAAACAGCGACGTTCCCGCGTCGAGACCGCGCTCCTTGCGCAGCTGGATCAGCACCTGCTCCTGGCTGATCTTGTTTTCCTGCAGTTTCATGCGCCGGTTGATGGCGGTGCGCTTGTCGCTGCGTCCGGCATAGAGCAGGTAGATCGCCTCGGCCACCATGATGCCGGTCAGTGCGGCTCCGGCATAGACGACATATATCGCGCTGAACCCGTCGAACACGCCGGCTACTCCTGCGGCCGGCCGGGTTCGAAATAACGTCCGGGAAAGTCGATGCCCATGGCGCGCAGGTCTTCCAGGAAACGCGGCCGAATGCCGGTCGCCTCGTAGTAGCCAAGGATCTTGCCATCGGCCTCCATGCCGGTACGCACGAAGCGGAAGATCTCCTGCATCTGGATGACATCGCCTTCCATGCCGGTCACCTCGGCGACGCTCGTCACCTTGCGCTTGCCGTCGGAAAGTCGGGTCAGCTGGACGATGATGTCGATGGCGCTGGCGATCTGGCTGCGGATCGACTGCACCGTCATTGGCATGCCGGTCATGCCCAGCATCTGCTCGAGGCGCGAAATGCAGTCGCGCGGCGTATTGGCGTGGATGGTCGCCATCGAGCCTTCGTGGCCGGTGTTCATGGCCTGCAGCATGTCGAAGGCTTCCTCGCCGCGGCACTCGCCAAGGATGACGCGGTCGGGACGCATGCGCAGCGCGTTCTTGACCAGGTCGCGCTGTTTGAGCTCGCCATGGCCTTCGATGTTGGCGGGACGCGTCTCCATGCGTGCGACGTGCGGCTGCTGCAATTGAAGTTCCGCCGCGTCCTCGATGGTGATCAGCCGCTCGTCTTCCGGAATGAACGCCGACAGCGCGTTGAGCATCGTCGTCTTGCCTGTGCCGGTGCCGCCCGAAATGATCGTCGTCTTGCGGGCGTGGACGGCCGCGGCCAGCACTTCGGCCATGTTCTGCGTGATGGCGCCGAATTCGACCAGCCTGTGCAGCCCAAGCTTGTTCTTGGAGAACTTGCGGATCGACACCAGCGGGCCATCTACGGCCACCGGGCGGATGGCTGCGTTGAACCGCGAGCCGTCCAGCATGCGAGCGTCGACCATCGGTTGCGATTCATCGACGCGGCGGCCGACGGCGGCCACGATCTTGTTGACGATTCTGAGCAGATGCGCCTCGTCCTTGAACGGGATATGGACCTGCTGCAGCTTGCCCTTCTTTTCGACGAAGCAGTTCTGATGGCCGTTGATCAGGATATCGTTGATATCGGGATCCTTGAGCAGCGGCTCGAGCGGGCCGAGGCCGACCATCTCGTCGACGATGTCGTCAACCAGCGCGTCGAGTTCGGCGGTGTTGATCGCCATCCGCTCCTGGCGGGTCTTTTCCGATACGAAATCGTGCACTTGCCGGCGCATCTCCTCCTTGGGCAAGCGCTCCAGCGCGACGAGATTGATCTCCTCGAGCAGCATCCGGTGGATGCGCACGCGGGCATCGAGCACCTTGTTGGCATTCTTTGCCGGCGCCGCCTCCGCCTTCGCCGGCAAAGCCTTCCGGCTGGTCGGGATGACGACTGCATGATGCGCGACCGGCGTCGATTCAGCCGGACGCGGACGCGCGTCACGGTTCTGCAGGGTGGAAAAACGGCTGGTCATCCAGCTTTCCTTTTCAAGAGGCCCCTGCCGAAGCCGAACAGCGACTTCGACTTGCTCGCGGTTGCCACCGCCTCTTCCGGAAGAATGATCTTCTTCAGGTCGTTGACGACATTGGCGTTGGGATCGATCTCGTGCAGCGGCACGCCGCGGTCGACCGCCTCGCGCACCAGCCGGTAGTTGTTGGCGATGCCGCCGACAAAATGCTCGCCAAGGATTTCCTGGACGTCCGCCTGCTTGATGCCGTTGTCGAACATCTTCTGCTCGAAACGGTTGACGATCACGTTCGGCTTCACTTCCTTGCCGGCGGTCTCGTAGACGGCCTGGATCAGCCGCTGCGTATGGCGCAGGCACGGCACCGTCATTTCGGCAACGATGTAAAGCTTGTTGGAACCGAGCAGCACAGTTTCCGTCCACGGAAACCAGGTGCGCGGCATGTCGATGACGACATTGTCGAAATAGGCCGAAACGAGGTCCAGCATGCGCACCACGACATCGGTCTTGAATGAGCGCATTTCGGACGGATGCGTCGGCGCCGCCAGCACACACAGTCCGCTGGCGTGCTTGGACAGCATCACATCGAGCAGTTGCCGGTCGAGGCGCTCAGGCTGGTTCTCGATTTCGGTGATGTCGAAACGCGGCTCGAGATCGAGATATTCGGCGCAGGCACCTTGCTGGAAATTGAGGTCGACCACGCAGGTCGAGGCGCCGCGCGTCACCGAATGATGCAGCTGGAACGCGGTCTGCAGTGCCAACGTCGTGGTGCCGACGCCGCCGGCGGCGGGCATGAAGGTATAGATCTGCGACTCGGTGTTTTCCTCGCGCCCGGGTCCCTGCAGAGCCCGCACGACCGAACGCACGAGGTCTGCCGTGGTGATCGGCTTGACCAGGAAATCGGCGACCTTGAGCTGCACCAGGATGCGCACGGCCGCGGCGTTGAACTCCTGGGTGACTACGACCACCGGTGCCTTGCCCTCGAGCCGGCGCATGACGCGCTGCAGGGACTCGATCTCCTCGAGTTTCGCTGCATCCATGTCGACGATGACAACGCCGAACTCAGCCTCCTGGACCTCGCCGCGCAGCTCGGTGACGTTCTTCTCCACCGTCATGAGCTGGATGATCTCGGAGGCGGCGAAGGCGGTCTTCGTGTCCTGCGCGAAGGTCCGGTCTGTCGATACGAGCAGGATTTTCTTGGTGCTGTTTGCCATTCTCGCCGCCTGTGAGGTCGATCGCCGTCTGGATCAGTTGTCGGTGGTCGTTTGCGATGCCTTGGCACCGGCCGCCTGATCGGGCGTGACGGGTCCGGCACTGCCGCGCTTGGCAGGCACGAGAAGTCTCGTGTTCTGGACGCCGTACTTCCACGGGTCGACCATCTGCATGACGGTGTTGGCGGCCTGCGCCTCGCCGGCGCCGGACGTCACCCCCTCGCTGCGCACGTAGTCGTCGCTGGTGCAGCCGCTTGCCAGGCCGGCAAGAAGCAGGGCGATACACGATCTCAGGATCAGACGCATGGCTCAGTCCTTGGGCAGGTCGAGGAAATGACCGACCTTGGTGGCAGGAGCGGCCCGTGCGGCACTGCCGTCGGCCAGCGCCAGCGCGCGGCCCGTATCCGGCGCCTTCACCTCCTCGGTGTTGTTGAGGAAATAGTCGACATTGCTGGCTGGCTGCGTGCCATCGGTCGGCTCAGCCATTTTCTTCGACGGATCGACCGGCTTGACCAGATAGGGCGTGACGATGATGACCAGGTCGGTCTCGCGCCGCTGATAGGATTTCGACGAAAACAGCGCTCCAAGCACCGGCATCTTGCCAAGGCCGGGAATGCGAGACGTGGTAATGTCGTTCTGGGACTGCAAAAGCCCGGCGATCATGAAGCTCTGGCCGTTCTTCAGGTCGACCGAGGTCTTGGCGCGGCGCACGATGAAGCCGGGCACGGAAATGTTGCCGATATTGTAGGACGCCGACGCATCGATCGAGGAGACTTCCGGCGCGATGTCAAGGCTCACCAGCCCGTCCTTGAGTACGGTCGGCTTGAAATCCAGGCTAACGCCATATTTCTTGTAGCTGACCGAAATCTTGCCGTTGTCCTCCGAAACCGGGATCGGAAATTCGCCGCCGGCCAGGAAGCTCGCTGTCTCCCCTGAACGCGCGATCAGGTTCGGCTCAGCCAGCCGACGGGCAAGGCCGCGCTCTTCCAGCGCCTTAATGGCAATGTCGATCGAGACGCCGTTCGACAGCAGTCGGCCGATGATCTCGCCGGTCCCCGCCGCTGGGACCGTGCCCGGATCCAGTGAAATGTCGCGACCGCCGAAGCCGTAGGCGAAATTGGCGCTGTATTTCGCGCCCAGGTCCTGCCCTGCCTGGCGGTTGATCTCGACGAACCGGACATTGAGCTGAACCTGCTGCGACGAAGAGATATTGACCGAGTTGATCACTTCCTCATTGCCGGAAAAGCGGCTGGCGATCTTGCTTGCCTTATCCGCTGCAACCGCGTCATCCGCCTCACCCGACAGCACGACACGGCCGTTGGCCGAGCCGACCTTGATCTTGGCGTCCGGCACACTGGCACGGATAGTGTTCGCCAATTGGTCGGTGTCGAGCGTCACCTCGATGTCCACGGTGCCGACGAGCTGCTTGTTCTGGTCGAACAGCGCAATGCCGGTGGTGCCGAGATTGTTGCCCAGCACATAGAAGGATTTGTCGGTCAGCGGGTTGACGTTGGCGATCTCCGGATCACCGATGACGATCTGGTAGAAGGCCGCGCTCGTCATGATCGTCTTGGGCTTGCCCTTGGCAACCTTGATCGACGCATTCTTGGTCGACGAGACATAGACGATGTCGTTGTCCGCCTTCGCCGCTCCGGGCAAGGCAAGCACGCCGCTGGCAGCCAGGGTAAACGCCATCGCCAGGGCGCGCACCAAGCGCGACCGAGCCGTCATTCGATATAGGGTACGCATCAACATTGTCCCGTCCCGCCCGGTCCCCACCGGTCTTTACTTCTGGTCCCGCGTTGGAACCTGATATTCCTCGGCCTGCGTGCCGCGCGTCACGATGATCGTCTTGAATTTCGGCTTCTCCGGCTCCTTCGCTATGGCATCGAACAAGGAGCCGGCCACGGCCTGCGTCTTGGAAGCGACGGATCCGCCGAAGGAAGAGATGGTGGTGACGCCGTTCTTGCCATCGCCGCCTTCGCTGGCGGAGCGCAGCGACAGCGACAGCGTTCCGACGGTGCGGGCAAGCGCCACTTTCTGCGCGCCGTCGCTCGTCACCTCGAGGGTCACGGAATTGGCCACCTGCGGCGTCGTCTGGCGCTCGTCGGCGCCCTGCCCGACGCTGAGCACCTTGGCGTCGGCAACGACGATCTCCGAGGTGATGGTCGAACCGGCAGCCCCTTGCGCGTTCTTGGCGACTTCCTGGATTTCGCCGGCATCGCGCGTCAGCACGACATCGACCCGGTCGCCCGGCGTCACGAAGCCACCGACGCCGGCGATCTCGTCGGTGCGGATGGTGACCGCCCGCATTCCGGGCGTCAGCATGTTGGACAGCGTCGCGCGGCCGTTCGGTCCCGACAGCTTGGCGAGCAGCACCGGCTCGTTGATCTCGATCGGCGACAGCGCGACCCGGCCGCCTTCGCCGAGCAATCCATCGATGGTGGCAAAGGCGCCCTGCGGAAGGGAATCCTGCGGCCACGGGATTTCGCTGAGCTTGGCGCGGTCGAGCTCCATGCCGTAGCGCAACGGCGCGTTCGCCACCACGATGGTCTTGAACTCGATCCTGGGCGCGGCCGGAGCGGCGATCGAGGCCGTTTTCTCCTGGGCATCGGCCTTCGCTTGGCTCTTGACCCAGAAATCCGCGGCAAAGATCGAGATCGCGCCGAAAACGGCGGCGATGCCGATCATCGTTATGGCCTTGCCCCTCACGCCGAAAACCCCTGATGCCCGTAGTTTCTTGTTATGTTGGGCTCACGCTAGGCGGCATTGTTAAAGAATCAGGAATATTGCGCGGCGGCATTTGACCTATTTCCGCCCGCTTGGTTATCGAATGGTTTTAGGGTAAGAGCAGTTAAATCCCCGAACGTAACAGGAACCTCCGTCGCTTGGCGCTGAAAAGCGTGGCAGTATCGACGGGGTGATTCGCAGCTTGGACTCTATGGCAGGCATGGACGACAACAACGATCTTTTCGGCAATCTGGAAAAACAGCCGCAGCCGGTTCGCACGCCGGCGCGCCCGGCGGATCCGCTGGTACAGGCGGCCGCCAGGCGTCCAGCCGCAACCAAGGATGGCAGCGAGGGCTACAGCGCCGCCGACATCGAGGTGCTTGAGGGCCTTGAGCCGGTGCGCCGCCGGCCAGGCATGTATATTGGCGGCACCGACGACAAGGCGATGCACCATCTGTTCGCCGAGGTCATCGACAATTCGATGGACGAAGCGGTTGCCGGCCACGCCACCTTCATCGATGTCGAACTCTCCGCCGACGGCCATCTCACGGTTACCGACAATGGCCGCGGCATTCCGGTCGACATGCACCCAAAATTCAAGAAGCCGGCGCTCGAAGTCATCATGACGACGCTGCATTCGGGCGGCAAGTTCGACTCCAAGGTCTACGAAACATCCGGCGGCCTGCACGGCGTTGGCGTCTCCGTCGTCAACGCCCTGTCGGATCATCTCGAGGTCGAGGTGGCACGTGGGCGCCAGCTCTATCGCCAGCGCTTTTCGCGCGGCGTCCCGGTGACCGGACTGGAGCAGCTCGGCGAAGTCCACAACCGTCGCGGCACAAAAATCCGCTTCCACCCCGACGAACAGATTTTCGGCAAGGGCGCGGCCTTCGAGCCGGCGCGTCTCTACCGCATGACGCGTTCGAAGGCTTACCTGTTTGGCGGCGTCGAGATCCGCTGGACCTGCGATCCCTCCCTGATCAGGGAAAAGGATCAGACACCGGCCAAGGCGGAATTCCATTTCCCAGGCGGCCTCAAGGATTATCTGAAGGCGTCGCTCGGCGATGAATTCCAGGTGACGCGCGAAATCTTCGCCGGCAAGAGCGACAAGCAAGGCGGCCATGGCTCGCTCGAATGGGCGGTGACCTGGTTCGGTGGCGACGGCTTCATCAATTCCTACTGCAACACCATCCCGACCGGTGAAGGCGGCACCCACGAAGCCGGCTTCCGAAACGTGCTGACGCGCGGCCTGCGCGCCTATGCCGACCTCGTCGGCAACAAGCGCGCCTCGATCGTCACCTCGGAAGACGTCATGATTTCGGCCGCCGGCATGCTGTCGGTGTTCATCCGCGAGCCGGAATTCGTCGGCCAGACCAAGGACAGGCTGGCGACGATCGAAGCGATACGCATCGTCGAGACCGCGATCCGCGACCCGTTCGACCACTGGCTGGCCGACAATCCGCAGGAAGCCTCGAAGCTGCTCGACTGGGTGATCGCGCGCGCCGACGAACGGGTGCGCCGCCGCCAGGAAAAGGAAGTGTCGCGCAAGAGCGCGGTGCGCAAGCTGCGCTTGCCGGGCAAGCTCGCCGACTGCACGCAGAACGCGGCGGCGGGTGCCGAACTCTTCATCGTCGAAGGCGATTCCGCCGGCGGCTCGGCCAAGCAGGCGCGCGATCGTGCCAGCCAGGCTGTCTTGCCGCTGCGCGGAAAAATCCTCAACGTCGCCAGTGCCGGCAATGACAAGCTGGCCGCCAACCAGCAGATATCGGACCTGATCCAGGCGCTCGGCTGCGGCACGCGGTCAAAATACCGTGACGAGGATTTGCGCTACGACCGCGTCATCATCATGACCGACGCCGACGTCGACGGCGCACACATCGCATCGCTGCTGATCACCTTCTTCTACCAGGAGATGCCGGCGCTGGTGCGCGGCGGCCATCTCTATCTGGCGGTGCCGCCGCTTTACTCGATCAGGCAAGGCGGCAAGGTCGCCTATGCCCGCGACGACGCCCACAAGGACGAGCTTCTGCGCACCGAATTCACCGGGCGCGGCAAGGTCGAGCTTGGCCGCTTCAAGGGCCTGGGCGAAATGATGGCCGCGCAGCTCAAGGAAACCACCATGGATCCAAGGAAGCGCACCTTGCTCAGGGTCGATGTGAACGAAGTCGATTCCGCCACCAAGGACAGGGTCGACGAGCTGATGGGCACCAAGCCCGAAGCCCGTTTCCGCTTCATCCAGGAACGCGCCGAGTTCGCCGAGACGGAAGTGCTGGATATCTAGCCGCTGGCGCGTTTAGCTTGCGTTCCTGACATGGAGACCAGCATGTGACCTGGGCGCGGCTGAAAACCTATTTCGAGACGAGCCTGGCCGGGCTGACGCAACCGACACGCTCGGACTGGATTTTCGCGCTGCGCACCGTTTCGGCCGGCATGATCGCATTGCTGGCCGCTTACGCGCTGAAGCTCGACCATCCGCAATGGGCGATGATGACGGTGTTCATCGTCGCCCAGCCGGTTGCCGGCATGGTGCTGGCGAAAGGCTTCTACCGCCTGCTCGGCACGCTGGCCGGCGGTGTCGCGGCAATCGGCATCACCACGGCATTCGGCACCGGCCCCTGGATCCTGGTTACGGTGCTTGCTGTCTGGATTGGCATTTGCACCTTCGTCTCGTCGCTGCTGCGCAATCCCGAAGCCTATGGCGCGGCTCTTGCAGGCTACACCGCAATGATCATCGGCCTGCCCGCTTTCGGACAATCGCATTTGGTCGTCGACCTCGCGATCGCGCGTTGTGCCGAGATCGTGCTCGGCATCGTCTGCGCCGGCCTCACCAGTCGGCTGATCCTGCCAAAACTGGCCAGCGACGCCATCGTCTCGCGGCTGAAACGCTGCATTCTCGACCTCGCCACCTATGCCGGCGGTGCGTTTTCAGGCGGCGACCGGGCAACGCTGATCGGCCTGCACCGAAAGCTTGTCGCCGATACCCAGACGCTTGGCGAGATGCGCGCCTATGCCAGGCTCGAAGCGCCGAGCTTCGCGCCGCGCGCGCATCCGGTGCGGCGCACCATCGGACAACTGCTCTCGGCTCTTTCGGCGGCGCGCGCGCTCTATTCGCATGCCGCTCCCAAAAACGCCGCCCTCATCCCGGTGCGCTCGGAACTGCAGGCCCTTGTCAGCGAACTGGCAGCCAAGCCGGGAGCGCTGGACGATACCTCATCCTGGGTGGCGCGGCTCGACGCGATCTCGATCAGGGCCAGGCAAATGCCCGACGCCTCGATCGAGCCGGGTGAGGACAGGGTCGGCACCATTACCCGCCTTACCATAGCGGCCGATTTCGCCGAGGCGCTGAAACAGGTGCTGCGTGGCCTCGACGCCTTGCGCGCGCCGGTCACGCGCCGTCCAGGTCCCGGCAGCCAGCAGCCGGCCCTGGTGGTGCATCGCGACTATCCCGGTGCTACGCGCAACGCCATCCGCGCGGCCGTTGCCACGCTTCTGGTCGCGGCCTTCTGGCTGACGACGAAGTGGTCGGAAGCGGCCGGCACCGTCATCCTCGTTGCCGTCGTGTCGAGCCTGTTTGCCGCTCGTCCCGACCCCGTGCAGGTATCCTGGGGGTTCTTCAAGGGAACGCTGCTCGCTTTGCCTTTTGCCTTTCTCGTCGGCCAGGTTGCGCTCCCCGCTCTGCCCGGCTTCGGCTGGTTCATGCTGTTCGTCGTGCCCATCATGGTGCCGGCGGCACTCGCCATGGCCAATCCGCGCTATGTCGGCGTGGCGACGGCCTTCGCCATCAACTTCCTGGCCTTCCTCAGCCCACATCAGGCGATGACCTACGATCCCGGCCCCTTCTTCGCCGGCTCGGCATCGATCCTGGTCGGCATCCTCTTGGCCATCGGCGTCTTCATCGTCGTATTGCCGGCCGATCCATGGCTCGCGGCCGACCGCATCGTGCGGGCCATGCGGGAGGATCTGGCGCGGCTTTGCCTGCATGAGCGCGTGCCGAGGCGCTCAGCCTTCGAGAGCCTCGCTTACGACCGGGTCAATCAGTTGATGCCGCTGGTGCAGAATTCCGGCAGGAAGGGCGAGGCGGTGCTGGGCGGCGGCGTCGCTTCCGTCACGGTCGGCCTGGAAATCCTGCGGCTGCGCACGGCCAGCCAAAACCATGCCCTCCCATCGGAAACGACGCTTTCAATCGCCACCTTCCTGAGGGGACTGGCGCGCGAGCTGCTTTTCCGAGCCCCTGGGGATCCGCAAACAGCGACCATTGCCGTCGCCCGGCAGTATGCGGCAGGCATCGCCCAGCGAAACGCCACCGGCGACATGCTGCAGATCGCGGCGTCCCTGCGCATCATCGCCGCGGCGATGGAAGATTTCCCGGATTTCTTCGCGAGGGAGAAAACCTAGGCAGCGGCGATCGCCAGTGCATGGCCGCGTGCGTTCTCACGCAGGGCGTCTAGGTGGATCGATTTGATCAATGCGGCAAGATCGCCTTCGGCGGATTGCCCGCCCAATTCCTTGAGCATCAGCCAACTGACTTCCTGCACGCCGGCGACGCGCTTGCCGCTGGCGACCTCGCGCCAGATCTTCAGGGCGCGCAGGATGACGGCATGCGTGCCGGCAGCCATGCCGGCACTACGGAACAGCGCCTGCAGGGCCACGTCGTGCCCGCCGGCCAGCAGCGCCCTCACCCGTGGTTCGGACTGCTGGCTGAGCGCCACCAGCGCCGAACCGAAGAAATCGACCTTGCCGTGCGCGATGGTGCGGATCAGGAAGCTCGCGGTCAGATCGCCGCGCAGCCTGAGATGCTCGATCAGCGCCGCGTGCTCTTCTTGGCGCGTGCCCTCGATCAGCGTCACCGAGGCCTTGACGCAAGCATCGCGCATGACCCTGTCGGCACGCGCGGCTCCCATCAATGCCATGACCAGCGGCGATGTCTTCAATGTCTCGCCGAGCTTGACGAGCAGCATATGCCGGCAATCGGCAGGCAGCCTGATGTCCGATATCAACGCCTCGCGCACCAGAGGCAGATGCCCGTGGCGTTCCGCCATGCGCCGGAAGCTGAGTGACGCGATGTCGGCGCCGCTGTTGGCCAAAAGCACGGCGCATGCCTCCGCCTCGCCGACCTCGGCGATGGCCGCCGAAAGCGCCATCGAGACGGAAGGCCGGTCGGCGATCAGCTTCTGCGTTGCCTTCTGGCTCGCCGCCACACGATTGATCAGGTCGGCGTCGGTGAGCAGCGGCGAGCGCGCCAGCACGACACCGGCGACCTCCGGCTGATCGGCGGCAAGCGCACTGATGATCTGCAACGGCGCGTGATGGCTCATCGAGAACGCTTCCGCCATCGCCAGCCGCACTTTCGACGAGGCGTCGTCGAGCAGCAGCGTCAGCGCGGCCTCGGCGGCGCAGCGATCCTCGAACGGCAATTCGCAATTGACATAGGCTCGGGCCAGCGCATGAGCGGCGGCGGCGCGCTCCGAAACCCTGGCCGTGTAGATCCATTTCAGGAAATGCGAAACAACTACCATGCCCGTCTGCTTACGCCCCATGCCGGAAGGTTTCCGGCCCCGTGAGAAGGGTAGGCAGAAATGGTTTACGAACGGTTCACCATGTTCATTAACTGGCTTGCGAGCGCCTGAAGCAGCGCCTATCAACCGTAGACAGCGCAGGAGGCGGAAGATGGCCGGGCTATATCTGGAGGAGTTTGTTGTCGGCCATGTCTTCCGGCACACGCTGCGCAAGACTGTCACCGAGAGCGACAACATGCTGTTTTCGGTGATGACGCTGAACCCGCAGCCGCTGCATATCGACTTCGATTTCGCCGCTAGGAGCGAATGGGGCAAGCCGCTGGTCAACTCGCTGTTCACGCTCGGCCTGATGATCGGCATTTCGGTCAACGACATCACGGTCGGCACGACGGTTGCCAATCTCGGCATGAAGGAAACCGTGTTTCCTCACCCGGTCTTCCATGGCGACACCATCCGCGTCGAAACATCTGTCGTCTCGGTGCGCGAATCCAGGTCGAAGCCCGACCGCGGCATCGTCGAATTCGAGCACCGCGCCTACAACCAGCATGGCGATCTGGTCGCCAAATGCATCAGGCAAGCGATGATGCTGAAGAAGGCAGACTGATGCGCTCGCTGCTATTCGTTCCAGGCGATTCCGAACGGAAGCTGGAAAAGGGATTTGGCGCCGGCGCCGACGTGGTTATCGTCGATCTCGAAGACTCCGTGGCGCCGCAGAACAAGGCGCGGGCGCGCGAGATCGCGGCGCGCTTTATCCTCGAACGCGGGGGGCAAACCAACTCGGCGCTTTATGTCAGGGTCAACGACCTCTCGACCGGAATGACGGACGATGATCTTGCCAAGCTCGTTCCGGCAAGACCGGACGGCATCATGCTGCCTAAATCGAACAGCGGCCAGGATGTGCAGCAGCTCGCGGCCAAGCTCAGGGTTTGGGAAGCCGAAAACGGCCTGCCCGACGGGTCGATAAAAATCCTGCCGATCATCACCGAAACTCCGGCGGGCGTGCTCGCCGCCGCCACCTATGCCGGGACAAGCGCACGGCTCGCCGGTCTCACCTGGGGCGCGGAAGACCTTTCGGCCGCGATCGGCGCACGCTCTGCCCGCGACGAGCACGGCCGCTACACCGATCTCTTCCGTCACGCCCGCCTGACGACCATTCTCGCGGCCGGAGCCGCGGAAGTCGCCGCGATCGACACCGTATTTCCTGGCTTTCGCGACATGGTGGCCTTCGCCGCGGAATGTGCCGACGCCGAGCGTGACGGTTTCACCGGCAAAATGGCGATCCACCCCGATCAGGTGCCCGTCATCAACACCGCCTTCACGCCCTCTGCCGAGGCGGTGAGACAATCGGCGGCTATCGTGGTGGCCTTCGAGGCGGCCGGAAATCCGGGCGTCGTCGGCATCGACGGCAAGATGTTCGACCGTCCGCATCTGCGGCTGGCCGAACGCCTTCTGGCCCGCGCGAAAGCGGCCGGGATATCCGCCTGACGGCTACTCCTTGCCCCAGCGTGGCCGCCGCATCGAAAAGACCTCGTCGACGCTGGCGTAATCCATATAACCGAGACGCGCGACATTGCCGGCCTTGGTGATGTCGAACAGGCCGTCTTTCAGGAAAGCATCGTCGATGTGAACGCCGATCACCTCACCGGCGACCACAAAGGCACTCGTCGGTGATCCGTCCAGCGCCTTCGGGCGAAACACTTCCGTCACCCGGCATTCGAGCGCCGCTGGTGCAGCCGCCACGCGCGGCGGCTTGACGAGACGCGAGGGCGCCATGGCGAGATCGGCATAGATGAACTCGTTGACGCCACGCGGTGCGTCGACGGATGTGTAGTTCATCTTGTCCGCAAGATCGCGGCTGACCAGATTGGCGACGAACTCGCCGGTTTCCTGGGCAAACGAGGCGCTGTCCTTCTCACCCTCCGAGGAAAACCAGACAATGAAAGGTCGCGTCGAAAAGGCGTTGAAGAAGGAGTATGGCGCCAGATTGACCTCGCCGGCCTGGTTCAGCGTCGATATCCAGCCGATCGGGCGCGGCGCGACGATCGCCTTCGAAGGATCGTGCGGCAGGCCATGCCCCTTGGACGGCTCGTAGAACATTCAGCCCGCCCAAGGTCCGGCGTAATCGGTGTAGAGCTTGGCCGGATCGGGCCGTGGCCGCTCCGGCGCCGGACCGGCGTAGGAGCCGATATGGACGAAACCGACGACGCGCTCCTGCGGCGCCAGTCCGAGAATCGCCCTGCCCTCCGGCACGTCGGAATACCAGTTGCTGATCATGTTCGTGCCGTAGCCCAGCGCATTGGCCGCGATCATCAGGTTCATCGCCGCCATGCCTCCGGACAGGAACATCTCCCATTGGGGGATTTTTGGGTTCTCCCTCGGAATGGATACGACACCGATCACCAGCGGGGCGCGCGAGAACCGCGCCAGTTCCTGGTTGCGACGGCCTTCCGGCAACGGCCCCTCGCGCTGTTCGGCCAAGGCCGCTAGTTTTTTGCCGATCTCGATGCGGGCTTCGCCGCGATAAAGGATGAAGCGCCAGGGTTCGAGCCGTCCATGGTCGGGCACGCGTGTGGCGGCGGTGATCATCGTGGCGATATCGGCGTCGCTGGGCGCCGGTTCCCTGAGGTCGGGTATCGGCGCTGAATTTCGGGTCAATAGAAAGTCGATGATCGGCGACGCCATGGGCGCAAGTCTCCTGAAACACTCTGTTTTGAGCTGAAGCGCACCATCGGGAATTCGGGCGGCTCGGGCAAAGGCGCGCAAACGCCGGGCTGAAGAGTCTCGGATCGGACTCTTAAGCCTTGAAATTGCCACCGCCATGGGCTTCAACGCAAGGCATGTTTGAGGGGCGACTGCGTCTTTTCCTGGTTCGGCTCTGCGCCGCGCTGTTCCTGCTGCCGGTCTCCATGGCTGTCGCGCAGGAAAAGGACGGCGTCGGCGACCTGAAACTTCCCGGAATTTCGAGCTATGCAACGCCGAAGAGCGAGACCCCGCTGGCGCTTGGCGGCGGTGGCGCCATTACGCTCTCGGCCCAGTTGACCGACAAGGGCACCGACATCACACGTGGGCTAGTCTGGCGTGTCTTCAAGCCCGAAGCGGTGAACGGCAAATTGCCGATGGTCGCCTCCTCCCATGGCGGCAGCGCCGTCTTCCAGCTCGAGCCCGGCAGTTACCTGGTCCACGCTTCCTATGGCCGCGCCGGCGCCACCAAGCGCATCACCGTCGGCAAGGAAGCCAAGCGAGAAAGCCTCGTGCTCGATGCCGGCGGCCTGAAGCTGGACGCGGTTCTGTCCGGCGGCGTGCGCATACCGCCGAAGAAACTGCGCTTTTCGATCTATGAGGGCACCGCCGAGGCCAATGGCGACCGCGCGCTGATTATTCCCGATGTCGAACCCAACAGCGTCGTGCGGCTCAATGCCGGCATCTATCATGTCGTCTCGACTTACGGCGCGGTCAACGCCGTCATCCGATCCGATATCCGCGTCGAGGCGGGCAAGCTGACGGAAGCCACCGTCGAGCATCACGCCGCTGAAATCACCATGAAGCTGGTACGCGAGACGGGCGGCGAAGCGATTGCCGACACCTCGTGGTCGCTGCTCAACGAATCCGGCGATCCGATCAAGGAAACCGTCGGCGCCTTCGCCTCGATGGTGCTGGCCGAAGGCGACTACACCATCATCGCCAAGAACCGCGATCGCATCTACCAGAAGGATTTCACGGTCGTTGGCGGGCAGAACCAGGAAATTGAGGTTCTCGCCACCGAAGCAGCAGCGATGGATCCCGAGGAAGGCGCCGATTAGCCTTCAGGCGGCGAGCTTGGTTCGCGCCGGGAGGAACGGAATGCGACGGCGCGGCAGGCTCGGCGCCAGGTCGAACACACCGCGATAGAGACGATCGAGCAACGTTTTGCGGTCGCGCAACGGCTCCAGCTCGTCCCAGCTCAGCACGTTGCCGACGCGCACGTCGATCGCCCTGCCGGACAGCCGCGCGAATTCACGAATGAGCAGCGAGGTGCGCAAGGTCAGCGAGGCCTTGCCGACGAATTTGGCCACCCGCCCGTCGCGCTCGGCCATGTTCATCGGCCCGCTGACGAGATGGAAAAGCCTGCCGTTCTGGCCGGAGAAATGCATCGGGATGACCGATGCCTTGGCCTCCTGGACGAGACGGGCCGGAAACATCTTCCACGGCAGGTCGCGCGCGCGGCCAAAACCCTTGGGCGCAGTGGCGACACCGCCGGCCGGAAACACCACAATGGTGACACCTTCCCTGAGCAGCCGGACCGCCTCATGGCGCACCGCCATGTTGTTCTTCACCGCGTCCTTGGTCTCGGAAAAGTCGATCGGCAGCGAATAGGGCTCCATCTCGCGGATCCTGAGCAGGTCCTTGTGGATCATCACCCGGAAAGGCCGGCCGAGTTGCTCTGCCAGCGATAGCACGGCAATGCCGTCGCCGATGCCGAAGGGATGGTTGGCGACGATCACCAGTGGCGTGTCGGGCAATTGCGCGGGCGGCCATTGGTCGGGAATTCGCACGCCCACGTCGATGAGGTCCAGCATGCGGCTGAACACACGCTCGCCCGTCGGCACCACCTGGCGGCGCCAGAAATCATAAAGCGCGGCAAAGCGATCGCGGCCCGACAGGCCTTCGACCGAATGGATGATCCAGCGCGCCAGCGCCGGCTGGTGCGGATTGGCGTAGGAAAGCTCTGGGAACGGTCGTTCGCGCGATTTCAGCTTGAGCATAGGGGCTCGTTACAACGTTGCCGTGACAGGGATATGAAAATGGCGGTGGATCGCTCCACCGCCATTCGATCGAAAAACACTCCGATTCAAGCAGCGCGCTTGCGTCGGCGATCAGGCGTGATCGCTTCTTCGGTCAGCCGTTCGATTGCTTCGGCAAGACCAAGCGATTCCTGATCGCGCGAGCCGAGCCGGCGGATGTTGACCGTCTGCTCCTCCGCCTCGCGCTTGCCGCAGACGAGAATGACCGGCACCTTGGCCAGGCTGTGCTCACGAACCTTGTAGTTGATCTTCTCGTTGCGCAGATCGGCTTCCGCCAACAGCCCGGCGGCCTTCAGCTTTGCCACGACCTCGGTCGCATAGCTGTCGGCGTCCGAAGTGATCGTCGCCACCACCACCTGCAGCGGCGCGAACCATAGCGGGAAATGGCCGGAATAGTTCTCGATCAGGATGCCGAGGAAACGCTCCATCGAACCGCATATGGCGCGGTGCACCATGACCGGCTGCTTCTTTTCCGAATCCGAGCCGATGTAGAAGGCGCCAAAACGCTCCGGCAGGTTGAAGTCGACCTGCGTCGTCCCGCATTGCCATTCGCGGCCGATGGCATCCTTCAACACATATTCGAACTTCGGCCCGTAGAAGGCGCCCTCGCCCGGATTGATCGAGGTCTTGATCCGATTGCCGGACCTTGTCCTGATCGTCTCCAGCACGCCGCCCATGATCGCCTCGGCATGATCCCAGGCCTCGTCCGTGCCGACGCGCTTTTCGGGCCGCGTCGACAGTTTGACGCTGATTTCGTCGAAACCGAAATCGGCATAGGTCGACAGGATCAGGTCATTGATGCGCAGGCACTCGGCCGCCAGCTGTTCCTCGGTGCAGAAGATATGCGCATCGTCTTGCGTGAAGCCGCGCACGCGCATCAGCCCGTGCAGCGCGCCCGACGGCTCGTAGCGATGCACATTGCCGAACTCCGCCAGCTTCACCGGCAGGTCGCGATAGGATTTCAGCCCATGTTTGAAAATCTGCACGTGGCCCGGGCAGTTCATCGGCTTCAGCGCAAAGATGCGGTCATCGTCGGTTTCATCGCCGGCGACCGTCACCTTGAACATGGCGTCGCGGTACCAGCCCCAGTGGCCTGACGTCTCCCACAGGCTCTTGTCGAGCACCTGCGGGGCGTTGACCTCCTGGTAGCCCTGCTCGTCGAGCCGGCGCCGCATGTAGTTGACCAGGTTCTGGAACATCTTCCAGCCCTTGGCGTGCCAGAAGACCACGCCCGGCCCCTCTTCCTGGAAATGGAAAAGGTCCATTTCGCGGCCGAGCTTGCGGTGGTCGCGCTTCTCGGCCTCCTCCAGCATCGTTTGGTAGGCTTCGAGCTGCGCCTGGTCGGCCCAGGCCGTGCCGTAGATGCGCGTCAGCATCGGATTGTTGGAATCGCCGCGCCAATAGGCGCCGGCCACCTTCATCAGCTTGAAGGCGTTGCCGATCTGGCCGGTCGAGGCCATGTGCGGACCGCGGCAGAGATCGAACCAGTCGCCCTGCGCATAGATCTTGAGATCCTGGTCCTCGGGAATGGCATCGATCAGTTCGAGCTTGTAGCGCTCGCCCTTGTCGGCAAAGACCTTTTTTGCCTTGTCGCGCGACCAGACCTCCTTGGTGAACGGCTTGTTGCGCGCGATGATCTCGCGCATCTTCTTCTCGATCACCGGGAAATCGTCCGGGGTGAACGGCTCGTTGCGGGCAAAGTCGTAATAAAATCCGTTCTCGATCACCGGTCCGATGGTCACCTGCGTTCCCGGCCATATCTCCTGCACGGCTTCCGCCAGCACGTGCGCGGTGTCATGGCGGATGAGTTCCAGCGCGCGCGGATCGTCGCGGGTGATGATCTCCACCTTGCCGGATTTGCCCAGGGGATCACTGAGGTCGCGCACCGTGCCATCAATGGCATAGGCCACGGCCTTCTTGGCCAGCGACTTCGAGATCGATTCGGCGAGACCCGCACCGGTCATCGCCGCGTCGTAGTCGCGCACGGAGCCATCGGGAAATGTCAGGGAAACGGAATTCAGCATATGGTTCTCCTATCCAGTCCCGCAAACGAGCGCGGGTGGTAAATGCAGATCATCAGCGGTTCGGGGCTGCGACCTGCCAGGGTGCCGGATGTGTCGGCGGCGGCAGTCTTTTATGAGCAGATGCCGCCGCCGTAAAGCCCGGCTCACTTAATCAGCCGTGGCAGATCCTTCAGGAACGCGGCCCGTGTCGCCAACCCCTTCGGCAAGTCGGTGCGTTTCGTATCGACGACGAGCCGGGCGAACACGATCTGGCGGCCGTCTTTCCCAGCCCAGCCGACAAACCATCCGAGCGAGCGCTTGTCCTTGCCGCCCGCGCCCAGCCTGGTCGTGCCGGTCTTGCCCTGAACGGCCCAGTCCGCAGCCTTGAAGTTCGGCATGATGGCGCGTGTCATTTCATGCGCCTTGGCCGACACCGGCATTGTGCCGGCGAGCAGTTGCCGCAGGAAGGCAACCTGTTCGACTGGCGTGATCTTAAGCGAGGAGTTGACCCAGGAATGGGTGAGCCCGTCATTCTTGCCGGGATTGCCGGAAACGTCTTTGTTGCCATAGTTGAACTTCGATACGTAGCCGGCAAATTTCTGAGTTCCGAGCTTGCGGGTGATCTCGCGCGAGAACCAGATGATGGAATCACGTTCCCAGATCGTCGGATCGACGGTTTTCTGGTCGCGTTTCACCGCGTTGAACTCGGGCTTGTAGTCCCATGCCGGGGTATGTTCATCGACAAGGATGCCCGCGTCGTAGCCGATCAGCGAAAGCGGCACCTTGAACGTGGAGGCCGGGCTGAAGCGCTGGTCGCAGATACCGTCCTGGTAAAGCGTCTTGCCGCTCTGGGCATCGGCGATCAGCGTGCACTGCACATCCGCTAGCGGCGCCGATTGCGCGCGCATCGGAAATCCCAGCAGCCAGGCGAGCAGGAACAGGACACCAGCCATGATAAAGGGAAGACGATCGACATTGCGCATTTTCTGCTCGCTCCAGAAGGGGGTTCGCGAGCGGGCTTAGCGAGGTCTCTTGTCTCGATTTTGTCTCAAATGCGCAGTTGTTGTGCAGGCTTGCGTTAACCCTACCGGAGCGTAAACAGCGCGGTGTGACCAGCCACCCTAGCCCTGCGCTCCGCCGCGCTTGCGGCCGACCCGCCAATAACGCCAGGGCATGAACCAGACGTAACGGTCCGCCAGCGCTTCCGGAACCAGATCGATGCCATGCGTGCCGAATGGGCCGCAGCGCAGCACGCGGAACAACCCCATCCAGCCGCCGGCCCAAAGGCCATGGCGGGCGATCGCCTCATGCGCGTATTCCGAACAGGTCGGCAGATGGCGGCAGGAATTGCCGACAAAGCCGGACAGCGTCAGCTGGTAAAACCGCACGACCGAGGTGCCGAGCAAGCGGCCCGGCGTCTTGCGCCAGGGGCCGGGCCAGTTGCGGCCGCGCCTCGACGCTCCGGCTGTATGCGCATGCCTGTGCTGGTCGCCCACTGCGATCTCCGCGTTTTCCAGCTGATAGATGTGCGCTTGCACCAGAGAACGCAATCCCGATCGCCGTGCGGTCACGGGCGGGAACGGCGAAATGGCCGTCGGTCGGCTGGCGGCGCCCAGCGGCCAGGATGAGACCATTCTTCGTGATGCCTTGTAGCGCGTCTTTCGTCGCGCCATTGGAACGTCGCGATCCGTATGACGTCGCCAAGGATCTCAAGCAACTGCATCATGGCGGCATCTCCTTGAAGACGATTAGACCGCCGCTGGCCTTCGCCTTCAAACGAGTATAATTCCGTTTCGGATAATCCTGGGTTATGCGAAATGAAGCGTGGACGCTTGCCCCTTACGGCGTTGAGGAGCTTCGAGGCGGCGGGGCGGCATTTGAGCTTCAGCAACGCCGCCGAGGAGCTTTTCGTCTCGCAGGCGGCGATCAGCCGGCAGATTCGCGAACTCGAAACCTTCCTGCGCCAACCGCTTTTCGAACGGCACCATCGCCGCGTCGAACTGACGGATGCAGGCCGTCGGCTGCTTGCTCAACTGGTCAGAAGTTTCGACGACATCGACAAACTACTCTCGGAACTGGTCGCGGTTCCCGCGCAGGCCGTGGTTCGTGTCAGCGTCGAGCCGTCGATTGCATCCGTCTGGCTGGTACCCCGGCTCAACCGGTTTCGCCAGTTGCGGCCCGATATCGACGTCTCCCTCGAAGTGGACCCAAGGCTGATCGAGTTCCGCAGCGACCAGCCCGAACTTGCCTTACGTTTCAGCTCGAACGCGACGTCATGGCCCCGCAGCGAAGCCGAGCGGCTGGCCTCGACAGTCGATTCGCCGGTTCTGTCGCCGGCGCTGCTTTCATCGGGCCCAGCCCTCGGGAAGCCGGCCGATCTTGCTCGCTTCACGCTTTTGCACGAGGAAAACCGCCAGGGTTGGACGCGCTGGTTCGAGGCGGCGGGCGTACCCGCCAACGCCATGCCCACGCGCGGGCCGATGCTTGCGGACGCCTCACTCTCCAAGCAGGCCGCGCTGCTCGGCCACGGCGTGGCGCTGGGCGATCTCCTGCAGATTGGAGAAGAATTGGAGACCGGAGCACTGGTCAAACCGTTCGACATCGATGTCGCATCCGGGGCCTATTGGCTGGTGGCCAGGAGTTTGCACAGTCTCTCCGAACCGGCCGCGGCCTTCGCCGACTGGCTAAGAAGCGAATTCATCGAAAGCAGGCGAGCGCTGAAAGCTCCGGCCTGAGCCGTGCGCTGGCCGGAGCCGGCTACTTTACCTTCTTGTATTTTCCGAGAAGTTTATCGAGGTCGTTGATGTCCATGGACGGATGTCCCGCCGCCGGGTCGACTGCTGGGTAGAATGTGACGACGATGTCGCGCCACAAATCATAGTCGGCGCCGTAGGACGCCAGCCCGGGAAACGGCGCGCAACGCGTGATCGCGCGAATGGCGGCTTCGGCAACCTTATGCCTTGCCGATGTCACGGGGCCGACGATTTTTGGCGGCCCGGCGAGCGATCCGTCCTTGTTCAGGCTGATCCGGACGCGTGCAGTATTTGTGGCATTTGCGGGCACGTTCCAACAGGGCTGGACGGCCCTCATGAGATAGTCGCCGATATCGCGCTGGACTGCTGGTTCCGCCCCGCTTGAGCCACCGGCCGACACAAGTGAAGCGGCAAGAGTACCGGCGAACACAAAGCCATGGCATGAACGACCGCTCTGGCGGGATCCGCTCACCGTAAGCTCGAAGACCACTCTCAGGCCGCTTCGTCGGCGCGCTTCTTCTCGATCTGGCCGATGGCGTCGACCACGGCGTCGAAAGTCAGCATGGTCGACGCGTGACGCGCCTTGTAGTCGCGCACCGGCTCCAGATAGCCGAGGTCGGCGAAGCGGCCTTCCGGCGGCGCGCCGTTCTCCTTCAGCATCTTCAGCATGGTCTCGCGCACCGCGCGCAATTCCTCAGCGCTGGCGCCGACGACATGTTGCGCCATGATCGAGGACGATGCCTGTCCGAGCGCACAGGCCTTCACGTCGTGGGCGAAGTCGGTGACCACGCCGTCCTCCATCTTGAGGTCGACGGTAACGGTCGACCCGCACAGCTTGGAATGCGCCTTCGCGGTCGCGTCGGGATGATCGAGCCGGCCGATGCGGGCGATATTTCCGGCAAAACCGAGAATTTTCGCGTTGTAGACGTCGTTGATCATTATTTTCCAATCCGTCGCCGCCAAGCGAACAGCGATTGCCGTTGTTGCGTCTTTCATTCGCTCGGCACGGCCATATATAATGCTGGCAGTCCGGTATCGACAAGGCGGCGAACGCCACTGTCCTTGCCGGGAAGTTCACGCCGCTTACGGGGCTGGAAACGGGGCGAGTTTCCGACACCGAAAGGTCGTGGTCCGTTCAACTCGTTCCTCCTCAGAGAGGAACTACGGGAGACGCCTTTTATGGATGCCGTCATCAAGAAACTAATGCCCCAGTCCGCCTATATGGAAAAGCCGGTCACCGACCGCCCGAGCGAGGCCGAAGTCGAGGCCGCCGTACGCACCTTGCTGCGCTGGACCGGCGACAATCCGGATCGCGAGGGTTTGATCGACACGCCCAAGCGCGTGACCAAGGCCTATCGCGAAATGTTCGGCGGCTACGACATGTGCCCGGCCGAGGAGCTTGGCCGTACTTTCGAGGAGGTCGCCGGCTACGACGACCTGGTCATCGTCAAGGACATCCAGTTCCATTCGCATTGCGAACATCACATGGTGCCGATCATCGGCAAGGCGCATGTCGGCTACCTGCCCGACGGCAAGGTCGTCGGCCTGTCCAAGATCGCGCGCGTCGTCGATATCTTTGCCCATCGGCTGCAGACGCAGGAAGCCCTGACCGCCCAGATTGCCGGCGTCATCCAGGATGTGCTCAACCCGCGCGGCGTTGCCGTCATGATCGAGGCGGAGCACATGTGCATGGCCATGCGCGGCATCCGCAAGCAAGGTTCCACAACGCTGACCTCCACCTTCACGGGCGTCTTCAAGGATACGCCCGAAGAGCAGGTTCGTTTTGTCACCATGGTGCGCGGCGGCAGGGCGTAAGCCCTTTGCCGACGTCGCGGTCAACAGGAAGATAGACCGGCAATGTCGGCACTGGAATTTCCGGAAGCTCCCTCGGACAAGAAAGCCTTGGAGGAAGGCGCGGTGTTTTCGCCGCGCTTCGATGCCGCCGGTCTTGTCACCGTCGTCGTCACCGATGCCGCCGACGGCATGCTGCTGATGGTCGCGCATATGAATGCACGGGCGCTGGCTCTGACGCTGGAAACAGGCATTGCCCATTACTGGTCGCGCTCGCGCAACACGCTCTGGAAGAAGGGCGAAACCTCGGGCAATTTCCAGCATGTCGTCGAGATGCTCACGGATTGTGACCAGGATGCGGTGTGGCTTCGCGTGAAAGTGTTGGGCCACGACGCAACCTGTCACACCGGCCGGCGTTCTTGCTTTTATCGGACGGTGGGGCTGATCGACGGCAAGGGGACGCTTGCCGACGACGGCAGCAAGCCGCTGTTCGATGCGGAAAACACGTATCGGAAGCCATCAGCTTGAACCTTCTGCCTGACACCGACCACATAGATTCATCATTTCGATACGGCCCGTCCGTATACTAGCCTGGGACAAGGGAGATCATGATGCTCGAATGGGCGTCATTGCGTAACAGACCAGATGTCAGGGAGGCCAACGGCCTGTCCTCGGCAGGCGGCGCATCCGAAACAACCTCCCCCAAGAAAACAGGTATTTCGCTCGCGCTCGGTGGCGGTTGCGCCAGAGGCTGGGCTCATATCGGCGTGCTGCGCGCGCTCGATGAAGCCGGCATCGAAGTCTCGATGATCGCTGGCACCTCGATCGGCGCCCTCGTCGGAGGCTGTTATCTCGCCGGCAAACTGGATGAGCTGGAAGAGTTCGCCCGCAGCCTCACCAGACGACGTATCTTCGGCCTGCTCGATCTCAACCTGCGCGGCAGCGGCCTCTTCGGCGGGATGAAGCTGGACGCGCGCCTGCGCGAGCACGTGGCCGGCATCCGCTTCGACGATCTGCCCAAGCCATTTGTCTGCGTCGCGTCGGAAATCCGCACCGGCCACGAGATCTGGCTGTCGAGCGGATCGCTGATCACCGCCATGCGCGCGTCCTACGCGCTGCCTGGCGTGTTCGAGCCTGTCGATTGCAACGGCCGCGTGCTGGTGGACGGAGCGCTGGTCAACCCGGTGCCCGTTTCGGTCTGCCGCGCCTACGAGCAGCCGCTCGTCGTGGCGGTCAACCTCCACTACGACCTGTTCGGCCGCGCCGCCGTGATCAAGCACAGCGCCGGCGAGCTGGTTATCGAAAAGGATGCGCCAAGGCCCGGCCAGGTCGACGCCCAACACCAATCGCACCAGACGCGTTTGGGCATCACCGGCGTGATGGTCGAAGCCTTCAACATCATCCAGGACCGTATTTCGCGGGCGAGACTTGCCGGCGATCCGCCCGACATGTCGCTGCAACCCAAGCTCAGCCATATCGGCCTCACCGAATTTCACCGGGCCGACGAGGCGATCCAGCTCGGCTACCAGGCGACGATGGCGCAGATCGGCGAACTGACGCGGCTGCAGACGGTTCTCGCCTAGACCATTTCCTCAAGTTGTATTGGCCTCAGGACAACTGATTGCAAAACGCAATTGGTTATGGTGATCTGCGTCAATCCAGGCGGAGGTGCCGATGGCCAGGATTGTCTATTCCATGCTGACGTCGTTGGACGGCTATATCGCCCGATCGAACGAGGACATCGGCTTGCCAGTGCCCGAGGCGGAACTGCACCAGCATTTCAACGACATGATGAGACAGGCCTCCGCCGTGCTCGCCGGACGGCGCATGTACGAAACCATGCGCTTCTGGGACAGCCCTGAACGCGAGACCGGCGCCACCGAGGTCGAGCGGGATTTTGCCCATGCATGGCGCGAAACGCCGAAGATCGTCTTCTCGACCACGCTTCGGCAAGTCGGGCTCAATGCCCGGCTGGTGGATGGCGATGCGGAGGATGCGGTACGATCTCTCAAGGCGCAGGCCGATGGCCTCGTCATCCTTGGCGGCGCCGATCTTGCCGCCCCTCTGGCACGAGCCGGCCTCATCGACGAATACCGGCTCTATATGCATCCCGTGGTGCTGGGTGGCGGCAAGCCATATTTTCAATCCGGCCTGTCGCTGGCGCTGACCCCGCTCGGCACGCAAAGTCTCCCCCAGGGCGTGACGTTGCTGCGTTATGCGCCGGCCGGCTGAATTGCGCGGGTTTCCGGCGCGCCCTACGCCCGCGCGGCGTCGATGATGCGAAACTGCACCGTACGGTTGCCGTTCCAGTAATTGCCCGACAGCGAGCCGGCGACATGCACCGTCTTGCCGCGGTTCTTGGAAAGGAACTCGCCAAGCACCGTATCGACGGCGCGAAAGGCGATCGCCTGGATGCGGCCGCCGCTCTCCGACTGTAAATCGGCGCGAATATGGTTGGTGCCGACCGGCCTGATGTCGGCCAGCCGATGGCGCGGCAGCACGAAAACAGGCGCGACATGCCCGGCACCGAAGGGCCCCGCCTTTTCCAACGCATCGAGCAGGCCGAGCGTCGCGCCTTCGGCGGCAAGCGCGCCGTCTATCGCCAGGCTTTCCTCATCCTGCAACCTGAAAACGTCGGCGGCTGCCCGCTCCTCGAAGAAGGCCCTGAGCTCACCCAGTCTTGCCCGCTCGACGGTGATGCCCGCAGCCATGCCATGGCCGCCGCCCTTGACGATGAGCCCGGCATTGGCGGCTTCGCGCACCAGCCGGCCAAGGTCGAAACCCGACACCGAACGGCCCGAGCCCGTGCCGGTGCCGTTGGCGTTGAAGGCGATGGCAAAGGCCGGCCGCCGTGCGTGATCCTTCAGTCGTGAGGCAAGCAGGCCTACGATGCCGGGGTGCCAGCTGTTGCTGGCGGTGACGACGATCGCCGGGCCGCTGCCGCCCGCGAGCTCGGCATCGGCTTCGGCGCGCGCGGCGGCGAGCATCTCCTGCTCCATCAGCTGCCGCTCCTGGTTCAGCCGGTCTAGCGTCTCTGCGATGGTCTGCGCCTCGACGGGATCGTCCGTTGCAAGCAGCCGGCTGCCGAGTGCCGCATCGCCAATGCGCCCGCCCGCATTGATGCGCGGACCGATCAGATAGGCGAGATGGAAGGTGCTGATCGGCTCGCCAACGCGCGACACTCGTGCCAGCGCGGCCATGCCTTCATTCTTCTGCTGTCGCGCCACTTGCAAACCCTTGACGACGAAGGCGCGATTGACGCCCGTGAGCGGCACCACGTCGCAGACGGTGGCAAGCGCCACGAGATCGAGCAGGGAAAGCAGGTCGGGCGGCGTGACATCGCTCAGGCCACGCAGCACCTTTGCGGTCTGGACCAAGGCGAGGAACACGACACCGGCGGCACAGAGATGGCCCTGTCCGGAAAGGTCGTCGTCGCGGTTTGGATTGACGACGGCAATTGCCGCAGGCAAGACGCCGCCGACCTGGTGGTGGTCGAGCACCACGACATCGGCGCCGGCGGCATTGGCCGCGTCGATCGAAACGGCGCTGTTGGTGCCGCAATCGACTGTGACGATCAGCGTCGCGCCGCGCGATACCAGTTCGCGCATGGCATCGGGATTGGGACCGTAGCCCTCGAAAATACGATCCGGGATATAGATTTCGGACGGCACCGAGAAATGCGTGAGAAACCGCTTCAGCAAGGCCGACGAGGCCGCGCCATCTACGTCGTAATCGCCGAAGATCGCAATTTTCTCCCGCGCCATGACGGCGGCGGCGATGCGGATAGCGGCCTTGTCCATATCGGTCAGCGAGGCCGGGTTCGGCAACAGGTCGCGGATCGTCGGGTCCAGAAACCGCTCGGTCTCATCGGCGGCCACGCCGCGTCCGGCAAGAACGCGCGCGACGATGTCGGGCACGCCATGACCCTGTGCGATGGCGAGCGCGATCATGTCCTGCCGTTCGGTCAGCCGGTGCTCCCAGGAGAGACCGGTTGCCGACTGCCTGACATCGAGGAAGAGGCGCCTTTCGCCCATCATGCGCTTTGCCAACTCATGGTTGGCGGCAGGATAAGCCAAAGGCCGCGGGAGACTTCAAGAAAAACTACGCTTTCCGCCTTTCAGCCGTGCACCCACCGTTCGCTGGCCGCCCGAGACATCAGAGGCCGCATGCCGATCGGGCGGTGTCATCGTTAAACCCTTGCCGCCATCGGAGGCAGCCAGATGGCTAACAACTGCGGCCCGGCTTCGCAAGCGGGTCTAGAACTTATCCATATGCTGGTGCCTGGCCTTGATCTCGCGCACGGTCCGCGATGACGATCGCAGCACGATCGTGTGGGTGGTGATGTATGTGCGGCCGAACTTGACGCCAGCCAGCATGTTGCCATCGGTGACACCGGTGGCCGCGAACAGCACGTCGCCGCGCGCCATGTCTTCCGCTTGATAGATCCGCTTCGGATTGGAAATGCCCATCTTTGCGGCACGTGCGACCTTTTCCGGCGTATCAAGGATCAGCCTGCCTTGCATCTGGCCGCCGGTGCAGCGCAACGCCGCCGCGGCCAGCACGCCTTCCGGCGCGCCCCCGGTGCCGAGATAGATATCGATGCCGGTTTCTTCCGCGTCCGTGGTGTGGATGACGCCGGCGACGTCGCCGTCGCCGATCAGCCGGATCGCGGCGCCCGTGGCGCGCACGGCATCGATCAGCTTGGCGTGGCGCGGACGGTCGAGAATGCAGGCCGTGATGTCGGACACAGCAACGCCCTTCGCTCGCGCAAGGCTGGCGACGTTTTCGGCCGGCGAGGCGTCGATATCGATGATCCCGTCGGCGTAACCGGGACCGACCGCGATCTTGTCCATGTAGACGTCGGGCGCGAACAGCAGGCTGCCCTTCTCGGCGATCGCGATCACGGCGAGCGCGTTCGGCAGGTTCTTGGCGCAGATCGTCGTGCCTTCGAGCGGATCAAGCGCGATATCGACCGCGGGCCCTTTACCGGTCCCGACCTCCTCGCCGATATAGAGCATCGGCGCCTCGTCCCGCTCGCCCTCGCCGATCACCACCGTGCCCTTGATCGCGAGGCGGTTGAGCTCCTCACGCATGGCATCGACGGCGACCTGGTCGGCAGCCTTTTCGTCGCCGCGGCCGCGCAGCCTGGCGGCCGCGACCGCGGCCCGTTCGGTGACGCGCACCAGTTCCATGGTGAGTATCCGGTCAAGGCCGGCGACGATGTTCTGGGCCACATTCATTCGGCAAATCCTCGTTTGATGCCGCCTCCCGCCAGAGGCGTGCTTGTTTTGTCAAACGACCATGACAACGGCAAGACCTGCCGGATGGTTTATCGAAAGGATAGCAATATCAATCGATTGAACCGAATTTTTGAAAACAATGCCGGCCCGGTTTGGGATCAACCGGGCCGGCACGAAACAGAAATTGCCGTCTTCGTGGTCCTAGAAAACCGCGAGGTATTTGAGCAGCGAAATAATGCCGATGATGATGACGATGACCTGGACGATCTGCCTCATCCTGGCGTCGAGCGGCAGCCGCTGCACCAGGTAGAGAACGAGAATGATGACCAGAAATGTAATCAGGATGCCGATTAACACGGACGAAGCCATAATGCCCTCCTTAAATGACTTGCTGAAACGGAGAAATGAGCCGGCATTGCCGGCTCAATATCGGCGCGGTCAATACCAGCGGCGCGACGTGTCGTTCATCGACTGGCCGACGGCAATCCCGGCCAGAAAGCCGAGCAGGCCGATCACGCCAAGCACGGCTGTGGTCGTGCCCGGATTTTCACGCGCGACTTCCGAAACGGACTGGGCCTGGCTGCGCAACTGCTGCGCTGTCCGCGAGGCGCGGGAAGCGGCAGTATCGTAGAAATCCGATGCTTGCTCACTGGCATCATCGAGCATTTCCGCGCTGCGCTGCGAAATGCTCTTGTTGATCTTGGTGATCTCCTTGCGCAGGTCGGCGATCTGCTTTTCCAGCGTCTTCTGGATGTCGCCGATGTCAGGGGCGTCGGATTTGTTGGTATCGGCCATGAAGCGGCTCCCTTGGTTGCTGACCAAGAGAACGGTACCGACGCCAATTCGTTCCGGCGGCAGCGGGATGTCCTCACCGAACCGAGATACACCGCCGATGGTTATGCCCACGGCAACGAGGCTGCCTGCTACCCTGCCCGCTCGATGCGGATGACCTGTGGCTTGTCGGTCAGATGGCCGTCCTTGGTGATGCCGTCGACAGCCTTGCGCACGGCGGCCTCGGTAGTCTCGTGGGTGACGAGGATCACCGTCTTCTGCGCCGCCGCCTCGCCGCTGACCGCATGCTGGACGATCGACTCCAGCGAAATATCGTTGTCGGCCATGCGCTTGGCGATCGCCGCGAACACGCCGATGCGGTCGTGCACGGTCAGCCGGATGAAGTAGCCGCCGGCATGGCTGCGCATCTGCGCCTTCTTATACGGTCTCAGCTCCTTCGCCGGCCGGCCGAAGACGGGACCATGCTGAAAGCCGGGCCGGCTCTTGGCGATGTCGGCGATGTCGCCGATGACCGCCGAGGCGGTGGCATTGCCGCCGGCGCCGGGGCCCGAGAGCAGCAACTCGCCAAGGATATCGGTCTCGATCGCCACCGCGTTGGTGACACCATGCACCTGCGCGATGACCGAAGCAGTCGGCACCATGGTTGGGTGCACACGCTGCTCGATGCCGCTTTCGGTGCGCTGGGCGACACCGAGCAGCTTGATCCGGTAGCCGAGATCGCCGGCGGCACGGATGTCGGCCTGGGTAATGTTAGAAATGCCTTCCATGTAGATGTCGTTGGCGGCGATTTTGGTGCCGAAGGCAAGGCTGGTCAGGATCGACAGCTTGTGCGCCGTGTCATGGCCCTCGATGTCGAAGGTCGGGTCGGCTTCGGCATAACCCAGCCGCTGCGCGTCCTTCAGCACGACGTCGAAGGAGACGCCCTCGGCCTCCATGCGGGTCAGGATATAGTTGCAGGTGCCGTTGAGGATGCCGAAGACACGAGTGACGGAATTGCCGGCCATCGCCTCGCGCATCGTCTTGATGACCGGGATGCCGCCTGCCACCGCGGCCTCGTAATTGAGCAGCACGCCCTTCTTTTCAGTGATTTCGGCAAGCGCCACGCCATGCTTGGCAAGCAGCGCCTTGTTGGCGGTGACGACATGGCGGCCGGCTTCGAGCGCGGCCTTCACCGAGGCGCGCGCCGGCCCCTCATCGCCGCCGATCAGCTCGACGAACACGTCGATCTCGGCGGTCTGCGCCATCTTGACCGGATCGTCGAACCAATTCGCGGAGCTCAGATCGATGCCACGCTCGCGTTTCCGGTCGCGTGCGGAAATCGCCGACACGATGATGTCGCGCCCGCATTGGCGGGTCAGTTCCGCCGCCTTGTCGCGCAACACGCGCGCCACCGATGCACCGACCGTGCCAAGTCCAGCAATTCCAACACGCAGTGCTTCAGCCATGGAAGGCGACGCCCCTCAAATAAGATCGAATTTGTATTTACCGGTGGGCGGACAGCGGCACCACATTGTTGGGCTGCTTGGCGCTGGCCGACAGGAAGCGCTTGATGTTGCGCGCCGCCTGGCGGATCCGGTGTTCGTTCTCGACCAGCGCTACGCGCACGAAATCGTCGCCATGCTCGCCGAAGCCGACACCGGGCGCCACCGCCACATCGGCGTGCTCGATGAGCAGCTTGGAGAATTCGAGCGAGCCCAGATGACGGAACGGCTCAGGGATCGGCGCCCAGGCGAACATCGAGGCCGCGGGGGCCGGAATGGTCCATCCCGCGCGGCCGAACGCATCGACCATCACGTCGCGGCGTTTGTGATAGATGTCGCGCACCTCGGCGATATCGGCGCCGTCGCCATTGAGCGCGTGCGCCGCCGCCACCTGGATCGGCGTGAACGCACCGTAGTCGAGATAGGATTTGACCCGGGTCAGCGCCGAGATCAGCCGTTCGTTTCCGACGGCGAAGCCCATGCGCCAGCCGGGCATGGAGAAGGTCTTCGACATCGAGGTGAACTCGACGCAGACGTCGATGGCGCCCGGCACCTGCAGCACGGAAGGCGGCGGATTGCCGTCGAAGTAGATTTCCGAATAGGCGAGGTCGGACAGGATGATGATGTCGTTCTTCTTGGCGAAGGCCACCACGTCCTTGTAGAAATCGAGCGAGGCGACCAGTGCCGTCGGATTCGATGGATAGTTGAGGATCAGCGCCAGCGGCTTCGGGATCGAATGGCGGACGCCGCGCTCGAGCGCCGGAATGAAGCCGTCATCGGGCTCGACTTGCAGCGAGCGGATGACCCCACCCGACATGATGAAGCCGAAGGCATGGATCGGATAGGTCGGGTTGGGGCACAGGATCACGTCGCCGGGCGCGGTGATCGCCTGCGCCATGTTGGCGAAGCCTTCCTTCGAACCGAGCGTGGCCACCACCTGGGTGTCGGGGTTGAGCTTCACGCCGAAGCGGCGGGCATAGTAGTTTGCCTGGGCGCGGCGCAAACCGGGAATCCCGCGCGACGAGGAATAGCGGTGCGTGCGCGGATCGCGCACGACCTCGCACAATTTGTCGACGATGGCCTTGGGCGTCGGCAGGTCCGGGTTGCCCATGCCGAGGTCGACGATGTCGGCGCCCCGCGAACGGGCGCTCGCCTTGAGCCGGTTGACCTGCTCGAACACGTAAGGCGGAAGCCGGCGGACCTTGTGAAATTCTTCCATGGCAGTTCCAGACAGCAAGGGAGCGTTGGGCGCGCGCTATATACTCATTTGCAGGTAGGGTCGAGGGCGGGGTCGCATTTGCCTTCGATCTGCTTCAGGGTCTGCGGACCATGTTTCTTGGCGAGATCGGTCAGCGCCGCCTGGTTGGTGACGGCCGCGCCGCCGCCCTTGGCGCCCTGCCCGTTCTCGTCGGCCTTCAACTGGGCGAGCTTGGCTTTCTTCTCGGCCTCGGTGAATTGTTTCGCCGCCACCTGCGGCGGGATGTTGAGGTTCGGAAAGGTGCCGGTGTCCTTCGGACCCGCGTCGGTGGCCATCGGCACCGGACCGCTGGTATTCGTGCTCGAGCATCCGGCAACGGCCAGGAGCATGAGGGCCGCGCTGATGCGGCAAAAGTGGCCGGCACCGAAAAAAACAGTCTCGCCAAACTTAATCGTCATATTGTTTCCTTGGCAGCCGGGGTAGAGCGAGATTGGACCCTGTCGGATGTCCCATGTTAATATGTCAAGAAAACGCTTCCGGAGGAACCCCGCGAACCATGTCCAAAACACCCGATTCGGGCAAAGCGGAAGATGGCGGACCTTCGACGGTCGAGCAATATCTGGTGAAGGACCCGGAACGCTTCGCGCTGAACATGGCGCGGATGATCGAGCAGGCTGGCAAGGCGGCTTCCGCATGGGCCGAACCGCGCGAAAAAGGTGAGGTGCGCGACCAGGTCGCCGAGCCGGTCGTCGACATGGTCAAGACCTTCTCCAAGCTCAGCGAATACTGGCTCGCCGATCCGCAGCGGGCGCTCGAAGCGCAGACGCGGCTGTTCGCTGGCTACATGACGGTTTGGGCGAACGCCATCCAGCGCGTCAGCCCCAATGCCGAAGGCGCCGACGATGCCGTCAAGCCGGAGCGCGGCGACAAGCGGTTCCAGGACCCGGAATGGGGCCGCAACGCCTTCTTCGACTTCTTGAAACAGGCCTATCTGGTCACCTCGCGCTGGGCGTCCGAACTGGTCGACCATGCCGAAGGCCTGGACGAGCATACCCGCCACAAGGCGAGCTTCTACGTCAAGCAAGTATCCAACGCCATCTCGCCGTCCAATTTCATCCTGACCAATCCCGAACTGTTTCGAGAAACCGTCGCCTCCAACGGCGAAAACCTGGTGCGCGGCATGAAGATGCTGGCTGAGGACATCGCCGCCGGCAAGGGCGACCTCAAACTGCGTCAGGCTGACTATTCACCCTTCGAGATCGGCAGGAACATCGCCACCACGCCCGGCAAGGTGGTCGGCCGCAGCGATGTCGCCGAGATCATCCAGTATGATGCGGCGACCGAGACGGTGCTGAAGCGCCCGCTGCTGATCTGCCCGCCTTGGATCAATAAGTTCTATATACTCGACCTCAACCCGCAGAAATCCTTCATCCGCTGGGCGATCGAGCAAGGCCACACCGTTTTCGTCATCTCCTGGATCAATCCGGATGAACGCCACGGCGCCAAGAACTGGGAAGCGTATATCAGGGAAGGCCTGCAATACGGCCTCGACACGATCGAGAAGGCGACCGGCGAGCGCGACGTCAATGCTATAGGCTACTGCGTCGGTGGCACGTTGCTGGCGGCGGCCTTGGCGCTGATGGCTGGGGAAGGCGACGACCGCATCAAGTCGGCGACCTTCTTCACCACACAGGTCGACTTCACCCATGCCGGCGATCTGAAAGTGTTCGTCGACGAGGAACAGGTCGCGGCGGTGGAAAAGTCGATGAACGAAAAAGGCTATCTCGACGGCACCAAGATGGCGACCGCCTTCAACATGCTGCGCTCGGGTGACCTGATCTGGCCCTATGTTGTCAACAACTACATGCGCGGCAAGGACCCTTTGCCCTTCGACCTGCTCTACTGGAACGCCGATTCGACCCGCATGGCGGCGGCCAACCACTCCTTCTACCTGCGCAACTGCTATCTCGAGAACAACCTCTCGCGCGGCACGATGGAACTGGCGGGCCACACGATCTCGCTCGGCGATGTCACCATTCCGGTCTACAATCTCGCCTCCCGGGAAGATCACATCGCGCCGGCTCTGTCCGTCTTCCTTGGCTCGAAATATTTCGGCGGCCCGGTCGAGTACGTGATGGCGGGATCGGGCCATATAGCTGGCGTCGTCAATCCGCCCGCATCCAACAAATATCAGTACTGGACCGGCGGTCCGCCGAAGGGCGACTTCGACCAGTGGATAGCCTCCGCCACCGACCATCCGGGATCCTGGTGGCCGCACTGGCAAGGCTGGATAGAGGCCAAGGACAACACCCGTGTGCCTGCCCGCAAACCCGGCAAGCATATGAAAACCTTGGGCGATGCTCCCGGGACCTATGTCAAGGTGCGTGTGTAACGGACTGTAATGTCTGGTGAGTTGACGCCCCCGCAAAAGCGGGCGAAATGGTGTCGTCAACCATCAAGCGGCCGCAATTCGGCAATCGCTGCAAAAATACTTACAGGCTTGCTGATTTGACACAGGTCTCGTTTCCGGATCGGAGACAAAGGTCCACCTGACGCGGACATACCAGTCGGCGCCAGGTATATACCGATCGGACACCGAGGGGGAATTTGACTTTGAAATCAGCAGGATGGAGCCTCGCAAAGGGAGAACGCCGCGCCATTGTGGCAGCGCTCTGCTCCATGCTTCTGGCCTCCTGCACATCGGCTGGCGATCCGACAATGTCGGTTGGAATGCCCGGCTATAATGCTTCCGAATCGGACCTCCACGCCGCCTCTGCGGGCAAGCCTCTCGCCGCTGATTCGTCGTCGCAAGTGGCGACAGAGCAGACGACCGTGATGAGCGAAAGCGACACGGCACTCCCCGAAAAGGTTGCATACGTACCGATTGCCAAGCCTGGGGCCACTTTCCCGCTCACCATACCGGCCGGCGCGGAAACGATCGCGGGACAGACACCGCAGTCCTTGCAGCAGCCGGTACAGACGGCGCGGCAGACAGACGCGGTCGCCCAGAAGATCGCCGCCGCCGATGCCGCCGCCACCGCGCCGACGCCAGCCGCGGCACCGGTGATGAACAATCCGGTGTACGTGACCGCCGGCGAGGCGCCGCAAGCCGACGCGCCGAAGAAAAAAGGCTTCCTGGCGTCGATGTTTGGCGCCATCCCGGCTTCGGCCACGCCTGCTCCGCTGGTCAACACCCGATCGGGCGAACAGCCTGCCGTGCAGCCCAAGCCTGCTCCGCCCGCGGCAAAACCGATCATCACTTTGGCCTCTGCTGATTCCACGCAGAAGCCACTGCAACTGGCTTCACTTGGCGGCGATGCCGGTCACATCACCGGCAGCGACGCCTTGCCCGGCGTGCGCCAGACGGCCCTGTTCGAGATCAAGCGCAAATCCGGCCTCGACGATGAAAGCGACGTCGACCTCAACGAGGACGAAGGCTCGGGCGGCTCCTATCAGGTTGCCTCCGCCGCCGGCATGGCTCGGCTCGCGCCCAACGGTCTCTTGAAGCAGAATGAGAGCGTCGACGTGGCTTGCCTGAAGCCGTCCCTTGTGCGCGTGCTGAAGACGATCGAAGGCCATTACGGCCGCAAGATGATGGTAACCTCGGGCTATCGCGATCCGGCCCGCAACCGTCGCGCCAACGGCGCCAAGAATTCGCTGCACATGTATTGCGCCGCCGCCGACATCCAGGTGCCCGGCGTCTCCAAGTGGGAGCTTGCGAATTACATCAGGACCATGCCCGGCCGCGGCGGCGTCGGCACCTACTGCCACACCGAATCGGTTCATGTCGACGTCGGCCCCGAGCGTGACTGGAACTGGCGCTGCCGCCGGCGCAGCGGCGGTGACGACGGCTAGCGGCGATTTGTCGGGCTGGAGCCTGCCAGCGGAAGTCCCCGACTTCGTCATCCACCGGCAGAGCAGGAGCGAAGCTCCGTCGCGGACACCCGAGGATGCCGGGGCGCCTGACGTCACCGCGAATCGCAAGCTCTTCCGCCCCCGCGAAAACGCTGATTTGGCAGGTCGGAAAAAAGTTGTCCAAGGCGGCACCTAACGGGTTGCCGGTTGCACACAACGCCAGTATAAGCCGCTTCGTCTGAGCGCGCCCATCGTCTAGCGGTTAGGACACCGCCCTTTCACGGCGGTAACAGGGGTTCGATTCCCCTTGGGCGTACCAGAATTTTCAGACCTCGGTCTCTCCTTCCCGATTCTACACAGCGAATACCCGGCAGATTTGGCAGGCGGCACCGAATCGATAATTTGAGGATCACGGCGTCCGTTGCGGCCGATGCTCAAGCCTGTTGCGGTGACCGCTCGGATTCTCGACCTTGTCGAGCAAACGGGCCGGTGGTTAAATGGACCGTAAGGGAGCGCTCACATGGCAGTTCACCTTTCGGCGGATACACGCGCTCCTGCGGCAACGCCTCCAAAATATCTCTTTGGTCCGCTCGCGGACTTTCTGATGCTTGGCGGCAGCGCATTCCTGATTTTGCCGATGCTGTATTTCGTGCCGCTGAGATACGAAGGGCTCGTTGCGGCGACGATGCTTTTCCTGGCTTATCTGATCAACTATCCGCACTTCGCCCACTCCTACCAGCTCTTCTACCGCAATTTTGGGCGGAAGCTGCGCGGCGACGGGTATGACAGGAACCTGCAGATCCGCTACATTTTCGCCGGCATCGTCGTTCCCCTGCTCATGGGCGCATTTTTCGCTTATGGCTCGATAACGGCTAACGCCCGGCTCTTGGGGAATGCAACCAACGCGATGTTCTTTTTCGTGGGTTGGCACTACGTCAAGCAAGGCTACGGCATGTTGATGGTGGATGCCGTCCTGAAGCGCCGGTTCTTCACCGATCCGGACAAGAAAATCCTGCTGGTCAACAGCTATGCCGTTTGGCTGTTCGCGTGGCTTCAGACGAACACGGCGGTCAGCCAGGGAAAATACCTGGGGCTGGAATATTACACGTTTGCCACCCCTGCATGGCTCAATGCGATTGCACTCTCGGCCGCGGCCGCTTCCACGGCTGCCACGGTTGTGATGCTGATCAATCGCTGGACCAGGAATGGCGGCAGCCTGCCATATAACGGCATCATCGCCTACAGCGCGTCGCTATATCTTTGGATTCTGATCGTAAGGACAAATCCGCTCTGGCTGCTCGTAGTGCCGGCGCTCCATTCCTTGCAGTACCTGGCGGTGGTCTGGCGCTATCAGAGCAATGTCGAGCGTGATGCGCGCGATGCCGAAAAAATTCCGCAATCCAGAATCCTGTCGATTCTTGGTCCGGCCTACAGAGTGCGACTCCTGGAGTTCATCAGTGCTGGCCTCCTCCTTGGCGGTCTGGGTTTCTGGCTGATTCCGACCGCGCTGACCGCCATTGTCCCCTATGACCGGGAGGTCCTTGGATCGTCGCTGTTCTTCTTCATCGTGTTGATTTTCATCAACGTACACCACTACTTCCTCGATAACGTGATGTGGCGCCGCGGCAACCCCGAGGTGTCGAGATATCTGTTCCGTTAGAGCTTTTTGCACCCAAGCGGAACCGCTTAGCGTAATGCGGAATGGACCAGGGATGGGCTCCAATCCTGTCCCGGTCGACAATCCAGCCGCATCGGGATTTTGGAGGCCTCGCCTCGGAATCGAACCGAGGCTTCCGAGATTTGCAGTCTCTAGCGTAGCCGCTCCGCCACGAGGCCATACGTGCTTTCGTAAAGGGCAGGAGTTTAAAGATTCTTGATATCTTGGGTAAAAATTTCGGCAATCCCGCCCTGGCAAAAGAGCCTGTTACTGGGCGGAATGGAACCGTTCCAAACGTCCTTCGCCGACACGGCAGGGACAGCCCACGTCTAGCTGCCGACCAGCGGCACGGTAACGGTCGTCGCATAATTGATCGGAAAGGCACTGAAGTACGGGAAGTCTATGACGAACGCATAGGCAGCGGTCAGGTGCGCCATGCGAAAGCCGCCGCTCACGGGGTCGATGGCGATCGTGACGTTGACATCCTTCAGACCCAGCGCAAGCAGTTTCTGCGTCGCGATCGCCTGGATGTCGGCCTGAGTCAGCGTGTTGTTAAGCTGCAGGGACCGTGCGGACGCCTCCAGCGTGTACCGAACGCTTGAGGCCGAATTCATCGACCAGCCGAAGGCGAAGATTCCGAATAGCAGCATGATGAGGAACGGTGCGATCAGCGCGAATTCGAGCGCGGCTCCGCCCGATCGATCGGCCCTGAAGCCCCTCGCATTACCGAACACGGATCACCTCCAGGTGGCCGATGGTACTGGAGGCGGAAAAGACGCCGAAGGTGACGGGCGGCTGCCAGGTGGCAGATGCCTGGATTTGAACAAAGACCGAGGGCGCCTTCGGCCCGCTGCACAAAGTGGACGCGTCGACCACGGTAGTCCCGCACATATAAATCCGGCTTAGGGCGACCTGGCCGTCCGCCGGCCGCTTTTCCCAGCTCGCAATGGCAACGGCCTGGGTCGCCGTATCATTGGTCGACCCGGCCATGATCAGGTTCGCGGCGGTCTTTACGCCGGCGCGCATCGACAGCGAGCTGGTCACATAGGACCAGCCGTCCAGGATGCCAAGCAACGCCACGCACAGGAAAGGGAGCACCATTGCGAACTCGACCGCGGCGACGCCGGTGTCATCGCTCAGGATCGGCACTGATGGTCGTCCCATGGAAGGCTACTCGACCAGCGCTACGGATTGCGTGGCGGGAATGTCGCGCATTCCGAGACTTGTGCAGTCCTGATTGATGGTCGAGTTGCCGGACCATTGGATCATGTCTGCGACAACCTGAGTGCATCCGTTCTGGCCGGAGAAATTGCCGAGATAATTGACCTGCTGCTTGGGAAAATAGAGCGCGCCTGTCAGCAGCGAGGTTGCCGTGCCGTTGAAGGTGCTCTGTCCGCCGATGGCCGTTCTGTCGCCATACATCAGCACGCCCGAGTAAGTGCCGGACGTCGCCGCGCTCAGATTCACCGTGGCGTTGCCATTCATCGACACACGCGATCCGCCGGCGAGGTAGATAAGGACGCCATCGCCGGCGACGTTGGCGTTCGCGTTCACCTTGAAATCGCCACCCTGGATAACATAAACGCCAGGCTGCAGCGTCACGCTGCCGCTCAAGCTCAGTCCGTTGCAATATGTACCCGGGCCCAGCGCTGATTTGTTGGCGTTCTGACAGGGGTTCGAGGCCGCCGGGGCCGGCAGGCCGGCAAATGGATCCGCGGCAGGCAGCGCCTGGGTGATCGGGGCCGCGCAAACGGTGGTGACGGGATTGCTGAGAGAGACGCCGCCCGCCGTGATCAGACAATCGGCCTGGAGACCCGCCGATCCCTGAAGCTTGATGGCATCCGAGGCAATCGAATTGGCCATCACCGAGCAGCCTGTGACCTTCACGCTGGTGTTGCCTGAGAACAGGGCAGCCTGCGAGGCGGTCGGATCGAGCGCCAGCATGCAGGCCTTCGAAGCATTGGTGATGAGGGCCACGGCCCTCGCCTGTTCTGGAACCTGGGTCTGAGTGAAGATCGAGGTGAACATCCGATTGAGCTTTTGGCCGACGATCACTTCAACCGCTTTCTTGGCCGTGTTCGGTCCGGATGCGGGCGGCGTATTGACGACGATCGTGCCTGCGCCAAGCCCATTCGTCGCGGCCGACTGGGTCGCTGCGGCGACAATCGTCGGCGTGTCGGAACCCGAGATCTGCTCCAGCGCGCCGGCATAGGCCGCGGCATCCGCCGTGGCCTGCAGTCTCAAGCTGTTATAGTACCAATAGGAGGTTTCCACGCCAAAACCCGCCGCACCGACAACGATCGGCAGCGTGAGGGCAAAGATGGTGGCGACGTTCGCGGCTCTGCTGCGACCTATGCCAGCCGCCGTCAGCCGTATCCGGGTGAAGCAGTTGAATACCATGATCAATTAGAAAGCACGCATATATGAACGAATGGCTAAAAACTTAGGCTCATTTTCGATCAGGGGTGCCATTGTTTGATCGGCGGCCGCCGCCAACTGGAAGAACGGGAAGCCAACGGTCCAGGAGACAGGAATGGTTTACCGTTCCCTGATGACAGACACCGCGAACGACATGCCCCGATGGGCGCGAGACAATCCCCGGGCACGGTGTTCTTGTTTGTCCGCCTCGGTCACCCATCCAAGACTCCTGCGCCAGGCTTGAATGGCATGCGCGTCAACAAGGGGATTCCACGAGCCTCTTCGCTTCTCCCGCGCTGTTGCCTACCAGTTCACCTTGAAACCGACATTGCCGCCATAAGTCTGCACGCCATCGCCGAACTTACCATCGAACGTGGCAAACATCGAGGTGTTGTTGCTCCAGTTCATCTTCAGGCCGGCGTTGACGGCGACCGCGTCCTCGGCTGCAGCGGCGCCCTGGACCACGAAGGAATAGCCCGGCGCTGCCTGGAAGCTCGGCCTGACGGAACGGTCAGGTTCGAACTCGTGGACCCATGCCGCACGACCCCAGGCCTGCAGCGACTGGTCGCCGCCGATGGCGATCGTCGTGTCGAGTTGCAGGCCAAGCGAGACCGGCAGCGAGGTGACGACGCGGTGGTCGTAGCTCAAGCCGAGCGCGCCGTTGCCAAGCGACGTTTCATCGAAGGCATCCATCGACAGGAATGAGAACTGGAGCGCGGCGAACGGCGTGATGGCGCCCTGGCCCACCTGCTGCCGCCAGCCGGCCTCCACATTGGTGCCAAATCCTGCGCTCAGGAAATTGCCGCGCCAGTTCTCCGCCGTGATCGCGGGCACAGGATCGAGCGGCGTGTCCGAGCCAGGGACCGAGGTGGCCCGATGGACGTTGTTGTTGTAGAGGCCGAAGGCCAGTCCGCCATTGATGTAGAACTGATCCCATTTGCGCGCGACATAGGCGCCGGCCTGGGCACCGATGATGTTGCCGGAGGTCTGGCGGCCGTCGACGGCGAAGGACGCCGCCGCGCCACCCAGCGCGAAGCCCATCACGGCATCGGAATCGCCGGTCGTCTCGAGACCCGCCGCGAAGTTGCCGCCCCTGTAGATATTTTCGGCACTGCCCACGACCGCGTCGCCGCTCAGGTCGCCTGCATTGCCGCCAGCCGTTGCCCAGTAGCTCCAGCGCCGTTCGTCCGGCTGCATGGCCTTGAACGGATCCTTCTTCGTCGCCGGCTCGTCATAAGCCTGCGGCGCGACGGAATGATCCGTCGGATCGGTGCCAAGACCGGTGCGCCAGAAATTGGCCTGGCGGTTCATCGAGGCCATGAATGTGTCATAGGCGTCGAACTGCGGTTGCTCGAAGCCCGAAACACCCTCGCCCGAGATCGAATCGTAGACCGCGCCAAGCTGATCGAGCGTCGGAATATAGAACAGCGCCGCGGCGATCTTCTCGAAGGCCGGCGAGGTCAGGTCCGTCTGAATGGCATTGACAGCCTGGCCGACCGAGGTCTGGTTTTCAGTCAAGCCGGTGCGGGCGAAGTTGATATCGACATTGAGAACGACCTCTTCGGGGTTCGGGTAGAGCAGCTGATACTGCGCGACAGCGCTGGGGATCGAATTGAGCTCCAGCCCATTGTTGGTCACGCCGCCATCGGCATGCAGGATGAGATACTCCTCAGTGCCCGGCTTCGCGGCGCCCGGTTCCATGATGTTGAGATTGACCAGGCCATTGAGATCAGCCGAGCCGGTGATGTTGATCTGGTCGGCTTGCGGATCGAGATCGAGGTCGAGCAGGTAGATACCCGTCGCCGACTGTGTCCAGTCGCCCGTGACATAGGTCGTCAAGACGTTGTCGAGGTCGCCCGGCGCGACATAGCCGTCATTGCTGAACTGGCCGGTCTCGCCGAGGTCGACGGTGTCGCCCATCCGGTATATGGCGTTCTTCTGGTTGTTGAAGGCATTCTGACCGCGACCGAGAGCAACCGAGCCCATCGTGTCGTAGAAATTGTTGTACGTATCGTTGCCGACGCCGCCGCGCATGGCATAACCGTCGATCTTGCGCACGCAGCCTGTGTCGACACCGGGGATGCAACCGTCGGCTCCGGTGACCGCGCCGACGACGCCGTTGTTGGTCAGCACGTTGTCCTTGCCGTCGAGATAGCTGACGCCGGCACCCGCTCCCGCGCCGCCGATGATCATCACGTCCTTGGCAATGGTGACGTCGATGTCGCCATTGTCGGCGAGATCACCGCTGCCGCCGGAGCTCTGCTCCATCAGCGCGGAGGAATTCTTACCGGTCACATAGAGGTTGGCGGTCTGCTCGAACTTGACGTCGCCGCCGATGCCCGCGCCGCCGGCACTGCCGGAGAAGCCCTGAGGTGCCGCACCCAGGGCCTTCATCATCATGCTGCTTGGGGCCGGGGCCTGGTCGAGGCCGAGATAATTGCCGGAAAAGCCGCCGACGCCACCGCCGCCGCCAATGCTCTGGCCGAAGACGCCGACGGAATTGTCGCCGGTGATCAGCATGGCGACATTGCTGTTGATCGTGACGACGCCGCCATCGCCGCTGCCGCCAGCGACTGCCTGGACGATGCCATCGGTGCCCGCCGTCACCACGCCGCCGCCGCCGCCGACCGATTGCGCGAATATGCCGACCGAGCCATTACCCTTCAGCACGATCTGCCCCGTGTTGGTGACGGTGACATCGCCGCCCTTACCGGTCACGCCGGTGTCGCCGCCGATGAACACCGGCACGCCGATCGCCGCGGCCATCGCGGTACCGCCCGAGCCGCCGCCGCCGCCGACCGATTGCGCGAAGATCGCGACGGAATTGTCGCCGTCGAGCTGCATGGCGCCATTGTTGATGACGGTGACGACACCGCCGTCGCCGCCGGCCGCACCCTTGCCGCCAAGCGCGATGGCAAGTCCGGGCGGGCCGGCCGATACGGAATAGGAGGCCCCGCCAGCGCCGCCGCCGCCGCCCACCGACTGCGCCATGATGCCCGTCGAGCCGAAGCCCTGGGTGTGGATGATGCCGTCGCTGAAATTGGTGACGTTGACGTTGCCGCCCTTGCCATTGGCATCCCCGTCGCCGCCGATGCCGAAGGTGAAGGCGCCGGGCACCGGGCTCGCGGCCACGCTCATTGCACCGGTGCCGCCACCGCCGCCGATCGATTCGGCGAAGATCGCGACCGATGAGGCGGACACTGTCGTGATATCGCCATGGTTGCTGACGGTGACGACGCCGCCATCGCCGGAACTGCCGCCGCCGCCGCCGACGCCGATCGCGACCGGCACGATGCTGACGCCGAAGGCGCCGCCGCCGGAGCCGCCGCCGGCGCCAACCGACTGCGCGAAGATGCCATGCGCGCCGACGCCTTCGACCGTGATTGTGCCTGCGGCATTGTTGTTGACGGTGACCGCACCGCCGCCGCCATGGCTGCCGGCGATGGTGCCGTTGCCGACATCGCCGCCCTTGCCACCAACGGCGATGAAGCCGATCGCGCGCCCGCCCGAGCCGCCGCCGCCGCCGATCGACTGGGCGTTGATGCCGTCGGCGCCGGCGCCGTAGGTATGCAGGCTGTTGTTGTTGGTGACATTGACCGTGCCGCCGATACCGGACGAGCCGCCGGCGCCACCGATCGAAATGAGTGCCGGGATCGAGCCGGTAATGCCGCCATTCTTGCCGCCGCCCGAACCACCGCCGCCGCCGACCGACTGTGCCTGAATTGCATAAGAATCGATGCCGTGCGTCTCAATCATGGCTTCGTTGACGATATCTACCCCACCGCCATTGCCACTTGAGCCGCCAGAGCCGCCAACGGCGATCGCACTGATGCCGAGCGAGCCACCGGCGCCACCGCCGCCGCCGATCGATTGCGCGAAGATACCAACGGAATCATCGGCATGCGTGAGGATGCCGCCATAATTGTCGACCGTGACGTGACCGCCGGTGCCGCCTGCCTTGCCTGAACCGCCAAGCGACAGCAGGCCGCCCGCGCCGCCACCGGTGCCGCCACCGCCACCGACCGACTGGGCGAAGATGCCGGCCGAGTAGCCTTGCTCCGGATCGGCGCTCGGAGCGCCGTCCTCTGGCGGGGTCGGCGACGTACCGTGTGTCTCAATAATGGCCGTGCCGGCCTGGCTAAGGTCGGTCTTGCCGTTGGTGACGGTGACCGAACCGCCATTGCCGGCGGCATCGCCCCGGCCACCGATGCCGACGGTGCCGAGCGCACCGGCCTGTCCATCGCCGCCATCGCCGCCGCCGCCACCGATCGACTGCGCGTGAATGCCGTCGGACTTGGTGCCGTGGGTCGTGATCACGCCTTCATTGGCAACAATGACCGTACCGCCATTGCCGCCGCCGGCGCCATTGCCGCCAATGGCGACCGTGCCGGACCTGGTCAGGCTGCTGGTGCCGAGCGGCTTCAGGAGCAGCGTCGGATCGACCGGCACGTAAGGTATCGCGAGGAGGCCGCCCGTCCCCACATAAGCGTCGCCGCCGATGCCGCCGCCGCCGCCGATCGACTGCGCGACGATGCCGGACGATTTGTCGCCATGGGTGGTGATGAAATCATAATTGCCGACATCGACGGTCAGGGCGTCGTTGCCGGTTCCACCGGCGCCGCCCACCGTCGCCTGCAGGTTCCAGTTCGGCTTGCCACCGGCCGGTTCGCAGACTTTCGGAAGGGTGCATTTCGCACCAAGCTGCAGCGAGATCGAATTGGCTCGGCCGCCGGTGCCGCCGCCGCCGCCGATCGACTGCGCCAGAATGCCGAAGGCGCCCACGCCGCTGGTTTCGATGCCGCCATACTGCCTAATGGTGACGTTGCCGCCCGTGTTGCCGTTGCCGGCCGAGCCGCCCACCGCGACGCTGACATTGACCTGCGTGCCCGCATTGTTGCCGTTGAGGCCGAGCACGCCGGTGATGGCGTTGCCGCCGGAGCCGCCGCCGCCGCCCACCGACTGCGCGAAGATGCCGTGGGCGCCGTCGCCATTGGTCGTGGTCTGGCCAGCCGCGAGCAAGCCAGTCTGCAACAGGCCGTGATTGGTGACGAAGACGTCGCCGGCAAAACCGGCGTCTCCGCCGAAGCCGCCGACGGTGACGCCGGCATTGAAGTTGGTTCCGGTGCCGAGCGAGCCGATCACCGCCGAGACGGCCATGCCGCCATTGCCGCCTCCGCCTCCGATCGACTGTGCCTGGATGGCATGGGATTCGATGCCGTAGGTCGAAATCGCGCCTGTGTTGTCGATCGTCACCTTGCCGCTGTTGGTGCCGGCGCCGCCGAAGCCGCCGACACTCGCCGACAGGGTCTTGGCGTCGGTGCCGGCAATCACGCCGGAGATCGCCATGCCGCCATTGCCGCCGCTGCCGCCAACCGACTGTGCGAAGAGGCCGACGGACTGATCGCCGGTTGTGATGGTCGAACCGTGGCGCGTCAGCAGCACCTCGCCGCCCGTGCCGCCACCACCACCCTCGCCCCCGACCGCGGCGGTAATCTGGTTGCCGCCCTCACCGAGGTTCAGAGCCGCCGCCACGCTGAGCCCGCCTGTGCCGCCGCCACCCCCGACCGACTGCGCCAGCACGCCGAAGGCCTTGTCGCCGCCGGTCTGGATGATTCCGGTGGAATCGACCGTGACCTTCTCGGCGTCGCCGCCCGAACCGGCACCGCCGCCAAGCGATACCGAGACCGCGCCGTTCTTGCCCGGGTTCTTGCCAAGCGAACCCTTGATGGTCGCGGCGAAGGAGAAACCGCCATTGCCGCCGCCGCCGCCGACCGACTGCGCCAGGATGCCGTTCGCGCCGTTGCCTTCGGTCAGGATGTTGTCGACCGAAGTGACGTTGACGGTCTTGCCGTCGCCGGAGCCTGCGCCCGAACCGCCGATCGAGACGCCGATAGCGGCCTTGGCATTCTGGCCTGTAACCGACACCGCGCCTGAGAAGCCGCCGTCACCGCCGCCGCCACCGACCGACTGCGCGAAGATGCCGTTCGAATCCCCGCCGACGGTGTGGACGGTCGTATTGTTGTTGGCGAGCGTGGTGCCGACATTGCTGTTGACGATAACAGCACCGCCATCCTGGCCGGCGCCACCTTTGCCGCCGACGCTGACCGCGGCGCCGCCGGCGCCGTCGACCACCATCTCTCCGGAAATCGCAAAACCACCGGTGCCGCCACCGCCGCCGATCGACTGCGCCAGGATACCATTCGCCTTGTCGCCGGTCGTGCCGATCGTGCCGGTATTGTTGACCGTGACCAGTTTGGAGGTGCCGCCCTTGGCGCCGCTGCCGCCGACAGAAACGGCCGCTGCCGCCTGCTGCGCCGAACCGGCGATGGTGACAGCCGCGCCGCCATTGCCGCCGCCGCCGCCCACCGATTGCGCCAGGATGCCGTTCGAACCGTTCTTGATGGTGACGATATTGCCGGTCGAGGTCACGGTGACCGTATCGGCATTGCCGCCGCCGGCGCCCGAACCGCCGACACCGACGGCCACCGCGCCCTGCCCAGCGGTGACCGCTAGCGCGCCCGAGAAGCCGCCATTGCCGCCGCCGCCGCCGATCGATTGCGCCAGTATGCCGTCGGCCTTCAAACCTTCGGTCCTGAGATCGCCGGTCGAGATGACCGTCACCGATTTGGCGTCGCCGCCATTGTCGCCCGAACCGCCAACGCCGACGGCCAGACTGCCCGCGCCCCGGCCGGTCAGCGTGCCGGCCACGGCGCCGCCGCCATTGCCGCCGCCGCCGCCGACCGATTGTGCGAAGATCGCATGCGAGCCGTCGCCATCGGTCTCGATGCTGCCGTGGCTGGTGACGGTGACGGCCTCGGCGGCGCCGCCGCTCGAGCCGGAGCCGCCCACCGCGACGCTGGCTGCCATGGCGTTGCTGCCTGACAGCGCGATGGCGAAACCACCATTGCCGCCGCCGCCGCCTACCGATTGCGCCAGGATGCCGAAAGAATCTTTTCCTTGCGTCAGGATGTTGTTGTAGCTGGTGACAGTGACCGTGTCGGCATTCGAGCCGGATCCGGCGCCGCCACCGATGCTGACGCCCAGCCCGCCACCACCAAGCCCGACGCCAAGGCTGCCGGCGAAGCCGCCCGAACCGCCACCGCCGCCCACCGACTGCGCGAAGATGCCGGAAGAATTGTCGCCCTGGGTCCAGATCGAAACGGTATTTGGCGGTGGCGCCTGCAGCACTGGCTGGCCGTTGCCGTCGACGAGGCTGTAGCTGTTGACGACCACCTTGCCGGCGGTCGAGCCGGTGGCGCCCTTGCCGCCGACGCCGACGCCGATGCCGGCATTGCCTGTCGTCGCCGAGCCCGCGATGGCAAAGCCGCCTGTGCCGCCACCGCCGCCGACCGATTGCGCCAGAATGCCGTTGGAGAACTTGCCGGTCGTTGTGATGGTGCCGGCGCTCGTCACCGTCACGTCCTTGCCGACGCCGCCGACGCCGCCCTTGCCGCCGATGGCGACAGCCGCCGTAGCGGCATCGGGATCGCCGATAGCGCCGGAGACCGCAACCGCGAAGCCGCCATTGCCGCCGCCACCGCCGATCGACTGGGCGATGATGCCGGACGAATTGTCGAAATTCGTCGCGATGTCACCAGTGCTGGTCACCTTCACGATATCAGCGCTGCCGCCACCGGCGCCATTGCCACCAAGCGAGACGCCGACAGCGATCGACTTGCCGCCGCCGAGCGAACCGGCGAAACCGCCATTGCCGCCACCGCCGCCGACCGACTGCGCCAGGATGCCGGCGGCACCCGTGCCGCGCATGTCTCCAGCGGTGAAGCCCGCGCCAGTCGAAATATTGCCGGTCGATACGACCGTGATGTCGAGACCGGCGCCCGCCGCGCCGCCTTTGCCGCCAAGGCCAACGGCAATGCCCGCATCCAGACCCAAAGCCAGTGAAACCGTCGAGCCGCCATTGCCGCCGCCGCCACCGACCGACTGCGCCAGGATTCCGATCGACTGGTCGCCATAGGTGGTGATGTTACCGGTCGAGGTGACCTTGACCGTCTTGGCGCTGCCGCCGCCGGCACCATTGCCGCCGAGGCCGACCGCTGCTGCCGCGCCCTGCAGCGTGATCGCGCCGGAACCGGCAAAGCCGCCATTGCCGCCGCCGCCGCCCACAGACTGCGCCATGATGCCGATCGACTGGTCGCCATGCGTTTGGATGTTGCCAGTCGAGGTCACGGTGACCGCGCCGGCGAGCTGGCCGGTGCCGCCGCTGCCGCCGATCGCCACCGAGGCGCCAAACGCGCCGGTGGTGAACGTGCCGGCGACGCTGAAGCCGCCATTGCCGCCGCCGCCGCCAATCGACTGTGCCAGAATGCCGTCAGCCTGTTTGCCGTAGGTGGCGACGTTGCCGTAGCTGGTGACGAAAACATCCTTGCCGACGCCGCCCGTGGCGCCGCTGCCGCCGATCGATACCGCCGCCGCGCCGCCTGCACCCTCATAGGAGCCGGAGCCACTCACCGTCACGGCAAAGCCGCCATTGCCGCCACCGCCGCCGATCGACTGCGTCAGGATGCCGGTCGATCCGTCGTCGATGGTCAGGATGCTGTTTTGCGTGACGACATTGCCGACTTTCTTGCCATTGTTGACGGTCGCCGTGCCGGCATCGCCACCGCCACCGCCCTTGCCGCCAAGATTGACGCCTACGGCGGCCACCCCGCCAAGTGTCAGACTGCCGGAGAAGCCGCCATTGCCGCCGCCGCCGCCGATACTTTCGGCCTGGACGCCAACGGCGTTCTTGCCTTCGGTGACGAGATTCCAGGTGCCGGCGTAGGCGGCCATGGTGACCGCATGGTTGGCACCGTCGGTGTTGACGATGACGTTTCCAGCGTTGCTGCCGTCGGCGCCGGCTCCGCCAAGGCCGACGCTTGCCGCGCCGACGCCGATTGCCGCCGAGACCGTAAAGCCGCCATTGCCGCCGCCACCGCCGATCGATTGCGCCAGGATGCCGGTCGAGTTCTCGCCCTTCGTATGGATTGAGCCGGAGCTGCCGACGATGACATCCGCACCGGCACCGCCGCCGGCGCCTTGGCCGCCGATGTTGACCGCGATACCGATCCCGCCGATTGCACCGCCGATCGAATAGCCGCCATTGCCACCGCCGCCGCCGACCGATTGCGCGACGAGGCCGGCGGCATTGTCGCCAGATGTCAAAATGTCGCTCAGGCTCGACACTGTAACGAGTTTGGACGCCCCGCCCTTGCCGCCATTGCCGCCGATGCCGATCGCCGCCGCGAACGTTCCCGTCGCATTGACAGCGACCGCGATCGCCGCGCCGCCATTGCCGCCCGTGCCACCGATCGATTGCGCGAAGATGCCGCGCGAGCCGTCGCCGTAGGTTGTCAGCGAGCCGGCGGTCTCCACCGTCACCGTATTGCCGTCACTGGCATTGCCGGCCGCTCCGCCCATGGCAAGGGCAAGGGGGCCGACCGCACCCGAAACCGCAAAGCCGCCATTGCCGCCACCGCCACCGATAGACTGCGCGAACACGGCGTCGGACTGGTCGCCATGGGTGATGATGGAATAGGCGGTATCGCTGGCGTCCCGCAGCACCTCGACCGCGCCGGACGTACCACCGCTGCCGCCAGCGCCACCAAGGGCTACGCTGAAGCCAAGGCCACCGGAGAAGGCGCCGCCGCCGTTGCCGCCGCCGCCGCCGACCGATTGCGCGAAGATGCCGGCCGAATTGACCGCCGCAGTGCTGTCGAAGATCGAGTTCTTGCCTGTCTCGATATCGCCGGCATTGGTAACTGTCACGCGGGCGCCATTACCGCCGGCACCGCCCTTGCCGCCTGCCGAGAACAGGCCGCCGGACGTACCGCCATTGCCGCCACCACCACCGATAGATTGCGCGAAGATGCCGGCCGACTGCTTGCCGTCGGTGTCGATCGAACCGGCGGCCGTGTTCGTCACTTCGACGATGCCGCCATTGGTGGTCGAGGCGCCGTTGCCGCCAAGCGACACGAGACCGCCCGAATTGCCGCCATTGCCGCCGCCGCCACCGATCGACTGGGCAAGGATGCCGTTCGATTCCTGGCCGTGGGTGACGATCGCGCCCGAATTGGTGACGCCGACGGTCACGACATTGGCCGGACCACCATTGCCGCCGAGACTGCCGCTGCCGCCGGAGGCGAACAGGCCGAAATTTGAGCCGCCGTCGCCGCCGCCACCGCCGATCGTCTGGGCGAGGATGGCTTGCGAATTATTGCCCCAGGTGGTGATCGCGGCATTGTTGGTGACTTGGACGATGCCGCCATTGCCGCCATTGCCGCCGCTGCCGCCGGAAGAAGAGAAGAGGCCGAAACCGCCTGCGCTGCCGCCGCCGCCGCCGCCGATCGATTGCGCGACGATGCCATGCGAATAAATACCGCGGGTGACGATCGTCGTGCCGACGCCGGTGAAGACATTGGCGTTGCCGCCACTGCCTGCCGGGCTGCCGCCGCCCGGGTTGAAGACCAGGCCGCCACCGCCGCCGCCGTTGCCGCCATGGCCACCTTGGCTAATCGCGACGACGCCGGCCGAATAATTGCCGGAGGTTTCGACGCTTCCGCCATTGAAGTTGGCCGTCGCCGTGCCACCACTGCCGCCCAAGCCACCGTCACCGGCATTGCCCGAGATGCCCTTGGCATCACCGCCGTCGCCGCCATCGCCGCCGACGCTGCTGGCCACGATGCCCGCGTTGGGACACGCCATTGGCAAGACGCAATTGTTGCTCGTCTGGACAACTCCGGTGACGTTGACCGTAACCGTGCCGCCATCGGCGCCGTCGTGGCCGTCGCCGCCGTTGGAAAAGACATAGCCGTTGCTGCCATTGCCGCCACGGCTGCCGTTCGAGGACCCGAGCACGCCGATGGTGCCGGTCGCGATCACCGCGCCGCTGCCGGATGCATTGGTGTTGGCCGCAGGCTGGTTGTAGTTGACCGTAAGTGTCGGACCGGAATTGCCAGAGGGTCCGCCTGCCGCGGTGACGGGAGGAGCAACGCAGGTCGTGCCGGACGGCGCGCCACTGGCGACAGCGCAGGTCTCGGCTGTCGCAGGATTCCCGCCGCTGGCGGGTGTTCCCGGCGTGATTGTGCAATCGGCCGCGTTGCCGGTGCTGCAGGTGTAGTGCTGGACTTCCGTGCCGGCCGACGGGTTCGCTCCGGTACCAGTCAACGATATCCGGTTGGGATCGATCGTCAGCGTATTGACGTTGAGCGTCGTAACGCCCGGTGCGGTGTAGCTGATATCGGCATTTGGCGCGTCCGTGCAGTTCTCGACATTGCCGGCTGCGACGCAAGCCGCGTGGGCGGCACCGGTCGGACCGATGAAAAGCGTCGCCGCCATGACCAAGATCACAGCTACCGCTGCCGCGAAGCCTGAAACACCGAGAAGTCGTGGCTTCAACCAGGCCGGAACAACGCGAGATTCGGCTGCGCTCCTGCGAACACCCGTCATCATAATTCCCCCCGATCCGCGCCAACCGGAACGAATCACCCCCTGCTAATGCAACCTATCAGATTGCAGATGCAGCCGGGTATCCCCAAGGATTTAGATGAGATAATTTAGATGCAATGTTGCGGTTAAGACACAGTAATCAAAATAAATGTCTGGAATTACGCACTATTGGAGCAAGTGGTGCGAATCCTGGAGCGATATCTTCTTCAGGCAGAAAGAACTGGCACGGACTCACCGTTCGACTCAGCCAACAATTCTCTTTGCACGGCCAGGAAGAACCTGCGTACTTCGTCGCTGGCTGCCGTTCTGTCCCTGCCCGTCCCGACAACGAGATCGAGCAACTCCGTCGCTTTTGCCTTCCAGAACGAGGTGGCGGTCTCGCCATGCAGATTGCCGAGCTTGGCGGCAACTTCCCTGACCAAGAATAGCTGACGATCGATCGGGAACGCACGGACTTTTTCTGGGTACATCTTCCGAACCATGAAACTGACGCAACGAATCAACCATTGCCGAACAAGCAATGGCTAACAGCGAAGGTGGAAACGGAAGCTTAACGGTGACCGGCCGATGCGTCGCGCACGCGAATTGTCATGTACTTTCGAACCCGAACTGGTTCACCCGGCGGCCCTCAGGCCGGCAGTGCTCTCGCCTCGCCGCCGCGCTTGCGCGGCACCATCATGTCGCCGGCCATCAGTCCGGTGACACGGCAGAACGCCATGAACGCCCGGCAGGCGTCTTCGGTCTCGACCACATCCACCGTGGCACCGAAACAGGCATTGAAGGCTTTCTGATACACCGGCCCCTGCCGGCGTGCCGGCCAATCCTGCAGAAAATCGAGCGCCTGCTCGACGCTGTAGATTTCCTCGACGGGCAAGCCGGGGCCTGGTGCGATGCGCACCGGCACCTCGAATTGCAATCTGTCCATTCGACATCTCCCGAACCGGCATCGCCCAAGCAACGCCGTTCGTCGTCAAAAGTTGCTTCGTTCGTTTTGTGCCACGGAAATGTGTCGTCACTGCGGAAAGTCGCCGCTTTGCTGCAGCGGCAAAGGCAAAGCCTGCCGGCACCAGGCGGCCCGGCAGTGGAAAGCAACGCCGCGAAAAACGGAAAAGCATTGCCTCGGCAAGCGAATATCCGGGCGGCCGGGACCGCATCAGGCAGTTCTTCCTTGAACCTTTCGCCCCCAAGTGCCAAATCTGGTGCCACTTACGCGCCTCACTCCTGCCGCGCGCCACTTCTATATGGACAAAATGGTCACCTATCTCGACGCCGCCACTGCACCGCTCAGAAACACCGGCCAGATCCGCCTCTATGGCGAGGAAGGCTTTGCCGGCATGCGCAAGGCATGCGACCTCACCGCGCGCTGCCTGGACGAGCTGGTGCCAATGGTCGGTCCCGGCGTCACCACGGACACGATCGACCGTTTCGTCTTCGAGTTCGGCATGGACAACGGCGCGCTGCCGGCCACACTCAACTATCGCGGTTACACGAAATCGTCCTGCACCTCGATCAACCATGTCGTCTGTCACGGCATTCCCGACAACAAACCGCTGAAGGATGGCGATATCGTCAACATCGACGTGACCTACATCCTCGATGGCTGGCACGGCGATTCCTCGCGCATGTATCCGGTCGGCACGATCAAGCGCGCCGCCGAACGCCTGCTCGAGGTCACCCATGAGTGTCTGATGCGCGGCATCGCCGCGGTCAGGCCGGGCGCGCGCACCGGCACCATCGGCGCCGCCATCCAGACCTACGCCGAAGCGGAGCGCTGCTCCGTGGTGCGCGATTTCTGCGGCCACGGCGTCGGCCAGCTGTTCCATGATGCCCCCAACATCCTGCATTATGGCAGCGCCAATGAAGGCGTGGAAATGCGCGCCGGCATGATCTTCACCATCGAACCGATGATCAATCTTGGCCGGCCGCATGTGAAAGTCCTGTCGGACGGCTGGACGGCGGTGACGCGCGATCGCTCGCTGTCGGCGCAGTATGAGCACACGATCGGCGTGACCGACACCGGCTGCGAGATTTTCACGCTGTCGCCCAAAAAGCTCGACCGCCCCGGCCTGCCGGTTTAGGACGCCGTGGCGAGGTCTTGAATAGCGGCCTATTTCCAGTGTTTGCGCGGCCGCCAGTCTCGTCCTGATCTCGTAGCCGGCGCATTATTTCCCGGCAACTGCGCGGACGGCCGTCGCTAACCCTGCCATTGATGCAGGGATCGTAGCGTTCGCGCCGGTAATTGTCGTGCCGTTCCCGATAACGCTCCCGGCGGTCCAGCATGCGCAGGAGCTCCCGGCAGTTATGCGGCTTACCGTCGCTGTAACGGCCGTCCGTGCAAGGATCATCGTATTGGATGAAATGGATCGGGAGGTTCTGATCAGAGCGGCTACCGGCGGGTACGGCATCGATCACCAGGGCAGCCATTGCAGGGCTGAAGCTCAGAAGCAGCCCGGCGGACAGCAGGATACGAACGAGGCTGGGCATCTTGGTTCTCCGATGCGGGGCCATCAATGGCGATGCCGTGAGCTTGCGCGACCCCCATTGCCGCAACATTGCGTCGAGGTCGGTGGCTTACTTATTCCTTGCCGCCGAAAAGACCTCGACCGCCCCTGCCCGCCGTCCTAGTGTTTCGCGGGGATCAGCGATCATTGCTCGGGCTGGATGGGCGACACATGGCGACACAGGGCGATGACGACGAGCGGAGTTTCTTCTCCGAGGTGCCAGTGCGGCAAGACACGAAGGCCAGACAGGCTCCCGCCGAAAAGCCTCACTATCTCGGCCACCGTGATCGTCTGCGCGAGCGCTTTGCCTCGGCCGGCCCAGATGCCTTGCCCGACTATGAACTTCTGGAACTCCTGCTTTTCCGCCTGATCCCGCGCGCCGACACCAAGCCGGTCGCGAAGGCGCTGCTGGCCCGCTTCGGCACGTTGGCCGAAGTGCTCGGCGCGCCCGTCGGCCTGTTGCAGGAGGTCACGGGCATCGGCCCGACCGTGGCGCTCGAGCTGAAGGTCGTCGCGGCAACCGCCCAGCGCATGGCGCGCGGCGAGGTTCAGGGCCGCGAAATCCTCTCGTCATGGCAGCAGCTCCTCGACTATTGCCGCTCGGCCATGGCGTTCGAGGCGCGCGAGCAGTTCCGCATCCTTTTCCTCGACAAGAAGAACGCGCTGATATCAGACGAGGTGCAGCAGACAGGCACGGTCGACCACACGCCCGTCTATCCCAGGGAAGTGGTCAAGCGCGCGCTCGAACTGTCGGCCACCGCGATCATCCTGGTCCACAATCACCCTTCCGGCGACCCGACGCCGTCGCGTGCCGATATCGAGATGACGAAAGAGATCATCGAAGCCGCCAAACGGCTGGGCATTTCCGTGCATGACCACATCATCATCGGGCGCAAAGGATACGCCAGCATGAAGGGCCTGTTGCTGATCTAGGTCTTGTATTCGTGAGACGGCAACGCCACGGCGCTGGCGATTATCCTGGCCGGAATTTGAAAATCATTCAATTGTGGAAAGGACGATGCTGATGCCGCGCACTCGCGGATCAATCTTCCAGTGGCGACAGCCCAAAAGATCGCCACTCTTCTAAAATCAAGGCCGATCGGTCTTGCAGCTGCCGGCAATCTGGCTGACCGCCTCGTCGAAGCCGGCGAGGTCGAAATCGGCTTGGCCACGCCCCGACAACAATCCGAAGCGCCATGACAGCAGCAGGCGGTTTGCCGGCACGAGGCGCTTGATGCCATCGGCGCCGTCGCGCATCAGCTGCCTGCCTCGCGTGCCGACGGACCAGCTCTCGTCGAATTTGCCGGCGCCGTCGATGGTGACCGACATGGTGATCTTCCGGCTGGCGGAGACCGCGTCGTTCAATTGCAGCCATTCGGTCCAGGCCGGCTCGCCGTCAGCCCGGCAAGCGATGGTCAGCACCGGGCTGTAGCTCAGCGCGCCGCCTCCGGTGATCAGTTTGTTGGTGGCATAGACCGACGCCGTGACGAGGCCGTCATTGGCCGTGTCAAAACGCCAATTCTCCGTACCGGCCCCGGCAGCGCCGCAGGCCAAGGCAAGGAAAAGCACCGTGGCGGCAGCGCGCCTCATTCCCACGAACACCCCCAACGACATCACCAATTACCTCTGGCCTTCCAACCAACCAGATAATGATCAAGGCTTCGTATCGCCACCGGTGCCCATCAGGAACGAATCCGATGTTGCAGTTTGGCAACGAAAAAAGGCCGCCCGGAGGCGGCCTTTCGAAATTCGCTGCCATGAGCGGCCTATTCGGCGTCCTTGGCGGCCTTCTTTTTCGGCGCGGCCTTTTTCTTCGGCTCTTCCGTCTCGTCAGCGGCATCGCTTGCCTTGGCTTCGGCCTTCTTCGACGCGGCTTTCTTGGCCGGCTTCGCCTTGGCCTTGGTCTCGTCTTCCTCGTCGTCGGCCATCAGCTCTTCCTTGCTGACCTTGACGTCGGTGACCGAGATCTGTTCGAGCAGGTGGTCGACAACCTTCTCCTCGAACATCGGCGCCCTCAGCGCGTTGAGCGCCTCGGGATTGCTGCGATAAAACTCGAAGGCTTCCTGCTGCTGGTTGGCCGGGAAGCGGCGAACCTGCTCGAACAGGCCGCGCTGCAGTTCCTCGTCCGAAACCGTGACGCCGGCCTTCTCGCCGATCTCGGCCAGCACCAGGCCAAGGCGCACGCGGCGCTCGGCAAGGCGCATGTATTCGGCGCGCGCTTCTTCCTCGGTCGTCTCTTCGTCGGCGAAGGTGCGGCCGGCGGCTTCCAGGTCGCGGTTGACCTGCGCCCAGATGTTGTTGAACTCGGCTTCGACGAGCTTCGACGGCGCTTCGAAGGAATAGGCCGCATCGAGCTGGTCGAGCAGCTGGCGCTTGACCTTCTGGCGCGTCATCGAACCGAACTGGTTCTCGATCTGGCCGCGCACGATGTCACGCAGGCGCTCGAGCGATTCCAGGCCAAGGTTCTTGGCGGTCTCGTCGTTGATTTCGAGCTCGCCGGGCTTCGACACTTCCTTGACGGTGACCTCGAAGGTCGCTTCCTTGCCGGCCAGATGCGCCGCCTGGTAGTTTTCCGGGAAGGTCACGGTGATCTGCTTCTCGTCACCGGCCTTGGCGCCGATCAGTTGATCCTCGAAGCCCGGAATGAACTCCTTGGAGCCCAGCACCAGCGGCTGGTCGTTGCCGGCGCCGCCAGCGAAAGCCTCGCCGTCGATCTTGCCGACATAGTCGATCGTGACGCGGTCGCCTTCGACGGCCTTGCCGGTCTTCGGCTCGTAGCTGCGCGCCGATTCGGCGACGCGCTTGACCTGGTCGTCGATTTCCGAATCCGGAACGTCGAACACCTGGCGCGTCACCTTGATGTCGGAGAAATCCTTGATCTCGATCGCCGGAATGACCTCATAGTTGAGGCGGAACTCGAAGTCGGCGCCTCCGGCCAGGATCTTCTCGGCTTCCTTCTCGTCCTCGGTCATGATGACCTCGGGCTGCATGGCGGCCTTTTCGCCGCGCCCGGTGATGATCGAGCGGGTCGAGTCGTTGAGGATCTCGTTGACCACTTCGGCCATGAACGACTTGCCATAGACCTTGCGCAGGTGCTGCACCGGCACCTTGCCCGGACGGAAGCCGTTGATGCGGACCTTGTTGCGGGCGTCCGACAGCCGCGCCATCAGCTTGGCTTCCATATCACCGGCCGGCACGGTGATCTTGATCTCGCGCTTGAGACCGGAATTGAGAGTTTCGGTGACCTGCATCGTAAAACCTTTGTTTTCACCAATGAGGCTGCCAAACGGCTCCCTGCCGTTCACAGCCTGCCGGTAATTCTTGCCGGGAATGGCTTTTGGTACGGAACCTGGCGATTTGACCGGAAATACGGCTCAAACTCTCCCAAACTGCGTTCCAAAATGTGAATAAGTTCTTGTTTTTCCTACTTCTTATCACATCTTGTAGAAGCGGATCGTCGCGTTCCGTCACATTTGACACGCCTTTTGTCACAGGCGAGCCTAATTTTCAACAGTCTTCGCGTTTAGGCGAATAACCAACATTCCGGCCCTGAGCCAACATCTTGTCTCCGACATTGACAGAATGATGGCTACATGGGATTGCCGGGCCACGCGGGTATGGCGGAACTGGTAGACGCACCAGATTTAGGTTCTGGCGAGAGATCGTGGGGGTTCGAGTCCCTCTACCCGCACCACCCTTCGCTCTTCGAGCTTCGGGTGGCAGGTCACCCGGAGCTCGCTAGACGAAGGAGCGTCCTGCGAAACCTGGCGAAGAGGACCGGCGTCGTTATCGCGCGTCCCACGGTCTAATAAAGCGGCTCCTCGAAAAGCGTCTTGTCGCCATCCATCAGCGCCTTGATCTGCGCCGTGCCGTCGGCGGCGAGCGCCAGCTTGATCCCGAACGGGCGCACCCGCATGTCGCTCTGGATCGCCATCCCCTCGCCTTCGGGCAGATAGAAGCGCTCGATGCCGTAATCCGGCGCGATCGTCATGCCTTCGCCGCGAAGATCCCAACCTGCGGCGACATGGCCCGAAATGTCGGCTTCGTCCGCGGCGGCCGGCGTCGGTGCCGTGCCGAACCAGGCGGCGGTCGGCGTCCAGTAGCCGTCGGCGCCCTTCTTCAGCCGGACCACGATCGAGGTGTCGTCGCTGGACTGTTTGTCGGACGCAATGTTGGCGATCATTTTCACCGGTATGCGCGAGATGTCATAGCCGAGGACGATATAGTCGCCGCGCAGCAAGTCGCGCGGATCGACTGGTTGGATCTTCAGCAGCACTTCCTTGCCGTTACGCAGGATCGCCGCACGGCTGGCAATGATCCAACTGAGAAAACCGAGTTGGACGAGCGCCAGCACCAGCGCCGAGATGACAAGCCTCTTCCCGGTCATCATGCCGTGGCTCCCCCAATGGCCGGACCCTTCATGCGTTTTTCGACGCGGATGATGACGATCGCAAGCACGCCCAGCAGCAGCGCGGCGGCGAGGAAGAAGCCGGCGGTGTCGAGCATCGACTGAAGCGTCACGACATAAATGATGGCGAGTTCGAAGGCGAAGCCGAGATAGGCCAGCCAGCGCAGCCCGCGGCTCTCACGGCCTGCGAACATGATAGCCGCGACGATACCGGCCAATGCGACGACCGAAGCGATGACGAAACCGCTGTTGTAGGTGCTCTCGTCAGCCAGTTCGAACTGGGTGATGGCCAGACCGGTGAGGAAGCCGAGCAGCGCGTGCAGGGGCAAACGACCGCCGAGTTGCACGGTCCTGTCCACCGGTTCCGGCGCAAGAACGGCAGCAGCGAAAAGCGCGACAGAGACGATGACCAGAGGGATCGCTACCGGCAGCGTCGCGTGATCCATGGCCAGGAGCACCAGATAGAAAAGCAGCGACAAGATGATCAGATGCCGCGCTGGCTGGCTGCGAGTCCAGAACGATACGGCAAACAGCACCACCGCCATGACGATGAAGGCGTGCGGAAACTCGCTACGGCTGTAATAGTCGAACCCTTTCAGGAACAGCCAGGCGTCGGCGATGCCGATCGCTGTCACGGTCAGCGCGTTGGAGCGCAGCGCCACCGCCGCCAATGCCGTGCCGGCGCCCCAGGTGACCAGGGCGGAAGCCTCGTCGCCGGACAAATGGTACATCTGCCCGATCAGCGCGATCGAAGCGCCGAACGCGGCCGCCGCCACGACCCACAGGGCTTCGCCGATCGCCGCATGGTCGCGCGTCTTCAGCACCGCCCCGCCGACATAGCCGCCAAGGATAACGGCGAACAGCGCGGCCACCCGTGCCAGCCGCGGGATCGCTTCCCAATTGGCGGCGACGAAGATCAGGATGGCCGCTCCAAAGAGCAGGGCTGCCATCATCGCGAGGATCGAGCCGAAGCTGAGCGACTGGCGGCCGTTGGCGTCGACGTCACGGGTCAGGGAATCGGCTGTGGCGGCGTCGATCAGGCCTGCCTGCCGCCACCGCGCGATATCGGACCTTAGTCGTGATGAATACCCCGCCATTCCCCTTCTCCCCCAGTTGGTCTTTTTTCAGCCGATCAGCCCAAACCGTTGACGTCACGGCACTTTCTGATTCTGGCTTCTTTGTGTCGGGTCGGTGAAACCGCGTTAATGTTGCATTGCACAATTTGCATTGCTGCCATGCAGCCATAGCGCTTTTAAATCGATATGGGTCCCCCTACTTATGGTTCGTACACAAACGGAATGATCCGCAAGAAAGACGAAACGAGAACTACCATGAACCTGATCCGCAACTACCGCAACTGGCGCCGCTACCGGGACACCGTCTCCGAGCTGAGCCGCCTGAGCAACCGTGAACTGACCGACCTCGGCATCAGCCGCAGCGACATCCCTTACGTCGCTCGCAAGGCGGTCTAATCCTTCGGGCCGCGAATGGTCCGAACCAGTTTTGAAAAAGAGAACGACAATGAACTTGATCCGCAACTATCGTAACTGGCGCGTTTATCGCGAGACGGTTACCGAGCTGGGTCGCCTTTCGAACCGCCAGCTGCATGATCTCGGCATCGTCCGCGACGAAATCAAGATCATCGCCCGCCAGGCGATGTAACCAAGGAATTTCGCTGGGGTCGACCTCCTCCCCGACCCAAGCGAATTCGGTCCGCCCTTACCTCCTCCCAAGGGTTGACCATCAAAACGGCGCCCGCCGCACCTCCTCCCGCGGCGGGCGTTGTTTCCCCGGGGCAAAAGGATTTTGCCCCAGAGGTTTCGCCCTCTGTAAAAAATGCGAAGAGAATTTCGTCTGAGCCGACCTCCTCCCCGGCGATGACGAATAGGCCCAACCTTCACCTCCTCCCGAAGGTTGGCCACCCAAACGGCGCCCGCCGCACCTCCTCCCGCGGCGGGCGCTGTTTCCCCGGGACAAACGAATTTTGCCCCAGAGGTTTCGCCCTCTCTAAAAATGCGAAGAGAATTTCGTCTGAGCCGATCTCCTCCCCGGCGATGACGAATACGGTCGGCCTTCACCTCCTCCCGAGGGTCGACCCCCAAAACGACACCCGCCGGACCTCCTCCCCCGGCGGGTGTTGTTGTATTCAGGGGCAGGTGTTCCCGACCAGGCGTTTCGCGTTACCGCCACGCGACAATTGCAATCGCCGCGGCAAGCGATTATTCCGGCGGCCATGAGCAAAAATCCAATCCATATCATCGGCGGCGGCCTCGCCGGTTCCGAAGCGGCATGGCAGGCGGCCGAGGCCGGTGTTCCCGTCATCCTGCATGAAATGCGCCCGGTTCGCGGCACCGATGCCCACAAGACCGATGGCCTGGCCGAACTCGTCTGTTCCAATTCCTTCCGCTCCGACGACGCCGAAAACAACGCCGTCGGCCTGCTGCATGCCGAAATGCGGCTGGCCGGCTCGCTGATCATGAGCGCCGGCGACGCCAACCAGGTGCCGGCAGGCGGCGCGCTGGCCGTCGACCGCGATGGTTTTTCCGACGCGGTGACGAAAAAGCTCGAGGCACATCCGCTGATCACCATCGAGCGCGAGGAAGTTCCCGGCCTGCCGCCGGCGGAGTGGGACCAGGCGATCATCGCCACCGGGCCGCTGACCGCGCCATCGTTTGCCCAGTCGATCGCCGAAGCGACCGGCGCCGATGCGCTCGCTTTCTTCGATGCCATCGCGCCGATCATCCATTTCGACACGATCGACATGGATACCTGCTGGTTCCAGTCGCGCTACGACAAGGTCGGGCCTGGCGGCACCGGCAAGGATTATATCAACTGTCCCATGGACAAGGATCAGTACCTCGCCTTCGTGCAGGCGCTGGTCGACGGCCAGAAGACCGAGTTCAAGCAATGGGAAGGCACGCCCTATTTCGACGGGTGCCTGCCGATCGAGATCATGGCCGAACGCGGCGTCGAGACGCTGCGCTACGGACCGATGAAGCCGATGGGCCTCACCAATGCGCACAATCCGACGGTGAAGGCCTATGCGGTCGTCCAGTTGCGGCAGGACAATGCGCTGGGCACGCTCTACAACATGGTCGGCTTTCAGACCAAGCTGAAGCACGCCGAACAGGTGCGCGTGTTCCGCACCATCCCGGGCCTCGAAAACGCCGACTTCGCCCGCCTTGGCGGCCTGCACCGCAACACCTACATCAACTCGCCGACCTTGCTGGACGCCTCGCTGCAGCTGAAGTCGCGACCCGGCCTGCGCTTCGCCGGCCAGATCACCGGCTGCGAAGGCTATGTCGAGAGCGCCGCCATCGGCCTGCTCGCCGGGCGCTTCGCCGCGGCCGAGCGGCTCGGCCATGCACCATCGCTACCGCCGCTTACCACCGCCTTCGGCGCGCTGCTCAACCACATCACCGGTGGCCACATCGTTTCCGGCGACGAGCCGGGCAAACGCTCTTTCCAGCCGATGAACGTCAATTTCGGCCTGTTCCCGCCGGTCGAGGCGCCGAAGAGCGAGGGCAAGCGCATGCGCGGCAAGGACAAGACCGTCGCCAAGCGCCACGCCATCACCTCGCGTGCCCTGCAAGACTGCCGTGAATGGCTGGGTGTGCCGGCGCAGACGGCTGAGGCTGCCGAATAAGCTCGCGGCCTGATTGGACGCTCGGCGTAAAGTAGGATACTATCCTACTTTACGCCGAGCGGAGCCGTTCCATGGAAGCAGCCGAGAAACTATCCGTCACCGTCACACCCGCGATGGCACGCATGATCCGCGAAAGAGTCGAGGACGGTTCGTTCGGCTCGGCCAGCGAGGTTATCCGCGCAGCTCTTCGCGCTTTCCAACGCGAAGAAGAGGAACACGCGGAGCGCATGGCCTCGATCAGGGCGCGTGTGAAGGCGTCGATCGAGGATACGAGACCCGCCGTTCCGCTCAATGAGGCAATCGACAGAGTAAAGAACCGCATTTCGCAACTGGCGCGAGACAATGATGATTCAGCGTCTCGCCGTCGTTCTTAGCGAAGGAGCTATATCCGACCTTGAGGCTATCGCCGCCTATGTGCTTGAGAGCAGCGGAAGCGAAAGCATCACCAACGGTTTCGTCGACCGGATCAAGGAACGCTGCCTGGGCGTTGGAAACGTCCCTCGTGGCGGTCGCCCGCGTGATGACATCGCGCCGGGACTGAGGGCGGTTCCTTTCGAACACTCCGCTGTTATAGCCTACGTGGTCGAAAGCGATGTCGTTCACATCGTCAACATCTTCTACGGCGGCCGCGACTACGAAGCGCTGATAGGCGATAGCGACAAACCCTCTTGACCGGACAGCTACTCGGCCGGCTCGGCGGTCGCTAACGGCAAGCCTGGCTTGCCCGCCTCCGCAGGATTTCGCCTGACATAAGCAGCCTTCAGCGTCTCCGAAGTTTCGCGTGAGCCGTCATGGCTCCAGCCTGGTGGCTTAATCAGGTAGTTCAGTCGCTCGCTCACTGTCAGCCCCGGCGCGAAGGCATCCCTGAACATGCCGATCCATTCGTGGAACGCCACTTTCAGCGGATTGAAAGTGCCGAGATTTTTCACGATGCCGTAGCGCGGCCGGTCCTCTTCCAACTCCTCGACGAAGGTGCCGAACATGCGGTCCCATATGATCAGCGTGCCCGCATAGTTGGCGTCGAGATAGCGCGGGTTGGTGGCGTGATGGACGCGGTGGTGCGAGGGCGTGTTGAAGATGAACTCGAACCAGTTCCATATCTTGCCGATCGTCTCGGTGTGGATCCAGAACTGCCAGACCAGGTTGAAACCGAAGGTGAAGGCAATCACCGCCGGATGGAAGCCGAGCAGCACCAGCGGCGCCTGCAGCACGAACATGAAGGTGAACAGGCCGGTCCAGCTTTGCCTGAGCGCCGTCGACAAATTGTAGTGCTGGCTGGAATGATGGTTGACGTGCTCCGCCCACACCCAGCGCACCCGGTGCGCGATGCGGTGGTAGACGTAGTAGCGCAGATCATCGAGCAGGAAGGCCGCCAGGAACACCCAAACCGACAGGCCGAGATTGAAGACCCGGAACTGCCACAGCCACAACAGCGCCCAGTAGGACACGACGCCGAGCAGCAGCCCGGCGACGACGTTGCCGGTGCCCATCATCAGGCTGGTCAGCGTGTCGCGGGTCTCGAACGAGCCCTTGGCGCGACCGGTCCGCACCAGCCAGAGCTCGATCAGGATCGCGGCGACGAAAAACGGAATGGCCAGTTGGGTGACCTGCGGAAAGTCGTAGCTGTCCATCACGCTGCCTCCTTCCCGGAACTCGTGTCTCGCGGCCCAAGAGCGTTCAGCAAGGCCTGCACGTCGGCGGCGTTGGCGAAGCGGAAGCGGCCGCCCTTCCAGGTGAAGTCCGTCAACCGCAGCTGGATCGTGTCCGTCTCGTCGGCATGGGACACAACGACGTCCCGAGGCGTCACGACGCGGGTCAGAAAGCAGTCGCCGATACCGTGGACGATGCCCGTGCGGCCATGGCCAAGATCGAGAAAAGCGGACCGGCTGTCCGCGGTTAGTCGAACCGCGGTCGCGATCTCGTCGGGAAAGTCCTGTGCGAAACGGCCCATGGCTTGATCCGCGCCGGTCAGAGTGGCCATATTGCTGCCGCCGGTGAAATGCACGGCGGCTACCGACAGCGCGATGCCCAGAACGACGATCACAACCAGCACGGGCAAGCTCATGAACGAGATCTCCTCCGGGCCAGCCTGTCGTCTTCGGCGACAGTTCTCGGCAGGCGGACTTCTTATCACGATTGACGTTTACGTCAATGTGTCGGCCAGCCCTTGCCCGCGCGGAGCAGCAGCAGCCAGTGCCGGCGGAACGCCGACAGCCGCACCACGCCCCCGAGCGGGGCCTGGCGCGAGCCTTCCATCTTGTCGAGATAAGCGCGTGACAGCGCCAGCGGCAGGAATGCCGGGCGCAACGATCCCGGCAGCGCGGCAGCACCCCGTTCGAAGGCGGAAAGATGTTCGCGCGCCAGCGAGATCATCGCGGCCACGGCGCGCTGGGCACCAGGACCGCCATCGTCGGCAACGAATTCTTCCGGCGACGAGCCCGCCGCCGCCAAGATGTCAGCCGGGACAAAACACTGCCCGCGCCTGCGATGCAGCGGCAACAGAAGCAAAAGGCCCGTCATTGCCTGCGCGCAGCCCGCCCTGCCCGCCAGTTCGGCGAACCTTGGCGCCTCGACAGGATCGAGCACCATTGCCGCAAGCTGGATCAGCGCGGCTGCCGTCTCGCCGCAATAACCTTCCAGATCGCTGCGCGACGGCATCGGATCGTCGTAGAGATCGAAGATGCGTGCTTCGAGCATGTTCTCAAAAGCCAGTTTCGGCAACTTGAACGCCGCAATGGTGGCGTTCAAGGCTTCGGCAACGGGATGGCCCGCGCCCGCCTCGCCGCCGGCGGCGATGACATCGCGCCACCATTGCAGCCGCACCTCGCCGGGCAAAGGCTCATGGATGCGGTCACGAATGCCTGATATCTCGGCATTGAAGGCATACAGCGAAAACAGCGCCTCGCGCTTGTCGGCCGGCGCGTAGAGCGCGGTGAGATACCGATCATGGTCGGCGACGCGCACCGCATCCATGACGATTTCAGTATTCTGCGACATATCAATCGACGGCGATGAGCGCGGCCGCCACGGCGCGGTTTTCAGCCAGAAGGACATTGTAGGTCCGCACTGCTGCCCCAGTCGACATCGGGTCGGACGCTATGCCGGCATCCTTCAGCGCTGCCCGCAGCGCCGCCGGCAACGGCCTGAGATCCCGACCCATGCCAACCAGCAGGATCTCGACCTTGTCGGCCTCGGCCAGGAGCCTGTCGAAATCCGCGACGGTCAGCGCCAGGGGATTTGCCGGTTCCCAGCCATGGATGCCTGTGGGCAGGCACATGAGCGAGCCGCGATGCGACATGTCGGCAAAGCGGAAGCCGCCATTGCCGTAGGCCTCGATCGGCGCGCGGCCGGGGAAATGCGCCTCGCGGATGACGATGCCTTTGCCGGCCATCACTCTGTCACCCCTCCGGGGCCGCGCGTCAGGTCGCGACGGCCTTGCCGCCGCTGACCGGCTTTTCCTCGTCGGTCGAAGCCTGCGGCCGCAGCTTGAACAGGATCAGCAACGGCGCCGCGATGAAGATCGACGAATACGTGCCGAACACGACACCGAACAGCATCGCCAGCGTAAAGGAGCGGATCACTTCGCCGCCGAACAGCACCAGCGCCAGCAGCGCCAAGCTGGTCGTCACGGACGTCAGCGTCGTTCTCGACAACGTCTCGTTGATGGCGTTGTTCAACAGCTGCGGCAACGGCATTCGCTTGTATTTTCGCAGATCCTCGCGGACGCGGTCATAGACCACGATCGTGTCGTTCAGCGAATAACCGATAATGGTCAGGATCGCCGCCAGTGACGACTGGTTGAATTCGAGCCCGCTGATGACGAAGAAACCGAGCGTCATGACCACATCGTGCACCGTCGCGACGATAGCGCCGACCGCGAACTGCCATTCGAAGCGGAACCAGACATAGATCAGGATGCCGGCCAGCGCGACAATCATGGCTATGGTGCCTTGCTTGGCCAACTCGCCGGAAACCGTCGGGCCCACCACTTCGACGCGGCGGAAATTATACTGATCCTGCAGTTCGCCGCGCACCTTGTCGATCACGGTCTGCTCGGCATTTTCACCGGCATCCTGCGTGCCGACGCGGATCAACACGTCGTTGGGTGCACCGAACTGCTGCACCTGCACTTCGCCGATGTTAAGTTCCGTCAATCGGCTGCGGATGTCACCAATATTGGCATCGCCGCTTTTCGACTGCACCTCGATCAGGGAACCGCCCTTGAAGTCGATGCCGTAGTTGATGCCGACGCTCATGAACAACACGACGGACAATATCGACAATGTGCTCGACAGCGCGAACGTCCACCGGCGAATACCCATGAACGGAATTTTCGTGCCGGGCGGAACGAAGGTCACCGGTGCGCGCGGCAGTTCCTTCGGACGTGCGCGGCGCAGCCAGATCGAGACCAGCAGGCGGGTGAAGGTGAAAGCGGTGAAGACCGTGGTCAGGATGCCGATAGCATAGGTGATGGCAAAGCCCTTCACCGGTCCGGTACCGAGATAGAACAGCACCACTGTGGCAATCAGCGAGGTGACGTTGGAATCGACGATGGTTGCCAGCGCCTTCGAGAAGCCGGTGTCGATCGCCTGGATCACCGAGCGACCGGCGCGTCGCTCCTCGCGGATACGCTCGTAGATGAGCACGTTGGAATCGACCGCCATGCCGATGGTCAGCACGATACCGGCAATACCGGGCAAGGTCAGCGTCGCGCCGAGCAGCGACAGCAGTCCGACGATCATCGCCACGTGCACCGCCAGCGCGATATTGGCGAGGAAGCCGAGGAAACCGTAGGCGACGAACATGAATGCCACGACGAGGATCGAACCGATGATGCCCGCGACCTTGCCGGCATGGATCGAATCCTGGCCGAGGCCAGGACCCACGGTACGCTCCTCGATGACCGTCAATGTCGCGGGCAGCGCGCCGGCGCGCAGCAGCACGGCGAGATCGTTGGCGCTTTGCGCTGTGAAATTGCCGGAGATCTGGCCGGTGCCGCCAAGGATCGGTTCACGGATCTGCGGTGCCGATATCACCTGGTTGTCGAGGATGATGGCGAACAGCTTGCCGACGTTCTGCGCGGTGGCCTGGCCGAAGCGGGCAGCACCCTTGGAATCGAAGCGGAACGAAACCACCGGCTCGTTGTTCTGCGAATTGTACGTCGCCTGTGCGTCGACGAGGTTTTCACCCGACACGATAACGCGGTTCTCGATCAGGTACGGAACCGGCGGATCGTCCTGGGAATAGAGCACCGACGAACCGGCTGGCGGGCGCCCCTTGAGCGCGTCCTGTACCGGCATCGACTGGTCGACCATCTGGAAGGTCAGCTTCGCGGTCTGGCCGAGAATCTCCTTCAGCCGCTGCGGATCCTGCAGGCCAGGCACCTGGACGAGGATGCGGTCCTCGCCTTGCCGCTGCACGATAGGCTCGGTCGTGCCGAGTTCGTTGACGCGGCGCTCGACCACCTCGATCGACTGTGCCAACGCGGTCAACGTGCGGTATTTGATGCCGGCGTCGGTGACGGTGAACTTAAGCAGGCCCGGCTCGGAATCATCGAGCGCCATTTCCTGGATGGAACCGCCGGTGAACAAGCCGGCTGCGACAGGATCGGTCAAAGTCTTCAATGCCTTCTTGGCGGCATCGAGCTGGGCGGGATCGGTGATGCGGACCTGCAGGGTCTTGCCGGTGCCGGCAAGACCGGTATAGCCGATCTTGGCATCGCGCAGCAGTGTGCGGATTTCGTCGCGGGTCGTCTCCAACCGATCCTTGATCAGATCGTTCTGGTTCATCTCCAGCAGGATGTGCGAACCGCCCTGCAGGTCGAGGCCGAGCGTCATCTGCCGCTTCGGCACCCAACTGGGCAGCTGAGCCAGCGTGCTGGCGGGGAACAGGTTGGGCGCGGCGAGGATCACTGTGGCGGCCACGGCCAGCCAGATCAGGATCATCTTGAAGCGCGAGAAATAAAGCATAGGGCGTCGTCCGTCAGAGCGTGTCCGCGGATCGCTCCGCCTTGAATCTGGTTATTTCTTGGCGTTCTGGTTGGCGACCGGTTCGCCCTTGACGCGCACATCGGCGATCGTTGAGCGCAGCGCCGTCACCTTGGTGCCGCCGCCAAGATCGATCTCCAGCTCGTTGTCGTCGATCACCTTCGTCACCTTGCCGACAAAGCCGCCGCCGGTGACGACAGTGTCGCCGCGACGAACCGCCGCCAGCATCTCGCCGCGCTTCTTCAGCTGCGTGCGCTGTGGGCGGATGATCAGAAAATACATGATCACGAAAATCAGGACAAACGGCAAAATGCTGATGAACATATCGGGAGAGGCGCCGCCGATGCCTTGGGCGTATGCCGGTGTCACGAACATCGAGGTACTCCTGAATTTTGAAAAACAGCCACCAAACGATCAAGCGAGATTTGGCGGCCCCTAGAAATTTGGCCGGAATATAGTCGGTAAAGTTGTCAATGCAACTGCGCGGCCAGGCAAATCGGCTGCTTTTCCGGCCTGTTTAGCCGTGTTAGAGCAGGATCGCGAAAACCGCGAGCCGGTTTTCGGAAAAGATCACGCTCGAACAAATGGTTGCAACCGGTTTCGAAACCGCCGAAATCGAACCGGGTCCACCTGCCACCGCAAAAACCGAAGCAAAAAAGACCCGACATGACCGATACCAGCATCGACGCCCTGAACCAGAAACTCGACCGCCTGATCGAGGCGGTGAGCCGCCTCGCGCCGCCGCCGGTGCCTCAAACCGACCTCAACGTGGCCGACTGCTTCGTCTGGCAGGCCGATCCCGGCTATCTGGAGCCGGTGCGCAAGGTCAACCGCGTCGATATCGGCCTGATCCGCGGGGTCGACCGCGTCCGCGACATCCTCGTCGACAACACCGAGCGCTTCGCCGCCGGTTTCGCCGCCAACAACGTCCTGTTGTGGGGTGCGCGCGGCATGGGCAAATCGTCGCTGGTCAAAGCCGTACACGCGCAGATCAATGCCAAGGCGAAGCCCGGCCTGCCGCTTAAGCTGATAGAAATCCACCGCGAGGACATCGACACGCTGCCGAAGCTGATGGGCCTGCTGAAGGCGGCCCCCTTCCGCGTCATCCTGTTTTGCGACGATCTGTCCTTTGACCATGACGATACGTCCTACAAGTCGCTGAAGGCAGCACTCGAAGGCGGCGTCGAGGGCCGTCCGGCCAACGTCATCTTCTACGCGACCTCGAACCGCCGCCACCTGTTGCCGCGCGACATGATCGACAATGAGCGCTCGACCGCCATCAACCCATCGGAAGCGGTCGAGGAAAAGGTCTCGCTATCCGACCGTTTCGGCCTGTGGCTCGGCTTCCACAAGTGCTCGCAAGACGAATATCTCGACATGGTCAACGGCTATGCCAGCCACCATGGCCTCGAAATCGACCCCGAGCAGTTGCGCGCCGAAGCGCTTGAATGGGCAACCACACGCGGCAGCCGCTCAGGCCGCGTCGCCTGGCAGTTCACCCAGGACCTGGCCGGCAGGCTCGGCAAGCCATTGAAGGATTGAGGCGTTGGATCGCGTCGCCAACCCGATCAACCGACAACGTCATTTGGGCGGCTGCGTCCGTCGCAAATCGCGCGGGGTTTGACCGATCTCGCGGCGCATCCAATGCGCCAGGTGTGACTGGTGCGCGAAGCCCGTCATTTCAGCTACTTCGCTTGTGCTGAGGTCGCCTCGCTGCAGCAGAACGCGTGCGCGTTCAACGCGACGCCGTAACACGTAGCGGTGCAGGGTGACGCCCGTCGCCACTTTGAACCATGTCCGCAAATGCGAGCTGCTCGCGCCGGCAATTCGGCTTAGTCGATGAATCGAAAGCGGCTCGTGAAGAGACGCCTCGATGTGCTCCAGCACGCGTTTGAGCTGGGTATCCGACAAACGGTTCGTTCGACCGATATCAGGTTCACCAAGGCCGAGCAGCCTCACCGCCAGTGCGGCGCCAATGCTGTCGGCAAACAAAGGGCCGCTTGGCGAATCTGCATTCAGTTCGCCCTCGAGCGCCCGGGCGAGATGTGCGATGCGCTGGTCGCGAAGCAGGTGGCGCGTGTCGAGCCGCAATGCTTGCCCCTTGCCACCAAGCTCCGCCACCACCCTTTCCATCAGCGCTGGCTGCAACGCAATCTCGATCGTGTCGAAAGGGGTTTCGGCCTCGAAGCCGCCCTCCTGGCCGGCTGGCACCACGTCGATATCCCCGGCGCGCCTGACGAAATATCGCCCAACCTGATTGCAGTAGGAGCGTGTCGCCGCGCTGGCATGCATCATGATGCGATGGTGCGGCGCCCGGGACAGGCGGTAGACTCCGGCTTCGATATGCCGGGAGGCCATTGTTACGTCGGGCACGGCTTGAGCCGGAGCGTATTGCGACCGCATGCTCTCTCTCGATTCATGGCAAAACCTGTCCGAGATTTGGCAATTCCCGCGCGATTTTCAATGCCGTCGACCTGTACTCACGCCTCTCCATCAAATTTGGACGAGAGGTTACACCATGAGTTTCTATGTTGTTGTCGGAGCGGGCCCCGTCGGTCGCGAAACCGCCCGCCTTCTTGGCGAGGAAGGACATGATGTCGTTCTCACCAGCCGGAGCGTCGGCTCGAACGCATTGCGGAACGTGCGGCCCATGCAGGCCGATGCTACTGATGCGTCGGAACTCGCGCGTGTCTGCCAAGGCGCCGATGCCATCTTCATGTGCGCCATGGCCACCTATCACAGGTGGCCAACCGATTTTTTCCCCATCATCGACGGCACCGTGCGCGCGGCCGAAGCGGTCGGCGCGAAACTCGTCGTGTTGGGCAACCTCTATGGCTATGGGGAAAATGCCGATAGCCCGCTTCGTTCCGACCTGTCCCTGGATCCGACTTCGAAGAAGGGAACGGCCAGGACGATCATGTGGCAGCGAGCCGCCCGTGCCGACGTGCCGGCAATCGAAGTGCGGTCCAGCGACTATCTCGGCCACGGCGCGATCAGCTACTTCTCGCTGGTCGCCCTGCCCTCCATCATCGAAGGGAAGCCTACCGCTTTCATTGGAAACCTCGATGCGACGCATGCCTGGGCCTTCACCAAGGACGTTGCCAGGACGCTTGTCGCGGCTTCCCGCTACACGGGCGAATGGGGACGGGCGTTTCACGTCCCCTCACAATACGCCTCACCCCGGGAGCTCATCCAGAAAACCGCTGCGATGCTTCGACAGGAGGTCTCAGAAATCCGCTCTTATTCGATTGCCGAGATGGAAGCATTGGGTATGCATGAGCTCATCGAGATGAGCTATCTTTTCGAGAACCCCTTGCTGGTGGATTCTTCCGACGCCGAGGTGCTTCTCGGTATCAAGGCCAGCAGCCTTGAGGTCATGATCGCCGACACGCTGCGTGATCATCTCCGCGCTTGAGGGCCGGCCTTCGGCAGAACTGAAAAAGCCCGCTCCTTGCGGAACGGGCTGAGCCGGCGGGCTGGACTGGAGGTCAGGCGGCCCGCATATCGCTTTTTTTCTTCTATTCGAGATAACCTGACGGATCGACCGGAGCCGAATTCTTGCGCACTTCGAAGTGCAGCTTCGGCGAATCCGTCGTGCCGCTCATGCCGGACAGCGCGATCTCCTGGCCGCGCTTGACCTTCTGGCCGCGCTGGACCTCGATCGAGCTGGCATGGCCATAGACGGTGACCAGGCCGTTCTCGTGGCGCACCAGCACCGTGTTGCCGAATTCCTTGAGCCCGTCGCCGGCATAGATGACAACGCCGTTCTCGGCCGCCTTGACCGGCGTGCCCGTGGGCACGGCGATATCGACGCCGTCCTTGCCGGATCCGAAACCGGAGATCACCCGGCCGCGCACCGGCCAGCGCATCTTGCCGATGCCGGTGGCATCGGGTGCCACCGCGTCGTCGTCCTCGGCCTGCTGGATGACCTTGGCGTCCTTCTTCGGCGGCGTGTAGGAGGCCAGCGTTTCCGAAGGCGTGGCCTTTGCCGGGACTTGCGTTGTCGCGGTGGTCACCGGATCGACCTTGGCCGGCTTGGCGCTGGCAACCGTCGCCGTTCCGCCGCCCGGCACCTTCAAGGTCTGGCCGATTTTCAATATGCCGTCCTTCATGCCGTTGGCCTGCTTCAGCGCGACCACGCCGACGCCGGTCTTTCTGGCAATCGAGGACATCGTGTCACCCGACTGGACCGTATACGTACCGGCGGCGCCGGTTGCCTTGGCCATCTGCGCCGGCTTGGGTTCCTTGGGCTGGTTCGCCGTGGCCGACGCATCGACCTGGGCGGCGGACTTGCCCTCCTTCAGCTTAGGCTGCTGCGGCAGCACCGCCACCTTGTCCGGCGCGCTGGCCGGCAGATCATGCTTGCCGTCCTTTGCCGGCTTTGCGTCGGCGACCTTCGGCTCGGCCTTGCTCGAATAGGCATAGGCCGGGATGACGATCTTCTGGCCGGTCTTCAGCCCCTTGGTCGGGCTCAGGCCATTCACCTTCATGATGACATCGGCCGGCACCTTGTAATGCGCCGCCAGGCCGGAAATGCTCTCGCCGTCCCTGACGGTGATTTCGGTCGCGTGCGGCGTGCCTGCCTGGGCCATCCTCGGCTCGTCGGGCTGGGCATTCTTGAAAGGCTTGGCGGCCGGCGCGACAGTGCCGGTCGTCGTCCTGTCGACATGAGGAGCGGGCCGAACCAAGGCCGGCGCCGATGCGACACGCACCGGATTGGCGGCAGGCGCGAGCGCTGGAGCCGGCTGCGCTTGCGCGGAAGCCGGCGGCGGCAAAGGCCGGCTCGAAACCGGATCGAGGCTGGAACGGCTCACCGACTGCGTGTGGCTGCCATCAAGCGGAGCAGCCGAGACGTCGCCCGGATAAGGCTGCACCGCATCCTGCTTGTTGATGATGGCACGTTGATTGTTGGTCGAGGACGTGAAGACGTCGTCGACACTGTTGAACCGCGAAGCCTGGGAACTGCACCCGGCCGCCGCGCCCGCAATCATCAGAACAGCGCAGCCCCGCGCCAGATTGCGACTATTTGTCTTCAAAACACTGAGTTGCATCGCACTAACCCGCACAAACGCTGCACCAACTGGACAGGATTAAAGCGCGTTAATGTTACTGGCCGGTTAACCCATTAGAATCCGACGAAAATTTTCTTAAAACATTTGGGGATGATCAGCGGCACGATGGCGAGCCCGAAAGAGATCCGGCGGCCGGCCGGAAACTAGATAACCGCTGCAATGCTGCGCAGGATCGGCTGCAGCCGCACGAGGCCGATATCCTCGCGCTCGAAACGGCTGCCGACCTTGGTGAGCTTGGCCAGCACCTGCTCGCCCTCCTCCGGCCCGATCGGCGCGATGACGATGCCGCCGCTCGACAATTGGTCGAGCAGGAAGCGCGGCAGGCTGTCGAATGCCGCCCAGGCGACGATGCGGTCAAACGGCCCTTCATTGGGCAATCCGTTGGAACCATCGGCCTGCCGCACGATGGCATTGCTGATGCCGAGTGCCTCGAAGCGCTGCCTGGCTTGCTCGACCAGCGTCTTGTACCGATCCACGGTCACGACCCGCGCCGCCAGCCGCGACATGACAGCCGATGTGTAGCCGGAACCGGTGCCGATCTCGAGCACGCGGTTTCCCGTTTCAATGGCCAATGCGGCGATCACCGCCGCCTGCAGATCCGCCCCTTCGATCGCTTCGCCGCATTCGATCGGCAGCATGCGGTCCGACCAGGCGATCTGGTGGTATTGCGCTGCCAGGAAGCCGCGTCGCGGCGTTGCCTCGAAAGCCGCGATCAGCGCCTTCGGCACCGTTCCCCTGCCGCGCAGGCGCAGCAGGAAAGCGGCAAATCCTTCGCGATCATCGATTGGAAAGCCCTGATTCATGCAAGCGCCTTGCTCAGCTGGTCACGGATCTCATGCGCGGTAAGGTCAAGCTGCAGCGGCGTCACCGACACCAGCCTGTTGCGCAGGGCAAAGAGATCGGTGCCCTGCTTGCCCTCGACCGGCTCGCGGCCGAAGCGCAGCCAGTAATAAGGCAGGCCGCGCCCGTCGCGGCGCTCGTCGACCCACAGGCTGTGCACCAGCTTGCCCTGCGTGGTGACCACCGTGCCGGCCACTTCCTCGGGAAGGCAGTTGGGAAAATTGACGTTGAGCAGGACGCCGTCCGGCAGCGGCGTCGCGACGAGCTTCTTCAGCAGTGCCGGCGCCAGCGCTTCGGTGGTCTCATAGGGGACGACGCGATCCTCGCCGACAGTGCTGTAGCCCTGGCTGAGCGCTATCGACCGGATGCCGAGCAGCGCGCCTTCCATGGCGCCGGCGACGGTACCGGAATAGGTGACGTCGTCGGCGATGTTGGCGCCCGAATTGATACCGGACAGGATCAGGTCGGGCGCACCGGGCAGGATCTTCTTGACGCCCATGATGACGCAATCGGTTGGCGTGCCGCGCACGGCAAAATGCCTTTCGCCGATTTTCCGCAACCGCAGCGGCTCCGAAATCGACAGCGAATGCGCATAGCCCGACTGGTCCTGTTCCGGCGCCACCACCCAGACATCGTCGGACAGGGTGCGGGCGACGCGCTCGAGCGACGCCAGGCCCTCGGCATGAATGCCGTCGTCATTGGTCAGAAGAATGCGCATTATTTCGATTCGATCTTTTCCAGCCCACCCATGTAAGGCCGCAGCACTTCAGGAATGGTTACGCTGCCATCCTCATTCTGATAGTTTTCGATGACAGCTATGAGCGCGCGGCCGACAGCGGTGCCCGAACCGTTCAGCGTATTGACGAAGCGGTTGCCCTTGCCATCCTTGTCCTTGTAACGGGCATCCATGCGGCGCGCCTGGAAATCGCCGCAGACAGAGCAGGACGAGATTTCGCGATAGGCGTTCTGGCCGGGCAACCAGACCTCGATGTCATAGGTCTTGCGCGCGCCAAAACCCATGTCGCCGGTGCACAGCACCATGGTCCGGAACGGCAGCTCAAGCCGCTTCAAGACTTCCTCGGCGCATTGTGTCATCCGCTCGTGCTCGGCGAGTGAGGATTCCTGGTCGGTGATCGAAACCAGCTCGACCTTGTAGAATTGATGCTGGCGCAGCATGCCGCGCGTATCGCGTCCCGCCGAGCCTGCCTCGGAACGAAAGCAGGGCGTCAGCGCCGTGAAGCGCAGCGGCAGCTTTTCATGCGCCGTGATTTCTTCGCGCACGAGGTTGGTGAGCGGCACTTCGGCGGTCGGGATCAGGCCAAGCCTGCCCTCCCCATGTGGCGTGAAGAACAGATCCTCCTCGAACTTCGGCAACTGGTTGGTGCCGAACAGAACGTCGTCCTTCACCATCAGCGGCGGGATCACTTCCTCATAGCCGTGCTCGGTCGTGTGCAGGTCGAGCATGAATTGGCCGATGGCGCGTTCCATCCGCGCCAGGCCGCTCCTGAGCACGGTGAAGCGCGAGCCCGACAGCTTCGCCGCGCGCTCGAAATCCATCATGCCGAGCGCTTCGCCGATCTCGAAATGCTCCTTCACCCAGTTCGGCCGTGTCGGCACCTTGCCGACGACATGCTTGACGACATTGTCGTGCTCGTCCTTGCCGACCGGCACGTCGTCGAACGGCACATTCGGCAGCACCGCCAGCGCATCGTTCAGCGCCTTGTCGAGCTCGCGCTCGCGCGCCTCGCCGTTCTGGATGAAGGTCTTGATCTCGCCGACTTCGGCCTTGAGTTTCTCGGCAAGGGCGGCATCGCCCGAACGCATGGCGTTGCCGATCTCCTTCGAGGCGGCGTTGCGGCGCTCCTGCCTGGTCTGCAGCTCGGTGACATGTTCGCGCCGCGCCTCGTCCTTGGCGATCAGCCCGTCGACCGTGGACTGCGCCTCATCCGCCGACCACGAGCGCTTGGTGAGCGCCTCGACAAGGGCCTTCGGGTTGTCGCGAATCCATTTGATGTCAAGCATGGTGTCCGTCCTCAAGCTGGGTTTGAGGGGCGTAAACCGCATCCTTGATCGATGCAAGATGGGCCGGGCGGCGGTTGTCGTTTTCCGCCGCCGCCGATGCCCTACGAGGCCGCCGGCGCTGGCGGCTCGTCCGGCGCCTTGTCGGCCACGGTCTCGCCGGCTTCCTGCTTCTCGCGCGCAAGCCGCTGTTTCTCCTGGTCGCGCTCGATCCACCGCGCGGCCCAGATGGAAACCTCGTAGAGAAGGATGGTCGGAATGGCCAAGCCGATCTGGCTCATCGGATCCGGAGGTGTCAGCACCGCGGCAACGATGAAGGCGATGACGATCGCCCATTTGCGTTTTTCGGCCAGCGCCTTGGACGACAGCATGCCGACGCGCGTCATCAGGCTGGTTACCACCGGCAGCTGGAACACCAGACCGAAGGAGAAGATCAGCGTCATGATCAGGCTGAGATATTCCGACACTTTCGGCAGCAGCGAAATCTGTACCTGGTCGTCGGTGCCGACCTGCTGCATGGCGAGGAAGAACCACATCACCATCGGCGTGAAGAAGAAATAGACCAGCGAGGCGCCCATCAGGAACAGGATGGGCGATGCGATCAGGAACGGCAGGAAGGCATTGCGCTCGTTCTTGTAGAGCCCGGGCGCAATGAATTTGTAGATCTGCGTGGCGATCAGCGGAAAGGCGATGACCATGCCGCCGAACATGGCGAGCTTGACCTGCGTGAAGAAGAATTCCTGCGGCGCGGTATAGATCAGCTCGACCTTGTGCGGGTCCAGCCCTGCCCATTTCGTCGCCCATTTGAAGGGGACAACCAGAAGGTTGAACAGCCTCTTGGCAAAGAAGAAGCAAACCAGGAAGGCAACGAAGAAGCCACCGAGAGACCAGATCAACCGCCTGCGCAGCTCGATCAGATGCTCCATCAGAGGCGCCGACGATTTTTCGATCTCGTCCTTTTCCTTGTCCGAAACGCTCACTTGGCGGCTCCAGCCGTCTTTTTGGCTACCGGCTTCTTGGCCCCAGCAGGTTTCGGTTCGGTTTTCGCAGGCGCCTTGGCAGCAGGCGCCTTGGCTGCAGGCGCCTTGGCGACGGCAGGCTTCGTCACAGCCGCGGTTTCAGGAACTGCCGCTGTCGTGGCCTTTGTCGACGCCTTGGGCGTGGGTGCGGTTTTTGCGGCCCCCGCGGGTGAGGCTTTTGCCGCCACCACCTTAATGGATGGCGCTTTTGAAGCCGGCACCGCCTTGGCGGTTTTCCTGGATGCCTTCGGTTCCGTGAAAGCCGCCACCACCGATTCATCGGTCATCGCCGGGAACATCGATGCTGGGGTCGTAACTTCCGGGCCATTGACGCCAGGCATGGTCGTTGCACCGTTTTTCAACGGCTCGGCCGCCTGGGGCGTCGCCGCTGCAGGGGCCGATGGATCGGCGGCCGGCTTCGGCTTCATCGCCGCGTCGACGCCGGCGCGCACATCGGCTGCCGCCTGCTCGAACGGATTGAGCTGCTTCTTGATCTCGGCGACTGGGCTGAGACCCCGGAGTTCGTCGACCGACTTCTTGACGTCGTCGAGCTCGGCTTCCTTCAAGGCCTCGTTGAATTGCTTCTGGAAATCGGCGGCCATGGCGCGCAGCTTCGCCGTCGTGCGGCCGAATGTGCGCAGCATGTTGGGCAAATCCTTAGGCCCGACGACCACGATCATGACGATCGCGATCACCAGCATTTCGGTCCAGCCGACTTCAAACATGGCAATCTGTTCCGACTAGAACTTTTGGCTCAGCTCTTGCTGGCCTTTTCCTTCGCGGCCGAAACGGTCTCATCGGCACGGTGTTCGACGGTGCGCTTGTCGTCGGCAACGTCGTCGTCGGCCATGCCCTTCTTGAAGCTCTTGATGCCCTTGGCCATGTCACCCATCAGCTCGGGAATCTTGCCGCGGCCGAACACCAGCAGCACGATCACCAGCACGATCATCCAGTGCCAAATCGAAAATGAACCCATAACCAAATCTCTCTCGAATGTTTTCCCTGGCGATGATCTATGCGTTTTCGCTTTGGGATTCAAACACAACCGCGACAGAGTTTATGAAAGGCCGACGGATGTCACGCATTTTCGGCGATGCGGCCCGCTACCAAACGGCGCATGTAAAGCCGCAAAGCAGCTTTTGAAAGGCGCTCGTGGTCAATCTTCCGTGACGCGCGGCGTCAGCAGACCGAGCTCCTCGAGGTCGATGTCGGTCAGCGGATCCTCGTCCTCGGTCAGCGCGTCGGGATCGGCCGGCGGTTGCGGGATGGAGAAATTCGACGGCATGCGGCCCGATAGCAGGCCGGCGCCCTTCAGTTCCTCCATGCCTGGAAGATCACGGATTTCCTCGAGTGCGAAATGGTCAAGGAAGGTTTCGGTGGTGCCATAGGTAACGGGGCGGCCGGGCGTTTTGCGGCGGCCGCGCATGCGCACCCATTCCGTTTCGAGCAGCGTGTCGAGCGTGCCCTTCGAGGTTTCGACACCTCTGATGTCCTCGATCTCGGCGCGCGTCACCGGCTGGTGGTAGGCTATGATCGCCAGCACCTCGAGCGCCGCCCGTGACAGCTTGCGCTGCTGCACCGTATCGCGGCTCATCAGGAAAGCCAGGTCGCCAGCGGTTCGGAAGGCCCAGGCATCGCCAACCCGCACCAGATTGACGCCGCGCCGGGCGTAGATCTGCTGCAGCTCCCTCATGGCTAGCGCGACATTGATGCCATCGGGAAGGCGTGCGGCAAGCTGCTTTTCGCTGACGGGTTCGGCGCTGGCGAACACGATCGCCTCCGCCATGCGCACGGCTTCCGCCATATGCAGACGCTCGGCCGGGTTCTGCACCTGCTCGGCCACATCCTCGGAGAACAACTCCTGCCCAGGCTCGTCCTCGACCTTGAACGGGATAACCGAAGCGTTGGCGCGTTCGCTCATGATGCCACCTCGACTGCCTTGATTGCTTGCGTGCGGCCGCGCAAATAGATCGGGGCAAATGTCTGATCCTGCCGCACGTCCATCGTGCCGTCGCGCACCAGTTCCAATGTTGCCGCGAAGGAACTGGCGATCGCCGTGCGCCTTTCCTCGGGGCTTGTCATGTACACGATCAGGAAACTTTCCAGTGTCGTCCAGTCGCTTACAGCCCCGACAAGGCGGGTCAGGATGTCGCGCGCGTCCTTGAGCGACCAGACACCGCGCCTGGCGATCGTCACGTTGTTGATCGCCTGCTTCTGCCGCTGCTGGGCATAGGCCGTCAGCAAGTCGTAGAGCGACGCCGAATAGGCGTTGCGCTTCTCGATGATCACCATTTCCGGCATGCCGCGCGCGAACACGTCGCGACCGAGCCGGTTGCGGTTGACCAGACGCGCAGACGCGTCGCGCATGGCTTCGAGCCGCTTCAGCCGGAACTGCAGCACCGCCGCCAGTTCCTCACCGCTTTCGCCCTCCTCGCCCGGCTGCTTGGGAATCAGCAGCTTCGACTTGAGGAAGGCCAGCCAAGCCGCCATCACCAGATAGTCGGCGGCAAGTTCGAGCCGCAGCGCCCTCGCCGTCTCGACAAAGGTCAGATATTGCTCGACCAGTGCCAAGATCGAAATGCGCGCCAGATCGACCTTCTGGTTACGGGCAAGATGCAGGAGAAGGTCGAGCGGGCCTTCGAAGCCGGCCACGTCAACGACCAGCGACGGATCGCCGGTGACGCGTGAATCGTCATTCTCGGCCCACAGGCGGTCCATCGGTGCGGCCTTCGGAGCCTTGCTTTCCAATGCTTCCGCCACTGCCCTGTCACTTCCCTTGGCTATGCCACCGCGTCGAAATAGGTGGCGAATTCAGCGCGTATCTCGGTTTCTTCTACCGTGTCGCTTTTCTTTATATAGGTCATTGCCCGCTTGGCGCGCTCCAGCGACTTGCCTTCAAGCCCTTTGGTGCGCGATGCGATCCCCGCCATCTCCTCGAAAACGCCGTTGCAGTGAAGGACCAGATCACAGCCGGCCGCAAGGATCGAGGCGGCCTTTGTCGGGAAATCCCCAGAAAGTGCCTTCATCGAGGTGTCGTCGCTCATCAAGAGCCCGTCAAAACCGATCTCGCGGCGGATGATCTCGTCGATGACCTTGCCGGATGTCGTCGCCGGGTTCTTGGGATCGATGGCGCTGTAGACGACATGCGCGGTCATGGCCATCGGCAGATGGTTGAGTTCGCGGAACGGGGCGAAGTCGTGCCGTTGCAGATCGCTGAGCGAGGCGTCGACGACAGGCAGCTCGAAATGCGTGTCGGCAAACGCCCGGCCGTGCCCCGGAACATGCTTCATCACGGGCAACACGCCGCCCGCCATCAGGCCTTCGGCCGCGGCGCGGCCGAGTTCGATGACCGGACGCGGATCCTTGCCATAGGCGCGCGCGCCGATGACATCGCTGGCCCCTTCGATCGGGACGTCGAGCACCGGCAGGCAATCCGCCGATATACCATAGCGCAGGAGGTCGAAGGCATGCAGCCGCGCCATCAGCCAGGCGGCGCGCACGCCAGCGTCGTGATCGTCGCGCCAAAGCGCCCCCAGCGCGCCACCGGCCGGATAGTTCGGCGCCAGCGGCGGTCGCAGGCGCTGCACCCTGCCGCCTTCCTGGTCGATGAACACCAGCGCGTCCGGGCGCCCGATACAATCGCGCATCTCGGCGACGAGATCGCGGATCTGCTCGGCCTCGCCGATGTTGCGGGCGAACAGGATGAAGGCCCACGGGCATTCATTGCGATAGAAACGGATTTCTTCGCGGGTGAGCGTTTTCCCGGCACAGCCGAGGATCATGGATTTTGATTCGGTCATTTCAGGAGTCTAGGGCTTCGCGCGGTCAAAGGGAATCATCCCTGACCGCGTGGCCGGCTGCAAAACATGCTTCCCCCATGAAAAAGTCGGCGCGGTCTTGGGCCGCGCCGACTTTGAGAGATTGGATCGACGTCTAGAGCATGATGCCGAAAAGTGTGAAACGGTTTTCGGACGACATGCTCTATCTCTTGATTTAGAGACGGATTCAGATTTCAGGTCGACTCGACCTGAAATCATCCGGCTCTAGCGCGATACGAAGCAGTTGCCGCCCGCGGTCTTGTAGCTGGTGCACAAATTGATCGCATCGTTGCGCGACTGAGCCGGAACGCGCACGCGGTAGAACGTGCCCTTGCCGGCGATCTCGGCCTTGACGATGTTGGCCGTGCGGCCGGAGAGCACGCTGCCGTAGCGGCGCTGCAGGTCCTGGTAGGTCGACTGGGCACTCTCTACCGTCGGCTGAGAAGCGATCTGCATCGACCACGAACCGCTGCCGGTCGCGGTCGAGGCGGGATCGATGGAAGCGACCTGATCTGGCTTGACCTCGCCGACCACGTCGACCGGCTGGTCGGACGGACGCTGCGGCGCGATCGCAACCTTGGCCGGCGTGTTGGCCGACTGCGCCTTGGCAGGCTTGGCCGCGGGCTTCAGAGCCGGCTCATCGTCGGCCTGCGCGGCGGCGGGCGCCACGGTTCCAGTCTGGTCGGTGCCAGTCTGGGCGGTACCGGTCTGGGCGGCGCCAGTCTGGGCGGCGCCAGTCTGGTCGGCCCCAGTCTGGTCGGCCCCAGTCTGGTCGGCATTGGCCAGCGCGGCAGGCGCCACATGCTGTGGTGCCGGATCGGTCGGCTCCGCCGCGGCGACCTGGGGTGTCGCCGGTGCCGGATCCTCACGCGCCACCAGCGAGCCGTCGGACTTGACCACCATGGTCCTGACCTTGCGCGGCGCAACGGCAACGACATCGTTGCTGGTGCCCTTGTCGGCTTCCTGCAGGACCTGCGCGATGCGATCCTCCGACTTCGGCGTGGGCGCCGCTATGTTGGCGGGGGCCGCACCAGCGGTCGAGACGTCGCCTGCGCCATCCGTGCCGGCGGCGGCGTTCTGGTCGGGAGAAAGATCGACGGCGCGGGCCGGGTCCTTCGCCTGCACGTCCACCGGCTCCTCGGCGTTGGTGACGAGCTTCTGCTGGACCGGCTCGGCCGGCTTCGCGCCCTTGACCACCGCGTCATAGACCTTGTTGTCCTGGTTCGGCACCACGGTGCCACCCGGATTTTCCGGCTTGATCTTGATCGGTGAATTATCGGCCTTGACGATCACCGGAGCCTCACTGCCGCCCTTGCCGCCGAAAGACAGCGCAAAGGCGCCAAGGCCGCCCGCGACCGCCACGGCACCGACAATCGCCGCGATGAAGAGGCCGCGCCGGCCGGACGACCGGGCGGCTTCCCGCTCGCCGAGACCCGGAACCGACATCGCTTCGTCCAGTTCGGGATCGTAGTCGAGTTCATCGACGGTGAAATCGTCCGCCTGCGAGATCGGCTGGCTGCCGGGCAGATCATCGAAGCCTTCAGCAGCATCGGCATAGGTCGAGGCCGCCGCCGCCGCGCGGGCAGGCATTTCCGCCGGCCGTGCCGCATAGGTCCGCGCTTCCGGCTGATAGGCCGGCCTGGATTCTTCATGTCCCGGATTGACCGCGTCATATCCCGGATTGGCGTTGCCATATCCCGGATTGGCGTTGCCATATCCCGGATTGGCGTTGCCATATCCCGGATTGACCGCGTCATATCCCGGATTGGCGTCGCCATATCCCGGATTGGCCGCGCCGTATCCCGGATTGAACCCGGCATTGTAGGATTCGTCCGCATAGGCGGCGCTAGTGGCAGAAGCAGGCGCGACCTCCACCGAATTCATTTCAGTCAGAAGGCTGGCGAATTCGGCGTCGAGATCGTCATAACCGGATGCTACCGGCTCATCGTCTTCGAAATGCAACTCTGGAATGTCGAGATCGTCGGCCAGCGCCACGACGCGCTCCGGCACATCGACCGTCTCGACATCGGGCATCTCTTCATAACGCGAGGACTGCTGCGCCTGCGGTGCCGATGGAGCCACGTAGGGAGCGGCTGCAACCGGCTCGGCCGGCCGGTAGGACGGCACGGCGGCCGTTTCCGGTGCTGCCGTCCAGGCCGCCATCGAGGCGGCAGGCTGCGCGGCAAATGCCGGCTGTTGGGGAACCGGTGTCACGCGGCTCCACGAACGGGCCGGCTCCGACGGCGCGGAGCGTTCCGCCAGCCAATCGAGCGAATCGGCTTGATCCTGCAGGGAAGCTGTTTCCTCATGCGGGTCAACGCCCTCGGCCCGGGTGGCGTCGATGGCGCCATTGTCGAAATTGACCTCGCCCTGTTCAGCGGTCTCCGAGCCGAAATCATGGTCCTGAAGCTCGTCGAGCAGCAGGTCGTCGAGGTCAACGTCGGCGGCCTGGTCGGAACCGGACTGATGCACATCCTGGGACGCTGCTTCATCGAGATCCCAGTCGAGATCACCAACAAGATCGACAGGTTCCTCCGCGGCCTTTGCAGTCGAGACGAGTGGCGGCTGAACAGGCGCGGCGGCCGGCTGGGGCACGACCGGCTGAGCCATGGCCGGCTCCCTGGCCGACGGCAGCGTGCGCGCGGTCATGGCGCCAAGAAGCGCGTTCAACTCGTCTTCGAGGCTTCGTTCGTCCGTGATGGGCGCCTGCACTGGGGGCGCGATGGCTGCCGCCATCGGCTGCGCGGGAGCCGCGGCAATTTCGGCGGCTGGCTCTTCGGCGGGCTCGGCAAACGCCTCGTCCAAATCCAGGTCGAAAGCGTCATCCGAAATGGCTTCACCGCCTGGAACCTCGTCCTTCATGCCGATGACATCGGCAAGCAACTCACGCGCTCGCGGCTCCTCAAAAGCCTCTGGCTCATCGGCCTGAACGTCAAAATCCACGTCGACATCGGCCATGGCATCGTCGAACTGACCAACGAAATCCTCGCCGGAGATCGACTGGGTCTCATCCGCGGTGGCCGGCGCCGGCTCTGGATATTCGGCAGCAGCCACTTGGCGCTGATCCGCCGAATGGTCGTCGAGCATCAACTCGTCCTCAAGCGAGATCGCAACGGCATCGTCGAATTCTTGATCGGAAGCCGGCTCGGCCGCTGCCGCCACTTCTGCAACCGGCGATTCAACGGCATACCGGGGCTCGGCGGCGTCGTCCTCGATATGGAAATCCCGGTCGAGGGAAGCGGCAAGCTCGTCTTCCATCGGCAGATCGTCGTCAAGGGCCGAAACGTCTTCGAGCGAGCTGGCCACGGCCGAGCTGGCCAGGGTATTGTCGAAATCGATGTCGACGGCAGGCTCGACGGAGGGCACAGCTTCCGCGGCGCCGGCATGGCTGGCGGCCACCGTCCGGTCATCGACCTCAGCCATGTCCAGGTGAAAATCGTCATCAAGCGACAGCGCGAGATCGTCATCCGACACATCGATTGCCACCGGCTCGAATGCCGGCTCATGAGCCTCGACAAGCGGAGCGACGACGCTGTCGGCAGCGTCGAATTCGCCCATAAGTTCCTTCTCGAGATCGATGTCGAAATCGCCCTCTCCCGCAGCCTGATCGGCGACCATGGCTTTCGGCTCGGCCGGCGCCTGCGGCTTGACCGGCTGGCGGGGGTCGAATCCCATGATCCTGGTCAGCTCCGCGAACGGATCATCGGCGGCGATGTCGTTGTTGTCGGCTACTCTCAGCTGGGTTCTGTCTGCCATTATTGTTCCCGAACTCGCACTCATTCGGACGCCATGGACGTCGCGCAGGGTTGGCCCTTACCAGCGCAATGTGGGCAAAAGGTGACAGGTTTTTTAGTCAAACCTAACGCATTTCGGTGGGCGCGGCGGCCCCGATCAACGTCAGGCCGGACGTCAGAACATCCGAAACAGCCTGCACCAGCCCTAGTCTGGCATGCGTCAATTGTCGGTCGTTAACCTTAACAAAACGTAAGTCCGGATTATCCGTACCCCGGTTCCAGTGTCCATGGAAACTGGAAGCCAGATCATAAAGATAAAATGCCAGCCGATGCGGCTCGAGCGCAAGAGCGGCGGACTCGATCAGGCGCGGATATTCCGCAAGCTTTCTAATCAAGCCGATTTCACCTTCGTCGGTCAACGACGTTGACGCTGCCGCCAGCCTGTTGCGGTCGAAATTCGCCTCGCCCAATTGTTCGCTCGCCTGCCGGAACACCGAATGGCAGCGCGCCGAAGCGTACTGCACGTAAAACACCGGATTGTCCTTGGACTGTTCGGTCACCTTGGCGAAGTCGAAATCGAGCGGCGCATCGTTCTTGCGATAAAGCATCATGAAGCGGATCGGATCGCGTCCGACCTCTTCCACCACCTCGCGCAGCGTCACGAAGTCACCGGACCGCTTCGACATCCGCACCGGCTCGCCATCGCGAAACAGCTTGACGAGATTGCACAGGAGAACGGTGAGCTTGACGTCGTCGCCGGCAATGGCCCGCGCCAGGGCTTCCAGGCGCTTGACGTAGCCGCCATGGTCGGCGCCGAGAACATAGATCAGGTCGACGAAGCCGCGGTCGACCTTGTCCTTGAGATAAGCCACGTCGGCCGCGAAATAGGTGAACGAGCCGTCGGACTTGACCAGCGCCCGATCCATGTCGTCGCCGACGGCGGTCGAACGGAACAGCGTCTGTTCGCGGTCTTCCCAGTCGTCCGGCTTCTCGCCCTTGGGCGGCGGCAGCTTGCCCTTGTAGATATGGCCCTTCAGCGTCAGGTCGTTGATCGCCGAGCGGATCTTCCTGGCATTGTCGGCATGCAGCGTGCGTTCGGAGAAGAACACGTCGTGATGCACGTTGAGCAGTGCAAGGTCCTCGCGGATCATCACCATCATCGCATCTATGGTGCGATCCTTGACGATGGCCAATGCCTCGTCATCAGGCATCTGCAGCAAGGAACGGCCAAACTCCCTGACTAGAGCCTCGCCGACGGAGACCAGATAGTCGCCGGGATAAAGTCCTGCCGGAATCTCACCAACATCGTCGCCAAGCGCCTCGCGATAGCGCAACATCGCCGAGCGCCCTAGCACGTCGATCTGCGAGCCGGCGTCGTTGATGACATATTCCTTGGTCACGTCGTAACCGGCGAACGCCATCAGGTTGGCGAGCGCATCCCCGACGACGGCGCCCCGGCAATGGCCGACATGCATCGGCCCGGTCGGATTGGCCGAGACATATTCGACATTGGTTTTGCGGCCGGCGCCGATCGTCGAGCGGCCGTAGTTGGGACCCTCGCCCAAAAGCGCCGACAGATGCGCCTGCCAGAAACCGTCCTGGAGCCTGAGATTGACGAAGCCGGGACCGGCGACCTCGGCGGCGGCGACATCCTGGTCGGCCCGCAGGGCGTCCGCCAATCTCTCGGCCAGCGCGCGCGGGTTCTGTCCGGTTGGCTTGGCCAGCACCATCGCCGCATTGGTCGCGAGATCGCCATGGCTGGCGTCGCGCGGCGGCTCGACGGCGATGCGCGACAGATCAGGCGAAACGCCGTCCTGGTCCTTCAGGTCTAGCGCTTCGACAGCCTTTGTGACTCGCGCGGTGAAATCGGCGAAGATGTTCATGGTGTATGCTCGGTGGCTTTATGACGAATCCGGCCCTTTGGCCGGCAAATCGAGCCCGCCCTAGCTCAAATCCGGGGTGCGGTCAAACAAACGCCTGTGTTCCTTGAGCGCGTAGGTGTCGGTCATGCCGGCCAGGAAATCGGCGACGCTGCGCGCTTTGATGCGATCCTCGGCGCGGTCCAGCCCTTCGCGCCAGCCGTCCGGCATGGCGCGCGGGTCGGCAAAATAGACGTCGAACAGGTCCCGGACGATCTGCTCGGCGTCCGCACGCACCCGCATGACCTCCTCGTGCCGGTAGAGGTGCTTGTAGAGGAAGGCCTTCAGTTCCTTCTCGGCTTCCGCCATCTCGATCGAAAATGTTACCATCGTTTCGCCCGCCGCCCTGACCGCGTCAGCGCTCAGCGGCCTGATCCGCTCCAGATTGGCGGTGGTCGACTTGATCACATCCTCGACCATGGCCGTGATCTGGCGCCGCATCAATTCGTGGCCGGTGCGCACGTCATCAAGCCTGGGATAGCGCTCGCGCACAGCTTTCAGGATCGTTCCAGGCAGCGAAACGGCCTTCAGCATGTCAAGCGCCAGCAGCCCTGACCTCAGCCCATCATCGATATCATGCGTGTTGTAGGCAATGTCGTCGGCAATCGCCGCGCACTGCGCTTCGATGCCGGCGAACCGGTCGAGCTCGAGATCCTGTAGTTGCGAGTAGTCGCGGATCGCCTGCGGTACCGGCCCTTTCAGGCCTTGGCCGCTACTGTCGGTGAGCGGACCATTGTGCTTGACCAGGCCTTCCAGCGTTTCCCAGCTCAGATTGAGCCCGTCAAATTCAGCGTAGCGCGCCTCCAGCCTGGTCACGATGCGCAGCGATTGTGCGTTGTGGTCGAAGCCGCCCCACGCCGCCATCTTTTCGTTCAGCGCGTCCTCGCCTGTGTGGCCAAAAGGCGTGTGGCCGAAATCATGCACCAGCGCCACCGCTTCGGCGAGATCCTCGTCGCCGCGTAGCGCCCGCGCCAGGGCACGTGCGATCTGCGCCACCTCGATCGAATGGGTCAGCCTTGTGCGGTAGTGGTCGCCTTCGTGCGCGATGAAGACCTGCGTCTTGTGCTTGAGCCGCCGAAACGCCGTCGAATGGATGATCCGGTCGCGGTCACGCTGGAACGGTGTGCGGGTCGGACTTTCCACCTCGTCGAACAGACGGCCCCGCGAACGTGCGGGATCCGTGGCGTAGGCCGCGCGCGGCCGATAGCCAAAACCGATGTCGCCAAGCTCATTTGTCATGGCTGATGCTGCCGCAGTTGACTTGCCCCGTCGCGCTTCATACCTATCATGTGAAACCGAAAGCAAGGTGACGCCCATGGGCGCGGATGCCAAGACTGCCATGAAAGTCGATATGACCGAGGCCGCGGCCAAGCGGATCGCCAGGATTGTTTCGGCCGAAGCCGGCAAGACGGCGCTGCGTGTGTCCGTCGAAGGTGGCGGCTGCTCCGGCTTTTCCTACAAATTCGATCTGGTCGACACACGCAATGACGACGACGTCGCCATCGAGAAGGATGGCGCCACGGTGCTGATCGACGATCTGTCGCTGGTCTATATGGGTGGCTCGGTGATCGATTTCGTCGACGATCTGATGGGACAGTCGTTCCAGATCAGGAACCCGAATGCGGTTGCCTCCTGCGGCTGCGGCACCAGCTTCTCCATTTAGGACCGAGATGCCCGCAACTGGCGCGGTTCGTCAGGTTGCGCTCTCCGCCGGTCGCGACCTCGACGCGACGCTGGCCTTTTGGCGCGACGTCCTCGGCATGAGCATTCATGCCCGCTACGATCCGCCCGGCATCGCCTTCATCATGGCCGGCGATGTCAGGCTGTTGTTTACCGACGGCATCCCGGCCGGCACCCTCTATCTCGACATGTCAGGCCTCGAAGCCTTCCACGCCCAGGCCAAGGCAGCCGGCATCCCCTTCACCGCGCCGCCGGCGCTCGTCCATCGCGACACCGAGGGCCAGTTCGGCCCGGCGGGGGAAAGCGAATGGATGGCCTTTATAAAGGACCCGGCAGGCAATACGATCGGTTTGGTCGAACGCCGTCCGCCGCAGGAACAATGAGACCGTCATGAAAATCGTCACCTGGAACATCAACGGCGTGCGCGCCCGCATCGGCAACCTGACCCATTGGCTGACCGAGAGCGCGCCCGACATCGTCTGCCTGCAGGAGATCAAGACCGTCGACGAGCAGTTCCCGCGCGCCGAGATCGAGGCGCTTGGTTATAATGTCGAAACCCATGGCCAGAAGGGCTTCAACGGTGTCGCCCTGCTGTCGAAGCTTCCGTTCGACGAGGTCATCAGGGGCCTGCCGGGCGACGACATCGACGAGCAGGCCCGTTTCATCGAGGGTGTTTTTTCCACCGACAAGGGCGCGCTTCGTGTCGCCTCGCTCTATCTGCCCAACGGCAACCCGATCGATGACGAGAAGAAGTTCCCCTACAAGCTGTCGTGGATGGCGCGGCTGGAGCGGTGGGCGCAGGAGCGCCTGAGGCTGGAAGAGGCGCTGGTGCTGGCCGGCGACTACAATGTCATCCCCGAGCCTATCGACGCGCGGTTTCCGGAGAACTGGCTGGGCGACGCGCTGTTCCAGCCGCGGACGCGGCAGGCCTTCCGCCGGCTGCTGAACCTCGGCTTCACCGAAGCGGTGCGCGCGGTCACCGATGCGCCTGATACCTACACGTTCTGGGATTATCAGGCCGGCGCCTGGCAGAAGAACAACGGCATCCGCATCGACCATCTGCTGTTGTCGCCGGAAGCCGCAAACCGGTTCTCATCGGCTTCGATCGAAAAACATGTGCGCGCCTGGGAAAAACCGTCCGATCACGTCCCGGTAGCGATCAACCTCGCGCTGCAGCCGGCCGGATAACCAGAGAAACCCTCATATCGCCACATTCCGACGCATGATGGGAGATCATCATGGCGGCCGGGGTTCCCATGACCATTCGATTTGCTCTTTGTCCGATCGGCTTGGCACTCGCCACGGCCGCGATCGTGCCGGCCTTCGCCGCGCAGGAATGTCTTGCCAATGGAAAATCCTATCCGGTCGGCCAGGTCGCCTGCCTGACGGTCGCCGATCAGAGTCATTTGGCTCGCTGCGACATGGTGCTCAACAACACATCGTGGACAAAGGTCGGCGATAGCTGCCCCGCAAACACGATGGCGCCGCACCTGCACGTCACGCCGATCTCCACACCCGCGCCAAGCATGGTGCCGACCGAACCAACCGAAAACTGATTTTCTGGTTCCTCGAAAGAACCTTACTGATCGACGTTGCTGCCCTTGGTCAGGATATCGTCGGCCAGTGAGATCGCGGTGCGACGGTCGGCTTCGCCGGCAGCGGCGAAGGCCTCTTCCTGCATGCCGCGAATCCAGGGCTGATCGGCCGGGGAAGCACGCTCGAGGGCCGCTGTCATCATCGCCAGGCCGCGCACGACCTTGCCGCTCTGGAACAACAGATGGCCAAGCGTCGCCTGCGCGCCGGCATGGCCCTTCTCGGCGGCGAGCTGGAACCAGCGCCCGGCCTGCTTGACGCTGGCCTTCACGCCGCCTTCACCCTTCAGGAACATCTGCCCCATCTCGAACTGGGCGTTCGGATTGCGGTAATTGGCGGCGGCGCGCATGTAGTATTCCTGCGCCGCCACCTCGTTCTCGCTGACCGGGCTGCCGGGAATGCCCTTGCGCAGATAGTCGCCCAGCGCCACCAGCGCGTCGGAGACGTAACTTTCTTCCGGAGAGCCGGGCTCGACGTCCTGGTCTACGATCTCCGAGAAGAACTTGAACGCCTCATAATCGTCGCGGGCCACGCCGTCGCCTTCGGCATACATGCGGGCAAGCTTCCAGGTGGCGCCGATCTGGCCGTTCTCGGCGGCGTATTTATAGGCCTCGGCCGCCTGTTCCTTGTGGCCGTTCTTGTAGGCGGAGAAGCCGAACTGGAACACCGCCCAGGGGCTCGACTGCGGCTTCACCCCGGTCTTGTCGTCGAACACCTTGTCGTCGAAAGCCACGGCCTGGCCCACGGCGCCAAAGATCGCAACCGCGACCAGTGCCGGAAGGACAGATGACCTCAGCAACTCTGGTGTTGACTTCAACAACTCAGATATCCGCATAGCAGTGTGTTTCTTTCGCACCGCCCGGATGGGTGACCGCGCCATCCCGGGCGGACCCTACCGTCTGTGCGTATTTCCATATCGCGCCCGACTGATAGTCGGTCGTACGCGCCTTCCATGTCTTCGCCCGAGCCGCCAGCTCGCTATCGGACAGCGCCACCTCGATCGTGCCCTTCACCGCGTCGATCGTGATCACGTCGCCATCCCTGACGAGACCGATCGGACCACCAACCGCAGCTTCCGGCCCGACATGGCCGATGCAGAAGCCGCGTGTCGCGCCCGAGAAGCGACCGTCCGTGATCAGTGCCACCTTGCCGCCCATGCCCTGGCCGTAGAGTGCCGCCGTCGTCGACAGCATCTCGCGCATGCCAGGACCGCCGCGCGGTCCCTCATAGCGGATGACCAGAACCTCGCCTTCCCGGTAGTTGCGATGCGTCACCGCTTCGAAACATTCCTCTTCCGAATCGAAGCAGCGCGCCGGGCCGGAGAATTTCAACTCCGCCATGCCCGCGACCTTCACGATCGCGCCTTCGGGGGCAAGGTTTCCCTTCAAGCCCACGACACCGCCGGTTTGGGTAATAGGTCTGTCGGCCGGGCGGACCACATCCTGGTGTTCATTCCAGGCAACGTGCTCCATATTTTCGGCCAAAGTGCGGCCAGTGACCGTCAGGCAATCGCCATGCAGATAGCCATGGTCGAGCAGCGTCTTCATCAGCAGCGGAATGCCGCCAGCCTCGAACATGTCCTTGGCGACATATTTGCCGCCCGGCTTGAGATCGGCGATGTAAGGCGTCTTCTCGAAGATGCGCGCCACGTCGAACAGGTCGAATTTCAGTCCGGCCTCATGCGCGATCGCCGGCAGGTGCAGTGCCGCATTGGTCGAGCCACCGGTGGCCGAGACCACGGTCGCCGCGTTTTCCAGCGCCTTCAGCGTGACGATGTCGCGCGGGCGGATGTTTTTGGCGATCAGCTCCATGATTTTTTCGCCGGAAGCGAAATTGAAGCGGTCGCGCATTTCGTAGGGCGCCGGCGCGCCGCAGGAATAAGGCAGCGCGAGGCCGATCGCCTCGGCGACCGTGGCCATCGTGTTGGCGGTGAACTGGGCGCCGCAGGAGCCGGCCGAGGGACAGGCGGCCTGCTCGATTTCGAGCAGCTCGGCATCGCCGATCGTGCCGACCGAATGCTGGCCGACCGCTTCAAACACATCCTGCACGGTGATCTGACGGCCGCGATAGCTGCCGGGCAGGATCGAACCGCCATAAATGAAGATCGACGGCACGTTGAGCCGCACCATGGCCATCATCATGCCGGGCAGCGACTTGTCGCAGCCGGCGAGCCCGACCAGCGCATCGTAGCAATGGCCGCGCATGGTGAGCTCGACCGAATCGGCGATGACCTCGCGCGACACCAGCGACGACTTCATGCCCTGGTGGCCCATGGCGATGCCGTCGGTGACTGTGATGGTGCAGAATTCGCGCGGCGTGCCGTTGGCGGCCGCGACGCCCTTCTTGACCACCTGCGCCTGGCGCATCAGCGAAATATTGCAGGGTGCCGCTTCGTTCCAGCAGGATGCGACGCCGACCAGCGGCTGCGCGATCTCTGCCGCCGAGAGGCCCATGGCATACAGATAGGACCGGTGCGGCGCACGCGCCGGACCGACAGTCACATGGCGGCTAGGGAGCTTAGCCTTTGAGATGACCTTGGCGTCCATTCTCTTCCTTGCCGCGGGCGGTGCGGCCCGTCCCATCGCCGAGCCTTTTGGCGCGGGTCCCGAGACAAGATCGAGGTGCGCCGGGTTTATGGCGGGAAATGGGCAATTTCCTCGACCTGACTTCCAGCGCAGGGGTTGTTCAGGAAGTGTTGCCAAAACGTCACAATCGCACGAGGCGGCCACAGTGCGGCTTATATACAACGCAGATTGGATGACGGCGCCGCCGATAAACCCGGCTCAAACGAAAAGGCCGGGCAATGCCCGGCCTTTTATTATAGTTTTCAGAGATTTAGAACTTGATCTTGATTCCACCCGATAGCGCCGTGACCAGATCGTTGCCGAAGTCGTAGCTGGCGTCTTCGCCAGCAACGTAGCCGTTTTCTCCAGCCAACGTGCCGGAATGGCCGCTGGTCAGGACGCCAACCGCACCCGCCAGACGTACTTCGATATTAGGCCGAGGCGTATAAGCAACGCCGCCGCCCAGCGTCCAAGTATCGGTCTGCGCGCCGTAACCATGCGAGGTGCCACGATCCCAGGAAAGCTGACCGGCAGCGCTCCACTGATCGTTAAACTTGTGACCGACACCGCCGGTGACGGTCCAGCCGTCGCGATACATCAGGTCGAGTGAGGTGACTGCACCCGGGGAACCGGTAAAGCAAGACGCGGATGGAACAAAACGAGTCGGGCAGATCGGAACGCTTTGCAGCACACTCCAATTGACCCACTTGATCGAGCCGAAGGCAAGCCAGCCGGGTGCGATGCCAGACTGAAGTTTCAACTCCAACGAGTCTGGCATGTATTGCGTCGAGCCATAAATCGGCTCAGACCCAAGTGGCGTCGTGAGTGTGCCGGTGATGTTGTCAAGTTTGACCTGGGAATTGTAGACCAAGCTCGCGCGAAGAGCGATATCGGGGATTTCGTATGCAACGCCGGCTCGCCAGCCCCATCCATTGGCCTCCAGGTCGACGCGGCCAATCGGTGACGGCCCAATTGGATTGAAACCAACCAGGCTCTCCTTGAAGCCTGAAATATCCTGGTAGAACACGCCGCCGATAAAACGGAGTTGGCCCTTGCCGACATCGAACTTGTAGGAGCAGGTACCAGCGTAGTTATTGCTCTTGATATCCGTTTCGACGTTGGAAAACGCGCCATTCCAAGACGTACCAGGCGCTGTGTGGGCACCCCACGGCTGTGAATAGTCGACCATGCAGTCGACTCCCTGCACGACCTGCACCTTCGCCCCGATACGGGGTACCCAATAGCCCTCGGCGCCATCCGCCGTCGAACCGAGAAAATTGAAGCCACCCGGACCCGTCGCATTCTTGTACTTGCGATCCGGCATCACATAGGTCGCTTCGGCTTCAGTCGCGAACGGCGCCGGATCGAACAACAGGTCGATGTCGTAGCCGCCGCGCTCCAGGCCGCCCGCATGCGCCGGATGGATAACCGAGCCCGCCAAAGCCAGCGAAAAGCATCCTGCTCCCAGCAGTGCTTTCAGACGCGAATTGTTCATGGATGTCCTCCCCGAATAACCAGTGCATCAAGCTAGAACCAATTCGGGTTAACGGTGCAATAACGAATTCTTGGGGCGTACATGTACATGCTTGCCAAACGCATTTCCGACAAAATGCTGAGGGCCACCGCGGGGCGGAAAAACGGCTCTAGGCGTGCCTATCCGACCACGAAATGAAGAAAAGCCGCCTCAAAAGGCTCAAAAACAGCCATTTTAGGGGGTTTCGGCCCGATTGTTACATTATGGCAACAATGGGGCTAAAACTTCCGTTTACGTCAACATTAACGCAACGGAATGCCTGCTTTCGAGGCAGAAGTACTCCCATTTTAGACGGGGCTAAAGTCCTCAAATCTATCCCTCAGCCGGCGTCACGAACCCTGGTCAACGCCACCGAAAGCTTGTCCTGCGCGGCGCGATATTCGGCGAGCTTTTCCCGCTCGCCTTCCACGATCTCGGCCGGCGCGCTGGCGACGAATTTCTCATTCGACAGCTTCTTGTGCAGGCGCGCGATTTCCTCGGTGACCTTGACCAGTTCCTTCTGCAGCCGCCCGGCCTCCGCGGTGAGGTCGATCAGGCTGCCAAGGGGCAGGCAGATCGTCGCCTCGTTGAGCACGATCTGTGCCGACCCCTTGGGTGCCGCATCGGCAAGCGAGATGTCGCCGACACGCGCCAGCCGCTTGATCGCCGACTCCTCGCGAACCAGCCGCTCGCGCGTCACATCGTTGGCGCCGACCACCACCAGCGGCGCAATGGCTGCCGGCGGCACGTTCATCTCCGAGCGCACCGAGCGGATGCCGGAGACGAGATCGACCAGCCAGTTGATGTCGCCAGCCGCTTCATGGTCCTCGAAATCCGGCGACGGCCATGCGGCATGACACAGCAGCGAGCCCCGATCCCTGCCCTCGCCCGCCGTCTGCGCCCAGAGCTCCTCGGTCATGAACGGCATCATCGGATGCAGGAGCTTGTAGATCTCGTCGAGCACGAAGGCGACGCAGGCGCGGCTTTCGGCCTTGGCGGCCTCGTCCGAGCCCATGAACACCGGCTTCAACAGTTCCAGATACCAGTCGCAGAACAGGTTCCAGACGAAGCGGTAGGCGGCTCCAGCCGCCTCGTTGAAGCGATACGAGGTGATGCCGTCGGTGACCTCGCGCGCGGCGCGTGTCAGTTCGGTCAGGATCCAGCGGTTGACCGCCAGCTTGGCGTCGTTCAGCCAAAAATCGTCGTTGCGGGCGACCTCATTCATCTCGGCGAAGCGCGTCGCGTTCCACAGCTTGGTACCGAAATTGCGGTAGCCGGCGATACGTGCCGGATCGAGCTTCACGTCGCGCCCCTGTGCCGCCATCACCGTCAGCGTGAAGCGCAGCGCATCGGCGCCATATTCATCGATCAGGTCGAGCGGATCGATGACGTTGCCTTTCGACTTCGACATCTTGGCGCCGTTCTTGTCGCGCACCAGCGCATGCATATAAACGGTGTGGAACGGCTCCTCGCCCATGAAGTGGAGGCCCATCATCATCATGCGGGCGACCCAGAAGAAGATAAGATCGAAGCCGGTCACCAGCACATCGGTCTGATAATAGGTCTTCAGCTCCGGCGTCTGCTCCGGCCAGCCCAGCGTCGAGAAAGGCCACAGCGCCGACGAGAACCAGGTGTCGAGCACATCCTCGTCGCGGGTCAGGATCTCGCCCGGCTTGAAGTTCTCGAGCTTGTCCTCGACCCAGGCCTTCCACGGCCCTTCCAGCGCCAGATAATATTCGATGGCGGCGCTCAGCGCCTCTTCCTCGGTCTTCTCGACGAAGACACGCCCATCTGGCCCGTACCAGGCCGGAATCTGGTGACCCCACCAGAGCTGGCGCGAAATACACCAGGGTTCGATATTCTCCATCCACTGGAAGTAGGTCTTGTCCCAGCTGTTGGGGATTATTTTGGTGCGCCCCTCGCGCACCGAGGCGATCGCCGGCTTGGCGAGTTCCGCCGCGTTGGCGTACCACTGCTCGGTCAGGAACGGTTCGATCGGCACGCCGCCGCGGTCGCCATGCGGCACCGCATGGCGGTGCGGCTCGACCTTGTCGAGAAAGCCGCCGGCCTCCATCAGCTCGACGATCTTCTTGCGCGCAACGAAACGGTCGAGGCCGTCGAGCTCGTCCCACACGGCCTGGCGCTCCGGCGTCACCTCGACGCCGGCGAGGAAGTCCTCATTATCCCTGAGCTTGATGGCGGCTTCGACGGTCAGGATGTTGATCGCCGGCAGCTTGTGGCGCTTGCCGACCTCGAAATCGTTGAAATCATGCGCCGGCGTGATCTTGACCGCTCCGGACCCCTTTTCCGGATCGGAATACTCGTCGGCCACGACAGGAATCTTGCGCCCGACGATCGGCAGGACGACATTCCTGCCGACGAGATGCTGGAACCGGTCGTCCTCTGGATTCACCGCGACAGCCGTGTCGCCCAGCATTGTCTCGGGACGAGTCGTCGCCACGATGACGAAGGTTTTTGGATTCTCGGGATCGAACGCAACGCCTTCGACCGGATAGCGGAAGTGCCAAAGATTGCCGTTGACCTCCTGCTGCTCGACCTCGAGGTCGGAGATCGCGGTCAGCAGTTTCGGGTCCCAGTTCACAAGGCGCTTGTCCTTGTAGATCAGCCCTTCCTTGTACAGCGTGACGAAGACTTCGAGCACGGCCTTGGACAGGCCTTCATCCATGGTGAAGCGTTCGCGCGACCAGTCGGCGGAAGCGCCGAGACGTTTCAGCTGGTTGAAGATCGCGCCGCCCGATTCGGCCTTCCACTCCCACACTTTCTCGATGAATTCCTCGCGGGTGAGATCGCGGCGGTGGATCTGCTTCTCCATCAATTGCCGCTCGACCACCATCTGCGTGGCGATGCCGGCATGATCCATGCCGGGCTGCCACAAGACGTTCTTGCCGCGCATGCGCTCGAAGCGGACCAGAATGTCCTGCAGCGTGTTGTTGAGCGCATGGCCCATATGCAGCGAGCCGGTGACGTTGGGCGGCGGAATGACGATGGTGAAGGCCTCGGCCCCCTCCTCCGCCCCAGCGCCGGCGCGAAACGCGTCGGCTTCCTCCCACACCTTGGCGATCTTCGGCTCGACGGTTTTTGCGTCGTAGGTCTTTTCAAGCATGGGAAAACGGTCCGCGCTGTCGGGAATTTTGCTGGTTCGGTGTAAATCGGAAGGTCTTGGCCAAGTCAACCGCGAGGGACGGCTGGGCTCATCACAAGCAGATAGGCGTCGGCCTATTCATTTCAACGGACGGGCCGTGGGCGTCTTGACGCCAATGGATCGCTGGACCCAGACCCCGGGGCTCGCGCACCTTCATTGTCAGCGACTCCGACGGCAACCTGCTCGCCTTCGCCAGTTCGGCAACCAGTGACTGATCCAGCCACAACGAGAAACGCCGCCTCGGCGGCGGCGTTTCTCGGGATGCTAGCCTGGACGTTATTGCGCTCCGCGTGCCACGCGCTCGATCTCTTCGCGCACCAGCCTTTCGACCAGCGTCGGCAGATTGTTGTCCAGCCAATCCTGCAGCATCGGACGCAGCATTTCTTCGGCCATCTCGTCGAATGTCTTCTTGCTGCGGCTGGCAAAAGCGTCGGACAGTTCGCCGAAGGCGGCCGCGACCTGGCGGCCGGTATGTTCGGATAGAATCGCGGGACGCACCGCGGGCGTTTCGTTCGCCGCCGCGCGCGCCTCACCCGTACCCGTTGGAGCATCAATTGAAGGAGCCGGGTCGATCGTAGGTTCCGCCGCCACTGGTTTGCTTGCCGAAACCTCCGGCTGTGCCGCTGGCCTGCGGACGCCCCGGTCCGGCATCGCCTTGGCTTGCTCGCCAACCGCCGCGATCTCGCGCCGCCAATCGGCGACGATGGCTTCACTTGTCGCAACCTCCGCGGGAGCCGCTGGCGCGTCGGCGGCAGGCTCGGCGGCAACCCGGGCGCTGACCTCGGCCAGGGTCATCGGCGTCCTGCCCGGAACCGGATCGGCACGCGGCGGCGCGTCCATGCGCGCAATCGCCGGCTGCGCCTGGATTTTTTCGGCCACAGTGACCGGCCCCCTGACCTCGGGAGCGGCATGCAGTTCGGCGCGGAACGCATCGATGTCAGCGGCCGCGACAGCGCTCGGTGCCGGCTCCAGGTCCTGCTGCAATTCGTCGGCCTCGCCGGGCTGCTTGCGGCCATTGTCGCTGTCTTCGATGATCCTCCTGATGGAAGCCAGTATCTCTTCCATGGAAGGTTCGCGCTGTGCGCTGCTTGCCGTTGCCATCGTCACATCCGCCGCCCTTGTGACCCGTTGCAGATTTTCCGCTCCGGCAAAAGCCGGATTCGAATCATGGCGACAGCGTAACCGACGGATCGCCGCACGAGAATCCCCAATCTGGGGACATGTGGGATTTCAACAGATTAGAGCAAATCCGCCAAAGCCGTGTGACGGTCCCGTCAGCCACCGACCAAGGGAGAACGATGGTCCAACGGTGTCGATCGAATCCTAGCCAGAAAACGCCGATCGAGCGAACGGCCTAGCGGCCGTCCGGCGTACGCAGGCCGATCCACTTGTCCTTGACGGCATTGTAGTGCTCTTCGGGCCTGTACTTCGTCACCTGCAGCGCAAGCCGGTCGACAGACAGGCGGCCAATCGCCTGAAGGATGGCATAGCTCGCCACGACAACGTCGTGTTCGGAATTGGCCTGGTTGATCTTGGCGGTAATCACGGTGGCCTGCGCATTCAGCACGTCAAGCGTCGTGCGCTGGCCGACATTGCGTTCCTCGATGACGCCGTTCAGCGCCAATTGTGCGGCGTCGATAACCTGCCTGTTGGCGGATACGCTTTGCTGCGCGGCGGTGTATTGCGACCATGCCGTGGCGATGGCCTGGCGCACCTGGTCGCGGGTAACGTCGACCTGGATGCGTGCTTGCCCCAGCGATTCCTTGTTCTGCCGCACGACCGCCGACGTCCGGCCGCCGGAATAGATTGGAATGGTCAGCGTCGCGCCGATATTGGCCGAGGTCGAATTGCCGTTAGAACCGGTGATGTCGGGAATGGACTTGCGGTAATCTTCCGAAACGCCGGCCGAAGCCGACAGCTGCGGCAACAGCGCGCCTTCAGCCGATTTGACTGAAAACGCTGCGGCGTCGACCAGATGCTGAGTGGCAAGGATGGCCGGGTGTTCGGCCGAGCCGACGGCGATCGCCGCGTCGAGGCTCGACGGCAGCAACCGGCCCAATGGCGAAGCGGGCCTGAGCTTGCCAGGCTCGTCGCCGACGACCTGGTGATAGGTCGCAGCGCTGGCCAGCGCCTGTGCGCGGGCCGCGCTCAGCGATGCCACCGCGGACGCTCGTGAGGCATCGGCCTGCGCGACATCGGTGCGCGTGCCTTCGCCGACTTCGAAGCGCGAGCGCGCGGCGCGCGCCTGCTCGCTCAGGAACTGCAGGTTCTGCTCGGTCAGCACCGCGATCTGCCGGTCGCGAATCACGTCCATATAGGCCATGGCCGCGTTGAACAGCGTGTTTTCCTCGGTATTGCGCAGGCTTTCCACCGACGCCTTGACCTGGGATTCGGCGGCCGCGACATTGTTCCTCGTCTGAAACCCGTCGAACAGCGATTGATTGATCTGAATGCCGTAGCTGCCGCTTGTCAGTTTCGAACTGCCGCCGCCATTTGCCCGGCGCGTGTTCGTATAATCGATGTTGGCTGAACCTGTAACCGTCGGCCGCCAGCCCGACTTGGCGATGGCCACACTCTCGTCGGTGACACGCACGCCGGCGCGCGATGCATTCAGCGTGGAATTGTACTGATAGGCTTTTGAAAGCGCGCCGGTGATGGTTTCAGCCGAAGCAGCCAGTGGGGATAGCGCGGTCGCCGAAACAAGGACGGCGGTGAAAAGTGACTTGCGTACTGACGGCACGGTGTATCCCTCATTCGTTTTCCATGGGAACCGCGCCGCGCCGGCTTCTCCTTCCAGAGCAGGCGGCGTGGCGTGTTTATGTTCCCTGTCGCTCAGCCCAAAGTGCCCCCAGTCTGGGATCAGCAACGATCGTTCAAATGCAAGCGACCATGACAAGGTCTTTGCTGCAAGGCAAATCATTCAGAATTCGAAAGCATGCTCACGTTCGAACCCGGGTAGTGGCTTAATTGCCGCATTAAACGCCCTTCTCCCGGTTACAACCCCCCCGGCTTTGACAAAAAGTCGCGCCACGCCTGAATTGCCCTGGCCCTCGACCGCCACCAGGCGGCCGCCTTCGGCGAGCTGGTCGAGCAGCGCCGACGGCACTTTGCTGACACTGCCGCCGATGAAGATGACCTCGTAAGGCGCCTTCGCGGCATGGCCTTGCGCCAGGGCGCCCTGAACCACGGTCACATTGCCGCAGCCAAGCCCGGACAGGGTCGACGCGGCGGTTTGCGCCAGTGCCGAATCGCTTTCGAGCGCCACGACGGATCTCGCCAGGCGCGACAGGATGGCCGAGGCATAACCGGTGCCGCAACCGACATCGAGCGCCGAGTCGGTCGGGTTGATCTCGGCCAGTTGCATCAGCTTGGCCAGTGGCGAAGCTTCCATCAGGTAACGCGGGCCATCGGCGCTGTCGGCGATGCGGATGTCCTCGTCGATATAGGCCAGATCGCGCTGGCGATCGCCGACGAAGACCTCGCGCGGCACCGAAAGCATCGCGTCGAGCAGCGGCGCGCTGGTCACGTCGGTGGTGCGAACCTGACCATCGACCATCTTGACGCGAAGTTCGGAAAAATCAGCGCTCATGCTCCAACCAATCTGCTTGCCGCGCCAGAATCGCGGTTCATTTCGACCGGAACTTCAGGCTCCGGCGCTGACGCGCTGGAGCCCGGGTATTGGAGGCCTCGCCCGGAATCGAACCGGGGTGCAAGGATTTGCAGTCCTCTGCGTAACCACTCCGCCACGAGGCCTCATTGCTCCCGGCGTTCCACCCGGTTCCAATAGGTTGCGGCGAAAATGCCGTCAAGCGGCCACGCGCATTCCAAAACGGTTTCCTTGCGCCGGCTCCGCGCCCTGTTAGATCGCCGTCGGAGCCGTCCACTCACATTGGCAATCCGTTAAGCATGGCAAATGATCGAGCGAAACTCCGCGCACCGGCTTGCGTTGAGAAACAGGGAGGACTGCATCATGGCCCTGGCCAAACCGAAGGACGAAACGCACGAAACCGAAAGCGTGCCGCTGCTGGGATGCGAGGAATTGGTGCGCTATGCCATCGACTGCCTGAGAATAGAAGGCACCGGCAGGCTTTCACCCCGCGACCGGGCGCGCCTGGCCTCGGCTTCAGCCGTCCTGAAGGAGATCAGCGAAGATCTGAAGGCAGGCCAGCAACCGAATTCGGAGGAATCCGGCACCAGCACGGAGAAACAGCGCGACCATTGATTCTCGTTGAAGGCGACCGCCGTGCGACATGCATCGGTATCGGCCGCTCAATTCGGCCGACGTCGCCGCTCCCACCAGACGACCAGGCGGCGCCGGTGGCGGCGCACCATGGCAATTTCGTAGGAAAGCACCAGCAATCCGAGCGGCACCATCCAGAAGCCGAGGATCGGCAAGAACCCGAGAATGCCGCCAAGGGTCAATAGCACGCCGATCGTGATTCTGAGGCCGCGCGACCGCGGCATGGTGAATTCGCGCCCGAACACCGAGATCTTTCGTGCGGGTATCGGGTTTTCGTCCGCTGCCGTCATCGCGAAGAACTGCCTGTGTTAGGGCTCGACAATCTCTTTTACGAAAGCCGCGACCGCCCTTTCGGTTCCGCGCCCCGTCGCCAAGACGGCTAATATGAGGGTGGGCAAGGCCGATTGCGAGAAACGCCTGAGCGAAAAAGTCTCGGAAAAATGCGAAATGCTTCTTTGCAAAGCCGAAACGGGTTTGCTATAGGCTGCGCCACTTGCTCAAAGAGCCTCCGTTCCCCGGTAGCTCAGTGGTAGAGCAACCGGCTGTTAACCGGTTGGTCGCTGGTTCGAATCCGGCCCGGGGAGCCAAGTTCCACACGGAACGGCTTATTTCTCAACGTTTTCAAGGCCAAGCCTTTCCCAGCGGTCCACATTCCGGTACACCGGAGGTCCACAATGGGGCTTGTATTGAAGTACGTCATCCAGACTAAAGCCGGCACTTGGCACTACCGCAGAAGGCTCCCCCGCGACTTAGCGCCGCTCCTCCGACAGAACGAGTTCAAGCGGCACCTCGGAGACACCAAGCGAGAGGCTCTACGCAACTACCCAAAGGTCAACGGTGAATTTGAGCGGCTCGTGGCCGAGACGCGGCGGCGTATTGGCCGGCCTGACCTATCTACGCTCACGCCCATGGAATTGCACAAACTGGCAGAGCGGCGGGCGCAAGAACTGGCCTCTACCACGGTTCACATCGGCGACGAAACGTTGCCCGGGAGCCATCCCGATGCGGTGGACGTGATCCTGGAGAGTTTCCTATCGAGGTCCGAACAGCACCGTGACCCCATTGAGGGTCGTGCAGTGGCTATCCTGTCCGGCGGGGATAAGCTGTCTCGCCCCGCCCCAACGCTTGAGGACGCCCGAAAGCTCTATCTCAAAGAGCGCGTTGGGGACGACACTAAGAAGACCATGGAGTTGGAACGCGTCTTCAAGCTGGTGAGCGAGGCGCTCCAGAGTGACCGGACGTTGGCGAGCCTCAAGCGCGAAGATGCTAAGGAAGTCCGCGACCATATGGCGGACGGACGTAAGGCGTCGTCCGTAGATCGCTATTTGAATGTTGTCCGTGCCGTCACCAATCACGCAATACGGGAATTTGATCTGGCCGGCGTGGCCAACCCATTCATGAACCTTGAGGCTGACCCCACAAGGGCCAAGGCAGAGCCGGACCGCGACAAGCGCCGCCCCTACACGGAGGAGGAAGCGAAGGCCGTCACGGCCCGTATCGTGTCACACGCTCGGCCGGACCTTCGCCGGATATGGCAAATCATGGAGGGGACCGGATGCCGCATCGCCGAAGTGGCGGGGTTACGGGTGGCCGATGTTCGCCTTGACCAGACCATTCCACATATGACTGTCGAGTGGCACGATGAGCGGCGCATCAAGAATGCTGTATCGCGGCGTAACGTGCCGCTGTTCGGGACTGCGCTCCAAGCAGCCAAGGAAGCCTTGAAGGCGGCCAAGGAAGGTCTGCTGTTTCCGGCCTACGGTCGCGAGGGCGGCCCCGCCTCGGCGTCTGCCGCTCTCGGCAAGCACGTCCGGACCGTGGTGGACGACCCCAAGATTGGCCCATCGCACTCTCTTCGCCACCTCATGAAAGACCGGCTCCGGCTGGCCGGCATCTCGAAATCAGAGCAAGACATCGTGCTCGGCCATTCCTCGGGCAGTGTCGGCGAAGACTATGGCGGCGACGAGGCTAGGCTCAAGGTGGCCGAACGGGCGCTCAAGGCGGCGCTGGGTGTCGGAGGCAAGCGCAAATAGGTCCTGCTTTGTGTCTGGTACGGCTGTTCGAGTGACTTCGAGGGTTCGGCTGGTGGGAAGGCACCACCCGGGCTCGAACGGCGTTCTACGGCTCGAACCAGACACGACCTCGCGTCAAGGCCACAAGTCAAATCTAGGCTGGGTGGGTCTGGCCCTCCCAAATGCGGCAATCTCGTTATGTCCTCACTCGTCAGGCTGGTGTTCGTGACTGCCGCACCCCCGCGCCGATCAGCATTGCCACCACCGTCACGGTGACGGAAATGTCCACCAGGGCGATCAACGCACACGTACTCCAGCCCAATTCGAGCCATGAGGTCGTCGCGGGGTCCCACGGTTCTCCGAGATAGTGACGAACCACTGCGCAGCCCATCAACGAGAGCAGCACACCACAGGCCCCGACAACAGCGGCGACACCAACAGAGCGGATGCCACGGTGGACCCAGATCGCGACAATTCCGAAGCTTAGGAAAATGCCTATAAAAAGTGCCGTATCGTAAAGCCCGGTTTCTGCGCCAGGAGGCGCAAACCAACTCTTACGAAAAATCTGCTGCCAACGCTCCAAGGCGGCCACTAGGGCGGAAGGAAAAACGTATGTGTAAGGTAATAGTCTTGTCATTTGTGTCCGTCTGCCGGCGTGAACAGCGGGACAGAAAAGCTGCTCAACACCTTATTGTCCTTATCCACGAACTCATAGAATGCGGGCTGAACGTTCCACTGCGCAGAACCAGCGACAGAAAACTGAAACCCGCCGGATTTACCGAGGGAGACATAGTCCTTCGTCACCTGCTCCCGAAATGCTGCATAAAGCGTGTCGGCTCCTGCCGAAAACTTGGGCCGGACCCGAATTTCTTCGGCGTTCGCTTTTGAACCAGGAACAACAGGATTGGCGGTAAATCCAAAGTAGCTAGTGTACCCGTTCCCGCCCGGTTTGATCCCGTAGGATATGTCTACGGCCAGCATTGAGTTGGTCGGGTCGGCGAGATTGGATGGAACGTACAGCCGGGTGGCTTCATTCAAACCCTCTGGCGGCAGTTCGATCGCTTCGGTCTGTGGCGCTTCGACCCCCGCTTGTTGGCGACAGCTGGCTTCGTTTGACGTTCCGCTTTTTTGTTCGTCTTATGCGTCGCCTAGGAATTGCGCAACCACCTTATCCTCAAGGTTGCCGTATTTGATGCACCCCAACACAGGACGGTCGGCACGATCGGCAGAATATCGAACTTGGTTCACGACATCTCCAGGGCGTACCCAACGGTCCGCCAGTAGAGGGATGAACCAACTAATACGAAGCCAGCCGTCGTGGCTATTGTTCACCACGCAGACGGAATATTTGATTATCTGCCCGTTTTTGTCGACGGAGGAATTTGTGGAGAAGTCGTAGGCACCTTTTTTGAAGTCCTGCGGTGTCTTCCCGGGGCAACGTTCATCCGCGAAACTGGTGGTAGCCAGCGCGACCGTGGTGAGCGCAAAGCAAGCAAGGACAGTCAAACGTTCCATAGGCCCCTCCGCAAATCAGATAGCAGCCGACACGAATTTAGTACAGTCTGGCCGAAGATAAGGCACCAAGAAGCGGCCCCGGTGGTTAGCCGGGGCTTTCGATGGTTCAATTTGGTGCCTTCAGGGGCTGTCGCGGGGACGGCGGAGACATGACGCCGTTGTGTCGTATTCCGGGGCGCGATGGGCGCATCACCGACCCTTGGCCCGAGCGTAAGGCGAAGGTCCATGGGGCGTGTTCGCCAGATAGCCTGTAAACTCGTGCTCCAGCCGGACCATGGCTAAATCCTTGCCATGCTCACGGCCGCGCGGACCCTCGTCGTTGCGCCACCGATTGTCGTTGGTCGAGATCGACCAGCGCCAAGTGCCCTCTCGCGGACCTCGCGACTTGTCGCGCTGGATGCGACCAACGCTATCGGAGCCGAGGAAGCTGGCGGAGAAACTGCTTGTTGCCGGGTTGACGGTCCAGTCAAGCCAGAACCGCGCTGCGAAATTGCGCACATACTGAGCCGCGTGGACTATGGTGGCACAAATGGCGATGGGCTGTCCGTCGTAGTCGAGGACTTCATAGCCCTCGCCGCCGGCATCGCGAACTCTCAATCGTTCGGCTGTCATGACCTTCTCCAATTCGCTCCTGAGGCCGCAAGCGCCCGTGGAGCGGGCGGCGAGCCTGATTGTTGAGTAAGGAGTTATGTCGGGCAGCCGTGCTGCTTCTTACTTCTCTTCGACGTAAGGGCTCACCCGTCGTCGGTTATCACGCGGCTTATCCGAAAGGTGCCGAGGGCCGCTTCTCTCAAGGCACAATGTAAAAGGTGACGTAACGTCTTCACCCGGTCAAGAGCACGCTCTCAATCTTTATCGCGAAAGTCCTTCAGCGACGCATGGCGAAGCTTCTCCTCGCCCTTGAGGAACTTGACCCGCCCCACCAGACCCGGCTTGAGCCACTCGGCCTTCTCTTTCGCGAGACCTTTCGGCGGCGGTGCGCCAGCCTTCTCTTGTACGCGGTCCCATAGGGCCTGTCGCTTGTCGGCTTTGAAGGTCACGAAGGCACCGCCCATGTAGTGGCCCTTATCAGCCCCAACGGTGTTAAGCCTTCTTTGCCGGCGGCTCCGACTTCTCCAACTTTATAAGATAGGCCTTTGCAGTGGCATCTCCTTGATCAGCGGCCTTGCGGATCAGAATGAGAGCGTGGGCAGTGTCCTGCTTCACGCCATGGCCACCGAGGTATGCCACTCCAAGGTTGTACTCAGCACCCGCATTCCCCTGGTCCGCCGCCTTCTGGAACCAAGAGACGGCCTGTACATAGTCTACAGGAACCCCTAGCCCCTTGTAGTACGAAACCCCAAGGTCGTACTCAGCTCCTGCATCCCCTTGGTTCGCCCCCTTCTGGAACCAAGAGACGGCTTGGGCGTAGTCGAGCGTAACGCCTAGCCCCTTCCCATAGGCCACACCAAGATCATGCTCGGCGAAGGCATTCCCTTGCTCCGCGGCTTTGCGATACCATGCGATTGCCTCAAGATAGTCCTGGGTGACACCTTGCCCCTTGGCATAAGCCAAACCCAGAAAATATTGGGCAATGGCCGTTCCTTGATCTGCGGCCTTACGGAGCCATGCGGCAGATTGTATGTAGTCCTGCGGGACGCCTCTTCCATCTCTGTACAGCAACCCAAGATTGGTTTGAGCGACCGCTAATCCTTGGTCGGCAGCTTTGCGAAACCAAATTGCAGCTTCGGTAAAGTCCTGCTTCACGCCTAACCCACGGTCGTAAATTGAGCCGAGATTGTGCTCTGCCTGGGCGTCACCTTGGTCCGCTGCTTTACGATACCAAGCGGCAGCTTGACCGTAATCCTGTTTGACACCGTGGCCTTCGGCGTAAGCGGTGCCAAGATTGTCCTGCGCTTTGGGATCACCGGTGTTAGCTAGGACGCTCCACAACAAGACAGCCGCTGCGTAGTCTCCTCTTTTATAGGCCTGTTCCGCTTGCCCCGCATTGGCGGCGCCGGCCACCACCATGCCGGAGACGAAACAAAGCAACTTCGAAAAGCTCTGCATGCTGGCCTCCAATTTGGATCCACAGTCCCGATTAGTGTCTGACTTTTTGCCACGGTCAAGCCTTGCAGCTCCGGGAGTGACTGGAAGGCGAGACCTAGAAGGACAACGACCACTTCTGCGCCTGTCCCGCGTGCGGTCAGGTGGTCGACAAGCGCGACCTTCGACAAGTGATCTGGCATGAGCAGCCGGGACACCAGCGGCTCGAAATGGACGCGTGAAAGCGACCCCGGCACATTGACCGGGGCCGTCCCTTGTCTGGCTGTTAGCCGGCTTGGGCCTGCCGCATGGCCTTTGCCGCAGCGGCATTGGCAAGCGCGTCTACCTCCTCGTTGTGAGGGTCGCCGGCATGGCCTTTCACCCAATGCCAAGTGACCGCGCGGCCCGTAGTGAGGACAGCAAGCTCCTGCCATAGGTCGGGGTTCGCAACGGGCTTGTTAGCCGCCGTTCGCCAACCCCGAGCGATCCAGCCCGAGAGCCATTCGTTCATGCCTCTGCTTACCATCTGGTTGTCGCAGAAGACCGCGACGGGGGTGCCATCGTCCTCCGGAAGTGCGCGGAGGGCTCCGATGGCTCCGCTCATTTCCATGCGAACGTTGGTAGTCTTCGCCGGCTCGGAGCCGACGACCTCTGTCCGGCTGATCTCCTGATCGCCGTCCATCAGTTTGATGGTGGCTGCCCAGCCGCCGGGGCCGGGATTGGGTACGCACGCGCCATCGCAATGGACGACAAGTCGGCGGCCCGAAGGCGCGTCGGTGAAAGCATTCATGAGTTTTTCCTTGTGTTCAGTCGTGTTCGGCGGACTGCTCCGCCTGTGCAAATTGCACGCCTAAAGGATGCATAGGTGGCCTCCCCGAGGTTGGGGTCAGAAGTCCGTCTCTTCGTCCTCGTCATCGGACGGAGCCAGCCATGAAGCTACTGCTCCTGCGAACTGACTACCCGCCCACTTCGCCACCGCCTCGGCGAACTCCTCCGCATGAGTAGGTGTCCGAGGTCCGAACTGCTTCACGAAGCCCTTCACGTAGCGATCTATCCGAGCCTCCCGCATGGCGTCCGTGTACTCGATGTCGTTCTCTCCCGCTTTGGCCCACCGTAGGGCGTCTAGGTAGCTGCCCACCTCCAACCCTTGCTCCACCAGTTGCCTGTAAAGTGCCCGCATTGACGCGACGGTCCGCTCGCTCACGCCCGACGCCTCGGCAGTCTTCCGCTTGGAGTGCGCCCCCAAGATCACAAGACGCCACGCAGCTTCCAGGCGCTCCGACTGGGTCATCGGAAGCTTCACCTTTTGGTTCCGCTGGGCGGCTTCTGCTATGGCCTCGGCGAGGCTCCCCTCGAACCACTCAACAGGCACCGACCCTTTCACCTTCGCGGCCCTATAGGCAGCCAAGCGGTGGTGACCGTCGATGCAATAGGCGCTGTCACCGATCGCATAGACCGTTACGCGGTCAAGTACCCGCCCATGCTCGGGCTTCGCCTCCAATGCCTGCTGGAGGGCCTTCACGTGGAAAGGCTCGGTGACGCCACCAGCCGCCGCCCCGGTGCGCACTTGGAACACGGTAGGGGCAACCAGAATGCGGCCAAGTGGGAGCCGGCGCGGCTTCGTGCTCAGTTCGTCCTGTCCGGCCTTGGCTCGGAGCCAGTCAACGGCCTCGCGAAAGGTGTCGGGTATGATTTGGGAGCCGGTCGTCACACGAGTTCCCGTAGGGCTTGGTTGATCTCATTAGTCATGGCTTGTTTCCTTTCTTGATCACGTTTTTCGAGTTCGGCGAGCTGTAGACCGGCACCTCCGAAGGCGGCGGTCAGATCACGGGCAACGATCATTCCCGCCTTTGGACTAAGCTCCCGGTAGACGCGCTCCTGCCTACCCGTCCGGTGGTCGTAGCGAAGGCCCGAGTGCCTACTGGAGAGCGACCGGACCCGCTTCACGAGCTGTAGGCGGAAGGCAGCGTCGGATAGGAACCGCTCCGGTCTCTCGCTCCAGAACAGGAACATCGCCATGGCAGTGACGGCTATGTCCCGTGCAGAGCATTCGGCGTCGAGGTTCAGCACCTCATGGGCCGCTTGCCGCTGGTATCGGCTCTGAACCCGATTGCCGGCGGTGTCCTTTGCCGAGGTAGCCAGCGCAGCCCATCGGGCATCCAAGTGGCCCCAAAGGGGACTGTGGGCATTCTTGGCGATACGTTCCCGGACGAGGGAGACGTATGGCGCAAGCTCACTCCGCCTGATGGCGGTCTGCTCGACATCGCCCTGGCGCCGTAGTCGGCTCTTGTGTCGCCGACAGTGCGGGCTGAAGCGGGAGGACGTAGGTGCGCCACAGTGTGCAGCGCGACATGTTCGCATTCATTTCTCCTAATATCTGTATCCGCCCCTAAGCACAGAGGGACGGAAAGGTTGAAAACGGCCGGGACTTCCCGACCATGATTTTTTTGATTTGTGTGATGTGCCGCCGGGGGTCGTCCTGACCTTCCCGGTTCACGGTCCCCCTTGCACGACGCAAGGCTCCGCTACCCTCACCGGAGGCTAATCCGGACTGGCGGCTTACGCGGTACTTGCACGTCCGGCGGTGTGCCGGTCTCGGGTGCAAGCCCACTTCCATTCTATGGTTCGGCCGGGGATCATCGTCTTGCCCCGCACGGTCCCGCTGCCGGCCCCTAGAGGCACGTCAGGCATGGCTGCAATCGACCGGGCTGTCTTGCTGGACAGCCAACAGGTTTTGGAAAGAGAGGCTATTGGGGCCGAACGGCCTGCGAGCGGGTTGGTCTTCGGGGTTCAGCGGTCAGGTCAAGCCCACCACTCGGTATGCGTGTTTTGAAGCCGCATATGTGTCGTCGCCAATTCAAAGTCAACACGAATATCTCAATAATTTCATCAGGTTATCTGGCGCCGGACACCTAATCCAGTGCCGAGCCTTGTAGCGCAAGGCATTCCAAGGCATGTGTGCCCGAACTGTGCCCGAAAAAAGTTGTCGGCGAGGGCGATATGCGAGCGGTCTTGGGAATAGATGCGGCTTGGACGGCGGCCCAGCCGAGCGGTGTCGCGTTGGCAGTTGAGGACCCGGCAGGCTGGCGGTTGCGGGCGGTGGCATCCTCATACAGCGCGTTCTGTGCTCTTGCAGAGGCGCCAGCGCGACCCGGTTCGACAGACGGAGCTTCCGAAGCACTTGAAGCGGCCAATGCCTTGGTGGGCTCCCCGGTCGATCTGGTCGCTGTCGACATGCCCCTTTCGCGGACACCAATTATAGCCCGCCGGGCCAGCGATGATGCAGTCTCTCGGGCCTATGGGCATAGGTGGGCAGGGACACACACTCCGAGTGCGATCCGCCCTGGGCCTGTCAGCGACAAGCTGCGGGCGAGCTTCGAGCTGAAGGGCTACGAGCTGCGGACATCTGGGCCGGTGGAGAGCGGCCTTGTGGAGGTCTATCCGCACCCGGCTTTGATTGAGTTCGCTTCTGCGGAGCGTCGGCTTCCCTACAAGTTCGGCAACAGACGTAGCTACTGGCCCGACGAGACGCCCAAGGTCCGGGCGCTCAACATTCAACGTCAGATGAGCGCCATTGCCGCCCTGATGGAAAACGAACTCTGCGGTGTAGCAGCAGCGATGCCAGAACTCGATTTTGAGCGTGCGAGCGGCCGAGAGTGGAAAGCCTACGAAGACATGCTTGACGCCGTGGTCTGTGCGGCGGTCGGCATTTGTGTGTTGGAAGGTCGCGCCGTGCCCTTCGGCGACGACCAGTCGGCGATTTGGATCCCGAAGCCGGGAAGTGCGAAGACGGTGCGGTAGGCCGACCGCAGGCGCCTTGCTACCGGCCGACGATCCACCTCACGACTGCAACCGCTCCGCAAAGGCCATAAAGGGCCATGAAGGTCATTGCCAGCGTGTAAACCATCTCCGTCCTCCCTCACATACCCCAAGCCATAAGCGCCTTCTCGGCCGCCGCAGGGTCTTCCTTGATCCGCAATACCGTCTGGCGAGTAAGCCCTGTCACCTTGGCGACGGCTGACGTTCCCTGTCCCTGCGCCAGCATGTCAGTGACGGCCCGTAGCGCGGCCCTGTCGTAGCTGGGCTTGCGGCCCCTGTAGCGGTCCTCCTGCGCCCGAGCGGCTTCTATGCCTGCCCGCTGGGCCTCTTTCGTGGCCTCGGCCTGCGCCTGGGCAGTTGCCGCCATGAAGGCTATGAGCGCGTCCCTGACGGCTTGCTGCATGGGGTCTTTGGTCGCCCCGTCGAACGTCATGTTGTTGATCACAGTCCGCAGGACCACGCCCCTGCGCATGAACTCGCGAATAGTGTCACAAACGTCTTGGTAGTTACGGCCGAGCCGATCCACCCATCGCACCACCAGCGTATCGCCCCTCCGCAGCATATCTCGGAGCCGCCTCCCTTCGGGGCGCTCGGCAAGCGTGGTGCTGACCCCGGAGACGCCGTGGTCGGCCACTACCTCATCAATGGTGAACCCGGCGGCCTCCGCTTGGGTTTGTTGGTGGCCGAGCGTCTGGTCAACGGTCGAGACACGGGCATAGAGAATGGTTTTGGACACGGTGCTTCCCTCTCTGTCCGTTAGCATGGTGTACGCTAACTAGACTGTCCGTTGATGCAAGTCAATCCTAACGGACATCCTTTCGGGCAGCGCCTCGGCTGTACGCTGGGCTATACCCTTCCGGACAGACTGTCATCGCAGTCGCGGCTCTGATACGAGCCGGAGGCGCACACTGGGGGTAGCCACATGGATGAGAAGAATTATCTTCAACTCGCCGTTCGGATCGCTGAACAGGCAACGCCGGCCCAAAACGATGCGCTCAAGGCTTGGGCGCTGAAGCTTCTCGACATTCGGAACTCGGACTTGCCTGCCCGCCAAAAGGCGAAGAAGGCAATCGCGGTCACCGCTTCAAGCAAGGTCATTTGGCCTATGGTGAAGATCGTAGCGTCACAGACCAAAAGCGTCGGCTGGGACAATCGCTCTGTCGCCCAGCGATTAGGACTAGGTGCTGCCGCCGTGGGTGTTGCAGTGTTCGGCAGCCAAGGTGCCGGCATAGCTGCCCTTGGTGGGGCCATTGGTGTGCCGTTGTGGGTGGTGCTCGGCGCAGGTTCGATGTTCGCACGCTACCTCTATGAAGAACTCGCGCTCCGCTCGAAGGACAAAAGCGGAGCGTCCTACTCGGTCATAGATGCCGAGAAGATTGACGACGGTAACGCCTAGCCCTTGTCCAACGCCAACGTTCGGCGTGCCTGACAAATGTCATGGGAAGGGCTCGCCTGTCCCGTCCAGCCCGTGGAGAGGCGTTCGCGTCGGCATGATGCATTCCAGCTCTGGCACCCTAGAAGCCGCTGAAACGCCCCAACGGAACATAGGGAGAGGCATCCGGGCGGCCTGCCGTGGGCCAAGAGTGGACCGGGCGTGAGCTAGAGGGGCAGCGACCCCACCGGGGGGTATCGCGCCGCTGAAACTATCCAGTTCGACCCCTCGGATTTTTCTGTCAAAATACAGCCACTATCAGGGCTGGGGCCTCAAAATGACTTTGCCGAACAACAGAGAGTTCAAACTCAAGATCAAGTGGTACCTGTCCTCTTACAGGGTGTGCGGGGATTGCAGATACGCAATCTCGGGACTGAGGGAGGAAAGGCCGGCGTTCTCCAGTTGGCGCGTGCAGTGGGCGGGGATTTGCGCCCTGCTCAAAACCTCAATCCATCTGCTAGGTAAGAAGGACGCCCGTGCCTGTTTGCCGCCTGTGCTCCGCCAGTCTCTGAAAGACGCATGGGTAGAATTGGGGAGGCGGCGGTCGGAGTTCCCTCTTTTCTGGGAGTTCATAGACAAAGAGCGCAACAACATTTTGAAGGAGTACGACATCTCTGCCTACCCGGCTATCATTCGGAGTGATGGTACCGTCGACCAGACTTCGTACAGCCTCCTGTACATGCTGGGGGAGGCCGAGGAGGAAGCTTTGATCCTGCGCGGCGGTCCCTATGACGGCCAGTTCGCTCTCGATGTGGCGGCAGACGCCACCGACTGGGCCGAAGGCTACATTCTCCAGGCAATCCGAAATGCGGGGTTTGATCCGGAGGAGGAAGTCCGTTCGTCGGATTTCTTGAATGAGGCGCTGCGCGACATGGGCTTGTTGAGCGCCCGTACAGGTTCTGCATCCTGACATTTGAGGCCAATGCATGCCAGAACGCCCGCCGAAACCAGCCGATAAAGCCTCCTCCCCGCGCTTCAAAGAGCGGAAGGAGGCCGGAGGAGCGAAGCGCAAAATGGGCCTCTCGGATTTACCGCGCAGACCGGCCACCCACCAAGAATTCGACGCCTACCTTCAGGAAGTCGAGAACAGTTCGGCGCGCTCTGTCGTTATCGTCCTTTCGTCAAATCTGGAAAATTTGCTCCGGTTCACGGTACTCTCTCGCTTCATCCACTTGCCGAAAGCTGAAATTGATAAGCTCTGCGACAGGTCCGGCCCTCTGAACAGCTTTTCGCAGCTCACAGACATTGGATTTGCTCTTGGAATATACGGAAGGGTGACACGGAAAAATCTTGACATTGTCAGAAGAATTCGGAACGCCTTCGCTCATACCTTCATCCCGCTCGATTTCGACACAGCGGAAGTTTCCCAAGAAATAGACAAGTTAGATTTTCTCCAAACTGTCGAGGCAACCATGGAAACGAACGATCCAGCACTTGTTGGAGAGACTTTCGCAAGCCTCGTCTCAAAGCGTATCATATTTGGCGACAACAGATCGCGATTTGTCGAAACGTGCCGATTTATGTCCTCGAAGCTGATCGATCAAATCGATTTCGCCAGAAGGCCGAACCCACCAGTTATGCCGTAGCGCGGCGAAGCCATGCAGACCGTCGCATTTCGGCCGGCTGATATCCTATCGTATCGTTCGCCTCTTGATCGCGAAGGGTGGCCGCTCGACACTGACGACCACTTGATAGGTCGGCGCTCCCAACGAACCGAAAAGTCTAATCGGCACAATCCAGGTAACACCGTATTTGGTCTCGCCACGGGCTAAGCCGAGTTCGTTAAATGAAGTGCTTTCTGGAAGCAGCTTTTTGATCCCGCCGACCAGATATGGGAGTGGCGGCGCTGCAGGGTCTCGGAGGATGATATCGGGCAAAACGGGATTGAAATTGTCGATGTCTGCTCGTTCTGCCGTCGCGTATGCGTGCGCTATTTTCGCAAGCAACAACCCAAAGCGATCGCCGCGCAATGACGCCTGGTAAGAGCGGCTCTTTGTGGCCCCAAATTCCTCCCGCAATTTGCCCATGTCGCCTGTAGCGAAATTCACGATCTTGAACGTTTCGGTGTAGATGTTGGTTCTGGTCGGCTCTCGTTCGAAAAGTATTTCCGGAGGGTCGAAGACCGGCAATAACAAGGCGACAGGAGCCCACTCAACCGGCACCTCGCGTGTAATCCATTCGCCTCCTACCTCTAGCTGAAGCGGTAGCGTCTCGGGGCGTTCCTTCGGACGCTTCGTTTTGAGGCCGAGAGCGTAGCGCAAGGGTCCAAGCGTCTGCTTCATGCAGTATTGCTCAAACCAATTGATCTTGCCCTCGCATTCGCCGCAGGAAGCCTCCGGCAACACCAACGCCCCGTTAATCGCCTCTGGGATTATGTGTTCGTCCCCAAGCTTGGCGCGGTTGGCAGAATGCCTGCCCGCATCGCAATAGATGCACCTTCCGACCGGCCGATAGACGGGAGTGGTCTCCATGAGTGGCTAGTCCCCCAGATCGTGCTCTACCATACAACGCGTCGCGCCTCGACGTTACCAGCCCAGACCACATTTGAGGAATGAGGACTTGCCCCACCGAGAGCCTTGGGTATGATTGCCCGCGCGGTACACATTCGCACCGCATGAGGTCCACAACAGCGGAATGTGGTCAACACAGGGGCACAGCGCAAGGCGTTGTTATTGTTGAGATAAATGTGAAGTTCCGCGCGGTTCGATTTGGCTCCTATAGCCCGGCCCGGGGAGCCAATTTCTCTAGGTCCGTTCCGGACACATAGGTTACGGTTTATACCGGAGACATGGGTAACACTTTTGGCCCGAAGGGGTTTTGGAGTGGTTCGAGCCTGCATGTCTCATCGTCGAAATATCCCAAATCATAGTCCATGAAGCTAGCCAGCCAGATATGGTCCTCGACCTGTTTGATGCCGACGCTCTGGCCGGCGAAGACGAGGCTGAGGTTGATCTTCTTTCTGTTATAGCAGATGCGGCCGCAGGTAGTGACGATGACAGCCTTGTCGTGAAACGGATAATCGAGATCTGGCAGGCCGGCATAGGGTCGCGTTGAGGGTGCGTAACGCTCTGCCGGACAGTCCATGCCGAGGGCCTGGTGGGGGCGTTCTGAGTTGAACTCGTCGATGAAGTCATCGAACCTGGCCTGCTGCTGCAGAAAGTTGGCGCCTGCCGGTTTGGTGGTTTCCTTCTTCAGGGTCAGGTGCATGCGTTCATGGCGCCCGTTCTGCTGCGGGCAGCCCGGTTTGATGCGCTCGATGTCGATGCCCAGGCGCAGCCACCAGACCGACAGTTTGCTGAGGTTGAACAGCGCATTGGGGCTGGCGAAGGGAACACCATTGTCGGTCCTGATCGCGCTGGGCAGGCCGAACTCCTTGAAAACCCTTTCGAACACGGTGAAGGCATAGGCTTCCTTCGTGGTCGACAGCGCCTCGCAGGCGATGAGATAACGGCTGGCGAAGTCGGTGATCGTCAGCGGATAGCAATAGCGCCGATCGGCGAGCATGAACTCGCCCTTGTAGTCGGCACACCAAAGATCGTTTGGCCGACAGCCGTTGGAAAGCGGTGTTCCCGTCGCCCTGTTGCGCCTTCGCTTGCGGTGCTCGACCATCCCGTGCCGGTCGAGCACGGCGTGCACGGTCGAAATCGCGGGCCGGTGCACATCCGGATATAGCCGGGCCAGCCGCTCGCGTATCTTCGGCGCACCCCAAGTCGGCTTGTCTTGCTTCAGACGCACAATCAGCTTCTCGATTTGAAACGGAAGCTGATTGGCATGGCGGTAGGGCCGGCGCGATCGATCCGTCAGCCCCTCCAAGCCGCTATCATTGTAGCGCGTGAGGATCTTGTAGCCGGTCTTGCGCGAGATATCGAACTCACGGCAAAGCACGGCCATCTTCTCGCCGTCCAGCAGCCGCGCGACGAACTTCAGCCGCTCGTCCATGACGTTACACTCCTTCCAAGGCACCTTGCTCTCCTTGCAAAGGGCCGAAAGTGTAACCCATCTATCCGGAATGAACTGTCACCCATCTCTCGGGAAGGGCACAAAAGACCTCTCTGCCTGCCATCGTCGGCACCACGCGACATAGTGGGTTCGCCGTGGCTGTGACCCGTCCTGCTAACCCGTATGGGACTGCGGGCAGCGACACCTCTAGGCAGTGCCGCTGCCGTTGTCGCAGCTAGGCGGCCACCCCACCGCGGCCAGATTTGGTGCCGCTCATCCAGGGCAGCGGAGCGAGCGGCTCCTGCAGCATCTTGACGGACCTCGCGAACCCAGCGACGGCATCGCGCGCGACCGAGAGTGGTATCCGGCCATCGTAAGCACGCTGGCAAGCCCGGAAGGCCGTTTCGAAAATCGGGCCTCGACGCTCCCGCGGCCACTCATCCAGGAAATCGAATGCATCCTCAAGGCTTCCTATTTCTTGGATGAACTGGCCATCCTTGACTAACACCGGTCGATCGAACGTCCTGTCGCCCATATAGTTCTCCATTCGGTTGAGGGTGTTCGTTTGCTTCAGCTTTTCACGCGACGGCATGCTCAGGCTCCGCGAACATGCCGCCATCCCCACACCTGGGTGGGACACCGGCATATGCCGGAACCGGCGGCGGATCATCGTCGTCGTCATCTCGCCAGGGGTACCGCAGCCAGTTGCGCCTGGTTTTGTTGCGACGCTGGTCTGAGGACGGACTGCGATCAAACGGTGCCCTGGCCGTCGGCTTGCGCGCAATCTCGTCCAGGGTGTGGAGCGCACGAAGAATCTCGCTGACCTGCGCCATCGCACCGTTGTCCAATTGACGCAGGGTTGGATTGTCAGGAACCGCATGGGCGTCCGAGGCCCAGAAGGCGAGCAGAGCCCTCTTCTCGCCGATCGTCATGTTCTCGTTCAGGACGTCCTCGGGCGTACGCAGCGCAGCGAATTCCGCTGCGTAATCCGTCGGTTTGGATTCATGAAAACTGTAAGCTTGGGATCTCATCTCCGTTCTCCGCGATCTGTGCCTCCCGGCCGAGCCGGGAGGCGGACCACAGACTGAGGTTTCTTGTATCAGGCCACCTTGCGTTGCGGCTCGGCATCCACATCTATGGACTGCTTGTTGCCGCCATCCTGAAGCGAAACCGCTGCGGCGTTGGAACCGATCTCGATGCGCCGGGGCTTGAGTTCCTCGGGCACTTCGCGGACCAGGTCCACCGACAGCAGGCCATTATGAATATTGGCCGCCTTGACCTTGACGTGGTCTGCAAGTTTGAACACCTGCTTGAAGTTGCCTATCGCCAGGCCCCGGTGGAGGATCTCCCGATGTTGCTGATCGGGCTTTCTCTGTCCGATGACGGACAATTCAGGGCCGTTCTGCACAAGTTCCACTTCGTCGAGACCGAAGCCGGCGACGGCCATCGTGATACGATAGTCGTTGTCGCCATTCTTCTCGATGTTGTAGGGCGGCCAGTCGGAGCGCACACTGTTTTCGAGCATGTCGAAGAGCCGGTCGAAGCCGACCGTGGTGCGGTAAAGAGGCGAATAATCAAAGCTTCTCATAGCCATATCCTCCGTGAAGCAACATGGTTTACGGGTCGCCGCAGCGTCGCCGCGACGCGGTATGTCGAGCCGAAGCCTCGACGGAAAACGATCTGGGAATCACGATTTTTTTATTCAAGAGGTCGCCCGAAATTTTTTTGAAGCGGCACTACGGCCATTCCTGACCGGGCATGCATCAGGCCTTGCGGCGACAGCCCTCCGGTTGGAAGCGGGTGAGGAATATGGCCCGGGTCGTGGATCAACCGCCCGTGCAAATGCACGCAGGTTCGGCCTCTGGTCACGAGCGGCTTGCACGCCGCCGCCGCCGCGCGATAGATGCGTCGGTCAAGGGAGGACATCATGCGGAAAATCCTGGCATCGGTATTGCTGCTCACGGCAGCATCGTTCGCGACCGGCGCTCATGCGCTGGACAGCAGCGGAACCCCAGTCGTCGTGACGCCACTCGCATCACGTACCACCACTGCATCCGGGCAGCCGATCACGCTGCCGCGGAAGAACGTGCAGGTGCTGGTCTCGACCTATGACATCGCGCCCGGCGCGACCTTGCCGGTCCATCGCCATCCTTTCCCGCGCTACGCCTATGTCCAGGCTGGAACGCTGAAGGTCACCAACGTCGAAACCGGCAACAGCAACACCTACAAGACTGGCGATTTCATCATCGAAATGATCGGGCAGTGGCACCAGGCCACCAACATTGGCGACGGGCCGGTCAAGCTCCTGGTGATCGATCAGGTCGAGGAAGGCGCCAAGAATACCGAATTGCGACAGTAGCCACCAGGTTGCATAGGTGCTCCCGGCGGGGCGGGAAGGCAATGCGCCGCCCGCCCCCTCGCCTCGTGGAGCCAGCCCCCCATGTGAACCCGGCGCTCAGCCCCAGGCGCCAACCGGCTGCCGGGTCGTCGCGTTCAGCCTATTGAAGGCGTTGATCAGGGCGATCTGGATGACCAGTGCGGCAAGGGCCTTCTCGTCATAATGCCGGGCCGCCTCCTCCCAGATATCGTCCGGCACCGCGTCCGGTCGGTCGGCGAGCCTTGTGCCGGCTTCTGCCAGCGCCAATGCCGCGCGTTCGGCGTCGGTGAAATAAGGCGTTTCCCTCCAGGCAGCGAGGGCAAAGATGCGCTCTTCCTTCTCGCCGGCTTTCTTGAGCTCGCGCGCGTGCATGTCGACGCAGACGCTGCAGCTGTTGATCTGACTGGCGCGCAGATGCACGAGCTTGCGTGTCACATAGGGCAGGTCCGCTGCCTCGGTCGACTTGTCCAGCGCCAGAAACGCCCGCAGGGCGCCTGGGATGAGCATCACCGGGCTCTTGATTCTCGCTTGCATGTGTCTTCTCCTTTTGAACTGTTCTCCGGGCGTGCTTTCCCGGCCCGGACGCCTCGCATCCAGGGTTTCGACTTGATGGAACTGTTAGCTGCCTGCCGGGTGTCAGGTCTGTTTTGAGGTAACCTGTTCGAGCCGTTCGAGAATGCGCGGCCAGCCGCTTCCCATGCCGATATAGCCACGCTCGTCGGCGGGCCGAAATCCCGACTGCTCCATTCGCACCCGGGTCGCCATCCCCTCGGGTGTCAGTAACCACGTCACCACGGTTTTCAACCCGCTGTCCGATTCCGTCCCATCGCCCCAGCTATAAGCCAGCAGCCGCGGCGCCTCGACTTTCAGCACCATGCAGTTCGTCACCCCGGACCACCCGGGAACTGGTGTCGCACGGAATGTGAAGCGATGCCCCTCTTGGGCAGCGAAATCATTCTGCATGAGCCATTCGCCGACGAGTGCCGGCACGGTCAGTGCGCACCATATCTTTTCCGCCGAATATGGAATCAGCCTTTCGACGACGATCGATTTGGTTTCCGTCATGCCTTGCTCCTCTCGTTGCTGTCGTGGTGCCACGCGCAAAATCATAACCCATCAGCTATGTATAACCCATAACCCTGCAGTTATGTGACTGTCAAGAATGGAATCTGCCGTCTGGTCCAAGTGGCGGCGTAGCGTTCACGCTTCCGCGCCAGGCGCCCGGGTGCTAGGGCTTGCGCAACACCATGGATTGGATCGCCCCTTGACCCCAAAAATTCGCCCGCCGCTTATAGAAATCTGTGTCGAAGGCATTGATGGCCTGCTCGCCGCGCAGGCCGCCGGCGCCGACCGGATCGAACTCTGCGCCAGCCTTGTCGAAGGCGGCACCACGCCGAGCCTCGGCACCGTGCGCGCCGCTCTCGACCAGGCGACCGTGCCCTTTCATGTCATGGTGCGGCCGCGCGGCGGGGATTTTCTCTACAGCGAGACCGAATACCGCTCGATGCTTGCCGACGTCGCCGCGCTTCGCGAACTCGGCGTGCCCGGCGTGGTGTTCGGCTGCCTGAACGCCGACGGCGCCATCGACGAGCAGCGCATGCGCGAATTGACAGAGGCGGCGGGCCCCTTGAACGTCACCTGCCACCGCGCCTTCGATATGACTCGCGATCCGGCCGAAGCCCTGGAAGCGCTGATCCGCTGCAGGGTTGGCCGCGTGCTGACCAGCGGCCAGCGCGACACGGCGATCGAAGGCCTGGCATTGCTGCAAGAGCTGGTCCGGCTGGCCGGCGAGCGCATCATCATCCTCGGTTGCGGCGGGCTCGATCTCGGCAATATCGCCGAGGTGCGCGCAAGGACTGGCCTGGCCGAAATGCACTTCGCCGCCCTCAAGGACGTGTCGAGCGCCATGCGCTACCGCAATCCGAAGGTCGGCATGGGCGGCTCCGATCTCGACCGCGAATATCGCAACACGCTGACCGATACAGCGCTGGTGGCGGCGACAATCGCGGCGGCCAAGGCATGACCTCGCCCATAGACCGCATCGCGCAGGCCGACGAAGCGGCAATACTGGCGCTCAACAACGAGCACGCCGCCGAATTGTCGTGGCTTGAAGCCGAACGGCTGTCGTTCCTGCTCGCCGAGGCCTTTTACGCGCGCCGCATCGGCGATCTCGAAGCCTTCATCATGACCTTCGACCAGGATGCGAACTACGACAGCCCGAACTTCGTCTGGTTTCGCGAGCGCTACATCAGCTTCATCTATGTCGACCGCGTCGTCGTGGCGGCGCACGCAAGAGGCCGCGGCCATGCTCGCCGGCTCTATCGGGACCTGTTCGACCATGCGCGGAGCGCCGGTCACGCGCTGGTCACCTGCGAGGTCAACACCGACCCGCCCAACCCCGCCTCGGATGCCTTCCACGCCGCACTCGGCTTCGCCAAAGTCGGCGACGCGGTGATCCACGGCGGCAAGAAAGCGGTGCGCTATTACGTCAGGCAGATCGCCACCTGATCGGGTGGCACCCACCGACTCACATGGACGTTGCCCCAACCCGGAGACAGCTAAGCGCTATTTGGCGAAAAGGACCTCGCCGTCGTGCGGCTATCGTCTGGCGACTATCAAACCATCGGGCGGCTCACCAATTGCGGTTGAGCCATTCGCGTGCTGGGCGCTCGATGAGGTAGTAGCTGCAGAGCGCGCAGGCAAAAACCCCGGCCAGCATCGGCCATGGATTGCTGCCCTGCTCGTAGACGAATTTGTAGAAGGGCTGCTGCCACAGATAGAGGGAATATGACCATAGACCCAGCGTCGTCATCGGCAGGGACGACAGCCATCCGGACAAGAACCGCGTGCTGAAATCCAGCGCGTTGACGGCGATCGCCAGCAATGGCACCGCGGCCAGGTAGTGGATCGGTGTCGGCACCGAGTCCATGAACAGGCAAACCGCGCCGACGGCCGCCGCAACGGCGACATAAGGCCCCTTCAGCAAGGTCGGCAGCTTGCCGTCCGCTTTGAGCAGGCAGATCGCGGCCGACAGCAGGATCGAGGCGATGTGCACGTCGGTGCGCCAGTACGTGGCTTCATAATCCAGGTGCAGGAACCAGTAGGAAACCGCGCCATTGACCATGGCCACCAGAGCCAGGACCAGCAGCAGCGGGATGACACGGCTGCGGCTGGCAACGACCGCGCTGATCGCCGCCAGGATGATATAGGCATGTTCTTCGATGCAGAGCGACCAGATGTGGTCGAGCGCGCCGGCCCGATTCAGGAGAATTCCGGCATAGTTGTAGGTGAAGGTCAGCGCCGTCAGGGCCGCCTTCCATTTGAAGGCGATGAACGTGCCTGAGAGCGCGATCATGGCGACGATGACAAAGACCAGAAGCGCCGGATAGATGCGCGAGAACCGGCGTTTGAAAAATTTCTTCAGCGGATAGCGTTCGATGAACAGGATTTCGGCCATCAGCCGGCCGCTCAGCACGAAGAAGAATTCGACGCCCAGCACGCCCAGATTGATCCCGGGAACGGGAAAAAAATGCCCGATCAGCACGAGCGCGATCGACAGACCGCGCCAGCCATCGAGATAGGCCAGTCTTGTCCTGGCCGGTCGCTCGACGATCGCTCGGGGCGGAGCCAGATGGGTCGCGGAAATTTCGGACATGCCGATCCCTTCGCATTGTAATGCGAAAGGCACGGCTATTCCCGAACCCGGCTCGCATTCCCGCCCTGATCTATACTGCAGCGCAATATAAGTTTGTGCAAGTGCGAGATTGCCGCCGATGCATGTCCCCCGCAGCATGGGCCGGAATTGCTTCAAGCAAGGATGGGGACGTGGCCGACGGGAACTAGGCCTACGGTCGCCGGGAATGAAAACGGGCCGTGACAGCCCGTTCCCCCGTCCGTAATCGATCTTGCGTCAGGCGTTGGCTGCCGCCACCGCGCGCTTGGCCATGACTGTGATCAGATTGGCACGGTAGTCTGATGAAGCGTGAATGTCGCTCATCAGGTTCTTCGCCGGAACTTTCACACCATTGAGCGAAGCGGCATCGAAGCTCTTGGCAAGTGCTGCCTCGATCTCCTTCGAGCGGAAGACGCCGTCGTCGCCGGCGCCGGTGACGGCAACACTGACGCCGTCCTTGCCCTTGGCCACGAACACGCCGACGATCGCGTAGCGCGAGGCCGGATTGCGGAATTTTTCGTACGCAGCCTTCGCCGGTGCCGTAAAGGAGACCGCCGTGACGATCTCGCCGTCCTTCAAGGAGGTTTCGAACAGCCCCTTGAAGAACTTGTCGGCTGACATCTCGCGCTTGTTGGTGATGATGGTGGCGCCGAGCGCCAGAAGTGCGGCCGGATAGTCCGCCGCCGGATCGTTATTGGCGATCGAACCGCCGATCGTGCCCTTGTGGCGTACCGCCGGATCGCCGATCAGCGACGCCAGATGGGCAAGTGCCGGGCAGGCCTTGCGCAGCTTCTCGTCATTGGCGACGTCGAAATGCGTGGTGGCAGCGCCGATCGTGACCGTCTTGCCCGACACCTTGACCCCCTGCAGTTCCTTGATACGTGACAGGTCGACCAGATCGGACGGCGCCGCCAGCCGCGTCTTCATGGCGGGGATCAAGGTCATGCCGCCGGAGAGCAGCTTGGCGTCGCCGCTCTTCACGAGCTTGGCGGCTTCAGTGACCGAGGCGGCACGGTGATAGTTGACTGCGTACATGGGATCCTCCCCCTAAGTGGTTAGCCAGCAGTGAGTAGTCAGTAGGGAGCAGGGAATGGCCGCTGCCGGAGATGGCACGCTGCCCTATCCGCAACTCACTACTTCCCTACTCACTCATTTCGCGGCGCGGATCGCGGCCCACACGGTGGACGGTGTGGCCGGCATGGCGATATCGACGATGCCGATGGCGTCGGTGATGGCATTGATCACTGCTGGCGGCGAGCCGATGGCACCGGCCTCGCCGCAGCCCTTGATCCCGAGCGGGTTGCTCGGACATGGCGTGTTCGACGTCGAGACCTTGAACGACGGCAGGTCGCCGGCACGTGGCATGGTGTAGTCCATGTAGCTTGCCGTCAGCAGTTGCCCGCTGGCGTCGTAGTGAGCGCCTTCCAGCAGCGCCTGGCCGATGCCCTGGGCGATGCCGCCATGCACCTGGCCTTCGACGATCATCGGATTGATGATGTTGCCGAAATCGTCCGCAGCCACGAACTGGACGATCTCGGTCGTTCCGGTTTCCGGATCGATCTCGACCTCGCAGATATAGCAGCCCGCCGGGAAGGTGAAGTTCGCGGGATCGTAGAACGCCGTTTCCTTCAGGCCTGGCTCCATGCCGGCCGGCAAATTGTGCGCGGTATAGGCGGCCAAAGCCACCTGGAACCACGGCAGGCTCTTGTCGGTGCCGGCGACCTTGACCTCGCCGTTCTCGATGACGATGTCGCCCTCGTCGGCTTCGAGCAGGTGGGCGGCGATCTTCTTGGCCTTGGCCTCGACCTTGTCGAGCGCCTTGGCAATCGCCGACATTCCGACCGCGCCCGAGCGCGAGCCGTAGGTGCCCATGCCCATCTGCACCTTGTCGGTGTCACCGTGGACGATCGACACCGAATCGATTGGCACCCCGAAACGCTGGTTGACCAGTTGCGCGAAGGTCGTCTCGTGCCCCTGCCCATGGCTGTGCGAGCCGGTCAGCACCTCGATCGTGCCGACGGCGTTCACCCTTACCTCAGCCGATTCCCACAGGCCGACGCCGGCGCCGAGCGAGCCGACCGCCGCCGACGGCGCGATGCCGCAGGCCTCGATGTAGCAGCTCATGCCGATGCCGCGCAGCTTGCCATTCCTGACCGAATCCGCCTTGCGCCTGGCAAAGCCGGTATAGTCGGCGGTCTTCATCGCCGCATCGAGCGAAGCGCCATAGTCCCCGGCGTCATAGTTCATGATCACCGGTGTCTGGTGCGGAAACGTGGTAATGAAATTCTTGCGCCTAAGGTCTGCCGGCGAGACGCCGAGCTCGCGTGCCGCCGCTTCCATGGTGCGTTCCAGAAGATAAGTGGCTTCCGGCCGCCCTGCCCCGCGATAGGCATCGACGGGTGCCGTGTTGGTATAGACAGTGCGCACATTGGCGTGGATGGCCGGGATGTCATATTGGCCCGACAGCAGCGTTGCGTAGAGATAGGTTGGCACGCAGGAAGAGAACAGCGACATGTAGGCGCCGAGATTGGCGATCGTATCGACCTTGAAGCCGGTAATCCTGTTGTTCTTGTCGAATGCCATTTCCACCGTCGAGACGTGGTCGCGGCCATGCGCGTCGGTGAGGAAGCTCTCGGTGCGATCGGCGACCCATTTCACCGGCACGCCGGTCTTCTTGGAGGCCCACAGGCAGACGATCTCTTCCGGGTAGATATAGATCTTGGAACCAAAGCCGCCGCCGACATCCGGCGCGATCACGCGCAGCTTGTTTTCGGGCGCGACATTGTAGAAGGCGCTCATCACCAGCCGCGCGACATGCGGATTTTGCGATGTCGTCCAGCAGGTATAATGATCCTCGGCCTTGTCGTAATGGCCAAGTGCGGCGCGCGGCTCCATGGCGTTCGGCACCAGCCGGTTGTTGACGATCTTCATGCGCGTGACATGCGCCGCCGCCTTGATGGCGGCGTCGGTGGCCATGGCATCGCCGATTTCCCAATCGAAGATCAGGTTGTTCTCGGCCTCGGCATGGACCTGCGGAGCGCCCTTTTCGAGTGCCTTTGTCGCATCGACGACCGCCTTCAATTCCTTGTAGGTGATCTCGACCGCCTCGGCCGCATCGCGTGCCTGGCCCTTGGTTTCCGCCACCACCACCACGACCGCATCGCCGACATAACGGACCTTGTCGACTGCCAGCGGCGACCATGCGCCCATCTTCATGGGCGTGCCGTCCTTGGAATGGATCATCCAGCCGCAGATGAGGTTTCCGATGCCGTCGGCCTTCAGTTCCTTGCCGGTCAAGACGCCGATGACGCCCGGCATGCCTTGAGCCGCTTTCACGTCGATCTTCTTGATCTGCGCATGGGCGTGCGGGCTGCGCACGAAGGCCGCATGCTTCATGCCGGGCACCACCATGTCGTCGACATAGCGGCCGGCGCCGGTGATGAATCTTTTGTCTTCCTTGCGCGCGACCCGAGCGCCGACACCTTCGATACCCATGCAGAGATTCCTCCCGAAAAGTGAATAGGAAGTGTGAATAGGAAGTAGTAGTGAGGACAGCCGCCGGTTCAGACCGATTACTGACTACCGACTACTCCACTCCTCTTTTCCCTCACGCCGCTTGCTTCGCCTTGCCCTTGGCCCCCTTCGACATCGTCGTCGATGCGGCGAGGATGGCTTTCACGATGTTGTGGTAACCTGTGCAGCGGCAGATATTGCCTTCGAGTTCTGCCCGCACCGTGGCCTCGTCGAGGCCTTCGGGGTGGCGGTTGATCATGTCGGTCGCGGCCATGATCATGCCCGGCGTGCAAAAGCCGCATTGCAGACCATGATGTTCCTTGAAGGCTGCCTGGACGGGATGCAAGTCGGCGCCACTGGCCAGGCCTTCGATCGTAATCACGCTCGACCCCGAGGCCTGGACCGCGAGCATGGTGCAGGACTTCACCGCCTTGCCATCGACATGCACGACGCAGGCGCCGCATTGCGAAGTGTCGCAACCGACATGAGTGCCGGTCAGGCCGAGGTTCTCCCGCAGGAAATGGACGAGCAGCGTTCGATCCTCGACGGCACCGCCGACCCGCTTCCCGTTCACCATCAACGAAACGTCCGACATAGCCCCTCCCTGGGTGTCAACCTTGGTCATCACGCTGCCGACGCGCCGCTGGCATTTCGGCCACGTGCTAGTCGTACACCGCACAACGCACAAAAAACAGCACGACGGAAAAGGCGGATCATTGTACTTTCGGTCATGGCCAGCGCACCAAAGTGCATTCCTCCGGCCCCATTGCCAAAACGCCTTCTGGCGGCAACAATGCCCTCGTCGCCCGCGCGCCAGAAGCACTTGAAAAGCCGCGCACAAGAAGGCGTCGGAGGAAATGCGGGAGGACCGCCGCTGACAAGTTCACGGACGCGCTACGCATGCGGCTTGTCGGCGCTGACCACGGACCAGCCCGACCCGGATGTCTTCGCACGAGCGGTAGCCGCCGAGGCCGCCGCCATCAATGCCGGCTTTGCCCTCGTGTTCTTTTCCCAGAGCCTGATCGAGGCCGGCGCCCTGTCACGGGCACTCTCGGCCCACGCGCCGTGTCTCCACCATGCTGGCTGTTCCACCGCCGGCGAGATCACGCCGCAGGGGCTCGAGGAAGGCCATATGCTGGCGATGCTGCTGCCCTCGGCGTCCTTCACGGCGGTCAGCACGATGATCGACAATCTGTCGACATCGGGCATGGACAGGATCACCGAAGAGGTCGAGGCCCTGCGGCGCACGTTGCGCGCCCGGCTCGGCGGCGAGCAGACCAGCAACACCTTCGCGCTCTGCTTCATCGACGGGCTGTCCTATGCCGAGGAAGCGGTGAGTTCGGCCATCCACTGGGGTCTCGACGACATACCGCTCCTCGGCGGCTCGGCTGGCGACGATTTGAAATTCGAGACGACGCGTCTGATCTCGAACGGCAGGGTCACCTCCGACAGCGCCATCATCGTGCTGGTCGCCACGGAAATTCCGTTCCACGTCTTCAAGACCGACAATTTCGTTCCCACCGACGAAAAGCTGGTGGTGACCGCGTCCGACCCGGATCACCGCGTCGTGCGGGAATTCAACGCCACCAATGCGGCGGAGGAATATGCCGCTTCGGTCGGGATCCTCCCACAGACCTTGACACCGTTGAGCTTCGCCTCGCATCCAGTGGTGGTGAAGGTGGGCGGAGAATATTACTGCCGCTCGATCCAGAAGATGCACGCGGATGGCTCGCTGTCGTTCTTCTGCGCCATCGACGACGGTGTCGTGCTGTCGATCGCCCAGCCCAAGGACATGGTGGACGCGACACGAGCGGCATTGCGCGAGGTCGAGGAAAGGCTGGGCGGCATCGATATGATCCTTGGCTTCGACTGCGTGCTGCGCCGGCTGGATGCGCGCAACCGCCAGGTCTTTCGTGACATTTCGGAACTCTACCGGGTCAACAATGTCATCGGCTTCGGCACCTATGGCGAACAATACCGGTCGATGCACCTCAACCAGACTTTCACCGGCATCGCTTTCGGCGACCGCCAGGCGGCTGAATAGGGCGGCGCAACAGCATGCCGCTCAGGAACATAAACGATCTCGACAGGCTGAAGAAGATCAACGCCGCCCTGGTCAGCCGCGTCGAGCGCTCGATGGACCAGCAAGGCAATGCCTTTTCGCTGTTCCAGACGGCGATCTCGTTGGAAAGCCGGGTGCGTACGCGCACCGAGGAACTGCATTCGACGTTGCGGCGGCTGGAGCAGTCGAACATCGATCTCAGCGCCGCCAAGGAAAACGCCGAACAGGCGAACCTGTCCAAGACACGGTTTCTGGCCGCGGCCAGCCACGACGTGCTGCAGCCGCTGAACGCCGCCCATCTCTCCGTCTCAGCCCTTGCCGAGGTGCAGACCAGCGAAGAGGGAAAGAAGCTCGTGCGGCAGGTCGAGCGCTCGCTGGAAACGATGGAAGACCTGCTGCGCACCTTGCTCGACATCTCCAAGCTCGACGCCGGCGTGGTTCAGCCCGACATTGGCGACGTCAGCCTGGAGGCGCTGTTCTCGTCGCTGCGCTCGGATTTCCAGCCTGTGGCGGAATTGAAGGCGCTGTCGCTGAAATTCCGGCCGGTCAATGCCGTGGTCCGCTCGGACAGGACGCTGCTGCGCCGCATCCTGCAGAACATCCTTTCTAACGCGCTGGGCTATACGCGCTCGGGCGGCGTCCTTGTCGGCACACGCCATCGCGGCGACACCATCCGCATCGATGTCGCCGACACGGGCTGCGGCATCCCCGAGGATCAGCGCGAAGCGGTGTTCGAGGAGTTCCATCGCGGCACCTTGCCGGCTACCGCCGAACTCGACGGCGGCGGTCTTGGGCTGGGGCTCGCCATCGTGCGCCGCATGGCCGGCGCGCTCGGCCATCCCGTCACGTTTTCATCCAGGGTCGGCCGCGGTACCATCTTCCACATCGATGTCCCCGTCGGCCTCGGCGCGCCGGCCGACGCCATCGCCAGCGCCGCCAGCATGGAGCGGCCGCGCGGCTACGGCCTGTTCGGCACCAAGGTGCTGCTGGTCGAAAACGACGCCGAAGTGCTGGAAGCCATGACCTTCCTGCTCGAACGCTGGCAGTGCCTGGTACGCGCGGCGACCTCCACCGCCGATGCGCTGGACATGCTTGGCGACACCGACTGGCTGCCCGACATCGTCATTGCCGACCAGCATCTCGACGGCGGCGATCTCGGCACCGCCACCATATCGGAGGTCCGCGACTATCTCGGCCGCGCCGTGCCGGCGCTGATCGTCACCGCCGACAGCTCCGAAGCCGTGGCCAAGGCAGCACGGGCCGGCGGCATCGAACTGATGCGCAAGCCGGTGAAGCCGGCGCAGCTAAGGGCACTGCTGGCGCATCTGCTGGCATAGCGGGAGGGTTGGTTCAAAACCCTACCTGATCCCGGAACAGCTCGGCGCTGTCCAGCTTCGACACCTCGATCACCGCTTGCGTGCGGCTATACACATTGAGCTTGCGCAGGATCTCCGACACATGCGCCTTCACCGTGGTCTCGCCGACCTGCAGCTCGTAGGCGATCTGCTTGTTGAGCAGGCCCTGGCGCAGCATCTGCAGCACGCGCAATTGCTGCGGCGTCAGCTTGGAAAGCCGCTGCACCATATCGGCGCGATCGGTGCTGTCCGCGCCCGGCGGCAGGCCCTCATAGGTTTCAGGCACATAGATCGCGCCGTCCATCACCGAGCGAATGGCGGCGGCGAGATCGCTCTTGCGCGCCGATTTCGGAATGAAGCCGGCAGCGCCGTAGGACAAGGCCTCGGAAATGATGCGAGGCTCCTCATAACCCGACACGATCACCACTGGCAGGCGCGGATAGCGGGTCCTGAGCTGCAACAACCCCTCGAAGCCGTGCACGTCGGGCATGCTGAGGTCCAGAAGCGCAAGGTCGAAAGGCTTTGCGTCGGCCAGCAAGTCCAGCGCCTCGGCGATCGAGCGCGCTTCGACTGTGTCGACCTCGGGATAAGCCATTTGAACGGCGCTGTGCAGCGCCTCGCGAAACAGCGGATGATCGTCGATGATAAGGAACCGGACGCGATCGGTAGGGGCTGTCATAGGGCTCGTTCCGGTTTACCGGGCACACCATAGTCTCCTGACCATGGCCGGATTATTGGCAAATAGTCTATCGCCGTCGAACAGGTTTCATCGCTGCAAAAAAATGATCGGAAGCCTGAATTCCTTATACAGCCTAGGCGAAGCCCATGCTTTATCAAAAGCGACGCCTTGCCCGCCCCTGGAAATCGGCCGAATGTGCCGCCGACTCCCCGCCAAACGCAGAGACCGCCATGACCGCCTTTGTCCTTCCCGCCCCGCCAACGCCTTCCGTCGCCATTGCGGGTTCCGGCGAACGCTTTGCCGTGCGGCGCATTTTCTGCGTCGGCCGCAACTATGCGGCACATGCGCGCGAGTTCGGCAATGACGATCGCGATCCGCCCTTCTTCTTCACCAAGCCGGCCGACGCGGTGGTCGATTCCGGCACTGATATCCCCTACCCGCCCCTGACGGAAAACCTCCACTTCGAGATCGAACTGGTGGTGGCGATCGGCACCTCAGGCTTTCGCATTTCCCGCGACAAAGCGCTGGACCATGTCTGGGGCTATGGCGTCGGCATCGATCTCACCCGCCGCGATCTCCAGGATGCCGCCAAGAAGGCGGCGCGGCCCTGGGACTGGTCGAAGGCCTTCGACCGTTCCGCGCCCTGCGGCCCGTTGGTTGCCGCACGGAAATCCGGGCACCCGGCCAAGGGACGCATCTGGCTCGCCGTCGACGGCGCGGTGAAACAGGATGCCGACCTCGCCGAACTGATCTGGCCGGTATCGGACATCGTCTCGATCTGCAGCGAAGGCGTGGAATTGCAGGCTGGCGACCTGATCTTCACCGGCACGCCCGCCGGTGTCGGCGCGATCAAGCCGGGTGAAACGATATCAGGCGGTGTCGACGGCATCGGCACGATCGAACTGACCATCGGCCAGCGGAAGTGACGCATGAGCGACATTGTCCTGCACAACTACTTCCGCTCCTCCACCTCGCACCGGGTGCGGATTGCCCTGGAGATGAAAGGGGTGGGCTATGACTACATCCCGCATCACCTGCGCCATGGCGAGCATCTGGAGGCGGCCTATCTCGCGGTCAATCCGCAGGGGCTGGTGCCGGCACTGATCTGGAGCGACGGCATGCTCCTGACGCAATCGCTGGCGATCATCGAGTTTCTCGACGAGACCATACCTGAACCCCCGCTATTGCCGAAGGATCCGCCGAGCCGGGCACGAGTGAGAATGCTGGCGCAGATGATCGCCTGCGACATCCACCCGGTGAACAATCTGCGCGTGCTGACTTCGCTGCGCACCCTGTTCGGCGCCGGCGACCAGGATGTCGCCAACTGGTTCCGGCATTGGGTCAATGAAGGATTTGGACCGCTCGAAAAATTGCTCACCGCGTCGCCCGAAACCGGCACATTCTGCCATGGCGAGGCGGCGGGGCTGGCCGACATCTGCCTTGCCGCGCAAGTCACCAGCAACGCCCGCTTCGGCGTCGACATGACGCCCTATCCGACAATCGCGCGCATCAACGCCGCCTGCGTGGCGCTACCCGCCTTCCAGAAAGCCGCGCCACAGAACCAGATCGACGCCGGGTAAGGCTCACCGGCCAACGCGCAGTGTCAGCGCCCAGAACAGCAGCGCCATCAAGCCGATGCTCGCCCCCAGCAACGAGACCCCGCTCCAGCCGGCCGCGGCATAGGCCATGGTCGAGGCGATCGAGCCGAGCGCACTGCCGACCGAGTAGAAGATCATGTAGCCGCCGACCAGCCGGCTGCGCGCATCCGGCCGACGGGAGAAAATCAGGCTCTGATTGGTGACGTGGACGGCCTGGATTGCCAGATCCAGCATGACGATGCCGGCGACAAGCAACCATAGTGACATGCCCATGAAGGCGATAGGCAGCCAGGCCGTCGTCATCATAAGCAGGCTGAGGCCAGTGACCAGTTGACCATGCCCGCGATCCACCAGACCACCGGTCCATCGCGCCCCCAGCGCGCCGGCGACACCGGCAAGGCCGAACAGCCCGATCGCGGTGTGCGGCAGTGAAAATGGCGGCGCGCTGAGCGGCAGCACCAGCGGTGCCCACAGCACGTTGAAGCTGGCGAAGATCAGCAAGGCGAGCACCGCGCGCACGCGCAGCAGCGGTTCCCGCACGAACAGCAGCACCATCGAGCCCAACAGCCTGATGTAGGACGTGCGCGGCCGCTCTGCCTCATGGCGCGGCAGGATGGTGTGGAGAACAACCGCCATGACAAGTGTAAGGCCGGCCGAGACAAGATAGACCCAGCGCCAGCCGGCGAGATCGGCGACGACGCCGGCGACGAAGCGGGCAAGCAGGATGCCTGTTATGACGCCGCTGGTGACGGTGCCGACCGCCCGCCCCCGTTGCGACGGCGCGGCGAGGTCGGCCGCGTAGGCAACCAGTACCTGCACCATCACGGCAAGCAGCCCGACCGCCGCGAGGCTCGCCAGCAGCATCGCCGCGTTCGGTGCAAGTCCAACGGCTATCAGCGCCACGGCCGATAGGATCGCCTGGCCGGCAATCAGCTTGCGGCGATCGAACAGGTCGCCCAGCGGCACGATGAAGAACAGGCCAAGCGCATAGCCGACCTGCGTGATTGTCACCACGATGCCGATCGAGGCCGGCGCAATGGCAAAATCATGCGCCATGGCGTCGAGCAGCGGATGGGCGAAATAGACATTGGCGACGCTCAGGCCACAGGCGATGGCGAAGACCAGCGCGGTCATTGCGGACAATCCCGGTGTGACTTGCCTCGGCTCTTCGGGCTGCGCCGCCTTCGCTGCCGCGCCGTTCACCACCTGTATATTCATGAGGCTCTCCACAAAAGGTTTCAATTTGAAACCACTTGCGGGATAAACAAAACAGTTTTATCTTGCAACCAAAATGAACAATCTGGACCAACGAAAGCCATGGTGAAACGAACGAGCCACCAGAGTGCGGATTGCCTGATCGCGCGACCGTTGGATGCGATCGGCGACTGGTGGTCGCTGCTCATCGTGCGCGACGCGTTCGACGGGTTGCGACGCTTCGGCGAGTTCCAAAGGAGCCTGGGCGTTGCCAAGAACATCCTGTCGGCGCGGCTCCGAAATCTGGTTACGCACGGCATCCTCGAAACCGTCCCGGCCCCCGACGGCAGCGCGCATCATGAATATGTGCTGACGCAAAAAGGACGCGGCCTGTTCTACGTGCTGATCGCCTTGCGGCAATGGGGCGAGACCTATTTCTCCGGTCCGGGCGAGCCCTACACCTTCATGGTCGACACGGAGAGTGGCCGGCCGATAAGGCGTCTTGAAGTGCACGCAGAAGACGGCCGCCTGCTTGCCCCCGGTGACACCCGGCTTGCCGATTTCCGCAACCAGGAAAACAGCTGACCGCAGGGTCCGCAGGCTGCCCAGCCTGGCGGAGTCGATTTCCGCTTGACCGAATAGGGAATCGGCTATCGTTTCCCACAATGAGTGTCGTCTCAAGGGTGGAATGAACGATGAAAGCCGTCGTCTTCGAGAAATTCGGCGAAGCGCCGACGATCCAGACCGTGCCAGACCCCAAGCCGGCGGCCGATGGCGTCGTCATCAAGGTCGAGGCGACCGGGCTTTGCCGCAGCGACTGGCACGGCTGGATGGGCCATGACGCCGATATCCGCCTGCCGCATGTGCCGGGCCACGAACTGGCCGGCGTCGTGGTTGCCGCCGGCAAGCACGTCACCCGCTGGAAGGCGGGCGAACGCGTCACCGTGCCGTTTGCCGTCGGCTGCGGCCACTGCTTCGAATGCACATCAGGCAATCACCAGGTCTGCGAACACCAGTCCCAGCCTGGCTTCAACACCTGGGGCTCATTCGCCGAATATGTCGCTATCGAACACGCCGACACCAATCTCGTGCGCCTGCCCGACGAAATGGAATTCGCCACCGCCGCCAGCCTCGGCTGCCGCTTCGTCACATCGTTCCGCGCCATTGTCGATCAGGGCCGGGTAAAGCCCGGCGAATGGGTGGCGGTGCATGGCTGCGGCGGCGTCGGCCTGTCGGCAATCATGATCGCGAGTTCGATGGGCGCCAACGTCATCGCCATCGACCTCACCGAGGAAAAGCTGGACTTCGCCAAACAGATCGGCGCCGTGGCGACCATCAACGCTTCGACGACGCCGAACGTCGTCAAGGCCGTCAAGCAGATCACCAATGGTGGCGCCCACATGTCGATGGACGCGCTCGGCCATCCGACGACGTCTTTCAACTCGATCGCCAACCTCCGCCGGCGCGGCCGTCACGTGCAGGTCGGCTTGATGCTGGGCGAACACGCCCGCCCGCAGGTGCCGATGGACAAGGTGATCGCCTTCGAACTCGAAATCCTCGGCAGTCACGGCATGCAGGCCTATCGCTACCCCGCGATGATGGAGATGATCCGCCACGGCAAGCTCAAACCCGAACTGCTGGTCGGCAAGAAGATCAGCCTCGACGAAGCGCCAGCGGCCTTGATGGCGATGGGCGGATTCGAGGGTATCGGCATTGGGGTGGTGACGAAGTTCTCGTGAGGGTCGGCATCGCTATGCAGCCGCACGACGCGGCAAATCCTGCTTGGCAAACTTCTTCGCGCCGAAAACGCAAAGCACCACGCCGAGCGTAACGACGATCATCATCGGGCTGACCTGTTCATGCAGCAGCGTCGCCGCCAGTGCGAGCCCGAAGAACGGTTGCAGAAGCTGCAACTGCCCCACCGCCGCAATGCCGCCTTGCGCCAGGCCGCGATACCAGAACACGAAGCCGATCAGCATGCTGAACAGCGAGACATAGCCAAGACCAATCCAGGCATTGGAGCCGACGCTGGCGAAGGATGGTGGCAGGGTCGCAAAGGTCAGCACCAGCATGACCGGCAGGGACAGCACCAGCGCCCAGCAGATCACTTGCCAGCCCCCGAGCTTGCGCGACAGCGCGGCACCCTCGGCATAGCCAAGGCCGCAGGCGACGATGGCCGCAAGCATCAGCCCATCGCCAACCGGCGAAGCCGTCACGCCTTGCGCAAGCGCGAAGCCCGCCACCAGCGCACTGCCCAGGCATGAGAACAGCCAGAAGGCCGGCCGGGGCCGTTCACCGCCGCGCAGCACGCCGAAGATCGCGGTCGCCAGCGGCAGCAGGCCGACGAAGATGATGGAGTGGGCCGAGGTGACATGCTTCAGCGCCAATGCCGTCAGCAAGGGAAAGCCGACGACCACGCCAAGCGCAACGATGACGAGCGACAGCAAGTCATGACGCTCGGGGCGCTTCTCGCGGAACACAAGCAGCAGCGCGAGACCGAGCAGGCCGGCAATGACCGCGCGGGCCGACGTCAGGAATATCGGGTCGAGATCCATCACCGCCACGCGCGTCGCCGGCAACGAACCGCTGAAAATCAGCACGCCGATAAATCCGCTCACCCAGCCGCTCGCCGTCTTGTCCATCGCAGGCTCCGTTTGTTTCGCCCCTCTATGGGGCCCGCGGCTATGGCGCCACCAGAGACAATGCAGTACAATTCGATAAAACTGTCATGGTTTTCTGGAAGGTACAGATGGACGAAGCAGTCAGGCTCGACAGCGGCGGAACTCTCGTCGAAGGAGTCATGGCCGCCATCCGGCAGCGGATTGCCGCGCGCAGCCTGACGCCTGGAGCAAGGCTGCCCTCGATCCGCGCTTTCGCCAAATCCATGCAGGTGTCGAAATCCACCGTGGTCGAGGCCTACGAACGGCTTGCCGCCGAAGGCGCGATCCGTTCGCGGCCCGGTTCCGGTTTCTATGCCGCCGGGTCGCTGGCACCGCTGTCGCTCGCCGAGATCGGTCCCCGGCTCGACCGTGCCGTCGATCCGCTCTGGGTCTCGCGCCAGTCCCTGGAGGCTGGCGACGAGGTCCTGAAACCCGGCTGCGGCTGGCTGCCGGCTTCATGGATGCCACAGGCCGGGCTGCGCCGGGCATTGCGCACTGTCGCGCGTGCCGACGATGTCGCGCTCGCAGATTACGGCACGCCGCTCGGGCTGCCGCCGCTGCGGCAATTGCTGGCGCGGCGCATGGCCGGGCACGGCATCGAAGCCTTCCCCGACCAGATCATGCTGACGGAATCGTGCACCCAGGCCATCGACCTGCTCTGCCGGTTCCTGATCGAGCCGGGCGACACCGTGTTGGTCGACGATCCCTGCTACTTCAATTTCCATGCTCTGCTGCGCGCCCACCGCGCCAAGGTCGTCAGCGTGCCCTACACGCCATCGGGGCCGGACATCGAGCTGTTCGCCCAGGCGCTGGCCGAACACCGGCCGCGCCTCTACATCACCAACTCGGCCATCCACAACCCGACCGGCGCGATCCTGTCTCCGGTGACGGCCCATCGTTTGCTCAAACTGGCCGACCAGTCGGATCTGACCATCGTCGAGGATGATATCTTCGCCGATTTCGAGCACATTCCCGCCCCAAGGCTAGCGGCGTTCGACGGCCTTAGTCGCGTCGTCCAGATCGGCAGTTTTTCCAAGACGCTGTCGGCGTCGGTCCGCTGCGGTTTCATCGCCGCGCCCCGTGACTGGATCGAGGGCCTGACCGATCTCAAGATCGCCACGACTTTCGGCGGCGGACGGCTGGCGGCCGAACTTGTGCTGACGCTGCTGAAGGACGGCAGCTACCGAAAGCACATGGATTTGCTGCGCGCCCGCCTTTCGCGGGCCATGGGCGAGACCAGCGCCCGGCTGAAGGCGATCGGCATTACGCCCTGGATCGAGCAGCCGGCTGGGCTGTTCCTGTGGTGCACCCTGCCGGAAGGCTTGGACGCGGCCGAAATCGCCCGCAGTGCGCTCGCCGACAACATCGTGCTGGCGCCCGGCAATGCGTTCAGCCTGTCGCAGTCCGCCAGCCGCTTCCTGCGCTTCAACGTCGCCCAGTGCGCGGACGAGCGGATTTTCAAGGCGCTCGAAACGGCGATGACTCGCTGATATGGGAACCACCAAGTCAGCAGACAAATAAGCCGCGACAACACCTCGTTGTTGCGGCCTTCTGCCCCATCAAATCAGACCATCCATGAAACGGCAGAACGCCGCCAAATCTCACCATTTGCGCGGATGCTCAATCATGCCTTTTCCGAAATGCCATACCCAGATCTGGGCCTATTCCTTGCCGCACAAGAACAGCTGAAGGAAATGACGCAAGGAGCCTGGCGGGCGCCGTTCAGGCCCCTGCCCGTTTGCGGCGCTCGTAGAGCATGACGAGTGTTTCAGCCATCAGCGCCGGCTTTTCCTCGCCTTCGATCTCGACCGTGTTGGCTGCCTTCATCAGATACTGACCCGGGCCTTTGTCTTCCATGGAAAGCAGCGTCGAGCGCAGGCGAATGCGTGCGCCGACCTTGACCGGCGCCAGGAAACGCACCTTGTCGAAACCATAGTTGAAGGCGGCCTGCGTATTCTCGGGCACGATCCCCATTTCGAGGGCCAGCGCGCCGATGATCGACAGTGTCAGATAGCCATGCGCGATCGTGGTGCGGAACGGGCTTTGCCGCCGCGCCCGTTCAGGATCGACGTGGATCCATTGATGGTCGCCGGTGCATTCGGCGAACTGGTTGATACGGTTCTGGTCGACCGTGGTCCATTCCGAGACGCCGAGCTCCTGTCCGGACATCGTTCTCAGCTGCTCGTAGGTTGGCGGCGTTTTAGGCCGTACTTCCGTCATGCCTGCTTTCCCGATCGCTTCCAAAGCTTCCGGACCACGAACCGGCGGCCTCTGTCAATTCGTCCCTCGCAAATCCGTTCCGGCGGATTCGCGCTCACTCGTGCCACGTCTTGCCATGCGATGGCAGGCGAATTGGGACTTTTTCGACCTTTCAGACTGCCGGGAGCTTATGGCGTGGCGCTAATGCAACTGTGCGAAAGGTTACGGAATCGGGAACGGGGTGTGCCCGGCCGAGAGCGGAACGACAGCCCATGAGAACCTACTTCTGCTCGTAACCGGCGCGGACCTCCTCCATCGCTTCCTTGATGCGCGCGCGCAGGATGTCGATCGATTCGGTGCCTGATTTCCTGGCTAGCTCAGCCACTTCAGCGGCGTTCTTGAGCGCCGCCTCAAAGGATTTTCTGGCAAACTCGGTCTGCTTGGCCATCAACTCCTGCGGATTGCCCGGTGCACGGTAGCTCTGCGCCATGTCGGCGATCTCGCGCAGCGTGTCCTGCAGCATTTCGCGTTGCCTAGACAACAGCGAGGACGTCCCAGCCGCCCCGGCACGCGCGGATTTCTCCAAAGCTTCGAGATTCTTGCGGTGATGCGCAAGAATCTCTTCGACATCCACATTCGGCACCTTCAGGTCACGGCCGAACCTGCCGAACATTTCCATGAAGGAATCGGATTCCGATTGTCTGGCCATGATTGTCATCTCCCCTTTGCCGCGGTCGCGGACGCCCTCATCGAGGAGAATAGCACTCGAACGCCTCGTGTCCATTTCGAACACGGGCCAAGGCGATCGCTAGGGATCAATTGACCGGGAGCAGCAACTCGATCGTGTAAAGTACGATGCCCGCCAGCCCGCCGATGATCATGCCGTTGAAGCGGATATATTGCAGGTCCCTGCCAATGTTCATCTCGATCAGGCGTGTCAGTTGGGCAAGGTCCCAGCGCTTGACCTGGTCGGCGATGAATTTCGACACACCGCTCTTCTGGCTTTCGACGAAGGAGGCCAGCGCCACCACGAATCCTTGGTTCATGTCGGCCCGGATCTGCGCGTCTCCGGCAAGATGGCGGCCGACTTCGACAAACATGTTGGCCAGATGCTCCCTGATCAACGAATTCGGCGCCTTGGCGTCCTGCTCGATGAACAGGCTGAGGCTCTCCCACATGTCGCCGGCTAGCGCCCTGATTTCGGGTCTGGCGAGGAAGTCGCGCTTCATTTTCTCCGCTCGCCTGGCATATTGCTTGGACGTGCGCAGCCGCTCGACGAAACTTTGCGCGAAACGGTCGAATTCGGCGCGCATCGGGTGATCTGGATCGGCACGCACCTCGTCCAGCAAGGAGCCAGCCGAAGCGACGATCTTCTTCAGGAGATAGGCGTCGGCCCGGAACAGGTTGAATAGCGACGGGAGTTCCTCGCGGATCTTGTCGCGCATCGTCGCCAGCGCCTGTTCGTCGTTGAGGAACCGGCCGATGACCTTGATGAACTCGTCGAACAGCTTCTGGTGGCGGCGGTCGTCGGTGAGCGCGGACAGAAGTTCGGCCGCAAGTGGCGCCAGCGGCACCTTTTCGATCTGTTCGAGCATGCGGCTGGTGACGAAGCCGCGCAGACCGGATTGTTCGACGGCGGCAAGCGTCTGCGGCACCAGCCGCACGACGAAGCGCGACAGGCCGGCGGCGCGTTCGGCATCGGCCAGCCAGTCGGCCACGAGCGCCGAAAAATCGACCTCGGCGAGTTTTTCACGCACCGGTTCCGGCGCCAGGAAATTGGCCTCGATGAAACGGCCGAGATTGTCGGCGATACGGTCCTGGTTTTCCGGGATGATGGCGGTGTGCGGGATGGGCAACCCGAGCGGCCGTTTGAACAGCGCCACCACCGCGTACCAGTCGGCAAGGCCGCCGATCGTTGCCGCCTCGGCGAAGGCAGCGACGAAGCCGAGCCATGGATAGCTGCTCTGGAAGGACTTGGCCAAGGCAAAGACCACCACGCAGAGTGCCAATGCCGCCGTGGCGACGAACTTTGTCCGCCGCAACGCGGAAAGCTTGGAGCCCGCGTCGGCATCGAACCGCACTGGCGCCAGGGATTGGTCCGATTGAGCCATGCCGCTCCTCGTCTATTAGGCCTATCTAGTGCCGCGGCCGCCGGAATGCCCGTGGCAGCCGGTTTGTCTGTTCCGGCTTTTGCCCGGCGGCGCACATAAAGTTGACGAGTTTATTCATCTATGATGCCCGGCTAGTCTGGAATTATTCCAAGGTATAGGCCATATTCCGCCGAGACCAGTGCAGCGATCCGGATTCCGGACGAGGGCCGCGCCAGCAAAGTTTAGAATCTGGCGTGGTTGCATCATATCAGCGCCGAGTGAGGACAAGATGCGGCTTACGCGCCAAACCAACTATGCCATGCGCATTCTGATGTATTGCGCCGCCAACAATGACCGGTTGAGCCGCATACCGGAGATCGCGGCCGCCTATTCGGTGTCGGAACTGTTCCTGTTCAAAATCCTGCAGCCTCTGGTCGAGAATGGCATGGTCGAGACTGTGCGCGGCCGGAACGGAGGGGTACGGCTCGGCCGTGCCGCCGAATCGATAAGCCTGTTCGACGTTGTGCGCGTGACCGAGGAAAGTTTTGCCATGGCGGAGTGCTTCGAGAACGATGCCGCCGAATGTCCCCTGGTCGACAGCTGCGCGCTGAACTCCGCATTGCGCGAAGCGCTCAACGCCTTCTTCGCCGTGCTTGCCCGTTACACGATCGCCGACCTCGTGGCGGCACGGCCGAATGTGCGCGCCCTGCTCGGCATCGACATGCTGATGGAGCGCCGCGCCCCGGCGGCCTGATCCCTGCCGCATCGTGCAGTGTCGGCTGAATATCAGCTGACCGACGATTGCGGGAGCACGAACGGCATGTTGCCGGCCGGCAGCACGCCGACCTTGAGCCGGCAATCGAACACCTTCTCGATCAGGTGGTCACTCAGCACGTCGCGGGGCGAGCCGCTGGCGGCCAGCCGGCCGCGATGCATCACGAAGATGCGGTCAGCGTACATGGCCGTCAGATTGAGGTCGTGCAGGATCGCTACCACGCCCCCGCCCCTTCTGGCGAAGTCGCGGGCGATGTTCATGATGATCAGCTGGTGCTTGATGTCGAGGCTGGACACCGGCTCGTCAAGGAACAGATAGCGCGGCTTGCCGTCGAGCACCGGTGCCCAGACCTGGCACAGCACGCGCGCAAGCTGGACACGCTGCTGCTCGCCACCGGAAAGTTCCTGGTAGAAGCGGCCGGCAAAGCCGTCGAGATCGACCCACGCCAGCGCCCGTTCCGGCAGGCGTCCGTCCTCGCCCGGCAGCACGCCCGAACAGCCACCGACCAGGCCAACCCTTACGACCTCCAGCACAGTGAAAGGAAACGACAGTGTCGTCGCCTGCGGCAACACAGCCCGCTGGACGGCGACCTCCACCGGCTTCATCGCTGCGAGGTCGCGGCCGTTGAGGACGACGCTCCCGGTATAGCCGAGGTCCCCCGACAATGCCCTCAGGAAGGTCGTCTTGCCCGAACCATTGGGGCCGACGATTGCCGCCACCTCGCCCGGCCGCGCATCGAAATCGACACCGGCAACAATTCTCTTGCCGGCGATATCGACCGAAACATCCCTCGCCTCAATCATTCCATCCTCACAAATCGATCACGCCGCGCCTGCGCAGCAATATCCACAGGAAGAACGGCGCGCCTGATATTGCGGTGACGATGCCGATCGGCAGCTCGGCCGGCGCCACGATGGTGCGGGCGACCGCATCGGCGAGCAGCAACAACGAGGCGCCGAGCAGCGCCGAGGCCGGCAGCAGGTAACGATTGTCGGGTCCGATCAGCAGTCGCAGCAGATGCGGCACGACGATGCCGACGAAGCCGATGCCGCCGCTGACGGCGACGGAGGCGCCGACCGCCGCCGAAACGCCGATGATGGCGGTGTATTTCAGCCGCTGCACCGGAATGCCGAGATGGCCGGCGGTCGCTTCGCCCAGCGCCAGCGCGTTAAGGCCGCGGGCCAGGAACGGCATCGCCGCCAGTGCCAGGACGATTATGGGTCCTACGGAAGCTATCTTGGCCCATGTCGCACCGCCGAGCGATCCCAGTGACCAGAAGGTCAGGTCGCGCAGCTGGCGATCGTCGGCCATGAATATGAGGATTCCGGTCAGCGCCATGGCAAGTGCCGCCAGGGCTATGCCCGCGAGCAGCATGGTGGCGACCGAGGTTTGCCCACGTCGCGTGGCGACCTGATAGAGCGCCAATGTGGTGACGAGACCGCCGACGAACGCCGCAAGCGGCAGCGCCAGCGTTCCGAGCAAGGCGGTCACCGGCGCCAGCACGGTCCCGCCAAGAACGATGATGACCACCGCGCCAAGGCTGGATCCTGCGGAAACGCCGATCAGACCGGGTTCGGCGAGCGGATTGCGGAACAGTCCTTGCATGACGGCGCCACAAACCGCGAGCGCCGCACCCACCAACATGCCGAGGATGACGCGTGGCATGCGGATGTCATGGACGATCAAGCTGTCGCGGGCGTTGAGCGCCGCATCGCCGGGGACGGAGCCAAAGAGCCAATCCCTGAAGACGGTCACGGCGGATGCATCCGATGCGCCGGATGTGAGCGAAAGCAAGATGGCGATCGCCAAGCCCAGGCACAGCAGAAGGATGACGGCACGGGCGCGGCCGGAACGATCCCCTTCGGATGCCCTAATCGGCTTCGCCGGACCTGCGATCGACTGGTCGGCCATGATGCTCAGTCCGTGACCTGTGCGCCATAAAGCGAAACGGCGAGATCATGGATCGCGTCGGCCGTGCGCGGCCCGAAGCCGAGTAGATAGGCGCCATCGATGCGGATCAGCTTGCGCGCCGTTCCGGCCGGCGTTGAGGCGATGGATGGATTGCCGAACACTTCGTCGTCCGAGACCGGCGGCCCGGCATTGCTCATCATCAGGATCACGTCCGGCCTTGCGGTGATGATCGCTTCGTCCGACATTTGCTTGTAGCCGGAAAAGCCTTCCACCGCATTGACCCCGCCCGCCAGCTTGACCATGCCGTCGGCCGCGGTTTCGCTGCCGGCCGCCAGGATCTTGCCACCCTGCGTCGAGAGAATGAACAGCACGCGCCTGCGCTCCTTGATCGAGGCTGTCCGCTTTTCGGCGGCTGTGAGTTTCGCATCGAGCGCCCTGGCCAGCACCTCGGCCTTGGCCTCGACCCCGATCGCCTTGCCGACAATGCGGACCTTCTGGAGGATGCCTTCGCGGTTGTACTGCTCGGGCACTTCTATGAACGGAATGCTCGTCTTCTTCAGCACGTCGACGGCTTCCTTGGGACCGCTGCCGTGCAATGCCAGTATGCCCGTCGGATTGACCGACAAGACGCCTTCCGGCGACAGCTGGCGCATGTAACCGACATCAGGCAGGTCGAGCGCGGCCTTTGGATAGAGGCTGGTGGAATCGCGCGCCACCAGATGCCTCTCCTCGCCCAGCGCATAGACGATCTCGGTGATGGAGCCGCCAATAGCGGCGATCTTCGAAGGATCGGCGAACACCGAAACGCCTTCGGTGGCGCCGGCTGGTTGCAGCGCGGCGAAAGCCATGGAAAGGCCGATTGCATAACCGACCCTCGATCCGCGCAGGGCGGACGGCCTCGAAACAAACCGCATCGCACTCTCCTCAGGCTGCCGTCGGGTTCGGAATGCGCGGCAGGTGCTCGGCCAGAAAACGCCAGTCCTCGCGCTCGCTTTCGCCTTCATGGCGCTTGCCGAAGAACTGGATGATCATGTCGCCATTGGCGGCATAGACCTCGAGCGATGTGACATGGCCGTCCTTGGTCGGCTTGCGCACCGCCCAGACTTCATGGATGTGGTCGGTGCGCAGGTGCAGGTGGAAGGTCTCGTCGAGCACGTTGATCCACGGCCCCATGGGCTTGATCGATTTGATCGGCCCGGAGTGGATCTGGATGCAGCCGCGGTTGCCCACGAAGCACATGATCGGCATCTCGCTTTCGGCGGCGTGATGGAACATGGCGCGCACCGCGTCATTGTCGAGCAGCCAGGCGTAGTCCTGGCCAACCATGCGCACTGCCTGGCGGCGGCTGAGCTTCAGCGTCTTCAGCATGCCGAAGAACTGGTGCACGTCCGTCAGCCGGCTCCAGCGATCACGCAGGTCGTCCAGGCTCGCCGTCGATGCCCCGGCCTCGCTTTCCTCATCGAGAACCGTCCCTGAAATGTCGATCGTCGGCTCCTGGTTCGGCGATTCCAGCGAGGCGACCAGTTTCTGGTAGGCATGGAGGCTGGAGGCCGGGCGCAGATGCACCTTGTGCACCGCGTCGCCGGCCGCATCGAAGAACTGCAGGCTGCGGCGGATGTCGTCGCCGTCGCGCTTCTCCACGGCAAAGCCATGCGCCCAGATTTTCGGAAAAATGCGCAGGTCGATGTTCTCGCCGAGCACCATGGCATTGTGATTGCCGGTGACGACCTTGTCATAGACGCCGATCTTCTCGTGCACGGCGCTTTCGTTGCGGGTCAGCGCCATCACCTCGCCAACGGCCTCGAGACCGGTCAGAAGGTCGTTGACGCACGGTTCGACGCGGACGACGCCGTCGCCGCAATGCGCGGCCACCAGCTCGGCCTCCGAAATGCCGAGCTGGGCGGCGAGGTCACGCTCGCGCGCTTTCGGATTGTCGGTCCGGGCCCGCCGGATTTCATGCGGAGCGGGTTTTACGCGCTGGTCCATGTCTTTACCCCTGATGCCTTGCCTTACTTGTTGAGAATGAGCTTGCCCTGGCGGGTGATCTTCAGCCGGTAGAGCGCGCCATGATGCTCGATTCCGATTTCGTGCTCGCCCTGGAACAGCGTGTTGCTGGACAGCGTCCGCACCGCCAGCGAGACCCGATCGAAACGGGTGGAGGTATCGTCGGAACGGCGGACGCGATAGCGAAACTCGTTGGGATTGTGCGTGTTCATCTGGGTCGATTCCTTTCCTGTGCCGGGCATCTGGCTAGGCATTGCGAATTGCCGATTCATTTCTTGACTTGAATAATCATGTTTACTAGTCAGTGCAATACCGGACTAAATGAGTCAACATTTAAGATGCCGGATACGATCAAAATGCCAGCAAGCCCCGGGCCAGCCAGCATGGAACCTGGGATCTGGAGTTGGGGCATGGGGTTGATAAGTTGGGAACGGCGCCGTCGGTCGGCGGCGAACGGTGCGGCGGCTTTGCTCGCAAGCGTGGCGGCGATCGCTCTATCCGCGCCATCGGCGCAAGCGCAACAGGCGAGCGCGCCGACTGATCAATCGAAAGGGACTGACCAGCAAAAGGCACCCCCCGGGGGCGCTACGCTGCTCGACAGGATCCTGGTGCTCAGCCGCACCGGCGAAACGGCAATACAGTCGCTGGCCTCGGCCAGCCATGTCGACCAGGAACAGCTCGATCGCCGCATGGCGACAACGCCGAACGAGATGCTTTTCGGTGTGCCTGGCGTCGCTGCGCAGGCCGACGCCAGGCGCGTCAGCACCAGCATCAACATCCGCGGCCTGCAGGATTTCGGCCGCGTCGCGGTGATCGTCGATGGCGCGCGCCAGAATTTCCAGCGTTCCGACCACGGCACCCAGTCGACCTTCTATATCGATCCCGAGCTCGTCAAATCCGTCGACGTGATCCGTGGTCCTGTCGCCAACACCTATGGCTCGGGCGCCATTGGCGGCGTCGTCTTCTTCGACACCAAGGATGCGGTCGATTTCCTCAAGCCCGACGAGACGTGGGCCGGTTCCGTCACCGGACACTACGAGAGCAACGGCAAGGGCTGGACCACGAGCGCCACCGGTGCCTATCGCATCAATGAGAACTGGGACGTGTTGGGCAACATCGTTTACCGCGACTACGACAACTACAAGGACGGCGACGGCGACACGGTCAACGGCACCGGCTTCGACGTGCTGAGCGGCCTGCTCAAGACGACGATCCGGCCAACCGAGAACAGTGAGCTCAAGCTCGGCTGGGTCGGTTCGAGCGACGGCTGGAACGAGACCAGCGGCGGCCTGCCGGTCAACGATGTCGACCTGAAGTCGAACACCTTCACGGCCCGCTACAACATCACGGACGAAGACAAGAGCTGGCTCGATCTCCACATCAACACGTCCTACAACAAGACCAATCTCGACCTGACCAGTCTCGCGCCGCAGAACCGCTTCGATCCGGTGACCGGTCTTCCCGTGGTGCTGCCGGCAGGATCACTGTCGACATTCGATGTCGGCACGACCGGCATCGATATCTGGAACACGTCACGGTTCGAAACGAACGGCATCGCGCATGAACTGACCTATGGCGGCGATTGGGTCGGCGACAACGTCAAGACGGGTGGCGCGGCCGGGGGCGACAGTTTCTACACGCCGTCGGGCAAGCGCAACGTGTCCGGCGCCTACGTCCAGGACAAGCTCACCTGGGACTGGCTCGAAGTCGTCGCTGGCCTGCGCTACGACAGCTACAGCCTGAAGGATGACATGCATGATATTTCCGGCGACAGGCTATCCCCGCGCGTCACCGTCGGTGTCTCGCCGTTCGAGAGTGCCGGGCTTGCCGGCCTGCAATTCTACGGCACTTATGCGGAAGGCTACCGCTCGCCCTCGATCACGGAAACGCTGATCAGCGGCAATCATCCCGCCGGCGTCAGCTTCCCGTTCCTGCCCAATCCAAATCTGCGGCCTGAAACCGGCAAGACGACCGAGTTCGGCGTCAACTACAAGCAGAACGACATCTTCGAGCCGGGCGACGCCTTGCGCCTGAAAGCAGCCTATTTCAACAACGATGTCGACGACTATATCGACGGCGTAACGCTGTCGCCGTTCGCTCCAGGCAGTGGCTGCCCCTTTGGCCCCGGAATCCCGATCTGCTTCCAGTATCAAAATTTCGCCAAGGCCAAGATCAACGGCTTCGAGCTGGAGGGCGTCTATGACGCGGCATGGGGCTATGCCGGCCTCTCGGCCTCGATCACGGATGGCCACACCATTTCCTACAAGGGTGTGGAAGCCGACCTCGCCACTATCCCCTCCTCTCAGGTCACCGCTCAGCTTGGCCTGCGTTTCCTCGAGGACAAGCTGACCGTCGGCGGTGAGGTGCAGTATAACGGCAAGCCTAAGGGCAATGCCGTCGCGACGGACTACACGCTGATCAATGCTTTCGCCAGCTATCAGGCGACCGACAATCTGAAAGTCGATTTCCGCGCCGACAATCTGTTCGACGTCAAATACGCCAATCCGCTGAACGGCAGCACCACGGTTGCGGTCTACGAACCCGGTATCACGCTGAAGCTAGCGGCAACCATGCGCTTTGGAGGCTGACCATGACGCCCTTGACGGCATCCCTTCGTCTGCTGACCTCGACGCTGGCGATGTCGCTGACGACAATTCCGGCGTGGGCTGAGCAGTCCGCGCCGGTCCTGACCCTCGAACTCAATGCCGCGCAACCTTCCGACAAGGGCTGCCGGCTGACCTTCCTGATCAGCAACAATCTCGGCGCCGACCTGACCAAGGCGGCGTTCGAGATCGCTCTGTTCAACAAGGCCGGCATCGTCGACCGGCTGACCGTGCTCGACTTCAAGGACCTGCCGCACGGCAAGACCAAGGTGACACGCTTTGACCTGGCCGGCACCGACTGCACCAAGGTCAGCCGCGTGCTGGTCAACAGCGGAACGGATTGCGCTGGCACGGGCGTCGAACCAACTGCCTGCATGCGCAAGCTGAAGACGGACACCAGGACCGGCATCGCTTTCGGCGTCTGAAGTGGGACTGCATAAGAAAAGACCGTGGCAGGGCCGCTGGCCGGCTTCGATTGCTTACCGGTTGAGGCAGCCGATCTTGATTTGACAAGTCTGCGCGTATCGCTGCAATTTCGCGCCCGCGACATGCAGGAAATCAATCCACTCCCCGACGCTGGCAGCGAGTTGGCAATAGCGCCGGCAGAGCGACTTGCCCAGGCACGACCGCAAGCCAGCAACGGCAAGTGGCAGGCTGCGATCGCCATCTCCTGCCTGCTCCATGCCGGCGTGGCGGCGGCTTTTCTGATCTCGTCCGCCGGCAAGTTCGATTCCAGGGAGGCAGAGCAGTCGGAAGGCGGCGATCACAAAGGTGACAAGGTCGCCGGCAGTGCATTGGACAAGGACCCGGCGGCAATGAATGTCACGCTGGTGCCGCCCCCGCCGACGGCCAAGCCTCATCCGGCAAAGGCGGCCAGACCGGCGCCGACCGCACCTTCACAGCCCGCGCAGGAACCGGTGACACACGCTCCCGAGCCTGCCCGTGACGCCGCGAAGCAGGCTTCGGAGCCCTCGGCGGAACCGGTCAAACAGCCCGTGGCCACGCCGGACATACTGGTGGCGGCAACCCCGCGCCCGGATGACCAGAGCGTGGCTGCCAGGACAGAAACGCCGGCACAGCCGAACGCCCAGGCCGGAACCACCGAAATTCCTGTCACCGTTCCGGACCAACCGCCGATCCCCGTTGCAAGGCCAACTCCGGCGGCTGCCCCTGCCACTGCTGGAGCAGCGAATGAACGGAGCGGCACGGCCGATGGCCAGGACCGGCTGGCGGAAGCGGCCAGCAAGGGCAAAAGGCAAAAAGACCAAGGCAGCACTGCTGAAGACAGCTACCGCGGCAACGTCTTTCGAAAACTCGGCAGCGTCAATCGTACTCTCCCGCCTTCGCTGCAACTGGCCGCGCGTAACAATGCGGTTGTGGCATTCGCCATAGGCAGGAAGGGCGACATAGACCAGTTGCGCATTCTGGAAAGCTCAGGATCGCCGACTTTCGACGAGGCCGCGCTTGGCATCGTGCGCAAGGCCGCTCCCTTCCCTCCAATTCCGTCACAGGCATCGAACCCGAGCTTGGAGTTCGAGGTCGGCATCGGCCCGTTTTGACTAGGCCCGGGACAAACGTTGCGGCGCAACCATCAACATCCGCGTGAAAGGGACCCCATGTACATCGCCATGAACCGCTTCAAGGTCCAGACCGGCTCGGAGGGCAACTTCGAAGCCATGTGGAAGAACCGCGACTCCAGCCTGGCCGAGATGAAGGGTTTTCGCGAATTTCACCTGCTGCGCGGCCCGGTCAACGAGACCGAGGGCTACACGCTGTTCGCGTCGCACACGGCGTGGGCAAGTCACGATGATTTCGTCGCCTGGACCAAGTCGGAGAACTTCCGCGCCGCCCACCGGAATGTCGGCACGACGAAAGTCCACTATCTCGGCCACCCGCAATTCGAGGGCTTTTCCGTCGTCGAGGGCGCGTAGATGCCGACCTATGCGGCGGCCAAGAGGCTGGCATTGCCACCCGCGGCGGTCGTGTCGACGCAGACCGCCCGCTCATGCGCATAAGCCGCCGGATAAAGCACCTCGCTGACCAGCGGGACGATCGGCCCGCTGCGCTCGGCGATGACCTTGCGCACGATGCGCGCCGCCTCGGGCGTGCCTGAAAAAGCAACCACATCGACGCGCAGCGAGCGCGCCTCGACAGGATCGGGGCGGCCGTCGATGGCCGCCAGCGGCAGGCCTTTGCCGGTCAATGCCGAGAGCGCCGCCGGTGCACCCGGCGCAACAGCCAGCACCGCATTGCCGGCGGCGAGCGCCTGGATGGTCTGCGCCAGCAGCGTGTCGCCGTCCGGCCCCAAGCACAGCACCCGGCCGCGCGGCGACAGCGACAGCGTGTTGGCCTCGCCGGTCGGCCCGGGCAGATCGACCTGGCCGAAATCAATGCTGGCGGCGGCACCGATCGCGGCCGCGCCCTTGCCGCGAAGATGCTTCCTGAGGATGGCGACCCGGTCCGGCCGCGTCGACCAGCCGCCGAGAGGGGGATCGGGCAGATTGTCGGCCAGTTCGGTCGCCGTCACCTTATGGCCTTCGCCGACTTCCGTGCCCGCTTCAGGCCCTTTGCGGAAACGCCTGAGATAGTGCGGCCCGCCGGCCTTTGGCCCGGTGCCGGACAGGCCCTCGCCCCCAAATGGCTGCGAACCGACGACAGCGCCGATCTGGTTGCGGTTGACATAGATGTTGCCGGCATGGATGCCGTCGACGAAATGCTGCACCCGGCCTTCGATGCGGGTGTGCAGGCCGAAGGTCAGGCCGTAGCCCTTGCGGTTGATGGCGGCGATGACGCTGTCGATCTGGTCGGCGTCGAAGGTCGCGACGTGCAGCACCGGACCGAACACTTCGCGCTCCATCTCCTCGATGCCCTTGACCCGGAAGACATGCGGCGCGACGAAGCGGCCATCCTTGGGCGCCTCAAGTTTAGCGATCAGCCGGCCCTGCAGGCCCATCGTCGTGCAATAATCGCGGATCGAACTTTGCGCGTCATCGTCGATCACCGGACCGACATCGGTCGAAATCCGCCAGGGATCGCCGACATTGAGCGCCTCCATGGCGCCTTTCAGCATCTCCAGCATCTTCTTCTCGACGTCTTTCTGGACATAGAGCACGCGCAACGCCGAGCAGCGCTGGCCGGCACTCTGGAAGGCCGACGCGAGGATGTCACGCACCGCCTGCTCAGGAAGTGCCGTGGAATCGACGATCATGGCATTGAGGCCGCCGGTCTCGGCGATCAGCATGGCGTCCGGCGCCGCGGTCTCGGCCAATTGCTTTTCGATCAGCTTGGCGACCTCGGTCGAGCCGGTGAAGCAGACGCCGGCAATACGCGGGTCCGCTGTCAGCGGACCACCGACCGACGGGCCGTCCCCGGGCAGGAGTTGGATGACGTCTTCCGGCACGCCGGCCTCGCGCAGCATCTCGACGGCGCGGAAGGCGATCAGCGGGGTCTGCTCGGCTGGCTTGGCGATCACTGAATTGCCAGTGACAAGTGCTGCCGCGATCTGGCCGGTGAAGATGGCGAGCGGGAAATTCCACGGCGAGATGCAGACGATGGCGCCGCGCGCTTGCGTGCCCGTTTCGGCGTTCGCCGCCTCGGTGGCGTAATAGCGCAGGAAGTCGACCGCCTCGCGCACTTCGGCGACGCCGTCGGCCAGCGATTTGCCGGCCTCGCGCGTGGCGAGCGCGAAGAACTCGACGGCATTGGCCTCGTAAAGATCGGCGGCACGGTTGAGGATAGCGGCACGCTCGGCGACCGGGCGTTTTGCCCACGCCGGCTGCGCCTCGACAGCGATGCGCACGGCGGTTGCGACCTGCTTGGCGGCGGCCTCGTGAACCGTGCCGACCACCTCGGAAGGCTTTGCCGGATTGAGGATCGGGCGCTGCTTGCCGTAGCCGGCGGCGCGCGTGATCGGCTTGGCGTGCCAGCGATCGGGACCCGCAAATGCCGCTCTGGCCTGCTCGATCGCCGCCAGCGTCACCGTGTCGGTGATGTCGAATCCCTTCGAGTTGCGGCGCCCGATCCCAAAGATCTGGGAAGGCCGGGCAATCGCCGGATTGGCGGCGGGACCCTGGCTTTCAACCGTTTCCAGCGGATCGCGTGCGATATCCTCCGGCTCGACCTCCTCGTCGGTCAATTGGTGCACGAAGGAGGAGTTGGCGCCGTTTTCCAGGAGCCGGCGGACCAGATAGGCCAGCAGGTCCGAATGCGCGCCGACCGGCGCATAGATACGGCAACGCGTGCCTTCGGCCTTGCGCACCGTTTCGTGCAAAGCCTCGCCCATGCCATGCAGGCGCTGGAATTCGAAGGTGTCGCGACTGTCAGCCATCGACAGGATGGCGGCGACGGTGTGCGCGTTATGGGTGGCGAACTGCGGATAGATGCGGTCGGTCATGCCAAGCAGCTTTTTCGCGCAAGCCATGTAGGAGACGTCGGTGTTGGCCTTGCGCGTGAACACGGGATAACCGGCAAGCCCGAGTGTCTGCGCCCGCTTGATCTCCGTGTCCCAATAGGCACCCTTGACCAGCCGGACCATGATGTTGCGATTATGCTTGTTGGCCAGGGCATAGAGCCAATCGATGGTGAAAGCCGCGCGCGGACCATAGGCCTGCACGACGACGCCAAAGCCGTTCCAGCCGGCGAGTTCCGGCTCGGCCAGCACCCGCTCGATCACGTCGAGCGACAGGTCGAGACGATCCGCCTCCTCGGCGTCGATGTTGAGCCCCATCCGCGAATGCCGTGCGGCCAGGGCCAGCGACAACAGCCGCTCGGCCATCACAGGCAGCATCTCTTCCTTTTGCGCTTCTTCGTAGCGGGGATGCAGTGCCGAAAGCTTGACGGAGATGCCATGGTTCTGGCGGATATCTGGCCCGTTCGAGCCAGCATCGAGCGAGGAGATGGCGTCGGCATAGGCCTTGTGATAGCGCAGCGCGTCCGCCTCGGTGCGGGCCGCCTCGCCCAGCATGTCGAAGGAGTAGAGGTAACCCTTCTGCGTCATTGGCCGGCCGCGCTTGACGGCTTCCGCGATCGTGCGGCCAAGCACGAACTGCTCGCCCATCTCGCGCATGGCTGCGGCCACTGCCTTGCGGATGACCGGTTCGCCCAGCCGGCGCACCATCGAGCGCAGCGTGCCTTCGATACCGCCCTCACCTTCATCGAGCACGCGGCCGGTTAGCATCAGCGCCCAGGTCGAGGCGTTGACGAAGATCGAACTCGAACCGCCCGAATGCGCCGACCAGTCGTGCGGCGCGATCTTGTCGGCGATGAGATCGTCCATCGTCTCTGTGTCGGGTACGCGCAGCAGCGCCTCGGCCAGGCACATCAGCGCCACGCCTTCCTTGGTGGAGAGGCCGTAGGCCGAGAGGAAGACTTCCATCAGCCGGGGATCGGACGAACCGCGCACCGCCCGCACCAGGTCGGCCGCACGCGCCGAGATCGCCTTACGGTCTCCGGCCGAAAGCCCGGCCGCCTCGGCTAATCGCTTAACCGCTGCGTCTTCGTCGGGCAAATAATTGGCGCGGATCTGCTGGCGGATGGCGTCGAGCGGCATGGCGGTCCTATGAGCAAGCACAAGGGAACGGGCCGGCGGTCACCGGACCGAATGGCGCAAGCTAGCACAAGTGCCAGATTTCAGGCGGTCTGAAAAAATCGACAGGGCAGCTCGATTGATCTATCATGTTGCCGAAAAATTGCTCATTCGGGCTGCAGTTTCGATGACAGAAGATCAATTGGACCGCATCGACAGGAACATCCTGTCGGCACTGGCCGGCAATGGCCGGCTTTCCATGTCGGAACTGGCGGTCAAGGTCGGCCTGTCGAAGACACCGGTGCAGGCGCGGGTGAAGCGGCTGGAGAAGGACGGCTATATCAGGGGATACCAGGCGATCATCGACCGCGAACGCATGGGCGAAGGCCATGTCGCCTTCGTGCAGGTGAAATTATCGGACACCCGATCCGCCGCGCTCGATGCCTTCAACCGCTCCGTACAAGCCGTGCCGGAAATCGAGCAGTGCCACATGATGGCGTCGAGCTTCGACTATCTCCTTAAGGTCCGCACGAAGGACATCGCCGCCTATCGCCGCGTGCTCGGTGAGCGCATCTCCGCCCTGCCCCACGTCGCCCAGACCTCGACCTTCGTGGCGATGGAGACGGTCAAGGACAGGTAACCTATTCCGATAGCGTCTTCAGGAACGCCACCAGTGCGGCGCGCTCGCGGTCCGAGAGCTCCAGCGGGTGAATTTCAGAACTGCCCTCGACGCTTGGCGCAGCCTTGGCATAGTGAGCGACGACCTCGTCGAGCGATGAAAACTGCCCGGCGTGCATGTAAGGCGGCCGCGTCGCCGCACCGCGCAGCGACGGCGTCTTGTAGGCGCGCACAAGTTCCGGCGCATCCTTGACCATGAAGCGCAGCTCGCCGCAGGCACTGGCCTCGCCATCGCGATAGGCTCCGAAGCAGTTGAACGGGTCGGCCTCGACCTGGGCCACCGCATCGACGCGCCCACGATCCGCCGGCAGGCCGGCAGCAGGCGGTACACCCGTGTTGTGAAAACCGTTGTCGCTGAAGCGCGGGCCGTTGTGGCAGCTCACGCAATTGGCCTTGCCGACGAACAGTTTCAACCCAAGGATTTCCTCCGTGGAAAAGACGGCATCGCCTTTCGGCTCGGCGCCTGTCGCAAGGTCCAGCGCAAAGCGGTCGAAGCGTGTCGGTGCCGGCTCGATCGAGCGTTCGAAAGCGGCGATCGCCTTGCCGATATTGGCATAGACGCCGTTGATTGCGTCGCGCTGCGCATCGCTCATCGCGTTCCAGGCGGTTTTTTCGGCATCGCTTCCAAGCGGGCTGGCATTTGGCGGAATGCTGGACAAATCAGGCAATGGCCCGAAGATGCGCTCATAGCGTTCGCCGAAACGCGCCTTCATGTAATGCGCGTAGGCAGCACGGTTTCCCGCCTGTTCCAACGGGTTTTCGAGCGGTGTCAGCGCCTGCGCCCACAGGCTGTCGCGCCGTCCATCCCAGAAGAACCAGGGGTCGCGCGCCACGCCGGCCAGCGGCATGGTGCGCCGGTTGGTGTGGCCGACTCCGACCGCCTGCGGCAGGTCGTCCTGGAACTGCCGGTCGATCTTGTGGCAGGTCGAGCAGGACACCGTACCGTCGCGGCTCATCCCGACGTCGAAGAACAGCGTCGAGCCGAGCGCCGCCGCGGCCGGCTCATCGGCGAAGCGGTTGGTGGTATCAGGCTTCAGCGCCGGCAGCGTATTCAGCGCGAGCGATGCAATCGTCTTCTTCTCGGCATCGGAAAAATCCGGCTTGCCGCAACCGGCAAGGATGGCTGCCACCGTCAGTGCCAAAAAGCAGAAAAAGCGCCTCATCGACCGCTCACAGCACCACGTTGAACAGCACAGTGTCGGAGCCCGCGCCGGACGATATGGCGAAACGCAGTTGCCACCAGCCGCTCATGGTGAATTTCACCCCTTCGATGCGGTAGCGTCCCTCGCCTAGATAGTCGGTCGCCTGCGGGCTGGTCGGCAGACCGTGATTGTGTTGCGGCATGCCGCCGGAGATGGCAATCGCGGCTCGCTCCACCGAGGCCCCCGTCTTTGTCTTCAGCGTCAGCAGCCAGGATTCCAGTTCGCCCTGCCGCACGACCCCTCGTTCCGGCACGAAACTCGCTACGTACAGCCCGTTGTCGGTTTTTTTCGTCCGCGAGACATCCGGGCCGGCGGGCTGCGCCGAATGCGGCGCGGTCAGATAAACGGCCGCGAGAACGCCGACCAGCAAAGCAGCCAGACCAAGACCTGCCAGGAGATAACGCCATAACGATGCCAAACCGGTTCCTCTTTCGCAGATAACGTCCTGCCGGGCGGATCGCATCCCGCCGGCCTGTGGGAAAACGCTGTGGCGGAAAAAAGCCTGCTTGCCAAGCATGGCGCTGCGTCCGGCAAAAAGCTACAGCACCGAAAGCACTGGAGGATTGCAGATGGCGGGAAACGGCGTCGCCTCGATCGGCGAATGCATGCTGGAACTGTCGGGCCAGACCGGGCCGAACTGGCGCATGGGCTTTGCCGGCGACACGTTCAACACGCTGTGGGCGCTGCATGCCCTAAGCGCTGACCGGCCGGCAACCTATGTCTCGGCCTTCGGCGACGACCCTTTCTCGCAGGGCCAGATCGACTTCTTAGCCGAAAACGGCATCGGCATCGGCTCCAGTCCGGTCATACCGGGCGCGCGCCCCGGCCTCTATGCCATCACGCTGACCGGCGCCGAGCGCTCCTTCACCTACTGGCGCGGCGACGCCGCCGCCAGGCAGCTCGCCTCGGACCCGGCGGCACTGGCGAAAAACCTGGAAAATCAGGCGCTTGTGTACTTCTCCGGAATCACTTTGGCAATTCTCGATGAGGCCGCGCGCCAGACGCTGCTGGCCGCAGTGGCAAAGGCGCGCGCGGCGGGCTCGCTGATTGCCTTCGATCCCAACTATCGGCCGCGGCTCTGGCGTAACCGCGAGGACGCGCAAGCAGCGATTGCCCGGGCGCTTGCGGTTACCGACATCGCGCTGCCGACGTTCCCGGACGAGCAGATGCTGTTCGGCGATGACACACCGCAGGCGACCGCCGAGCGCCTCGGGCAATTGGTCAAGGAGGTCGTGGTCAAGAACGGCGAGGCACCGGCGTTGATTGGCAAGGGTGGAGCGCTGCGGGAGGTCGCCGCAATCCACGTGCCTGCGCCCGTGGACACGACCGGTGCCGGCGATTCCTTCAACGGCGGCTATCTCGCCGCACGGCTTGGCGGGATTGCCCCGGCGGACGCTGTCCAGCGTGCGCACCGCGTCGCCGCCGCCGTCGTGCAGGTCCGCGGCGCATTGGCGCCGTTCGAGACGCTACGGGCGGCGTTCGGCCAGTCCTGAAAAAGTCAGCCCTGCCGGAACCGATATTCCGTCACGTGGTGGTAGATCGCGCCAGGCCATAGCGTCGCCTGCGGGAAATACGGCCGGTTCGGCGCGTCGGGCCATATCTGCGGCTCCAGACAGAAGCCGCTGAAGGCCTTGTAGCCCCGCCCTTCCAGGCCGGTGCGTGGCGTCACATATTGCCCGGTATAAAGCTGGACGCCGGGCTCGGTGGTCCAGACTTCCATCTCGACGCCGGAACTCGCCCCTTGCACCCAAGCTGCCTGCTTGAGCGGACCGCGCGCCGCGGCCAGGCAGAAATTCTGGTCGTAGGGTAACTGTTCGCCCTCGGTCTCCATGCGCAGCGGCCGCGCCTGGCGAAAATCGAAGGGCGTGCCGTCGACCGGCTTGACCACGCCGGTCGGGATCATGTCGCCGTCGACAGGCAGATAGGCGCCGGCGTTCAGCATCATCCTATGGTCGAGAATGTCGCCGGCACCGCCATCGTCGAGGTTGAAATAGGAATGCTGGGTGAGATTGCACGGCGTCGGCTCCTCGCAGGTCGCCGTCAGTTCGACGCTGAGCGTGCCGGGAATTTTCAGCCGGTAGGTGCAGGTAACGTCGAGCGCTCCGGGAAAGCCCATCGCGCCATCGGGATCATGCAGCGTCAGCGTGACGAAGTCCCTGCCATGCAGCGAAACCGTCCATGGCCGGTGGGAATAGCCTTGCGAGCCGCCATGCAGCGTATGCTTGTCCAGGAAATTGCGCTCGGTCTGATAGCGGTTGCCGCCAATTGTGAAACGAGCGTCGCCGATGCGGTTGGCGTAGCGCCCAACCACCGCCCCGAAGAAGCCGGTATCGGTCTCATACGCTTCCAGAGTGCTGTAGCCGAGAACCAGCGGCGCATCATGCCCGGCCAGGCGCAGGTCCTGGACGATGGCGCCGAGCCCGATGATGTTGGCGGTGAGGCCGCCGCCCCTGATCGTGAAGCGGCGGACCGGTTCGCCTGCCTGCGTCGTGCCGAAAACCTCGCCGTCCTTCATCATCATGCCCGCAAACGTCAGTGGATCCAAAGGACTTCGGCTGGTTCTTCAGCCTCGAGGCAGGTGTACGAGCCTGCCTCCGGACTAGCCTATCAGAGGCCGAGGCCGCCGATGCACACATATTTGGTATCGAGGTAATCCTCGATGCCCTGATGTCCGCCTTCCTTGCCAAGTCCGGATTCCTTGACGCCGCCGAACGGTGCTTCAGGTGTGGTGATCAGCCCTTCATTGACGCCAACCATGCCGTATTTCAGGCCTTCCATGACCCGGAAGGCGCGGCCGAGATCGCCGGTGTAGAAGTAGCAGGCAAGGCCGAACTCCGTGTCGTTGGCGAGCGCCACGGCCTCTTCCTCGGTCTCGAACTTGAACACGGGTGCGACCGGCCCAAAAATCTCTTCCTTCATGAAGCGCATTTTCGGCGTCGCGTTGGCGATGACCGTCGGCTGGAAGAACGAACCGCCGAGCGCGTGGCGCTTGCCCCCGGCGACGACCTTGCCGCCCTTGGCCGTGGCGTCGGCGATCAGCTCCTCGACCTTCTCGACCGCCTTCTCGTCGATTAGCGGCCCCTGCTGGACGCCCTCTTCCAGGCCGGAACCAACCTTCAGCCCGTTGCTGGCCGCGGCGAGTTTCTCGACGAACTTGTCATAGACGCCAGCCTGGACCAGGAAGCGGTTGGTGCAGACGCAGGTCTGGCCGGAATTGCGATATTTGGCGGTGATCGCGCCGGCCACCGCACGCTCGACATCGGCGTCGTCGAAAACGATGAACGGCGCGTTGCCGCCGAGTTCCATCGATACCTTCTTGACGGTCACCGACGATTTCTGGATCAGGATCTTGCCGACCTCGGTCGAGCCGGTGAAGGTGATCTTCTTGACCAGCGGATTGGCGCAAATCTCGTCGCCGATCTCGCCGGCGGCGCCGGTCAGGATGTTGACGACGCCCTTGGGAAAGCCGACTTCCTCGGCAAGCGCCCCCCAGGCAAGGCCGGAATACGGCGTCTGCGAGGCCGGCTTGACGACGGCGGTGCAGCCTGCGGCAAGTGCGGGACCGAGCTTGCGGGCCAGCATCGAGGACGGGAAATTCCACGGCGTGATGGCGGCGATGACACCGACCGGTTCTTTCGTCACCAGGATGCGGCGGTCCGCCCATGGCGAGGGCACGACATCGCCATAAGTGCGGCGGCCTTCTTCGGCGAACCACAGGATGTAGGCGGCAGCCGAACCGATCTCGCCCTTGGATTCGAACAGCGACTTGCCCTGCTCGATGGTGAGCAGTTCGGCCAGCACGTCCTGATTGTCCATCATCGCATCATGCAGCTTGCGCAGCAGCTTCGAGCGCTCGAGCGCGGTCGTCTTGCGCCAGGTTTTGAAAGCTTCATCGGCGGCCTCGATGGCGCGGCGAGTTTCTGCCTTGCCCGACTTCGGTACGGTGCCGATCTTGAGGCCTGTAGCCGGATTGTTCACATCGACCGTCTGGCCGCTGTCGGCCTGCACCCATTCGCCGTTGATGAGATTGGCCTGCCGCATGAAATGGCTGGTTTTCTGAAGCATGGTCTAGCCTCCGTTCGGCGCTCACGGGCCGCTATCTGGATGTCTTCGGTAAAGCGCAGGCAGGGCCGCGCGCTGGAGCCATTGCTCTTAACCTAGGGAAAGCCCCGCAAGCAATCGCAAGATGGCATATAGGGGTTGGACCAGCACAAGACGAGCGCGCCTTGGCGTACGGCGTCGCCAACCTTACCCGAAAACATGCAGGACAACCGTCAGCCAGAAAGCGGTGGTGATCGCCGCGCAGGCCGTGGCGATGGTCATCTGGTTCGATGCCAGCGCCTGGCCGGTGTTGAACTGCACCGCGATGAGATAGGAATTGATACCGGAGGGCAGCGCCGCCACCACGACCGCCACCTTGGCGGTCAGGGGCGGCAGGCCGAGCAGCCAGACGAAGGCAAGAACCAGTGCCGGCATCAGGAACAGTTTGAGCGCCGAAAGCGCCAACGCCGGCCGCACATTGCCTGATATCCCGAAGCGGCGCAGGCTGAGCCCCATGGCAAACAGCGCCACCGGCCCGGCGGTGTTTGCCATGGCCTCGACCAGCCGCATCACAAGAGCCGGCAACGGCACGCCGCCGAGCCGCCATGCGAGACCCAGCAGAATGCCGATGATCAAAGGGTTGATGAACAGCCGCTTGAGGAAACTGTGCAGGACCCGCAGCGGATGCACATGCTCGCCACTGCCGCGGCCGAACATTTCGAACAGCACGATAGAGGCCATCATCATGATCGGCAGGTGCACGCAAACCAGCAGCGACAGCACTTCGAAGCCGCTCGGGCCGAATATGCCGAGGATGAAGGGGGCGCCGAGCAGCACGATGTTGGAGAAGGCCGACGAGACGCCTCCGACAACGCCGGCGCGGGCATCCCGCCCGAATATCCGCGTGATGACGAGATGGCCGGCGGCCCAGGTGATCGCCGCCGCCGTGAAATAAGCACCCCACAGCGGCCAGGGCGCCACGCCATGGAAATCCGCCGTCACCATGGTCTGGAAGAGAAGCAGCGGCATGGCCACGCTGACGGCAAAGTCGGATATCCCCTCGCCGCTCGCCGGTCTCAAATAGCCCGTCAGCCCGGCGAGATAGCCGAGCGCGACAAGACTGAAGACGAACAGGACGGTTTCGGTAAGCGGAGACATTTTTCAGGGATAGGCGAGCCACGGTCGCGGCGCAATCGCGCCCGATCATGCTGCTCGATGCCTGCCGCACCAATCCGTGCCGATGCCATCGTGCGGCGCGCGCCAAACCGCCTCGGCCGAGCCGATCGGAGCTGGCGGGCTGGAACCGGTGCGCGGCGCCAAGGCCCTCGGCAACGCGCAAAGGCCGATGCGAGCCTCGGCATTGTGATCGGCTTCGCCGCGGAACCGACCGTTCGGCGATGTATGGCGCCGCTGGTGAAAACAGCCCTACGCGGCGGCTCTGCCGCATCATCTCGCGGCGATGAAAGGTACCGAGTTCCGCTCGGTGATCGATCTGGTGAAGCAGCAGCTCGCCAAATGTGAGGCGTGAGACACGGCTGACGCCCGGCTTGTCTTTGTGCCTGCTTTCCAATCCTTATATGCGAATGGTTGGAGCCCGACACGGGAGCATGGAAGGGTGGCGATGATCCGGTTAGCCTTGGCGTTGTTCCTGCTTGTCGTCCCCGCCGCCGCGCACGCGACGGACGCCGGCTGGGCGCTGCTGCGCGATGGCGGCCATGTCGTGCTGCTGCGCCACGCTATGGTCACCGGCACCACCGACCCGGCCAATTTCGACATCGGCAATTGCGCCACCCAGGTCAATCTGTCGGCGCGCGGCAAGCAGCAGGCAAGCAAGATCGGCGCCCTGTTTGCCGCCCGCGCGGCTCCCATCGAGCGCATTTTGTCCAGCCGCTATTGCCGCTGCCTCGACACCGCGCGCACCGCCTTCGAAGCCGAGCCGGAGCTGTTCGCACCGCTCGATCTCCTGAAGGGTGACGATGCGCAGAAAGCAGCGCAGATCGCGGCCATCATGAAGGAAATCCGCGCCTATTCCGGCTCCGACAATCTGGTCCTGGTCACCCATCTCGAAAACATCGTGGCGCTGACCGGCGTGTCGCCGCGCGAAGGCGAAGCAGTGGTGGTCGAGCCGCAAGGCGACGGCTTGCGCGTACTCGGCCGCGTCACCTTCTGAGACAACTGCTCCCGAACGCGGGCGCGGCAATGAGTGTTGCCGAAATGCCACCGCCGAAAGAAGCCGCGAATTCGGCACGACAATGTCGCTTGCGACAACCCGTCGCAGGGGCTATAGGCGCGCTCCCGGTCACGAAAACCGAAGCGAGCACAACGGTTGGAGCTTTCGTCTCCGCCCGTGCAGACGGCTTTGCCGCCCTGTATACGGCGCCGCTTTGGGGATTGGGATCGCGGATGTAGCTCAACTGGGAGAGCGCCGGACATAATCCGGAGGTTGTGGGTTCGAGTCCTGTCGTCTGCACCACGGATAGCTCAGTTGGTAGAGCATCAGACTCATAATCTGATTGTCGAAGGTTCGATTCCTTCTCCATTGGCTTGATAAGCCAGCACCCTGCCAGGTGTTATCTGAAACGGTCCGGGGACTGGAATGCTGAAGACGTGACGGACGGCCGAAGCCTTCGGGCCAGGACGTATCGAAAGGTCCGATGCCATCGGCTCGCGGCCAGGCTCGCGGTGATGGTCAAGGCGCAGTGTCGCCGGCAAGGGAGGCTCGCCTCCGGCGCCCGCTTCGCTGCCCCGCGATCCGCTCCCGCAGGCCCGCCGCGCATCGATGCCACCAGTCCCCGGATCATTCGTGTCCGGAATTGGAAGTGAAACGAGAAACGAAGGGAAGATCGACGCATGACGTGACGCCTCGCATGGGGCCATGCCCGACAGGAGTAAGACAATGACTATTCTCGATACAGTTCTTGGGCGCGAGCGCGTCCTCGTTAGGGAAAACGAACGTGCCCTCACTCTCTACAAGGGAGAGATCAAGGCTGTCCTGCTGCCGGGTGAGCACTGGCTCGCCAACCGGAACCAGAGCCTTGAGGTGTCCCGGCACGATCTGAAGAGCCCGGAATTCGTTTCGGCGTACGAGAAGGCGTTGTTCGACAAGCTCCCGGACGTGGCCGCGCGTCATTTCACCGTCGTGCGCACCGGGCGCACGGAAGTTGCCGTCATCGAGCGTGACGGCAACCTGCATTCCGTGCAGGCCCCCGACCGTAAGCTGGTACTGTGGACCGATGCCGGACCGTGGAAGGTGACGGTGATCGACACCTCGGCCGATCTTGCCATCGATCCGGCTGTCATGCGCCGGCTCGGCCAGGCTCGGAAGGCGGAATTGATGTCCGTTCACCCGGTTGTCGACGGCCAGGCCGGGCTGCTGTTCATCGACGGTGTCCTTGTGCGGACGCTTGCCGCTGGCGTGCACGGCTTCTGGAACGTCGGACGGATGGTGCAGATCAAGGTCGTCGACCTCAAGCGCCAGTCGCTCGATGTCGCCGGGCAGGAAGTGCTGACCAGGGATCGCGTCACGATCCGCGTCAACATCGCGGCCGAATACCGGGTCATCGACCCGGTCAAGGCGGTGAGTGCGGTGAAGGACTTCTCCGAGGCCCTCTACCGCGCCCTGCAGTACGCGTTCCGCAAGACGCTGGGCGCGCTCACGCTCGACCAGATCCTCGAAAAGAAGGTGACGGTCGACGAGGAAGCGGCGGCCAAGGTCCGTGCCGACATGGCCGAGATCGGGGTCGAGGTCAGCGATATCTCGCTCAAGGATGTCATCCTGCCGGGTGAGATGCGCGAGATCCTCAACCAGGTGGTCTCGGCCGAAAAGCAGGCCGAGGCCAACGTCATCCGCCGCCGCGAGGAGACGAACGCCACGCGTTCCCTGCTCAACACGGCCAAGGTGATGGCGGAGAACCCGGTGATGCTGCGGCTGAAGGAGCTCGAGGCTCTGGAAACCATCGCCGGCAAGGTCGAGCGACTGACCGTCCACAACGGAACGGTCGGGCTGCTGAACGACCTTGTCAAGCTCCGCGACAGCTGAGCTTACGTAGCGTCAACGGAAGGGCCGCCGGGTCGACCGGCGGCCCTTCTTGCGTTTCCTGGGCATCCTACCCATCTGCGCCCGGCTTAACAGGCCTTTTCCTGCCGGGAAAAACCGATTAGACAGCGCCCAAACGAATGCGGACAGATTCCGCCCGCAAAGAAGGAAAAGCCCCTTGTCTACAACGTTCGACAAAGTCGCCAAGATCATTGCCGACACCAGCGAGATCGATATCGACACCATCACGCCCGAGAGCCACACCATTGACGATCTCGGCATCGACAGCCTCGACTTCCTGGACATCGTGTTCGCCATCGACAAGGAATTCGGCATCAAGGTGCCGCTGGAAAAGTGGACCCAGGAAGTCAATGACGGCAAGGCTTCGACCGACGATTACTTCGTCATGAAGAACCTGTGCGCCAAGATCGACGCGCTGGTTGCCGCCAAGACCGCCTGAGGTCATCAGGGCGCGTGACTTGACGCGCTCCGTCACCTGACCCACAAAGCCGCTCATGAGCAGCCCCCACGACGTCGTCATCACAGGTATCGGCCTTGTTTCCTCGCTGGGGGAAGGTCCTGACGCCCATTGGCAAAAGCTGGCGCAACCGGGCCGGGAGCCGGTGCTCGAGGCCGGGCGCTTCGCGCCCTACACGGTTCATCCACTGCCCGAGATCGACTGGAACCTGCAGATCGCCAAGCGCGGCGATCAGCGGCAGATGGAGACATGGCAGAGGCTCGGCACCTATGCCGCGGGCCTCGCGCTCGACGACGCCGGCATCAAGGGCAATGACGAACTCTGCACCACCATGGACATGGTTGTGGCGGCCGGCGGCGGCGAGCGCGACGAAGCGGTCGACGCCGACATTCTAGCCGCTTCGGAAAACCGGAACGACCGCGACGTGCTGCTCAACGAGAAGCTGACCACCGAATTGCGACCGACGCTTTTCCTGGCGCAGCTTTCCAATCTGCTCGCCGGCAACATCTCCATCGTCCACAAGGTGACCGGCTCGTCCAGGACCTTCATGGGCGAGGAAGGCGCTGGCGTCGCCGCCGTCGAGACGGCAGCCGCGCGCATTCGCTCCGGCCAGTCGACGCACATCCTGGTCGGCGGCGCCTTCCAGACGGAACATTCCGACATGCTGCTCGGCTACGAGCTGGCCGGTTACCTGCATCGCGGCCCGTGGAAGCCCGTCTGGCAAAGGCAGGGCGCCGAGGGCGGCGGCGTGGTCTCAGGTTCCGGCGGTGCCTTCCTGGTGCTTGAGCAGCGCGAACACGCGGCAAGCCGCGGACGCAAGATCTACGCTGAACTCGGCCCCGTCGTCTCCGGCCGCGCCAGGCGCGCGCGCGGAGAACTCGACGCCGAGATCGCTCTCCTGCTCAAACAGGCGCTGCCGCTGAACGGCAAGCTGCTCGCCATGTCGGGAGCATCAGGCGCGCATGCGGCAACATCGGCCGAAAAGGCGGCGCTCGACGCCAATCCGGCGATATCGGCGCGCGGTTTTGCAACGTTGACCGGGCACATGAAGGAAGCGCAGTTTCCCTTCGCCGTGGCGCTGGCGGCACTGGCGGTCGACCGCAAGGCCGCCTACCCTGTCTTTGACGCCACTGCCGAAAAGCCATTCGAAGGCATTCCCGCGAGCGTCCTTGCAACGGCGATCGGCTATCACCAATTCGAGGGCGTGGCGCTGGTCAACGCCGCTTGAGGCGGCGTTTGGCGAACGCACTGCAGAGATAAGAGGGCTCCCGATGGCCAATTTCAGAGATCACATGGGCAGGCCCGTTGTTGCCGTCACCGGTATCGGTGTGGTGACCTCGCTCGGCGTCGGCAAATCAGACAATTGGGCCGCGCTGACCTCGGGCAAGTCGGGCATCCACCCGATCACCCGCTTTCCGGTCGATCACCTCAACACACGGATCTCCGGCATGGTCGATTTTCTGCCGTCGAGCTCCAAGGGAGCAAGCCTCCTCACCTATGAACTGGCGGAAACCGCGGCGCAGGAGGCTGTTGGCGAAGCCGGCCTGAATTCCGGCGATTTCGGCGGCCCTCTCTTCCTCGCCTCGCCGCCGGTCGAACTCGACTGGCACGACCGCTTTTCGCTCTACAATTCCGACAAGCAGGATTCCGGCGCCGAAAGGCTGCTGCGCGTGGCGCGTGGCCTGAAGGAACTCGATCTCTTCGAAACCACCCAGTTCGGCTCAATCGCCGACCGGCTCGCCGACCGGTTCGGCACGCGTGGCCTGCCGATCACGCTCTCGACGGCTTGCGCCTCGGGCGCCACCGCCATCCAGCTCGGCGTCGAGGCGATCCGCCGTGGCGAATGCGACCGGGCGCTGTCGATCGGCGCCGACGGCTCGGCGACCGCCGAGGCGCTGATCCGCTTCTCGCTGCTGTCGGCTCTCTCCACCCACAACGACAATCCGGAAAAGGCTTCCAAGCCGTTTTCCAAGGACCGTGACGGCTTCGTGTTGGCCGAGGGATCCGGCGCTCTGGTGCTGGAATCGCTGGAGGCGGCGCTTGCCCGTGGGGCCGCCATTCTCGGCATCCTCAGCGGCTGTGGCGAAAAGGCCGACGATTTCCATCGCACGCGCTCCAAGCCGGATGGATCGCCGGCGATTGCCGCTGTCCGGGCCGCACTTGCCGATGCGGGTCTCGGCGAAGACGAGATCGACTATGTCAACGCACACGGCACCTCGACGCCGGAAAACGACAAGATGGAGCACCTGTCGCTGTCGACGGTGTTTGGCGAGCGCATCGGCTCTATGCCGATCTCGTCCAACAAGTCGATGATCGGCCACACGCTGTCGGCGGCGGGCGCGGTCGAAGCGGCGTTTTCCCTGATGACCATGCGCGAAGGCGTCATTCCTCCGACCATCAACTACGACAATCCCGATCCGGCGATCGTGCTCGATGTCGTGCCGAACAAGAAGCGCGATGCGCAGGTTCGCTCCGTTCTGTCGAACTCCTTCGGCTTTGGCGGCCAGAACACTTGCCTTGTCATGGCGCGGGAACCGGTCTAAGCGAGCCCTTTCCGCTTAACAGAACCGACAGGCTCCATGCGCGCACTGCAACTTATCGAGGACCGCCGCCTTGAAACGGTGGACCTACCGCCCCCGCCGCCTCCCGCGCTTGGCGAAGTGACGCTGCGCGTCAAGGCGGTGGCGCTGAACCACATCGACGTCTGGGGCTGGCGCGGCATGGCCTTCGCCAAGCGCAAGCTGCCGCTGGTCGTCGGCGCCGAGGCCTCCGGCGAGGTGGAGGCGGTCGGTCCCGGCGTTTCCAGCCTGCTGCCCGGACAATTGGTATCGATCTACGGCGCACGCACCTGCGGCCTCTGTCGTGCCTGCCGCGAAGGCCGCGACAATCTGTGCGAGCATGTTTCGGGCGTTCACGGCTTCCATCTCGACGGTTTCGCGCAGGAGAAGATCAACCTGCCGGCGCGCCTGCTGGTCCCCGCCCCGCCCGGTGTGACCGATATCGGGGCTGCCGTGGCGCCCGTTACCTTCGGCACCGTCGAGCACATGCTGTTCGACAATGCCAGGCTGCAGCCCGGTGAGACGATCCTCGTCCATGCCGGCGGATCCGGCATCGGCTCGGCGGCCATCCAGCTGGCCAAGCGGATGGGCTGCACGATCATCACCACGGTCGGCTCGAACGACAAGATCGACAAGGCCAAGGCGCTCGGCGCCGACCATGTCATCAACTACCGCGACGATCGTTTCGAGGGCGTCGTGCGCAAGCTGACGAAGAAGAAAGGCGTCGACGTGGTGTTCGAGCATGTGGGCACCGACACCTTTGCCGGTTCGATGCTGTGCCTGAAGCGCGGCGGTCGCCTGGTGACCTGCGGTTCGACCTCTGGCGTGTCGACTCAGATCAACCTGATGCAGCTCTTCCAGCAGCAGTTGAAACTGCTCGGATCCTTCGGTTGCCGGATGGAGAACATGGCCAACGCCATGCAGAAGATGGCCGCTGGACAGGTCGCTCCGGTGATCGACACCGAGGTCGGCTTCGACGATATCGATGCCGCGCTGAAGCGCATGGAAGGCCGCGACGTTTTCGGCAAGATCATCCTGCGCGTCGCCTAGAGTCGGATGATTTCAGGTCGAATTGACCTGAAATCTGAATCCGCCTCTAAATCAAGGAATAGAGCATGATGTCATCCGAAAACCGCTTCACACTTTTCGGCATCATGCTCTAGAGCCTCGATTTCCGTGCTCAAGAAGCTTCGCCGCGATCTGAAATTTCGCTATGGCAGACAATTGCGCCAGGTGAATTACTGGTTTGTTGCGCGTCTCGCGATGGTCATCATGTCGCTGCTGCGCCTGCTGCCGGTCGACAGCGCGCTGAATTTTGCCGACCGCACCGCACGCCTCATCGGTCCAAGGGTCGGACGCCACCAGGTCGCCCTCGACAATCTGCGCAAGGCCTATCCGGAAAAGAGCGAGGACGAAATCCGGGCCATCGCCTCCGACATGTGGGGCAACATGGCCCGCCTTGCCGCTGAATACATCTTCCTCGACGCCCTGTTCGACTATGACCCAGCGGCCGGAAAGCCCGGCCGTATCGAGGTCAAGGGAACAGAGCATTTCGTGGAGATCGCGGCCGAGAAGCAGCCGCACATCGTCTTCACCGGCCATCTCGGCAATTTCGAGCTGCTGCCGGTGGCGGCCGCGACCTTCGGCATGAACATCACGGCGCTGTTTCGGCCGCCCAACAACCCCTACCTCGCCGACTACATCCTTTCGACAAGGCGATCCACCATGGGAGGCTTGCTGCCTTCGATGGCCGGTGCGTCGTTCGCGCTGGCGGGGGTGTTGGAGAATGGCGGCAATATCGGCGTTCTCGTCGACCAGAAATTCTCCAACGGCCTGGACACGACCTTCTTCGGCCGTCCCTGTCAGAGCAACCGCGTGCTCGGCACCCTTGCCCGCCACTATGACTGCGACGTCTATCCGGCGCGTTGTATCAGGTTGCCGGGCAACCGCTTCCGGCTCGAGATCGAGGACAAGTTGGTGCTGCCGCGTACCGCCGACGGCAGCGTCGATGTCCACGCCACCACCCAGATGCTGAACGACGTCGTCGAGCGCTGGGTCCGAGAGGATCCAGGCCAATGGATGTGGTTCCACAAAAGGTGGGAGATCAGCAAGTGGCGGCGGAAAAACCGCACCAAGCCGGCTCCCGTCTCAAACACATGAGCAAGCCGCTGGCGGGAACGTGAGTTCCTCCGCCAGCAAACAAAGCCAGTACCAACAATCTTCAAGTGTCTAATTGGTGACGACAATGCGCGTATTGCCGAAGCCCACTTCGCGGACCATCGAATAGAAGGCCGCGGCATTGGCCGTATGCAGCCTTACGCAACCATGCGAAGCCGGACGGCCGAGCTGCCTGACGGCGCCCGTTCCATGGATGGCATAGCCGCCACGAAAGAACACCGAGTACGGCATCGGCGACATGTCGTATTTGCGCGAATACCACATCCGCGCCGTGCGCTGCGGCCGGTAGGTGCCGCGCGGCGTGAAATAGCCCGGACGGGCGGTCGAGACGGCCCACCTATAGACAGAATCGCCATAACGAACCGTCATCGTCTGCGACGACACGTCGATGTTCGCCACCAATGTGGCCGCCTGACTTGCCGCCGATGCGCCAAACAGCGCAACGACCAATACTGCTGCCTTGAGAAATGACATTTTCATGCGATCAAACCCCTTTGATTGCCCTTGCCTGCTCGCCATCACGTTGTTTTTCACCTTTTTAATGGCGGTGAACAGATAACACACAGTCTTTGACCAATTCGCCAATCCAAAGCAGTGAATTTGAACGATTTCCCGCGATAGTTGCCACAACGACACGTTGCACGGGTTTGATCACGGGCTTGCAAAACCACTGGGATCGCTGCTCAACTCGCGGCATGAACGGGCGACTCCTCAAGGCAATCGACATCAGGCGCGACGAGTTGGTGGCGCTGACCGCCGACCTGATCCGCTTTCCGACCATAAATCCACCCGGCGAAGCCTACGGGCCATGCGCCGACTATATCGGTGCGCGGCTAAGGAAGAGCGGCTTCGAGACCGAGTTCATCCGCGCCGACGGCACGCCCGGCGACACCGATCGCTATCCGCGCATCAATGTCGTTGCGCGGTTTGATGGACGGTCACCTGGTGCCTGCGTCCATTTCAATTCGCATATCGACGTTGTCGAAGCCGGCGACGGCTGGACCGTCGATCCGTTCGCCGGCATCGTCAGGGATGGCAAGGTCTATGGACGCGGCGCCTGCGACATGAAGGGGGGCCTCGCCGCCTCCATCATCGCTGTCGAAGCCTTTTTGGAAGTCTTTCCCGATTTTCCCGGCGCCATCGAGATCTCGGGAACGGTCGATGAGGAATCCGGCGGCTTCGGCGGCGTCGCCCACCTGGCCGGCCTCGGCTATTTCTCGAAACCCAGGGTCGATCACGTCATCATTCCCGAGCCTCTCAACAAGGACCGCATCTGCCTCGGCCATCGCGGCGTCTGGTGGGCGGAGATCGAGACCAAGGGTGAGATCGCGCACGGCTCGATGCCGTTTCTCGGCGACAATGCGGTGCGCCATATGGGCGCGGTGCTGCAGGCATTCGAGAACGAACTGTTCCCGGCACTCGACCGCAAGATCACGCGCATGCCGGTGGTGCCGGAAGGCGCCAGGCGCTCGACCATGAACATCAATTCCGTTCATGGCGGCCAGACCGAGGATTTCCGCCCCGGCCTGCCCTCCCCCAACGTGCCCGATTCCTGCCGTCTGACCATCGACCGCCGCTTCCTTCTCGAGGAGGATCTGGCCACGGTCAAAGCCGAAGTGACCGGCATTCTCGACCGGCTGAAGCGCGAGCGCAAAAAATTCGACTACGAGATCCGCGATCTGATGGAAGTACTGCCGCTGATGACCGAGCGCGACGCGCCCGTCGTCAAGGCGGTGGCGCAAGGCATTCATGCGATCTTCGACCGCGAGCCCGACTACGTCATTTCGCCCGGCACCTACGACCAGAAGCACATCGCCCGCATCGGACATATCCACGACTGCATCGCCTATGGCCCGGGCATTCTCGACCTCGCCCATCGGCCGGACGAGTGGGTCGGCATATCGGACATGGTGGAATCGGCCAAGGTGATGGCGATCGGGCTCAACGTGCTGCTGCGCGGCACGGCCACGGGATAACCCTGCATCGCGATAAGCTTCGGCCCGCCGACGGGGCTGGCACGGCAAAAACATTCCCCGCCATCCCGCCTGGCAGCACGAAACGCAATTTACTCCCACGCGAAATCACGCTTCTATCGCCCGGCTTGAGCACGTGTCCTGAACGCATGGGGAGTTGCACGATGAGATTGTGGAAAACCATTCTGGCCGCCGCGGTTCTCGCATTGGCCGCAGGAACCTCCGCCTTTGCGGCCCGAACCGACCTGGTCATCGGCATTCCGCTCGAACCGCCGCATCTCGACCCAACCGCTGGTGCCGCGGCGGCGATCAAGGAAGTGCTCTACGCCAATGTCTTCGAGGGCCTGACCCGGATCGGACCCAATGGCGAGGTGCTGCCGGATCTGGCGGAAAGCTGGACCATTTCCGATGACGGCAAGGTCTACACCTTCAAGCTGCACACCCGCGTCAAATTCCACGACGGCGCCGATTTCAGCGCCGATGACGTGAAATTCTCGCTCGACCGTGCCCGCGCCGACAATTCGGTCAACGCGCAGAGGGGCCTGTTCGCGGCCATCGACAAGGTCGATGTCATCGATCCGGCGACGGTGAAAGTCACGCTGAAAAACCCGCAAGGATCCTTCCTTAACAATATGGGCTGGGGCGACGCGGTGATGGTGTCGCCGAAATCCGCCGACACCAACAAGGAAAACCCGGTTGGCACCGGCCCGTTCAAGTTCCAGAACTGGGCCAAGGGATCATCGATCACGCTGGTCAAATCTGGCCATTACTGGGGCGCTCCGGTGTTCCTCGACAAGGTCGAGTTCCGCATCGTGCCCGATGCCGCGGCCTATGTGCCGGCCCTTTTGTCCGGCGACATCCAGGCCTTCCCCTTCTTCGATCCCGACAGCCTCGCACAGGTCAAGGACGATCCGCGTTTCAAGGTGGTGATCGGTTCGACCGAAGGCGAGACCATCCTCTCGATCAACAACAAGAAGCCACCTTTCGACAAGCTGCAGGTCAGGCAGGCGATCTCCTACGCGCTCGACCGCAAGGCGATCATCGACGGCGCCTCAGCCGGCCTTGGCCTGCCGATCGGCTCGCATATGTCGCCGGCGAACAAGGACTATGTCGACCTCACCGGCCTCTATCCACACAATGTCGACAAGGCCAAGGAACAGCTGAAGGAGGCCGGGCTGGAGAACGGCTTCAAGGCAACGCTGAAACTGCCGCCGCCCAGCTATGCACGGCTCGGTGGCGAGATCATCGCCTCGCAACTTCGCGATGTCGGCATCAACCTGGAGATCATCCCGGTCGAATGGGCGCAGTGGCTGGACCAGGTGTTCACCAAGAAGGATTACGACCTGACCATCGTCTCCCACACCGAGCCCAACGACATCGATATCTATGCGCGCAAGGACTATTATTTCAACTACGACAATCCGACCTTCGACAAGGTGATCGCCGACCTCAACCTCACCTCCGACGAGGCCAAGCGCAAGGAACTGCTTGGCGAGGCGCAGAAGATCCTGGCCGACGACGCCGTGGTCGGCTTCCTCTACGAATTGCCCAAGGTCGGTGTCTGGGACGCCAAGCTGCAAGGCCTGTGGGAAAATGCGCCGATCCAGGCCAATGACCTGACCAAGGTGAAGTGGAGCGAGTGAGGTTCGTGGTGCGCGCGCCACTCCCTCGCCTTCCATGAGCGCCTACCTCCTCAAGCGCCTCGCCGTCGCTTTAGCCACGCTGGTGCTTGCCTCGATGGTGGTGTTCGCCGTGCTGGAGATCCTCCCCGGCGATCCGGCGCGGCTGATGCTGGGCATGAACGCCAGTGCCGACCAAGTGGAACTCTTGCGCAACCAGATGGGCCTCAACGCGCCGATCGTACTGCGCTATCTGCACTGGGCCGGCGGCTTGCTCACCCTCGATTTCGGCCGCTCCTATACCTACTCGGTCCCGGTCATCGATCTCGTGCGTGAACGGCTGGCCGTCTCGCTGCCGCTGGCGCTGATCGCGCTCGCGCTCTCCACCTTGATCGCCATTCCGGTCGGCCTGTTTTCGGCCAGCCGGCGCGGACGGGCCGGCGATACGATTTCAATGGGCGTCGCGCAGCTTGGCGTTGCCGTGCCCAATTTCTGGTTCGCGCTGATGCTGATCTATGTCTTCGCCGTCTGGCTGCATCTGGTCCCGGCCGGTGGTTTTCCTGGTTGGGGCGCCGGCGCCTGGCCGGCACTGAAATCGCTGCTGTTGCCGGCGGTGGCGCTTGCCTTGCCGCAAGCGGCGATCCTGGCGCGCGTCACCCGCTCGGCGCTGATCGAGGTACTCAACGAGGATTACATCCGCACCGCCCGCGCCAAGGGCCTGCCCTATCGAGCCGTGCTGTGGCGGCACGCGCTACGCAACGCCATGATCCCGGTGCTGACCATCCTTGGCCTGCAGTTCGCCTTCCTGCTCGCCGGCACCATCATCATCGAAAATGTCTTCTATTTGCCCGGACTCGGCCGGCTGGTGTTCCAGGCGATCACCCAGCGCGACCTGATCGTCGTCGAGAGCGTCGTCATGCTGCTGGTCGCCGCCGTCATTGCCGTCAACCTCGTCGTCGACCTTTCCTATGCGGTGGTCGATCCCCGCCTGAGGACCCGGCAATGACGCTGCGCATCGACATCCCCGACGAGACGTTCCGCGGCGTCATGGCCAAGGCGTTTGGGAATACCGCTTTCGTTACCGGTTTCGTCATCACCGTGCTGATCCTGGCGATGGCGGTCGTCTCCTATGTCTGGACACCCTACGATGTGACGAGGCTGGTCATTGCGGACAAGACGCAAGGTCCCTCGCTGGCGCACTGGTTCGGCACCGACCATTTCGGCCGCGATATCCTGTCGATGATCATGGTTGGCGCCCGCAACTCGATCGCCGTGGCGCTGGTCGCCGTCGGGATCGGCATGGGTGTCGGCGTGCCGCTTGGCGCCTTCGCCGCCGCGCGCGGCGGCCTCGTCGACGAGGCGCTGATGCGCATCAACGACCTCGTCTTCGCGTTCCCCGCGCTGCTGTCGGCCATCATGATAACAGCCATCTTCGGGCCGGGCGCCGTCAATGCCATCATCGCCATCGGTATCTTCAACATTCCGGTGTTCGCCCGCGTCGCCCGCGCCGGCGCGCTGGCCGTCTGGCCGCGTGAATTCATCCTTGCCGCGCGCGCCGCCGGCAAGAGCAGCACGCAGATATCGATCGAACACGTGCTGCCCAACATCGCCACGCTGCTCCTAGTGCAAGGCACAATCCAGTTCGCGCTGGGCATCCTGGCCGAAGCCGGGCTTTCCTATCTCGGCCTCGGCGCTCAGCCGCCGATGCCGAGCTGGGGCCGCATGCTGTTCGACGCCCAGACGCGCATGGTGGTGGCGCCGTGGATGGCGATCTTCCCCGGCATGGCGATCGTCGTCACCGTGCTCGGCCTGAATCTTCTGGGCGACGGCATCGCCGACATTATCGACCCGAAATCGCGGCGACAGCGATGAGCCTGCTCGAAGTCGATAATCTGTCGCTGGTCATCGGCGACACACAGATCCTGAAAGACATGGAGCTCTCCGTCGCGCCCGGCGAAGTGATGGGGCTGGTCGGCGAATCCGGCTCCGGCAAATCGATGACCGCGCTGACGGTGATGCGGCTCCTGCCCCATGCCGCACGCGCCACCGGGCGCATTACATTCGACGGCATCGATATTCTCGGCGCGACCGAGGACCAGATGTGTGCCTTGCGCGGCGACGACATCGGCATGGTTTTCCAGGAGCCGATGACGGCGCTCAATCCGCTCAAGACGATCGGCGAACAAGTCGCCGAAGGTATACGCTGGCACACCAGGGCAAGCCGTGCCGACGCCGAGGAGCGGGCGCGAAAAATGCTCGACCGCGTCGGCCTGCCCGAAGCGAAATTCCCGCTGTCGCGCTATCCGCACGAATTGTCGGGCGGCCAACGCCAGCGCGTCGTCATCGCCATCGCCTGCGCGCTGAAGCCGAAGCTGCTGATCGCCGACGAGCCGACGACGGCGCTCGACGTGGTGCTGCAGGCACAGATCCTCGACCTCCTGCGCGATCTCGTGGCGGAGAACCGCATGGGCCTGCTGCTGATATCGCATGATCTCGCTGTCGTGACGGAGATGGCCGACCGCATCACCATCCTGCGCCATGGCGAGGTGATGGACGCCGGCGACACGGCGCGCACGCTCTCCGAACAGTTCCATCCCTATACGCGCCAGCTGGCACAGGCCTCGATGCATGTTCCGGCGCGCGCCAAGCCTCATCATGTCGGGATGGACCAACCTTTGCTGCAGGTTGAGGGCGTCAGCCGCGACTACCCCGGCCGCCGCATCTCGCTGTTCAGGCGCGCGCCCGACATACGTGCGGTCGACGATGTCTCCCTGTCGATGGCGCCGGGCCAGTCGGTGGCGCTGGTCGGCCGCTCCGGCTGCGGCAAGTCGACCCTTGCCCGCATGATCCTGGCGTTGGACCGGCCGAGTTCGGGCGTGATCCGCTTTCGCGGCGAACCCATCACCGGCAGCAGCGAGGCCGAGCTGAAGCCGGCCAGGCGCAATATGCAGGTCGTCTTCCAGGACCCCTACGGCTCCTTCGATCCGCGCCAGAAGGTCGAAAAACTGGTCGCCGAACCCCTGCATGTCCTGGAGAAAAAACCGACGCGCGCCGAGCGCCGCGAGATGGTGGCGCATGCGCTGCACGAGGTCGGCCTCGACCAACGCGACATGGACAAATATCCGCACGAATTTTCCGGCGGCCAGCGCCAACGCCTGTCGATCGCCCGCGCCATTATCACGCGCCCCAAGCTTGTCGTTGCCGACGAGCCGGTGTCGGCACTCGATGTCTCGATCCGTGCACAGATCCTGGACCTCTTCGCCGGACTCAACCAGAAACTCGGCATCGCCTACCTCTTCATCACCCATGACCTGGCCGTCGCCCGCGCCATCACGGATGAGGTGCTTGTCATGCATGACGGCAAGATCGTCGAGCGCGGCAGGACGAGCGAACTGCTCGATCACCCACAATCAGAGGCGGCCAGGGCGCTTGTCGCTGCGGCGCCGGATCTGCGCCGGGCGATCGCGAAACGGATGCAGGAACAAGGGTGAGTTGCCGATCCGCCCGCTACTCTTCCGGCTTCACCACGTCGACCGGGCTGATGTCGAGCAAATCGAGCGTGCGGCGCAACAGGCGCACCTCGGTCTCGGCCAGTTGCGAATCCGCCTTGGCGATTTCCGCCATGTGCTGCGCCAATTGCTTGCGCCGCCCGACGTCGAGGTCGCGAAACAGCGCGATCGCCTGCGAGCCGTTGGTCTCGTAGCCGAATTCGTTGAGATATTCGATGACCGCGTCGATGCTGGCCTCCGGAATGCCGAAAGCATCCTTGCAGATGCGCCGGAAGGCAACCATCTCGCTCTCGCTCACCGTGCCATCGGCCAGGATCATCCGGAACAGCATCAGCAGTTCCGCCGACAGGACGGGATCGTCCGCGACCTTTCGTACGCCCGGGTCGCCGTCGAAGATCGAGCGTATCTGGTCCAGCAATGCGAATGCCATGAACGGCCCCTTTCCGATTCCTCTTCAACAGAATTAGCGCGGAATCGGCCTTGCGCAAACGGGGTGGCCGTGGTCGAACGCGCGCTGCAGCCGACGGACATCTCGACATATCAGATGATCGACCTCACCGCCCAGACCATCGCCATGCTCGCTTTCGCCGCCTTTGCCGCGGGCTTTGTCGATTCGATTGCCGGCGGCGGCGGGCTGATCACCATTCCGGCGCTGCTGCTCGCCGGTTTTTCGCCGGTCGAGGCGCTTGGAACCAACAAGCTGCAAGGCATGTTCGGCTCCGGGTCGGCGACGATCCACTACGCCTCGAAAGGCCATGTCGACCTGCGCCGGCAGTTGCCATCGGCGCTGCTTGCCCTCGCCGGCGGCGCCATCGGCGCACTGCTGGCCACGGTCGTGCCCGGCGACCTGTTACGCGCGGCCCTGCCGCTGGTGCTGATTGCCATTGCGCTCTACTTCGCGCTCAAGCCCAACATGAACGATGTCGACCGGGCCGAGCGCCTGTCGCCCTTCCTGTTCGGCGTGACCGTGGTGCCGGCCATCGGCTTCTATGATGGCGTATTCGGGCCGGGCGCCGGTTCCTTCTACATGCTGGCCTTCGTGACGCTCGCCGGCTACGGCGTGCTCAAGGCAACGGCGCACACCAAACTGCTCAATTTCGCCTCCAACATCGGCGGCTTCATCATCTTTGCCGCTGTCGGCGTCATCTCATGGAAGATTGGCCTGATGATGGGCGTCGCCCAGTTCCTCGGCGCCCGCGTTGGCGCGAGCTTGGCCATGCGTATCGGCGCCAAGCTGATCAAGCCGCTGCTGGTCATCGTCTGCGTGGCTCTGGCGGTGAAGCTGCTGGCCGATCCGGCCAACCCGTTGCGTGTCATGATTGGTCTGTGATCACGCGCCTGTTACAGTGCTGATGTTCGAATCATGTTGGAGGAGCCAGACATGAATCTCAGCGCGCCTACCCAGATTGTTTTCATCATCTCCGTTGTCATCGCCATCATCGGCATTCTTGCCGCGCTTGGCGTCCTCGCGTTCATTCCAATCGCATCGGTGTGGATTGTTCTTATCGCCTACATCGTGCTGGCCGCCGGCTGCCTGATGCGCGGCGCCTGACAAGTTTCCCTCGACAAGCGGGGACTGAGAGCGCCCGGCCAAGCCGGGCGTTTTTGATTCTAATGCGGGCTCTGCTAGATTCGCTTGGCGGAAGGATGGGCAATGCCAATCGAGATGTCTGGTCGTTCGGCACCTACTGGCCGAAGGCCAGCGAGAAGGCCTGACCTTCAACGCGCCAGCGAAAAAATCGCGTCGCAGTCCAGATGGGTCTCCAACTCGGCGGCGACTTCGTCCAGCGCCCGCTCGACTTCGGCACGATAGTCGAGGCCACCGCCCTTGATGCCGAGGCTTTCGAGAAATTTCCCGCGAAAGCCGTCGGCGCCGAACAGGCCATGCATGTAGGTGCCGATCACCTTGCCGTCCGCCGAGATCGCGCCATCCTCGGCACCATTGATGATCGCCGACGGGCGCCTGGTGTCCGGACCCGTGGTGCGGCCGAGGTGGATCTCGTAGCCTTCGAGCGGCAGGCCGAACGGCACTGACCGGGCGCTGACATTTCGCACCGTCTTTTCCGGCTCCATCACCGTCTCGACATCGAGCAGGCCGAGCCCCTCGGCTTCCATGACGGAGCCTTCGATGCCGTCGGGATCGCGTACCATGCGGCCGAGCATCTGGAACCCGCCGCAGATGCCGACGACATGGCCGCCGCGCTTGCGGTGCGCCGCAAGATCCCGATCCCAACCATTCTCGCGAAACTTCAGGAGATCGCCGATCGTCGACTTGGAGCCGGGAATGACCACCAGCCCGGCATCGGCCGGCAGCTTCTTTCCCGGCGGCACGAATACCACCTCGACCTGCGGTTCGGCCTTGAGCGGGTCGAGATCGTCGAAATTCGCGATGCGGCCAAGCATCGGCACCGCGACTTTGAGCGCGCGCGCCTCGCCGGATGCCAGCCGCTCCAGCACCACGGAATCCTCCGACGGCAGCCGCGCCGCCGCCTTCAGCCACGGCACGACGCCGAAACAGCGCCATCCGGTGAACTTCTCGATCGCCTCGATGCCGTCATCGAACAGCGAAACATCGCCCCGGAACTTGTTGATGAGATAGCCGACGATTATGCGCCGATCCTCTTCCGGCAGGATCAGATGCGTGCCCGCGACCGAGGCGATGACGCCGCCGCGATCGATGTCGCCGACCAGCACCACCGGCACATCGGCGCGCGTGGCAAAGCCCATATTGGCGATATCGCGGCTGCGGAGGTTGATTTCGGCCGGCGAGCCGGCGCCCTCCACGATGACCAGGTCGGCGCCCTCGCAGACCTGGCCCCAGGACTCCAGCACTGCATCCATCAGCCGGCCCTTCAGCGCCTGGTAGTCGCGCGCCCTTGCTTCGCCGAACACTTTGCCCTGGACGATGACCTGCGCGCCGACATCGGTCTGCGGCTTGAGCAGCACCGGGTTCATATGCACCGATGGCGGCACGCCGCAGGCGATCGCCTGCAGCCATTGCGCGCGGCCGATCTCGCCGCCGCCATGGTTGTTGTCGCCGGGGATATCGGCGACGGCGGCGTTGTTCGACATGTTCTGCGGCTTGAACGGCCGCACCTGCAAGCCACGCTTTTTCGCGGCGCGGCACAGGCCTGCGACCAGCACCGTCTTGCCGACATCCGACCCTGTGCCTTGCAGCATGATCGCCCTGGCCATCAGCCCCTGCCCTGCGTCGCGGTGCCGGTGATCGTGGATTTTTGCGCCAACGGCCCGCCGCGCCAGATATAGAGCGCCAGCAGCGGCTCCTTGCCCGTTCGCATGGCATGGTTGACGTTGGAGGCATGGTGGACGACCTCGCCGGCCTCCCGCCTGCGAAAACCGCTTTCGCCCATGCGCCATTCCGTACCGCCGGTCAGCGGAATATAGATTTCCTCGGCGACGTGATGATGGTCGGGGTAGACGATCCCGGGTCCAAGAATCAGCAGCCCGGCGGCAGCCTCTTCGTTGACGAAGTGCCCACGCGTGCCGAAGATTTCCAGCCAGCCGTAATTGTCGATAAAGGCCCTGCCGAAATCAGCCTCGGTGTAGGTCTGTCCCCAATGCAGTTCGTTGCGCAGCTCGGCCAGCAATCGCACCAGCGGCCTCGCATCCGGCGGTGCCAGTCCGGCCGCGCGATCAAGATGGCGCAGGCAGCCAAGCGCATGCGGCTCCAAATTTCGGGCTGGCATATCCCAGCCGATACGCGCCACCGCCTCGCGCACCAGAGCGTCATCGACGGAAGCGAGATAGGCGTGGAACTTTTCCAGCAGCTTATCGAATTTTGTCGTCACATCTTGCTCCGGGCATGCATTGGTGCACAGCCGCTCCGCGGCGGGTCGGGTTGCGCGGCGGCATCATTGGTCTAGATTGGTCCGCGCGCAAAGCCAAAAACGACGGGCCAGCAGGTCAGACATCAGGGAGCACGCCATGGACGCCGCGGTCGATGCGAGCACCAGCCAGTTCGAACTCAACGAGGAACAGCGTGCCATCCAGGAGATGGCGCGGGCCTTCGCCGCCGATCGCGTCGCGCCCAATGCGCTCGACTGGGACCGCAGGCGACATTTCCCCGCCGATGTGATCCGCGAGACGGGGCCGCTCGGCCTCGGCGGCATCTATGTCAGGGACGATGTCGGCGGTTCCGCGCTCGGCCGGCTCGACGCCGTACTGATCTTCGAGGCGCTGTCGCATGCCGACCCGGCCTTTTCGTCCTTCATCTCGATCCACAACATGGTGGCCTCGATGATCGACCGCTTCGGCAATGAAGAACAGCGCCAGCGTTTCCTGCCGAAGCTCGCCTCCATGGAATGGCTGGCGAGCTATTGCCTGACCGAGCCTGGCTCGGGTTCGGATGCGGCGGCGCTGAAGACGCGCGCGGTGAAAAGCGGCGGCGATTACATCCTCAACGGCGCCAAGCAGTTCATCTCCGGCGCCGGCGACAGCGATGTCTACGCCGTCATGGTGCGCACCGGCGCCGACGGCCCGAAAGGCATCTCCACCATCGTCGTGCCCAAGGATGCGCCCGGCCTCTCCTTCGGCGCCAATGAGCACAAGATGGGCTGGCACATGCAGTCGACCCGCCAGGTCATCTTCGAGGATTGCAAGGTGCCGGCGGAGAACCTCTTGTCGGGCGAAGGCGCCGGCTTCGGCATCGCCATGGCCGGGCTCGACGGCGGCCGGCTGAACATCGCCGCCTGTTCGCTGGGCGGCGCCCAGTCGGCGCTCGACAAGGCGCTCTCCTACACCGCCGAGCGCAAGGCATTCGGCTCGAAGATCAACCAGTTCCAGGCGCTGCAGTTCAGGCTGGCCGACATGGAGACAGAGTTGCAGGCGGCGCGCATATTCCTCTATGCGGCGGCCTCCAAACTCGACCGCAAGGCGCCGGACGCCGGCAAATGGTCGGCAATGGCCAAGCGCTTCGTCACCGACACCGGCTTCAACGTCGCCAACGACGCGCTGCAACTGCTCGGCGGCTATGGCTATTTGCATGATTACGGCATCGAGAAGCTGGTGCGCGATCTCAGGGTGCACCAGATCCTCGAAGGCACCAACGAAATCATGCGCGTCATCATCGCGCGCGCCCTGATCGGCCGCTGACGCCAGCAAACTCCGGGAGAGAGACTATGACGACGATCGCCTTCATCGGCCTCGGCAATATGGGCAATCCGATGGCCGCAAACCTGGTCAAGGCTGGGCATGCCGTGCACGGTTTCGACCTGATGCCGGAAAACCTCGCGGTCGCGCGCGAACATGGCGTCGTCGTTATGGCCAATGCGCTCGCGGCGGTGAAGGATGCCGGCGTGGTCATCACCATGCTGCCGGCCGGCAAGCACGTGCTGTCGGTCTATGGGGACATTGCTCCCAAGGCCAGGAACGGCGCGCTGTTCATCGATTCCTCGACGATCGACGTCGAATCGGCGCGCAAGGCTCATACGATTGCAGCAAAGCACGGCCTGCTGTCCATCGACGCGCCGGTTTCGGGCGGCACCGGTGGTGCCACGGCCGGTACATTGACCTTCATGGCTGGGGGAGCCGACGATGCTTTCTCGGCCGCCGAGCCGATCCTGAAGCCGATGGCCGGCCGCATCGTCCATTGCGGCGGTGACGGCGCCGGACAGGCGGCGAAGATCTGCAACAACATGATCCTCGGCATTTCGATGATCGGCGTCGCCGAGGCGTTCGTGCTGGCGGAAAAACTCGGCCTGTCGCATCAGGCGCTGTTCGACGTCGCCTCGACCTCGTCGGGCCAGTGCTGGTCGCTGACCACCTATTGCCCCGTGCCTGGCCCGGTTCCCACTTCGCCCGCCAACAGGGATTACAAGCCCGGATTTGCGGCGGCTCTTATGCTGAAAGACCTGAAATTGTCGCAGGAAGCAGCGCTTGGCGCGGGCGCGGTGACACCGCTTGGCGCAGAAGCGGCGCAGCTCTATGCCCTTTTCAACGCCCAGGGCCATGGCGGCGCCGATTTCTCCGGCATAATAAATTTTCTGCGCGGCAACTCGGCGTAAGCAGCGGATTTGGTTTAGTTTTTTTCGGGTTCTTCCGGACCAAGGGCCGCAAATTTAGATTTGCTTAAGCTCTCGATAACTCCGCGGTAACGATGTCCCTATAAAACAGATTGCGAGGCGGACATATCGCATCCGCCCGGCGCTCCGGATCAGGTCTCGCGTACCGGAGCCCGTAAGTTTCGCAAGTGTCTTGGTAGCGAAACGCCATGCGTATCTGGCAAAGCCGCGTTCCCGATGGGGCGCGGTTTTTGCATTTCCGGCCCCTTTATTACCGACGATCCGTCTATATTCCGATCGCCGCACCCGGGATCGGCACATGGTCTTCATTGGTCAGCACGATCGGTGCATCGACGCCGTCGACGCGGACCACGAGCAGGCGCGTGCTCCATGTGCCGGCATTGCGAACCAGATGGGAATATACGGTGCCCTTGCCCTTGGCGCCGTGGACGGGAATGCTGAACTGGGCGTCGCCCGCGCCATTTGCATTGACGTTGAGATGACCGCCGACCCAGAAATTGTCGGCCAAATCGTCGCCGATGGCGGCCTTGACCCGAACATCGGTGCGGACGGCGTCCATGGTCATGCGGTAGGCGTCGCTGCCTTTGAGCACGAAAGGGATGCTGCCGACCATCGTCGCACAACCGCCGATACTGACCACCCATACGGCAAGGCCGGCAATCGCCCAATTGCGCTGCGTCTTGCGGAACTGCTCGGCGTCGCGCCAAGCCCGGTTCTGCCAAGCCCAGCGGCTGCCGCGCGCGCCGAGCACGAAGATCATGATGAGGTTGACGACGGGGATCAGCGCCAGCAGCGCGATGAAGGTGCTGTTGCCGATGCCCCAAATCCAGTTGAGGAAGAAGGCGCCCCAGTTCCAGCGATCGAGTTCGGCTGGAATTTCAGCCGGTTGGTTGAGCGGTTGTCCGGCCATGTTGTTCCCCATCGGCGTGTATGCCGATTGGTTCTAGCGCAAGACTTCGACGATGCGCAAAAAAGTTCCGGGGCTTCCGCCTCAACCCTTTGTGGAAAGGCGGCGAAAATTTGCCCTCACCGCGCGGCCGGCCGGCTTCAGCGCTGCGCTGATCGACCGTTCGGCCGCGACGCCGTTGAACAGCGACGGCGTTCGACCCGAGAGAACCTCCGGCCAGAAACGTGACGCCGATTGCAGGAAAGACATTTGCGCCGCAAGCGCGCCCTCGGCCATGGCGACGGTCTTCTCGCTGACAGCCATTGCCGTCTCCGCGCTCCAGGGCTCGCCGCTTCGCGCCTCCATGGCCATCAGCGGCAGCCGCATCATCACCACCAGCGGCGCCAGCATCAGGTCCGCGCCAAGGCTGGCCGCCTCTTGCACGCGTCGGCTTTTGCCGGTCTTTCTCATGTGGGCAATCCCCTGTCGCGGCCGGATCGGCCGCCCCTTACATTACGCGCCGAAGGCGAAATTCGTTCCCGCTCATAGCGCATATTTCCGGGATTGGGCGTTTCTTCGCAAAAACGCCCAATCGAGGTTTGCTCCTATCGCTTGCGCAGGTCCGCCTGTGCCAGGTCGAGCGCCTTGCCGATGCGCTCGCAAGCCATGTCGATCGTATCGCGGGTCCAGATCAGCGGCGGCGACAGGATCATCGTGTCGCCGGTGGCGCGCAGCATCATGCCGTTGGCGATCGCGTGGTCGCGCACCGTCACCGCGGCACTCCCCGACGGCAGGAAGCGCTCCTTCGTCGCCTTGTCCTTGACGATCTCGATCGCGCCCATCAGGCCGATCGAGCGCACCTCGCCGACCAGATCATGCCCGGCAATACGCTCCTGCAACGCGCTAGCGAAATAAGGTCCGGTGTCGTTCCTGACACGGTCGACCAGCCCTTCCCTCTCGATGATCTCCAGGTTCTTCAAGGCCACGGCGCAAGCCACCGGGTGCCCCGAATAGGTGTAGCCATGGTTGAACTCGCCGCCCTTCTCGACCAGCGTCGAGGCAATGCGGTCGCCAACCAGCAGCGCCGAAAGAGGCTGATAGCCCGAGGTCAGCGCCTTGGCCGTGGTGATGGTGTCCGCCTCGATGCCGAAGGTCTGCGCCGCGAACCACTCACCTGTGCGGCCATAGCCGGTAATGACCTCGTCCAGCATCAAAAGCACATCGTATTTGCGGCAGATGCGCTGCACTTCGGGCCAGTAGCTCGTCGGCGGTATCTTGACGCCGCCAGCGCCCATCACCGGCTCGCCGATGAAGGCCGCGACCTTGTCGACGCCGGCCTCGAGGATGGCGTCCTCGACGGACTTTGCCGCGCGCAGGCCGAAATCGTGGTCGCTTTCGCCCGGCAGAGCCAGCTCGTAGGCATAGGGCATCATCACATGGACGATGTTGGGCACCGCACCGTTGAGCTGCTTGTGCATGGCATCCATGCCACCGAGCGAAGTGCCGGCAATGGTCGAGCCGTGATAGGCCATCTTGCGCGAGATGACGCGGTTCTTCTCCGGCTTGCCCTCAAGCACCCAGTAATGGCGCACCAGGCGCAAGGCGGTGTCGTTGGCCTCCGAACCGGACGAGCCGTAAAACACCTGGTTCACGTTGCGTGGTGCGATCTCGGCCAGCTTCTTCGACAACAGCACCGGCGTCGGCGTGGAGCATTTGAAGAAGGAATTGTAGTAAGGCAGTTCCTTCATCTGTGCATAGGCGGCCTCGGCCAGCTCGTCGCGGCCGTAGCCGATATTGACGCACCACAGGCCGGCCATACCGTCCAGCAGTTCCGTCCCTTCGGAATCGTAGATGAACGGGCCATTGGCGCGGGTGATGACGCGCGCGCCTGCCTCACGCAGCTCCTTATGATCGGTGAAGGGATGCAGGTGATGCGCGGCGTCGATCTGCTGAAGCTGCTTCAGCGAATAATTCTGGTAGGTCATTGATTTGGTCTTTCCTCTGAAATCATTCCGGCGTTGCCGGGGCGAATTCGTCAGAGGACGGCAGGCGGCGAATAGCCGATGCGGGCGCACAGCCGCAAAAGCTCGGCGCGCAGCGTGCGTGACGACGGTGTCACCGCGACCCGGAATGCGCGAGCTGATAGTCTAGCGAGAGCCATGAAGGTACCTTAGAGCAAAGGGCGGTCGAGGTGAACCACCCTTTGCTCAGGGGTGCCATGGAATGAGGTCAGGCTTTTCCGCCCAGTGCCCGCTGCAGGAAGACATACTTCATCGCCGTCTGCGCCGCCTGCGGTCGGCGGTCGCCGCGCCCGCCATGTCCGCCTTCGGTCTCCTCGAAGAACAGCGTCTTGCCGTGTCCTGCCTCCTGCAGGCGGGCCGCCATCTTGCGCGCATGGCCGGGATGGACCCGGTCGTCGGCGGTCGAGGTCGTCAAGAGCACCGGCGGATAGGCGGCATCGGCCTTGACATGTTGATAGGGTGAATAGGCGGAAAGCCACTTGGCGTCTTCCGGCTTTGACGGATCGCCATATTCGGCCATCCACGAAGCGCCCGGCGGCAATTCGGTGTAGCGCAGCATGTCGAGCAGCGGCACCTCAATGATGACGGCGCCGAAAAGCTCGGGATGCTGCGTCAGGGAAGCGCCGGTCAGCAGGCCGCCATTGGAGCCGCCCTGGATGCCGAGCGATTGAGCCGTGGCAATACCGCGCCTGACGACATCTTCGGCCACTGCCGCGAAATCATCAAACCCGTTCTGGCGCTTGCCTTTCAGCGCCGCCTGGTGCCAGGCCGGTCCGAACTCGCCGCCGCCGCGAATGCAGGCCTGCACATAGGCATTGCCTTTCTCCAGCCACAGCCTGCCGCGCACGCCGGCATAGCCGGGCAACAGCGGCACTTCGAAACCTCCATAGCCGTAGAGTAGCGTCGGCACCGGACCGTTCTGGTCGCGCCGCCTGACGACGAAATATGGGATCATCGTGCCGTCCTTCGAGCGCGCCTCGAACTGTTCCGAGATCAGTGGCGAGGGATCGAAGCGGGCCGGCTGCGATTTCACGGTCGCCAGCGTCTCGCCATTGTCATCGGACCAGATGATCGAGCTTGGCGTCAGGAAATCGGTGAAGGAAAAGGAGACGGTGGAGCCGAAATGCTCGGCATGGCTGATACCGACAGTGCCGTTTTCAGGCAGCACGAGGGGTTTCAGCGACCAGGCACCGCGCTCGCGCTCGCAGACGAGAACCTTGCCGCGCACATTGTCCATCAAGCTGATGAACAGGCGGTCCTGCGTTCTGGCGAGCCCGGCAATGGAAACCCGGTGCGCCGGCGCCAACAAGGTTTCGATGGCGCCAAAACCGCCGGTTTCGATCCAATGCGCGAAGTCGAAGGAGTAAAGCCCGTCCGGCTGGCATGCGGTGCCGTCCGGCGCCGTCCATGGCGTGCGCACCCCGAACACCAGTTGATCCCTAAAGAGCGAGGTGTCGGTGACGTCGTCGGGCAGCGGGATGCGGCGGTTCTCGCCCGAAGGCAGCCTCAGGAAACTGTGCGATGCGAAGAAGTTGAGTGTCCGCGCCAGAAACAGGTGACGCTTCTCGCCGTCGAACTCGACACCGGCGCCAACGGCAAGATCCTCGATCTCTCCCTCGAAGATCGGAGTCGCCTCTTCCAGCCTGGTGCCGCGCTTCCAGAGCTTGACCACGCGCGGATATCCGGATTCTGTCTTGTCGGCCCCTTCGAAAGCGGCCGAGACGATGACCGTATCCTCGTCCAGCCACCCGAAGCCCGATTTCGACGCCGGTGCCTGAAAACCGCCTTCCACGAAGGACTTGGCCGCGATGTCGAACTCGCGCATCGCGCTGGCGTCACCGCCATCGGGCGACATCGAGACCAGGCAGCGGTTGAAATCGGGGTAGAGCCTGACGGCGCCGCCGAACACCCATTTTATCCCCTCCTTCGCAGCCAGCTGGTCGAAGTCGATGATTGTCTCCCAGTCGGGCTTGTCGGTCTTGTAGGAAGCGACTGTCGTGCGGCGCCACAGGCCGAGCGCATTGGTCTTGTCCTGCCAGAAATTGTAGACATGACCGGCGATCGCCGCGCCAACCGCGATATTGTCCTCGGCCGTCATCAGGTCGAGCGCCGTCTGGAACGACGCCTGATAGGATGGATCGCCCTGCAATTCCGCCACCGTGACCTCGTTCTGGCGATGCACCCAGTCGAGCGATTCCTTGCTTGTCCTGTCCTCCAGCCAGAGGAACGGATCGCCGGTCTTCTGAAAGGGCTGGGTTTTGGTCGTCGAAGCGGTCATGCAGGTCTCCGGGATTTTGAACGGCTTCGCCTACATTGCGTTGGCGGCGCTGACATTCAAGGTGCGATACGGCCTTTCGCGGCCCTTGCGGCGTTGCTTCACCGCACCCGCCGACGGATAATCGTCGCCAACGCAAGCACGGCGCAGATCGCGCCGAGCGTCAGCGGCAGGCCGCTCGCACCGGTCACATCCATTATGCCGCCCGCTAGCGGCGGGACGACAATGCCGCCGACACCCCACATCAGGGAGAATGCCGCATTGCCGGCAACCAGCGCCGAACCGGTGAAGCGCTCGCCAAGTTCGATGATGGACATCGTGTAGATGCCGTAGGACACAGCTCCCCAGACGAAGACGCAAGGCCAGATCAGCGGCGAGTCGATCAGCATCGGCAAAAGCACGCAGCCAAACAGCGTCAGCAGGACGCAGATGAAGCGCACGAGACGGGCCGTCAGCCGCTCGGCCAGGAGGCCAAGCGGAACCTGCATGGCGATGTTGCCGGCGATCATGACCGACAGCAGCGCCGACATGCGAGCCTCCGCGATGCCATGATGCGTGCCGTAGACGGGCAGCAGCGCCAGCACCGCCTGCTCGAAGCCCGCGGCTACGACCACCGCCGACAGAAGCAGCCATGCGAGCGGCATGAAACCCATCACCGAAACCTGATGCCCGGCCTCGTCTACTCTGGGCAGCCGTGGCAGAACCGACGCCAGGCAGATGCCGCAGAGCACGAAGGCGCCAATGCCAACAAGGAACGGCGGCCAGCCTTCTGTGCCAACGGCGAGCAGGCAGAGCGGGCCGGAGGCGAAGCCGGCCGAAATGATCGTCGAATAGAGGCCCATGATGCGGCCGCGCCGGGCCGGCGGCGCCAGCGCGATTACCCAGATTTCGCTGAGCACATAGAGCGGGTTGGTCACGACGCCGATCAGCAAGCGCAGCGGAAACCAGAGATAGACGTTCTGCGTCCAGCCGATCAGCGCCAGCACGACAGCCGAAAGCGCCGCGCAAGTCAGAGCCGTGCGCCCTGCTCCGAACCGCCTCGCCAGCGCTGGAATAATTGGCGACGAGACGATGAACCCGATCGGCGTCATCGCCGCCGACAGGCCGATCATCGCGGGCGAGACACCCTGGCGCTGCAGGATGAAGCTCAGCAGCGGATAGGACAGGCCCTGCGCGATGGCGAAAACGGACACGGTCGCGATCACACCGGTGATCGCTGCCCATTGCATCGTCTCGTCGCTTCTCGTATCCACCAGGTCCATGATCCATAACGCTGTCGCGGTTGCAGACTTAGCGGTTCGGCCCGGCGGCGGTAAGCCCCGCGGCCCGGACGGATGCCCGGCTCCAGCCAGACCCTGTCAGGACCCTCCGCGGTTGGCCGATCTATAAAGCGCGAACGCGACCAGCAAAGCGTCGAGGCCAATGATCACGGTTGGCAAACCCACCGGCCCGATCGCCTGCATCAGCAGGCCCGCGCCCGGCGGACCAACGATACCGCCGACACCCCATAGCAAGGCGAACGCCGCATTGCCGGTGACCAGCAGCGAACCCCTGAAGCGGCTGCCGAGTTCGACCAGCGCCATCGTATAGACACCGTAGCCCACCGCGCCCATCACCAGAAGCACGCCCCAGATCAGCGGTGTGGTGATCAGCAGCGGGAGCAGAACAGCGCAAACGGTCGTCGCCACCGCGCAGGCCAGGATCATCGGTCGGCCACCGAAGCGTTCGGCGAGCAGGCCGAGCGGGATCTGCAGAAGGATGTTGCCCAGCGACAGCGACATCACCAGCGCGGCGAGCACCGCCTCCGGCAAGCCATAGCCGGCCCCAAACACGGGAACCAGGGCATAGGTGCTTTGCTGGACGGCGGCCGAGACCAGCACCGCCAGCAGCAGCGCCGGCGCCAACCGGGCAAAACCGACAAAGCTGCCGGCAGGCTGGCCGTCATCCTCGAAACCGGCGAGCTTCGAGGAGGCAAGGCGCAAAATGACGGCACAGAGCAGGAAACCGACGATGCCGACGCTGAAGGGAGCCCAGCCCTCGATACCGACCAGAGTGAGCGTAAAGGGGCCGGCGGCATAGCCGGCGCCCATCAGTGTGTTGAACACGCCCATCACTCGCCCGCGCCGAGACGGCGGCGCCAGCGAGAGAGCCCAGACTTCGCCCAGCACATAGAGCGGGTTAATGACGATGCCGATCGTGAAGCGGATGACGTACCAGGCCACCCAGTTCTGGAGGTAACCGATGCCCAGGAAGCACAGCGCCCCGATCAGCGAGCAGCCAACCGCCAGATTTCGCGCGCCGACCAGCCGCACGGCAGCCGGCACGAAAGAGGCAGACAGAATCAGGCCAACCGGCATCATCGCCGCCGACAAGCCGATCAGGGCGGGCGACATGCCTTGCTTCTGCATCAGGAGCGTAAACAGCGGCGAGCTCAACCCTTGCGCCGCTCCGAACATGGCTAATGCGGCGGTGACGCCCGCGAGCGCCGCCCATTGCGTTCCCGCTTCGCCTTCGCTCGAGCCGGTCGCGACCATGCCGTCATCCATGTCAATGCGGCCATCGGCCAGCAAGCACGACTAGCTACTGGTTCGACCAGAGGAAAGAAAGAGCCGGACCGGAGATCCGCTTGCACCAAGGAAATCGACCGGCCGGCCGACGCCAATCGGTCCCGAATGAACTTGGATGCAGAACGCGACGGCTACGGGAAGTAGCGGGCGATTGCGCCTTTCTTGCCGTCCGCATAGGGCTTCAGCCACTTGTCGTCGATGGCAATCCCGTCAGCGTCGGAAGGCCCCTTGCCGATCGTCCTGCGCCAGGCCCGGAACTTGTAGTGGTCGAAGACGTCGAGCATGTGCACGGCATAGGCCGCGGCAAAGGTCTTGTCGCCTTCCACGATGACCAAATTCTCGTCGTTTTCGTAGGACGCCTTGTAACCGAGGTTGTGGCTGCCGGTAATGACGGTGGCGTTGTCCTCCATCGGATCGATGATAACGATCTTGTCGTGCACGATCGCGTGGCCGACGGTGAGCACTTCGGCCTGGAAATCCGTGGCAATCGTGGCCCCGGTCAGGTTCGCCGCCCGTACGATGGAGACATTCGGGGCCTCCCAGACTTTCTCCGGATAGACAAAGGGCGACTTGCCGTCCTTGTTCGAGTTGTGGGTGACCGGATCCTTGGTGGAAGCGACATAGTTGGGCATGGCCGTTTCGTCGCTGATCGCGCCCTGCACGATGAGGTTCGGATCGGCTTTCGCCGCCGCAACCGCCTGGTCCACGATCGAATTTTCGCCGAGCAGCGAAGGGTTGAACACCAGGAACAGCACGGCGCGCTTCGCCGCTTTGATGCGGGCAAAGACGTCCTGGAGGTCGACCGGACGTACCGAAATGTCCTTCTTGTTGCGGTTCGGGTCGTTGGGCGAAAACCACACCGTCATGCCGTCCAACACCGCCGAGGCGCCGTTGAGCGGGTTTGGCATGTGGTTCTCCTTGCGGAACGGCACGCCCTGCGTCTGCGCGACGTGGCCGGCAGCACTTTCCGAAGCCGGTGGCGGAAACCCATCGGCTTTCATGCGTTCCCAATAGGCGTCGAACACCTCCGCCATCGCCGGATCGTCGCGGACAAAAGCGTTGTTGGACTGGCCGCATATGCCGGTCGACGTCCAGTTGGTACTGCCGGTCATAACCGCTTGCGGATTGCCCTGGGTGTCGCGGTAGACGGCGAACTTGTTGTGGCCAATATGGTTGTTGTTGAACAGGCGGTCCGTCACCACGACGCCTGCATCGTGCAAACGCTTCCTGTAGGGTGCGTTGCCGGCATCCCAGGCCTTGGTCTGGTCATCCCTGCCCGAATTGGAGAGGATAACTTCGACTACATCCCTGGCTGCGATGATGGCGTCGCACAATTCGTCGTCGCCGAGCTCATAGAGCGCAAGCCTGACCGTGCCGCCTTCGGCCTTGGCCCGTTTCAACAGGCTGGTCAGCACGTCAGGCACGTCGCCATGCAGATAAGCGCGGATCTTGCTGGTCGGGTCTTGCAGCACCGCCCTGATTTTGTCGCGCTGGCCGACCTTGATGCCGGCTTCCGCCAGCGCATGCGACATCCATTGCGTCGAAAGCACGCCGTTGGTGAAGGCAACGCGTGCCTTGCCGAACATTTGGCCCAGGAAGATTGGCGGACTGACCGCGCCCTGCCCAAGATAGCCAAGGGGCCGCGCCGGTCCGGTATAGGCGGGTTTGCCGTCGACGACCTGATCGGGGCGCACCGGCACGGGATCGAGGCCCGCCTTCATGTCGCCAACGGGACGCACGCGGTAGACGATCATTTCGCCGTCCGGCCTGACGTCTATGCTGTCGCGGCGGCGCCTGACAGTCAGATCGCGCCAGAATGTCTTCTGCACCGGCCAGACACCGGTATCCTGCGGAATCCATCGGGGATTGCGCTGACCCTTGAAGGGCACCCAGGACGCAAGGCAACGCTCCTCGCCTGTATCGGGATAGAGGCGTACGATCTCGAAACCGAGGCAGCCTGGGATCATCCCGTCAACATCCCAGGAAAGGAACGCGACTTCGTTGTTTGTCGCGGCACGCACTTTGACGACGTCAGGCATGGCGTCCCTCCAAAAGCAGTTCAACGCGCAAGTATGTCAGAAGTAAAAGACGGTACTGTAATGCCTCTTTAAATCTGCACCATCCGACAGCCTCACGCAGACCCTGCCGGCGCGCCGGTGTGGTCAGGGCGGAGTCGCGGCCACCTGGCTGCCGTTCCGGCATGTCGCTTCCCTCGCTCTAGTGGTCGCCGCCTCCGCAATGGCCGGAGGGGCGCCGGTCCATTATGCCGCCCGTTATCGCATCCTACGAGGACCATCATGACCGCCGCCCTACAACCCTCAGAACCGGCATTGGCGCCCGACCGTGCCCGCCGCGGCGGTCGCGCCGGCAAGCGCGCCGGTGGCTCGGCCGCGTTCGAGCAGCCGGCTTTCCGCCAACTGAAAAATCCGCTGACGCCGACCAAGCTGGTGTCCGAGGACGAGCTGGAATCGATCCACCTCGCCTCCTTGCGGGTGTTGCGCGAGATTGGCGTAGACGTCCTGCACGACGAAGCCCGCAGCATCATGAAGGCTCACGGCGCCGACGTACGCGAGGGCTCGGAGCGCGTGCGCTTCGACAGCGACATGATCCTGGAGCTGGTGTCGAACTGCCCGTCCGAATTCACCATCCATGCCCGCAACCCCGAGCACAATGTGCGCTTTGGCGGTGACAATCTGATCATCTCGATGATGGCCTCGGCGCCCAATTGCTCCGACATCGATCGTGGCCGCCGGCCCGGCAACCAGCAGGATTATCGCAATTTCCTGCGGCTGGCGCAGATGCACAACATCCTGAATTGCACGGGCGGCTATCCGGTCGAGCCGACTGACATCCACCCATCGGTTCGCCATCTCGAATGCATCCGCGACCTCGCCACGCTGACCGACAAGGTGTTCCACATCTATTCGCTCGGCAAGGAGCGCAATGTCGACGGCATCGAGATCACCCGCATCGCGCGCGGCATCAGCCATGAGCAATTGCTCGCGGAACCGTCCGTCTTCACCATCATCAACACCAATTCGCCGCTCAAGCTCGACGTGCCGATGATGGAAGGCATCATCCAGATGTCGAGCAAGGGCCAGGTCGTCATCGTCACGCCCTTCACCCTCTCGGGCGCCATGGCGCCCGTCACCATCGCCGGCGCGCTGGTGCAGCAGAATGCCGAGGCGCTGTCCGGCATTGCCTTCGCCCAGATGGTCAGGAAGGGCGCGCCGGTCGGCTATGGCGGCTTCACCTCTAACGTCGACATGAAGTCCGGTTCGCCGGCCTTCGGCACGCCCGAATACATGAAGGCACAGCTCGTCGGGGGCCAGCTCGCCCGCCGCTACAACATCCCCTACCGCACCTCCAACACCTGCGCCGCCAACACCGTCGATGCGCAGGCAGCCTATGAAAGCGTGTTCTCTCTGTGGGGCGCGGTGCAGGGCGGCGGCAACCTGATGATGCATGCGGCCGGCTGGCTGGAAGGCGGCCTGCGCTGCTCCTACGAGAAGACCATTCTGGATATCGACCTGTTGCAGATGGTGGCCGAATTCCTGACCCCGCTTGACCTTTCCGATGAAGCGCTCGGCTTCGACGCCATCCAGTCGGTCGGCCCCGGCGGCCACTTCTTCGGCACCCAGCACACGCAGGACCGCTACAAGACCGCGTTTTATTCGCCCATCCTTTCGGACTGGCGCAATTTCGAGACCTGGGCGGAAGCCGGCTCGCCAACGGCAATGGAAAAGGCCAACAAGGTTTGGAAGGAGCGGCTGGCCTCCTATGAAGAGCCCTACATGGATCCCGCCATCCGCGAGGAGCTCAACGCCTTTGTTGCGAAGCGCACAGCTGAAGGCGGCGCGCCGACCGATTTTTGAGCGGCAGTGTTCGTTTTGATGAGCCGATCATTCGTATGGATTCGATGAATAGTCGACCCCCACTCCGTCGAGCTTCGCTCGACACCTCTCCCCCGATCGACGGGGGAGAGGAAAAGCGCGAGCCTAGCCCAGTTGGCTCCCTTCCTCTCCCTCCGGAGGGGGGAGAGGTGGCGCTGCGAAGCAGCGACGGAGTGGGGGAAGGCGCTCCTCAAACGCGCAGTCGCCGAAAAACAGGCACAACCCAGAGAGCCAGAAAACTCAGGCAAGGCGACAATCAAGCGGAAGCACTGCTTTGGCTCGAACTAAAAGCCCGCAAGCTTGGCGGCTACAAGTTCACGCGACAGTTCTCTATCGAACCCTACTACGCTGACTTCGCCTGCCGCGAAAAATGGCTTGTTGTCGAAGTCGACGGACACCAGCATGCGGACAGTCCCTATGACCGCCGCCGCGACGACTTCATGCGCGCTCAGGGCTATTCGATCCTGCGCCTTTGGAGCCATGACGTCGTGAAACATCGCACTTCCGTCTGTGAAACCATCCTTGCCGCGCTTGACGGCAAGCTGATCGAAAACATCGCTGTATCCGACCTCCGCTTTGTCTTCGTGTCCCATTCCTCCGATTCAATCTCTTCAAAAACGGACGTATCCTCATGAAATCCCATGCAAAAGCGGTTGTTATTGGCGGCGGTGTCGTCGGCTGCTCGGTGCTCTACCACCTGGCCAAGGCCGGCTGGACCGACATTATGCTGATCGAGCGCTCGGAGCTCACCTCCGGCTCGTCCTGGCATGCGGCCGGCGGCTTCCATACGCTGAACGGCGATCCGAACGTCGCCAAGCTGCAGGCCTATACGGTCCAGCTTTATAAGGAGATCGAGGAGATTTCGGGCCAGTCCTGCTCGCTGCACCTGACCGGCGGCGTGATGTTGGCCGATACGCCCGAGCGCATGGACTTCCTGCGCCTTGCCCACGCCAAGGGCCGCTATCTCGGCATGGACACCGAACTGATCACGCCGTCCGAGGCCAAGGCGATGTTCCCGCTGATGGACGAGACCAATTTCGTCGGCGCCATGTGGGATCCGGTCGAAGGCCATCTCGACCCCTCCGGCACCACCATTGCCTATTCCAAGGCGGCCAAAAAACTCGGCGCCGAAATCGTGCTGCGCAACCGCGTCGTCGACCTGACACAGCAGCCGGACGGCACCTGGAACGTCGTCACCGAACAAGGCACGGTTCACGCCGAACATGTCGTCAACTGCGGCGGCCTGTGGGCGCGCGAGATCGGCCGCATGGTCGGCGTCGAGCTGCCGGTGCTGGCCATGGAGCACATGTATCTCTTGACCGAGCCGATGCCGGAGGTCGAGGAGTTCAACAAGTCGACCGGCCGCGAAATGATCGGTGTGCTCGACTTCAAGGGCGAGATCTACACCCGCCAGGAGCGCAACGGCATCCTGCTCGGCACCTATGAAAAGGCCTGCAAGCCGTGGTCGCCGGTCAACACGCCGTGGGACTTCGGCCATGAACTGCTGCCGCCCGATCTCGACCGCATCGCGCCGTCGCTGGAAATCGGCTTCAAGCATTTCCCCGGCATCGAAAAGGCCGGCATCAAGCAGATCATCAACGGCCCCTTCACCTTCGCGCTCGACGGCAATCCGCTGGTCGGCCCGGTGCAGGGCCTGACCAATTTCTGGTGCGCCTGCGCCGTCATGGCCGGCTTCAGCCAGGGCGGCGGCGTCGGCCTGGCGTTGTCCAACTGGATGGTGCATGGCGATCCGGGCTTCGACGTCTGGGGCATGGATGTCGCCCGCTTCGGCGAATGGGCTGGGCTGCGCTACACCAACGCCAAGGTGCGCGAAAACTATTCGCGCCGCTTCTCGATCCGCTTCCCCAACGAGGAACTGCCGGCTGCCCGCCCGGCGCAGACGACGCCGCTCTACGACACCATGCTCGCCAACAATGCCGTGATGGGAGACTCTTGGGGTCTCGAAACCCCGCTCTGGTTCGCGCCTAAGGGCAGCGAGCCGAAAGACGTCGTCTCCTTCCACCGCTCCAACGACTTTGGACCGATCGGTGAGGAAGTGCGCGCCACGCGCGAGCGCGTCGGCGTCACCGAGATCGCCAACTTCGCCAAATACGAAGTGTCGGGGCCGGGCGCGGAAGAGTTCCTCAACCGGCTGATGACCAACCGCATGCCGAAGACCGGCCGCATCGTGCTGACACCGATGATCAACGAGTTCGGCAAGCTGATCGGCGACTTCACCATAGCCAAGGCCGGTGAAGACCGCTTCATGATCTGGGGCTCGTCGGCAGCGCAGAAATACCACATGCGCTGGTTCGAAAAGCACCTGCCCAAGGATGGTTCGGTGCGCATCCACCGTTTCGACCAGACACTCGTCGGCCTGTCGATCGCCGGCCCGAAATCGCGCGACCTCCTGCAGAAGCTGGTCGATATCGACATCTCGACCAAAGCTTTCCGCTTCATGGATTTCCGCGAGATGGCGGTCGGCGGCGCGCCCTGTATGGTCAACCGCATCACCTATACCGGTGACCTCGGCTACGAGATCTGGATGGCGCCAGCCTATGAGCGCCTAGTCTACAAGGCGATCAAGGACGCCGGCGAGGAATTCGGAATCGTCGATTTCGGCATGCGCGCCTTGCTGTCGATGCGCCTGGAAAAGAATTTCCCGACCTGGTTCCGCGAGTTGAGGCCGATCTACGGGCCGTTCGAAGGCTCCATGGACCGCTTCATCAAGCTCGAGAAGAACGACTTCATCGGCCGTGAAGCCGCCGCCAAGGAACAGGCGCAAGGGCCGAAACTACGCCGCGTCTCCTTCATCGTCGATGCCGCCGATGCCGACGTGATGGGCGACGAGCCGATCTGGGCCAAGGTCGACAAGGATTACGGCACGGTTGAAAAGCCGCATGGCTACGGCGCGCCGCGCTTCGACACGTCAGGCAAGGAAATACGTGGCTCGAAGGCCGCCGAAGGTGCGTCGGCCGTGCGCGGCATCGTCGACGGCGACTGGCGCGTGGTCGGCTGGGTGACATCGGGCGGCTATGCGCACTACGTGCAAAAGTCGATGGCGCAAGGCTATGTGCCGGCCGCCCTTGCCGAGGATGAAAGCGCGGGCCTGTTCGAGATCGAGATTCTTGGGTCTCGGCGTCCGGCCCGCATCAATGTCGAGGCACCCTTCGACCCAAGCGGCGAAAAGATGCGGACCTGAGGACCGGATGGACAGCGGGGCGCCAAAGGGAAGCTTCGGCCGGCACCGCAAGATCATGCCGTTTGTATCAGGCTCGATCGAGGCGCTGCGCGACGCCTCCCGCGAGAAGGCGGCTTCGCTCAACCAGCATGTGCTGGGCTATGGCGCGCAAGCCGAAGCGGAATGGGCGGCGGCGGGTATTACCGCGCCCGACCTGCCGGCAATGCGAAAATACCGGCTCGAGCGCATCCGCGCCGAGCTGAAGCGCCGCGGCTATGCCGGCGCCTTGCTCTATGATCCTGTCAACATCCGCTATGCGACCGACTCGACCAACATGCAGCTCTGGGTCGCGCACAATCCGACGCGGCATTGCTTCGTCGCCACCAAGGGTCCGGTGGTGCTGTTCGACTACTTTTCCTGCGAGCACCTGTCCGATCATTCCGGCATCGTCGACGAAGTTCGGCCGGCCGTGTCGTGGATGTATCTTTATGGCGGCGAGCTGACCGAGCAGAAAGTCCGCCGCTGGGCCGCCGGTATCGCCGATTTGGTCAGGGAGCATGGTGGCGGCAACAACCGCATCGCCATCGATCACATCAACCCGGAAGGCGTTGAAGAACTCCACCGCCTCGGCATTTCCATCGGCAATGGCGAGGCGGTGATGGAAAACGCGCGGCTGATCAAGTCGCCGGATGAAATCCTTGCCATGCGCCGCGCCATCATCGCTTGCGAGGCGGCGATGGGCGAGATGGAACAGGCGCTCAAGCCCGGTATCTCCGAAAACGAATTGTGGGCGCAACTCCATCGCGGCAACATCGCGCGCGGCGGCGAATGGATCGAGACGCGGCTGCTGACGTCGGGACCGCGCACCAATCCGTGGTTCCAGGAATGCTCGTCGCGGATCATGGAGGCGGGCGATCTCGTCGCCTTCGATACCGATCTGATCGGCCCTTACGGCTTCTGCGCCGATCTCTCGCGCACCTGGCTCTGTGGCGATACAAAGCCGACCAACGAACAGCGCGACCTGTTCCGCATCGCCGCCGACCAGATCGAGTACAACACCGCTTTGATGCAGCCCGGCGTCTCGTTCCGCGATCTGGTCGAACGCTCGGCTGTACCGCCTGGAGACTGCTTCCCAACCCGCTACGGCGTACTCTACCACGGCGTCGGACTGGCCGACGAATATCCGACCTTGCCGCATGCCAGCGACTGGACATCCGACACACCCGACGGCGTGCTGGAACCGGGCATGGTGCTGTGTGTGGAGAGCTATATCGGCCGGCTTGGCGGGCGTGAGGGTGTCAAGATCGAGGAACAGATCCTGATCACCGACACCGGCAACGAAAAGCTTTCAACCTACCCGTTGGATTCGAGGCTGCTCGGCTAGCCCGGCAAGCGCTTCGCGCATCGCGCGCACGGTCTTTTCCGGCGTCGTCCTGGCGGTGATGTAGGGCAAGCCTTTGCGTCGCGCCGTCCAGCCGACGATCACGATCTTGCGCGCCGCCGGCTCGAAACGCCGTGCCAGCGCCCAGCTTTCGCAATCGATCGCGGCGACGTCCGCTTTGCCTTCGGCGACCGCCACGATCGAGTCGCGATGGCCGCCGCTTTCGCTGTGCGATGAAAATATGTCCAGGTTTTCGCCGGCCGCTTTCAGGTCGCGCGTCAGCGCGATGATGCCCGACATGGAATCGAGGCTGTTGAAGGTGAAGCGCCTGCCCCGGATGAGATCGAGCGGCAGCAAGGCCTTGCCATCGGTGGGCGACCGAACCTCCGGCCCCTCGCCCGACCGCATCACCAGCGCGCTCGAATAAAGTTCGCCCTGCCCGCCTTCATAGGCTTCATAGCTTGGCTGACCGACCACCTGCACATGCCGGGACAGACCGAGTTCCATCGGCCCCCAGCAGGTCTGCGCGAACAGCAGCGCCGGATGCATCCAGAGCTTGTGGAAATCGAGTTCGTCCGGCGGCAGCGTCGCCGGATCGGGCGCGACGAGTTTACCTTCGCCGTCCCGAATGCCGCCCGGCACCGGCGGCAGGTCGCCATTGCGGCGCACGATGGATTGCGGCGCATCGATACCCCTTCGCCGGAATGAATCGCGCAACCACGCCCATTGGGCGTCGACCTCGTCGCGCGCCTCCGGCCAGTCATACATCGGCAACGCCGCAATCAATTCGCTCATGCCGATATCAAACCACCATGCCGGGACAAAGGATCGCAAAAACGCGGCGCCCAATCAGAATTGGCCGACACGTTATCCACTCTACACGCGGATACTATTCCTTGGGCGGTTCGGCGGGAACCGGCGCGCTGCCAAGCCCACTGATGCTGCGTGCCCTGACGCGCGGCTTGAACGCCCTGCCCGGCTCGGGCGCGCGCCGCAGAACCGGATGCACGATCGGCTCCTTGGCCTTGAAGGCATAGGATCTGAGCAGCGCGAAATAGTTCGGATAGGCATAGCCATTGTTCATCCGCAGCCATTCCTCACGCCGGTCACGAAACAGCTTCGGCAGCCGGTACCAGGCGATGGTCGGGCTCTTGTGATGGACGAAGTGCAGATTGTTGTTGAGGAACAGGAACGACAGCGGTGAGCGCTCGACAATCACCGTGCGGCCTTCCGGATGCTCCGACCACTGGTGCTCGGCATAGGTGCGGATCGAGATCAGCGACTGGCCGAGCCAGACCGGCACCAGCACATAGAGCCAAACCGGCATGCCGAAGCCGAACTGCACGACCGGCAGCACCACGGCAAGGCCTATCGCATGCAGCAGCCAGGCCTTGCGGATCGCCTTGTCTCCGGCAATCACGTGCTTGGCGTCATCGATGAAGAAGCCGATGCAGGACAGCCATGGCCCCAGGACGAGGCGACCGGCCATGGTGTTGTTGACCTTCAGCACGAATTTCATCAGCGGCGGCATTTCTTCGTGCATCCAGAGCGCCTGGTAATAGCTCTCGGGATCGTCGAGCGGATCGGTCAGCCGCTCGTCCGCGTGGTGGCGCAGGTGAATGGTCTTGAAACGGCGGAACGGCCAGGCAAGGCCGATCGGCAGGAAGACGAAAGCTTCATTGACGAGGCCGTTGCGGGTCGGGTGACCATGCAGCACCTCGTGCATGATAGAGGATTGCAAAGCCAGCGTGACGGCCATGACGATCAGTGCAGCTATGGGATATGACGGCCAGAGGAAGAAGCCGGCGGCCAACCATGTGCCGTAGCAGAAGAAAGCGAGAACCACGGTCGGCCATTCGATGGCCGATCTGCTGCTTCGACGGATGCTCTTGCCAGTCATGCTATCGACCACTGTCCTCAGTCGCCGGAACCCCAACCGGTTCCTGACAGCATTGTGTCAGGAGATATGATTCCACTCAACGCGACAAAGTGCACAAAATGGTGCGTCTGCGCATTCTTGGCTGCATATGTTATACATTGTAAACAGTCTTAGGGATTCGTTTACGCCTGAAGCGCTTCTTCGGCCGCTTCGGCGAAAAATTTTCCTCCCGATCCAAGGAGTGAGATGATGGACAAGCGCGACTTGTCGGCAATCTTCCGGGAGCGTCTGAAGCTCCTCCTGACACGCTCCGACCTCAACCAATCGGCTTTCGCGTCAGCAGTCGGCATCGACAGGTCGGCGCTGTCGCAACTGATGTCAGGTGCCTCGACCCGCCTGCCGCGCGCCGAAACCTTGCTCAACATCGCCGCCGAATTCAAAGTGTCGCTAGACTGGCTGCTTGGTCTTAGCCAGGACGAGGGCGTGACCGGCGAAATCCGCGAGAGCCTGGAGATCGAGGAAGCGCCCGACGGTTTCGACCGCACGCTGCTCGCCAAATGGTTCGCGGAAGCGGCGGGCACCAAGATCCGCTATGTGCCGGCTGGCATTCCCGATCTCCTGCGCACCCACGCGCTCGTCGACTACGAAGCCAACATCACCAACAGGAGCCGACTGGCGCAGGCCAGCGAAACGCAATACCGCATCGAGTACAACCGGCGGCCGGAAACCGACATGGAAGTCTGCATGCCGCGCCACACGCTGGAGATCTTCGCCCGCGGCCTCGGTGTGTGGGACCGTTTCCCGGCGGCCGACCGCCAGCAGCAGCTTGCCCATATGGCGACGCTGCTCGACGACCTCTACCCGACCTTCCGCCTGTTCCTTTATGATGGCCGCATGCGCTATTCGATCCCGCTGACCATATTCGGCCCCTATCGCGCGGCGATCTATGTCGGCGACATGTATGTGGTGCTGAACGCCACCCAGCCGGTCCAGGCCCTGACCCAACATTTCGACAATCTGATCCGCGCCGCCGACATCAATCCGCACGAAGCGGCCGCCTTCGCGCGCAACCTGGCCGGCATGTCGTTCGCATCAGGCTCTACCTGAGCGCTCAGCACCGCATTCTCATTGACTGGACATAAAGACTTCTTTATATCCTTATTCGAATTCCCAGACATGTTCGAATTCCAAGACACGGTTCGAATTCCAGGACACGAAAGCCAATCCGATGACGACGAGCAATCCGATCGATGCGCTGCTGGCTGAAAAGGGTGTGCTGCTGGCCGATGGCGCCACGGGCACCAATTTGTTCGCCATGGGTCTGGAGGCCGGCGAGGCGCCGGAACTGCTGAACGAAACCGCGCCCGACACCATCACCAGCCTGCACCAGAATTTCGTCGACGCCGGCGCCGACATCATCCTGACCAACTCGTTCGGCGGCACCCGCCACCGGCTGAAACTGCACCATGCGCAGGACCGCGTGCATGCGCTGAACAAGCGCGCGGCCGAGATCGCCCGCGCTGTCGCCGACAAGGCCGGCCGCAAGGTGATCGTCGCCGGCTCGGTCGGTCCGACAGGGGAACTGCTGGTGCCGCTTGGTGCCATGACCTATGACGAAGCGGTCGACGCCTTTGCCGAGCAGATCGAAGGTCTCAAGGAAGGTGGCGCCGAAGTCGCCTGGATCGAGACGATGTCGGCGCCCGACGAGATCCGCGCGGCGGCCGAAGCCGCTATCCGCGTCGGCCTGCCCTACACCTATACCGGCTCGTTCGACACCGCCGGCCGCACCATGATGGGCCTGCTGCCGAAAGACATCCACGGCGTCGCCGACGGCCTGTCGCAAGCGCCGCTCGGGGTTGGCGCCAATTGCGGCGTCGGCGCTTCCGACATCCTGGCCTCGCTGCTCGACATGACCGAGGCCAAGCCGGAGGCGACTGTCATCGTCAAGGGCAATTGCGGCATTCCCGAATTCCGTGGCACCGAGATCCACTATTCCGGTACGCCGGAACTGATGGCCGATTATGTCCGGCTCGCCGTGGATGGCGGAGCCAAGATCATCGGTGGCTGCTGCGGCACCTCGTTCCAGCATCTGGCCGCGATGCGCAAGGCGCTCGACGCCCACACCAGGGCGGATCGCCCGACCGTCGAAAAAATCGTCGAGCGCATTGGCCCGATGCGCAACAAGGTGGCGACGGCAAACACCGCCGAGACCAGCGAAGCCCGCCGCGAGCGGCGGCGCAGCCGCGCCTGAGGCGATTTCTTTTTGCGGTTATTCGCTGTTGTCGGCGTAGCTTGACTGCGCCGACTGGAAATCGACCACGTTGTCGCCGCGCATTGTTGCCAGCGCACCGGATGCGCTCGGATCGGAAATCTGCTCCAGCATGACGCGGAAGCGGTCATTGGTCAGCGCCGACATGGCGGTGTGGCGCGCCTGCGCGACATCGTCGCTCATGCGTCTGGATTCGGCTGACGGGGCTGATAAACTCGCCGAAGCGTCCCGTGCCGGCGGAGTCGGGTTGGCGATGGTTGTGATTTTCAATTCCGGCTCCCTCAAGCCTTAGACATGACCGGTGTAGCGAGAGGAAATTGCGATCCGGTACCGGAAATGCCGAGCAATTTAACGATCCCGTGCGGGTCGCTCCAATCTTGCGGCAGTATCGTCGTCGACCAGCTAGATCAAAGGCGGAAAAAGTTTACGCAGGAACCCGTTGAACCAGGCGGCCTGCGCTGCATCATGCAGGCTCATAAGACGATCCTGTTCTTCACGCGTCTGCGCGCCCGGCTTGTCATAGTTCGCGGTCGGGCGGTCCTGTACACGTCGAAAACCTGTACGCGTGACTTCCGCGTGGAACTGCAATCCGTAGATCTTATCACCGATGCGAAAAGCCTGGTTGGGAAACGAGGCGCTCGAAGCAAGGTGCTGGGCGCCTTCAGGCAAATCAAAGCCGTGCCAGTGTGATTGCGTGACATGGATCGGCTCGGACAGAAAATCCTCCGCTCCCGCTGTCGGGTAGAGTGGATAGCAGCCAAATTCATGCACGCCGCTCACCGGCGGACCGACATGAGCACCGCGATGCCAGGCGATCTGCTGCGCGCCTTGGCAGATGCCGAGCAAGGGGATATCGGAACTCATGCAGAAGTCGATAAATCGGTACTCGTTCACCAAGAATGGATGCAGTGACGTGTCGTAGACATTGTACATTCCGCCGTAGACCACGCCGCCCGCGACATCCTCATCCGCCTCCAGCGCCTCTCCGGCATAGGCTCGACGCAAGACGGGCTGGTAGCCGCTTTGCTGGAGGTAGGCGAACACACGGTCGTCGGCAGGTTCGTCGCCGTGCCGCACCAGGATAATACGTCTCTTCATTGCTCTCTGCCTTCCTCCCGCCAGAATGGGTGGTGGACGACCATGGCGCAACGAAAAAAAGGCCGGCAAGGGCAAAGATCCCTCGCCGGCCTGCCTCACCGCCCGTGGGCCGGTTATCAGAACGATCCCATCATCTGAAAGAAACCGGCCGTCATCGCCACTACCGGTTGCCGCCCAGCGCCGAGGCAAGGCGCACAAGCGAAAGGAACTCGGACCTGTACCCAAACGGGTCGGCTCCTCGGGCGGCAGTGGCAATCTCCATGATCTTGTCGTAGCCGAACTTCGCGGTCGCATCCTCGTCGCGCAGCTTCTGGCCGAAGGCCGCGACGGCGACGGAGAAACGCTGGTCGGTACTGGCCTGATCGAAGGACGCGACCTCGTTGGCCGAGGTCACCGGCGTGGTGATCAGCTTCGAGACGTCCTCGTTGGGCAGCTTGTAGCGGATCTTGACGAAGGCATATTCGTCCGCATTGGCGACGCCGCCATTGTTGACTGTCGCCTGGCCGTAGCGCAGCGGATCGATCTGCTCGCCGCCACCGCCTTTGGGCGTGACCTCGTAGATCGCGGTGACCGAATGGCCCGAGCCGATATCGCCGGCATCGACGCGGTCATTGTTGAAATCCTCGCGGTTGAGCGCCCGGGTCTCGTAGCCGATCAGCCGGTATTCCGACACCTTGTCCGGGTTGAACTCGACCTGGATCTTGACGTCCTTGGCGATGGTGAACAGCGTCGAGGAGGCATCTTCGACCAGCACCTTCTCGGCCTCGGCCAGCGTGTCGATATAGGCGGCGGTGCCGTTGCCGTTCTGGGCAATGGTCTGCATCATTTCATCGTTCAGATTGCCGCGGCCGAAGCCGAACACCGACAGAAACACGCCGGTCTTGCGTTCGCTCTCGATCAGCCGCTTCAGGTCATCATCATCGGTCTGGCCGACATTGAAGTCGCCGTCAGTGGCAAGCATCACTCGGTTGACGCCATCCTTGATGAAGGACTGCTGGGCAAGCTTGTAGGCTTCCTTGATGCCGGCCTCGCCTGCCGTCGAGCCACCGGGCTGCAGATTGTCGATGGCATTGAGGATCTTGTCCTTCTCGGCAACCTTTGTCGGCATCAGCACGGTGCCGGCATCGCCCGCATAGGTGACGATCGAGATGGTGTCGTCGGCCTTCAGCTTGCTGACCAGCAGCCGGAACGCCGACTTGAGCAGCGGCAGCTTGTCCGGTTCGTCCATCGAGCCCGACACGTCGATCAGGAAGACCAGATTGGCCTTCGGCTGCTCGGTCGGCTTGATGTCGAAACCCTTGATGGCGACGTGCATCAGCTTGGTGTGCGCGTTCCACGGCGTCGGCATGACGCTGACGGTCGAGTTGAACGGCGTTGAGGCCGATTCCGGCCCCTTCCAGTCATAAGGGAAGTAATTGATCATCTCCTCGACGCGGACCGCGTCGGCTTGCGGCAGGTAGCCCTGCTTCAGCGAGCCGCGCACGAAGGAATAGGACGCGGTGTCGACATCGATCGAGAAGGTCGAGACCGGGTCTTGCAGTGCCGCATGCACGGGATTGGTCTTGAAATCCTGGACGCGATCGCGGTTTTCCTCCTGCGGCGCGATCTGGTCGGCCGGGATGGCCGCCGGCTGCTGCGGGGCCATAAGCTTGGGCTCGGCTCCCTGGACGCGATTGGCCCGCGCGGCATTAGGCGCGTTTGGCATGAGGCCGGCACTCTCCCGTGAAACCTCGCCGCTGGGTGCGGGGGCCGGCCTGGAGGTCGGCAAAGTTCCATACTCCACCTCCTTGCCGCTGTAGGTCTTTAGGTCAAACCTCGACGATACAGTGGGGCTCACCGGCGCGCCCGGTTGTGCTGCGCCACCGGCGGCATCCGATTCGGAGTTCGGCGGTGCGGCCGGCGTAAGAGCATCGCTGGCGTCGCGGCTTTCCACTTCCGCGGCGGCCTTCTTGTCCTTGGCCGGCGCGGTGGTCACGGTCGGTTCGTTGACGGCCTGATCTCCCGGTGCCTGCTTTGCCAATGGCTTCTGCGTCGCCGGCTTGTCGGCCAGCGTCTCGGTGATCTTCTCGTCGCCGCCGAACGGCGACGGCTGTTCCCTCAGCAAATGGAAGGTGGCGTACCCAGCGATCGGCAGGGCGACGAGCCCGGCAAGGGCCGGCGTGGCAATGAGTTTCTTTTGCATGATCTCGCTCCAGAGCTTTTGTGCTCGCTCCGTGAGACGAAGGCCGCCAACCGATCCTTGGGTGACGGCGGAAATATTTTCCTGATCATAGGCGCGCAGGGCGGCTTCGAAGGCGCGCGCCTTCGCGCTCTCGCCCGGCGCCGGTACCGCTGCATTGCGCAGCTTTCTGAGTTCGTTGTCGTCGACCATGGTCACACTTCCCCGGCTGAACGCATCAACGTCTTCAGCCGTTTCTTCGCTTCATGGATGTGCCAGGAAACCGTCGTCTCCGAGATCGCCATCGCTTCGGCGGCGGCCGCGTGGCTCAAGCCTTCGCCATGGACAAGCATCACGGCATCGCGCTGCTTGTCCGGCAATTGCCGCACCGCCGCCCACAACGCCTCGGTCGGGTCTTCACCCTCGGCCGGGCCTTCGCCCGAAATCAGCGCATGGACGCCATAGGCCTCGATCTTGACCGTCTCGCGCTGGGTCTTGCGCATCGTGTCGCGCGCGGCGTTCATCGTCATGGTGTAGAGCCATGTCGTGAACGCGCCGCTGCCGCGATAATCGCGGATCGCCTTGCCCAGCCTGACACAGACTTCCTGGGCGATGTCTTCGGCATCGGCCTTCCTGCCGCACCAGCGATAGGCGGCGCGATAGACGAAGTCATAGTGACGCTCCAGCAATTTGCCGAAGGCCCCCCTGTCTCCGCCCTTCGCCCGCCCGATCAGTTCGGCGTCGGAGGCTTCGCTCTCATCCAGCATCATCGCCATCATTTGCCTGTTGGACGAAGGCTAATGGCTAATCCTTGGGGTGATGGAAAGATTTTTCTCGAATTTGGGCGTTTGCGTCCAGGGCGTACCGAGTGAGGGCAGGCCGGCCTCACCTGAATGTCAACACGCCTGGCCCGCCGCCCAGCCCGACGACCACGCCCATTGGAAATTATAGCCGCCGAGCCAGCCGGTGACGTCGACGACCTCGCCGATGAAGAACAGGCCCGGCACCAGCTTCGCCTGCATCGTCTTCTGGTCGAGGCCGTTGGTGTCTACCCCGCCGAGCGTCACTTCGGCCGTCCGGTAGCCCTCCGAACCGGCTGGCTTGATGCGCCAGTCGTTGACCGCGGCCTCGACGGTTTTGATCTGGGCCTCGGAAAGATCGGCGAGGTTGCCGGCCAGCCCGGTTCGCTCGGCTATCGCCTGTGCCAGCCGTTTCGGCAAATGATTTGCCAGCACGGTCTGCACCGCTTGCCGGCCATTGCCACGCCTGGCGGCGCGGACGAGCTCAGCCACATCCGTGCCCGGCAGCATGGCGATGCGGATCTCATCGCCCTCGCGCCAATAGGAGGATATCTGCAGGATGGATGGCCCGCTGACGCCGCGATGCGTGAACAGCATCGCCTCGGAAAACCGCGTCTTGCCGCAGGCAATCTCGGCGTCGACCGCGTTTCCGGCCAGGGGCGAAAGCCGCTCAAGCGTTTTTGCGTCGAAGGTCAGCGGCACCAGGGCAGGCCGTGTTTCGACGACGGCAAGGCCAAACCGTTCGGCAAGCTCGTAGCCGAAGCCCGTCGCGCCCATCTTGGGGATCGACTTGCCGCCACAGGCCACGACCAGGGACTGGCAGGAAACCGAGCCCGTGGAGAGGACGAGTTCAAACCCTTCCTCGGTTCTGCCGATAGCCTCGACGCGGGTCGACAATACCAGCTCGGCGCCCCTGCCCCGCATTTCCGAGACCAGCATATCGATGATCTGGCGCGCCGAGCCGTCGCAGAACAGCTGCCCCAATGTCTTCTCGTGGTAGGCAATGCCGTGGCGTTCGACCAGCGCAATGAAGTCGCGCTGCGTATAGCGGCTGAGCGCCGAGATGCAGAAATGCGGATTCCTCGATATGAAATTCTTCGGGCTCGCATGGATGTTGGTGAAATTGCACCGGCCGCCGCCGGAGATGCGGATCTTTTCGCCAGGCGCCGCCGCGTGATCGAGGATCAGCACCGAACGGCCGCGCTTGGCGGCTTCCACGGCGCACATCATTCCGGCGGCGCCGGCGCCGATGATCACGACATCATAGGATTGCATCAGGTTGATCGTTCCCGCGCGGCTCCCGCTCATTCAGCGAGACCGCCCTGATACCGCGAACGGATCGGGCAGCCAACAGGCGGGAATAGCCGCTAGACTCAGGTCATTGTCTCGGCAAACAGCGCCGTCAGCCGTTTCCAGTGACGCTCGGCTCCAGCTTCGTCGTAGACACTGTGGTCGGGCACGCACCAGCCATGCGCCATGCCGACATAATTCTCCAGCAGATAGTCGACCCCCGCCGTCCTCAGTGCCTCGGCCAGCTTGGTCGACTGCTCCGGTGGGAAACTCCGGTCGACGCCCGCCATGCCGACATACACACGCGCCTTGATGGAGGCCGCCTTGCGGTGCGGGCTGTCGGCGGCATCGCTGGCGAGGTTGCCGCCATGGAAACTGGCGGCGGCCTTGACCCTGTCGGGGTAGGTTGCAGCGGCGTTGAGCGCCCGCGCCCCGCCCATGCAATAGCCGACAGTGCCGATCGGTCCCGTGACGCCTTCGCCGGCGAGCGCGTCGACAAAGGCGGCGCTGTCGCTGATGGTCATTTCCTGCGTCGTGCCGGTGACCAGCGCCATCAGCGGCGCCCTGGTCCTTTCTTCGACAAAAGCGGTCTTGGCGTCGAACGGCCCGTAAGGAGCATTGCGGTAGAAGAGATCGGGCACCAGCACCGCATAGCCCTCGCCCGCCAGCCGTTCCGCCATCAGGTCAAGCGCCGGGCGCGGACCGAAGGCGTCCTGGTAGAGAATGACGCCAGCCTTGGCTGAAGAAACCTTGGCCGAGCGGAACAGGCCCGCCTTCGCCACACCGTCACGGGTCTTGATGTGAAGGTCCTGCTTCGTCATTGCATGCTCCGTCTTGCCAGATGCGCGATACATATCCGCGCAAACCGCCACGGCAAGGCGTTCCCTGAGCCCGGCGGTCAACATTTCGTGCGGGATCGCGTGATGCGCTAAGGACCAGCGAACGCAGCCATGTGGAAGGCCTGGACCTCCGGCGGATAGCGATACTGCGCGCCATAGGGGCAGGCATTGCGGTCAAGACAACCACCGGCCCGGCACGGCTCGCCATTCGCCCCCCGCACATGCGCGAGGCAGGCCTGGTAGGCGAAACCATCCGTCGAATAAGCGGCAACCGGACAGGATTTCAGACAAGGTTTGTCGACGCAGGTGTCGCAAAGATGGATCGTCTCCCGAAATTCCGGAAGCGTTATCTCGTCCTCGAACAGCAGCGCGCCGCGATAAGCATGCCAAAGCCCGTATTGCGGATGCATGAGGATCCCGAGCGGCGACGGCCTCAGCCCTTCCGCCCGAACAGCCCATTGCTGAAACGGCAGGTAAGGCTTGTCCGACGGCGAAACGGCGCGGGCACCAAACTCTTGCGCCACCTCGCCGATGACCTGCCGCGACCAGGTGTCGAGCGGATCGGCGATCGCCTTTGGCTGCTGGTCCCGCCAGCGCAGGAAATACGGCCAAGGCGCGGCACCCGCCTGCCCTACCAGCAGGACAGACTTTGCCGGCTCACCCGAGGCGCCATCAGGGCCACCCTCGTCATCGGGAAAGAGAAAGCCGCCACGCAGGATGAGGCCGTTGGCGCCAAGCGCGGCCGTGATCTCGTCGATCATGCCGCGCACGCAATCATCCCTTCTTGTCCGGATCGGAGAAGGCACTCCGCCAGACTTCCTTGTGGATGATGTTGGCGACTTTAGCCCCGCCTGACTCGGGCTCCTTTCAGGTGAAGGCGTCGGGCATCGACCCCTTCTTCTTGGCGATGAAATCCTTCAGGGCTTCATCGATGCCTTCATCAAGGTGCGGCGCTTCGTAAGCCTCCAGCCAGCGCCGCGCCAGATCGTTGGCGCGCTGCGGTGCGGTCTTCTGGCCCTCGGCCAGCCACTGCTCGTAGGAGTTGTTGTCGGCGATCGACGAGCGGTAGAAGGCGGTCTGGAAATTGGCCTGGGTATGGTCGCAGCCGAGATAGTGGCTGCCTGGGCCGACCTGGCGGATGGCGTCCATCGCCTGGCCGTTCTCCGACAGGTCGACGCCCTCGGAGAATTTCTGGGTCATGCCGAGCTGGTCGATATCCATCATGAATTTTTCGTAGCAGGAGGCCAGCCCGCCTTCGAGCCAGCCTGCCGAATGCAGGACGAAATTGGTGCCGGCGAGAATGGTCGAGTTCAGCGTGTTGGCGCTCTCATAGGCTGCCTGTGCGTCCGGAACTTTCGAAGCGCAAAGCGAGCCGCCGGTACGGAACGGCAGGCCGAGCCGGCGGGCCAGTTGTGCAGCGCCATAGGAGACCAGCGACGGCTCCGGCGTGCCGAAGGTCGGCGCGCCCGACTGCATCGAGATCGACGAGGCGAAGGTGCCGAACAGCACCGGCGCGCCCGGGCGGATCAGCTGCGTGAACGAGGCGCCGGCCAGCACTTCGGCCAGGACCTGCGTCAGCGTGCCGGCGACCGTCACCGGGCTCATCGCGCCGGCCAGGATGAACGGCGTGACGATGCAGGCCTGGTTATGACGCGAATAGACCTTCAGGGCGCCAAGCATGGTCTCGTCGAACACCATCGGCGAGTTGGCGTTGATCAGGCTGGTCAGCACCGTGTTGTTCTCGACGAAGTCGTCGCCGAACACCAGCTTGGCCATCGCCACCGTGTCCTCGGCGCGCTCCGGCGCGGTCACCGAACCCATGAACGGCTTGTCGGAGTATTTGATGTGCGCGTAGACCATGTCGAGATGACGCTTGTTGACCGGCACGTCGACCGGCTCGCACACCGTGCCGCCCGAATGGTGGATCGACGGCGCCATATAGGCGAGCTTCACGAAGTTCTGGAAATCCTCGATCGTCGCGTAGCGCCTGACGCCGTCGAGATCGCGCACGAAGGGCGGACCATAGACCGGCGCGAACACCGTCGCATTGCCGCCGATCTGCACCGAGCGTTCTGAATTGCGGGCATGCTGGGTGTAGATGGGCGGCGCGGTCTTCAAGAGCGAACGGCAGAGCCCCTTGGGAAAATGCACGCGCTCGCCCTTGACGTCGGCGCCGGCCTCTTTCCAGAGCTGCAACGCTTCCGCGTCATCGCGAAAAATGATGCCGATCTCTTCCAGCACCGTGTCGGTGTTCTTCTCGATCAGCGCCAGGCCTTCCTCGTTCAGCACCTCGTAGACGTTGATCTTGCGCTTGATGTAGGTGAGCTGGGTGCCGGGGCCGCCGCCGGAGCGCGCCGCACGCCTGGCCGCCGCTCCGCCGCTGGCGCCGCGCCCACGCCGCGCGTTTGACGCTTCCTGGTCGACTGCCGCGTGTTCGCTCATGATCGCTCTTCCCTGAATATGGCCCGCCTGACTATGGCTGGTCCGTAACCGTTGCGGCCGCATGACGCGGCTTTGCCCGGATCGTAGCCATGCACCCTATTCGAAACGGCCCGTCCGCGCCAACGCCTGTCGCAAAATCGACAAGAAAACCGATAGATTTTCCAGTCGCTTTCCTTTTGCGGGAAGTCGCAAATCAGCTATGGATACCCGCCCGTTGCGGGTTAGGTATGAACACCATTATTTTGTGCCTTGCGACACAGTCGCGATGCCGTGAGGAGCTGGATAAAAATGTCCGACGACGAGATCATCCTTTCCGAGCTTTCCGACGACGAGCTGGTGCAGCAGATGCACGACGATCTCTATGACGGGCTGAAGGAAGAGATCGAGGAAGGCACCAACATCCTCCTCGAGCGCGGCTGGGCGCCCTACAAGGTGCTTACCGAGGCGCTGGTCGAAGGCATGCGTATCGTCGGCGAGGATTTTCGCGACGGCATCCTGTTCGTGCCGGAAGTGCTTTTGTCCGCCAACGCCATGAAGGCCGGCATGTTCATCCTGCGTCCGCTGCTCGCCGCCACCGGCGCGCCGAAACAGGGCAAGATGGTGATCGGCACCGTCAAGGGCGACATCCACGACATCGGCAAGAACCTCGTCGGCATGATGATGGAGGGTGCTGGCTTCGACGTCATCGATCTCGGCATCAACAACGCGGTCGAGAAGTATCTCGACGCGATCGAAAAGCACCAGCCCGACATCATCGGCATGTCGGCACTGCTCACCACCACCATGCCCTACATGAAGGTCGTCATCGACACGATGAAGGAAAAGGGCATTCGCGACGACTACGTCGTGCTGGTTGGCGGCGCGCCGCTCAACGAGGAATTCGGCAAGGCCGTCGGCGCCGACGCTTATTGCCGCGACGCGGCGGTAGCGGTCGAGACCGCCAAGGATTTCATGAAGCGCAAGCACAACGTGCGTGCTTCGGCCTGACCCAAGGCATCAGGGCGACGAAAAAGAAGCCGCGCCTTGCAGCGCGGCTTTTTTGTCCCCAGATGAGAGACGGCCGCCGATCAATTGGCGACGGTGTCCTTGACCGCCCTCGCCGTCGATTTGACATCCTTGCCGACACCCCGAACGGTGTTGGCGCAGGCCGTAAGTGCAAGAGCGCAGGCAAGGATAGCCATCGGCGCTATGCGTAGCAGTTTCATGGACGGTGTCTCCCTCGACAGATAAATTAGCCCCGCAGCGAAAAGCCGGCTCGACTTGGTCAAGACGAAAAAAACAAAACCGAATCAGACAGACAGGCTGCTCGTCATCGCCTGCGGGATGATTGCGCGCGAGGTGTTGGCCGTCAAGGAACAGCTCGGGCTGGATCACCTCGAATTGACGTGTTTGCCGGCGGAGTTTCATTTCCATCCCGACCGCATCGCGCCGGCCATGGACAAGGCGATCGAAAAGGCCAGGGCGGAAGGCTATGAACATATCTTCGTCGGCTATGCCGATTGCGGCACTGGCGGCCTGCTTGACCGCGTGTTGGAGAAGCATGGCGTCGAACGCATGGCCGGCCCGCATTGCTTCGCGTTCTATCAAGGCATGGACGCCTATGCGAAGGTCGCCGACGACGACATGATGTCCTTCTACATGACGGACTTCCTGTGCCGCCAGTTCGATGCCTTCTTCATGAAGCCGCTCGGGCTGGACAAGCACCCGGAGCTGATCAAGGACTATTTCGGCAATTACGAGAAGCTGATCTATCTGGCGCAGACCGATGATCCGGAGCTCGACAAGGTCGCGGAAAAGGCCGCCGCCCTGCTCGGCCTCGCCTATGAGCGCCGCTCCACCGGTTTTGGCGACCTGACGCCAGGCCTGGCGCGGGCGGGCGCGAACGCCTGACGGCTTCAGGCCGGGTCTTCGGCTGCCAGCGCCGCCAGCACGTCGGCAAAGCTCGTCCTGCAGGCAAAACCCAGCCTGTCCCTCGCCCGCGACGCGTCATAGATCCGGTCGATCGAGGAAAACATCGTCCAGCCCTTCCTCGCGTAGAGAGCGGGAAATTCAGGAAAATACCGCGCCACCACGGACGGTGCGTCCTTGATCAACGCCTCGCAATCTTCGGGTTGGAACGGCGTCGGCGCACAGATGATGAAGGTGTCGAAGCCGAGCTCCGGTGCCTTCTCCAAGGCGGCGACATGCGCCTGCGCCGCGTCCTCCACCATCAGCCGCCGAAACAGCAGTTCGTTCGCCTTGGTGTTGGCGTCCGACTGCTCGATGGCATGCGCCATGTCGTCGGCCTCGGGGAAGAAACGTGCCGTGCGCAGCACCACCACCGGCAGGCCGTGCTGGAGGTGGTAGAGACGGCAGAGATGCTCGGCGGATAGCTTGGTGACGCCATAGATGTTGCGCGGCTCGGGCGACATCGCTTCCGTCAGCCACGCCGCCTTGCGCGCACCGCCCTTGAAGCCGTCGCGTATCGCCTGCGAGATCATCAGCGAGGTCGTTGACGTGAAGACGAAGCGTTGCACATTGGCCGCCACCGCCGCGTCGAGCAGGTTTAGCGTGCCTTGCACGTTGACCGCGATGAAATCGCTGTTGGCGTGGCTGTCTATGTTGGGCTTGTGCAGCGCGCCGCTGTGAATAATGGCCTCTATCCGGTTTTCTCCGACGGCACGCATGACGAGGTCACGGTCGGCAATCGAACCGACGATCCGCGTTTCGGCCGATGGAACGGGATCGAGGCCGGTCACGTCATGTCCAAGCTCACGCAGGAGTGGCGCCAGCGCGCTGCCCAGCCAACCCGACGATCCCGTAAGCAAGATTCGCATGCGTCACACCATGAGTTTTGACCGAGACGCTGTTAAGCACGGATGACAGGCGCCAGCGACCCGGTAAGTTATGCGCCAGGCGGCGGCAGCGCCGTTCCAGACAAAACAGGGAATTCTTTGATGATCCTTCGCTCATTGATCGCCGCCCTTGGTCTCCTCTGCTGTACTTTGCCCGCCCTTGCCGACGGACAAGTTCAAAAACTGATCACGCCTGCCGATAAGGCGCGGCTCGACAAATATGGCGACACGCGCAAGGCGGCGCTCGCCGAAGCAAAGGCGGCCAACCCCGCCGAGCTCAAGCAGCTCGACACGCTGTTGGCCAAGCCGCTGGTCGCCTTCTCCGACAAGGATCTCACCGGCAACTGGCGGTGCCGCACGATCAAGGTCGGCGGACTGAGCCCGCTCGTTGTCTATGGCTGGTTCAAATGCAGGGTCACCGATGATGGCTCCGGCTGGCGGCTGGAAAAGATCAGCGGTTCTCAGCGCACCCAGGGCCGCTTCTTCGACGACGGCGACAAGCGCTCGATCTATCTTGGCTCCGGCTCCGTCAACGACGATCGGGCAAAGCCCTATGGCAGCGGCCCGCAGACCGACCAGGTTGGTTACGCCTTCCGAAACAGCGCCAAGGAATGGCGCATCGAGTTCCCCGCGCCCTACTATGAATCGAAGCTCGACATCATGGAGTTCAAGCGCTGACCAAGTCTTCATGCGCTGACCGGGGTCTTCATGGGTTGGTAAGGCTTCCGGCATACCAAGGATTAACCCGCCCGCCCTAAGGTCCGGCCACATCAGCCGGTCCCTGGAGCACGGAAAGATCAATGGCAGCGTCGCAACCAAATCCGCGACCTATTGTGGTCGTCACCGGTGGCGGCGCGCATGTCTGGGCCATGATCAACGACCTCGCCGACCGCGTCGGCCCTGTCAACGTCGTCCTCGAAATCCCTGAATCTAAAAAGCAATTGCTGCGGGGCCGCGCCCGACGCCAGGGCTGGATCTCTGCCATCGGCCAGCTCGGCACAATGGTGCTGAGCAGGCTCGGCAAACGGCTTAATGTCAAACACGCCGCCCGGTTGATTGCCGAGGAGAAGCTTGAAACGGAACCGCGGCAAGGCCAGGTCATCATCCATGTGGCATCCGCCAACGGGCCGGAATGTCTGCAGGCAATCGAGACGATCAAGCCCGGCGTCGTGCTGCTGAACGGCTGCCGGCTGATTTCCAGGGAGATGCTGGCCAAAATGCCGTGTCCGGTGCTCAACTATCATGCCGGCATCACCCCGAAATATCGCGGCATGAATGGCGGCTATTGGGCGTTGACGTCAGGCGATCCGCAGAATTTCGGCACCACCGTCCATCTGGTCGATGCGGGCGTCGACACTGGTGGCGTGCTGAAGCAGGTGCGCGGCGAGCCGAAACAAGGTGACACCATCTCAAGCTATGCGCTGCGCCAGGCGGCGTTTTCGCGCGACATCTGCGTCGAGGCGGTCAGCGACGCGCTGGCCGGAAAACTTGCAACGTTCGATCCAGGGCTGCCATCGAAGCAGTGGTACCACCCGACGATCTGGTTCTACGTCTGGACAGGGCTGAGAACCGGCATTTGGTAACGTATCCAGTGTCCGGAACAGCGCAAATTCCGCCGCCATTACCGCTGCAGTGACCCCGTCGCGGCATGGGTCGCAAACGAATAAACGCACCTTTCATTTTACGACATCCAAATGCGTCGCTTTTGAATGCGCGCGCGTCGTCCCATAACAAGCGGGCCCACTGCGCTTGCGGCAATGCTCGGGGATCGAGGAGCGAGAATTCATGGCCGATCTTATCGTCGTCTACTGGCGCGACATTCCTGCCCAGGTCATCGTCAAGAAGGGCCGGCAGAACGCCAAGCGCGAACTGCCGTTGCGCTTCACCGAGGCGATCGACATGTGCGCCATGCGCACCGGCGCCGGCGGCACGGACGACTATCTGGCCGAATGGCGCAAGGCTGATCCAGTTCCGGTCGGTGACGATCTCGAAGCCGAGGTCGAAAAGGCCTTCAACGAGATCGACGCGAAATATGACCGCGAGCGGCTGGTCGCTCTGGTCAAGGCCGGCGGCAAAGAAAATGTCTGAAACCACTCCCGTCAGCAAGGAAGGCGTGGCCATTACGCAGGCCACTCAGGTCAAGAAGGCGGCGCCGAAGTCCGACTACAAGCCGGCCGATGTCTCGCCGCAGCGGCGCGTACAGCGCTCCTTCGCGATACGGCTGTGGTCGATCAGGCATTCGCGCTTGCTCGAATGGTTCTACGCCCGCTTCGCCGACACCTTCTTGCTGCTGCACCCGTTGTGGAAGGGTATCGGCTATGGCCGCGTCGAGGCTCCAATCAAGTTCGTCGAAAAGCGCGTAAAAGGCTTCATGTTCGACTGCCGCATGTGCGGTCAGTGCATCCTGTCCTCGACCGGCATGTCTTGCCCGATGAACTGCCCCAAGCAGTTGCGCAACGGCCCTTGCGGCGGCGTGCGCGCCAACGGCAATTGCGAGGTCGAACCCGATATGCCCTGCGTCTGGGTCAAGGCCTGGGAAGGTTCGCAGAACATGGTCAACTCCGACAGGATCCTCACCGTGCAGAAGCCGGTCGACCAGTCGTTGCGCGAAACCTCTGCCTGGCTGCGGGTGACCGCGCAGGCTGCGGCAGCCCGTGAAGCCGCCGCTGCCGCGAAGACCGGAGCCTCCGCGTGACCGGCCGCCAGCTCGACGAAAATCCGGCCGGCATCCATTTGCCGCTCGATCCCCTGCCCGGCCACACCTCGCGCGGCCGGCTGGAGCGCGTGCTCAGGCGCGGCGAGTTTGCGGTGACGACCGAACTGAACCCGCCCGACAGCGCCGATCCGGAGGATGTCTACAACCGTGCGAAGATCTTCGACGGCTGGGTCGACGCCATCAACGCCGTCGATGCGTCCGGCGCCAATTGCCATATGTCGTCGGTCGGCATCTGTGCACTTCTGACCCGCATGGGCTACGCCCCGATCATGCAGATCGCCTGCCGCGACAAGAACCGCATCGCCATCCAGGGCGACGTGCTGGGCGGCGCCGCGATGGGCGTCGCCAACATGCTGTGCCTGACCGGCGACGGCGTGCAGGCCGGGGACCAGCCGGGCGCCAAGCCGGTGTTCGACCTCGATTCCATGTCGCTGTTGGAAACCTGCCGCATCATGCGAGACAACGGCAAGTTTCTGTCCGGCCGCAAGCTGACGACGCCGCCGCAGCTGTTCCTGGGCGCTGCCGTCAATCCGTTCGCGCCGCCTTTCGACTTTCGCCCGATCCATCTCGGCAAGAAGATCGCCGCCGGCGCGCAGTTCGTGCAGACGCAGTATTGCTTCGACGTGCCGATGTTCAAGACCTTCATGCAGAAGGCGCGTGATCTCGGCCACACCGAGAAAGTGTTCATCCTGTGTGGCGTCGGCCCTCTCGCTTCCGCCAAGACGGCAAAATGGATCCGCTCCAACGTGCCGGGCATCCATATCCCTGACGCTATCATCAAGCGGCTGGAAGGCGCCCAGGACCAGAAGAAGGAAGGCAAGCAGCTCTGCACCGACATCATCAACGAGGTGAAGGAAATTCCCGGTGTCTCCGGCATCCATGTGATGGCCTATCGCCAGGAGGAATATGTCGCCGAGATCGTCGATGAATCGGGCGTGCTGAAGGGCCGCCAGCCGTGGAAGCGCGAGATCCGCCGCGACGACCAGATGGTTGCCGACCGGCTGGACCGCATCCTGCACGACGACATTACCGAAACCCAGGTGGACATGGTGAAGACCGCGCATTGACTTCCGCGGAGAGCGACCATTCGCTTGATCGACAAGAGATAACGATATAAAGAACTCTTTATATCACGACGGAGAGATTTCATGACCCGGACCATCGTCGCCTCGGCGACACGAGAAATCATCATCGGCTTCGACCAGCCTTTCTGCGTGATTGGCGAACGCATCAACCCGACCGGCCGCAAGAAGCTCGCCGCCGAGATGGTGGTTGGCAATTTCGAGACCGTCATCAAGGACGCGCTGGAGCAGGCCGCCTGCGGCGCCACCATGCTCGACGTCAATGCCGGCGTCACCTCGGTCAACCCGAACGAAACCGAACCTGGCCTTCTGGTGCAGACGCTGGAGATCGTCCAGGGACTGGTCGATCTGCCGCTGTCGATCGACAGTTCCGTCACCGCCGCGATCGAAGCCGCGCTGAAAGTCGCCAAGGGCCGCCCGTTGGTCAATTCCGTCACCGGCGAGGAGGAAAAGCTCGAGGCCATCCTGCCGCTGATCAAGAAATACAATGTGCCGGTCGTCGCCATCTCCAACGACGAGACCGGCATTTCGATGGATCCGGACGTGCGCTTTGCCGTCGCCAAGAAGATCGTGCAGCGCTGCGCCGATTTCGGCATCCCGGCGCATGACGTCGTAGTCGATCCGCTGGTGATGCCGATCGGCGCGCTGGGCGATGCCGGCCGCCAGGTGTTCGCCCTGCTGCGTCGGCTCCGCGAAGAGCTCAAGGTCAACACCACCTGCGGCCTCTCCAACATCTCCTTCGGCCTGCCGCACCGCCATGGCATCAACGCCGCCTTCATCCCGATGGTGATCGGCGCCGGCATGACCTCGGCAATCATGAACCCGGTGCGCCCGCAGGAAATGGAAGCGGTGCGCGGCGCCAACGTGCTGAACGGCACCGACGAGAACTGCACCAAATGGATCAAGACCTACAAGGATTACAAGCCGGCCGAAGGCGGCCAGGCGGTGGCGGCGCCGACAGCGGTCAACGCGCCGGGCGAAGGCGGCGGCAATGGCGGCCGCCGACGCGGTGGCCGTGAAGCCCGCATGGGCCGGGGATAAGCGCGCAATCGTGAACTCGCCTGCAAACATAACCGATCCGCTCGTGCTGTTCATGCCGTCAGGCAAGCGCGGGCGGTTCCCTGTCGGCACGCCCGTGCTCGACGCCGCGCGCCAGCTCGGCGTCTATGTCGAGAGCGTGTGCGGCGGACGCGCCACTTGCGGACGCTGCCAGATCGAGGTGCAGGAAGGCAATTTCGCCAAGCACAAGATCACCTCCTCAAACGACCACATATCACCCAAAGGCCCTAAGGAAGAGCGCTATGAACGTGTGCGCGGCCTGCCCGAACGGCGCCGCCTCTCCTGCTCCGCCCAGATTCTCGGCGATCTCGTCATTGACGTGCCGCAGGACACGGTCATCAACGCCCAGACCATCCGCAAGGATGCCGACACCAGGGTCATCGCCCGCGATTCCGCGATCCGCATGTGCTACGTCGAGATCGAAGAACCAGACATGCACAAGCCGCTTGGCGATCTCGACCGCCTGAAGATCGCCCTGATGAAGGACTGGAACCTCAAAAGCCTGGACTTCGATTTTTATCTGCTGCCGCAGGTGCAAGGTATTTTGCGCAAGGGCAACTGGACGGCGACCGCCGCCATCTACAAGGATACGGACACCGAGACAGCGCGCGTCATCGCGCTGTGGCCGGGCCTCAAGAACGAGGCCTATGGCCTGGCCTGCGACATCGGCTCGACCACCATCGCCATGCATTTGGTGTCGCTGCTGTCGGGCCGCGTCGCCGCCTCGTCCGGAACGTCGAACCCGCAGATCCGCTTCGGCGAGGATCTGATGAGCCGCGTCTCCTATGTGATGATGAACCCGGATGGCCGCGAAGGCATGACGGTTGCTGTCCGCGAGGCAATCTCCGGCCTCGTCGATAAGGTTTGCGCGGAAGGCAATGTCCAGCGCAACGACATCCTGGATTCCGTCTTCGTCGGCAATCCGATCATGCATCACCTGTTCCTCGGCATCGATCCGACCGAACTCGGTGGCGCGCCCTTCGCGCTTGCCGTCTCGGGCGCCGTTCGCATCAAGGCCTCCGACATCGGGCTGAAGCTCAACCAGGGCGCACGGCTCTATATGTTGCCTTGCATCGCCGGTCATGTCGGCGCCGACGCGGCGGCCGTGACCCTGTCCGAAGGCCCGCACCGCCAGGACGAGATGATGCTGATCGTGGACGTCGGCACCAATGCCGAGATCGTACTCGGAAACCGTACACGGGTAGTCGCTGCTTCCTCGCCTACCGGTCCGGCTTTCGAAGGCGCCGAAATCTCCGGTGGCCAGCGGGCTGCGCCCGGCGCCATCGAGCGCGTGCGCATCGATCCAGACACGCTGGAGCCGAAATACCGCGTCATCGGCTCGGAACTGTGGTCCGACGAGCCCGGCTTCCTCGACAGCGTGCAGGCGACCGGCGTCACCGGCATTTGCGGCTCTGGCATCATCGAGATCGTCGCCGAAATGTATCTCGCCGGCATCATCTCCGAGGATGGTGTCGTCGACGGATCGCTTGCCGCGCGCTCGCCGCGCGTCGTCGCCAACGGCCGCACCTTCTCCTACGTGCTGAAGGAAGGCGAACCCAAGATCACCATCACCCAGACAGACGTGCGTGCCATTCAGTTGGCCAAGGCGGCGCTCTATGCCGGCACCAAGCTGCTGATGGAAAAACAGAACACCGAGCATGTCGACCGCATCCACTTCGCCGGTGCCTTCGGCTCCTTCATCGATCCGAAATACGCCATGGTGCTAGGTCTCATCCCCGATTGCGACCTCGACAAGGTTTCGGCCGTGGGCAACGCCGCCGGCGCGGGTGCTCGCATGGCGCTGCTCAATCGCGGCTATCGCCGCGAGATCGAGGAGACGGTGAGCCAGATCGAAAAGATCGAGACGGCGCTCGAGCCGAAATTCCAGGAGCACTTCGTCTACGCCATGGCGCTGCCCAACAAGGTCGACCCGTTCCCGAAACTGGCGGCGGCGGTGAAGCTGCCACCGCGCAAGACGGTGAGCGAGGATGGCATCGCCGGAGATGCAGCTCCGCGCCGGCGCTCCCGCGAAGGCCATGCTGCTCGGCGCAGCCGCGAATAGACGCGCCGGCCACTCCCTCGATTTATTTGTATGCAAATGTTTCCGGATCGTCCGATCCGGAAACCGAAACGCTGTTTTCGCGAAATCCAGCAGATACATGCACAGCGCATTTACCCGCACATCGAACGGCGGCTGAGGACAGTCCTTGGCCATCGCCGTTCTTCAGGGGAGATGACAATGACGATGTTCGAAAATTTCGGCCGCTTGGGTGTGGCCATCAGGCAAGCCCACGCCAGGAACAAATCGATCCGCGCGCTGAACAGCTTGCCGGCGCATGTCCAGAAGGACATCGGCTGGCCGGCATCGCCGCCGAACGATCCGCAGGCCACACTCGCCTCGCTGCTGCTAGGCTCCACGCGGTGACGACGTTCGCCGACAAATACAAATTGCTCGGCGTCCACCGGGGATCCCACACATCCCCGATGGCCACCAGCAACCGATTGCGCACGGCACTTTTGCCGCGGCGCCGACGACGCGCGGATCACACCAGCGTGTGGGCACGCCGTAAATCTTGACATTCTCGGCCAAGGCACGATCTTCGTTACAAGGGGGAGTTCTCTTAGTCGGCTGCAGCCGAAGTTCGTGTATTCGCATGCCAAGTTTGAAAAGCCACGTTGTGTCCTTCGTGCTCAGGCACAGCCGCAAGCAAGCCTTTTCCAGCCCGGAAAACCTGCAGCGCTGGATCGCCGCCGCGCGCAAGACGGAGGATCATCATCCGCCGGCCGCGCTGCATCAGCGTTTCGAAATCCAGACGCGCAGCGTGGACGGTTTTCCGGTCTACGAAATCGCCCCCAAGGCCGGAGAGCACAAGCGGATACTCTACCTGCATGGCGGCGCTTATGTCTTTGAGATCACGCCCTATCACTGGTATCTGATCGCCGACATGGCCGACCGGCTGGGCTACGGCATCACCGTGCCGATCTACCCTATCGCCCCGGAACACGATTTCCACGCCATGTTCGGCATGGTCGGCGCTGTCTACCGCCAGATGCTCGATGAGACAGAGGCGGAAGATATCGTCTTCATGGGCGATTCCGCCGGCGGCAACATGGCCGTGGTGCTGACCATGATGGCGGCGGACGAGGGTTTGCCGGTGCCGTCGCGCCATGTGCTGATTTCACCCGGCCTCGACGTCTCGCTCGCGAACCCCGAAGTGTTTGAGGCGGAGCGGAATGATCCATGGTTGGGCATCGCCGGCGGGCGTGAGGCAATCCGGCTCTATAGTGCCGGATTGGATCCGACAGACTGGCGTATCAGCCCGGTCTATGGCGATCTGTCGGTATTGCCGAAGACACTGCTCCTGACGGGCTCCCGCGATCTTCTCACGCCCGACAATCTCATCTTTGCACAAAAAGCCAGCGCCGCCGGTGTCGAGGTGGAGCTGATCTACGAGGAAGGCATGTTCCACGTCTGGCCGCTGATTGACATGCCGGAAGCGCGGCGCGCGCGTCAGCACATCGTCGCGTTTCTCACCGACGACGCCTACACTCGGGCTGAAAGGGAAACGGTCAAGTCGTCGACCAAGGCTTCATCCCAGCACACCAACCATTTCGGCCAGACGATCAATCGGCTCGGCGAACGTGACGAGATCGCCGAGCACTGAAACTCGGCCCCACGACATCGATCAGAACTTGCCGGTTTCCCTGAACACTTCGAAGGTCGCGCGGATGTGGTCGGCGACGGCCTTGACCGGCGCGCTGGCGTCCGGCGCCACCACCATGGCAAGATTGTAAGTGCCGATATCGGGCATTCCGTCCTTAGGGCAGAGTTCGACCATGTCGTTGCCCAGGAACGATCTCGGCAGCGGCGCGACCGCGAGGTCGGCCATGATCGCGGCGCGCTGGCCTGCGGTATGGGCACTCATATAAGCGACGCGATAGTTGCGGCCCTCGCGGCCCAATGCCTCGAGCGCGCCGGCCCGCCAGGCACAGCCCTCTTCCCAAAGCGAAACCGGCAGCGGTTCGCGCAGATGCGCGCAGCCGCCCTTGGCGCCGGCCCACACGATCGGCTCGGTCAACAGCACCTCGGCACCGAGCGCGCTGGTCTTGTACGAATTGGTCAACAGCGTGATGTCGAGCGCCCGGTCATCCATGCGCCGGCGCAGATTGCTGCTCTGGTCGATGGTGACGTCGACGGCGATCGAGGGATGCGACTGCGCGAAACGCTTCAACACATGCGGCAGCACGCGCTCGCCATAGTCGTCAGGTGAGCCGAGCCGCACCACCCCGACAATATCGGGGATGATGAACTTCGACACCACCTCGCGGTTGATCGACAAAAGCCGCCGGGCATAGCCGAGCAGCATTTCGCCGTCCGTGGTCAGCGTCACCGAACGCGCGTCGCGCGCGAACACCGAGCGGCCGAGAATATCCTCCAGCTTCTTGATCTGCATGGAGACGGCCGACGGCGTCCGAAACACCGCATTGGCCGCGGTGGTGAAGCTGCCGGTCTCGGCAATCGCCACGAAGGTGCGCAAAACGTCGAGGTCGAGCAGCGGCAGCGGGTGATTGAGTGGGGCGTTCATGACGATCGACCTTCAATTTTTCTGATACAAAACATCATTCCATTTCGTTTGATTGAACATCAGACCGGGAGCATAGTCAACTCCATCGAAGCAGCATGCTGCCAAAAGCGGCCACGAAACGACCACGGCGCAGACCTGCATTCGACGTGAAATGAAGCTGAAACAGACCTGACGTAACGCATTGCCGGCGCCTGCCGTGCCGTAGCAAAGGAGATCGAAATGTTTATCCTATCGTCCCTCGGCCGCATCGCGACCGAATTCAACGCGGCCCGCGCCCGCTACCAGACCGAACGCGCCATCCGTTCACTGCCGATCGAGCTGCAGAAGGATATCGGCTGGCCGGAAGCTTCCGACGCCAAGACCGGCATTCGCAGCGGCGTCGGATCCTGGGCTGGAGCAAAGTAAATCGTGTGTACCCCGTGCTGAAGGCCTGCCGCGCAGCCCGCCCGGCAGGCCTTCTCCTATTTTATTTGTATTCAAACGAATTCATGAGCCATGCCGCCGCTGCATGGCGCATATGAGCAAGCCGCATAGCAGCTCGATTTTTTGATTAACTTCCTGTAAATATTCATAAATCCTAGGCATATTGCTCGTAGCTTGCCAAAATATGTCGCATCCGGTGTCGCTTTTCATATCAAGCGCTTCGCTTTTGCGATTTAGTTCCTGCTCACACAAGCCTATATCACCGTCAGCAAACGAGCTGCCCCACTCCATCAAGCGAAGGCGACCCGTTTAGAGCGACGTGCGTCCTATTGGACGCACAAAGTACGCTCTAACACTTTGAGTCTGCGCATCGTGCTTTCCGAAAATCAATTCGATTTTCGGGCCAATGCGCGAGCAACCGATTGGAGATGATCATGAAGCTTTTTGCCCGCCTCTTCGCCCGCCGCGAAATGAACCTGACCACCGCTCTCGAGCGTCAGCGTCTTGCCAACACCATGCCCGGCCAGACCGGCGCCATGGCCGCGGCACGTCTCGGCTTCGTCGCCTGAACGAGCGCGGTTCCAGGAAAACCGTATTTTCCCGGCCGGAACTGCGTAGAAATCGAAAATACAAGACACCTCCAGAGCCGCGCCCCTGCCGCGGCTTCAGGGTTGACTGCCGCCGCCTCGGTCCGCCGAGGCGGCGTTTATTTTGTTGCGCTTCCATCGCCTTTCACAACCTGACGGTGGCCTGGTTCGAGCAGCACCGCGCGGCGATTGCCCATTTGCGACCCATGTCGCAAATTTAATCTTCCCAAAGCCGTCTAGACGATTGACAGGAATGGTTTTTCCTGATGACGCTATGCTATTCGCGACATCCTGTTCGCGTCATGGCCAGATGAGGTTCCCCGTGAACGCCGTCAAGCATCCGATCAAGCGATCGTTTGTGTTCTTCCTTATCCCCGATTTCACCATGATCGCTTTTGCGACAGCGCTCGACCCGCTGCGCTCGGCCAATCGGATGCTCGGCTACGAGGCCTATCGCTGGCGCCTCGCCAGCATCGACGGCAAGCCGGTGCGCGCCTCGAACGGCGTCGAGTGTGCGGTCAACACCTCGCTGGAGGAGGAACGCAAGAAGATGGCGGGGCCGGATCGCCCGAATATGGCCATCGTCTGCAGCGGCACCAATGTCGAGCGCTACCAGAACAAGTCCGCCTTTGCCTGGCTGCGCGAGGAATACAATCGCGGCGTCGCCGTCGGCGGCCTGTGCACCGGTGCACATATCCTCGCCGCCGCCGGGCTCCTGTCCAACAAGCGCTGTGCCATCCATTGGGAAAACCTGCCCGGTTTTTCCGAAGCGTTCCCGAAGGCCAATGTCTTTGCCGACCTGTTCGAGATCGACCAGAACATCTACACCTGCGCCGGCGGCACCGCCGCGCTTGACATGATGCTGAAGCTGATCGGCGACGATTTCGACGAGAACCTCGTCAACCGCGTGTGCGAGCAGGTGCTGACCGATCGTGTGCGCAGTCCGACCGACCGCCAGCGCCTGCCGCTGCGCGCCCGCCTCGGCGTGCAGAACTCGAAAGTGCTGACCATCATCGAGCTGATGGAGGCCAATCTGTCCGAGCCGCTGTCGCTGATCGAGATCGCCGACCATGTCGACCTGTCGCGTCGCCAGATCGAGCGCCTGTTCCGCACCGAGATGGGACGGTCGCCTGCCCGTTACTACCTCGAAATCCGCCTCGACCGCGCCCGGCATCTCTTGATCCAATCGTCGCTGCCGGTGGTCGAGGTGGCGGTCGCCTGCGGCTTCGTCTCGGCCTCGCATTTCTCGAAATGTTACCGCGAGCTCTACGCCCGCTCGCCGCAGCAGGAACGCGTCGACCGCAAGCAATTGCTGGCAGCCTGATCCCGATCAGGTCTCGGCCGACCGCACTTGCGCCGTCCGCATCGCCTCGACGCGGATGTCCTCGGTCAGCCGCGCCTTCAACGCCGAGAATTCGGGACTGGTCTTCAGCGTGTAGTGCCTGGGATGCGGCAGGTTGATGGAGACATCCGACTTGATGCGGCCGGGCCGCGCCGTCATCACGATCACGCGCGAGGCCATGAAGATCGCCTCCTCAATGTCGTGAGTGACGAACAGCACCGTTTTCTTGCGCCGTTCCCATATGCCGAGCAGCAATTCCTGCATCAGCCCGCGTGTCTGGTTGTCCAGCGCCCCGAACGGCTCGTCCAGCAACAGGATTTCGGGATCGTTGGCTAGCGCCCGGGCAATCGCCGTGCGCTGCTGCATGCCCCCTGAAAGCTGTTTCGGCCAATGCTTCTCGAACCCCTTCAGCCCGACGAGATCGACATAGGAAGCGACAATGTCGTCCCGCTCCTTTTCGGCCATCCCCCGTTCGCGCAGGCCGAAGCCGATGTTTTCGGCGACCGTCAGCCATGGAAACAGCGTGTAGGACTGGAAGACCATGCCGCGGTCCGGCCCGGGCCGCGTCACCGTCTTGCCGTCCAGCAGAACTCGGCCTTCGCTTGGCGCCTCCAAGCCGGCGACGATCCTCAACAGTGTCGACTTTCCGCAACCTGACGGTCCCAAAACGGTGATGAAGTCGTTGGCCGCCACCGCCAGGTCGATTGGCATCAGCGCCTTGACGGGTTCTCCACCCCGCACGCCGGCAAAGGTTCGCGAGACACCCTCGATAAGAAGCTTGCTCACGCCAGGCTCCATGGAAAGAGCCAGCGGTTGAACGCCTTGAACGCAAAATCGGACAACAGCCCGATCAGGCCGATGACGATGATGCCGAAGATGATCTGCCCGGTCGCCAGCCGCGACTGGCTGTTGATGATCATGTAACCGATGCCCGACGATGAGCCGATCAATTCGGCCACGATGACATAGGTCCATGCCCAGCCGAGCACCAGCCGTAGCGTCTCGGCGATCTCGGGCGCATTGGCCGGCATGATGACCCGCCTGACGATGCCATTGTTGGTCGAGCCCAGCGTATAAGCGGCCTCGACCAGGTCGCGCCGCGTGGCCCCAACCTTGACGGCAATGATCAGGATGATCTGGAACACCGAGCCGACGAAGATGACGAGCAGTTTTTCCAGCTCGCCAATGCCGGCCCAAAGGATGAGCAGCGGAATGAAGGCCGACGCCGGCAGATAGCGGGCGAAGGAGACGAAGGGCTCCAGAAACGCTTCCACCGGCTTCCAGGCGCCCATGGCGATGCCGAGCGGCACCGCGACGACCGAGGCCAGTACAAAGCCGCCGAAGACCCGCCAGATGGTGATCAGTATGTCGAGCCAGAAACGATCCTCGACCAGCAGCCGCCAGCCATCCCGCAGCATCGACAGCGGATCGGCGAGGAAGATGCGGTTGACGTGGCCGCCAAGCGTGATCCAGGCCCAGAAGGCCACGAACAGCACGAAGAAGGAGATACCGAGCACTGTTCGCAGGCTCGGAGAGACAGGATGCAAGGGGCGCATCTTCGTCCTTTGTCAGCGGCAAGGCGGCGGCGCTCTGCGCCACCGCACGGTGCCCAAGGGTTGAACCGTCAATTCGCCACGGCGCCGGTGTCGGCCAGAGTGGCGACGTCGGGTGCCTCCTTGATCAGCCCCATTTGCAGCAGCAGATCGCCGGCGGTCTTGGAAAAGTCCTGGAATTCCTTGGTGAAGAACTGCTTGTTCTCGGCCTTGTCGGCCCATTTCAGGTACTTTGCCGAATCCTCGAATTCCTTGGCCGACTGTTTCACGTCGGCGCCCATGATCTCGTAGGATTTCTGCGGCTCCTTCTTGATCATGTCGAGGGCGTCGAAATAGCTGTCGGCAAGCGCCTTGGCGGCGTCGGGATTGGCCTTGAGGAATTCGGGCGTGCAGCCGACCGTGTCGAGAACCATCGGATAGTCGAGCGTGGTCGCCAGGATATGCCCCTGGTCGGCCTTGTCGCGCACGGCCGAGATGAAGGGCTCGTAGGTGACGGCCGCATCGTTCTGGCCGGCGAGGAAGGCTTGCGCCGCCGCGTCGGGTTCGAGATTGACGACCGTGACATCCTTGGTCGACATGCCGTTCTTGTTCAGCACCCAGGCCAGCAGGAAGTAGGGCGACGTTCCAGGCGCCGAGGAAGCGACGGTCTTGCCCTTGAGATCGGCGACCGTCTTGATGTCGTTGCGCACCACAATGCCGTCGGCGCCATAGGATTTGTCGAGCTGGAAAATCTGCTTGGTGGTCACCCCGCTGGCGTTCCAGACCAGCCACGTCTCGACCGTGGTGGCGGCGCATTGCAGGTCGCCGCTGGCGATGGCGAGCGGACGGCTGGCCTGCGGCACCTTCTTCAAGGTCACATCGAGCCCATGCTTCTCGAACAGCCCTGCCTGCTTGGCGAGTGTCAGCGGCGCGAATCCGGTCCATCCGCTGATGCCGATGGTGAGCGATGTGGCGGCCATCGCCGGCGCGGACAAGCCTGTGGCAAGTGTCAATGTCGCGGCAAGGACGGTTATTCTGTTCATATCGGTTCCCCTTTTGTTTTTCTGCGGGAAATTGTTCACAGAGGCCGATGGGCTTGTCAATCAACAGGACCGTGTTTGCGCGCAAAGCAGCCGGCAATCCGGTTTGGGATAGCGCTATCTGGCGTCGGGCATCCAGTTGCGGTTGCGCCACATTTTCTCGCCGACCTGGCAGTCGGCGGCGGGTTTGTCCTGGGCCAGCACCACTGGCGGGTGATCCGCCTCCTCCGCCGCCCATTGCAGTGACGCCGGGCCGGCAAGCTCCAGCACCAGCTTGCGGCGGATGGCTTCGGGAAATTGCGTCCAGTCGTTAACCGGAATCATGAAGGCGCCGGGACCGCCGATGACGCAGTCGCTGTAGTAGCGATCGAGATCGTTGACGTCATAGACGCCGGAAAAGCCGCCTCGGGTCATCAGCGGCAGGCCGTTGATGACTATGCCTTGCCTGACCACCCCGTCGCGGGCGAGATTGACCGGCGCGCCCTGGTTGTTTGGCCCGTCGCCCGAAATGTCGATGACGCGCTTGGTTCCCTGGTAGCCGCTTTCGGCGAAAAGGTCGCTGCCGAACTCCAGCGCGCCGGAGATCGAGGTGCGCCGCGCGCTGTTGGGCGGCTGAGCCGACAATTGCGCCACCACCCGCTCCGCATCGGCCCGGGTCGCGATCGCTGTCCACGGCACGATGACGCTTTGCCAGTTGGTGCCGGCCCATTCGACGTAGGTGACGGCGATCTTGCCATAGGCGCCATCGGTAATCGCCTGCAGCACATTGTCGTGCGTCAGCGCCGCCGCGTAGCCATGACGCTGGATCTCGAGCTCGTCGGCCGACATCGACAGCGACACGTCCACCGCCAGCACCAGTTCGACATCGACCGGCTCGTCTGCGCGAGACATTGTCGTCGGCCAGAGCGTCAGCGCCAGCGCGACGACGCTCGAAAGCAGATGTCTTGCAGTGCCAAAACCAGACATGCCGCGAGGGTAAGCCAGAATCGACAGCTGAAAAAGAGAAAAGCCCGACCTGGGCCGGGCTCATCCGAACACGCGCGAAATTCTTGGCGAAGGCTCAGCTCCGCGGCTTGAGATTCTCCGGGTCGTAAAGCGGCTTGTAGCCGACGCTGGCGACCTCGACCGGATAGGTCTCGCCGAAATACTCGACCTTGAGCTTGCGGCCTTCCTGGGCATAGGCCCAGGGCAGATAGGCGAGCGCGATGTTCTTGCCGATCGTCGGGCCATAGGCGACCGATGTCGTGAAGGAGCGGCGGCCGAGTTCGTCGACCAGTGTTTCCCCGCTCTCGGGGTCCATCACCGGCATGATGCCGACGGGATAGCGGGCGACACCCCTGGAATCCTTGTTCTCGGTCATCACCAGCGTGCATAGCATCGCCGGCTGGTGCGCGCGCTCACGATACTCCAAGTGCTTGGCCTTGCCGCAGAAATCGTTCTCCTTGACCTTCGGGCGGGCGAGATCGGCTTCCAGCAGATTATACTCGGTCAAGAGGTCGGCGTTCTGCAGCCGCAGGCTCTTCTCCATGCGGCGCGTATTGGCGTAGGTCTCGACGCCGAATGGCATGACACCGGTCGAGCGCAGCGCGTCCCAGACGGCGAGACCATCCTCGTAGCGCATATGCAGTTCCCAGCCCTGCTCGCCGACATAGGAAATACGGAACGCCGTAACGTCCTTGCCGCCGATCCGGACCGGCTTGATCGCCGCGAACGGAAAATTCTCCGGCGAAAGCCCATCCGGGTTCTCGACCACCTTTTGCAACGTCGTGCGGGCATTCGGCCCCCAGATGCCGATGGTGACGTACTTCTCGGTCACGTCGGTGATGGTGACGTCGAACCCTTTGTCCTGAGCCGTGCGGCGCATGTACTGGTAGTCGCGCGGCCCAGCGTCGGCGCCGTCGATCAGCCTACAGCGGTCGGCCATGCGGATCACCGTGAAGTCGGCGCGCACCATGCCTTGCTCATCGAGGAAGTGGGTGTAGATGCCCTTGCCGATGTTGTTGTCGCCGCCGATCTTGGCCGCGCACAGCCATTCCAGCAGCGCGACATGGTCGGGTCCTTCGATGTCATACATCGAGAAATGCGAGAGGTTGACGATACCGCAATCCTCGCTCATCGCCAGATGCTCGGCGTTGGAGACGCGCCAGAAATGGCGGTTGTCCCATTCGTTCTCGCGCACCGGCACGCGGTTTCCATACTTCTCAAGCAGATGCTCGTTGGCGGCATAGCCATGCGCACGCTCCCAGCCGCCCAGCTCCATGAAATAACCGCCGAGTTCCTTTTCACGCTCCCAGAACGGCGAGCGCCTGATGTTGCGGGCCTTGGAGAAGGGTTCGCGCGGATGCACCGCCGGGTTGTAGACCTTCATCGCCGTCTCGGTGCAGCGATCCCAGATGAATTGTTCCTTGGTCTGGTGCGGATAGAAGCGCGCATAGTCGATGGCGTGGTGGTCGATCGCGGTGCGGCCATCCGTCATCCAGTCGGCGATCAGCTTGCCCATGCCAGGGCCGTCCTTGACCCATATGGCGACGGCGTACCACAGGCCCCTCACCTTCTGGCTCTCGCCCATGGACGGGCCGCCATCGGCCGTCACCTGCAGCAGCCCGTTGAAGGAATGGCTCTCGTTATAGCCGAGTTCGCCCAGGATCGGCGTCAGTTCCATGGCGCGCTCGAGCGGCGCCAGGATCTGCTCCATGTCGAGATCACGCTGCGACGGCGACAGCCGTGCCTGGTCCTTCTCCAGCAGGTCGCGCGGATGGCAGAGGCGCGGATTGGTCTCTTCGTAGTAACCCCATTCGATCTGGCCGCCCTCGGCGGTCTTGGGATCGCCGGTGTCGCGCATATAGGCCGAGTTGCCCTGGTCGCGCAGCAGTGGCCAACCGATCTCCTTGCCGGTGCCGGCAAACTCGGTATACGGGCCGAAGAAGGTCAGCGGATGGTCGATCGGCATGACCGGCAGGTCCTCGCCGACCATCTCGGCGATCAGCCGGCCCCAGATGCCGGCGCAGACGATGACATAGTCGGCCTCGATCGTGCCGCGGTCGGTCACCACGGCACTGATGCGGCCGTCCTTGACCACGAGCGACTTCGCCGGCGTGTTGGCGAACGATTTGAGCTTGCCGGAGGCTTCCGCCTGGTCGACCAGCTTGCCGGCAACGGTCTGCGAGCGCGGAATAACGAGGCCGGCATCCGGATCCCACAGGCCGCCCTGCACCAGATCCTGTTCGATCAACGGGAATTTTTTCTTGATCTCGACGGGGTCGATCAGGCGAGCGCGTGTGCCGAACGCCTTGGCCGAGGCGATCTTTCGCTTGATCTCATCCATGCGGCCGTCGTCGCCGACACGGGCGACCTCGAGGCCGCCGACGCGCGCGTAGTGACCCATCTTCTCGTAGAAATCGATGGAATAGAGCGTCGTCCAGCACGACAGGAAATCGTGGCTGGTGGTGTAGCAAAAGTCGGAAGCGTGCGCGGTCGAGCCGATATCGGTCGGGATGCCTGATTTGTCGATGCCGACAATGTCGTCCCAGCCGCGCTCGATCAGATGATGGGCGATCGATGCGCCGACAATGCCGCCGAGGCCAATGATGACGACCTTCGCCTTTTTCGGAAACTCTGCCATTGCCCGCGACTCCAGAATGCTGTTGCGGGCGGCGTCGGCGCCCGTCTGATCGGCGCACAATATGCAGGCGACGGGGACGGCGCTACCGCCTGTTTGCGACACGCCTCGGATGCCGCGCGACCCCTCCCCAAATCAGGAAAAACATCTACCCGTCAGGCGAAAGCCCAGACGTCCTCGGCCTGGAAGCCGACCTGATAGCCCGCCGTCTTCAGCTTGACCACGACCTGTCCGATCTCCGGCGCGGGCAGCGCACCAACCTCGACCTTGATCATGCCGGGACGATAGCGCTTGAGGTCGAGCTGCTCGAACACGATCCAGTCGGCGCCTTCACAATCGACGAGGAAGGCGTCGATATGGGTGATGCCGTTGCGGTCGAGCAATGTCTGCAAGGTCTCCGACGGCACCTCGATGTCTTTCAGATGCGGCGCGAACTTGTTGAAATTGGCGTCAGCCTCGCCCCAGGCATTCTTGCCCGACATCAGGTTGGTGTCGGTCACCGACGAGCAGCCGATAAACTCGATCGGCAGCGTGCCGGCTTCGAGTGCGGCAGCGTCAAAGGTGTGGACCGTGATCGTGCCTTTAGTTCTCGTTACCGCGACGGGTTCGATGACGAAGCGGTCCGTGTCAGGGTAATTGGCGCGCAGCCGTTTCTGGTTGTACGGGATCGGCTCGACCAGCATGGCGCGGGCCTTCGGAATGCGGTGCAGCCAAGGCGTCACGTCATCGAACAGCGCGCCATCGCAGGCGCCGACATTGACCATCTGGAATGGCCGGCCGCTATCACTGAAGCGTGCCTTCAGCGCCGCCTTGGCGAGGAACTTGGTGCCGCGCAGCGACGGCCCGCGATCGAGCAGGCCGGCGGGAAGCCCGAGCGACAGGGCAATGCGCGCCAGGTTGGAAACTGAACTCATGATTTGTCTCCTGGTATGACGTGCAGGGCGGCGCGGTGCTGGCCGGTGACCGCCGCCCACAACGCCATGAAGGGCGGTGCCAGCAGCAGGAATGGCGGGATCAGATGCGGGAAATAAATGCGCGTGTCGTGGATCGGGAAGACGCTGAATTTGGCGAGCGCACCGAGCACCAGCGCAGCAAACAGAATGCCCGCGCGGCGGCCGAGCCTGAAGCCGGAGCGGTTGGCCGCAAACCACCCGGCCAGCGCCAGAACCGAGACCCCGACCCAGCTGTTCAGGTTGACGGCGCGCAGCAGCGAGGCGGCAAACGCCCGGAGATAGGCGATGACGGAAAAAGCCGGCTCAAACCCGTCCATATTGTAGTGCTGCCCGATGCTGGAAAACCACAGATGCGGCCACCAGCCGGGATGATGGGCCCAGTGCGAAATGGCAAAATACGCGGCGAGCGAAGCGGCAAAGCCGACCAGCACGCCCCAGGCCTTCTGCCGGAACAGGACCAGCAGCACAGCGAAAACGGCGAGGAAAACTATGTTGTCCGGCCGCACCATGAAGGCGAGGAAGAGGAGGATCGCCGTCGCCACCTCGCGGCCTCGGACATAAGCGAAGAGACCGCCTAGCAGCAGTGCCGAGGTAAGCAGGTCCGGTGTCGAAGCGCGCGCGGCGTCGCCGAAATCGGCCATGATCAGCACCGCGCCGACCACCGGTGCCAACGCCAGTGCCTTTTCCCCGCGCAGCCAGAGCAGCGTGATCGCGCCGAACAGCAGGACCGAAAACACCTGCACCAGCCGCATCGCTTCGACTGGCGACATGACGGAACTCAGCGTCGACAGGATTTCGGCATAGAGGAACTTGATCCGGTACATGCCGAGCAACGAATGGAAATCGGCGGCGTTCTGCGCCATGTGGCTGCGGAAGCCGCCGCCATCGTCCGTCAGCGCCTTGTAGTCGGCCGCCGAGACACTCGATTTGACGGTGCTGTAGGCATAGTCATGCAGTGCCTGCGCATCGGGGTAGGTGCTCTCCTCCGACATGGCGAGATAGGGCAGCATGTCCCAGTTGGCGTCGGGCATTACCCAGGCCGTGAACGCCGTCAAAAGCATATAGAGGGCGAAGGCAGCCGCACCGATCGGAGCCGCCAGCCACGCGTAGGTCCCCTCGCCCCACGCCAGACCGGCCTCGGCGAGCCGGTCGAGTGGACTTTGCGGAGCGGGCGACTTGGTCAGCATGTCTTCTCGGCGAACGTTCGTCTCAACGGACTTGGCTTTTGACGAAATCCTTCACGATCGCCACGATGCCGCGCGACAAGAGACTGTCGAAGGCATCGACGAAGCGATCGACATGCTCGCGCTGGCAGATCAGCGGCGGCTCGAGCCGGATGACGTTGCGGTTGTATTCGGTGAAGGCGACGAGCACGTCGTAGTCGCGCAGCAGCAGCGCGCCGACGAAACCGGACAGCGAACCCTTCAGCTTCTCGTCGAGCACGCTAACGATGGGGCGCAGCACCATCGGCAAGGTCTGCGAGAAGTCGTGAAACTCCAGCCCGACCATGAAACCCTTGCCGCGCACGTCCTTGATGATCTTCGGGTATTTTTCCCTGAGTGCCTGCAGCCGCTGCAGCAGGTACTCGCCGGTGACGGCGGCGTTGTCGATCAGCCCCTCGTCGTAAAGCACGTTGATGCCCTCGATCGCCGTGGCACACGCCTCGCCCATGCCACCGAAAGTGGCCATGGCATGGATCATCGCCGTCTTCGGCGTGCCGTAGGCCTTCATGTAGATTTCGCGGCGCGCAATCATCGCGCCGACAGCGGCCTTGCCGGCACCCAGCGATTTGGCCAGTGCCGTCACATCGGGCACGACGCCATGATGCTCGAAGGCATAGAAGCGCCCCGAGCGGCCATAGCCGCACTGCACCTCGTCGGCGACCCAAAGCACACCATACTGGTCGCACAGCGCCCGCAGCTTCTGCCAGTATTCAGTCGGCGCCTGGATGATGCCACCGCCGCCCTGGATGGTTTCCAGCACGATGACGCCGATCTCCGGATCGGAGCGGAACAGGCGCTCGACGGCCTCGATATCGGCAAAGGGAATGCGGACGGTATTGTCGGCCATCCTGAAGTCGGCGCGGTAGAGCTGGCCGTCGGTGATGCCCAGCACACCCTTGGTCTTGCCGTGGAATGAATTCTCGGCATAGACGATTTTCGACCGCTTAGAGCCGGCGGCACGCTCGGCAAGCTTCACAGCCGCCTCCATCGCTTCCGAGCCCGACGAGCCCAAAAACACCATGTCGAGATCGCCAGGCGAACATTTGGCGATGTTGTGCGCCAACGCGGCGGCATATTGCGACATGAACGCGATGGCGATTTCCTGCCGCTTCTCCTCCTGGAATTTCTTGCGCACTTCCAGAATGCGCGGATGGTTGTGGCCGAAGGCCAGCGACCCGAAGCCGCCGAAGAAATCGAGGATCTTGCGGCCGTTCTGGTCGATGTAGAACATGCCCTCTGCACGTTCGATCTTGATCTTGTGGAAGCCGAGCAGCTTCATGAAATGCAGCTGGCCGGGGTTGAGATGCGCCTTGAACAGCTCGGTCATCCCCGCGACATCCATCGCCTTGGCCTGCTCGACGGCGATCAGGTCGGGCTTGGCGATGGTGGCGGGCGACAGTGTCGGCGCGCTGACCAGGGTGCGCGTATTCGTCTGTTCCGGCTTGGCCATGACGGTCATTTCAATCTCCTGTTCGCGCCCGCGACTGGCGTCGTGCGCAATAAACTGTTCGGCGCGCCCCTATTCGGCGGGCACATGTTTGGTGGCGACGGCTTGCCCGGCCTTCTTGGCGCGGTATTCGCTGTAGGCGGCGATCAGCATGTCCTCGTCGCGGTATTGCGGCACCCAGCCGAGCTGCCGCCCGGCCTTGGACACGTCGAGCACGCAGTCCTCGTCGGCGATCAGATATTGCTCCGGATCCATGATCGGCATGTTGAAGAGGTCGAGCAGGTCGAGCGTGCGCTTGACCGCCCAGCCGGGGGTAGGCAGCAGGATCGACTTCGAGCCGGCATGCCGGATCAGGTCGCCAAGCAATTTCTTCACCGGCGGCGGATTGAGCGACCCGAGATTATAAGCCTCGTTGGGCACACCGGCCTTCCACGCGGCGCGCGCCGCCTCCGCGCAGTCGAACACCGAGATGAACTGATAAGGGTTGCGGCCCGAACCGATCATCGGCACTGGAAAGTTCCAGTCGATCAGCTTGAACAGCTTTTCGAGGATGCCGAGGCGGCCGGGCCCGATGATCAGGCGCGGGCGAAACAGCGAGATCGACATGCCGCGCTTGCGCCATTCGCCGGCCAGTTCCTCGGTCTTCTGCTTCGACCAGCCATATTCGCCGAGCGGCGCGACCGGGTGCTCCTCGGTCATCGGCTGGGTGACGGTGTGACCATAGATCATGTCGGTCGTATAGTGGACGAGCCTGTGGGCACCAGCCTTGTCCATGGCCTCCAGGATGTGCTCGGTGCCGTGGAAATTGACCGGAAAGAAGAAGTCGTGCCGCTTCGCCCGCACCTGGATCGGCGACAGCATCTTGGCCGACAAATTGTAGACCATGTCGTCGGCCTTCAGCCCGACCGCGGCAACCGAGCCTTGGTCGGTGACGTCGCACTTGATGAAGCGGACAGTGCGGTAATGCGCAAGGTCGCTCCTGACGATGTCGGCGACGACAACCTCTTCACCGTCGGCCACAAGCTTCGGCGCTAGGTGACGGCCAACAAAGCCGTCACCCCCGAAAATCACATGTCTCATCGAACGATCTCGTTTGCTTGTATCTTGTCGGGCGTGATGGAAGCGCTCTGATCTTCATGCCCTCGCCCACTTTGCGCGATCAGCACCGTGCCGACGCAGATGCAGGCAATGCCGGCGATGCGCCAGCCATTCAGGTCTTCTCGGAAGACGAAATAGGCAAAGATCGCGACCGCGACGTAAGCCAGGCTCAGAAACGGATAGGCGAAGGAAAGCTCGACCTTGGAAAGCACGTAGAGGTGCGAGGCCATCGAAATGACGAAGGTGCACAGGCCAAGGAAGACCCAGGGGCTGAAGACGATCTGCAACAGCTTGATCAGCGGATTGGTGCCCTCGAATGAAAGCGGTCCGAGCGACATCATGCCTTGCTTCAGCATCAGCTGCGCAGCGGCATTTGTCATGACCGTAAACAAAATGAAGACGATATATTTCATGTAGCCCGCCACCCCGTGATATTAGGTAATACAAATCTGAAAAGATTTCGTGAACCCACAAGACATTTTTGGGTAAATCTGGATGTTAAACTTTCGTAAACCACGATTCATTCTAAGTTTACCTATTCGGCTGCCTCTGCATCGCGCCGCCGCAGGTCGACAATCCCGGCCGTGCGCGCCCAGAAGTCGGACATGAAGGCGGGATCGCGCAGCGCTTCCAGCCTCGGCCACTCTGGGAACGAAGCGACGAAGGTTGCCGCACTCATGCGCGCATCCTTGTAAGGATTGACCGCCCCCCCGGCCGCGATCGTCATGCGGTCGAGTTCGCCGAGCAGGGCAAGTGTCGCCGCTCCCCTGTTGGGGAAGTCCAGCGTCAGCGTGTAACCCGGACGAGGGAACGACAGCAGCGCCGGCGAGCGGATCGAACCGAAGCGCTTCAAGACGGTGAGGAACGACCCCTGCCCGGCCTGCCTGGCCGCCGTGAGCAGTGCCGGCACGATTGCGCGCGCGGCCTCTTCCGGGACCACGCTCTGATGCTGGAACAACCCCTTCGGTCCATAGAGCCGGTTCCAGTCGCGCACACCGTCGAGCGGGAAGAAGAAGCCCTGGTATTCGACCTTGCGCGGCGCCTTGGCCTGCCCCTTTTTCCACCTGTAGGCGGCGTTGAAAGCGGTCAGGAACGGCCGGCTGAGCACGTTGAAAGGCGGCTGGAGCGGAACGGACAATTTCGCGCTCGCACGCGCGGCCGCGTGCGACCCGTGCTCGGCGTGGTAGCCGGTAAACAGCAGCCCCCGTCCGCTGTTGCGGCCACCGGCGAGCTGGTCGATCCAGGCGACGGCATATTCATTGGCCTGGTCCGCCGCTTCGGCAAGGTCGAAATATTCGCGGAGGTCGCGAAACCGCGTCGTCTTTTCCACGATATCGAGCGACGGAATCCGCATCAGCCGGATCGAAGCCGAGAGGATCAGGCCGGTGAGCCCCATGCCGCCGATGGTCGCCCGAAACAGGCGCGGATTGTCGGTCGCAGAGCAGCGACAGCTGTGTCCATCCGACCGAAGCAGCGTGAAACTTTCCACATGGCAACCGAACGTACCGCGCCGGTGATGGTTCTTGCCATGGACATCGTTGGCAATGGCGCCGCCGAGCGTGACGAATTGTGTGCCGGGCACCACCGCCGGGAAGAAGCCATGAGGCGCGGCATGTGCAATGACATCCGCGAGCAGCACCCCGGCATCCGCTTCGAGCAGACCGCTCTCGGCGTTGAAGCCGCGAATGCGGTTCAGGGGCCGCATGTCGATGACGGTGCCGAGCTGGTTCTGGCAGGAATCGCCGTAGGATCGGCCGTTGCCATAGGCAAGCAGCGACGCTTGCCTGGCCTGGCCGCCCTTCAGCAGCGCAATGGCGTCATCGGCGTGCATCGCCCTTGCCGCTGGCGGCGTGGCAAGGCCAAAGCTCTGGAAGCGTTCCGCCATGCCTACCAGCCCCCGATGACCAGCAGCACCGCGCCGATCGCCACCACGATCTGGCTGCGCCAGTCGCGAATGATGAAGACGACCGGGTCATCGTGCATTTCGTCGCGGCGCGCCAGGATCCAGACACGCATGGTGAGATAAAGCACGATCGGCGCCAGCGGCCAGATCAGCCAGGGATGCGGATAGAGTTCGCGCACCGCGACGCTGTCCATGTAGAGCGCCAGCACCAGCGCCGAGGAGAACGCCGAAGCCATGCCGGCCTGGGCGACAATCTCCTGGTCTTCGGTGCGATAGCCGCGGCCGGCAATGCGTTCGCCGGGCGGAATGGCTGTGGTGCGCAATTCGACAAAGCGCTTCACCAGTGCCAGCGACAGGAAGAAGAAGATCGAGAAGGCGAGCAGCCAGAACGAGACGTCGACGCCCGTGGCGGCCGCGCCGGCCAGCACACGAATGGTGTAGAGGCCGGCAAGCGTCAGCACGTCGACCAGAAGCATGCGCTTGAACGACAGCGAATAGGCCGTGGTAACGACCATGTAGCCGCCGAGCACAGCCAGGAATTCAAGCGACAGGAACAGCCCGGTGCCGATGCCGATCGCCAGCAGCACCGCGATTGCGCCAAGGCCGAACGGAATAGACAGCGCACCGCTGGCGAACGGCCTGTTGCGCTTGGTCAGATGCTTGCGGTCGAGCGCAAGGTCGAAGAAATCATTGAGGATATAGATCGCCGACGCCACCGCACTGAACGAGATGAACGCCAGCAGGCATTCCCAGATCATGTTGGAATTGAAATATTCGTGCGACAGCATCATCGGCACGGCGATCAGCGAATTCTTCAGCCACTGGTGCACGCGCAGCATCTTGACGATGGTCCGCAACGTCGGCTTGGGCGCCGGCATCGTTTCGGCGCCATGCGCCGCCTGCCAGCGCGCGGCATGACGGTCCGGCGCCACCACGATCGCGCTGCGTGCCGCGTCGAAGACCTGGAGGTCGTGGCGGCTGTTGCCGGCATAGTCGAAACCGGCATCGCCATAGGCCGCAAGGAGCGAGGCTCGCTTCTTTCCCGAAGTGAGATTGTCGAGACCCTCGGTGGCCAGTACCCGGTCGAAAATGCCGAGATGGACAGCAATGGCGTCGGCGAACTTGCGCGGCGTGCCGGTGGCCAGCACGAGCTTGCGGCCCTCGGCGTGCTCGGTGCGGAGCCGGTCGAGCAGGGGTGCCCGATAGGGCAGCGAGGCGGGGTCGATGTCGATGCGTTGGGCGATCGCCTGCTTCAGCCGCGCCGGTCCGCCGGCCGCCCAGAAAGGCACCAGGAAGAAATAGAGTGGGTTCTTCTTGAGGAGGATGAACAATCCTTCCCACAAAAGGTCCGTCGCGATCAGCGTGCCGTCGAGATCGACCGCAAGCGGTATTGCGTTCCTGTCCGACCGCGCGTCCATGCCCGTCCTGCCCTGCCAGCGTCTGATCCGGAAACCCGAACCCGTTGAGCGCCGTATTTCGGCGTCTTGATGCTGGTATAGCGGGGATCGTCTAGCGAACATTAAAACGTACGGTTGCAAAGGGCTGCCGCCGCGGTATTTCCATCGTCATTGTTAAACAACAGCTACCGGAAACAATAAAAGGCCGAGCAAACGCCCGGCCTTTCCAATCATCACACCGAGATTACTTGATGCGGGCGACGCCGCCTGAAATCTCGACGGTTTCCGAACCGGTCAGGGCTTCAAGGTCGCCATTGGGCAAGGTGACAAAACAGCCGCTCTGGCAGAACTCGACGGTTTCACCGCCAGCCAGCGCAAGCTCGGTCTTGCTGCCGCCCTCGGTCACGACCAGCGTGCGCGTCTCGGCGTCCTTGTTGACCGCGCTAGCGGCATGGGCCGAGCCGCTCACGGCGAGCAAGGCCACGGCAGCGACGAGAGACTTCCACATTTGCAATATCGGTGTTCCCACCGCCTCTGTTGCATTTCCACAAGGCATTCTCGCCTTTGCATGGGAGCTTATATGAGATGGAAGCTGAACCGCAACTGAATGCCGCATTCATGCCGCAATTGGCATGCCGACATGCAATCTCCAATCTAATCCGGATCTGGCTTGCGTGTCTTGCGGCTTGATTTGGCCTGACGCTTTGCGTCCGCCTCGGCTTGCGCCTTGGCCTCTTCCCGTTCGGCGAAATCGGCCTCGATCTTGTCGTCGTCGGTCGGCCATGCCACGTGCTTCTTGGCCTCGACGACCGCGCGCGGCGTGGACGGGATTTCGATGTGCTGGTCGTCGAATCTTTCCAGCACGGTGAAGCGGACGTCGTTCTGCACGATGTTGCCGTTCATCACATCGGCCAGGAACACGCGGATCTCGAATTCGAGCGCGGCGGGTCCAAAATTGGAAAACAAGACGAAAGGCTCGGGGTTCTTCAGCACCAGCGGATGGCTGCGCGCAATATCCAGCAGCACCGCGTGGACCTGCTTGACGTCGCTGCCATAGGCGACGCCCACCTTGATGTCGATGCGGCCGAGCTTGTTGCGGTGTGTCCAGTTGCCGACGGCGTTGTTGATCAGGTTCGAATTGGGCAGGATCACCGACTGCCGCTGAAAAGTCTCGATCTCCGTGGCACGCACGCTGATCTTCTTGACCGTGCCGCTGACGTCGCCGGCCACGATCCAGTCGCCGACTTTGAACGGCCGCTCGGCCAGAAGGATCAGGCCGGAGACGAAATTCGACACCACATTCTGCAGGCCAAAGCCGATACCGAGGGAAAGCGCACCCGCGACCAGCGCCAGGCTGGAGAGGTCGATGCCGGCCGCAGAGATGCCGACCAGCGCGGCGAGCGCAACGCCGGCATAGCCGACCGCCAGCCGGATCGAGTTGCGCACTCCGGTGTCGACCTTGCCGCGCGCCATGACCGAGCCGTCGAGCCAGCCCTGGAACCAGCGCGTCAGGAAATAGCCGATAACGAAGACGACGATGCCCGACAGGATGCCAGTGACCGAAATGGTCACCGAACCGATATTGATTCCGGTTGCGAGCTTGTACGCCCACGCCTCGATATCGCCGAGCTGGAAGCCCCACATCAAAAGGATCAACGGCAGAAACACCAGCACGATCATCACGTTGATGGCGATGCTGACGACAAGGCCGAGCTGGTCGAGTGCGGTATCTTCATAGCTGGAATTGGCCGACAGCCAACGCCCGACCGAGGTGTTGGCGAAAGCGCCCTCCTCGCCGATCGCCTGCGCCGACAGGAAGCCGATATAGGCCGTTATCAGCGCGGTGCCGGTGACCACAACCTGCAGCGAGACGAACAGGGCAAGGCCGATATAACCGAGCAGCGCCGCGATGATGGTGAAAAGCCCCAGCCCGAGCGAGGTGTAGCGCAGCCAGGCCGGCCACGGGCGCCAGCTTCCGTCACGCGCCCTGAACGGCCTCAGCATCGCCATCAGGATCAGGATGACGCCGACGATGATGGTGGCCACGAAACTGCGCGCGATGGTCAGCGACAGCGGCGACCCCATCTTGTCGTTGACGACCGACAGGAAGGTGTTGAAGCTGATGACCACGGCCATGGCGGTGGTCAGGCGGACCAGCCAGCGCGCCGGCCCGGTTTCGACGGGGATGAGCCGCCAGTTGGGCAAACGCGGCTCGAGTGCCGCGTTGGTCAGCCGATTGACACAGAACACCACGCCGATGACGGTGGCCAACGCATTGAGGAAGAGGCCGATATCGCCGCGCAACACGTTGTAATAATTGAAAAAGAAGATCGTCGAGCCGAGAAAGGCGGCTACCGCCAGCGTCGGCAGCAAGGTCGACCAGAAGGCCACCGACAGGCGGCTGAGATAGGATGGGTCCTCATTGGTTGGATCGGCCTCGAACACCCGTCCGAACAGGCGCCTCCCGCCGACCAGCAGCACCAGCGCCAGGCCGAGCGCCACGAAGGTCGCCGCCAGGATAGCCTGGAACTTGAACTTGATGGCGAAGCTCAGCCAGGACGACACCGCCTTGTAGAAATTGCCGAACTCGTCGCGCGCATCGGAAAACACCTGCGGGCTCAACGCGTCCGAGAGCACGTAGCGCTTGGTGAGGAGATTGCGGAACAGCGCGCTGCGCATGTTGCCGATCTTGTCGATCAGCCCGCTGATGCGGATCGACAAGGATTGAGCTTGCGCGATGACCGCGTTGATCTCGGCCTTTTCGGACGTCAGCCCCTCGCGTTCGGCGCTGACGATGTCGGGCTCAGCCGGTTGGCCGGCGGCGGGCGGCGGCCCGAGCTGTTCGAGCCTGCTGTTGATTTCGCCCAGGCGTGTGCGGAACGCCAGCGCGCTGGTCAGCGATTGCCGTGACAATTCCTCGAGTTGCAGGCGGATGTCGACGAGGTTGCTGTCGTCCTCGCCATCCTGCTGTATCTGCTTCTCGAAATTGTCGGCCTTGGTCGTCAGGCCTTGAATGATCTTTTGCTGATCGGCGACCAATCCGGCGGGCGCCTGGCCAACGCCTTGCGCCGCCGCCTCGAACGACAGCGGCGCCGAAACGACAAGCGCCAGGACCAGGATAAGGCGAAGCAATCGAAAAAACATGATGGATTGGCGACTCGCGGACGGCAAAGGCATTCAAAAAGCCTGTCCTTGATAAAGACGGCCATATCATGGGGCAAGTCACCGCGACGGTCGCGCTCATCAAGCGTCGGCCAGTCGAAAGGCGATGGCGCAATATTGGCTTTGTATCAGCCCCCTGCTCTATAGTCTGCCGCATCGCCCGAACCGGATGACAATGATGGCAGAGTACTCGGCCTTTTCGCTGCTTGCGAACGCGCTCAAGGGAAACAAGGACTGGAAGCCGGCCTGGCGCAAGCCGGATCCGAAGGCATCCTACGACGTCATCATCATCGGCGGCGGCGGGCATGGGCTGGCGACCGCCTACTATCTAGCCAAGGAACACGGCATCACCAATGTCGCGGTGCTGGAGAAAGGCTGGCTGGGCTCCGGCAATGTCGGCCGCAACACCACGGCCGTTCGCTCAAATTACCTGCTGCCCGCCAACACCCGCTTCTACGAACATTCGATGAAGCTGTGGGAAAACCTGTCGCACGAGCTCAATTACAACGTCATGTTCTCGCAGCGCGGCTGCCTGAACCTGGCGCACACGCCGGCTCAGTTCGACGACTACGCAAGACGCGGCAACGCGATGCGCCATCTCGGCGTCGATGCGGAATTGATGACACCAGCCGAGATCAAGCGCTTGATCCCGGCGCTCGACATCTCCAACGGTGCACGCTTTCCCGTGGTCGGCGGCCTGATGCAGCGGCGGGCCGGCACCGCCCGGCACGACGCCGTCGCGTGGGGCTATGCGCGCGGCGCCGACCGGCGCGGCGTCGACATCATCGAGAATTGCGAGGTCACCGGCTTCCTGCGCGACGGCGACCGGGTTACCGGCGTTGCCACCTCGCGCGGCGATATCAGGGCCAAGAAGGTCGCGGTCGCGGTGGCTGGCAGCACCGGACGGGTCATGCAACTGGCCGGCGTCGAGACGATGCCAATCGAAAGCCATGTGCTGCAGGCCTTCGTGACCGAATCGCTGAAACCCTTCATCGACACGGTCGTGACCTTCGGCATGGGCCATTTCTACATGTCGCAGTCCGACAAGGGCGGCCTTGTCTATGGCGGCGACATCGACGGCTACAACAGCTACGCCCAGCGCGGCAACCTGCCCATCGTCGACGAGGTGATGAGCGAGATGCTGGCCCTTTTCCCGGGCCTTGCACGTGTGCGCATGCTGCGCTCCTGGGGCGGCGTCTGCGACATGTCGATGGACGGCTCGCCGATCATCACCATGGGCCCCCTGCCCGGCATGTATCTCAATTGCGGCTGGTGCTATGGCGGCTTCAAGGCGACGCCCGCTTCCGGCTGGTGCTTTGCCTGGACCATCGCCAAGGATCAGCCTCACGATTTCAACGCCCCCTTCACGCTGGACCGCTTTCATCGCGGGCTGGTGATCGACGACAAGGGCCAGGGTGCAAACCCGAGGCTCCACTAGACAAGGCTTCATTAGGAACATTCCGTGCTGATCACTTGCCCCTATTGCGGCCCGCGCGATGTCATTGAGTTCACCTATCAGGGTGACGGCAACCGCGAACGTCCCGACCCCGCCTCGCAGAATTTCGAGGCCTGGAATGCCTATGTCTACGACCGGCTGAACCCGGCCGGCGACCACAACGAGATCTGGCAGCATTCCGGCGGCTGCCGGGCTCACCTGAGGGTGGTGCGCAACACGCTGACGCACGAGATTTCCAGTGTCGCCTTCGCGCGCGGCGATCACAGCTCGGCCGCGCGCCGCAAGGCGGAGGACAAGCCATGAGCCCGCGCCGCACCGACACCGGCGGCCGCATAGACCGGCTGAAGACGATCCGCTTCACCTTCGACGGCGTTGCCTATGCCGGGCATGGCGGCGACACGCTGGCGTCCGCGCTGCTGGCCAATGGCGTCACCCTGTTCGGGCGTTCTTTCAAATACCATCGGCCGCGCGGCCTGCTGAGCGCCGGCGTCGAGGAGCCCAACGCGCTGGTCACGGTGCTGAAGGGCGAGGTGCGCGAACCCAACATCCCGGCGACCATGGTCGAGATCCATGACGGGCTGGTCGCCGTCAGCCAGAACCGTTTCCCCTCGCTTGCCTTCGACATCCATGCCGTCAACCAGTTCGGCGGAAAACTGCTGTCGGCCGGGTTTTACTACAAGACCTTCATGGGACCGGTTGTCGGCCCGCTGAAAGGCACGCGCTTCTGGATGTTCTGCGAGCATTTCATCCGCCGCGCCGCCGGCCTCGGCAGCGCCGGATCGGCGAAGGACCCGGCCCGCTACGAGCGCATGAACGCCTTTTGCGACGTGCTTGTGGTCGGCTCAGGACCGGCCGGCCTGATGGCCGCCAAGGCAGCCGCCGATCAGGGCGCCCGCGTCATCCTGGCCGATCTCGAGCCGCGCTTCGGCGGTTCGGCCAACTGGTCCGGCGAAACCATCGATGGCGCACCCGCCGCTGATTGGGTGCGGCGCACCGTGGCCCAGCTTGAGGCGCGAGACAATGTCCGGCTTCTGCCGCGCACCACCGTCTGGGGCTACTACGACAACAATACGCTTGCCGCGCTCGAGCGGGTCAGCGACCACAAGGCGCAGCCCGCCAAGGGGGAGCCGCGCCATCGCTACTGGGCGATCCGCACCGGATCCGTCGTGCTGGCCACCGGCGCCTTCGAAAGGCCGCTGGTGTTTCCCGGCAATGACCGGCCCGGCGTGATGCTGGCGCATGCGGCGGAGCGCTACGCCAACGAATTCGGCGTGCTGCCGGGGCAGCGGATCGTGCTGTTCACCAACAATGACAGCGCCTACCGCTCGGCGCTGGCGCTGAAGCAGGCCGGTGCGGCGGTCGTTGCCATCGTCGACGTGCGCCCGCAACCATCCGCCGAGATGGGCGCCCTGGCCGGCGAAGCCGAGGCGGAACTGCTTTCCGGCCATGCGGTGGTCGCCACGGAAGGCGGCAAGGCCTTGTCCGGCCTCAAGGTTCAGCGCTTCGACATGGTCGCGGGTACGCTGAGCGGTGATGCGCGCAGCATCCATGCCGATTGCCTGCTGATGTCCGGCGGCTGGTCGCCGACCATCCATCTGGCCAGCCAGGCCGGCGCCAAGGCTGAATGGAACGCGGCCCGGCAGGCCTTCCTGCCGCCCAAGCCGACGCAAAGCTGGATCGGCGCCGGCGCGTTCACCGGCAGCTTTTCGACGGGAGAGGCAATCGCTGAAGGGCGCGCCGCAGGCCTTGCCGCGAGTGGCGGCACCGCCACGCCGACGGCGCTGCCCACTGTCGAGGCAGCTCCCGGAGATCCAGATCCCGCGCCTGTGTTCGAAATCAAGGGCAGCGGCAAGAGCTTCGTCGACTTCCAGCACGACGTCACGGCGGAGGATGTCCGCCTGGCGCATCGCGAAGGCTTCGTCTCGGTCGAGCACCTGAAGCGCTACACCACACTCGGCATGGCCACCGACCAGGGCAAGAGCTCCAACGTTCCCGGCCTCGCCATCATGGCGGAAGCGCTGGGCAAGCCGATCCCGGAGGTCGGCACGACCCGCTTCCGGCCACCTTTCGCGCCGGTGTCGATCGGCTCGCTGGCAGCGGAGCGCTTCGGCGATCTCAAGCCCGAGCGGCTGACCCCGATGCATGACTGGCATGTCGACAATGGCGCGACCATGTACTCCGCCGGCCTCTGGTACCGGCCGATGATCTACGGGCTTTCGGGCGAAACCGTCGAACAGGCCTATGTGCGCGAAGCCAAGGCGACGCGCGAAAGCGCGGGCATCGTCGATGTCTCGACGCTGGGCAAGATCGCCGTGCAGGGTCCCGACGCCGCCGCATTCCTCGACCGTGTCTACACCAACATGTTCTCGACGCTCGCCGTCGGCAAGGCGCGCTACGGGCTGATGCTGCGCGAGGACGGCTTTGCCTTCGACGACGGCACCACATGGCGGCTGGGCGAACAGGATTTCCTGATGACCACCACCACGGCCAATGCCGGCAAGGTGATGCAGCATCTGGAATATTTCCTCGATGTGATCTGGCCGGAACTCAAGGTCCACGTCACCTCGGTGACCGACGAATGGGCGGGAGCCGCCATCGGCGGCCCGAAAGCGCGGCAGATTTTGGCAGCCTGCGTCACCGGCACTGCCGTGGACAACGCCACCTTGCCCTTCATGGGCATCGTGCACGGCGAGATCGCAGGCGTTCCGGTGATGATTTGCCGGCTTTCCTTCTCCGGCGAAATGGCCTTCGAAGTCTATTCCGGCGCCGGCCATGGCACCCATGTCTGGGAAGCACTGGTCGAGGCCGGTAAGCCGTTCGGGCTGGTTACCTACGGCCTCGAGGCGCTGGGCACGATGCGCATCGAGAAAGGCCATGTCACCGGCGCCGAGATTGATGGCCGCACCACGGCGCGCGACCTGCATCTCGACTGGATGCTGTCGAAGAAGAAGCCGTTCATCGGCTCCGCGATGATGGATCGGGAAGGTCTCGTCGCGTCCGAGCGGCTGGAACTGGTCGGCCTGATCGCGCTCGACAACCGGCCGCTCAATGGCGGCGCGCACATTGTCGAGGACGTCGACGAAGCCAATCCGCACGGCTCGATCGGGCACATCACCGCCTGCTGCTATTCGCCGGCGCTCGGCAAGCATATCGCGCTGGCGCTGGTCAAGGGCGGCAAGGCCAGGAACGGCACGCGTGCGCATGTCTCCGATCCCTTGCGCAACCGCTTCGGGCCCGTGGAGATCGTCTCCAACCACTTCTACGATCCGGAAGGGACCCGCATGCATGGCTGAGCGTCAATCGCCCCTCGAGCCGGAGTTCCATGTCGGCTCGCACGGCAATTTCGAACATGGCGTCGAGATCCTGCTCACCGAAACCAGGCTGGGCTCGATCGTGCAACTCGCGGCATGGCCAGGCGAGGAGAAGAAACTGATGGAGGCCATCCGCACCGTCACCGGGCTTGCTCTGCCCGATGGCGCCGGCGGCGGCTCGAGCGACGGCGTGAAAGCGGTATTCGGCTTCGCGCCGGGAAAATTCACGGTGACCGATGAAGCCGAAGGACTGGCCCTAGCATTGACCAAGGCGGTAACGCCGGCGATCGGCACGGTGACGGACCTGTCGCATGGCCGCACCGCGATCCGCATTGCCGGGCCGAAAGCCGAATGGGTGCTGTCGAAATTCTTCGCCATCGACTTCGCCCTGCCTGCCTTTCCGGTCGGCGCCGGCCGCTCGACAACGCATCACGATGTCTTCGCCCAGATCCAGCGCACCGGCACCGACCAGTTCGACATCTATGTCTTTCGCTCCTTCGCGCGCTCGTTCTGGAAGGCGCTCTGCCACGCCAGCGAGGAAGTCGGTTACGAGGTGCAGTAGGCATGCGGTCTTAGAGCCGCGGCCTCTGGCCTCAATGCCGGCTGGTTCTGCCGCTAGAGAATCCTGCCGAAGGCGCCCAAGGTGGAAAACGTGGTCGTCCAACCGGCCCGAGGGGTGAAAATCCCGGTTTAGAGTCGGCATATTTGGTTCGAACATCCCCATGACCGCTGAACTATCCACCGGCGCTACCGATCGCGCCGATGTGCCGGCCAGAGCCGTGCTCCTGCTGCCGCTGACGGTCGCCTGCGGCGTGTTCATGACCAGCCTCGACCAGAATGTCGTGGTGACGGCGCTGCCGGGCATCAGCGAAAGCCTTGGCCGTCCGCCAAGCCAGCTCGGCCTGCTGATCACCGTCTACGTCGCCAGCCTGATCATCTCGATGCCGCTCGGCGGCTGGGCGGCCGACCGTTTCGGCCTGCGCAACGTCTATTGCTTTGCCTTGCTGGTGTTTGCCGCTTCTTCGGCCATGTGCGGGCTCTCGAACGACCTCTGGATGCTGGTTAGCGCCCGCGCGCTGCAGGGCTTCGGCGGCGCGCTGATGGGAACGCTCGGCCAGGTCGTCATCCTGTCGACCTTCCCGCGCAGCCGGACCTTGAAGATCAACATGTACATCTCGCTGGCCGGCCAGTCCGGACCGCTGGTCGGTCCGCTCGTCGGCGGCGCGCTGACCACCTACATCTCCTGGCGCTGGATCTTCTTCATCAACGTGCCGTTCGCGCTCGCGGCCGCAATTCTTGCCGCCTCGCTGTTCCCGACAATGACCAAGCCGGTGCGCACGCGGTTCGATTTTCCAGGCTTTTTGCTGGTCGGCAGCGGCATGGTGCTGCTGGTCTTCGGCATGGACTCGCTGGCGGCGAAAGACGCCGCCGGCGGCATGATCGCGGCCGAGCTTGCGCTGGCGCTCATCATCCTGACGGCCGCCTCCTTCTACTGCCTTCGCGTGCGCAATCCGCTGCTCGATCTCAAGCTCCTGCGCATCCGCACCTTCCGCATCTCGTTTCTTACCGGCGGCGGCCTTGACACGATCGGTCTCAGCTCCGTCGTCTTCCTGCTGCCGCTGATGTTCCAGCTCGGCTTCGGCATGAGCGCGGTGCAGGCGGGATCGCTGACCTTCGTGGCGGCGGTCGGTTCGGTGGGTATGCGTATCTTCATGCCACGCCTCCTCAACCGTTTCGGTTTTCGCCGCGTGCTGGTCTTGAACACGCCCGTGGTTGCCGCCATGGTCGCGGGCTTCGCCTTGGTGCAGGCAACGACCCCGGTGTGGATCACGCTCACCTACATCTTCGTCTTCGGAGTCTTCCGCTCGGTGCAATGGGCCTCAACCGGCAACCTCGCCTATTCCGACATCGCGCCCGAACAGCTCGCCCGTTTCAGCGCGCTCTACTATATCCTGTGGCAACTGGCGGTCGCCATCAGCGTCGGCCTGGCGGCTGCGATGCTGTCGTTTCTCGCCGGCGGCGGGCCGGCCGTCGCCAGCGACTTCCGGATCCTGTTCGTGATCGAAGGCGTCATCACGCTCTGCGCGCTATCAGCCTATCTCAAGCTGACGCCGCAGGACGGCGCCCATGTCAGTGGCCACGGCGCGCACATGAATACGGAATAGCGGGCTTGCGCCGGACGGGAGCCTATTCGCTGAACGTCACCCATTCCTCGAGCGGCTCACGCTCGGTGCGGAAGGCGTTCTCGGGCTTGGAAGTGTCTTCATAGCCGAGCGCCATGCCGCAGACGACGATCTCCTCGTCGGGGATGCCGAGCACCGGCCGGATCTGCCGGTGATAGGGCGCGAAGGCCGCTTGCGGACAGGTATGCAGACCCCTGCCCCGCGCCGCGACCATGATGTTTTGCAGGAACATGCCGTAATCGATCCACGAACCCTGGTTGAGCCGGCGGTCGATGGTGAAGATCATGCCGACCGGAGCGTCGAAAAAAACGAAGTTGCGGTCGTGCTGGGCGCGCATCTTGTCGACTTCCCTACGGCCTATGCCGAGCGCGCCATAGAGGCCGAACCCGTTGGCCCGGCGGCGGGTGAGATAAGGCTCGAAGAACTGGGTGGGATAATAGCGATATTCGTCCCAGTCGGCTTTTTCCGCGCGGATTCCGGAATTCATGATGGCATCCGTGATCCGCTGCTTGCTCCCGCCCTTGGTAACGTAGACGCGCCACGGCTGCATGTTGGTGCCGGAAGGAGCGCGCGCAGCAACAGTCAGTATGTCACGGATCGTCTCGTCGTCGATCATGTCGGGCAGAAATGCGCGCACCGAACGGCGCGACATGATCGCATCGTCGACGATTTCGGCGTCAACCGCGATTCGAGCCTTCTTTTCCAGCATGGGCCGTCCCTTAGCCGTGTTCTCGATCGGACGTCCCCACTCGCCGCTCGCGGCGGAGGCTTTGCATGAACCGTCAAAATCCTGCAAGCAAATCTTGAGCATTGGTGAAAATCTACTTGATTTTTTCATGAGCTTCATTTCTCATGAAATTCGCCTGAAAATTTTCATGAAGTGAGCGATTTGGCCTCCCCTACCGCACGAACATTGCAGGGACCTGGCGAACGAGTGCTGGCCGGCGACATCAGGGCGCTGCGCCGGGTGCGCGGGCTTACGCTGGCCGAGATCGCGCTGAAACTCGGCCGTTCGGTCGGCTGGGTAAGCCAGGTCGAGCGCGGCCTGTCGACGCCGTCGCTCAGCGATCTCAGGGCCTTCGCCGAGTTGTTCGGCGTGCCGATCAGCCTCTTCTTCAGCCATGACGTGCCCGTGGAAAGCGAGCGCGGCGTCGTGGTACGCGCCGGCAAGCGCCGCACGCTTGGCACCAGCGAATCCGGCCTCGTGGAGGAGCTTCTGTCACCGGACCTCGGTGGTACCTTCGAGATGGTGCGGTCTGTCTTCGCGCCGGGCGCGGAGTTGAAGAACGAGGCCCGCCGGCCGACCGAGGAGGCCGGATACATCGCGTCCGGGCAGTTCGACATCGAGATTGCGGGCGTCTGGCACCGGCTTGGCGAAGGCGACTCCTTCCGCTTCGAAGGCAAGCCTTACCGCTGGCGCAATCCAGGCAGCGAACCGGCGGTTGTCATCTGGGTGGTATCGCCACCGGTCTATTGATGCATGTCGCCGACGACATGCATCCATAAAGCAAAAGAAGCGCGGCGCGCTTGAGATTGGGAGAAGAACATGGCGGGTTTGCCGAGCACGGCGCGCGTGGTGATCATCGGAGGTGGCGTTGTCGGTACCTCGTCGCTCTATCACCTGGCCAAGGCCGGCTGGACCGACTGCGTGCTCCTGGAAAAGAACGAGCTGACCTCCGGCTCGACCTGGCATGCGGCCGGCAATGTGCCCACCTTCTCCTCCTCCTGGTCGCTGATGAACATGCAGCGCTATTCGACCGAGCTCTATCGCGGCCTGGCCGACGCCGTCGACTATCCCATGAACTACCATGTCACCGGCTCGCTCAGGCTCGCCCACACAAAGGAACGCATCCAGGAATTCCAGCGCGCCAAGGGCATGGGCCGTTACCAAGGCATGGACATAGACGTGATCGGGCTCGACGAGATCAAGCGCCGCTACCCCTTCCTCGAAACGCATGACTTGAAGGGCGCGCTGTACGATCCGAGCGACGGCGACATCGACCCGGCACAGCTGACGCAGGCGCTGGCCAAGGGCGCGCGCGACATGGGTGCGAAAATCATCCGGTTCTGCCCCGTGACAGGCGTGCGCCGCGAAAAGGACGAGTGGGTGGTCGAGACACCGCAAGGCGAGATCCGCTGCGAGATCGTCGTCAATGCAGCCGGCTACCGTGCCGCCGAAGTCGGCAGGATGTTCGGCCGCGAAGTGCCGATGATGGTGATGAGCCACCAGTACATTTTGTTCGAGGAAATCCCCGAACTCGCCGCCTGGTCGAAGGAACAGGGCAAGAAGCTGCCGCTGCTGCGCGACGTCGATACCTCCTATTATCTGCGCCAGGAAAAGGCGGGCATGAATCTCGGCCCCTATGAGCGCAATTGCCGCGCGCACTGGGCCACCCACAACGATCCCATGCCGGACGATTTTTCCTTCCAGCTCTTCCCCGACGACCTCGACCGGCTGGAACATTACCTGGCCGACGCCGTCGCCCGTGTGCCGATCCTCGGCACCGCCGGCCTCTCCAAGGTCATCAACGGCCCCATCCCTTATGCGCCGGACGGCAATCCGCTGATCGGGCCGATGCCCGGCGTTCCCAACGCCTTCGAGGCTTGCGTCTTCACTTTCGGCATCGCCCAGGGCGGCGGTGCCGGCAAGGTGCTGGCCGAATGGGTTACGCAAGGCCGGACCGAATGGGACATGTGGTCGTGCGATCCGCGCCGCTTCACCTCCTTTGCCTCCGCGCCGGACTATTGCGTGGCCAAGGGCATGGAGATCTACGGCAACGAATACGCCATCCAGTTCCCGCGCCATGCCTGGCCGGAAGGACGTGACAGGAAACTGTCGCCGATCCACGATCGAATCAAGGCGCTGGGTGCCCGTTTCGACGCCTATAATGGCTGGGAACGCGCCACCTGGTACGCGCAAGACGGCGACGACGTCTCCGAGGAGGCCACGCTGACCTTCCGTCGCGACGGGCCCTGGCAGCAGCGCGTGCGCGAAGAGTGCCTGGCTGTCCGCGACGCCGCCGGCATCCTCGACCTGCCCGGCTTCTCGCGCTTCAATCTCGAAGGCCCTGGTGCCGCCGAATGGCTGAGCCGACAGGTGACCGGCCTGGTGCCGAAGCCCGGCCGCATCGGCCTGGTCTATTTCTCCGATGACAAGGGCCGCATCGTCACCGAAATGTCGGTGGTGCGCCATGGCGAGGAGTCCATGACGCTGATCACCGCGGCGGTGGCACAGTGGCATGACTTCGAATGGCTGAAATCCCACATGCCCGGGGATGCGGCGTTCAAGCTGATCGACCGGACGGAAGAATTCTCCACGCAGATCCTGGCCGGTCCCAACTCGCGAAAAATCCTTGCCGACGTCTGTGACGCCGACCTGACCTTGCCTTGGCTGACGCATCAGGAAACCAGGATTGCCGGGCGCTGGGCCAGGCTGGTCCGCGTCTCCTTCGCCGGCGAGCTCGGCTGGGAGATCCACACGAGGGTCGACGACACTGCCGCGATCTTCGATGCGATCTGCGCTGCCGGGCAGAATCATGGGCTGAAGCCGTTTGGCATGTACGCACTGGATTCGCTGCGGCTCGAAAAAGGCTACCGCACCTGGAAGGGCGATCTGTCGACCGACTATTCGATCCTGCAGGGCGGTCTGGAGCGCTTCGTCAAATGGGAAAAGCCCGATTTCCGCGGCAAGGCGGCCCTCCAGAACGAAAAACAGCAAGGCGTGAAGAAACGCTTCGTCACGCTGGTGGTCGAAGATCCCGGCGATTGCGACGCGCCTTACATGTCGACCCTTTGGCATGACGGCCAGATCGTCGGCGAGACGACGTCGGGGGGCTGGGGCCATCGCGTCGACAAGTCGATCGCGCTCGGCATGCTGCGCGCCGACCTGACCGAACCCGGCACATCAGTTGAGGTCGAGATCTTCGGCGATCGCTTCAAGGCGATCGTGCAACAGGACGAACCATTGTGGGATCCCAGGAACGAAAGACTGCGCGCATGAAGAACGTTATCCTCACCGATGGCGGCATGGGCCAGGAGTTGGTGCGGCGCAGCCAGTCCGAGCCGACGCCGCTGTGGTCGGCCAGGGTGCTGATCGACGAACCGGACCTTGTGCGCGGCCTGCATGCCGAATTCATCAACGCCGGCGCCCGCGTCATCACCATTAACACCTATTCGGCGACGCCCGAACGCCTGGCGCGCGAAGGTGCGGAAGACCTGTTCAAGCCATTGCAGAAGCGTGGCATCGAGCTCGCCAGGCAAGCGCGCGACGAGGCCGGCGACGCGGCGATCGCCGGCTGCCTGTCGCCGCTCTTCGGCAGCTACGCGCCGGCGCTGACGATCTCCTACCAGGAGACGCTCGACATCTACCGCCGCATCGTCGCCGAGCAGGCGGACGGTGTCGACCTGTTCCTTTGCGAGACCATGGCGTCGTCGGAGGAAGCGCGCGCGGCGGTCACCGCCGCATCGGAAAGCGGCAAGCCTGTCTGGGTGTCATGGACGCTGGCCGATCACGGCACGCCGCGCTTGCGCAGCGGCGAGACGATTGCGTCGGCGGCCGATGCGCTCGGAAATCTGCCGGTGGCGGCGCGGCTGCTCAACTGCTGCCGCCCGGAAGCGATCGCGGCGGCCTTGCCTGAACTGATCGAGCTTGGCGGCCCGGTCGGTGCCTATGCCAATGGCTTCACTTCCACCGAAGCGCTCAGGCATGGCGGCACGGTGGATGTACTGCATGCCCGCCACGACCTCGGTCCGGATGCCTACGCCGACCAGGCCGTCGGCTGGGTGGAAGCGGGTGCGGACATCGTCGGCGGTTGCTGCGAGGTCGGTCCTGCCCATATCGCCGCCTTGCGCGACCGGCTGCAACAGGACGGCTACGCGATCACGGGAGTCTCACATGCCTAAACCATCATCGCGCATCACCGGCATTGTTCCATCGGGCAAGGACGGCTGGGAAGTTCATTTCGCCGCCTGGGCCCGCAAGGAAGCCGGCGAGGACATTATCATGCTGTCGGTCGGCGACCACGATTTCGACACGCCGTCGGAGACGATCGAAGCCTGCGTTGCGGCGGTTCGCGGCAGCAACCATCACTACACGCCGCTGCCCGGCCTGCCGCGCCTGCGCAAGGCGATGGCGGCGGCCTCCAGCGCCTGCACCGGTGTCGAGACGACGCCGGAAGAGGTCATCGCCACGCCGGGCGGCCAAGCAGCACTTTACGCGGCCGTGCAGGCCGTTCTCGACCCGGGCGACCACGCCATCGTGGTTGCCCCCTACTATGCCACCTATCCCAACACCTTCAGTGCCGCCGGTGCCAGTTTCACCGTCGTCGAGACACCGGCCGAGGATGGGTTCCAACCGCGCGCGGACATGATCCGTGCCGCACTCAAGCCCAACACGCGCGCCATACTGATCAACACGCCGAACAACCCGACCGGTGCCGTCTATTCGCGTGAGCGGCTGGAACAGCTGGCCGAAATCTGCCGCGAGCACGATCTCTGGCTGCTGTCCGATGAGGTCTACTGGACGCTGGGCGGCGGCGAGCATGTCTCGCCGCGCTCGCTGCCCGGCATGGCCGAGCGCACGCTGGTGATCAATTCGATGTCCAAGAGCCACGGCATGACCGGCTGGCGCATGGGCTGGCTGACCGGGCCGGAAAAAATGATCACGCTGCTGATCAATCTCAATTTGGTGACGACCTACGGCCTGCCGGCCTTCATCTCCATCGCTTGCGCCGAGGCGCTGGAGCAGCACTATGGCGTCAAGGACATCGCCGAACGCTACGCGGCGCGCCGCACCGTCCTGCTCGATGCGGTGCGCGGCATGAACGATGTCACCGTGCGCGGTTCCGAAGGCGGCATGTATGTCATGCTCGACATATCTGATGTCGAACCCGACGACGAGAAATTCGCCTTCGCCTTCCTCGACAAGGAGAAGGTCGGCGTCATGCCGGGCTCGAGTTTCGGCGAAGCCGCGGCCGGCCATATCAGAATCAGCCTGTGCCAGCCCGAACCCGTGCTCAGGGAAGCAGCCGCCCGGCTGCGCCGTTTTGTTTCCAGCTACCGTCGTGAGGCCGCATGACCGCCAGGAGCCTTCCCACGAAAGCCATCCCCACCAAGGCAAGGGCCGTCATCATCGGCGGCGGCGTCTCCGGCTGCTCGGTCGCCTACCACCTGGCCAAGCTTGGCTGGACCGACATCGTGCTTCTGGAGCGCAAGCAACTGACCTCGGGCACGACATGGCACGCCGCCGGGCTGATCGGACAGTTGCGCGGCTCGCAGAACATGACCCGGCTGGCGAAATATTCGGCCGATCTCTACGTCAAGCTGGAAGCAGAGACCGAGGTCGGCACCGGCATGCGCCAGGTCGGCTCGATCACCGTGGCGCTGACCGAAGAGCGCAAGCACGAGATCTACCGGCAGGCGTCGCTCGCCCGCGCCTTCGACGTCGACGTGCGCGAGATTTCTCCCAATGAGGTCAAGGAGATGTACCCGCATCTCAATGTCTCGGACGTGGTCGGCGCCGTGCATCTGCCGCTCGACGGCCAGTGCGACCCGGCCAACATCGCCATGGCGCTGGCCAAGGGTGCGCGCCAACGCGGCGCCACAATCGCGGAGAATGTGAAGGTCACCAAGGTCCATACGAAAAATGGCCGCGTCTCCGGCGTGTCCTGGGCGCAAGGCGAAGGCCAGGGCACGATCGAGACCGATATCGTCATCAACTGCGCCGGCATGTGGGCGCGCGACCTCGGCGCCCAGAACGGCCTGAACATCCCACTGCACGCCTGCGAGCACTTTTATCTGGTCACCGAGCCGATCCCCGGCCTTGGCCGCCTGCCGGTGCTGCGCGTGCCGGACGAGTGCGCCTACTACAAGGAAGACGCCGGCAAGATGATGCTCGGTGCCTTCGAGCCGGTGGCCAAGCCATGGGGCATGGACGGCATCCGCGAGGATTTCTGCTTCGACCAGTTGCCGGAGGACATGGACCATTTCGAACCGATCCTCGAAATGGGCGTTAGCCGCATGCCGATGCTGGCGACCGCCGGCATCCACACTTTCTTCAACGGGCCAGAAAGTTTCACCCCTGACGACCGCTATTATCTCGGCGAAGCGCCGGAGTTGCGCGGCTACTGGATGGCGACCGGCTACAATTCGATCGGCATCGTCTCGTCGGGCGGCGCCGGCATGGCGCTGGCGCAGTGGATCAACGATGGCGAAGCCCCGTTCGACCTGTGGGAAGTCGACATCCGCCGCACTCAACCCTTCCAGAAGAACCGCCGCTATCTCAAGGAACGCGTCTCCGAAACGCTCGGCCTGCTTTATGCCGACCATTTCCCCTATCGCCAGATGGCAACCTCGCGTGGTGTGCGCCGCTCGCCCCTGCACGAGCATCTGAAGGCGCGCGGCGCCGTGTTCGGCGAAGTCGCCGGCTGGGAGCGTGCCAACTGGTTCGCCCGCGAAGGCCAGGAGCGCGAATATCGCTATTCCTGGAAGCGGCAGAACTGGTTTGATAACCAGCGCGAGGAGCATCTGGCGGTCCGCAACAAGGTCGGCCTGTTCGACATGACGTCGTTCGGCAAGATCCGCGTCGAGGGCCGCGACGCCTGCACCTTCCTGCAAAGACTCTGCGCCAACGACATGGACGTGGCGCCGGGCAAGATCGTCTACACGCAAATGCTTAACCAGCGCGGCGGCATAGAGAGCGACCTCACCGTGTCGCGGCTTTCGGATACGGCCTATTTCCTCGTCGTGCCGGGCGCCACGCTGCAGCGCGACCTCGCCTGGCTGCGGCGGCATGCCGGCGACCAGTTCGTCATCATCACGGACGTAACCGCCGCTGAAAGCGTGCTCTGCGTGATGGGCCCGGATGCGCGAAAACTGATCCAGAAGGTCAGCCCCAACGACTTCTCCAACGAGAACAATCCGTTCGGCACGTTCCAGGAGATCGAAATCGGCATGGGCCTCGCCCGGGCGCACCGCGTCACCTATGTCGGAGAGCTCGGCTGGGAGCTTTACATCTCGACCGAACAGGCCGCCCATGTCTTCGAGGCCATCGATGAGGCCGGCGCCGATGTCGGGCTAAAGCTCTGTGGACTGCACACGCTGGATTCCTGCCGCATAGAAAAGGCTTTCCGCCATTTCGGACACGACATCACCGATGAGGACAATGTGCTGGAGGCGGGCCTCGGCTTCGCGGTGAAGACGGCCAAGGGCGATTTCATCGGCCGCGATGCCGTGCTGAAGAAGAAGGAGGCCGGATTGGACCGCCGCCTGGTCCAGTTCCGCCTCAAGGACCCGCAGCCTCTGCTCTTCCACAACGAAGCGATCCTGCGCGATGGCAAGATCATCGGTCCGATCACTTCGGGCAATTACGGCCATCATCTCGGCGGAGCGATCGGGCTGGGCTATGTGCCGTGCCAAGGGCAGGGCGAGGCGGATGTGCTCGCCTCGACTTATGAAATCGAGATCGCCGGCGAACGGTTTGCGGCTGAGGCATCGCTGAAACCGATGTACGATCCGAAATCGGAACGGACGAAGATGTAGCGGCGCTTTTCCTTCTCCCTCGTTCACGGGGAGAAGGTGCTAATCTTTCAAAACCGCTCCAACTTCGCCCGCACCTTGACCAGAAACGCCGCTCGCGTCTTCGGCGTCGAGGCGTCCATCAAATAATGCGCCAGGAAGAACGTCTTGCAGCGCCTGGCGCACAGCGCCCGCATGCCGCGCAGCAAGGTCTTGCGCCCGGGCTGGCCGACGACGACGCTCCACCAGGTCGGTGCACCGCAAGTGGTGATGACGCCGACCTTGGTGACATGCGTCATCAGCGACTTGATCCCGCCCTTGCCCGCCGGCAGCTTGAAGGCGACATCGGTCGCCCACACCCGGTCTAGCCAGCCCTTCAGCATCGCCGGCAGCCCGTACCACCAGGTCGGGTAGACGAACAGGATCGCTTCGGCCCAGTTGAGCAGTTCGAAATGCGGTTTCAGCGCCGGGTCCTGCGGCGCCTGACTATTGTAGGTACGCCGCTCCTCGCAACTCATCACCGGATCGAACTTTTCGGCATAGAGATCGAGCAGCCGCACGTCCCAGCCTCGCCGCGTCAGCACATCCACGGCGGTGTCGCGAATGGCGGCGCAGAAGCTCTCCGGCACCGGATGGCAATAGACGACAAGGGCACGCATCAGAATGCATCCATGCTGGCCGCGACCTTCGCCGTGAAGGACTTTCGGGTTTCATCGGTCGACAGGTTCATCGAATAATGCGCGAGGTAGGTCACCGGAGCACCCGGCTTTACCGTGGCGCGCAGCATGCGCTTGATCAGTTTTCGCGGCGGGTCGCCCATCAGAAAGGCGCGGAACCGGCTGCCGCCATAGGTGGTGACCGCCGCGACCTTTCTTATGTTGTGCAGCGACGGCTCCACCTTGCCGTCGACCAGCTTGAACGACACGCCCGGCAGGAAGACGCGATCGAAAAACCCTTTCAGGATCGCCGGGAAACCGTAATTCCAGACCGGATAGGAAAGCACCAGCGCATCGGCCCGCAACAGGCGCTCGACGTATGGCGCCGCAGGATTCCCGGGACCGCGGAAATTGTGATAATCCAGCCTCTCCCTGCGCGTCAGACGCGGATCGAAATCCTCGCCATAGAGATCGCAGTCATCGATCGAATGGCCAGCCATCGTGAGCCGCTCGACGATCATCCGGTGCAGGCCGGCATTGAAGCTGGTCTCGACCGGATGGGCATAGAGGACGAGGATGTTCATTACCCAGCCTTTTGCAACCCCTTGAACAGGAACGTCCGGCCCGAACGGTAGTCATAGTCCGGGTTTTCCCAGGCGATCATCTTGCCGGGATTGAGCAGGCCTTGCGGGTCGGTCTCGCGCTTGAAGGCGAGTTGCACCGCGTCGGTCTGCTTCATGCCGCCCTCTTCCAGCGTGTAGCGGTGCGGGTTGAAGATCGGGCAGCCATTTTCCTCATGCAGGCGGATGATCTCGTTAAGCCGCGCCTCGGTGGTGAACTTGACCAGCGGCAGGCCGAAGCAGGTGATGTTGCCATCCAGCCGCACGAATTCGAGATGCGAGAACACTTCGCCGGGAAACATCGCATCCATTTTCTCTACCAGCGCCAGCTGGTTGGGAAAGGGATAGAGCGACTGCAGGTAGGTGACGGCGGGGTCGACGCGCAGCGCCCGGAGCGTCGTGTGGTTCCAGGCCAGCTCATAGGCCGGCGGCAGGCCCTTTTTCTCCTCCGGCGTCGCCGTGGTGGCGTTGTAGGTCACCTCACCCCCGGCGCGGCGCGTAAAGGCCAGAAAAGCATCCAGCCCATGTTGCGCCACCATGACGACGCAGATGCTTTGACCTTCCCTGAAGAATTTCTGGTGCCGCTTGAAATAAAGCTGCGGCACGGGTGCCGCGACCGGCGTGATCAGCTTGGTCAGGATGCCGTCCTGGCAGGCCAGCGCATTGCCATAGCGCGCCGCATCCATGAATTGGTCGAAGCCGACGATGACGTCGATCCAGTCATAGGCCGCCGTCAGCGGCATCTCGACTTCCGAGATGATGCCATTGGTGCCATAGGCGTGGGTCACCTTGTGCAGGTCTTCGCCGGTGAGTTCGAGCACCCTCGGCTCAGCCTCCATCGTCACCACGCGCAGGCGCAGCACATTGCCGAAATCACGCAATCCGCCGAAATTGATCGAGCCGACGCCGCCGGAACCGCCGGCGATGAAACCGCCGATCGAGGCGGTGTTGTAGGTGGAGGGCGACAGCCGCAGCTCCTGCCCGGAATGCGCGCGCGTCGCCTTGTCGATGTCGGACAGGACCGCGCCCGGTCCGGTCACCACGCGCCCCGGCGCGATCGACTTGATCTCGTTCATCTCGGCGAGATTGAGCACCACACCGCCCGAAAGCGGCATTGCCTGGCCATAATTGCCGGTGCCGCTGCCGCGCGGCGTCACCGGCACGCCATGGCGATGACAGGCGGCAAGCACGCGGATCAGTTCGGCCTCGTTCCTGGGCGTCACGATGAGGTCGCCGGTGACATGGTCGAGCTGTTGTTTCAGCACCGGACTGTACCAATAGAAGTCGCGGCTCTTCTGCTGGACGATGGCCGGATTGTCGTCGAGTTTTATCCCGTCGAGATCGCGTTTGAGCGCCGAAACATCCATCATTCCACCATCAGTCCGTCGAGTTCGGCATAGTCCGGCAATTGCCGGTCTATCGCTCGCCCCGCACGCACGACGATGCGATCCGATTCGGGGCGCGACAGCAATTCCGTCCAGCTTCGACCTTTGAACAGCACGAAGTCGGCATCGCCTCCGGCGGCGAGCGTGCCGAAGCCATCGAGCCGCATCGCATGGGCCGGCGTCGCGGTGACCGCCTGCGGCCAGTCGCCGACCGGATGATCGAAATGCAGGACGCGCGTCGCCATGCGGTAGACCTCCAGCATGTCGAGATCGCCATAGGCATGGAAGGGATCGCGCGTGTTGTCCGAAGCGACGGCCACGGGAATGCCCCTCGCCTTCATCTCGTGCAGCAGCGTCACGCCACGCCAGCGCGGTGTGGTTTGGTCAGCGCGACGGTCCTGCAAATAGAGATTGCACATCGGCAGCGACACGATTGCCAGCCCGGCCTTCGCCACCTTGTCCAGCGTGTCCAGCACCTCTAGATCGGGCTGGCGCGCCAGCGAGCAGCAATGGCCGACGAGGATGTTGCCCTCGAAGCCGTTCCACAGCGCTGCCTCGGCGATCTTCTTCAGCGAGATCGCGGCGATGTCGTCGGTCTCGTCGGCATGGAAATCAAGGTCGAGCCCGCGCTTGATTGCCTGCGCGAAAACGTGGTCGAGCAGCTCTTCCAGGTCCGGCACCATATAGGTGACGACGCCCAGCACGCCCTTGGCGGCGGCTACGCGTTTGGCCAGCCTGTCGAACCATTTCTTGTCGCGCACGCCCTCGATGCCGAGCAGGCAGGCACCCTGCAATTCGATGCGGCCACGCCATGCCTCGCGCATCGTCTCGAACACGGGCCAGGAGATTTCCTCCTGCGGCGCGACGCTGTCGATATGAGTTCTAAGCGCCCTGGTGCCATGCGCATAGGCCGAGCGCAGCGAGAAATCCATGCGACGCGCCACATCCTCGGCGCTCCAGCGCGCCACACGGTCGGCGCCCGTGGCGTTCAGAGCGCCCATGAAGCTGCCGTCTGGATTGGGCTTTCGTGGCCAGATATGGCCCTTGTCGATATGCGTGTGGCAGTCGACGAAACACGGCAGCACGATACGTCCGGCAAGGTCGATGACGCCCGCCGGTACCTTCGATGCGGCCTGCGCGGCGATGCTGGAAATCTTGCCGTCCGCGACGGTAATGTCGGCAAGGGCGAAACCGTCGCTGTCGAAGGTCGCAGCAAGACCAAGCGTGACAGATTGATGAACACGCACGTTGGCAAGGCGGTAGGAGCCAGAGGCTGGTATCAAGGTCTACCGCTCCTGCTTCAGCGCGCTTTCGTGCCAGCGCCGCAAAATGAGATGCGAAATCAGCGACAGCACGAGAAAGATCAGGATGCCTGTCAGCGATATCAGGAACAGCGCCGCGAACAGCCTTGGCGCGTTGAGCCGGTAACCCGCTTCGATGATGCGCGAGGCAAGCCCGGACGACTGGCCGGTGGCGCCGGCGACGAACTCGGCCACCACGGCGCCGATCAGCGACAGGCCGCCGGCGATCTTCAGCCCGCCGAGGAAATACGGCATAGCCGCCGGCAGCCTGAGATAGCGCAGCTGCTGCCAGCGCGTCGCGCCGTTGAGCTTGAACAGGTCGCGCAGGTTGCGGTCGACCGAGTTGAGGCCGAGCGTGGTGTTGGACAGGATCGGGAAGAAGGCGACGATCCAGGCGCAGAGCAGGAGCTTGGTCGTCTGATTGTCGACATAGATGTTGATCAGCGGAAAGATCGCCACGATCGGTGTCACCTGCAGCACGATGGCGAAGGGGAAGAACGACATCTCCACCCATTTCGACTGCGCGAACAAGACCGCCAGGCCGACGCCGCCGACAACCGCCAGCAGCAGGCTGAGGAAGGTGATGCGTAAGGTGACCAGCAGTGCGGAAAACAGCAGGCCGGCATCGTTGTAGAGCGTTGTCAGCACGACGCCGGGGCGCGGCAGGATGTATTGCGGGATCTCGTTCCACACGCAGATGCGGTCCCACAGCCAGATCGCCAGGATCATGATCGCCAGCGGCAGAACCCAGCGGCCGATCCGCTCAAACCGCTCCTGGCGCACGCGGCGCGCTTCCTCGGGGTCGAGTTTCAACGTGCCGTCAATGGCCGTCATGATGCGAGCCCGCTGTTGAATTGATGGCATTGACCAGCACATCCGAGGCTTGCCGGCAAAGGGCCGCATAGCCAGGCGAGGTGCGAAACGCCTCATCGCGCGGATAGGACGCCTCGATCGCGAGTTCGTCGAACACCCGCCCCGGCCGAGCCGCCATGACGACGACGCGGTTGGAGAGAAACACGCTTTCGAACACACTGTGGGTGACGAAGACGACGGTGAAGCGCTCGTCTTGCCACAGTTCCAGCAGGTCGTTGTTGAGCTTGAAGCGGGTGATCTCGTCGAGTGCCGCGAACGGCTCGTCCATCAACAGCACGCGTGGCTTGGTCACCATGGCGCGCGCGATCGAGACGCGCATCTTCATGCCGCCGGAGAGTTCGCGCGGCACGGCGTCCTCGAAGCCGGTGAGGTGCACCCGCGCCAGCATCTCCGTTATCGCCGGGGCGGCCTTGGCGCGGGAAATGCCTTTCAGCCTGAGCGGCAGCCAGACATTGTCGAAGACGCTGGCCCAGGGCAGCAGCGTCGGCTCCTGGAAGACGAAGCCGATATTGGCACGGTCGAGCGAGCCGCCGCCGCGCCAGTCGAGCACGCCGGATGTCGGCGTGGACAGGCCGGCAATCAGCCGCAGCGCCGTCGACTTGCCGCAGCCCGACGGTCCGAGCAGGCTGAGGAAATCGCCTTCCCGGATCGTCAGGTCGACATCGCTGAGCGCCGTCACGCCGTTGGAAAAGACCTTGCCGACGCCACGCAGCGCCAGCAAGGTCGGAGCCATGTCCGAGGCGGGCGTTTGCGCCACCTGTTCCCGCATCATGCCGGGCCGGCCTATTTCTTCAGCTCGAGCCCGACCCCCTTGTTGATGAAGGCCAGCGTGTAGGCTTTCGTGATGTCGATGCCTTCAGGCGTGACCTTGGCCTTGACCATCTTGTCGTAGAAGCTCTTGATCCGTTCTTCCTTCATGGCGCCGATGCCGAGCTTCTCGGTGTCGCCGGAATCGGCCAGGCCGAACTTCTTCATCTGCTCGATCGAGAAGGCGATCTGCTCGTCGCTCATGTCAGGATTGTCTTTCTTGATCATGTCGTTGGCGGCCTTGTTGTCGCCGTAGAGGTACTTGTACCAGCCCTTGGCCGAGCCATCGACGAAGCACTGGACCACCTCAGGCTTCTTGTCGATCGTCTCCTGCATCACCTCGATCGTGGTCGAATAGGTGTCCCAGCCGTAGTCGGCGAGCAGGAACTGGTTCGGCACGAAGCCGCCTTCCTTCTTGACCGCGAACGGCTCCGAGGTGACGTAGCCCTGCTGGATCGACTTCTTGTTGGCGAGGAAAGGGGCGGTGTTGTAGGTGTAGGGGACGCGCTTTGAAGCGTCGAAACCGAGCTCGATGACCATCCACTGGAAGAAGGTCTGCACGCCTTCGTCACCCAGAATGTACTGCTCGGCGTTCTTCAGGTCTTCCCATTTGTCGAGCCCCTCGCCGGGGTGGGACATGATGACCTGCGGGTCCTTCTGGAAGTCGGCTGCCACCACACGCATCGGAATGCCTTGCTGGACGGCGTCGAAGGCCGACAGCAGATTGCCGCCCATGTAGAAATCGATCTTGCCGGCGAGCAGCATCGGCCGGCCGCTGACCTGCGGGCCGCCCTGCATGATGGTGACGTCGAGACCGCAGGCGGCGTAGGTCCCATCGGCCACGGCCTGGTAGTAGCCGCCATGTTCCGGCTCGGCGAGCCAGTTGGTGCCGAAAGTGACTTTTTCATTCGCCGCCGCGCCCAGCGTGCTGGCCGCAAGCAGGGCCACCACCGTGGCCGAAATCTTCTGTTTCACGTACATTGACACCGCCCTTTATTTGCACCGGCGCGTTGCGCGCCGTGCTTGACACCAAAGATTCAAGAAGCAAGACACATGCCACCGGCGTCGCGCGCCGGGACCCGCCCGCCTGCACCACAGCCATCTGCGAAAGCCGGAAAGGTCGTGCTGCACCGAAGGGCATCGTGCCTATTTTTTGAACGCCTGTCCACAATCGCACCGGCGACATGCACCACCATCTTGATGGTGCAATGCATCCGGCCTTAGGCTGGCGATATCCAGGAGATTGCCATGTTCAAGTTCCTTACCCCGAAGTCGATCAAGCCACCCTTTGCCCGCTACAGCCACGGCGTCGAGGTGCCGGCCGGCAAGCGGCTGGTGCTGTGCTCGGGCCAGGTCGCCATCACGGCGGACGACCAGATACCGGAAGATGCCGGCGCACAGGCCGAACTCTGCTTCAGGAACATCGCGGCGGTTCTGGGCGAAGCCGGGCTGGGACTTGGCGACATCGTTCGCATCAACGCCTATGTCACCGACCGCGCGCATCTGCGGCCCTATATGGAGGTTCGCGACCGGCTGTTTTCGAGCCCGGCGCCGGCCTCGACGCTGATGATCGTTTCCGGCTTTGCCCGGCCCGAATTCAAGGTCGAGGTCGAGGCCATCGCGGCCGGGTGATCGACAGACCTGCCGCACCGCGCTAGGTCTGACCTGATCATTTGAAGAGGCGTGACATGACTGCTGGCAAGAAACGCGTATGGTGGGGCGACTACCGGACCACCGAATACGCCTCGATCGATCCCGAGGCGACAATCGCGGTGCTGCCGCTGGCGGCTATCGAGCAGCATGGACCGCATCTGCCTGTGTCGACCGACACTTCGATCATGAACGGCATGCTCGACACGGTGATTTCACGCTTGCCCGACGATCTCGACATCCGCATCCTGCCGGTCCAGGCGGTTGGCAAGTCGAACGAGCATCTGCACGCGCCGGGCACTCTCACCTTGCCGGCAACGACGCTGGTCGACGCCTGGACCGAGCTTGGCCTGTCGATCGCGCGCGCCGGCGTGCGCAAGCTTATCGTCGTCAATTCGCATGGCGGCAATGAGGAGATCATGGGCATCGTCACGCGCGAATTGCGCGTGCGCGAAAAGATGCTGGCGGTGAAGACCAGTTGGCAGCGCTTTGGCCGCCCGGCCGGCATGTACACCGAACTCGAGGATCGTCACGGCATTCATGGCGGCGATGTCGAGACGTCGCTGATGCTGCATTTCCGGCCAGATCTCGTCGACATGGGCAAGGCCGACAATTTCGTTTCCAACGTCGCCAAGGCCGAGAAGGAATTCTCGCTGTTGCGCCACACAGGCACCCACGCCTTCGCCTGGATTGCCGGGGATCTCAACCCGAACGGCGTGGTCGGCGACGCCAGCATCGCGACAGCCGAGAAAGGCCGGCTGACCGCGGAATATCAGGCTGACGGGTTCATCAACCTAGTGCGGGATGTGCGCAAGGCCAAGCTCGCGGAGTGGCTGAAATAGCTAACCGTCGATCTGGAGGGCGAACGGCGTGCCTTCAAAGGCGTCGGCGCCGCGCCCGATCGACTCGATCGCCTCGATCATGCGGCCGTTGCGCTCGAGCAGCGCGTCGGCCACCGCGATCAGCCGCGGATTGGGCGTCGCCGAAGGCGATAGCGCTCGCAGCGTCCGCGCCAGTTCCACCTCGTTGCGTTTCGGCGCCAAAGCCGCGGCGATGATATAGGCCGAGGCGGTCGAACGGCTGATGCCGGCATAGCAGTGCACCAGCATTGGTTTCGCCCGGTCCCAGCGGCGTGCGAAATCGAGCAGGTTACGGACATGCTCCTCGCCCGGCATGGTCATGCCGTCCTGCGCCACGGCGATGTCGTGCATGACCAGGTGCAGATGGTTTTCCCTTGGGATCGAGGCCGGTCGGATTACGTCCGTTCCGGCGGCGAGCAGCGACAGCATGCGGTCGGCGCCGGTCCTGGCCACCACTTCCTCGATCTTCGCCAGCGAGCAGACATGGATCATTGTTTGAAACCTTTCGACCGATCCTCGCGCCGCGACGCCCAATCGGCAAGGGCGGATTCGAGCCTGCGCCATTCCTCCTCGCTCCCCGGCAGGCCGGCGCGCAGGGCATGCGGCCGTTCGGAGAAATGCCGCAGCAGGATACCGCTCTGGCCAAGCCCGGAAAACAGGCCGCCGGCATCGGGCAGGCTGAGATAGCGGAACAGCGTGGTGCCGCCCGCGACGGGAACGCCGAAACGGCTAAACAGCGCGTCGAGCCGCACCGTCGCTTCCGCCAGCGAGGCCCGCATCGCATCCTGCCAGTCGAGATCGGCGAGCGCGCGGATGCCGTATTCCAGGGCCGGTCCTGCGACAGCCCACGGCCCGAACTGCATGTCCAGCCGTTCAGCCGTCGGCGCGTCGGCAAGCGCGAACCCGAGCCGCAGGCCGGCCAAACCAAAGAACTTGCCGAACGAACGCAGCACGACGATGCCGCCCTGGCCGACATCGCCGGCGAGGCTGTGCTCGCGTGGACCCACATCCATGAACGCCTCGTCGACGACCAGCAGCCCGCCCTTGGCGCGAAGTCCAGCGGCCAGCACCAGCAACCGGTCGCGCTCGATGATGCGCCCATCCGGATTGTTCGGATTGACGATGATGGCGAGGTCGGCTTCCGCCAGCGCCGCGAAATCGCTGACCTCGACCACGTCGTGCCCGGCAATCGCCGCCGCCCGGGCGTGTTCGGCATAGGTCGGCCCCAGCACCATTGCCTTGCCGGGCCTCACCAGCGAGGCGACGCGCGGCAACAGGATCTGTGTACCAGGGGCCGCCACCACGCTTGCTGGGGAAGGCGCGCCATAGGTGTTGGCCGCGATCTCTACCAGTTCGCGCCCACGCGCGGCCTCTGGCAATCGCCACAGCGAGGTGGCGGGCAGGTCGAAAAGCGGGTAGGAGTGCGGATTGATACCGGTCGAGAGGTCGACGAAAGGCAGCACGGCATTGGGGAAAAGCGCCCTTGCCCGGCCAAGACTTCCACCATGGTCCACCGCTCCTTCAAGAAGCTTCATGTCAGTCCTGATCGCTTTCCTGTCATTAATTGTCGAATTCGCCCTTGGTTATCCCGACTGGCTGTTTCGCGCCATCGGCCATCCGGTGACATGGTTCGGCAGGCTGATATCCTTTCTCGACTTGCGGCTCAACCGCGCCACTGATCCCGACGCGCTGCGTCGCCAACGTGGTGTCCAGGCGCTTCTGGTCATCGTGCTGGTGCCGGCGATAGCAGGCCTTTGCGTGCAGCTTGTTCTACTCTGGTTCGTCCCCCTGGGATGGATCATTGCCGTCTTTCTGGCGACATCGCTTCTGTCGCAGAAAAGCCTTTACGAGCATGTCGAAGCCGTCGCCGACGCGCTCGACAGCGGAGGCCTCGACATGGGCCGAGCCGCCGTTTCGCGGATCGTCGGCCGTGATCCCGAGACACTCGACCGCGCCGGCGTCTGCCGCGCGGCGATCGAGAGCCTAGCGGAAAATTTTTCCGACGGCATCGTCGCCCCCGCCTTCTGGACCGGGGTCGGAGGGCTCGCCGGCGGCGCGGCCTACAAGGCGGCCAACACCGCCGATTCGATGGTCGGCCACCGGACTCCGCGCCATGAGTCCTTCGGCTGGGCGGCGGCGCGCTTCGACGACTGGATCAACCTGCCTGCATCGCGGCTGACGGCGCTGCTGATCGTGCTCGCTTCCCTCCTGGTCGAGGGCGCCGACCCCCGCGGCGCCTGGCAGGCGGTACGGCGCGATGCGAAAAAACACCGCTCGCCCAATGCCGGCTGGCCGGAAGCGGCCATGGCCGGCGCGCTCGGGCTCGCGCTCGCCGGACCACGCAGATATGGCGGTGTCATGGTCGACGACATCTTCATGGGCGAAGGCGGCCGCCGCGATGTCGACAGCGGCGATATCAGGCGGGCGCTCAAGCTTTACCGGGTCGCCGACTACCTGCTGATCGGCTTGTTCGGCCTTGTCGCGCTGATCGCCGTTCTGGTTTTCTAGAACTCGATGCCTTGCTGCGCTTTCACGCCAGCCGAGAAATGGTGCTTTGTCACCCCCATCTCGGTGACCAGGTCTGCCGCCTCGACCAGTGCCGGCTTGGCGTTGCGGCCGGTGACGACGACATGCAGGCCTTCGCGGCGAGCCTTGAGCGCCGCAACCACCTTGTCGAGAGCGAGATAGTCGTAGCGCAAGGCAATGTTGAGCTCGTCGAGCACGACAAGGCTGATCGAAGGATCGCCGATCAATTCCAGAGCCTTGGCCCAGGCGGCCTCGGCGGCAGCGATGTCGCGCTTCAGGTCCTGCGTCTCCCAGGTGAAACCCTCGCCCATTGCGTGCCAGACGACACGGTCGCCAAAGACGGCAAAGGCGTCCTTCTCGCCGGTGTGCCACTTGCCCTTGATGAACTGGACGACGCCGACGCGCTTGCCGTAGCCGAGCACGCGCAGCGCGAGACCGAAGGCGGCCGTGGTCTTGCCCTTGCCGGGACCGGTGTTGACGATCAGCAACCCTTTCTCGATCGTCTTGCCCGCAACCTCGGCGTCCTGCACCGCCTTGCGCTTGGCCATCTTGGCGCGATGGCGTTCTTCATCCTTGTCGTCGATATCGGTCATTTCACTTCACCTTGAGCGGTAGCCCCGCCACCATGAGCAGCACCGTGTCGGCAATCGCGGCGACCCGCTGGTTGAGCCGGCCGGCATCGTCACGAAACCGACGCGCCAGCGCGTTGTCGGGCACGATGCCTTGCCCGACCTCGTTCGTTACCACGAACCACGGTCCGCGCGGCCGCGACAGCACGTCCGCCAGCCGCCGGCACGCGGCCTCGACGTCGTGATCGGCCACCATGTGATTGGTCAGCCACAGCGTCAGGCAGTCGACAAGCACCGGCTGCCCGTCTGGCAACGCCTCCAGCGCTTCGGCGAGGTCGAGTGGCGCATCGGTGGTCGACCAGCCCTCACCGCGCCGCGAGCGGTGCAGCGCGATGCGCTCGCGCATCTCGTCGTCATGGGGTTGCGCCGTGGCGATATAGGCCCATGGCGAGGGCAATGCCGTCACCAGGGTTTCGGCGTGCGCGCTCTTGCCGGAGCGCGCACCACCGATGATGAAGGTCAGCCTGCCGCGATCAGGCAAAGCTGTCGCGCAGACTGGTCGCCATGCCGGTGAAGCGCCTGCGCACCACGCCCACGATCGCGCCGAGCACCAGCCAGAACACCAGATTGGTCACCGTCACCGCCACCACGAACTGATGGTGCAGGCCTTCCGGGATCGGTGTTTCGAAACTGTCGGGCTGCGGCGCGCCGACGACATGCGGCGCGACGATCAGCAAGACGGCGAGGATGGTCAATGGCAGCGATCTGCGAAAGACGATCAGGCCTAGGCCGATCGCGGTCGCGGCCGCCGTCGCCGTCCACCAGATCTGGCGCGGCAGAAGATCGGCCGCCGGCATTGCCGGCAGTTCCGGCTGCAGTCCGAGACCCGGTGCCAGTGTGAACACGGCAAAGCCGGCCAAACCCCAGAACACACCCTGGCGCCAGTTGCCGACGCCGCCGAAGAACTCGGAAACCGCGACCAGGACCAGTGCGAAGCCGATGCCAGTGACGATATTGGCAACCACGCTAAAGGCGAAACGCTCGAAACCGTCGGCCGGCGCCCAGCCTTCGTCTTCCTCCGCCGGTGCCATGGCATCGGTGCCCGCAGGCGCGGCAGAGCTCATGGCATTGCCAGCGGGCGCCGTGCTCATGGCATCATTGGTCGCCGCTGGTGCGGCCGCGTGATCATGGTGGTGGCCGCCGCCGGCCTTTTCGTAGACTTCCGCCTTGAGGATCAGCGGCACGGTGGCATAGGCCTGCATGCAGGCGAGAACGACACCGGCCACGAGCCCCGCGATCGCCGCGACGAACACGACGTTGCGAAACAGATTCATGATGTCGGATCCTCGTTAGTGGCAGGGAAACGCCATCGAGTGGCGATAGTCGTGGGCAGCATTGTGGACCGCATCGATATGCGAGAAGCCGACAAAGCCGACGACGAAGATGCCGAGCAGCGCCGCGAGCGCGAGCTGCATGAAGCGCGACTGCGAGGAGACGGAGGCGCCGAGGGAGACGGAAGCGGTAGTCATGTCTTGTCCTTTCGCCCTCCACCCGAGGGCATCGAAGTCAGTTTCCTGTCGCCGGCAGGTCTCCTGGCTCGCGGATAAGCGCCCTTCCCCACCTTCCCGAAGAAAAATCTTCAGTGGCATATGGAGAGGACTACCGCACACAGTTGCGGGGGCAGCCACGGCATTGGGCAGGAATTCCTGCCCGCACCGCATTCCCTCTTGGCTCCAAAAAGGAACCGACGACATCGGGGACTATAGGGAAATTCGCCGCGCCCGGCAAACCAAATTCCGACAGCCGCCAGCGCAGGAGCGCCGTATCGGCGAAGCTGCCCTCATCCCGTCCCGATTGACAAACTTCATGGCCGGGTGTCGGCTGGCACCCCTCACGGGAAGCCAGCCATGCAGCCCAATGCCAGCGAGTGCGTGCCCTATAACGGCCTGACTCGAACCGAGCCGACGCTGCCCTCGTCGGCCTATTGGGACCAGGACAACTATCAGCGCGATCTCGACGCCATCTGGTACAGGAACTGGCTGCTCGTCTGCCGCGAGGCCGACCTTGCCCAGCCTTTGGCGTTCCGCACCTTCCGCGTCGGTACGCAGGAAATCCTCCTGCTGCGCGACGACACCGGCGAGTTGCATGCCTTCCACAACACCTGCCGGCATCGCGGCTCGCAGCTTTGCCAGGAAAGCCAGGGCCGGCTGAAGGCGCGGCTGATCACCTGCCCGTATCATGCCTGGTCCTATTCTCTGCGTGGCGATCTGGTGCGCGTGCCGTCGAAATCGCTGCCTGACGGCTTCGACAAGGCCGATCACCCGCTTTATCGCGTCGCGCACTCGGTGTGGCGGGGCTTCGTCTTCGTCAATCTTGCGGAAGATGCCGCCAGCTCGGCGCAATCCTCCTTCGACCCGGCCTCCGGCGACTTCGGCAACTGGCCGCTGGAAATGCTGGTATCAGGGCACGTGCTGCGCAAGGTGATGAACTGCAACTGGAAGATTTTTTGGGAAAACTTCAACGAGTGCCTGCACTGCCCGGGCGTCCACAAGGACCTGTCGCGGCTGGTGCCGATCTATGGCCGCGGCCTGATGAGCCGGCATGACGATCCCGAATGGCTCCGCCACGCCGACAATGACGCGCCAGAATTCTCCGGCGGCCTGCGCGCCGGGGCTGAGACATGGTCGCGTGATGGGCAGACGCACGGGCCGATCTTCCCGAGCTTGACGCCGGCGGAACGCAGCGCCGGTCAGACCTATGCCACCAGCCTGCCGTCGATGTTCATCGTCGGCCATGTCGACTATGTCAGGACCGTGCGGCTTACGCCGCTCGGTCCCGAACAGACCGAATTGACCGCGGAATGGCTGTTCGCGCCCGAGGCGCTCGCCGAGACCGACATCGACAACATCGTTGCCTTCGGCACACAGGTGCTGGAGGAGGACGCAGCAATCTGCGAGGTCAACCAGAAGGGCCTGCGCTCGATGCGTCATACAGCTGGCGTGCTGATGCCCGAGGAGTACGACCTGCACCGTTTCCACAACTGGGTGCGCGAACGGCACGCTGCGCGCTCACCCGAGGCCTGAAGATCACAGCGACTTCGGCAGATATCGCCAGGTCATGAAGCCGCAAAAGGCTGCCAGTAGCCCAAGCGTGACGAACACCGAGCCCAGGCCGAAGAAGGCCAGCACCACCGAATAGACCAGCGGCGGCGTCAGTTCGGAAAAATCGAGATAGGTGCGGTAGACCGCCGCCATCTGCGCGCGCTCATAAGAGCGCACCGAGCGCATGAAGGCGGTCGAACCCAGCGCGTCGAGCGCGATGGTGAAGAAGGCGCCGCACAGCAGGAAGGCGCCGGTGAGCAACGGCACGGTTTCGCCCACGGCACCGGCCGCCAGCAGCGTCGCCGACATGGCGAAATAGGCAAATGTCATGGTCCTGCGGCCGCCGAAGCGTTTCCCCGCCTTGCCCCAGAAGATCGCCATGAACAGCAGCGCGTTGCCGGCCGAGACCAGCAGGCCGCCGGCCAATTCGCCCTCGCCGGTGATGACCATGAACAGCGGTCCATAGACGAAGAAGGTCGTCCAGAAGCAGGAGCGGCCGAAGGCGATCAGCCAGGCCAATCTCAGCCTCGGCTGGGCGACGAAGCGGCCGATATTGGCGAGCGGATTGGCCGGTCGTGTCTTGCCCGGGCGGATCGACTGGTTGTCGCTCAGCCGATAGGTCCAGAACAGCGCCAGCAAAGCCATGGCGAACACCGCCACCGCGCCATGCGCGGCATAAATGCCGAAGCGCGTATAGAGAAAAATGCCGAGCGTCGGCCCGCAGGTCCAGGCAACCATCGACCACGCCATGCGCAGCGATTCGGCCTGCATGAAATCGGTCTTGCGGATGTGATCCATGATGTAGAGGTTGAGCGTGATCGACAGCGCGCTGGCGCCCATCACCCGGCACAGCATCCCGGCCAGTTGCCCGGCGAGCGTATGGGTGACGAAGAACAGCGAGCCGATAGCGAGCAGGCAGGCGCCCGCCGTGTAGACCCAGCGCCGCGCGAAGCGGCGGATCAGCATCGGCATGAACAAGGTCACCGACAGGCCGAGCAGGGACACGGCGGTGTAGAGTATCGAGACGATCTGCTCGTTGTGGAGAATCTCGTAGGCCTGGATCGGTATGACGCTCGACACCATGGCGCGGGCGAAGGATTCGACCGCGTAAAGCGAGGCGAAGGTGCGCGCATCCGCGGCCTTGAGGGCCGGAAGCCAGATCGGATGGCGAACATGGGTGGACATTGCTTCCCCAAAGCAGAATCGCGGCGTCGAATCTGCCGTGGACATTTCAGGCCCATTAAGAGGAAACCGACGCACATCCGGCAAAAAGCGAAGCCGGTCAAAGGCTTTTCCGCGCTGGCCCAACCCGGCGGCTGGCGCGGACCCCGCCGCGCGGTCCAGGCCAAGGCGACCGGTCTTCTTCTATCCGGTGCAACCGTGATAGTCGTCGTGGAGGGGCTGAATCAGATCGCGAGACCATGAGCATCCACACGCCGACCGTACCCGTCCCGCAGCCATCGAAGCGCATCGTCGCCATCGATATCTTGCGTGGCATCGCGCTGATCGCGATGGCGAGCTACCACTTCACCTGGGACCTGGAATTCTTCGGTTACACCGATCCCGGCCTCACCGCCTTCGGCTGGTGGAAGTTCTACGCCCGCTGCATTGCATCGACCTTCCTGTTCCTGGTTGGCGTCAGCCTCTATCTCGCCCATGGCCGACAGATCCGCTGGAACGGCTTCTGGAGACGGTTCGCCATGGTCGCCGGCGCGGCGGTCGCCATTTCGGTCGTCACCCGCGTCGCCACGCCCGACGGGTTCATCTTCTTCGGCATCCTGCACGAGATCGCGCTCGCCAGCCTGCTCGGCCTCGCGTTCCTGCGCCTGCCGGCGCTGCTGACGCTTGCCGTCGCCGCGCTCGTCATCGCGGCACCAGTCTACCTGCGCTTCGAGGCCCTCGATCATCCCTGGCTCTGGTGGATCGGCCTGTCGGCGATCAATCCGCGCTCCAACGACTACGTTCCGCTGTTCCCCTGGTTCGGCGCCGTGCTTACGGGCATTGCGGTGGCGAAATTCGCTTCCACCTCCGGCATAAGGGCACGCCTGGCGAACCTGGCGCCCGGACGCTGGTCGAACCCGCTGGACTTCATCGGCCGCCACAGCCTGGCTTTCTACCTGGTCCACCAGCCGCTGCTGATCGGCTGCGTCTGGCTGTTCTCGCAAGTGATGCCGGCGCAGGTCGAAACCCCGCAGGTCAATTTCCTGAAAACCTGCCAGCGATCGTGCGAGCAGATGCGCAACGCAACCTTCTGTTCGAGCTATTGCGGCTGCATGCTCGAAACGCTCGAAGGTGAAGCCTCTCTTGATCGGCTCTTCAACAACGACCAGACTGCGGACTTCAGGGCGCATCTGTCCGATCTTGCCGCAACGTGCACCGCCAAGACCGACGACAAGATGACGGAGGGAGGGACACAATGATCGGGCCAAAGCCTGGGATCGAACCGAAGCCTGGGACCGGGCCGAAACCTGGGCTGGTACCGTGGCCGCCGGTGATCTACGCCGCCGCCATCCTCATCAGTGTCGTGCTCGGCCTCTACATCCCGCTGCCCTGGATCGGCGATCTCCTTGGCGACATCCTGTTCGCCGCCGGCTGGGTGGCATTGTTCGCCGTGGCCGTACTCTGGTTCACAGCGATCCGCACCATGATACGGGCCAGGACCACGCTCAATCCCAACGCCGTGCCCGATCATCTCGTCACGACCGGCCCCTTCGGCGTCAGCCGCAATCCGATGTACCTGGCCAACACGCTGCTGTTGATCGGCGTCGCCTTCGTCTCGGGCATCGCCTGGTTCTTCCTGCTTGCCTTCGTGGCCGCCTTCGTCACCCAGAAGGTCGCGATCGAGGGCGAGGAAAAGATATTGGCGGCGAAATTCGGCAAGAAATACCGCGACTATGCAAAAAGAGTCCGGCGCTGGATTTGAGCAGGGCTACGTGTTGACGCCGAGCTCGACCAGCCGCTCGACGCAAGACTCCTCGGCCTGGTCGAGTTCGGCCAGTGTCTCCTCCAGGTCGCGACGTTTCTGCCTGAGGTCTTCGCGCTTTTCCTCGATGCGTTTGATCATCAGCTTGAGCTGCCCGACCTCGCCCGGCGGCTCCTTGTACATCTGGATGATTTCGCGGATCTCGTTGATCGAGAAGCCGAGGCGTTTTCCGCGCATGATCTGCCGGATGAGGTGGCGGTCGGAAGGGCGAAACAGGCGGGTGCGGCCGCGCCGCACCGGCTGCACCAATCCCTCGTCTTCATAGAAACGCAGCGTCCGCGTCGACACGTCGAATTCGCGGGTCAGCTCGGTGATCGAATAATATTCCCGCATTGTCACTCCCTGCCGGGATTCCAGGCGATCGCCATGCGGCGTCTCCCTTCTGTCCCGAACCAAACCCTTGTCCGCCGGAATCGACGCGACACCCCGCACAAGCCTCGCACGGCATTTACGTAAAAGTCAATTGAGACCGTTACCGGACGCCGAACCACCAGCTCGCGAGGCCGAGGAAGGCAAAGAATCCAACGACGTCGGTGACCGTGGTGACGAAAACCGCCGAAGCGACCGCGGGATCCACCTTGAACCTGTCGAGCAGCAGCGGGATCAGGATGCCGGCAAGGGCCGCCACGAACATGTTGATGATCATAGCCGCCGCGATGATGCCGCCGAGATTAGGGTCGTGGAACCAACTTGCGGCGACGATGCCGATCAGCACGGCGAAGACGATGCCGTTGATGAAGCCAACGCCCATCTCGCGGCGGATGATGCGGCCGGCGTTGTAGATGTCGAGATCCCTGGTCGCCAGCGCCCGCACGGTGACGGTCATGGTCTGCGAACCGGCATTGCCGCCCATGCCGGCCACGATCGGCATCAGCACGGCGAGTGCCACGATCCGCTCGATCGTGTGGTCGAACAGGCCGATCACCGATGCCGCCAGGAATGCCGTCAGCAGATTGACGAGCAGCCAGGGAACGCGCGAGCGCGAGGTCGCCAGAATGCTGTCGGAGAGCTCTTCGTCACCGACGCCGCCCATGCGCAGCAGGTCTTCCTCCGCCTCCTGCTGGATGACGTCGACGACATCGTCGATGGTCAGCACGCCGACCAGCCGTTCGTTTTCGTCGACGACCGCGGCCGACAAAAGGTCGTATTGTTCGAACTCCCGCGCCGCCTCTTCCTGGTCCATGGTGGCGGGAATGGCGTGCCGCGTCTCATGCATGACCTCCCCCACCTTGACCGCGCGCTTGGCGCGCAGGATCTGGTCGAGATCGATGGCCCCCAACAACTTGAAGGTCGGATCGATGACGAAGATCTGGCTGAAGCGGTCCGGAAGGTTCTTGTCCTCGCGCATGTAGTCGATGGTCTGGCCGATGGTCCAGAAAGGCGGCACAGCGACGAACTCGGTCTGCATGCGCCGCCCGGCGGTCTCTTCCGGGTAGTCGAGCGAGCGCCGCAGCCTGATCCGCTCGGTGAACGGCAGCTGCGACAGGATCTCGTCCTGGTCTTCCGGCTCGAGGTCTTCGAGAATGTAGACCGCGTCGTCGGAATCGAGTGCCTGCACGGCCTGCGCGATCTGCGCATTGGGCAGATTGTCGACGATATCCATGCGGATCGCCTCGTCGACTTCGGTCAGCGCGGAAAAATCGAAGTCGGCGCCCAGCAGTTCGACCAACGCGCGCCGCTGCTCGGGATGCAGCGCCTCGATGAGGTCGCCAAGTTCCGACTGATGCAGGTCGTCGACTTCGCGCTTGAGTGTCAGCGTGTCGCGGTCGGCGATCGCCGCACCGATCTGGGCAAGGAAGGACGAAAGAACCGCGCCGTCCTCGCCATAGATGTCGGCGTGGGCGTCGTCAGCCGCCTTGGCGGAGGTCGTCTGCTTGTCCTGGCCTTCCACCAGCGTCTCCAGCCATCAGAATCCCGGAAAGGTTGCCAGTCAGGTCTAGACCATGATTCCGAAAAGTGGAAATCGGTTTTGGGTCCGACCACAAACAAGAAATTTGGAGCGGCGGCATGATTCGATTTCGCAGCCCGTCGCTCCAACGCACGGGAATTCCAGCCGAAAAGTCCCGCTTGCGCAACGGCGTCGTTTTCCGCCGACGCGACATTGTCCGGCGTGCGCGACCTGGTCGATTCCGCCAAAAGCGGGTGTGCTTGTGGCCCGGCCACGCGACAGCGCATGTCGCTGGGGAAAGAGCACCCGTGCGCGATTGGGGCAGAATTGTCATGATGCAGGTCCAGGCATCGGCTGGACCCCCAAACCGCAACAAAAAAGCCGGAAGCCCTTGAAGATCAGGTCGCGGACAGAAAACAAGGCAATCGACGAGCGGCGCGTTCGCGTGGTCGTGGCCGAACGCAATCCGCTCGTCATATCGGCTCTGCGCGAAATGCTGGACTGCGACGGGCGCTTCGAACTTGTGGCCTCCGTACAAAGCGGCAGGCATTTCCTGGAGCTGGCAGCGGTCCAGGAGTTCGATGTCGCCGTGATCGGCTGGAAGCTGTCCGACATGGACGGCGCTGATGTCCTGGCCGAGGTCCAGACCCGCAAGCTCGACGTTCGCATCGCCGTCTTTTCAAACGACCATGACATCGGCATCCTGAAACAGTGCGTGCGCCTGGGGGCCCAGGGCTACTGCTTCCAGTTCGACGATCCCGCCATCATCTTCGACACGATCCTGGCTGTCGCGCACGGCCGCATCTGCATCCCCTATATCGACATCAACAAGGTCAACGATACGCCTCTATCCCGGCTTACCGTGCGCGAGCGTGAACTGCTGGCGGTATTGTCCGACGGCTGGACCAATTTGCAGATCGCCACCCGGACCGGCATCTCCGAAAACACCGTGAAGTACCATCTCAAGAATCTGTACGACAAGCTGGACGTCCGCAACCGCGCCATGGCGGTCGCGCTCTATTCACGAGAGAGGCGTAGCCAAAGGCAGCCTTTCGGGTAGGGCGACCGGGTAGGCCATACCCACCCGCATGCGGTGAGATCTTACCCGCCAAGGTGTTGTCGGCATCGGCCGTCGAAACGAAACTCCCCACCACCGCTTTGCTGGATCAGGAGGAGTTCGCATCATGGCCGGTTTCACCCATCTTTTCATTCCCGGGCCGACCAACATCCCCGAGCAGGTACGCCAAGCGATGAACCTGCCGATGGAGGACATGCGCGCGGCCACCTTCCCCGATCTCACCCTGCCGCTGTTCGAGGACATCAAACGGGTCTTCAAGAACGAGACCGGCCGCGTCTTCATCTACCCGTCCTCCGGCACCGGAGCCTGGGAAGCGGCGATGACCAATGTGCTCAGCCCAGGCGACCGCGTTTTGATGTCGCGTTTCGGCCAGTTCTCGCATCTGTGGGTCGACATGGCCGAACGGCTCGGTTTCGAGGTCGACGTCATCGACTGCGAATGGGGAACCGGCGTTCCGCTGGAACTCTATGCGGAGCGGCTGAAGGCGGACAAGACGCACCGCATCAAGGCGATTTTCTGCACACAGAACGAGACGGCGACAGGCGTCACCAGCGACGTCGCCGGCTGCCGCGCCGCGCTCGACGATGCGAACCACCCTGCCCTTCTTTTCGTCGACGGCGTCTCGTCGATCGGCTCGATCGACTTTCGCCAGGAAGAATGGGGCGTCGACTGCGCCGTCAGCGGCTCGCAGAAAGGCTTCATGCTGCCGGCCGGCCTTGGCTTCCTGTCGGTGAGCAGGAAGGCGCTCGTCGCTTCGAGAACCGCCACCCACCGGCGCTGTTTCTTCTCCTTCGAGGACATGATCCGCGCCAACGATGCCGGCTATTTCCCTTACACGCCGGCGACACAATTGCTGCGCGGCCTGCGCGCCTCGCTCGACCTGATCGCCGAGGAAGGGCTGGAGACCATCTTCTCCCGGCACCATCGCCTTGCCGAAGGCGTGCGCAAGGCGGTCGACGCGTGGGGGCTGAAGCTCTGCGCCAAGGCGCCAAAATGGCATTCGGACACGGTCAGCGCCATTCTCGTGCCGGATGGCATCGACAGCGGCGACGTCGTCAAGCGCGCCTACCAGGCCTACCAGACGTCGCTGGGCGGCGGCCTCAACAAGGTGTTCGGCAAGGTTTTCCGCATCGGCCATCTCGGCTGGCTGAACGAGGTGATGGTGCTGGCCTCGCTTTCGGCGGCGGAAATGGCGCTGCTCGATTGTGGCGTCCGGCTGGCGCCCGGCTCCGGCGTCGGCGCCGCCATCCAGCATTTCCGCGCTTCGGCCGCGCTGCCGGTCGCCGAAGCCGCCTGAGGGAGTCGACGATGAGCCACACCATTAACCACCTCAAGAAACTCAGGCTGCAGCGCAGCGAGCTGGCGGTTCCAGGCTCCAGCCCGGAGATGATCGACAAGGCGGCCAACAGCGCCGCCGACTTCGTCTTCCTCGACATTGAGGACGCCGTCGCGCCGCCCGACAAGGAACGCGCACGCAAGAACATCATCCAGGCCCTGAACGACATCGACTGGCGCGCCAAGGGCAAGACCGTCTCGGTGCGCATCAACGGGCTGGACACGCACTACATGTACCGCGACGTTGTCGACGTCATGGAGCAGGCCGGCGACCGGCTGGACACCATACTGGTGCCCAAGGTCGGCGTTCCGGCCGACCTCTACATGGTCGAGGCCATGGTCAACCAGATCGAGATGGCCAAGGGCTTCAAGACCCGTGTCGGCCTGGAAGCCCTGATCGAGACCGCGCTCGGCATGGCCAATGTCGAGGCTATCGCCGCCACCCCTGGACGGCTGGAAGCCATGCATTTCGGCGTTGCCGACTATGCGGCAAGCTGCAAGGCGCGGACCGTCAATATTGGCGGCCTCAACCCCGACTATCCCGGCGACCAGTGGCATTTCGCCCTGTCGCGGATGACCGTCGCCTGCCGCGCCTACGGCCTGCGCGCCATCGACGGACCGTTCGGCGATTTCTCCGACCCGGAAGGCTACAAGGCGGCCGCCAGACGCGCCGCCGCGCTCGGCATCGAAGGCAAATGGGCGATCCATCCCTCGCAGATTGCCTTGGCCAACGACGTCTTCTCGCCGCCGGAGAAGGAAGTCACGCGCGCCCGCCGCATTCTCGAAGTGCTGAAGGAGGCGGAGGCGCAGGGCAAGGGTGCCGCCGCGCTCGACGGCAAGATGATCGACGCCGCGTCGGAACGCATGGCGCGCAATGTTCTGGTGGTCAACGACGCCATCGAACGCGCCGGCCAACAGCACGTCGCGGCACTTTGACGATTTGGGGAGGAGAAAAGAATGGACATCCACGAATACCAGGCCAAGGAGCTGCTCGCCCGGCATGGGATCCACGTGCCGCGTGGCGGCCTGGCCTACAGCCCCGAACAGGCGACCTACCGGGCGCGCGAGATCGGCGGCGGCAAATGGGTGCTGAAGGCGCAGGTTCATTCCGGCGCGCGCGGCAAGGCCGGCGGCATCAAGCTCTGCGCCAATGACGAGGAAATTTCCAGCGCCGCCGAAGCCATGCTCGGGCGCAAGCTGGTGACCCACCAGACCGGCCCGCGTGGCAAGCTGATCTCGCGCCTCTATCTGGAGGAAGCCGTCGAGATCGCGCAGGAGCTCTATCTCGGCTTCGTGCTCGATCGCAAGGAAGAGCGCGTCATGATCGTGGCCTCGGCCGCCGGCGGCATGGAAATCGAGGAGATCGCCGAGAAGGCACCCGATTCGATCATCCGCGCCACCGTCGATCCGGGTGTCGGCATGCAGCGCTTCCAGGCGCGCGAGATCGCCTTCGGGCTCGGCCTGGAGGACAGCCTGATCGGCAAGGCGACCGAGACCATCTTCAGCTGTTACCAGGTGTTCCGCGACTACGACGCCTCGATGCTGGAGATCAATCCGCTGGTGGTGACCCGCGACGGCAGCCTGGTGGCACTCGACGCCAAGATGTCGTTCGATGAGAACGCGCTGTTCCGGCGGCCCGAAATCTCCGAATTGCGCGACAAGAGCCAGGAAGACCCGCGCGAAACCTTCGCCAGCGATCGCGGCCTCTCCTATGTCGGCCTCGACGGCAATATTGGCTGCATCATCAATGGCGCCGGGCTCGCCATGGCGACGATGGACATGATCAAGATCGCTGGCGGCGAGCCGGCCAACTTCCTCGACATCGGCGGCGGCGCTTCGCCCGAGCGGGTCGCGAAATCCTTCCGCGCCGTGCTCGGCGACAAGAATGTCGAGACCATCCTGGTCAACATCTTTGCCGGCATCAACCGTTGCGACTGGGTCGCCGAGGGCGTCATCAAGGCCATCCGCGAGGTCGGCGTCAACGTGCCGCTGGTGGTGCGGCTGTCCGGCACCAGGGCCGAGGAAGGGCGCAAGATCCTGGCCGATTCCGGCGAGGCGGTGATCGTCGCCGACACGCTCGCCGAAGCCGCCGAAAAAGCCGTCGCCGCCTGGCGCGTGGCCACCAACAAAAAAGCAGCCTGAGGGAGGACGGAAAAATGGCAATCCTGCTCAACCGCAGCACACGCGTCATCGTGCAAGGTTTCACCGGCAAGATCGGCAGCTTCCATGCCGAGGACATGAAGCGCTACGGCACCAAGCTCGTCGGTGGCGTCACCCCCGGCAAGGGCGGCCAGACGCATCTCGGCCTGCCCGTCTTCAACACGGTCAAGGGCGCTGTGCGCGAGACCCGTGCCGAAGCCAGCATCGTCTTCGTGCCGCCGCCCTTTGCAGCCGATTCGATCATGGAAGCGGCGGATGCGGGGATAAAGCTCTGCGTCTGCATCACCGACGGCATCCCCTCGCAGGACATGATGCAGGTCAAGCGCTACATGCGCCGCTACCGCTACGAGGACCGCATGCGGCTGGTCGGGCCGAATTGCGCCGGCATCATCACGCCGGGACAGGCGCTGATGGGCATCATGCCCGGCTCGATCTACCTGCCCGGCCGCATCGGCATCGTCGGCCGCTCAGGCACCCTTGGCTACGAGGCCGCCTCGCAGATGAAGGCGCTCGGCATCGGTGTGTCGACCAGCGTCGGCATTGGCGGCGATCCGATCAACGGCTCCTCCTTCAAGGACGTTCTGAAGCTGTTCGAGCAGGACGACGAGACCGACGCCGTGGTCATGATCGGCGAGATCGGCGGACCGCAGGAAGCCGAAGCCGCGATCTGGGCGCGCGACAATATGAGGAAGCCGCTGATCGCCTACATCGCCGGCCTGTCCGCCCCCAAAGGCCGCCGCATGGGTCATGCCGGCGCCATCATCTCGGCCTTCGGCGAGTCCGCGCAGGAAAAGGTCGAGATCCTGAAAGAGGCCGGCGTCATCATCGTGCCGACGCCGTCCTCGTTTGGCGAGGTGGTGGCGGACACGCTGGCGCGGAGGAAGCAGGCGGCGTAGCCGCAGGTTCGGGCGAAAGACGGACGCGGCGACGCAGTCTCCAAGACGCGCCGCCGCCTTCGTTTCCGGGCGCGCAAAGCGATTGATCCGTTATAGCCATTCCCAGCGATTAAATACTCGTGGCGCACTTGTTTCGCTGGAAACGATTTGCTACACGCCGCGAGCCGGTCGGTTCCGGCTCTACCACGTGCGGTCGTGGCGGAATTGGTAGACGCGCAGCGTTGAGGTCGCTGTGGGGCAACCCGTGGAAGTTCGAGTCTTCTCGACCGCACCAAATCATCCTGACGACACAGCTGCGAATTGAACCAGCAAGCACTCATTGTCTTGCCGGCGCGTCGGATGCTCGGCGCCCAAGCGCACGGCGAACTGGACGTTTCCGCCTGATATCGCCATATGGAAGGCGACAAGAGAGACGCCATGCCAGAACGCAGCCAGATTGCCACGTCGTTCCTGCCCTTGCCCGGTTCGGCCCCGGTGGAATGGCTGGTCGAGCCCGGCCTTGTCGCCTATCCCGATGCGCTTGCGTTCATGGAGGCGCGCGCCGAGGCGATCCGCGGCGGGGCTGCCGGCGAAATGGTCTGGCTGGTCGAACATCCGCCGCTCTACACCGCCGGCACCAGCGCCCGCATCGAGGACCTGATCGAACCCGATCGCTTTCCGGTCTTTGCGGCCGGACGCGGCGGCGAATACACTTATCATGGGCCAGGCCAGCGGGTGGCCTATGTCATGCTCGACCTGAAGCGCCGGCGCGAGGACGTGCGCGCCTTCGTCGCGGCGCTCGAACAGTGGATCATCGGCACGCTCGCCGCCTTCAACGTGCGCGGCGAACGCCGCGAGGACCGGGTTGGTGTCTGGGTGGCACGGCCAGATCGCCCTGCTTTGCCCGACGGCTCACCTGCCGAGGAAAAGATCGCGGCAATCGGCATAAGGCTGCGGCGGTGGGTGAGCTTCCATGGCATTGCGATCAATGTCGAGCCGGACCTTTCCCATTTCGGCGGCATCGTGCCCTGCGGCGTCCAGGATCACGGCGTCACCAGCCTTGTCGACCTCGGCCTGCCCCTCGGCATGGCCGATCTGGATCTGGCGCTGAAATCAGCCTTCGAGGATGTTTTTGGTCCCGTGGCGGCTTTGCCGGTCGAGGCTGCCCGCAAGACGGGTTGATCCTTTCGGACCCAACCAACTCAGAGCAACTGCCCTGACGCCCACAACACGCCGCAGCCGTGGATGGCGAACACCGCCAGCAAGGCCCCGGCGATGACCAAACGATCGACAGTGCCGATCGGCTCCAGTTCGTGGCGTGGCTTCACCCCGCTGCCGACGGTGAGCAGGCTGAGAATCGAAAATACCGCACCGGCCGCGAGCAGGAAGCCCAGGGAAAAACCGGCCCGCCAGCCAAGCGCCAGAAAGGCCGAGAGCAGCGAGAAGGATGCCAGCGCCAGGACGACCGGCCCCGGGCAGATCTGGCGCAGCACCTGGCCACCGTCGAATTTCCACACAGGCACCAGATTCGCGATATTGAACAGGGCAGCGCAGCCTGCGAGTGCGGCGAGTAGCGCGGCAGCCGCCTTGTGACCCTCACCGCCGGCAAGCACGCTGGCGGCGATGAGGATCGGCACCAGGAAGGCGGAGAACCCCGCCCCCATCAACGCCACGAAGGCCACTTCGAAACGGCTGTTATAGGGCCGGCCGCCAATGGCGATGCCGCCAAGCAGCGGGATGAAGATCATCCGCGCCCTGTGATGGCCCGTCAGCCGGAACGCCGCCATGTGGCCGAGTTCGTGCAGCGCCACCACCGACGTCAGGATCGCGGCCAGCGCCAGCCCGCCGAGGTGAAGCCCGAAGAACGGCCACAGCATCAATGCCGACAGCACGGCAAAGCCGACCTGGCTCAGCGGATGCTCGAACCAGCCACCCTTGCGATACTGCCCGGTCCTTGCCCAACGCTGCAGCTTGGAGAGCTCGCGGCGCATGGCGAAATAGCGAAACACCAGGAAAGCCACGCCGCGGTACCGGTCGGTCCGGCTGAGCGTCACGCGCGTGCCGCTTCCCTCCGAAACCAGTTCGGCGGTCTCGCCATAGTCCTTCCAGAACGAGCTATCGAGCGCGGTGTCCTCGATCACCCGCATCGAGAAGCGGTTGCCCTCGACGACATCTTCAAACCGCGCCCTGCGCTCTATCGGCTTGCCATCGCGGCCTTCCCAAGACAGCGTGATGCGGGCGACGCCCTCTTCGTCCAGCGGCTGCGCCGACAGGATCTCGCCGGACCAGCCGGCATCGCTGCCGAGCGGCCACAGCGCCTGCCACAGGCGCTGCCGGTCCATCGCCACGATGCGGCTCGACCGGACCGTGCGCAAACCAAGCGGCACGGTCATCAGGAGAAAGATCAGCCCGAGATTGCTGGCCACGAGAATGGCGGTGACGATGGGCGACACCTGGACGTTGCTCCCTGCCTTGGAGGCGCAATCTAACGTCGTGGCGGCAAGAAAAGCTTAACGGCGGGGCGGCATTGGCCATCGAGAAACAGCGACGGCCGACGCCGCCAAATCACATGGCTCCGATCCAGATCGCCATGGAGACAAGAAACGCGCTCATGCAAACCAGCGAGATGACATCCTGAACCAGATCGGTCATAACTCTCTCCTGTTGTTGATATGTTTCTAATTTGTTCTAATTTTGTTCCATTGTCAACCGCTGGGAGGTATGGCCATGGGCGGGGAACTGTGCACGGTTAGCGAAACGTTAATTGGTCGCTAAGGGAGGGAGTTGGAAGCTTGCCAGGGTAGGCTTCAGCCCGGGAAGAACAAATTAGCGAGCGCTTGTATTAAATTTTGGCTGAGCCGAAAATGCCTGGGCCTGAGGCATTGCTGAGCGATCGACATGGGGAAATACGGAGGCGCAAATCAAGGTGAACGCTGGCGAAAGCGTATGCGACAAGGTCGCCGGCGGCGCCTCTCTCGCAATCTCGTAATTTGGTTGGCCATCCTGGCGACGAGCGCGATATCGTCCACTCTGATCGCAATGAGCGCTCACTGGCGGTTCTAAGCTACCCCCGCGCGGTACACGTCGGGTGAGAATCGTCCTTAGAGCGGCACCACCTTGCCGTCGGCCAACGTGACGCGCCGGTCCATGCGCGATGCAAGCTCGTGATTGTGGGTGGCGATCAGCGCCGCGAGGCCCGATTGCCGCACCAGTGCCTCCAGCGCCTCGAACACGTAGGAGGCTGTGACCGGGTCGAGGTTGCCGGTGGGCTCGTCGGCGAGCAGCACCAGCGGCGCATTGGCGACCGCACGCGCGATGGCGACGCGCTGCTGCTCGCCGCCGGAAAGCTCCGACGGCCGGTGCGACGCCCGTTTGCCGATCTGCATGTAGTCGAGCAGTTGCGCCGCTCGCTCGGACGCTTCCTTGCGCGGCAGGCCCTTGATGAGCTGCGGCATCATGATGTTTTCCAGCGCGGAAAACTCCGGCAGCAAATGATGGAACTGATAGACGAAGCCGACATCGTTGCGGCGGATCGAGGTGCGCTCGTCGTCGGACAGCCGGCCACAGGCGCGTCCGGACAGGATCACGTCGCCGGCATCCGGCCGCTCCAACAGCCCGGCCGTATGCAGTAGCGTTGATTTGCCGGTGCCCGACGGGGCCACCAGCGCCACCATTTCACCGCGCCGCAGCGCGAAATCGGCGCCGTTCAGGATGGTGAGCTTGCGCGGCCCCTGGACGTAGTGCCGTTCGACGCTCTTCAGCTCGATAAGGACCTCGGCCACTACTCGTACCTCAAGGCTTCGACCGGATCGAGGCGGGCCGCCCGCCATGCCGGAAACACCGTTGCCAGGAAGGACAGCGCAAGCGCCATGATGATGACATAGGTCGTCTCGCGCGGATCCATCTTGGCCGGCAACTGGCTGAGGAAATAGAGCTCCGGGTTGAACAGCACCTTGCCGGTCATCCAGGAGAAGAACTGGCGGATCGATTCGATGTTGGTGCAGATCACGACGCCGAGCAGCACGCCGGCGAGCGTGCCCGTCACGCCGATCGCCGCCCCAGTCATCAGGAAGATGCGCAGGATGGCGCCGCGCGAGGCGCCCATGGTGCGCAGGATGGCGATGTCATGCCCCTTGTCCTTCACCAGCATGATCAGTCCGGAAATGATGTTGAGCGCCGCCACCAGCACGATCAGCGTCAGGATCATGAACATGACGTTGCGTTCGACCTGCAGAGCCGAAAAGAAGGTCTCGTTGCGCTGGCGCCAGTCGACCATGTCGATCGGCCGCTGCGCCGCCGCTTCCACCTTGGGTTTCAGCGCGTCGACATCGTCGGGATTGTCGACATAGATCTCGATCGTCTGCGCCCGGCCGTCCATGTTGAAGTAGAGCTGCGCTTCGGAGAACGGCATGTAGACTATCGACGTGTCATATTCGGACATGCCGACCTCGAAGATCGCCGCGATCTTGTAGCCCTTCATGCGCGGCGTGGTGCCGAGCGGCGTCACATCCCCGTCCGGCGAGATCAAGGTAATCGTATCGCCGAGCGTCAGGCCGAGATTCTCGGCCATGCGCTTGCCGATGGCGACACCCTCGCCGGTATCGAAATCGGCGAGCGTGCCTTGCTTGATGTTGCTGGCCACGATGGCGATCTTGCCGAGATCCTCACCCCGGATGCCGCGCACCAGCGCGCCGGTGCCGCCGCCGACATTGCCTTGCGCGAGCACCTGGCCGTCGATCAGCGGGATGGCGTATTTGACCCCGGGTACGCCGTTGATGCGCCTGGCGACCTGGGCATAGTCCTCAAGCGGCGAATCGAGCGGCTGCACGATCAGATGGCCGTTGACGCCGAGGATGCGCGTCAAAAGCTCGGCGCGGAATCCGTTCATCACCGCCATGACCACGATCAGCGTGGCGACGCCCAGCATGATGCCGAGAAAAGAGATCGAGGCGATCACCGAGATCACCGTCTCCTTGCGCCGCGAACGCAAATAGCGCCAGGCGACCGTGCGCTCGAAGATGGAAAAAGGGCCGGCGCCCGCCGATCGCGCTGCCGCCACCTCGCTCATGCGGCGGCACCGAAGTGTTTGGCCGCGTCGGCGATCGGCAGCGTCACGCGCTCGCCGGTCTTGCGATTCTTGATCTCGACCTCGCCGGCGGCGACACCGCGCGGCCCGACGATCACTTGCCAGGGCAGGCCGATCAGGTCGGCGGTGGCGAATTTGCCGCCCGGCCGCTGGTCGGTATCGTCGTAGAGCACATCCTTGCCGGCGGCGGTGAAGGCGGCGTTGAGTTCGTCGCAGACGCGATCGCAGTCGGCATCGCCCGCCTTCATGTTGATCAGGCCGATATCGAACGGCGCCACCGCTTCCGGCCAGATGATGCCGTTCTCGTCATGGCTGGCCTCGATGATCGCCGCGACCAGCCGCGACGGGCCGATACCGTAGGAGCCGCCCGAGGCGAAATGATCCTTGCCGTCGGGCCCCGTCACCTTGGCCCCCATCGGCTTGGAATATTTCTCGCCGAAGTGGAAGATATGGCCTACCTCGATGCCGCGCGCCGAGACCCGGTCGCCAGTCGGAACCTTCTCCCAGGCCGCCTCGTCATGCATCTCGTCGGTGGCGGCGTAAGGCGTCGTCCACGTCTTGACGATATCTGCTATCTCGCCGTCATTGGCGAAGTCGGTGTTCGCGCCGGGCACGGCAAGCGACAGGTAATCGCGATGGCAGAAGACCTGGCTTTCACCAGTGTCGGCCAGGATGATGAACTCGTGGCTGAGATCGCCGCCGATCGGACCGGTGTCGGCCCGCATCGGAATGGCCTGCAAGCCCATGCGCGTGAAGGTTCTGAGATAGGACACGAACATCCGGTTATAGGCCGCTCTCGCGCCTTCGAAGTCGAGATCGAAGGAATAGGCGTCCTTCATCAGGAATTCGCGCGAACGCATGACGCCGAAGCGCGGCCGCACCTCGTCACGGAACTTCCACTGTATGTGGTATAGGTTGAGCGGCAAGTCCTTGTAGGATTTGACGTAAGCGCGAAAAATCTCGGTGACCATTTCCTCGTTGGTCGGACCGTAGAGCATGTCGCGATCCTGCCGGTCCTTGATGCGCAGCATCTCCTTGCCGTAGTCGTTGTAACGGCCGCTCTCGCGCCACAGATCGGCCGACTGGATGGTCGGCATCAGGATCTCAAGCGCACCGGCGCGGTTCTGCTCCTCGCGGATGATCTTGCAGACCTTGTCCAGCACCCGTTTGCCCAGCGGCAGCCAGGAAAAACTGCCTTGCCCCTGCTGGCGGATCATGCCGGCGCGCAGCATCAGCCGATGCGAGACGATTTCGGCCTCGCGCGGGTTTTCTTTGAGGATAGGCAGGAAATAGCGCGACAAACGCATGGACAGGTCCGTGAATGAGAATGGCCACGCCAGAATCGGCGCGGCGCAGGCTTGCTTGCCCCGGCTTCATAGCGATTTCATGACCGAATGGAAACCCGGCCGTCCCACCACGTAGGTCCCTTCCGAGCCCGAATCCCTCGCTTCCGGATCGACCCGCGCCGACAATGGAACGCACCGAACCTCTTCGGGTTTGGCCGTCAATTCTTTGCGCGCGTCAATTGCGAACATGCCGCAAAGGCTCTGTCGACCCTGACTGGACGTTTCAAAAGCAAAGCCTGCCGCACTATTGTGCAGTGCAGCACGAGATTGCCCGTTTCAAGGCAAAATTCTTCGTGACATTTTCATTTCCGTTGGGCTAATGTGCCCCGATAACCGAGAGGGCAGAAAAAAATCTGCTCTCCTACGCGGTCAAAGTCTTGGGAGGATGCGATCTAGGCGCGGTTACTCGCTGCCGCCGGATACCGGAAACAGATCGGACGCGTTTAATTGCAAGGCCTTGTGCCTTGCATTTTTTTTGTGCAATCATCTGGTTAGCGCCGCGAATTGGCAGGCTACATGACCTTGCGTCAGCAGCCAGTAGCCGCCGTACAGGGCGGCATCTCAATCCCATCCGCAGCGCTCCGACCTTATCGGAGCACCCTTGCCGCCACGTCTATTTCCCTGGGGTCGGACTGAAATCCGGCACGATGTGCGGGATGTCGTTGAGGCTGTATCCCAGCCCGTGCGTCAGGCCGTAGAACATGCCCATCAGGACCGCCGTTGCGATGGTGGTGCGGATCACGGCACGCAGCATATGCGGCCCGCGCGGCGCGCTCGGCACCGTGCCCAGCGTCACGTCGTGATCGTCGTCCTGCGTTCTGACGCTGAACGGCAGGACGGCAAACAGCACCACCCACCAGGTCGCGAAAAACAGCGCGGTGAACGAGACCCAGCTCATGATTGCTCCAGTTCGATCAGCGTGCCGAAGAAATCCTTCGGATGCAGGAACAGCACCGGCTTGCCGTGCGCGCCTGGTTTGGGATTGCCGTCACCAAGCACCCGGGCGCCGGCGGCCTTGAGCTGGTCGCGCGCGGCCAGGATGTCGTCGACCTCGTAGCAGAGATGATGCATGCCGCCCGACGGGTTCTTCTCGAGGAATGCCGCGATTGGGGAGCCCTCGCCAAGCGGCTCCAGCAACTCGACCTTGGTGTTGCCGACATCGACGAACACCACGGTGACGCCATGCTCCGGCAACGCCTGCGGCTCGGTCACTTCGGCGCCGAGCGTGTTGCGGTAAGCTGCAACGGCGGCGGTCAAATCCGGCACTGCAAGCGCGACATGGTTCAGCCGTCCGAGCATGTCCGAGCTTTTTCTCCCAGGTCCAACGACTGGCGTCATACGTCAAATCAGCCGAGATCAACAGCCTTTCGCGAGGAGCGCACTGTCGCACCTGTTGCGACCGGCAGCCACAAAGTACAAAGGCCAATGTCCGGAATCAGCCCTGCCCGCCCCCGCGTTTTCACCTTCGATCTCGGGTCGTTCAAAATTGCCGCTCTGCTCGATGCCGTCGATGTCAGAGACGGGCTAGCATCGGCCTTCGCGGCCGGACAGCCGCCGGCGGCCGTGCTCGAACTCGCGGTTTCGAACTTCATCGACCAGGATCGCTACGAGCATTGCTTCATCCCGACGCTGATCGATACCGGTTCCGAAAAGATCCTGTTCGACACTGGCTGCGGAGATGAACACAGTTCACTCCTGGAGTGTTTGCAAGCCCTTGGGCTCGGCCCTGATGACATCGATGTGGTGGTCATCACCCACGGGCACCCGGACCACATTGGCGGGCTTGTCCGGAATGGCGCATCCGTTTTCAGCCGCGCACGCCTGGTATTCGGCGCAGCGGAATTCGCGTTCTGGACCGAAGGAAATGCGGTGCGTCCGGCCAGGTTGGCCAATCGTGATCTCTTCAGGCGCATTTGCACCGGCATGGCCGACCGCGCGACGTTCATAGCGCCTGGAGACGAAGTGGTGCCGGGCATCACTGCCATCGACGCGGCCGGTCACTCCGCCGGGCTTTTGGCCTTCCTTGTCGAAAGCGACGGACAGCAATTGCTGATCTGGTCGGACGCTTTCCTGCACTATGTCGTGGCGATCCAGCGTCCGCAATGGCATGCCGATTTCGACGACGACAAGGAAAAGGCGATCGAGACCCGCAAGCGGCTGCTCGGCATGGCTGCCGAGCGGCGCCTGCTCGTCGCCGGCCACCACATGCCGTTTCCGGGTCTGGGCTATGTCGAGCGGACAGACCATTCCTTTCGCTGGATTCCGGTCAGCTATCAGCTGAACATCCGAGCACCCGACGCCTCCGTCACCGGGTGACGAAAACCGTCACCAGCGGTTTCTTGCCCCACGCTTCGTTGGCCGCGCCGCGCACTGCGCGCCGCACCGCCTCCTGCACCAGGTCGAGGTCCTTGCGGCGCTGGCGGGGGATCGAATCGACCGCACCGACGGCCGCATCGATCATCAGGTCCTCGAGCATCTCGCCACGGGCGTCGGTTTCGGCGACGCCAATGGCGACCAGGTCGGGATCGCCGGCCAGCTCGTACTTGTCATCAAGCACGACATTGACCGCGACGTGACCGGCAAAGGACAGCTTGCGCCTGTCGCGAATACCCATCGCCTGATCGGTGCCGATCAGATTGCCGTCCTTGTAGACGCGGCCGAACGGCACCTGGTCGATGATCGTGGCGGGACCGGGAGCGAGCCGCAGCATGTCGCCGTCGCGCACCTGCGCCACCTGGCCGATGCCGGAGGTGGACATCAGCGAGCCCTGCGCCACCAGATGCGCCGCCTCGCCATGCACGGGAACGCCGATTTGCGGACGCACCCATTCATACATCTTGCGCAGTTCGCTGCGGCGGGGGTGGCCAGAGACATGCACCAGCGCATCGCCGTCCTCGATGATCTTGATGCCGAGATCGATGAGGCGGTTCTTGATCTCGAGGATCGCCTTCTCGTTGCCGGGAATGGTGCGCGAGGAAAACACCACCGTGTCGCCCGCCGTCAGCGACACCGACTTCATCTCGTCGCGCGACAGCTTGGCAAGTGCCGCCAACGGCTCGCCCTGGCTGCCGGTGCAGATGATGACCAGGTTCTCGCGCGGGATGAAGCCGAAATCCTCCTCGGCGATGAACTCCGGCAGGCCGTCCATGTAGCCAAGTTCGCCGGCCACATCGATGACGCGCTTCAACGAGCGGCCGAGCACAAGGCACTGGCGGCCGGCATCGCGCGCTGCCCTGGCGATGGAAACGATGCGTCCGACATTGGAGGAGAAGGTGGTGACGGCGACGCGGCCCTTGGCCGCCTGGATGACGCCTTTCAGGCCCTCGCCCACGGCCACTTCCGAAGGCGACTCGCCTTCGCGCAGCGCATTGGTCGAATCGCAGATCAGCGCCAGCACGCCCTTGTCGCCATAGGCGCGGAACCGCGCCTCGTCGGTCTTGGGACCGATCGTCGGCTCCGGATCGATCTTCCAGTCGCCGGTGTGGATGACGGTGCCGGCCGGCGAGGTGATCGCCAGCGACATGGGTTCGGGAATGGAGTGTGCCACCGGAATGGCTTCGATCTCGAAGGGACCGACCGTGAACTTTTCGCCCGCCCGGTAGATCGTCAGCGGGATCTTCGGCGCGCCCTGCTCGCCCTGACGCTTGGCTTCCAGCAGCCCGGCGCTGAACGGCGTCATCCAGACCGGCGCCTTCAGCTTCGGCCAGATGTCGAGCAGCGCGCCGTAATGGTCCTCATGTGCGTGGGTGATGATGATGCCGCGCAGATTGGCGAGGTTCTCCTCTATGAAGCGCGTGTCGGGCAGAATCAGGTCGACGCCCGGATGCGCCGCGTCGGGAAAGGTGACGCCGACATCGATGATGATCCATTCGCGCGCGCTCGGCGGGCCGTAGCCGTAGAGGGCGAAGTTCATGCCGATCTCGCCGACGCCGCCGAGCGGCACGAAGACGAGTTCGGCGTTGTCCGCTTTCGCCATGATTTTTTCCTTCCTGACCCTCGGGCCAAGCCGTTAAAGCATTCCAGCAAGTGCCTACCGGTTTTCCGTCCGGAATGGCTCAAAAACAAATTATATCCGCGCGGACGCCACCGCGCCGAAATGCACATCGCCGGCGGCGACCGTCAGAACAGACCCGTCATCGTCGCGGATCACGAAACGGCAGTCCTCGTCAATGGTCTCGAACACGCCACGCACCACATTACCGTCAATTCTGACAGCAACCTCGCCGCCAAGGCCCGCCGCGCGGGCCAGCCAACGCTTCCTGATGGCGGCAAGGCCACGTCCTTCGTCCCATAGGCGGGCATTCTCGCTCCAGGCATCCGACAGCGCCAGAAACAGCGTTTCGGCATCGCAAGCCGCGCCCAACGCGTGAAGCGATGTCGCGGGATAAGGCAAATCCCGCGGATGCGCCACCACATTGACGCCGATGCCCACCGCCACCGCGAAGCGGCTACCGTCAAGCATCGCCGACTCCAGCAGGATGCCGGCCAGCTTGGCGCCGGAGGCGAGCACATCGTTTGGCCATTTCAGCTCGAAACGGTTCTGTCCCTGGCTCGCTCCGTCGAGGCCTATCGCGATGCGGCCCTTCGGCACCACCGCGTCGAGCGCGTCGGCCAGCGCCAGCCCCGCGACGAAGCCGAGCGTCGCGGCAAGGCGCAATTCGCCGCCGGTGATGAGGAGCAGCGTCGCCGCCAGATTGCCTTCCGGCGTTGCCCAGGCACGGCCACGCCGGCCGCGCCCGCTTTCCTGCTTCTTGGAAACGACCCAGAGCTTGCCCGGATCGCCCGCCCGGGCATGGTCTAGCGCCAGCGCGTTGGTGGAGCCGACACTGTCATGCGCTTCGAGCCGGAACCCTTCCGACGCCGAGGTTGGAGCCAGCCGAAATGCCATCCCGTCAGAAAAATGTCTTGGCGGCGGCTTCGGCATAGGTCCCGATCGGCCCGCCGATCAGCACGTAGAACAGCACGAAGGCGCCACTGACGCCGAGCACGACACGCAACTCGCTGGCCATCGGCACAAAGCCGCCGACCGGCTCATCGAACCACATGATCTTGATGATGCGCAGGTAGTAGTAAGCGCCCACCACGGAAGCGAGCACGCCGATGATTGCCAGCGCATAAAGGTTGGCGTTGATGGCGGCGAGGAAGACGTACCACTTCCCCCAGAAGCCGGCGAGCGGCGGAATGCCGGCCAGCGAGAACATCAGGATGGTCAGGATCGTCGCCATGATGGGGTTGGTCGACGAGAGGCCGGCGAGATCGCTGATCTGCTCGACATTGCCTTCCTTGCGCCGCATGGCAAGGATGAAGGCGAACGTGCCGAGCGTCATCACCAGGTAGATCAGCATGTAGATGGCGACGCCGCGCACGCCGGCCTGGCTGTTGGCGGCAAGGCCGACCAGCGCGTAGCCCATATGGCCGATCGAGGAATAGGCCATCAGCCGCTTGATGTTGGTCTGGCCGATCGCGGCGAAGGAGCCAAGCGCCATCGAGGCGATCGAGATGAAGACGATGATCTGCTGCCAGTCGGAGGCGATCGGCTTGAACGCACCCATGGTGACGCGCACGATCAGCGCCATCGCCGCCATTTTCGGCGCTGCCGCCAGGAAGGCCGTCACCGGTGTCGGTGCGCCCTCATAGACGTCTGGCGTCCACATGTGGAACGGCACCGCCGATATCTTGAAGGCAAGCCCGGCCAGCACGAAGACGAGACCGACGACAAGGCCAAGCTGGCGCTCGCCGCCGCCCAGCGCCGTGGCGATCTCCTGGAAGCCGGTGTTCCCGGTATAGCCGTAGACCAGGCTGATGCCGTAGAGCAGCATGCCCGACGACAGCGCGCCGAGGACGAAATATTTCAGGCCGGCTTCTGTCGAACGCAAATTGTCGCGATTGATCGCCGCCAGCACATAGATCGCTAGCGACTGCAGTTCGAGGCCGAGATAGAGCCCGATCATGCCGTTGGCCGAGATCATCAGCATCATGCCGAGCGTGCAAAGCAGGATCAGCACCGGATATTCGAACTTGTCGAAACGTTCCGCCTTGGCAAAGCGCATCGACATGATCAGCGTCACCGCCGAGCCGATCAGCGCCAGCACCTTCATGAAGCGGGCGAAGGAATCCTGAATGAAGGCATTGCCATAGGCGCTGCCCTGCCCTGCGTGGAAGATCAGCCAGGCGCCTGCGATCACCAGCACGGCGACGGCAAGGCCGGTCACGGTATTGGCGGTGTTGGAACGCGAATAGGCCCCGACCATCAGCAGCGCGAGCGCGCCGATGGCAAGGATCAGCTCGGGCGTCGAGAGCGACAGGCTGGAGAGAAGGTCCGGCGTCATGGTTCGCAAAACCCCTGGGTCAGTTCGCCGCCGCGGTCTGCGCGGCGCCGATGGATGCGGTGACATTGGTAACGAGCGACTTGACCGACTGGGCCGTCGCGTCGAAGACGGGTGCGGGATAGACGCCGAAGAAGATGACCAGCACGACCAGCGGATAGATGATCGCCTTCTCACGGGTCGACAGGTCGAGCAGCCCCTTCAGGCTGTCCTTGGTCAGCGCGCCGAAGATCACCCGGCGGTAGAGCCAAAGCGCATAGGCCGCCGACAGAATGACGCCGGTGGCGGCGAAGAACGCCACCCAGGTGTTGACCCGGAACACGCCAAGCATGGTCAGGAACTCGCCGACGAAGCCTGACGTGCCCGGCAGGCCGACATTGGCCATGGTGAAGATCAGGAACACGGTCGCGTATTTCGGCATGTTGTTGACGAGACCGCCATAGGCGGCGATCTCGCGGGTGTGCATGCGGTCATAGATGACTCCGACGCACAGGAACAGCGCGCCCGACACCAGACCGTGGCTGAGCATCTGGAAGATAGCGCCCTGCACGCCTTCCTGGTTCATGGCAAAGATGCCCATGGTGACGAAGCCCATATGGGCGACCGACGAATAGGCGATCAGCTTCTTCATGTCCTCCTGCATCAGCGCCACCAGCGAGGTGTAGATGATGGCGACGACCGACAGCGTGAACACCAGCGGCGCGAACATTTCGGAGGCCAGCGGGAACATCGGCAAGGAGAAGCGCAGGAAGCCGTATCCGCCCATTTTCAGCAGGATGCCGGCCAGGATGACCGAGCCCGCCGTCGGTGCCTCGACGTGGGCGTCGGGCAGCCAGGTGTGCACCGGCCACATCGGCATCTTCACCGCGAAGGAGGCGAAGAAGGCAAGCCACAGCCAGGTCTGCATGTTGGCCGGGAAGCTGTGCGTCAGAAGCGTCGGGATGTCGGTGGTGCCGGACTGGAAGAACATCGCCATGATGGCGAGCAGCATCAGCACCGAGCCGGCCAGCGTATAGAGGAAGAACTTGAACGAGGCGTAGACGCGCCGCTTGCCGCCCCATACGCCGATGATGATGAACATCGGGATCAGGCCGGCTTCGAAGAAGACGTAGAACAGCACGATGTCCAGCGCGCAGAACACGCCGATCATCAGCGTTTCCAGAAGCAGGAAGGCGATCATGTAGGCCTTGACGCGCTTCTCGATCGCTTCCCACGACGCCAGGATGCAAAGCGGCATCAGGAAGGTCGTCAGGATGACGAACAGCATGGAAATGCCGTCGACGCCCATATGGTAGGAAATGCCGGAATCGAGCCAGGCGACCTTTTCGACAAACTGGAACCCGGCCTGCGAATTGTCAAAGCCGGTCCAGATCAACAGCGACACCAGGAAGGTGAATGCCGTGGTTATGAACGCGATGGCGCGGATGTTGCGCCGCGCGTTTTCGCTGTCATCGTTGATGAACAGGATCAGCAGCACACCAACCAGAGGCAGGAAGGTGACCAGCGAGAGGATTGGCCAGGCGGTCATCAGAGCATCATCCAGGTGACGAGTGCGGCAACGCCGATCAGCATGGCGAAGGCGTAGTGGTAGAGATAGCCGGTCTGCAGCTTGACGACGCGGTTGGTGACGTCGACGACGCGCGCCGAAATGCCGTCAGGCCCGAGCCCATCGATGATGGTCCCATCACCGGTCTTCCACAGGAAGTGACCGAGACGCTTGGCCGGGCGAACGAACAGGAAGTCGTAAAGCTCGTCGAAATACCACTTGTTGAGCAGGAAGGCGTACAGCCCGCGATGCTGGGCGGCCAGATTGACCGGCATCTCCGGCGAGCGGATGTAGAACTTCCAGGCCAGAGCGAAACCGATCAGCATGGCGATGAAGGGCGAGAGCTCCACCCACAGCGGCAATTCGTGGATCTCGTGCAGGATATGGTTGTCCGGCAGCGTGAACAGCGACGCCTTCCAGAACTCGGCATAGCCTTCGCCGATAAAGGAATTGTGGAAGATGACACCGGCAAACAGCGCCCCAGCCGCCAGCACGAACAGCGGCACCAGCATCACCGGCGGCGATTCATGGACGTGGTGCATCACCTCGTGGCTCGCCCGCGGCTTGCCATGGAAGGTCATGAAGATCAGCCGCCAGGAATAGAAGGAGGTGAAGCAGGCGGCGATGACCAGCAGGATGAAAGCCAGGCCGGCGACCGAATTGTGGCCAGCGAAGGAGGCCTCGATGATGGCGTCCTTGGAGAAGAAGCCGGCGGTGCCGATGACGGTCACCGGAATGCCGACGCCGGTCAGCGCCAGCGTGCCGATCACCATCATCCAGTAGGTGGTCGGGATCAGCGTCCTCAGGCCACCCATCTTGCGCATGTCCTGCTCGTCGGAGACCGCGTGGATGACCGAGCCGGAACCGAGGAACAGCAGCGCCTTGAAGAAGGCGTGCGTGAACAAATGGAAGATCGCCGCGCCATAGGCGCCGACGCCGAGCGCCACGAACATGTAGCCGAGCTGCGAGCAGGTCGAATAGGCGATGACGCGCTTGATGTCGTTCTGGACCAGGCCGACAGTCGCCGCGAAGAAGGCGGTGAAGGCGCCGATGAAGGTGACCACCGTCAGCGCCGAGTGCGACAATTCGAACAGCGGCGAAAGCCGCGCCAGCATGAACACGCCGGCCGTCACCATGGTGGCGGCATGGATCAGCGCCGACACCGGGGTCGGGCCCTCCATGGCGTCCGGCAGCCAGGTGTGCAGGGGCACCTGCGCCGACTTGCCCATGGCACCCATGAACAGCAGCAGGCAGACGACGGTCATTGCCGCCTGCTTGTCGAGCGCATGGCCGAGGAAGGTGAGTACGGCGGCACCCTGCGGCGCGCCTTCGACCGGGATGAACGTCGTCGCATTGGCAAAGATCGTGCCGAGATTGACCGAGCCGAACAGCACGAAGACGCCGAAAATGCCGAGCGCAAAACCGAAATCGCCGACGCGGTTGACGACGAAGGCCTTTATTGCCGCGGCATTGGCCGACGGCTTCTTGTACCAGAAGCCGATCAGCAGGTAGGACGCGAGGCCCACCCCTTCCCAGCCGAAGAACATCTGCACGAGGTTGTCAGCCGTGACCAGCATCAGCATGGCGAAGGTGAACAGCGACAGATAGGCGAAGAAGCGCGGCCGGTTCGGATCGTGGTGCATGTAGCCGATCGAATAGATGTGAACCAGCGCCGACACGGTGTTGACCACCACCAGCATCACCACCGTCAGCGTGTCGATCCTGAGCGCCCAGGAGACGTCCAGCCCGCCGGACTGGATCCAGTGCAGCACCGGCACTGTGAACACCTCGCCATGGCCGAAGCCGACGGAAAAGAAGGCGACCCACGACAGCACGGCCGCAATCACCAGCAAGCCGGAGGTGATGTATTCGGATGCCTTGGCACCGAGCGCATTGCCGAACAGGCCGACGATCAGGAAGCCGAGCAGCGGAAGGAAGACGATCGCTTGATACATAGTCGCCCCGTCAACCCTTCATCATGTTCACGTCTTCGACCGCGATCGAGCCGCGGTTGCGGAAGAAGACGACGAGAATGGCAAGCCCGATGGCGGCTTCAGCCGCCGCGACCGTCAGCACGAACAGCGCGAACACCTGGCCGACCAGATCGCCGAGCGCCGCCGAAAAGGCGACGAAATTGATGTTGACCGCCAGCAGGATCAGCTCGATCGACATTAGGATGACGATGATGTTGCGGCGGTTGAGGAAGATGCCGAACACGCCGAGCGTGAACAGGATCGCCGATACGGTCAGATAATGTGCGATGCCGACGACCATCTCAGACTCCTTCGCCCGACTTGACCTTGCGGACTTCCATGCCGGTCGCCGCGGTGCGGCCGACCTGGGCTGCGATCGACTGCCGCTTGACCCCTTCCTTGTGGCGCAGCGTCAAGACGATGGCGCCGATCATGGCGACCAGCAGGATGAGGCCCGAAATCTGGAAGTAGTAGAGGTAGTCGGTATAGAGGATGTCGCCGAGCGCCGCCGTGTTCGATCGCGCGGCGAGATCCGGGATGGGCTTTGCGACTGTCGAGGCGAGCTTCGGCGCGAAGGTGTAGCCGCCCAGCACCACGATCAGCTCCGCCGCCAGGATCAGCCCGACCAGCGCGCCGATCGGCGCGTATTGCAGGGCGCCGCTCTTCAATTCGGCGAAATCGACGTCGAGCATCATGACGACGAACAGGAACAGCACCAGGACCGCGCCGACATAGACGACGAGCAGGATCATCGCCAGGAACTCGGCGCCGGTCAGCATGAACAGGCCGGCGGCGTTGAAGAAGGTCAGGATCAGGAACAGCACCGAATGCACGGGGTTGCGCGACGAAATGACCATGAACGCCGACGCCACGGCGACAAAGGCGAAGAGGTAGAAGAAGGCCGCCTCTAGTCCACTCAGCATTGGGGATCCCCCGGGTTCCTGTCCAAACAGGACGCTCGTCCTGTTTGATGTTTGCGACCGCCTCCGGTCGGCAAGTTTCGTTGTGTCCTATCGCATGTTCCGATCGGGTTGAAATACCCGATCAAAAGAAACATGCGACACTTTTGTCTTCCGGAGGATGATCTTGTCCGAAAAGTCCGCAACTTTCGGGATCATCCCCTGGACGAGGCCCCTCGCCCCGTCCATGCGTCAGATGTCAGCGATAGGGCGAGTCCAGTGAGATGTTGCGCGCCAGTTCGCGCTCCCACCGGTCGCCATTCGCCAGCAGCCTGTCCTTGTCGTAGTAGAGTTCCTCGCGCGTTTCCGTCGCGAATTCGAAATTCGGCCCCTCGACGATGGCGTCGACCGGGCAGGCTTCCTGGCAGAAGCCGCAATAGATGCACTTCACCATGTCGATATCGTAACGCACCGTGCGGCGCGTGCCGTCATTGCGGCGAGGGCCGGCCTCGATGGTGATCGCCTGCGCCGGGCAGATCGCCTCGCACAATTTGCAGGCGATGCAGCGTTCCTCGCCATTGGGATAGCGGCGCAACGCATGCTCGCCGCGAAAGCGCGGGCTGATCGGGCCCTTCTCGTGCGGATAGTTGATCGTCTCCTTCGGCGCGAAGAACTGGCGCATCGACAGGAAGAAGGCGCTGACGAAATCCTGCAGCAGCAGCGATTTTGCGGCCTGGGACAAAGCGGACATCACGCAAACCCCGTGATCTTGAGGAAGGCGGCGGTGGCGACCACCATGAACAGCGAGATCGGCAGGAACACTTTCCAGCCCAGCCGCATCAGCTGGTCGTAGCGGTAGCGCGGCACAAAGGCCTTCACCATCGAGATGCCGAAGAACACGAAACAGACCTTCAGCACGAACCAGATGACGCCGGGCACCCAGGTGAAGGGCGCGAAGTCGAAGGGAGGCAGCCAGCCGCCGAGGAACAGGATGGTGGCCAGCGCGCACATCAGCACGATCGCGACATACTCGCCGAGGAAGAACAAAAGGAACGGCGTCGACGAATATTCGACCATGTGGCCGGCGACCAGCTCCGATTCGGCTTCGACCAGATCGAAGGGCGGACGGTTGGTCTCCGCCAACGCCGAGATGAAGAAGATGACGAACATCGGGAACAGCGCCAGCCAGTTCCAGTCGAGGAACGTGTTGGGCAGGCCGAGCCGCGTACCAAGCCCACCCTGCTGCGACAGCACGATATCGCTGAGGTTGAGCGAGCCGGCGGTGAGCAGCACGGTGACGATGACGAAGCCGATCGAAACTTCGTATGACACCATCTGCGCCGCCGAACGCAACGCGCCAAGGAAAGGATATTTCGAGTTGGACGCCCAGCCGCCCATGATCACGCCATAGACCTCGAGCGAGGAGATGGCGAAGACATAGAGGATGCCGACATTGACGTTGGCGATCGCCCAACCCTGGCTGACCGGTATGACGGCCCAGGCCGAGATCGCCAGCACGGCGGAGACAAGTGGCGCCAGCAGGAAGACGCCCTTGTTGGCGCCCGACGGGATGACCGGTTCCTTGAAGACGAATTTCAGCAGGTCGGCGAAGGCCTGCAGCGTGCCCCAGGGGCCGACGACATTCGGGCCACGGCGAAGCTGCACCGCCGCCCAGATCTTGCGGTCGGCATAAAGGATGTAGGCGACGAAGATCAGCAGCACCACGATCAGCACGACTGACTTCAAGAGGATCAGCAGCGCCGGCAGCACGTAGAAGGAGAAGAAGGTGTCCATGCTTATTCCGCCGCCTGCTTGAAGCCGCTCTTGGCCAGTGCCGAGCATTCAGCCATCACGGCCGATGCGCGCGCGATCGGGTTGGTCAGGTAGAAATCCTTGACCGGCGAGGTGAAGGTTCCCTTGTTCAACCGCCCGCCGAGCTTCGCCACGCCGGCGATATCCTCGGCGTTGCCGGCCGCGACCTGGTCGATGCGGGCCAGATGCGGGTATTCGCCATAGAGCTTTGCGCGCAGCTGCGGCAGCGAATCGAACGGCAGTTTCTTGCCCAGTACGTCGGACAGCGCCCGCAAGATCGCCCAATCCTCGCGCGCGTCGCCCGGCGCGAAGCCAGCGCGGTTGGTCTGCTGCACGCGCCCTTCGGTGTTGACGTAGGTGCCGGACTTTTCGGTATAGGCAGCCGCCGGCAGGATGACATTGGCGCGATGCGCGCCGGCGTCGCCGTGCGTGCCGACATAGACGACGAAGGCGCCGCCGGTCTTGCTCATATCGATCTCGTCGGCGCCGAGCAGGAACAGGACATCCGTCTCGCCCAGCATGCCGGCGACGTTCTTGCCGCCCTCGCCCGGCACGAAGCCGAGGTCCAGGCCGCCGACGCGCGCCGCTGCGGTGTGCAGCACGGCAAAGCCATTCCAGTCGGCGCGTGCGGCATTCACGGCGGCGGCGAGCCTGGCCGCTTGGCCGAGCACGGCCGCGCCATCGGCGCGCGCCAGAGCGCCCTGACCGACGATAATAAGGGGATGCGTCGCCTTCTTCAGCGTCTGGAAGAACTTGCCGTTGCCGTCCGCCAGATCCTTCAGCGAATCCGGCCCGGCGCCCAATTGTTCGTAGTCATAGCGCGTGTCGCCGACATCGCCGATGACACCGACCGGCAGATTGCCGAGGCGCCAGCGCTTGCGGATGCGGGCGTTGAGCACCGAGGCCTCGAAGCGCGGATTGGCCCCGATGATCACCACCGCGTCGGCCTGCTCGATGCCTTCGATGGTCGGGTTGAAGATATAGCTGGCGCGTCCGAGTGCCGGATCGAGCGTCGCGCCATCCTGGCGGCAGTCGGTGTTCTTCGAACCGAGCGAGGCCATCAGGAGCTTCAGCGCGTAGATTTCCTCAACCGCCGCGAGATCGCCCGCGATGGCGCCGATCTTGTCGGGGGCCGCCGCCGAAACCGCGCCCTTGATCGCCGCGAACGCTTCGGCCCAGCTCGCCGGAACCAGCCTGCCGTCCTTGCGCACATAGGGGCGATCGAGGCGCTGCGTGCGCAGGCCGTCCCAGATGAAGCGGGTCTTGTCGGAAATCCATTCCTCGTTCACGGCTTCGTTGACGCGCGGCAGGATGCGCATCACTTCGCGCCCACGGCTATCGACGCGGATCGCCGAGCCGACGGCATCCATCACGTCGATGGATTCGGTCTTGGTCAGCTCCCACGGCCGCGCCTGGAAGGCGAAGGGCTTGGAGGTCAGCGCGCCGACCGGGCAGAGATCGATCACGTTGCCCTGCAACTCCGAGGTCATTGCCTGTTCGAGATAGGTGGTGATCTCGGCATCCTCGCCGCGGCCGATCAGGCCGAGTTCGGAAATGCCGGCAACTTCGGTGGTGAAGCGGACGCAGCGCGTGCAGTGGATGCAGCGGTTCATCACTGTCTTGACCAGCGGGCCGATATACTTGTCTTCCACCGCGCGCTTGTTCTCGTGGTAGCGCGAGGAATCGACGCCGAAGGCCATCGCCTGGTCCTGCAGGTCGCACTCGCCGCCCTGGTCGCAGATCGGGCAGTCCAGCGGATGGTTGATCAGCAGGAATTCCATCACGCCTTCCCGGGCCTTCTTGACCATCGGCGTGTTGGTGAAGATTTCCGGCGGCTCGCCGTTCGGGCCGGGGCGCAGGTCGCGCACGCCCATGGCGCAGGAGGCCTGCGGCTTGGGCGGCCCGCCCTTCACCTCGATCAGGCACATGCGGCAATTGCCGGCGATCGACAGCCGCTCATGGAAGCAGAAGCGCGGCACTTCCGCGCCCGCGTCCTCGGCCGCCTGCAGCAGCGTGTAATGGTCGGGTACAGTGATTTCTTTCCCGTCGACCTTGAGCTTTGCCATTCGCCTCAAACCCCTGCGGATTTCCCGCAATCTCATTTTCCGGGCGCGACAGACGCAGCGCCCGAGATTTCATTCACTTCTTCGCGGCCAGCGCCGCCGCCTGGGCAGTCCAGTCGTCACGGCCGATGCGGCCCTTGAACGACAGATAATCGTCGACCCAGGCAATCTCTTGCGGCGACCATGCGGCGATCTGGGCAAACGTCCAGATACCGAGGCCGTTCAGCACCTTTTCCAGCTTCGGGCCGATGCCCGATATAGCCTTGAGGTCGGACGGCCTCGTCGGCTTCTCCATGGCCTTGGGCTGCCTGAAATCTTCCGGCAGCAGCACATCCGCCGCCTCGCTTGTTGCCGGAGCGGCATTGGCGGCCGGCGCGGTGGTGGCGGCTTCCCTGGCTGCGATATCGGTGACTTCCTGGGCGAAGGACTGCGCCTCGGCAATCATCGTCTTCGCGGTCGCCCGCGCCCTGATGGACGACGAGTTCGCATCCTCGAATTGCTCGACGCGTGCCTCGAAATCCTCGATCAGCGGCTGCATGAGGCGTTGTGATGCCTCGGCGGCCCCCGAAAGCGCGCCCATCCAGACGCCGAACGCATGATTGGCGAGCCCCATGCCAAGCGCCGACATCGCCGCCGCACCCGCGACAGGGTGCGCGAAAAGGTTGACGGCGCTGGCCATCTCCTTCGGCATCATCCTGGTCAGGTCCTGGTTCATCTTCTCGATCTGGTCCAAATTGGGCATCAATGGGTAGGGTGTCGAATACGGCGCCATAGAGTTCTCCTGGTCGTTTCTTCGTTCGCCCCGCCCCGTTTCTTCCCGCGTTCAAAAGTTTCTTGTTATTCCGCCGCCACCATCACCGGTTCGGCCCGGTGCGCGTTGCGCGAAAACTCGTCGATGCGCCGCTCCACCTCGCCGCGGAAATGCCGCATCAGGCCCTGGATCGGCCATGCCGCCGCATCGCCCAGCGCGCAGATCGTGTGGCCTTCGACCTGCTTGGTGACATCGAGCAGCATGTCGATCTCGCGCTTCTGAGCCTCGCCGCGCACCAGCCGCTCCATCACCCGCCACATCCAGCCGGTGCCCTCGCGGCACGGCGTGCACTGGCCGCAGCTTTCATGCTTGTAGAAGTAGGAAAGCCGCGCGATTGCCTTCACGACATCGGTCGACTTGTCCATGACGATGACGGCGGCCGTGCCGAGGCCGGACTTGAGATCGCGCAGCGCGTCGAAATCCATCGGCGTATCGATGATCTGCTCCGCCGGCACCAGCGGCACCGAGGCGCCGCCCGGAATGACGGCGAGCAGATTGTCCCAGCCGCCGCGGATGCCGCCGCAATGGGTTTCGATCAGCTCGCGGAACGGGATCGACATCGCCTCTTCGACGGTGCACGGATTGTTGACGTGGCCGGAAACGCAGAACAGCTTGGTGCCGAGATTGTTGGGCCGGCCGAAGGACGAGAACCAGGCAGCCCCCCGGCGCAGGATGGTCGGCGCCACCGCGATCGATTCGACATTGTTGACAGTGGTCGGGCAGCCATAGAGGCCGACATTGGCCGGGAATGGCGGCTTCAGCCGGGGCTGGCCCTTCTTGCCTTCGAGGCTTTCCAGCAGCGCCGTTTCCTCGCCGCAGATATAGGCGCCGGCGCCGTGATGCATGTAGATTTCAAAATCGTAGCCCGACGTGTTGTTCTTGCCGATCAGCTTGGCCTCGTAGGCCTCCTCGATCGCCCGCTGGAGCGCCTCGCGCTCGCGGATGAACTCGCCGCGCACATAGATGTAGGCGGCAATCGCGCCCATGGCGAAGCCGGCCAGGAACGCGCCCTCGACCAGCGTGTGCGGATCGTTGCGCAGGATGTCGCGGTCCTTGCAGGTGCCGGGCTCGGATTCGTCGGCGTTGATGACGAGATAGCTCGGCCGGCCGTCGCTCTGCTTGGGCATGAACGACCATTTCAGCCCGGTCGGGAAGCCGGCGCCGCCGCGTCCGCGCAGTCCCGACGCCTTCATCTCGTTGACGATCCACTCACGCCCCTTGGCGACGATGCCGGGCGTGTTGTCCCAGGCGCCGCGCGCCATGGCGCCGGCCAGCGACTTGTCGAAGAGGCCGTATATGTTGGTAAAGATGCGGTCTTTGTCCTGAAGCATTTTTCGTCCCTCAGACCGGCTTCTTGGTCGGCTTGGCGGCAGGCTGCTTGGTCTCCGGCGCCTTGAAGGCGCTGCCCGGTTCGGCCCGGTTCTTCGGCCCATTGCGTTGTTTTGGAGTCGCCTCGACTTCAGGAGCGGCCTTGTTGGCGTTGGCGGCCGAGTGAAGGGGTGGCGCAACGCTAGCCGCGTTCTCGGTGACCGGCGCGACCTTGGCCGGCGACGGCGTCTTCAACGTCGGGTTGGTCTCTGGCGCGGCGGTCTTCGGCCTGCTGGATTTCGACGGAGCAACCGGACCAGACGCAGCTGGGGCGGCCGGTGCGGCCGGTGCCGGCACCGGCGCAGCGATGATCGCGTCGGGCGCTGCCTTCGCGGCCTTGGCTGCTTCCCGGGCTTCGCGGTCGCGGGTCGACTTGAGGATCGCCTTTTCGCTCTTCAACGTGGTCAGGCCGGAGGCCGGCTCCGAGCCGGTGCGGCCGTTCTGCGGTCCCGGCTTCACCGAGGCGCCCTTGCCCACATCGTAGAGATCGATGATTTCAGCCAGCCGTTCCGGCGTCAGATCCTCGAACGTATCCTTGAACACCATGACCATCGGCGCGTTGACGCAGGCGCCGAGGCACTCGACCTCTTCCCACGACAACGTGCCCTTGTCGTTGGTGTGGAATTGGTCGTGATGGATCTTCGAGCGGCACACATCCATCAGCGCTTCCGAGCCGCGCAGCATGCAGGGCGTGGTGCCGCAGACCTGGATGTGCGCACGGGTGCCGACGGGGTTCAACTGGTACTGCGTATAGAAGGTCGCGACCTCGAGGCCGCGGATACGCGGCATGCCGAGCATATCGGAGATGGTCTCGATCGCCGCCTTGGTGACCCAGCCTTCCTGCTCCTGCGCTATCATCAGCAGGGGAATGATCGCCGACTGCTCGCGGCCCTTGGGATACTTCTTGATCCATTGCTTCGCCGCTGCCGCATTCGCCCGGTTGAAGGCGAAGGCGGCTGGCTGGACGCTGGCTTCTGCGAGACGGCGGACTGACATTTAGCGATCGACCTCACCAAACACGATGTCGAGGGAGCCGAGGACGGCTGTGACGTCGGCCAGCATGTGGCCGCGGCAGAGGAAATCCATGGCTTGCAGATGCGCGAAACCGGGGGCGCGCAGCTTGCAGCGGTAGGGCTTGTTGGTGCCGTCGGAGACCAGGTAGACGCCGAACTCGCCCTTTGGCGCCTCGACCGCCGCATAGACTTCGCCGGCCGGGACGCGGTAGCCCTCGGTATAGAGCTTGAAGTGATGGATGAGCGCTTCCATCGAGCGCTTCATCGCCTGGCGCTTGGGCGGCACCACCTTGCCGTCGAGGTTCGACACCGGCCCGGTGCTTTCCTTGCCGAGCAAGAGATCGATGCACTGGCGCATGATCCGTGCCGATTGGCGCATTTCTTCCATGCGCACGAGGTAGCGGTCGAAACAGTCGCCGTTCTTGCCGATAGGAATGTCGAAATCCATTTCCGAATAGCATTCATAGGGCTGCGACTTGCGCAGGTCCCACGGCGAGCCCGAGCCGCGCACCATGACGCCGGAAAAACCCCAGGCCCAGGCGTCGGCCAGCGAGACGATGCCGATGTCGACATTGCGCTGCTTGAAGATGCGGTTGCCGGTGAGCAGCCTGTCGAGATCGTCGAGCGATTTCAGGAACGGGTCGATCCACTTGCCGATGTCCTCGACCAGCTGGCGCGGCAGGTCCTGGTGGACGCCGCCGGGCCGGAAATAGGCCGCATGCATGCGCGAGCCCGAGGCTCGCTCATAGAACACCATCAGCTTTTCGCGCTCGACGAAGCCCCACAGCGGCGGCGTCAGCGCGCCGACATCCATGGCCTGCGTCGTCACATTGAGGATGTGCGACATGATGCGGCCGATTTCGCAGTAAAGGACGCGGATCAGCTGGCCGCGCCTCGGCACCTCGATGCCGAGCAGGCGCTCGGCGGCGAGCGCGAAGGCGTGCTCCTGGTTCATCGGCGCGCAATAGTCGAGCCGGTCGAGATAAGGCACCGCCTGCAGATAGGTTTTTGCCTCGATCAGCTTTTCGGTACCGCGATGCAAGAGCCCGATATGCGGATCGACGCGGTCGACGACCTCGCCGTCCAACTCCAGCACGAGGCGCAAAACGCCGTGCGCGGCAGGGTGTTGAGGTCCGAAGTTGATGTTAAAGTTGCGGACGGAGGTTTCAGCCATTCTGGCGCCTCTGGCGAAGAGTCAGTAGTGAGTAGTGAGTAGTGATCATCAATCTCAATGCCTGCTTCATTCCGCCTGCTTGGCCTGCACCGTTCGGATAAGAGATCTCATCATTTTTCCAATCTCTTCGCATCGCAGCAGCAGTTCAATCTCATTGTCTTTTCGCAGCAAGCCGACCCGGCATGCCAGTAGTATGTGCGTTTCCAGTTCCTTCAACGACCCTTGCGCCATGCGCAAAAATTGAACGAACGAACCTCTGTTTTCGCGACCGTATCCCTCCGCGACATTCGCTGCGATCGAAACCGCCGATCGGCGCATTTGAGAGGTCATGCCGTAGATCTCTTCTTTCGGGAAGACCTTAGTGTGGCGGTAACAGTCTTCAGCGAGCGTCATCGCTGATTGCCACACCTTCAAGTCGCGATAAGATTCGATCCGTCGCTCCAACTTTTCTCCTACTGACTACTCACTACTTCCCTACTCACTGTTTCGCTTTTTCGTCGCCGGGCAGGACATAGTCGGTTCCCTCCCAGGGGCTCAAAAAGTCAAAGTTCCTGAATTCCTGCTTCAGTTCCACCGGCTCGTAGATGACGCGCTTGGCTTCGTCGTCGTAACGCACTTCGACGAAACCGGTGAGCGGGAAATCCTTGCGCAGCGGATGGCCTTCGAAACCGTAGTCGGTCAGCAGGCGGCGCAGGTCCGGGTGGCCCGAAAACAGCACGCCATAGAGATCGTAGGTTTCGCGCTCGAACCAGTCGGCGCCGGGATAGACGCCGGTGATCGAAGGCACCATCGTCTCCTCGTCGGCCTGCACCTTGATGCGAATGCGCACATTCTGCTTCGGCGAAAGCAGGTGATAGACGACGTCGAAGCGCTTGGCCCGCGACGGATAGTCGGCACCGCAGACATCGATGATCGAGATGAACTGGCAGCGCGCATCGTCGCGCAGGAAGGTCATCACCTCGATCAGGTTTTGAGGCTCGACGTGAACGGTGAGCTCGCCATAGGCGAATACCGCATCGCCGAAGCGGCCAGGCAGCTTCTCGCCGAGATAGGTCGACAGTTCGCTTAAGGAGGCGGCCATGGATTTACCGTTCGATCGTGCCGGTGCGGCGGATCTTCTTCTGCAGCAGAAGAATGCCATAGAGCAGGGCTTCGGCGCTCGGCGGGCAGCCGGGCACATAGATGTCGACCGGCACGACGCGGTCGCAGCCGCGTACCACCGAATAGGAATAGTGATAGTAGCCGCCGCCATTGGCGCAGGAGCCCATCGAGATGACGTAGCGCGGCTCCGGCATCTGGTCGTAGACCTTGCGCAGCGCCGGCGCCATCTTGTTGGTCAGCGTGCCGGCGACGATCATGATGTCGGACTGGCGCGGAGACGCCCGCGGCGCGACACCGAACCGCTCCGAATCGTAGCGCGGCATCGAGGTGTGGATCATCTCGACCGCGCAGCAAGCCAGACCGAAGGTCATGAACATCAGCGAGCCGCTACGCGCCCAGGTGATCAGCGCCTCGGTCGAGGTGACCAGAAAACCCTTGTCGGCAAGCTCATTGTTGATTTCGAGGAAGAAGGGATCGTCCTCCCCTACCGGCCTACCGGTGTTGGGGTCGATAATACCTTTGGGCTTCGGCGCGACGAGGGTGCCTGAACTGTCGTTCAATCCCATTCCAGCGCTCCTTTTTTCCATTCATAGGCAAAGCCGATGGTCAGCACTGCCAAAAACACCATCATTGACCAGAAACCGAGCATGCCGATCTTCGAGAAGGACACTGCCCAGGGGAAGAGGAAGGCAACTTCCAGGTCGAATATAATGAACAGGATCGACACCAGGTAGAAGCGGATGTCGAATTTCATGCGGGCATCGTCGAAGGAGTTGAAACCGCACTCGTAGGCGGAAAGCTTTTCGGGATCGGGGTTGCGATACGCCACCAGGAACGGAGCCGCCAGCAGCGCCAGGCCGACGACCAGTGCCACGCCGATAAACAGGACGATGGGCAGGTACGAACTGAGAAGTGCGTTCATGCAGCGGCTTTCCGTTGGCGCCAATCCACTTTGACTACAGCACCGAACCTTAATGCGGAAGCGTGACAGATTAACCGCTGAACCGTTTTAAGGGGCCTATGCTGCAACGCGGCGAGGGTTAGCGCAGCACTTCCAGCGAAGCAAGTCAAACCTTGTTCAAAACACCGAGCTGGACGGCATTCCGGGAGAAACTGGTCCCATCCGCTCCTGTTTGATTTCCTTCGCTTTTAACTCCACTTTTGTCTCCTGACAGGGTTGCCGCCAAAACCCTGCTAGCATGGACGGGAATCACGCCGGGCAATGACGCCAGACAGGTCCATCAGAGACGCATACGCATGAAGGAAAAGATCTCGCTTGCCGCCGCGCGGCGCATCGCGCTCGCCGCCCAGGGATTTCTCGATCCCCGCCCCGCCGGCACGCCGGACCGCCGCCATTTCGCCCGCGTTCTGTCCCGCACCGGCCTGTTGCAGATCGATTCCGTCAGTGCGGTGGTGCGCGCTCATTACATGCCGCTCTATTCGCGTCTCGGCCCCTATCCCCTCGCTTTGCTCGACAACGCCGCCGTGACGCGCAAGCGCACCGTCTTCGAATATTGGGCGCATGAAGCCTCGTTCCTGCCGGTCGAGACCTACCCACTGATGCGCTGGCGCATGCAGCGCGCCGAGCAAGGCGATGAAATGTATCTGGGGCTGGCCAAGTGGGGCCGCGAGCACGCCGCCTATATAGAAGAGATCTACCGCGAGGTCGTCGCGCGCGGGCCGATCGCCGCTTCGGCGCTCGAAGGCCAGAAAGGCTCCGGTGGCTGGTGGGGTTGGAGCCATGCCAAGCACGCCTTCGAATGGCTGTTCTGGGCCGGGCGCATCACCACCGCGCACCGGCGCGGCTTCGAGCGCTTTTACGACCTGCCGGAGCGCGTGCTGCCGCAGGCGATCCTCGATCTGCCGGTACCGACGCCTGAGGACGCGCACCGCGAATTGCTGCGCATTTCCGCCCGTGCCCATGGCGTGGCGACATCAGGCGACCTGCGCGATTATTTTCGGCTCTCGCCGGCCGACATGAAAGGCCGGCTGGAGGAACTGGTCGAACTCGGCGACTTGCTGCCGGTCCGTGTCGAGGGCTGGGACAAGCCGGCTTACCTTCACAAGGACGCCCGTATCCCGCGCAAGATCGAGGCCCGCGCTCTGCTGGCGCCGTTCGATCCGGTCGTCTTCGAGCGTTCGCGCTCGGAGCGGCTGTTCGACTTCCATTACCGCATCGAAATCTACACGCCGGCCGACAAGCGCCAATACGGCTACTATGTCCTGCCTTTCCTGCTCGGCGACAGGATCGTGGCGCGCGTCGACCTCAAGGCTGACCGGCCGGCCAGTGTCCTGCGTGTCCATGCGGCCTATGCGCAGGCCAATGCACCGGCGGAGACTGCGGCTCAACTCTTCGAGGAATTGAAGCAGATGCAGGGCTGGCTTGGCCTCGAGCGGATGGAAATAACGCCTGCCGGCGATCTCGGCCCGGCGCTGTCCGACATCGCGGTGTCGTAAGCTCGCGTTGACACCACTGCCCGCAAGAGCCTAAATCCCATCCAGACGGTCTCCTCTCGGCAAAGGGAGGAGCCAAGAGGGAATGCGGTGCGGGATTGAAGATCCCAAATCCGCGGCTGTCCCCGCAACTGTGAGCGAAGAGCCAAGGCCGAAAGCCACTGGGATTGTCCCGGGAAGGCGGCTACCCAAGGCGATGACCCGCGAGCCAGGAGACCTGCCGTCTGGAATGCAAGAATCCGATCGCCTGGCGGGTTTTCCGGGCAAGGAGCCTGATGTGGATCGCGACAGCAGTTTTTCGGCTGAAACAACCGACATTTCGTCCGGCGGGGATCATCCCCTGGCCGGCATCACGGTCATTGTCTGCGCTTCCTGTCGCGACGAGACCGGCTCCGACGCCCATCCCCGGGCCGGCGAACTTTTGGCCGAAGATACGCGCCAAGCCGCCTCGGGCGAGAAGATTCGCATCCGCACGGTCGAATGCCTCGGCAATTGCAAGCGCCGCCTGAGCGCCGCGGTCCTGCGCGACGGCTGCTGGAGCTATGTGTTCGGCGATCTGACCACGACCAGCGGCGCCGATCTCGTCACCGGCGCGAAACTCTTCGCCACCTCGAACGACGGCCTCATTCCCTGGCGAGGCAGACCCGATAGCCTCAAGCGCGGCCTCGTTGCCCGCATCCCTCCCCTCGACATGCTGAAAGATCGATCATGACAACATCTCTGTCCCGCGTTCCCTGCACCGTCGTCACCGGCTTCCTCGGCGCCGGCAAGACGACGCTGGTCCGCCATCTCCTGGAAAACGCCGGCGGCAAGCGGATTGCCATCATCGTCAACGAGTTCGGCGACATCGGCATCGACGGCGAGATCCTCAAGGGATGCGGCATCGACACCTGCCCAGAGGAAAACATCGTCGAACTGGCCAATGGCTGTATCTGCTGCACCGTGGCCGACGATTTTGTGCCGGCGCTCGACAAGATCCTGTCGCTGACGCCGAAGGTCGACCATATCCTGATCGAAACCTCGGGCCTCGCTCTGCCCAAACCGCTGGTCCAGGCTTTCCAGTGGCCGACGGTGAAGAGCCGCGTGACCGTCGATGGCGTCATCGCCGTGGTCGACGGTCCCGCACTGGCGGAAGGCCGCGTCGCCAATGACATGGACGCCCTGCAGGCGCAGCGCGCGCAGGACGAGAGCCTCGACCATGACGATCCGGTCGAGGAAGTGTTCGAGGATCAGATCGCCTGCGCCGACCTGATCATCCTGTCGAAGAGCGACCTGATGGATGCCGCCGGTTCAGCCCGCGCCAACGCCATTATCAACGAACACTCCGCCCGCGCCGTGAAGATCGTGCCGACGTCTCATGGCAAGGTCGATCCCTCGGTGCTGCTCGGGCTCGGTCTCGCCGTCGAGGACGACATCGAGAACCGCAAGTCCCACCATGACGGCGCATTCGACCATGAGCATGACGACTTCGACACGTTCATCGTCGACATTCCCTCGATCGCCAATCCCGACGAGCTGGCAAAGCGCGTCGCCGCGGCCGCCGAACAGGAAAACGTGCTGCGCGTGAAAGGCTTTGTCGAGGTCGGCGGCAAGCCGATGCGGCTCCTGCTGCAGGCCGTCGGCCCGCGCGTCAATCATTACTACGACCGCGCCTGGACCGCCGGGGACGACCGCCGCTCGCGCCTCGTCGTCATTGGCCTCAAGGGGCTGAACCGCCCGGCGATCGAACGTATCCTCGCCGGCTGATTTTCAGGCCCGGGCCGCGATGCACATCCTCACCACGACCTCCGCCTCGCTCGACGACCTCGCCGAGCCTGTCGATCTCAGGCAGGCGCCGGCGGATATCGTGGCCCTGTCCTTCACCGACAGCGATCTCGCCGGACTGGCCGCGGCGTGGAAGGCCGATGCCGGTCGCCTGCCCTCGATGCGGCTGGCCGCACTGCGCGACCTGCGCCATCCCATGTCCGTCGACCTCTGGATAGACAGCGTCGCCCGCCACGCCAAAATCATCCTGGTGCGCATCCTCGGCGGCTACGACTGGTGGCGCTACGGCTGCGATCAGCTGGCGGTGATTGCCCGCGAACGCGGAATCAAACTGGCGCTGCTTCCCGGTGAAAGCCATGACGAGGATCTCAGGCTGATCGAAGCCTCGACGCTGCCCCGCGCCGAACTGGACGGCCTGCTCGGCTATTTCCGCGAGGGCGGCCCGGCCAATATGAGCGCGCTGGTGCGGATGCTGGCGAGATTGGCCGGACAGGATACGCCCGTCGCCAGCCCGGTCAGCGTGCCGAAGGCCGGTTACTATCAGGCTGGATTGGGGGTCGCGGAGGAGCCGGCCGGTTCCAATAGCGGCACTCCCATTATCCCGATTCTCTTCTACCGATCGATGCTGCTCGCCGCCGATGTCGCCCCGATCGATGCGCTGGCCGAGGCTTTGCGCTCCAGGGGATTGGCGCCAGTGCCGATCTTCGTTTCCAGTCTGAAGGATCCGGTGTCGCTGGCGTTCGTCGAAAATGCCATCGCATCGCTGAAACCCGCCGCGATCGTCACCGCGACCGCGTTCGCTTCCGGCGCCGAGCCCGGCGTCGAAACCCTGTTCGACCGCGCCGGCGCGCCCGTCTTCCAGGTCATCGTCGCCACCACGCGCCGCGACATCTGGGAAAACAACCAGCGCGGCCTGGCGCCCGCCGACCTTGCCATGCATGTCGTGCTGCCCGAACTTGACGGCCGCATCCTCGCCGGCGCCATTTCCTTTAAGGCCGAGAGCGATATCGATCCGGCGCTTGGCCATCGTGCGTTGGCGAACCGCCCGGAACTGGATCGGGTGGAGCAAGTGGCGGGTCGAGTCGCGGCTTTCATCCGGCTGCGGGAGACAAGACGGGAGGAGCGCAAGCTCGCGATCCTCATTCCCGATTATCCCAGTGCACCTGGCCGCACAGGCTATGCGGTCGGGCTGGACGTGCCGTCCAGCGTGCTGGCCATGCTGCACGACTTGAGCGAACAGGGCTATGCCGTTGAGGGGATTCCCCAAACGCCGCGTGAATTGCTGGATTTGCTGGAGCGGGGCGACGGTGGGCTGAGGCTGGAAGACTATGACTCCTTTTCGACGGAGTTACCGACGTCTGCAACTGCCGCTGTAGAGGCTGCTTGGGGCAGAGCGGAAAGCGAGACAGGTTTGCGCTCGCACACACCTTCGCTATCAGGCAAACACCACTTCCCCTTCCGCGCCGCGCATTTCGGCAATGTCACCGTGGCCCTCGCCCCCGACCGGGGCCGCTCGGCCGATCGCCGCGCCGACTATCACGACCCGACCCTCCCGCCGCGCCATGCCCTGATCGCCTTTGGCCTGTGGCTGCGCAAATCGCTCGGCGTCCACGCTCTCGTCCATGTCGGCGCCCACGGCACGCTGGAATGGCTGCCCGGCAAAACCGTCGCGCTGTCGCAAACCTGCTTTCCCGAGATCGTCACCGGCGCATTACCCGTCATCTATCCGTTCATCGTTTCCAACCCAGGCGAAGCAGCGCAGGCCAAACGGCGCATTGCCGCCGTCACGCTTGGCCATTTGCCGCCGCCGCTGGCAGGCGCCGGGCTGGACGAGGACCAGCACAAGCTCGAGCGGCTGGTCGACGAATACGCCCAGGCCGACGGGCTCGACCGCCGTCGCCGGGACCGGCTCGCCAGGCTGATTGTCGAAACCGCGCAAAAGACCGGCCTTGCCTCGGAAGCCGGCGTCGCCAAGACCGACGCGCCCGACGAAGCGCTGCGCCGCATCGACGCCTGGCTCTGCGACCTCAAGGATTTCGCCATCAAGGACGGGCTGCATATCTACGGCCGCGTCCCCAACAACGAACCAGGCTCCATGCGCCGGCAAAGCGCGTACGCCGAGAAGGCCTCCCTGCTCGCCGCGCTCGATGGCCGTCACGTCAAGGCGGGCCCGGCCGGCGCACCCGCGCGCGGGCGCTCCGATGTTTTGCCCACCGGCCGCAATCTGTTCACCTCGGATCCGCGAATCATGCCGACGCCGACCGCATATGATCTCGGCAAGGCGGCGGCCGAAGAAGTGGTGCGCGGCTACATGCAGTCGCATGGCGACTGGCCGCGTTCGCTGGTGATCGATCTCTGGGGCTCGGCTTCGCTGCGCACCGGCGGCGAGGAGATCGCGCAGGGCCTGGCCTTGATGGGCTGCCGACCGCAATGGGACACTGCCACCGGCCGCGTCACCGGCATCGAGGTACTGCCCCCGGCGGCGCTCGGCCGCCCGCGTGTCGACGTCACCTGGCGTATATCAGGTCTGTTCCGCGACATGTTCCCGACCCAGATCGCGCTGATCGACGCCGCCGCCAAGGCCGTTGCCGCGCGCGACGAGGACGATTCGGAAAACCCGCTCGCCGCCAAAACCCGCGCCGACGGCAAGGTCAGCCCACGGATCTTCGGCACTTCGCCCGGCACGTACGGCGCCGGCGTCGAAGACATGCTGTCGAGTGGCGACTGGACGGCGCGCGAAGAGATCGGCCGCGCCTATCTCGACGCGACCTCGCATGCCTATGGCGGTGCCGGCGGCGAAGGCGTCTCGGCACCTGGAGCGTTTGAAGGCCGCATCGCCGAGGCCGATCTTCTCGTCCACACCGGCGACGACCCCGGCCGCGACATTCTCGAAGGCTCCGCCGACGTCGCCTTCATCGGCGGCTTCTCGGCCGCCTTGGCCACACTTGGCAGGAACGCCGACGTCATCGTGCTCGACACCACGGATCCGCAGAGGCCGAAACCGCGATCGGTCGCCGAGGCGGTCTCGCGCGTGGTGCGCGCCCGTGCGGTCAATTCACGTTTCATATCGGGCCAGATGCGCCACGGTCCGCGCGGCGCCTCGGAATTCGCCGAAACCGTCGACCGGCTGGTCGGCTTCGCCGAGACCACCCATGCCATTTCAGGCGCGCTGATCGAGGCTGTGCACGATGCCTATCTTGGCGACGCGGACGTCCGCGCCTTCATCCTGCGCGAAAATCCCGCAGCCGCCAAAGTCATTGCCGAGCGCTTCTTGTCGGCGCGCCGGCGCGGCCTCTGGCATCCCTTGCGCAATTCCATCGACGACGATCTCGCCGCGCTGATCGCCGAGGCTAACGCGCTCGGGGTCGCGGCATGAACGCCTTCTCGCGCCGTGGCGCCTGCCCTGCTTTGTCGGCCCCGATGCTGACAGGCGACGGCCTGCTGGTGCGGCTCAACCCGGTCGCTGGAGGCCCATCTTCCGGAGGGTTGTCCCCGAAGCTCTTGATCGCCCTGGCTGAGTCCGCCTCGCGGCACGGCAACCGCATCATGGAAGTGACGGCCCGCGGCAGCCTGCAGATCCGCGGCCTGACAACGGAAAGCGCCGCGTTGCTGGCGGCGGAGGTCGATGCGCTGGGCATCGCGGTGCGCACCGGCGTACCGGTCGAGACCGGCCCGCTGGCGGGTATCGACCCACACGAGATTGCGGATCCCCGGGCGATGGCTGAGCGGATCATGGCGGCGATCGAAGATGCCGGACTGGCACCAAGGCTGGGGCCGAAGGTTTCGGTGGTCGTCGACGGCGGCGGGCAACTCACGCTGGATACCGTGACGGCCGATGTCAGGTTGAAGGCGGTTGGGGTCAGCGCTGGCACTCTTTGGGCTATATCAGTTGCCGGTGACAGCCAAAGTGAGAAGCGACTTGCGACGGCTGACGAAGATGCGGCGCGCGACATTGCTGTCGCGGCGCTTCGGATGGTCGCTGAGAAAGGTCAGGACGCACACACACGGGATTTGTCGGAGCGGCAGTTGGCCTCTCTCGCAGGTTGGCACTCTACGGCGCCCCCCTCAGAGGGGAGCGCCTCGCGCAAGCCTATCGGCCTTTTCTCCTTAGCCGGCGACATTTTCACCTTCGGCATCGGCCTCCCCTACGGCAGCATGCCGGCGGACAAGATCATCGGCCTCGCGCAAAAAGCTCTTGCTCTCGGCACGTCAGAGATCCGCCTCGCCCCCGGCCGCGCCTTGCTTTTCCTCGGCCAGCCGACGGAAGCCAATCAATCCCTTCAAGATACCGCCGCCACCCTCGGCTTCGTCACCTCTCCCACCGACCCGCGCACGCGCATCGCGGCTTGCCCCGGCGCCCCGGCCTGCGCCTCCGGCCGGATCGCGACCCGCGACATCGCCGAGGCGATCGCCACCGAAAACGCGGACATCCTGGATTTCACGCTGCACGTGTCGGGCTGCGCCAAGGGCTGCGCCAATCCCGCCCCGGCAGCGCTCACAATTGTCGGCGGCGAAAATGGAGCCGGACTTGTCGTGAACGCGACGGCAAAGGCCCTTCCTGACGGCTACAGGCCGGGTTATGACGCCGCGCGCGGCTTCAGCCGCGTCGCGGCGATGATCCGCGGCGCACGACATCAGGGCGAAACCGCCGCCGCTTGCCTGACAAGGCTTGGCACGGCAGCAATCGCCGAAATGTACCAACAGGAATGAGCATGGCCGCCTACGACTATATCCACGACGGCACGGCGATCTACGAGCGCTCCTTCGCCATCATCCGCGCCGAGGCCGATCTCTCGCGCTTTTCCGAGGCCGAGGCCGATGTCGCCATCCGCATGATCCATGCCTGCGGCCAGGTCGAGGCAGCAAGTCATTTCGTTTTCTCCCCCGACTTCGTCAGCGCCGCGCGCAAAGCCCTTGCCGCCGGCGCGCCGATCTTCTGCGACGCCGAAATGGTCTCGCATGGCGTCACCCGCGCCCGGCTGCCGGCCGGCAATGAGGTGATCTGCACCTTGCGCGACCCGCGCACGCACGACATCGCGAGGCAGATCGGCAATACCCGCTCGGCGGCCGCCATCGACCTCTGGGGCGAGCGCATCGCCGGTTCGGTGGTCGCCATCGGCAACGCACCGACCGCCCTCTTTTATCTCCTGGAGAAGTTGCGCGATGGCGCGCCGAAGCCGGCGGCCATTATCGGCATGCCGGTCGGCTTCGTCGGCGCTGCCGAATCCAAGGACGCACTGGCCGAGAATTCCTATGGCGTGCCCTATGCCATCGTGCGCGGCAGGCTTGGAGGCAGCGCCATGACCGCCGCCGCGCTCAATTCACTGGCGAGGCCGGGTCTGTGAACGCGCTCCCCAAAGGCCGTCTCGTTGGTGTCGGCACCGGTCCCGGCGACCCAGAATTGTTGACGCTGAAGGCCGCGCGGGTGCTGGCCGAGGCCGATGTCGTGGCGTATTTCGCCAAACGCGGCAACAACAGCAATGCGCGCGCCATCGTTGAGGCGCGCTTCCGGCCCGACATGCTGGAACTGCCGCTGCTCTATCCCGTGACCACCGAGATCGACAAAGATCACGACGATTATCGGTCGCAGATCACGGGTTTCTACGAGGGGTCGGCGGAACAGGTCGCCGAGCACCTCGACGCCGGCAGGATGGTTGCCGTGCTGTCCGAAGGCGATCCCCTGTTCTACGGCTCCTACATGCACCTGCATGTCCGCCTTGCCCATCGTTTCCCCACCGAGGTCATCCCCGGCATCACCGCCATGTCCGGCTGCTGGTCGCAGACCGGTGTGCCGATCGTCCAGGGCGACGACGTGCTGACCGTGCTGCCCGGCACGATGAGCGAGTTCGAGCTGACGCGCCGCCTCGCCGACACCGACGCCGCCGTCATCATGAAGGTCGGCCGCAACCTGCCCAAGATCAGGCGCGCGCTTGAGGCGACCGGCAGGCTGACGCGCGCCGTCTATGTCGAGCGCGGCACGATGGCCGGCAGCGTCTCGATGAAACTTGCCGACAAGCCGGACGACAAGGCGCCCTACTTCGCCATCGTGCTGGTTGCCGGCTGGTCCGGTCGACCGGGCGCGGCTGGAGCCCAGATATGAGCGGCCGTCTCACCGTCATCGGCCTTGGGCCCGGCAATGCCGACCAGGTCACGCCGCAAGCCAGCCGCGCTATCGTCGAGGCAAAATTCTTCTACGGCTACAAGCCATATCTCGACCGGCTCGACCTGCGCCCGGACCAGACCCGTGTCGCTTCCGACAACCGCGAGGAACTCGCCCGCTCCAAGGATGCCTTGACCAAGGCCGCCGAGGGTCACGACGTCGCCGTGGTGTCGGGCGGCGATCCCGGCGTCTTCGCCATGGCCGCAGCGGTCTGCGAGGCCATCGAGGCCGGCCCAGCCGAATGGCGCACGGTCGATGTCGCCGTCGTGCCCGGCGTCACCGCCATGCTCGCGGTCGCCGCCCGCATCGGCGCGCCGCTTGGCCACGACTTCTGCGCTATCTCGCTGTCCGACAATCTAAAGCCTTGGGATCTGATCGAACTGCGTCTTCTGGCGGCGGCCGGCGCCGGCTTCGTCATCGCGCTCTACAATCCGATCAGCAAGGCGCGTCCCTGGCAGCTTGGCCGCGCCTTCGAATGCCTGGCCGCCATCCTGCCCGGCACGACGCCGGTGATCTTCGGCCGCGCCGCCGGCCGGCCGGACGAACGCATCGAGGTCTATCTGCTGGCCGATGTCGACGCCGAAAAGGCCGACATGGCGACCTGCATCATCATCGGCTCGCCGGAGACCCGGATCATCAAGCGCGGCGAAAAGCCGGCGCTGGTCTACACGCCGCGCTCGGCATCGGGCTCGACGAAATGACGGACCATCGCGGCCAGCGCTTCGACGGTCTCAGCCGAGGGCACATCCGGCAGGACGGGCCTGCGCACCATGATCACCTCGATGCCGAGCGTTCGCGCCGCGGCAATCTTCCCGTATGTCGCCGTGCCGCCGCTGTTCTTCGACACCACGACATCGATGCGATGCTTTTCGAGCAGCACGCGCTCGTCGGTCTCGTCAAATGGCCCCCGCGCGAGCAGATAGTCGGCATCGGGCATAACCAGCTTCGGCTCGACCGGATCGACGCTGCGGATGAGGTAGTGGTGCTGGGGCGCAGCCTCGAAGGCGGCGACCTCCTGCCGGCCAAGCGCCAGAAACACGCGGCGCGGCACATCGCCAAGCGCCCGTGCCGCCCCGGCAACGCTGTCCACCTCAAGCCAGCGGTCGCCCTGGACGACATCCCAGCCCGGACGCCGCAAGGCAAGGATCGGCACGCCAGTGGCGCGTGCCGCTTGCGCGGCATTGACGGAGATACGCGCCGCGTAGGGATGCGTGGCGTCGATCAGCAGACCAGTGCCTTTCTCCCTGAGGTAAGCGGCCACACCGTCGGCACCCCCGAACCCTCCACTTCGCACGGGTACGCCCTGCGCGACGGGGTTTTCCGTACGGCCGGCCAGCGACAGCGTGACCGAGCAATCGGCGCGCGCCGCCAGTTTTCCGGCCAGTTGCCGGGCTTCGGTGGTGCCGCCGAGGATCAGAATGCGGTGGGTCATCATGCCTGCTGAGGGTCCCCGCGCCGCCAAGCCCAACCCGAGATGGCTCACAATCGTCGGCATCGGTGAGGACGGTTTAGCGGGTCTCGGCGACGAGGCCAAGCGGCGGATCGCCGAGGCGGAGTTCATCTTCGGCGGCAAGCGGCACTTGGCGCTCGTCGCTTCCTTCGCCAAGGGCAAGCCGCGTCCCTGGCCGGTTCCTTTCGATGCCGGGATGGCCGACGTCCTGGCGCTTGCCGGTAGGAACGTCTGCGTGCTCGCCTCCGGCGACCCGTTCTTCCACGGGGTCGGCGCCACCCTCGCCCGCAAGGTCAAGCCGCGCGAGATGCACGTCATACCAGCACCGTCGGCGTTGTCGCTGGCCGCGGCGCGGCTTGGCTGGGCGCTACAGGATATCGAGACCGTCTCACTGCACGGCCACCCGATCGACCTGATCCGCCCACTGCTGCAGCCCAACGCCCGCATCCTAGCGCTGACATCCGATGGCTTCGCTCCGGCGGCGGTTGCCCGCCTGCTCGCCGAACTCGACTTCGGCACTTCGCGGCTGACGGTGCTGGAAGCGTTGGGCGGGCCGAAGGAGACGTTGCGCTCGGCTTGCGCCGATGCCTTCGACCTCGAAAACATCAATCCGCTCAATGTCCTGGCCATCGAAATTGATTCGGCCCCGCAGGCGCGCGTGCTGTCGCTCACGGCAGGCCTCGCCGACCATCTGTTCGAGCATGACGGCCAGATCACCAAGCGCGAAATCCGCGCTATCACCCTGTCGGCGCTGGCGCCGAGGCGGGGCGAATTGCTGTGGGATGTCGGCGCCGGCTCGGGCTCGATCGGCATCGAATGGATGCTCGCCCACCCTTCGCTGCGCGCCATCGCCATCGAGGCCGACCCGGCTCGCGCCGCCCGCATCGGCCACAACGCCGTTGCCTGCGGCGTTCCCGGCCTTGTCATTGTGGAAGGCAGCGCGCCCAAGGCCCTGGCCAGACTGGAGACACCTGATGCCATCTTCATCGGCGGCGGCGGCAGCGACGCCGGCGTCATGAATGCCGCCATCAGAGCCTTGCGCGCCGGCGGCCGTCTTGTCGCCAACGCGGTGACGTTGGAAATGGAAGCCCTGCTCCTCGCCCAGCACACAAAGCGCGGCGGCGACCTCACCCGCATCGGCATCTCCCGCGCTTCGCCGGTCGGCTCCATGCAGGCATGGCGGCCGGCCATGCCCGTCACGCAATGGAGCTGGGTGAAGCCATGATGGTCGCGGGCATCGGCAGCCGAAGGGGCGTCGCCGTCGAGGACGTGCTCGCGGCCATAGAAACCGCGCTCGAAGCGCATGGCCTGGCGATGACTGCTCTTTCGGCACTGGCGACCGCGGCGCTCAAGAAGGATGAAGACGCCATCGCCGCCGCCGGTCGCAAGCTGAACCTTCCCGTCATTATCGTCGACGACGCAGCCCTTCAGGCCGCCTCGCCGGGGGCGCTCAGCAGCTCCAGTCTCTCGCGGGAGCTGGCGGGCACGCCATCGGTCTCGGAAGCCTCCGCCCTTGCCGTCGCCGGCAGAGGCGCGACGCTGCTTGGGCCCCGCACCGTGCTCGGTCCGGTCACCTGCGCCATCGCCATCAGCGGAGACGCGCCATGACCGTCCATTTCATCGGCGCCGGCCCAGGTGCGGCCGACCTCATCACGCTGCGTGGCGCAAGGCTCCTGGCGAGTTGCCCGGTCTGCCTCCACGCCGGCTCCATCGTCGCGCCGGAACTGCTGCAGCATTGCGCGCCGGGAACGAAGCTGATCGACACCGCGCCGATGTCGCTCGACGAGATCGAGGCTGAATATGTGGCCGCCCACATGGCCGGTCATGATGTTGCCCGCCTGCATTCCGGCGACCTGTCGGTGTGGAGTGCCGTCGCCGAGCAGATCCGCCGGTTGGAAAAGCATAACATCCCCTACACGCTGACGCCGGGTGTCCCTTCCTTCGCGGCCGCCGCCGCCGCACTTCGCCGCGAGCTGACCATCCCCGAAGTCGCGCAAAGCCTGGTGCTGACCCGCGTTTCCGGACGTGCGTCGAAAATGCCGCCGGGCGAAACCCTGGCCGGCTTCGGCCGCACCGGCGCCACGCTGGCCATCCACCTTGCCATCCACGCCATCGACCGCGTCGTCGCCGAGCTGACGCCGCACTATGGCGGCGATTGCCCGGTGGCGATCGTCTTCCGCGCCTCCTGGCCGGACCAGCGCGTGATGACCGGCACGCTGGAATCCATCGAGGCACAACTGGCCGCCGATCCGATGGAGCGTACAGCGCTCATTTTCGTCGGCCGCTCGCTGGCGGCACAAGATTTCGGCGAGAGTTCATTGTACGACGCCCATTACCAGCGGCGTTTTCGCGGACGGGACGGATTGTGAGCGCCAGCACTGGAAATAACCGCGAAAACGCCACACTCGAACAGGCGCTCGCGCGGCTGAACTTCAAGCCGCGTTCGCTTGAGCCGGGGCATGTCTGGCTGGCCGGCGCCGGTCCCGGCGATCCCGGCTGCCTGACGCTGGAGGTGCTGGCGGCATTGGCCGAGGCGGATGCGCTGGTCTACGACGCGCTGGTATCGCCCGATGTGGTTGCTGTTGCCGGAAGTGCCGAGCTTTTCTTTGCGGGAAAACGCGGCGGCAAGCCCTCGATGAAGCAGGACGACATCACAGCCCTGCTGGTTCGACTGGCGCGCGAAGGCCGCCGCGTCATCAGGCTGAAGGGCGGCGATCCCTATATTTTCGGCCGTGGCGGCGAAGAGGCGCTGGCGCTGGCGCGTCAAAACATCCCTTTCCGGGTGCTGCCCGGCCTGACCTCGGGTCTCAGCGCGCTCGCCGCCACCGGCATTCCCGCCACCATGCGCGGCATCAACAAGGCTGTCATTCTGGCGACCGGCCACGCCGCCGGCACCGATGACGATCTCGACTGGGCGGCGATCGCCCGCACCGGCCAGCCGGTCGTCGTCTACATGGGCATGGCCAATCTGCCTCTCATAGCAGCCGCCCTGCTCGACGGCGGACTGGCGCCATCGACACCGGCGGCCGTGATCGTCGCCGCGACGACGCCGCGGGAAAGGACCATCGTCGCCACGCTCGCCACCATTGCCGAGGCAGCGGCGGCGGCCGGGCTCGCCTCGCCGGCATTGATCGTCGTCGGCGGCATCGTCGCCATGCGCGCGGCACTGGCGGGCGGGGCATGACGGCCCGGGCGATCATCATCGGCGCGCCGCGCTCTGGTTCGGGCAAGACCAGCGTCACCATCGGCATCCTGCGCGCACTCACCCGGCGTGGCCTGAAAGTGCGCGGCGCCAAGTCCGGCCCCGATTATATCGATCCTGGCTTCCACACCGCCGCCACCGGCCTGTCCGGCGTCAATCTCGACAGCTGGGCGATGTCACCGTCGCTGCTCAATGCGCTCGCCGCGCAAGCGGCCGACGACACCGATTTCGTCATCCTCGAAAGCGCCATGGGCCTGTTCGACGGCATCCCGGCCTCGCCTGGCCGCACCGGTTCGGCTGCCGATCTGGCCCGGCTCTACGGTCTGCCGGTGCTGCTGGTGCTCGACGTGTCAGGCCAGTCGACGACGGCGGCGGCCGTCGCCAAGGGTTTTGCCACGTACGACCCGGATGTGCGCATGGCCGGCGTCGTGCTCAACCGGCTGGGCAGTGAGCGCCATCGGAAGCTGTCCGGCGACGCCATCGAGGCGATCGGCCTGCCCGTCGTCGGCGCTATTTTGCGCGACCCCTCGCTCAATTTGCCCGAGCGCCATCTCGGCCTCGTCCAGGCCGGCGAATATGACGACCTGATGGCGCATCTCGACCGGCTCGCCGACACGGCGGAGAAGTCGCTCGACCTCGACGCGGTCATGGCCCTGGCAACGCCCTTCGCCCCGGCAGCAGGTTCCTTCGCCGACGCGCTGCGGCCGCCCGGCCAACGCATCGCGCTTGCCGAGGATGCCGCCTTCACCTTCCTCTACCCGCATGTCGCCGCCTATTGGCGCAACGCCGGCGCGGAAATCGTCCCGTTCTCGCCGCTCGCCGACGAAACGCCGGACGAGGATTGCGACGTCTGCTGGCTGCCCGGCGGCTATCCCGAGCTTCATGCCGGCAAACTCGCGGCCGCCGTGAATTTCCATGCGGGGATGGCACGTTTCGCCACGACAAAGCCGATCCATGGCGAATGCGGTGGCTTCATGGTGCTTGGTGAAGCGCTGGAGGATGCATCAGGCGAAACGCATCGCATGCTCGGCCTGCTCGGTCATTCCACCAGCTTCGCCAGGCGCAAGATGAATCTTGGCTACCGCGAGGCGCGGCTGCGTGCCGATTGCCCGCTGGGCGCACAGGGCGCGCTGATCCGGGGTCACGAATTCCACTATGCGCATATGACGGCCACCGGCAATGACGAGCCGCTGGCTGACCTTGCCGATGGCCAGGGTAATCCGCTCGGCGCCTCAGGCTACCGGCGCGGCCATGTCAGCGGCACCTTCTTTCATGCGATTGCGAGGAGCTAGGGCCATGAAGCTCCCGAAAATCACGCTGTCGCCCCGGCAAGTCCTCGACGACATCGCGCTTTGCCTGGTCTTCTTCACCCGCCTGCCGCTGCCCGTGTTTGATTTTCGCGGCCGCAACCTCGCCGCCGCGATCTGGGCCGCCCCCATTGCAGGCCTTGTCGTCGGCCTGATCGGCGCCATCGTTTTTGCCACGGCGGAACGCTTTGGCCTTGCCATTGGGCCGGCGGCTGCCCTTGCCCTTGTTGCAACCGTGGCTACCACGGGCTGCCTGCACGAGGATGGATTGTCGGACGTTGCCGACGGCTTCGGTGGCGGCAAGTCGCGCGGCCGCAAGCTCGAGATCATGCGCGACAGCCGCATCGGCGCTTATGGCGCCATGGCGCTGGCGCTGGCGCTGCTGATCCGCTGGAGCGCGCTGTCGCAAGTGGTGGAACCCACACAGGCTCTGTTTGCGCTCGTGGCGGCGCACGCAGCCTCGCGTGGCGTGCTCGGCGCCTTCATGCATCTCTTGCCACCGGCGCGGTCCGACGGCCTGTCGGCTGGCGCCGGCACCGTTTCGCTCGAAACGGCAATAGCCGGAGCCGTGCTCGGCGCGATACCACTGCTCCTGCTCGGGCTTGGCGGCGCCATTGCCGCGCTCATCCTGCTCGGCCTGTTCTTTGCCGCCTTCCACGCCCTTTGCCTCAACCAGATCGAGGGCCAGACCGGCGACACGGTTGGCGCCTTGCAGCAGTTGAGCGAAATCGCGGTGCTTCTCGTCGCTTCCGTCGCCCTTTCCTGACCCCCTTGACCTGATTCCCTTCCGGAGACATTGCCCCCATGCCCTTCAAATCCCTCGATGAACTGCGCGCCGCCTGCCTCGACCTGCCTGCCGGCAGCGAAGTGGCCGCCAGTGCCGTCGCTCGCCGCCAGGACACGCTGACCAAGCCGCAAGGCAGCCTCGGCAAACTCGAAGCGATCGCCGCCTGGCTGGCGCGCTGGCAAGGCCGCGACATGCCAAGGCTCGACCGCGTGAAAGTCTTCGTCTTCGCCGGCAACCACGGCGTCACCGCGCAGGGCGTGTCGGCCTACCCCTCCGAAGTCACCGTGCAGATGGTGGCGAATTTTGCCGGCGGCGGTGCCGCCATCAACCAGCTCGCCCGCATCGCCGGCGCGGAACTCGACGTCATCCCGCTTGATCTCGACCATCCCACCGGTGACTTCACGCAAGTGCCGGCAATGGATGAGAAGGCCTTCCTCGCCGCTGTCTCGGCGGGCTATGACGCCGTGACGAAAGACCTCGACCTGGTCTGCTTTGGCGAAATGGGCATCGGCAACACGACGCCCGCCGCTGCCATTTCGGCTGCCTTGTTCGGCGGCGGCGCCGAAAAGTGGACCGGGCGCGGCACTGGCGTCGACGATGCCGGCCTGAAGCGCAAGGTGGTCGCCATCGAAGCCGGCCTGAAGCGCCACGCCGCGGCCCTTGCCGACCCGTTGAGCGTCGCTGCCAGCCTCGGCGGGCGCGAACTCGCCGCCATCTTCGGCGCCACGCTCGCCGCCCGTCATCTCGGCATACCCGTGCTGCTCGACGGCTTCGTCTGCACCGCCGCCGCCGCGCCGCTGGCGAAGCTGCACCCGACCGGCCTTGCGCACACGATCGCCGCCCACGTCTCAGCCGAATCGGGTCACCGCGGCCTCCTCGAAGCGCTCGCCCTGCCGCCGCTGCTCGATCTCGGCATGCGGCTCGGCGAAGGCTCCGGCGCGTGCCTCGCCGTCAACATCGTCCGCTCGGCGCTGGAGTGCCATGCGACGATGGCAAGCTTTGCCGAGGCTGGGGTTTCGGAGAAATAATCCGTCAAACTTTTAACGTGATTGAGCCAAAATAATAACGTCGTTTTGATTGTTACGTGAGATCAGTAGATCTCATGTGGAGATCAGGCGATGTATTTGAAGGCGATACCTGTCATTGCACTGCTTTTCGGCACTGCTGCGCCAGCTTTTTCGCAGTATGTCGATGAGAACGGCCGCTTCCGGCACGCGGGCGACGATGGGCTGGCCAAGGTCCAGTCCAGCCTGACCATGACCCTTCCGGTCAAGGACGAAGAGGATGTCGCCACACAGCAGCAAACCGCGCTGCGTTCGTTCTACAAGGTCGCTGCCGCCAGTTGCGCCATGGTGCTCGATACCGTCGCCGACACGTGCGAGGTAACCAGCGTGACCACGAACGTCAACGCCAGGGATCGCAGCATGGGAGGCGCTGCGGGATCGCAGATGACGGTGACCGGGCAGATCGCCATGAAGGTCAAGTTCAAGGCCAGTATTGGCAAAGCGGCGCAGTGAACGGCCATTGCGGTGCGAGACGCGCCAAACGCCTCTTGCCTTCAGGGTCTTTCCACCAAGTCTTCTAGGAATTTGGTGGGTGCGCACAGGATTGAACTGTGGACCCGCTGATTAAGAGTCAGCTGCTCTACCAACTGAGCTACGCACCCACTCGGCCGGCAAAAACCGGCGTTGGCGGGCATATAGCCGCCGATACCGGTCCTGTCCAGCCCTGCTGGAATCATTTCCCGACAAATCGACCGGGGCTCTCTCCAATCAGGCGAAAAGCTTGCCTTCCGCCACCTTGATCGCATGCCCGCCAATGCGCGCGGACGCCAGTTTTCCGCCTTGCACGGTCAGTTCGAGGCGGATGCGCGACGGCCGGCCCATCTCCAGTCCCTGTTCGATCCATAGCTGCGAAACCCCGTCCGTCGGACCGTCGAAATGCATGATGGCGCCGGCGAAGGCCGCCGCTGCCGAACCGGTCGCCGGGTCCTCATAGGAAGGCGTGCCGGGAACGATCATGCGGACATGGAAAGCGCTTTCGTGATTCACCGTCTCGCGGCAATAGACGTACGGGCTGGCGAAGGCCCATTCGCTCTTGCGCGGCGCCAGTTCCGACCATGCCTGGTTGTCCAGCCGGATGCGGCCCGCCGCTTCGAGATTGGCGACAGGAATGGTCACATAGGGCACGCCGGCCGACCAGAAGGCGATGCGGTGATTCTCGAAGCCGATCTCGTGCGGCGCCAGGCCAAGGGCGGCGCCGATCGCCTCCGGATCGGTCTCCAGCTTCAGCGGCTCCGGCAATTTTGCCAGGTCGAACTCGGCGAAGGTGGCGCCATCATGCGTGCTGACCGCGCAACGCACCGGGCCGATGTTCTCTTCAAGCACGAAGATGCCGGCGCCGCCCTCGCCCGCCAGTTCGGCCAACGCGATGGCCGAGCCCACCGTCGGATGGCCGGCGAATGGCATTTCATAATCGGGCGTGAAGATGCGGATGCGGTTGCGGTGCTTGGGATTGTCCGGCGGCAACACGAAAACCGATTCGGACAGGTTGAACTCGCGCGCGATGGCCTGCATCGCGGTCGTGTCCAGACCTTTGCAATCCAACACCACCGCCAGCGGGTTGCCAGCCAGTCGCTCGGTCGTAAACACATCGTAAAGCAAGTAATTCCGGGTTTGCATCCCTGCCTCAATCCCAACATGGGCGAAATTTAATTTGATATTCGAACCGGTAAGCCTGATCTGTGCACAGACAGGGACATTACGCATCATAGGGGTCCGACGTGGACCAGATTGTCAATCTGCCAAAGACGGAATCGGATTCCGCCATCGAGACGGCGCTTGGGCTCGACCAGACCGGTCGGCGCAGGACGCGCCGGCGTGGCTGGCTCTATGCGTTGCTGACCCTCATCGTGCTTGCCGCCGGCCTTGGCCTCTATCAATGGTATGCGGGCACGCCGACCAGGATTGACTACACCACGGTGCCGGCCGCCAAGGCCGACCTCACCGTCCAGGTGTCGGCGACAGGCACGCTGCAGCCGCTCACCCAGGTCGACATATCAAGCCAGCTCTCAGGCATCATACGCTCGGTCGCGGTCAACGAGAACCAGCAGGTGAAGAAGGGCGACGTGCTGGCGGCCCTCGACACCGCCAAGCTGCAGGTCCAGATCGAACGCGCCGAAGCGTCCGCCAAGGGAGCGGCCGCCAATGTGGAGGACGCCAGGGTGACGCTCGCCGAGAACGAGAGCGCGCTTGTCCGCGCCGCGGCCCTGACCAAGCGTGGCATGGCAACCGACCAGTCGCTCGAGGCGGCGACCGCGACGCGCGACCGTTCCAAGGCGGCGCTCGATAGCGCCGAGGCCAATCTCGCCATCGCCAATGCCGATCTCAAGTCGCAGCAGACCGACCTTGCCAACAGCACCATCTACGCGCCGATCGACGGCATCGTGCTGACGCGTTCGGTCGACCCCGGCCAGACGGTCGCTTCCTCGCTGCAGGCGCCGGTGCTGTTCATCATCGCCGCCGATTTGAGGAACATGGAACTGGTGGCGGCGGTCGACGAAGCCGATATCGGCGCGGTCAAGTCGGGCCAGCATGCCCGTTTCACCGTCGACGCTTTCCCGGAGCGGCCGTTCGATGCCAAAATCCGCGACATCTCCTATGCCTCGGTCACGACGGACGGCGTCGTCACCTACAATGCGCGGCTCGAAGTCGACAACAACGAGTTGCTGCTGCGGCCCGGCATGACCGCCACCGTTTCTGTGGTCACGAGGGAAGCCAAGGGCGTGCTCACCGTGCCCTCGTCCGCTTTCCGCTATCGCCCGGCGCAGCAAGCGGCGCGCGGCTGGAGCCTGAGCGACCTGTTCACCGGCCGCATGGGCCGCGGCAATCGCCAGCGCCCGGTGGCGAAGGCCCCGACCGATGGTTCCCGCACGCTCTATGTGCTGGAGAACGGCCGCCCGCATCCGGTCAACGTCAAGATCGGTTCGACCGATGGCGAACTGACCGAGATCACCTCCGGCCTGGAGGAAGGCGCGCAGATCATCACCGCTTCGCAGTCGCGGAGCTGAGGCAGTGGCCGCGGGCGCCCCCCTCATCACCTTCGACAAGGTCTGGAAGAGCTACGGCCAGGGCGAAGCCAAGGTGCATGCGCTGGCCGGAGTCGACCTTGCCATCCGGCGCGGTGAATTCGTCGCCATCATGGGCCCATCGGGCTCCGGCAAGTCGACGGCGATGAACATCATCGGTTGCCTCGACACGCCGACGGCCGGAACCTATTCCTTCATGGGCGTCGATGCCGGCCGGCTCGACCGCAACCGCCGCGCCATGCTGCGCAACCTTTATGTCGGCTTCGTCTTCCAGGGCTACAATCTCTTGGCCCGCACCACCGCGGCCGAAAATGTGGAACTGCCGCTGATCTATCGTGGTGTCGCCGCCCGCGAGCGCCGCGACCTTGCCATGCAGGCGCTGGCCGAGGTCGGCCTTGTCGGCCGCGAGCATCACACGCCGGCCGAACTCTCCGGCGGCCAGCAGCAGCGCGTGGCGATCGCACGCGCCATCGTCACCAGGCCGACGCTGCTCGTCGCCGACGAGCCGACCGGCAATCTCGACACCGCACGCACGCATGAGATCATGGAGCTGCTGACGCGTCTGAACAAAGAGCTTGGCCTGACCGTCACCATGGTCACCCACGAAGCCGATGTCGCCGAATATGCCGAGCGTACCATCCGCTTCCTCGACGGCCATGTCGCCTCCGACACCATGAATATGGAGGTGGCATGATCTGGGAAACCGTCCGCCTCTCGCTGCGCTCGATCCGCCGCAACGTGCTGCGCTCGTTCCTGACCTTGCTCGGCATCGTCATCGGCGTTGCCGCCGTCATTGCCATGCTGACCATCGGCTCCGGCACTACGCAAAAGGTCAAGTCCGACATTTCCAAGCTCGGCAGCAATCTTCTGGTCGTCCGAGCCGGGCGCCCGGCCGGCCCCGGCGGTCCGGGCGGGCTCGACCAGGCGGTGCGGCCGCTGGCGGAAAAGGATCTGGCGGCGCTGGTTGCGCATCTCACCGGTGCGCGCGCCATCTCGCCGGCGGCGCAGAAGCAGGTACGCGTCATCTTCGGCACCGAGAGCCTGACCTCTGGCGTCACCGGCACCGACAGCGCCTATCTCGACGCACGCGACTGGAAGCTGGTGTCCGGCCGACCGTTCAGCGATTCCGAAACCCGCTCCGGCACCGGTGTGTGCCTGATCGGCGAGACGGTGCGCCAGCAATTCTTCGGCGCCGGCGATCCCGAGGGCGAGATCATCCGCGTCAACCGCACCTCCTGCAGGATCGTTGGGCTGCTCGAGCCGAAAGGCTACACCGGCTTCGGCCAGGACCAGGACAATGTCGTGCTGATGCCCCTCGCCGCCTATCAACGCCGCATCGCCGGCAACCGCGACATCGACAACATCTACATCGCCGCCGACGACCGCACGCCGACCAGCGAATTGCAGCCGCGCGTCGAGGACATTTTGCGCGATGCGCGCCGCATCACGCCCGACCGCGAGAGCGATTTCGCCATCCGCGACATGACCCAGATCGCCGACGCCATGGCCAGCGCCACCACGACGATGACCGGCATGCTGGGCGCGGTCGCCGGTGTCAGCCTGCTGGTCGGCGGCATCGGCATCATGAACATCATGCTGGTGTCGGTCACCGAACGCACGCGCGAGATCGGCATCAGGCTCGCCATCGGCGCGCATGAAAAGCACATCCTCATCCAGTTCCTGGTCGAGGCGACCGTGCTGTCGCTGCTTGGCGGCATCATCGGCATCCTGATTGGGCTGGCGCTGGCCGGCCTTGCCTCGGTGACGCTGACCATACCTTTCGCGCCTAGCCCGGCCGTCATTCTGCTTGCCGTCGGCTTCTCCGCGCTGATCGGCATGGTGTTCGGCTTCTTCCCGGCGCTGCGCGGCGCCAGGCTCGATCCGATCGACGCCTTGCGTCACGAGTAAAAGGGCAAGCTGCGAGGGCGCCCGGCACTCCGGGCCGGTTTTACACAACCTTCGACGTTTCCGCCTTGCCCAACCCTGTCGTCACTGGGTTGGCGATGTTATGCCAAGGCATATCTGGTCGAGGAGCAGCAGATGAGCAAGAAGGCGCGCGTGATCCTGGTGATGATCATCATCGAGGCCGCCCTTGCAGGCATCTGGTGGTATCTCGCCCGCTACGGCATGACCAATCCCGATCGCGTCACCGCCGATTTCCAGGCGGTCGTTGGCCAGACGATGGGAATGGCCATGGGTGGGTTGCTGGGTATCGGCTTCATCCTGTTCTTCGTCGCCGCGCGCAACGACCGCAAGGCACTCACAAGCAAGACATCATAGGGCCTGGCCGCTCCACGACATGATCGCGGCACCGACGTACGGTTTCAGTGGCAGGCGGGGCTACGACGCGCTTTCCCACGGATTGACGGTGTTCAAGCCCGCGGCCGCGAATGGACCGGTGTCACGTGTGGCGACAGTGAGACCGTGTGCTACGGCCGTCGCCGCGATATAACCGTCGGCGTTGCCGATCGCCTTGCCTGCGGCACGCGCCTGTACCATGAGGTCGGCATAGGCGCGCGACGCGTCGAGGTCGAACGGCAGAATGCGGCCTCCAAACAACGGCAACGCGTTCTGCTCAAGACGATCATGCAGGGTCGTGCGGCGCTTGCCGGAAGGCATGGCCGCGATCCCGAAACGCAACTCAGCCACGGTGACGGCCGAAAGATATAGGGTTTCGACGGCCTGGGCGTCGATCCACGCGATGACGCGAGGATCGGGTGCAGGTCTCCATGGCTCAGACATGACGCAGGTGTCGATGAGGATCATTCGAACCGCACCGGCTCGCCCGGTGTTTTGTCGCGGAGCTGCTGCAAGGTATCGACATCCTCTTGCGACAATCCGGCCTCGCGGCCGATGGCGGCGAGCAGCGAGCCGAGCTTGACCCGATTGGCCGGCCGCACGGCCGTTTCCAGGATTTCACGCATCTCGGCTTCAGTGCTGCGGCCGTGATGCGCAGCCCGCACCTTCAAGGCGCGGAGCGTTTCCTCTGGCAAATTGCGGATCGTGACGGCGCTCATCGATATCATTCCAATCTGCAATGATGTCACTGCTATCAACATAGCAAATCTGCTATCAGATGCAACCAGTACGCATCGATATTAGTCTGCGCGCGCGAAATGCCACTCGATCAGCGGCTTCATGTGCGGCGACAGGCCGTCCGGCAGGTCGCCGGCATGGCGGATGATCACCGGCCCCTCGATCTCCGGGTCGGCTTCGGTGGCGACGAAGGCCGAGATTCGGCGCGCGATCTCATCGGCGGGCGCGTCGACGTGATAGCGGCGGAAGATGACGGTGCCGCTTGCCGTCGACAGAGCGTGCCAGCGCACACCACGCCTGGCATCCGACAGGTCGATACCGGTCTCCTCGCGCACCTCGCGCATCATGTTGAAATCGACATCGACGAGACCGTCGCGGAAATCGATCGGCTCGAACGAACCGGCGGCGAAATAGACCCAGCCGGCACTGACGGTCCGCGGTCCCATGCGGATCGCCACCAGAGCGTTGTCCCCGGCCACCAGCACGGCATGGGCATAGGCGTGTTCGGCGCCGGAATTCTCGCGCCGCTTCCGCCACAGCATGAAGGTCGAGTAATTGACCGCATGGCAGCGGCCGATAAGGCTGCGGTCGCGATAGGCAAGCTCGGAAAGCAGCACCACAATGCCGTCGAACAGCGCCGGATTGGCCTCGATCTCGCCCCGCCAGTTCTCGGCAATCACCGCGGCATTCTCCACCGCGAAGGGATGCGGGCCGGGATCGAGACGGACATCGATGGCATCGACCGGCAGGATGACATTGCGCGGAAGATCAAAACTCATGTCGGCTCAGGCCATGTCCAGCGTGATCGCCACCGGGCAATGGTCCGAGGCCTTTGGCCGGTCCCAGCCGGCGCGCGGGAAGCGCTCGACTTCCTGGCCCGCGGGAAAGATCGTGCGCCAGGGCTGGCCATTGCGGATGATGTCGGGAACTGCGGTGGCGTTCTTCGCCGCCAGCCCCTTCGACAGCAGGATATAGTCGAGCTGGCACAGATGCCGCTCTTGCGGCCCGCGTGTGTGATAGAAGGTCCAGCGGTTCATTTCCGGCCGCCGCTCGACCACATTTTCACAGAAGCCGCCCGCCGTCAGCACATTGATGCAGGATAGGTTCTCGTCGACCACCTCGAAACGGTAGCCGTCGACTTCATCGCCGGCGATCTTCACCCGCTGGCGGTAATCGTTCATGTCGCCGCAGATCGCCCAGCGCTTGTCGGCCGCGTGCTCCGCCCCGAAACGCTCCTCGATGATGCGCCGCACGGCTTGCGCCTCCGCGATGCGCACCGGCATCGTCGCCTCGCGTCCGTCGAGCCCGTTGCGGGGAGAGCCCATGGACTTGAAGTGCACGAGATAGAGCGTCATCGGCGCGCCGCCCACCTTGATGTCGACCTCCAGGCAGTCGCGCCGGAAGATGCGTTCATTGGGCTGGTTGCCGAGGGCCGCCAGCTCGGGCGTATGCAATCCGAACTGCTCGTAGGTGACATAGGCGTGGCTGGTCATGCGCACGAATTCGATCGGCTGTCCCTGCGCGGTCTCGTTGCGCATCATCACCGCGACATCGATGCCGCGCGAATCATTGCCCGACGTGGTGTATTTCTGGCGGTAGCCCTGCCCCACCATCTTGAACAGATAGCCGTACTCGAAGGCCTTCAAGGCCTCGATGTTGTCGACCTCCTGCATGCAAATGATGTCGGCACGGGCGGCTGCAATCGCCAACGCCGTCAGCTGGCGCGTGTCGTCGGATTGCGCGATGGCGCGCGCCTGTTCCAGCATCTTGTATTCGGCCTCGCTCTGGATATCGAAGAGCGCCAACGTGCGATCCTCATTGAGCTGGTTGCGAAAGCCGGAAAAATCGAACCTGTTCATCAGGTTCTCGACATTGAAGGTGGCAAGGCGCAGCGACATGCGCTGACCTTTGCCTGCAAGAGCGGCGGAAAACAAGATCGCAGGACCACAAGCAGGGATCCCTTGGTCCCGGTGGCTTTCGCGCCATGGTTGACGGAACCTTTCCGTTCATCCGCCGTTCAGACGCAAAGGTCCACGGTAAGCCCATTCCCAGGGTAGGCGTGGGGCCTGTTCTCTTGGAGAAGTGCAATGAACGCGCTCTTTTCTTCCACTGTCAAATCCGGGCTGATAGCGCTCGGTATTGTCTCCGGCATCACGGCGCCATCCGCTGCCGCGCCGATTCTGCAGCCGGATGTGTCGATCCCGGCCAGCACCGCCGCGCCGACGGTCATCCCGGTCCGCGAGGGCTGGGCTGGCGGAAACAACGGCGGCGATTGGAGATGGCGCCGGTCAGGCAATTGGAACGGCCGCCACTGGAATGGCGGAGGCAACTGGAGCGGCCGCCACTGGAACGGTGGCGGCAACTGGAACCGCGGCGACAACTGGCGCTGGCGCCATGGCCGTCATTATTATCGTGGCGGACGCTACTACGATGATGGCGCTGCGGCGGTCCTCGGTCTCGGCCTGGGGCTCGGCCTCGGCAGCATGTACAACAACTACAACAACTACGATTACTATGCGCCGGCGCCGCGCCGCTATTATCGCGCCGGCCGGTTGTCGAACGCGCATGTGCAATGGTGCTATAACCGCTACCGCTCGTATCGCGCCTACGACAACACGTTCCAACCCTATAACGGCCCGCGCCAGCAGTGCTGGTCGCCCTATAGTTGAGCTGCCTGCGGCTGATACCAGAAATGAAAACGGCGCCACGTGGCGCCGTTTTCGTTATTGATCGCGAAGCGTGGTTCGCTCAGTTCTTGGCCTTGTCGACCAGCTTGTTCTTGGAAATCCATGGCATCATGGCGCGCAGCTTGGCGCCGACTTCCTCGATCTGGTGGCTGTCGTTGTTGCGGCGGATGCCCTTGAAGCGCGACATGCCGGCGCGGTATTCCTGCATCCATTCCGAGGTGAACTTTCCGGTCTGGATGTCCTTCAGCACGCGCTTCATCTCGGCCTTGGTCTCGGCGGTGATGATGCGCGGACCCGAGACATATTCGCCCCACTCGGCGGTGTTCGAGATCGAGTAGTTCATGTTGGCGATGCCGCCTTCATAGATCAGGTCGACGATCAGCTTGACCTCGTGCAGGCACTCGAAATAGGCCATTTCGGGCGCGTAACCGGCTTCCACCAGCGTCTCGAAGCCGGCGCGGATCAGTTCGACCAGACCGCCGCACAGCACGACCTGCTCGCCGAACAGGTCGGTCTCGCATTCCTCGCGGAAATTGGTCTCGATGATGCCCGAACGGCCGCCGCCGACGCCGCAGGCGTAGGAGAGCGCGAGATCGAGCGCGTTGCCCGAGGCGTCCTGGTTGACGGCGACCAGGCACGGCACGCCGCCGCCCTTCTGGTATTCGCCGCGCACCGTGTGGCCCGGGCCCTTTGGCGCGATCATGACGACGTCGACGGTCGACTTCGGCTCGATGAGGCCGAAATGCACGTTGAGACCGTGCGCGAAGGCGATCGCGGCACCGTCGCGGATGTTCGGCGCGATTTCGTTCTTGTAGATGTCGGCCTGCAATTCGTCGGGCGTCGCCATCATCATCAGATCGGCCCATTTGGCGGCGTCGGCGACGCTCATCACCTTGAGCCCGTCGGCCTCGACCTTCTTGGCGGTCGCCGAGCCGGCCTTGAGACCGATCGCGATCTCCTTGGCGCCGGAATCCTTGAGGTTGAGCGCATGCGCCCTGCCCTGGCTGCCATAGCCGATGATGGCGACCTTCTTGCCCTTGATCAGGTTCAGATCGGCATCACGATCGTAATAGACACGCATTTTACTTCCTTCCCGTTTTTGAAGATCAGAGGCCCTGAGGCCCGTTTTTTGCTCCGAAAAGAGCGAGAAACTGCTGCGTCGCGCGGACGGCATCGCCGCCGATCGTCGCTTCAGTCAATTCCAGCCGGTCGCCGAGCAGCAGGCGGATCTGCACGTCCCGGCCAACCAGCCCGAAAAAGGTACGGAACGCCGTCTCGGCATCCGTAAATTCAAGGAGGCCGGTCTGCCGGCCGGCTTCCAGCACCGGCTTCAGCCGCTTGGCCAGCGCAAAGCGCCCATTCTCCAGCACGACGGCGCCGAGATTGTCCTTCCCCGAACCGGCATGGCCGACCGCCACCCTATTGAGGGCGATCGACGTATCGCTGGAGATCACCTTCAACCAGTCGGAGGCAAAGCGCTCCAGGCTCGCCGTAAGCGAGGCAAGGTCAAGCCCCTTGCCGTCGACCGAAGCCACCCGCACTTTCGAGGCCTGCCACTGCACGGTCGCCGTCAGCAGCCCGTCGCGATCGCCGAACCATTTGTAGAGTGTTTCCTTCGAGCAGCTCGCGCGACGCGCCACGGCGGTCATGGTCAGGTGATCGCCCTCCTCGACCAGCAGCCGCAAAGCCGCGTCCAGGACGGCCTGCTGCCGCTCCGTCAGCGCCTCGCTGTTGTCGATATCGGGCACGCTGTGCAACACGCTCTTCCCTCGGCAGGACAAGGCAGGGCGTGAATTCGACCTGCCGTACCGTACGTTACGGTTCGGCATATTGCGCAATCCGGTGAGCGGCGCAAGGGCAAAGAAGAAAAAATCCGCTGATGTCCGCGCAGCCGCGCAGTCCGCATGCTCAGTCCCCGGTAGGCGGATGACGCAGGCGGCCCAGCAGTGCCGAGACCATGCTCAGCTCATCCGGCGAGAGTTTGGCGCCAACCAATTCCTCGATCGACCTGCCATAGATCGCCCACATGCGGCGGCGCGTCTCCCGTCCCTTGGCCGTGACGCGGACGGTCTGGCCGCGGCCATCGTCGGCCACCGGCAGTTTCTCGACCAGCCCGTCGGCCTCGAGCCGAGCCAATAGCCGCGAGATGTTGTACTGCGCGAACAGGGTGCGTTCGATCAGTTGAAACGGCCGCAAGCCGCCCTCGCCCGCCTCGGCAAGCTCGTGCAGCACATCGTACCAGGCGAGCGGCGGCAGGCCGCCCTCCTTCAGCGCGTCTTCGGCCCGTTCCATCAGTTGGCGCGAAACCCGCATCAGGCGAGCCCAGGCCTTGATGGCTTCGGGCGAAGGCTTGGCTTTTTCGATCATGGCCCACCCTAGGCGATAGATGCAGATGCATCAAGCTTGACGCTCAATGCACATGCATCTACATAAATGCAATTGCATCGACATTGAAAGGCACATTCCTATGAAACCCGCCGACACCCTCGTTCTCGTCAGCCATCCGCTCTGCCCCTATGTCCAGCGCGCCGCGATCTCGTTGGCAGAAAAAGGCGTGCCCTTCGAGCGGATCGACATCGACCTTGCCGACAAACCGGACTGGTTCAAGGCAATCTCGCCGCTCGGCAAGGTGCCATTGCTGCGCGTACGGCAAAATGGCGACGAGACGACAATCTTCGAATCCGCGGTCATCCTCGAATTCCTCGAGGAAACGCAGGCCAATCCCCTCCATCCCGCCGACCCCTATGCACGCGCCCGGCACCGTGCCTGGATCGAGTATGGCTCAGCCATCCTCAACACCATCGGCCGGTTCTATTCAGCGCCGAGCGAGGCCGGCTTCCTCGCCGAAGCCAGCGCGCTATCGGCAATGTTCGACCGTGTTGAGGCTGAACTGCCGGGCGGCGCCGGGCGGAGCGGGCCATGGTTCGCTGGCAGCCGCTTTTCCCTCGTCGATGCCGTTTACGGTCCGGTCTTCCGCTACCTGGACGCGTTCGATCGGATCGGCGATTTCGGCATTCTTGACGGCAAGCCGCTTGTCCAGGCCTGGCGCAGTGCGTCGAGTGACCGTCCGTCGATCAGGCAGGCCGTGGCGCCGGACTATCCGCAGCGCCTGCATGCCTTCCTGCAGGCGAAGGGATCGTTTCTATCGAGCCTCATTCGGCAAGGCGATCCGGCCATAGAGCTTCGGCAAGCCCAGCCCGCCTGAACGGATCGATCACCGTGCCGGCGACCATGGAGGCCAGGAACCGCGGCGCCGGCGGGATCTTGGCGATCGTCGCCACCAGCCTGTCGCGGATGAAGGGCAGCGCCACCGAATCCGACTGGTAGAAGGGCGTGAACGCCAGCGACAGTGCCTGAAAGACCCTGACATGCCGGCGCCGCGCTCGCGCATAGACTTCCAGCGCTGTCTCCACGCCGTCCGCTCGCGCCAGCGCATAGCTAAGTGCCGCGGCGTCGAGTAGCGCCATGTTGGCGCCCTGGCCAAGCTGCGGGCTGGTCGAATGGGCGGCGTCGCCGATCACCGCCAGCCGCCGGCAAACCGGAAACTTCATCGTGTGATGGCCGTAGCGGGCCAGCGAGAGCTGGTCGAAACTGTCGATCTGGCTGGTGAACGCCTCGGCCTGCGGCCACAGCCGCACCACCCGCTCCTTCCAGGCATCGATGCCGAGGCTGCGGACTACATCGGCATCCGCCGGTTTCAGGCTCCAGAAGAAGGCCGCCATCCTTTCGGCACCCGGTTCCGGCCGGCCGATCGGCAGCACGCCGATCATCACGCTGGCCTTGTCGTAGCGCTGCAAGAGCGCGTGCTCGTCAAAGCCCTCGCCGCGCCAGCCGAGCGATGCCCAGAACGCGCCATAGGTGAGTGGCCGTGGCGCTTCGGCACTACCGGCGCACCGCCGCAGCTTCGAGCGCGCGCCGCTGGCGTCGACAATTAGATCGAACGGCCCTTCCCTTCGGCCATGACCTCGGATCAGCGTGACCCGCTCGCCGGTCTCCAGGGCCTCGATTTCGACGCCGGTCTCGATGGGGATCGCCTCGCGCCGGGCAGCGCGAAAGAGTACGCCGAACAGGGCGGCCCTGTGTACCGCCAGGCCGAAACGGTTGCCGCGCTGGGCATCGTAGCGGACATCGAGCACGGTGCGGCCGCTCGACGCATCGACCCCATGCAGTCGATCGATCCTGCTGCCTAGCGCCATTATATCGTCGAGCAGGCCGAGATCGGCGAGGACCGTCAGCCCAGTCGGCTGCAGGATCAGCCCGGAGCCGACCGGCCTCGGTTCCTCGAAGCGCTCGAAGATGGTGACGCAGTGGCCGGCGCGCTTGAGATAAAGCGCCGCGGCGAGCCCGGCCGGACCAGCGCCGGCGATTGCGATATCGTAGGAAATGCCGCTGCCCCCAAGCCGAAGTGGCCGGGACAATCCTTCAGCCGCCGGATGAAATCAAGTCGCGACGCCGGGCGCTACCCGGTGGGTCAAGCCTGCGTCGAATCGAAGGCAGTGCGCGCGCCACGCACTGCGTCATGGTTGTTTTCGGCCCACTGCAGCAGACACTGCAAAGCGTCGAACATCGATCGCCCAAGGTCGGTCAGGCTGTATTCGACGCTGGGCGGCTTGGTCGGAAACACCTCGCGGCGCACATAGCCGTCGCGCTGCAGATCGTAGAGCGTCTGGGTCAACATGCGCTGCGAGATATCGGGAACCAGCCGCCGCAGCTCGCCGAAGCGATAAGGCTGCTCGGCCAGCGCCGCCGTCAGCAGCGAACTCCATTTGCCATTGAGTCCCTGGATGACATCGCGGACCGGGCAATCGGCAATGTTTCCGCCGTCGGTCATCGCTTTGTAGACTTCGAGTTTGGATTTCAGATTGACGGTCCGGCTGTCCATGGCTGGTTCCCTGCGTGTGCCTACCTCCCCAAAAACTGCCTTCTTTACGGCACCGGGTCAATTCCTATTTTAGTGCTGGTCTCTTTTTGAGACCACCACCCGAACCGCCCTTCCGGCGCAATGTCAGGATCCCCCATGACCGCAACTCTTCTCGTCACCGGCGCGTCCGGCCAGCTCGGCCGCAGCGTCATCAACCATCTGCTGGACACGTTCGAGGTGCCGGCGGCCCGCATCATCGCCACGACCCGCACGCCCGCCAATCTTGCCGACCTGTCGGCGCGCGGCGTCACCGTTCGCGAGGCTGATTTCGACGATCGGGCCTCGCTTGCCCAAGCCTTCGCGGGCGCCGACCGGGCGCTCATCATTTCGACCAACGAGCTGGCGATCCAGGGAAAGCGGCGCGAGCAGCAGCTTGCCGCCGTCGCGGCGGCCAGGCAGGCTGGCGTCGGCCACCTGCTCTACACCTCGTTGCCCAACACCGAACCCGGTTCCGCCGTGCTCTTTGCCCCCGATCACTACGACACCGAGCAGGCGATCAAGGCCAGCGGCATTCCCTACACGATCTTCCGCAACGGCTGGTACGACGAGAACCTGTTCATGGCGATGCCGCAAATCCTCGCATCGGGCCAATGGTATACGTCGGCGGCCGACGGCGCGATTTCCTATGGCGCGCGTGACGACCTCGCCGCGGCCATAGCCGCGGGGCTGGCTTCGGATAACACCGAAAGCACGACTTACACGCTGACTGGCCCCAAGGCCTATACATCAGCCGAAGTCGCCGTGCTCGTCACCGAAGTCACAGGCAAGCCGATCCAGGTCGTCCAGCTCTCCGATGAAGCGCTGACCGAAGGCATGAAGGCAGCCGGGCTTCCCGAGCCGATCGCCAGGCTCCTGGTGTCCTTCGACGCCGCCACGCGCGCCGGCGACCTTGGCATGGTAACGGATTCGGTCGAGACACTTTCCGGTCGGAAATCGGTACCGCTGAAGCAGTTCCTCGAGGCCAACAAGGCCGCCTTGGCGGGTTGATGTCAGCGCGGCGGGAAGTCTTTCTCCCGCCGCGCTATTTCGGGGTCTTGACCAGCCCGAGCCGGACCAGGCTTTCGGCGGTGGCGGCCAGCGCGTCCTCGCGCGAGCGCGGCGCCCAGCCGAGCATGCGCACCGCCTTGGCGTTGGTGGCGTTCTTGACCTTGCCGAGTTCCGTCACGAGTTGCGCGGCTTCCGCGTTGAACAGCCCCACCACCCGCACCAACCAATCGGGAAGCTCCCGGGTCGTGACCCGCGAGGCGGCCGCGCCGAGCCGCGTTTTCACCGTCTGGGCGATCTCCCGCACGGTCATGAAATCGCCAGCAACGGCCAGGAAGCGCTCGCCACTGGCGGCGGGATTGGTCATTGCGCGCACATGCAGGTCCGCCACGTCGCGCGCGTCGACCACGCCGAACGACAGGCGCGGCAACCCAGGCATCGCACCGTTCATCATGCGCTGAACAAATTCGGTGGAGGTCGAATGGTCGGACCCGAGCACCGGTCCGAAAATGCCGACCGGATTGACGACGGCCAACTCCAGCTTGCCACCCTCGGCGGCGATGAAATCCCAAGCCGCGCGCTCAGCGAGCGTCTTCGATTTCACATAGGCGCTGACCTTGGCCGTCGGATCGGTCCAACTCTCCTCGGTGAAAGGCCGGCCGCCGGGCGGCATCTTGCCATAGCCGATGGCGGCGAAGGACGAGGTCAGCACGACGCGTTTGACGCCAGCGTCTCGCGCCGCCCTGAGCACGCGCAACGCGCCTTCGCGAGCCGGGATGATTAGGTCGTCCTCATGCTTCGGCGCGCCGGGCGGAAATGGTGACGCGACATGCAGGACATAGTCGCAGCCGGCGACAGCGTCGGGCCAGCCGGCATCGCTCATGAGGTCGGCGATGGCAAAGGAAAGCCTGTCGCCCGGCTCGCCGCCGCCGGCCTCGAGCATGGCGATAACGTCGGCTTCACGCCTGGCGGAGCGCACCGTCGTGCGCACGCGATAGCCCGCCTTCAACAGGGCAAGAATACAGTGCGCGCCGAGGAAACCCGATCCGCCGGTGACAAGCACCAATTCGCCGCCCATGGCCACCTCTCCGTCAGGCCGAGGCGATCGACCTCGTCAGATCGCCACCTGCGTGCCGATTTCTACCACACGCCCGGTCGGGATCTGGAAATATTCGGTCGCGTCGGCCGCCGTGCGCGCCAGGCCGATGAACAGCCTGTCCTGCCACACCGGCATGCCTGAATTGGGCGAGGCTTTCAGCGACCGCCGCGACAGGAAGAACGACGTCGTCATGATGTCGAATTTCCAGCCCTGCTTGCGGCAGATCGCCAGCGCGCGCGGGATGTTGGGCTGTTCCATGTAGCCGAAGGTCAGCGTCACCCGCATGAACAACTCGTTGACCGTCTCCATCTTGACGCGTTCGCTGTCGGGCACGACCGGCTGCGGCGCGGTCACCACCGAAAGGATGACGTTCTGCTCGTGCAGCACCTTGTAGTGCTTGAGGCTGTGCATCAGGGCGGTCGGCGCGCTCAAGGGATCGCTGGTCAGGAACACCGCGGTGCCGGACACCAGCTGCGGCTTCTTCTTCAGCAGATTGCCGGCGAGGAAATCGAGCGGGATTTCGTTGCGGCGGGTCTTGTCGAAGAGATAGCGGCTGCCACGCACCCAGGTCCACATGCCCAGCACGATGGTGAAGGCCACCACCAGCGACGCCCAGCCGCCTTCGAACACCTTGACGATGTTGGAGGCGAAGAAGCCGATATCGATGAAAGCGAACAGCACGGTCAGCGGGACCGCCACCGACAGCTTCCACTTCCAGATACGGGTCATAACCACATAAAGCAGCACCGTCGTCACCAGCATGTTGCCGGTCACCGAGATGCCGTAGGCGGAGGCCAGCTTGCTGGACTCGCCGAAGCCGACCACCAGCATCATCACCACCAGCGCCAGCAGCAGGTTGACGCGCGGCATGTAGATCTGGCCGGACTGCTTTTCCGACGTGTGCAGGATTTGGAGCCTGGGCAGCATGTTGAGCTGCACCGCCTGGCGGGTCAGCGAAAAAGCCCCTGAAATGACCGCCTGGCTGGCGATGACGGTCGCCGCCGTCGCCAGCACCACCATCGGGATCAGTGCCCAACCCTCGTTCATTTCGAAGAACGGATGGCCGACCACGCCGTTCTTCGCCAGCACGAAGGCGCCCTGCCCGGCATAATTCAACAGCAGGCAGGGGAACACGATCGAGAGCCAGGCGAGCACGATGGGTTTGCGGCCGAAATGGCCGAGATCGGCGTAAAGCGCTTCCGCGCCGGTGACGGCAAGGAAGATGGCGCCGATGGTGACGAAAGCCACATCGGGCGAATGGATCAGGAAAGCGACGATATAGTGCGGGCTGACCGCCCACAGGATCTCCGGATCGGCGATGATGTGCTTGAGACCGGAAAGGCCGATGGCCAGGAACCAGATCGCGGTGACCGGGCCGAAGACCAGCCCAACGCCACCGGTGCCGAAACGCTGAACCGCGAACACCATGGCGAGGATGACCAGCGTCAGTGGCACGACGTAAGGTTGGAAGGTGGGGGTGACGACATTCATGCCCTCGACCGCCGACAGCACCGAAATCGCCGGCGTGATGACGGCGTCGCCGAAAAACAGCGAGGCGCCGACGATGCCGATGCCGAGCATCAGCGCCGAACGCTTTGGAAAACTGCCGCGCGCCAGCGCCATCAGCGACAGCACGCCGCCCTCGCCGCGATTGTCGGCACGCAGCACGAACATGATGTATTTGATGGTGACGATGATCGTCAGCGACCAGATGATCAGCGACAAAACGCCAAGAATGTCGCCACGGTCGGCAACTTGCCCGCCCGACGACGCGACCAGCGCCTCGCGAAACGCATAGATCGGGCTGGTGCCGATATCGCCATAGACCACGCCGAGCGCGCCCAGCATCAACACCTTGGTGCTGTGCTGTTCGATTTCGGGATGGCTCGATTGGTCGACGGGTTCTGCCTCATTACCAGCACTGGCAAGGGCCATGTACGACACTCCGATAAACGCGCGGTGCTCTACGCTTGCTGCACTGCAATATCAAGTGCCGTAACGTTATGGCACTCATGTTGGCAGCGCGCGGCTTCTTGTGGGCGACTTCGAGCGAATGCCGGTCAATGCGGCATTCGCGGGCTCATGTCCGGACCCATGGCAAAACCTGCGGGCCGGCGAGCACGTCTGTTAAATGGCGACCTGCGTGCCGATTTCAACGACGCGGCCGGTCGGGATCTGGAAATACTCCGTCGCGTCGGCCGCCGAGCGCGCCAGTCCGATGAACAGCCGGTCCTGCCACACCGGCATGCCTGAATTGGGCGAGGCTTTCAGCGACCGCCGCGACAGGAAGAACGACGTCGTCATGATGTCGAATTTCCAGCCCTGCTTGCGGCAGATCGCCAGCGCGCGCGGGATGTTGGGCTGTTCCATGTAGCCGAAGGTCAGCGTCACCCGCATGAACAACTCGTTGACCGTCTCCATCTTGACGCGTTCGCTGTCGGGCACGACGGGCTGCGGCGCGGTCACCACCGAAAGGATGACGTTCTGCTCGTGCAGCACCTTGTAGTGCTTGAGGCTGTGCATCAGGGCGGTCGGCGCGCTCAAGGGATCGCTGGTCAGGAACACCGCGGTGCCGGACACCAGCTGCGGCTTCTTCTTCAGCAGATTGCCGGCGAGGAAATCGAGCGGGATTTCGTTGCGGCGGGTCTTGTCGAAGAGATAGCGGGTGCCGCGTATCCACGTCCACATGATCAGTCCCATCAGGCAGGCAACGGTGATCGAGACCCAGCCGCCTTCCACGATCTTCACGACATTGGCCAGGAAGAAGCCGCTGTCGATGACGCCGAACAGCAAGGTCAGCGCCAGGGCGAGCGCCAGCTTCCATTTCCACATCTTGCGCATCACCACGAACAGCAGGATCGTCGTCATCAGCATTTCGCCGGTCACCGAGATGCCGTAGGCGGACGCCAGCGAACTCGAACTGCCGAAACCGACCACCAGCAGCATCACACCCATTGCTATGAGCAGGTTGACGCGCGGCATGTAGATCTGCCCGGACTGCATTTCCGAGGTATGCTGCACCTCGATGCGCGGCAGAAGATTGAGCTGCACCGCCTGGCGGGTCAGCGAAAAAGCTCCTGAAATGACCGCCTGGCTGGCAATGACCGTCGCGGCCGTTGCAAGTCCCACCATCGGCATCAGTGCCCAGTCAGGCAGCATCTGGAAGAACGGATTGGTCGGTTTTCCGTCATTGGCGAGCACAAAGGCGCCCTGCCCGAAATAGTTGAGCAGCAGGCAGGGGAAAACCACGGAAAACCATGCCAGCACGATCGGCTTGCGTCCGAAATGGCCGAGATCGACATAAAGCGCCTCAGCCCCGGTTACCGCCAGGAACACGGCGCCGACGGTGACAAAGGCGGCGGTCGGTGTGCTGGCCAGATAAATGACCGCGTAATAGGGATTGATGGCAAGCAGGATCGATGGATCGTCCATCAAGTGATAGATGCCGGCAACGCCGATGGCCAGGAACCACAGCGCCGTCACCGGCCCGAACACCGCCGCCACCTTTCCCGTGCCGAAGCGTTGCACGGAGAACAGGATGGCAAGGATGACCAGCGTGATCGGCACGACATAGGCGTCGAGCGTTGGGGTGACCACGGTGAGGCCTTCGACCGCCGACAGCACCGAGATGGCCGGCGTTATGATCGAATCGCCGAAAAACAGCGCCGCGCCGCAAAGACCGATCACCAGAATCAGTCGAGCGCCTTTGGGATAGGCGCTGCGTGCCAATGACATCAGCGACAGCGTGCCGCCTTCGCCCTTGTTGTCGGCACGAAGCACGAAGGCAACGTATTTGACGGTCACGATGATCGTCAGCGCCCAAACGATCAGCGACAGCACGCCAAGCACGTGAACGCGCGTATCGATGCCGGGCGAAGCGTGAAGCGCCTCGCGAAAGGCGTAGATCGGACTTGTGCCTATGTCGCCATAGACAACGCCGAGTGCGCCCAGCATGAGAACCTTGGTGCTGTGCTGCTCGACCCCGGCATGGCTCGATTGCTCGACGGTTTCAGCTTCGCTCCCGCTATTGGCAAGGGCCATCGACCACTCTCCGATAAGCGCGCGGTGCTTTATGCATGCTGCGATACGATATCAAATGCACGCGATGGCTGCCATACCAATACGAAGCATTGCCCCCTACCAACCGCAGGCCCTGAGGAACCGGCCCACTGTGCCGGCCATGCCATACTCCAACGCGTCGGCTGTCAACCCATGTCCGATCGACACTTCGGCCAATGCCGGAATGCGCCTGGCCAGCGCGGGCAGATTGGCCACCGTCAGATCGTGCCCGGCATTGACCTGGAGACCGGCGGCAAATGCCGCGTCAGCGGTTTTTCCCAATCTTTCCAGTTCTTTGGCCGCCTTACCTGAATCGGAATGGTAGCTGCCATAAGGACCGGTATAGAGTTCGATACGATCGGCGCCCGTGTCGCGCGCGGCCGCCATGCCGGCGGGGTCGGCATCGGAAAACAGCGAGACCCTGAAACCACCCTTCTTCAGGCGTCTGACGATCGGCGTCAGCAACGCCGCATCGGTGACGAAGTTCCAGCCATGGTCGGAGGTTGCCTGGGAGGGATCGTCGGGCACAAGCGTCACCTGTTCGGGCTGATGCTTCTCCACCAGCGCCAGGAAATCCTCGCTTGGGTAGCCCTCGATGTTGAATTCCGCCTGCGGGAACTCGTCGTCGATCAGCGCCCTGATCTCGGGCAGGTCGGAATGCCTTGTGTGACGTTCGTCGGGGCGCGGATGCACCGTCAGCCCATGCGCTCCGGCGGCAAGGGCGAGGCGTCCGACAGCGATCACATTGGGCCACGGCAGGTCGCGCCGGTTGCGCAGCATGGCGATGGCGTTGAGGTTGACGGAAAGCTTGGCTGGCATGGTTTGGCGTCCGTGAAACAGGCGATCGAGGCGCGCCACGCTCATTCGTTCCGGCACGGCGCATTTGAGACGGCGCATCTATAGCGTCTTTGACGGGAACAGATAGGGCCTTTCCGGTGTTCCAGAAGACCAACATACTCCACGAAAGGGAGGCACCACCTTGAATTTCCTCCAATCCGTGCCGGCGATCCGCCGCATCGAGACCAGCCGCGACGACCTCTTTGCCATCGATGTGGTCGGCCATGTCTCGGCCGCCGATGCCGAAAACCTGTTCGGCCTGCTGGAGGCGGCCTATTTGCTCCATCAGAAAATCGACGTGGCCGTGCGCATAGTCGATCATGAGGGCGTCGACTGGGCCGACATCTCGGACGAGACCATCAAGAAGGGTGCCGTCCACGCATTGGAACATATTGGCCGTTGCGCGGCGATCGGCGCCCCTGACTGGACGCCGAATGCACGACACGCCTTGCCGGCTTCCTCGCCCGTCGAATTCAGGCATTTCAAGATCGAGGACGAAGCCGCTGCCTGGGAATGGCTCGGCGCGCGGCCGACGAGTGAGGAGGCGACCGCCGCTCCAGAAAGAGGATGAAACGGTTCTCCCGGCTACCCCCCTTCTACCTGACGATGGTCAGGCGTTCGGCGGCCCGGGTGATAGCTGTGTAAAGCCAGCGCTGGCGCGTTTCCTTGAAGGCCCAGCTCTCGTCGAACAGCACGATCTCGTTCCACTGCGAGCCCTGCGCCTTGTGCACCGTCAGCGCATAGCCATAGTCGAAATCGTCGAAGCGCTTCTTCTGCTGCCAAGGGATTTCGGCGTCAGGATCCTCGAACGCCGCCTTCAGCAACTTGATTTTCGCGACGCCGCGATCCGGATCGTCCTCCTCGGGCGAAACCAGAAGATTGATCCCGGGCTTGACCGTCTCGCGCGACGAGGTCATCACCTTCCACAGCGAGCCGTTGAGCAAGCCCTTGGCGGGATCGTTGCGCAGGCACACCAGCTTGTCGCCGGCTTGCGGATAATCGGCATTGAAGCCCTTGAGCTCGCGCAGGCGCTGGTTGTAGCGCCGCCGCGTGCGGTTGGTGCCGACCAGCACCTGGTCCGCCCTCAGCACCAGTTCCTGATTGACGTCTTCCTTGCCGATCACCTTCGCGGTGCCGTAGTCGCCGCGCATGAATTCGCGGCCCTCGCGCACATCGAGCGCCAGCCGCAGGATCGGATTGTCGCGCGCCTGCCGGTGGATCTCGGTCAGCAGGAAGTCCGGCTCATGGTCGGTGAAGAAGCCGCCACCCGAGATCGGCGGCAACTGGCCGGGGTCGCCCAGCACCAGGATCGGCGTGCCGAAACTCATCAGGTCACGGCCAAGCTGCTCGTCGACCATCGAGCACTCGTCGATGACGACCAGTTTGGCGCGCGAGATCGGGCTCTGCCGGTTGAGTGAGAAGGTTGGCGACATCGAGGTCTTGCCGGTGACCTCGTCGGCCACCGATTCCTCGCCCTTGGGCCGGTAGATCAGCGAATGGATGGTGCGGGCGTTGACCGCGCCCTTGGAGCGCAGCACCTGGGCGGCCTTGCCGGTGAAGGCTGCGAACTGCACCTGGCCGTCGACATGTTCGGCGAAATAGCGCGCCAGCGTCGTCTTGCCGGTGCCGGCATAGCCAAACAGCCGGAACAGCTGCGGCGTGCCGGTCTTCAGCCAGCGGGCGACCGCTTGCAGCGCCTCATCTTGTTGGGGTGAAAATTCCATCTGATCGTGTGACCGGATTCGCGAGGCAAACACAAGATCGCCGCCACCACCATCGACACGCCGGTGGCGAACTTCCCTGCTGTTCAGGCTATCAGCCGCAAGCAAGAACGTAAAGGGAACGAAAATTCAGTTGGCAGCGCGCGGATCGTTCTCCAGCAGGATCGGCTTGCCGTGTGGCGTGGCGTGCGCGGCGCGCTCCCAGGCCCGCGCCATCGCATCGACGTCCGGCTTGGCAGCCAGCCCCTTGGAGGCGAGCAGCCCTTCCAGCGCCGCCAGCCAATGCTCGTAATAGTCATGGCCGTCCGCCGCGGCATCCGGCTTCTTCACCTCGGCTGACAGGGCATCCGCCCATTCGTTCCACGAAAACAGGCCCTTGTCGTGCAGTGCCACAGTCATGGCGAAGGCTTCGGCCTGCCATGGCTCGGCGAACACCGGTGCGTCGAAGCCGGCGGGCAAACTGGCGGCGGATCCCTTCGCTTCAGGCCGGCTCAAGATAGCTCTCCCAGGCGTCGATCGAGACGGTCAGTGTCGGGTCGGCGCCCTCGCCCCAGATTTCCGTGCCATCGAAAACCACGGTATAGACCCATTGCGGATTCTCGCCCTGCCCATGCGCGTTGCTGTCGGGAAAGACGAAGCCGTCGCGCACCGCCTCGATGGTGCCCTGCTTGTCGCGCGCATAGCGCGGCAGCCTAGTATGGCCGGTCGGGTTGAAGTTTTTCGTCCGCACAGAATCCCCGGCCTTGAAGCGTGGCGCTATCTCCACCGGCCGATCGCAAGGACCGCCCTTGGCCAGCACAGCGGGAACGTTTTCCGCCTTCAGCACTCTTTTGGGTGTCGCCGCCGGATCGATCGCCTCGCCCGCCCCGAGGTCGCGCTCGCTGACGAAACCATGCCGCTTGAGCAAGATCTCAAGCGCCTTGATCCATATCTGATAGTAGCTGGAGCCATAATAATCGGCCGGATGCAGCGATTCCCGTGCGTGCCGGCTCTCGTCGATGTTCCAGGCGCCCATGCCGCCGGCGCAGAGCGTCAAGCCGAGCGCCCGCCTCTCCCAGTCGGCATGGAAATACGGCTCGTCTCGTTCGGGCGCGACCGGCCCGAAACCCATCTGTCCGCCGAGATCCTGCGGCCCGTTCATGCCGGGTGACTCGCCAGAGCCGTGCCGATCATGGCATCGCGGCTCACCAGCTCGGCCAGCCGCTCCTCGCTCCAGCCCTCGGTGCCGTCGGGCCGCGTCGGCACGACGAGATAGCGCAGTTCCGCTGTCGAATCCCAGACGCGTATCTTCGTCCCGGCCGGCAGCACCAGCCCGAACTCCTCGAGCACGCCGCGCGGATCGATCACCGCGCGCGACCTGTAGGGCGGCGCCTTGTACCACACCGGCGGCAGGCCAAGCACCGACCACGGATAACAGGAGCACAATGTGCAGACGACGAGGTTGTGGGTATTCCCGGTGTTGAACACCGCCTGCATATGCTCGCCTTGCCGGCCGGTATAGCCCAGCGATTCGATCGCCGCCGTCGCGTCGCGCTTCAGCCACGCGGCAAAAGCGGGATCGCTCCAGGCCTTGGCCACCACCCGGGCGCCGTTGCGCGGACCGATCTTCGTCTCGTAGGTATCGACAATGACGTCGATCGCAGCCGGATCGATCAGCCCCTTGCGGGTCAGGATGGTTTCCAGCGCGCGCACCCGCGCGGCAAACGGATCGAGTTCGTTGTCGTGGTCATGATCGTGGGACATGACGGCAAACTAAAGTTCCGATCCGCCGGCCGCAAGTATGACGGCTTGGGCCAGCGGAACTCGGTGCGTGCCCGCTTGCTACTCGGCGGCGGTCTTCTGCGGCTCACCGGGGATGTCGTCATTGGTGCCGAACAGCGAGGGCTGGTCGCCCTCTTCGACCAAGTGCAACTCGGCCTTGCGCTTCGGCATCAGTCCGACCAGCCAGCCCGAGAAATTCTCCATGTAGACGTAGATCACCGGTGTCACGAACAGGGTCAGCGCCTGCGAGGCGAGCAGGCCGCCGACGACGGCAACGCCCAGCGGCTGGCGCAGTTCCGCGCTGGCGCCGGTGCCGAGCGCGATCGGGAACGTGCCCATCAGTGCCGCCAGCGTCGTCATCATGATCGGCCTGAACCGCATCAGGCAGGCTTTGTGGATGGAATCGGTGGCCGACATGCCCTCTCGTCGCAGTTCAAGCGCGACGTCGACCATCATGATGCCGTTCTTCTTGACGATGCCGATCAGCATCAGGATGCCGATCACCGCGATGACGGACAGATCCATGCCGGCGAAGCGCAAGGCGACAATCGCCCCTAGCACAGCCGACGGCAGGCCGGTCAGAATCGTCAGCGGGTGGATGAAGCTCTCATACAGAATGCCGAGCACGATATAGATGGTCAGGATGGCGCCGCCGACCAGCAAGCCCTGGTTGGCAAGCGAATCCTGGAAGGTCTTGGCGGTGCCGGCGAAGGTCGTGGAGATCGCCGTCGGCATGCCGATCTGCTCTTTCAGCGCGTCGATGCGTTTCACACTGTCGCCCAGCGCCACGCCCTGCGGCAGGTTGTAGGAGATCGTCACCGCCGGAAGCTGGCCGAGCTGGTTGACCGTCAGGGCTCCGGCCGTGCGGTCGACCCGGGCGAAGGCGCCGAGCGGCACCAGGCTGCCGCTCGCCGTCCGCATCTGGATGGCAAGCATCCGCTCCGGCGACCATTCGATCTTGGGATCGAGTTCGGCGATGACTTCGTAACTGTCGGCCGAGCCGAAGATCGTTGAAACCTGGTCGGTGCCGAACCCGCCATAAAGCGCCGAGCGCAGCGTGTCGGTGTCGATACCGAGTTGGGCGGCCTTGTCGCGGTCCACCACCAGCGTCGCCTGCAAGGCGTTGTTCTGCAGGTCGCTGGTGACGTCGGTGAAGGTCGTGTGGTCGGCCGCCATCGCGTCATTCAGTTTCTGCGCCCACTGATCCGTCAGGCCGGTATCGAGGCCCTGAACCACAAGCTGGTAGGCACTGGCCGACGAGCGCGAGCCGAGCCGCAGATTCTGCACCGGCTGCATGTAGGTCTCGATGCCCGCCACGCCGGCCAGTTGCTTGCGCAGATCCGCAAGCACCTTCTCGATATCGGGACGCTGGTCCTTGCCCTTGAGCTGGACGAAGAGCTGTCCCTGGTTCAGCGCATTGTTACCGCTGCCCGCCGACCACGCCACATGGTCGACATAGGGCGACTTCGAGAACACGCTGGCCACCTGCCCTTGCAGCTTGGCCATGGCGTCGAACGAAATGTCCTGGCGCGCGATGGTGGTCACCGAAATCTGGCCGATATCTTCTTGCGGGAAGAAACCCTTCGGCGAAACCTCGATCAGCCACACCGAGGCTGCCGCGGTGCCGACGAAGACGAGGAACACCAGGAAGGTGTGCCGCAGGCAGAAGCTCAGAATCCCATCGTAGCCGCGCGTGAGGAAATCGCGCTTCTGGCCAGCACCATGTGCCTCGCGGTCGGCCTTGGTCACCGACAGCAGCCGCGAGCACAACATCGGCGTCAGCGTCAGCGACACGAACATGGAGGCCAGAATGGCGACGGTCACCACGACGGCGAACTCGTTGAAGATGCGCCCGATCACGCCACCCATCAGAAGCACCGGGATAAACACCGCCACCAGCGAGATCGAGATCGAGATGATGGTGAAACCGATTTCGCGCGCGCCCTTCAGCGACGCGTCGAAGGCCGACAGCCCATCCTCTTCCATATGGCGGAAGATGTTTTCGAGCATCACGATGGCATCGTCGACGACAAGGCCGACGGCGAGCGTCAGGCCCATCAGCGATATGTTGTCGATGGAAAAGCCGAACAGGAACATCGCGCCGAGCGTGGCGATCAGCGAGATCGGCACCGCCACGGCCGGGATGATGGTCGCCGTCACGCGACGCAGGAACACGAAGATCACCATCACCACCAGCGCGATGGTCAAGAGCAGCGTGAACTGCACGTCGTCGACCGCCTGGCGGATCGAGCTCGAGCGGTCGTTGAGCAGCTTGATCTGGGCTGCGGCCGGCATCTGGTCCTGGAAGGACGGCAGCATCGCCTTGACCTTGTCGACGACGTCGACCGTGTTGGCGTCCGGCTGGCGCTGCACCGCCATGATGATCGCGCGGGTACCGTCATACCAGCTTGCGGTCGTGGTGGTCTGCACCGAATTGACGACACGGGTCACCTCGCCCAGCCGCACCGGATGGCCATTCTTGGTGGCGATGATGAGGTTGGAGAAACCGGCCGCGTCGGTAAGCTGCGTGTTGGCGGTGATGGTGAGCTGCTGCTTGTTGTTCTGCAGCACGCCGAGCGGCGTGTTGCTGTTGGCGGACGCGACCGCCGCCTGCAGCTGATCGATCGAGATGCCGCGCGCGGCAAGCGCGGTCGGATCGATCTGGATGCGCACCGCGTATTTCTGCTGGCCGAAGATCGAGACCTGCGCCACGCCGTCGATGGTCGACAGCGACGGCGAGATGACGTTTTCGGCGAAGGCATCGAGGTCGGTCAGCGGCACCGTGTCGCTGACCAGCGACATCAAGAGGATCGGCGCATCGGCCGGATTGACCTTGCGGTAGCTTGGCGGCGCCGTCATCTGCGGCGGTAGCGATTTCTGCGTGCGCGCGATCGCCGCCTGGACGTCGGCGGCGGCCGCGTCGATGTTGCGGTTGAGCACGAACTGGATGGCGATCGAGGTCTGGCCGAGCGAGTTGGTGGTCGAAATGGAATCGATGCCGGCGATGGTCGCGAACTGCTTGATCAGCGGCGTCGCCACCGATGTGGCCATGGTTTCGGGCGAAGCGCCGGGCAGCGAGGCCGAGACGTTGACGACCGGGAATTCGGCGCTCGGCAGTGCCGCCACCGGCAGGAATTTGTAGGCGAACAGTCCGCCCAGCACGAGGGCGAACGACATCAGAAGGGTGGCGACCGGCCTGCGGATACAGAATTCGGAGATCATTGGGCCGCCTCGCCGGCGTTGGTCGCCTCGGCAACCTTCGGCGCGGCCGCCTTGCCTTCATGCACCGCGGCGCCGTTCTTCAGCCTTGTCTGGCCCTCGGTGACGACCCTCTCGCCGCTTTTCAGCCCCTGACTGATGGCGCTGTTTGCGCCTTCGGTCAGCGCCACCTGCACCGGCCGCATCTCGACAGTGCTGTCCGGCTTGACCACGTACACGAACGGCCCCTTCTGGCTGGGCTGCACCGCCACGGTCGGAACCGAGGTCATCCGCGGCATGATGCCGGCGTCGAGCACGACATTCACATACTGGCCCGGCCAAAGGGAAAGATCGGCATTCGGAATGCTTGCCCGCGTCGCGATCGTGCCCGATGCGGTGTCGACGCTGGAATCGACGAAATCGAGCGTGCCCTTGCCGATCGGCGTCGGGTCGCCGTTCTGGATCAACGTCACCGCGTTCTGCTGTGGATTGGCAAGCGCCTTGTGAAGCAGCGCAAGGTTGCTTTCCGGCAGATTGAAGTTGACCTGCAGCGGGTCCATCTGGGTGATGGTCACCAGTGGCGTCGCCGTGCTGCTGTTGCCGTTGCTGACGGTGACGAGGTCGCCGACGGCGACATTCACGGCACCCAGCCTGCCGGCGATCGGCGCGGTGATGGTGGCAAAGCCAAGCTGGACATTGTCGGCGTCGATCGTCGCCTTGTCGGCATCGACGGTCGCCGCCGCCGCCTTCTGCGCGGCAACGGCCTGGTCGTAGGTCTGCTGCGTACCGGCCTGCTTGGCGACAAGGTCCTTGGCGCGCTGAAGGTCGGAGTTCGAGCTGGCAAGCAGCGCCTGGTCCTTGGCAAGCGCTGCCTGATCCTTGGCGAGTTGCGCCTTCAGCGCCCGATCGTCGAGCGAGAACAGGAGGTCGCCCGCCTTCACCATCTGCCCGTCCTTGACGTCGATCGACACGATCTGGCTGGAGACGCGCGCGTTGATGTTGACCACGGCCGGAGAGGAGACGAAGCCAATGGCATAGCGGCGGATCGGGAAATCCGCGGTCGTCGCCGTCGCCGAAACGATCGAGGCCGAACGGGCACCGTTGCCGCCACCCGCCGCCTTGTCCCCCGCCGCAGGCTTTTCGGTGGCTGGCTTGTCGGTCGCTGGCTTGTCTGTCGCGGCGACCTGCTTTGCGCCGAGGAACTGCTGAGCCTTGTTCAGCGCGTCCGGCGACAGATAGAGCCAGGCCGCGCCGACACAGGCGACCGCCAGCAATGAAAGCATGACTTTTCCACGCATCGACAAAAGACCTCTCCGTCCGACACGCCATAGCCAGGTGGTCGTATTCTAGCGCAATTCCCGGCTCACTGCCGCGATTTCGCCGAATAGATAGGACGCGGGTTTGTCGGAAAAGGGCCAAAACACGGCATTACGAAGATTTAATGTGCACTGCACAATAGCTGTGCAGCCGGCTATCCTCAAAGCCGGAAGCCGGATGGGCTCCGAAAAATGGCCTCCGAGAGGGCAGCCTTATCTAGCGCAGCATCGGCCAAAGCGTCGCCGCCAGCAGCACGCCCATGCCGATGTTGAACCATTTCAACCGCACCGGGTCGGCCAGGAAGCCGCGTAGTGCCGTGCCGAATCCGGCCCAGACCGAGACGCTGGGAAGATTGACCACGGTGAAGGCCACGCCGATCAGAATGACGGACAAGAATGGCCGTTCGGGATTGGTATAGACGGCCATCGCGGTGATTGCCATCACCCAAGCCTTGGGGTTGACCCACTGGAAGGCCGCGGCATCGATGAATCGCATCGGCCGCGCATCCGTCTCGCCCTTGCCGCTGAGCGAGCGCGACATGGCAATCTTCCAGGCGAGATAGAGCAGATAGACGGCGCCGGCGATCTTAAGCCCGGTGTGCAGCGCGGGGAACGCGGTCAGCACCGCCCCAAGCCCGAAGCCGACGGCAAGCAAAAGGACGAGAAATCCGATGCTGATGCCGAGCATATGCGGGATAGTCCGCACGATGCCGAAATTCACGCCCGACGCCAGCAGCATAAAGTTGTTCGGGCCCGGCGTGACCGAGGTCACCAGGGCGTAGAGCAGCAGGGCAAGGAAGGCGTCGAGGGTCATGACGGCTCCAAAGGTCAGCAATACTGACTTAAATCGACCGGGCGCCGGACGCAACGTCATTCGAGTGGTCCAATGCGCGCCGCAGTGATCCGCCTGTACGGCCAGCGGCGCGTCAGTTCCGACGGCGATACTTCAGAGCCCAGAGAAGCCAACTGAAGATGACAATGGACCCCGCGTGGAAGAAGATCAGGTCCCAGAATCCGGTTGGATTGTCCGCATAGACAACCCATTCATTGCCTCGTAAGGCTGGGACTGTCATCGTCACCCAGCCGTGGGCAAGCACCCAGATTGAGTATGCGATCAGTGCGTACATCATCACATGTATCACCAGATCTTGTCGTGGGGTCATGCGCCACCAAGTCTCAGTTCGCTTTTCGGATCGCCTCGCCCGACCGTGATTGCTGAACTTTAATTTCGTATGACTGCTACATCCCCTGCGGGCCGCGGTTCATGGCCGCCACGCCGGTGCGGCAGATCTCGACCAGGCCGAGCGGCTTCATGATGGCGATGAACTGATCCAGCTTGGAGCCCTTGCCGGTGATCTCGAAGATGAAATGCTCGGTGTTGGCGTCGATGACGCTGGCGCGGAACGCGTCGGCGAGCCTGAGCGCCTCGACCCGGGCTTCGCCGGTGCCGGCAACCTTGACCAGCGCCAGTTCCCGCTCCAGCGGCCGCTCCTGTCCGAACTCGTGCGAACGCACGGTGAGATCGACCACGCGATGCACCGGCACGATGCGCTCGAGCTGATGCTTGATCTGCTCCAGCACATGCGGCGTGCCGCGCGTCACGATGGTGATGCGCGACAGGTGTTTTTCATGCTCGGTCTCCGAGACGGTCAGGCTCTCGATATTGTAGCCGCGGCCGGAAAACAGGCCGATGACCCGGGCAAGCACGCCCGGTTCGTTGTCGACCAGCACGGAAAGCGTGTGGTTTTCCGGCCGTTCCGTTTCCTTGGCGATGAAGTAGGCGGAACCGGTGGGTTGAAGGTGCTGTGCGTTCATGACATGAATCTCAAATTCTTGATCTAACTATCTGTTTCCGCACGGCTTATTTTGACAAGCCCTGCCCGGTTCGTCTCTACACCAGTTCCCTGCCCTTGGCGTCGATTGCATTGGCCACGACCTCGTCGGTGGCCTCGTCCGGCAACAGCATCTCGTTATGCGCCTTGCCTGACGGGATCATCGGGAAGCAGTTGGCGAGCGTCGCCACGCGGCAGTCGAACAGCACCGGCTTCCTGACCGAGATCATCTCCTTGATCGCGTCGTCCAGTTCGTCTGGCTTGTCGCAGCGAATGCCGTGGCCGCCATAGGCCTCGGCCAGCTTGACGAAGTCGGGCATCGCTTCGGTGTAGGAATGCGACAACCGGTTGCCGTGCAGCAGCTGCTGCCACTGGCGCACCATGCCCATATACTGGTTATTGAGGATGAAGATCTTGATCGGCGCGTCGTGCTGCACGGCCGCACTCATCTCCTGCATGGTCATCTGCACCGAAGCATCGCCGGCAATGTCGACGACCAGCGCGTCGGGATGCGCGATCTGCACGCCGAGCGCGGCCGGCAGGCCGTAGCCCATCGTGCCCAGCCCGCCAGAGGTCATCCAGCGGTTCGGCTTCTCGAAATGATAATGCTGCGCCGCCCACATCTGGTGCTGGCCGACCTCGGTGGTGATGTAGGTATCCATGTCCTTGGTCAGCTCGTAGAGCCGCTGGATGGCGTATTGCGGCATGATCACGTCGTTGTTCATCTTGAAGGCGAGTGAATCGCGCCCGCGCCATTTGGCGATCTGCTCCCACCAGGGGTAGAGCGCCTTCTTGTCGGCCTTGGCGGTTGCCCGCCACAGCCGCACCATGTCTTCCAGCACCCGCCCGACATCACCGATGATGGGCACTTCGGTGTGGACGTTCTTGTTGATCGAGGACGGATCGATATCGATGTGGATCTTGCGCGAGTTCGGCGAGAACGCATTCAGCCTGCCGGTGATACGGTCGTCGAAGCGCGCGCCGATGCAGAGCATGACGTCGCAGTCATGCATGGCCATGTTGGCTTCGTAGGTGCCGTGCATGCCGAGCATGCCGAGCCAGTTCTTGCCCGACGCCGGGTAGGCGCCGAGCCCCATCAGCGTCGAGGTGATCGGGAAACCGGTGAGGTCGACCAGTTCGCGCAAGAGATGGCTCGCTTCCGGGCCGGAATTGATGACACCGCCGCCAGAATAGATCACCGGTTTCCTGGCGCCGGCCATCAGTTCGACCGCCGCCTTGATCTTCTCCAGGTCGCCCTGGACCTTGGGCTGGTAGCTGGTGCGCGGCGCGATCTGCGGCGGCACATAAAAGCCCTTGGCGAACTGCACGTCCTTCGGGATGTCGACCACGACCGGACCGGGACGGCCGGTCGTCGCGACATGGAAGGCCTCGTGGATGGTCGCGGCGAGTTCGTTGACGTCCTTCACCAGCCAGTTGTGCTTGGTGCAGGGCCGCGTAATGCCGACCGTGTCGCATTCCTGGAACGCATCGGAGCCGATGAGCGAGGTCGGCACCTGACCGGTCAGGCAGACCAGCGGGATCGAATCCATCAGCGCATCCTGCAGCGGCGTCACCGCATTGGTGGCGCCGGGACCCGATGTCACCAGCATGACGCCGGCCTTGCCGGTCGACCGCGCATATCCCTCTGCCGCATGGCCGGCGCCCTGCTCGTGCCGCACGAGGATGTGCTCGACCTCGTCCTGCTGGAAGATCTCGTCATAGATCGGGAGAACGGCGCCGCCGGGATAACCGAAGACATGCTTGACGCCATTGTCCTTCAGCGCCTGCACCACCATTTCGGCGCCGGTCATTTCCCTACCTGCCATCTCGCGCCGCTCGTTCTGTCCATTGCTCATCGGTCTGGTCCCGTACTGTCCGCCATTGGGCGTTGCTGGTCGTTTAGTCGTGTTTCAGGCAATAAAAAAGGCCCCCGAGGGAGCCTGTGTCTGCGCATGGGGGGGTTCGCCCGGCGGTTACACCGCCTTGCCCACGCGCCTTCCTACGAGAATGAGTACCGTTTTCATGGTGGCGGACCATAAAGGCGAAGTCGCGGGGTCGTCAATGGGGTACCGCACGAATTCACTCAGCCGTGAGATCGGCTCCGCCGCGCGCTACCATAGTACAGTTGAGCCCATCCCATCGACGCACCACTATGCCGGGCTGACGACGTGCCTGGGAGGAGACGCGTTGCCGGCGAATGGGAGTCCCATCCCCAGGCAGGGAGGTCCTGGCCGGCCGCTTGCTGTTCCAGTGGAAGCCTGAACAGGCGTTCTTGGAAACCGACAACCGGAGGAGAAACCATGCTCGAGAGAACACCCACCACGAAGGCGCAGGCCCTGCTCGACAAGCTTGGCAAGGCGCTGGAGACCGGCGACATCGACGCGGCGGTCAACTGTTTCCAGGCGGATTGCTACTGGCGCGACCTCGTCACCTTCACCTGGAATCTCAGGACGATGGAGGGCCAGGAGCAGGTCCGCGACATGCTGAAAGCGACGCTGGCTGGAACCCGGCCGAGCGACTGGAGGGTGGCCGAAGGCGAGGAGGCGACCGAAGCGCACGGCGTCACCACCGCCTGGATCACCTTCGAGACCGAGGTGGCGCGCGGCTTCGGCCTGGTGCGGTTCAAGGGCGACCTGATCTGGACCTTGCTCACCACCATGGCCGAACTCAAGGGCCATGAGGAGAAGGCCGGTTTCAATCGGCCGCTCGGCGCCAAGCACGGTCACGGCAAGGACAGGAAATCCTGGCGCGAGGAGCGTGATGACGAGATCGCCGAACTCGGCCGCGGCAAACAGCCTTATGTCGTGATCATCGGCGGTGGCCAGGGCGGCATTGCGCTCGGCGCGCGCCTGCGCCAGCTCGGCGTATCGGCCATCATCATCGAGAAGAACGAGCGTCCCGGCGATTCCTGGCGCAAGCGCTACAAGTCGCTCTGCCTGCACGATCCGGTCTGGTACGACCATCTGCCCTATATCGACTTCCCCAAGAACTGGCCGGTCTTCGCCCCGAAGGACAAGATCGGCGACTGGCTGGAGATGTACACGAAGGTGATGGAGCTGAACTACTGGTCCTCCACCTCGGCTAAATCCGCGAAATACGACGACAAGACCAAGGAATGGACCGTCGTGGTCGAACGCGACGGCGAAGAGATCGTCCTCAAGCCCAAGCAGTTGGTGCTGGCCACCGGCATGTCCGGCAAGGCGAACTGGCCGAAATACAAGGGCCAGGACATCTTCAAGGGCGAGCAGCAGCATTCCTCGACCCATCCCGGCCCCGACAAATATCGCGGCAAGAAGGTCGTGGTCATCGGCTCCAACAACTCCGCCCACGACATCTGCGCGGCTCTCTGGGAGGGTGGCGCGGACGTCACCATGGTGCAGCGCTCCTCCACCCATATCGTCAAGTCCGACACGTTGATGGATATCGGGCTCAGCGCACTCTATTCCGAGCAGGCGGTGGAGAACGGCATGACGACGCGCAAGGCCGACCTGATCTTCGCCTCCCTGCCCTATCGCATCCTGCACGAGTTCCAGATCCCGCTTTACCAGCAGATGAAGGAACGCGACGCGAAGTTCTACGCGGACCTGGAAAAGGCCGGCTTCCTGCTCGACTGGGGCGATGACGGCTCAGGCCTGTTCATGAAATATCTGCGCCGGGGTTCGGGTTACTACATCGATGTCGGCGCCTGCGACCTGGTCATAGACGGCTCGATCAAGCTCAAGAGCGGACCAGGTGCGGCGGTGCGGGAATTGACGCAAACCGGCGTCAAATTCGCCGATGGCACCGAATTGCCGGCCGATCTCGTGATCTACGCCACAGGCTACGGCTCGATGAACGGATGGGCGGCAGACCTCATCTCGCAGGAGGTGGCCGACAAGGTCGGCAAGGTCTGGGGCCTTGGCTCCAACACCGCCAAGGATCCCGGCCCCTGGGAAGGCGAGCAGCGCAACATGTGGAAGCCGACCCAGCAGGAGGCGCTGTGGTTCCATGGCGGCAACCTCCATCAGTCACGCCACTATTCGCAATATCTGGCGCTGCAGCTCAAAGCCCGGCAGGTAGGCTTGCCAACACCTGTCTATGGATTGCAGCAGGTCCATCACAAGGGATAGGTCGCTTCTCCCGCATCGACACGGTGAACCTGTCCCGCGTCGGCGACGTCGAACAAGGCGGCAGCGGCGAGTTCGCCGCTGGGGCTGGTCGGCGATGGCGTGAAAACGCCCTCGTCAGCCAAACGCTCGCGGCAGGGCCGGTATGCCGCCACCGCGCTTTCGCCGTCGAAGCAGAAGCACATGGCTGTCTCCTCCTGATCATTGGTCTCGTCAGGGCCGATTGGCGAAGTCGTGCACGACGCGCTGCAGCAACGGCACATAGTCGCGAAACGCCCGCGTCCGCATATTGGCGACCTTGCCGCCCTCGTCCCAGATGCGAACCCGCACCGCTTCCTCGTGGAACGGGTTCTCGCGGAACGCAGCCACCTCGTCGGCACTCATCGGTCCGCCCTGCAGCGACAAGGTATGAACCGAAGCCGGCGACAGCCTGGAGAAATAGGTCGGGTCGGTGGCGCAGAGATAGCGCTTGGCGGCAACGTGCAGCCGGACGCACTCGACGATGACAGGCGGGAAGAACGGTGCCAGCACTTCGCCGCCGGCCTCGTCATGGTGCTTGTCCTCGACATCGTCGGGCGAATAGGTGCCGAACTCGCTGGTGTAATGGCCGATGTCATGCAGCAGCGCGGCGGCCACCAGCACGTCGGGGGCTCCATCCTGTTCCGCCAGCCAAGCCCCTTGCAGCATATGCTCGGACATCGTCACCGGCTCGCCGAGATAGGATTCGGCGCCCCGGCGCTCAAAAATGTCGGCGATGAATTCGACGATGGTGTCCGCGTTCAGATCCTGGCCGATCATTCCGCGGCCTCCTTGAAGCCGTGTTCGATCGCCGCGAGCGTCGACAACAGGCCGTCCTTGTCGGCGTAGCATCCCTGCAGCCAGCGCTTGCCGGTGCCGGAAAACGCCTTGCGGGCATGCATGACGCGGGTGTTGTCGACGATGAAGGCCTGGCCGGGCTCAAGCTTGAAGGTGACTTCGAATGATGGATCCTCGATCAGCTCGGCGAAGCGGCGGTAGGCGGCGTAATAGGCGCCCATCTCGGCGAACGGCACGTCGACGGTCGGCGCCAGCGAACGGTTGTTGAAGCGGATGCAGATCAGTTCGCCGTCGGGTCCAAGCTCGATCATCGGGCGCTTCGCCTGCAGCCGCACGCCGGACGACCCTGCATAGTCGAACCGCGCCGCATGGGAGCTCAACAGCCGAAAACCCTCGGGATTTTCCGCTTGAAGGGCGGCCGCGACGGCAAAGCCGTCAACGACGCTGGATTCACCGCCCTCCACCGTGTTCTCGATGCAGGACAGGATCTGCAGCGTCGGCACCGGATCGCGATAGGGATTGTCGGTATGCGCCTGCAGGCCGAGATTGGTGTAGGCGAGATTGTTCGGGTTGACCTCGGCGCGCACTTCGAACCAGCGCCCGTAATTGGTCTCCCTGATATAGCCGAACAGGTCGGACACCTTGCACAGCGCCCCGGATTCGGCCGGCAGTCCGTCCATCACCGCAAAACCATAGGTCCTTACCGCCGAAAGCCATTCGCGCAGGACACCGCGGCCATGCAGGGCAGCCGGATAGCTGGCGCGCGGCACCGCGTTCTGCATCGTCGCCCTGGTCCAGCGCTGGATGACATCGCCTGTCCAACCGGGCTGGCGTGTCTCGTCGCGATCATAGGCGTTCGCACGCAGCCATCGGGCGGGAAAGCTGACCGTTTTTCCCTCCGGTTCGAAGCTGATCTCCAGCGCTCCGGCCTTGATGGCGGCAGCGCCAATTCTCGTTTCCGCAGGAATGTCGAGGATGGTGACCAGGCGCTGGCCGTTGCCGGCGCTGCGCGTCTTGTCGTCAAGCGCGTTGTCGCGCAGCCAGATGGCGTGGAAGCGGGTACGCTTGCCGTCTGTCCAACCAAGTTCGATTGTTCTGCCTTCATCGCCAACCAGCACGTCGGTGAGCATGGAGTCCGTCCTATCCGCCTTGTTACCCACGGTTCGTGCCGTGGTTTGGATTGCATGTTGACCTCCCAAAAGGCATAATTCCAATTATCATTCTTTGGTCAATGGCATCGATTTAATGATGGCTCGGCGAACCGTCCCTACCCTCCCTCCACTCGACTGGCTGCGCAGTTTCGAGGCTGCGGCACGGCTGTCGAACTTCACCGCGGCGGCAGCCGAACTCGGCCTGACCCAGGCGGCCGTCAGCCAGCACATCCGGTTGCTCGAGGAAAGGCTGAAGACGCGTCTGTTCGCGCGACTGGCGCGTGGGGTCGCGCTGTCGCCGGAGGGTGCCGCCTACCTGCCCCACATCCAGTCGGCCTTCGCCACCATTGGCAGCAGCACCACGGAACTGTTCGAACCGCGCGCAGTTCAGACCGTCTCGATCCGGGTGCCGATCTCGTTTGCGCTGCTGGCGCTGGTTCCGGCGCTGCCCGATCTCGCCGAGGCGCTGCCGCGCATCCAGCTCGATCTGGTGACGATCCATCGCCCGACCGACTACGATTTGCCAGGCTCGGCGCTCGACATCCGTTTCGGCAACGGATCCTTTCCCGGACGCGAGGCCGAGAGGCTGACCGCCGAGCGGCTTGTGCCGGTGGCAAGCCCGGCCTTGGCCAGTGCCGCCGACTGGACATCGCTGCCGCTGCTTCTGGTGGCCGGCGCACGCGAGATGTGGGCCGAATGGTTCGCGGCGGCCGGATTGGCCGGCCATCCCCGGCGCTCGCATCGCTTCGACAGTTTCGTTGCCGCCATGCATGCGGCGAGCGCCGGTGCCGGCGTCCTCCTTGGGTCGCGGCCCCTAATCGACGCGGCGCTCGACGGCGGAGCGCTGGTCCGGCTTTCCGTTTTTGAGCTGCCCAGCACGTCAGGGCATTTCCTGACGAAGCCGTCGACCGCGCACCTGACCAGCGCCGAGCAGGATTTCCGCCATTGGCTGCTGAAGCGCCTCGCCGGGAAGGCATGAGTGACTGGCGTTACCGCGACGCTGTGCCGATGCGCTTCCAGTAGATCAGCGTGCCCGTCAGCCCGCCATGCGGCTTCAGCGCATAGTCCGGAACTTCGCCGGCCAAGGTGAAGCCGAGCTTCTCATAAAGCCCCGACGCACCCTCTTCGCTCGCCGTATCCAGAACCAGCAGCGTGCGTCCCTTCTCCGCCGCGAGGCGTTCGGCGGCTCGCATCAGGCGCGTCCCGACACCCCTGCCCCGCTGCCCGACCGATGTCATCAGCTTGGCGATCTCGGCCCGATGCGGCTGATTGGGCGGACAGTCGAGCAGCAGGGTGACGGTGCCGACCAGAGCGCCGCCGTCCCATGCCCCAAGCACCATTCTTTGCCCTCGTGCCGCCGCGGCCAGCGACGTCTCCCAGAACGCGCTGGCAACATCCAACGCCAGCGGATGCATGAAGCTGACCGATCCGCCGGCGGCAACCGTTTCGACCAGCAGATCGGTCAGCTGTGCGAGTGTTTCCCGGCTTGCGGTCAACGGCCCGATTTCTATGACGTTCATACCTGGTCCTCTGGAAACGATTGATGGGTCGACAGCGCCGCTTCAGTCGAGATGGCGCACACGCCGCCGCTTGCGCGCGGCCTTGATGGCGCCGATGCGTTCGGTGTCTTCTTCCTTGAGATGCCGACCGCGCTCCAGGATCTCGAGCGTGTACTCCTCATAGGTCAGGCCCAGCCGTTCGGCCTTGTCCATCCGCATCAGCATGACTTCGCGGCTCGGCGCCTTCCATGCCTTGGCGTGCGCGGCCTGCCAGGCCAGGAAGATGTATGGATCGCCCTTGCCCACGGCGGCCCCTTGTAGTCGTCAAGAGGCGGCCCCCCATTGTGGGAGCGCTTTGGCCGTCGTGCCATGACGTCAGCTCCTGACCAGGGCGACGAGATAGTCGGCGCCCGGCTCCAGCGCATGAAAGGTGCAATCCGACGGCGCTCCGAGCGCCAGGCAGTCGCCCGGTTCGAGCCTGTGCACCTGGTCACCCTCGGTGAATTCGAGTTTTCCCGAGATCAGCCAGATCTGCTGCTTGATGAAGGCGTAGGAAGCCGCCGGCAAGCTGACCTTCGCGCCCGCCGGCAGATGGACCTTGATCAGTTCGAGCGGCATGTCGCAGGCCGGCGACAAATGCCGCCTGACATAGCCTGTGTCGGGGTCGCGCCACACTGGCTGGCCGGCCGCGCGCAGCAGCCCGCCGCCCTGCAATTCCGCCCGTGCGATGAGGGTCGAGAGCGTCATGCCGAAAGCCGCCGCTATGCGCACCAGAAGTGCCGCCGTCGGGCTGGTCATGCCACGCTCGATCGTGCTCAGCATTGCCTTGGAAACACCGGAGTGTTCGGCGAGCTCGGCCAGCGACCAGTCCCGCATGGTCCTTTCGGTATGGATACGCCTGCCGATGGTCGAGGAAATGTCGTTCGCTATATCATCCATTCGTCCATTATAACGAAACCGACAAGTGCGTGAAGAGCCATTTCAAAGCAATTTTCACCAGGACCTTAATCCTCTCTACACCATCCGACCTCATCCGACCTTAACCCCGTTCCTGTAGGGTACGGCCTCAAGGGAAATGGGGATTGGCCTGTCCATGTATGTCGAACGCGAAGCTTCGGTCGGAGAACCGACATCGCAGGAGCGCCGCACAGCCGACCAGCACGACAAGCGCATCCTGGGCAATGTCGTGCAATGCGACGGTGCGCGCGCCACCATCAGCGCCTATGCCGATGACGCCGACGGCGCGATCACCGGCCTGTGGACGGTCGGCAAGATGATCTCGATCAATCTTGGCACGACGCGAACCGTCGGCCTGGTCTACGCGATCGGCAAGTCGGATCTGGCCTGGAACAGTGACGGCAAGAACGCCATCGAGGTCAGCATCGAGCTGATCGGCGAAGTCCGTGACGGCGCCGAACCCGGGGCCAGGCCGATCTTCGACCGCGGCATCACCATCTATCCGCATATCGGCGCCGTCGCGCACCGCATCCGCACCCGCGACCTGCAGGCGGTCTATGACCTGGCCGGCCGCCATTCCATCACCATCGGCTCGCTGGCGCAGGACGAGGCGATCGCCGCCAACATCGCCATCGATGACACGCTGGCGCGCCACTTCGCCATTGTCGGCACGACCGGCGTCGGCAAGTCGACAGCGGTGTCGCTGCTGCTGCGCAAGTCGATCGCGGCGCGACCGGACCTGCGCATCCTGATCCTCGATCCGCACAACGAGTTCGCGGCCTCGCTGCCAGAATATTGCGTCAGGGTCGATTCCAAGACGCTCGACCTGCCGTTCTGGATGTTCACGATGGAGGAATTCGCCGAAGTGCTGTTTCGCGGACGCGAGACGGTGCCGGAAGAGATCGATGCCCTTCGCGACCTCATTCCGCTCGCCAAGAACCTCTATCGCAACCCCGGTTCAGGCGCCTATCTCAGGCGCGGCAGCGATGCGCTGACCGCCGATACGCCGGTGCCCTACCGCATCGCCGACCTGCTCAAGCAGATCGACGAGCGCATGGGCATGCTCGAAAGCAAGACCGATCGTCCAACCCTCAAATCGCTCAAGACACGCATCGAATCGGCGGCGGCCGATCCGCGCTACCGCTTCATGTTCAATTCGCGCCTGATCGAGGACACCATCCACGAAACGATCGGCAACATCTTCCGCGTGCCGCATCATGGCCGTCCGGTGACCTGCTTCGAGATGGCCGGCATGCCGTCGGAAGTGGTCAATTCCGTCTGCTCGGTGCTGGCGCGTCTGGCCTTCGACCTTGCTTTGTGGAGCGAAGGCAAGCTGCAGCTGTTGTTCCTATGCGAGGAAGCGCACCGCTACATGCCCGCCGATGCGCGTCTCGGCTTCGCGCCGACCCGGCACGCGCTGTCGCGCATCGCCAAGGAAGGCCGCAAATATGGTTGCTATCTCGGCGTCGTCACCCAGCGCCCCGGCGAGCTCGACCCGACCATTCTCTCGCAGTGCTCGACCTTCTTCGCCATGCGGCTCGCCAACGAGCAGGACCAGGCGATCATCCGCTCGGCAATCGCCGACTCTTCTGCCTCCACGCTCGCTTTCCTGTCCTCCATGGGCCAGCGCGAAGCGATCGCCTTCGGCGAAGGCGTGGCGACGACCATGCGGCTGAAATTCGAAAGACTGCCCGCTCACCTGCTTCCAGGCACGGCCATGCGCGAGGAAGACGTGACGTCCAAGGCCGGCGAGGTCGACCTGGTGGCGATCGTGGAGCGGCTGCGCAACGTGCCGAAACCGCAGAGCCAGGCGATGGCTTTCGCCGAGGTGGTCGATTCCGGCCGGCAGGCGGGCGACCCCGACTACCGCAAAGCGCCGGCGGCGACGCGCGTGCAGTCGGACGAAGATTTCGACACACGCTACGGCCTCAAACCCGCCACCTTCGGCCTGCGCCCGCAGAACGATTGAGCTGAGCGTCACGCCTCCATGAATAGTCCCGAGAATCCGTGCAAGCGGCCTATCCCGTCTTCGTCGGAAAGCTTGGGCGAAGCCCGTCAGGGAGTTGGTCAGGCTGAGCCGATTGGTGTTTTGGTCCGTGAGCACCGGCCTTCGCCGGCCGCAGCCTTAAAGCGCAACGTCTCATAAGTGCTTCGGCCGGCGAAGGCCGGAAGCGCAGAAGTCGGCAGCAAACGGCCAGCATCACGAATTCAGGGATGGGATTTTAGGCGCAGACGCGGTTGCGGCCTTGCCTTTTGGCTTCGTAGAGCTGGCGGTCGGCGCGGCGGTAGAATTCCTCGGCCGTTTCCTTGCGATCCCAGACTGCAAGCCCGACGCTGGTGGTGATCTTGAGCCGGACATTGTTGCCGGAGAGGATCGACATGTTGGCGATCGCCTTGCGGATGCGCTCGGCGAATTTGGCCAGAAGGTCCGCCTCCATGTTGGGCGTGACCACGGCGAACTCCTCACCACCCAGGCGCGCCACCACATCGTGGAAACGTGTCATGTCCTTGAGGCATCTGGCGACAGCCTTGAGCACCTCGTCGCCGACATCGTGGCCGTGCGTGTCGTTGACCTGCTTGAAATGGTCGAGATCGAGGATCATCAGCCCGACCGGTTTTTCGATGCGCCGGAACTCCTCGAGATATTCCTTCAGCGCGTCGTCGAAATAGCGTCGGTTCTGCATGCCGGTCAGGCCGTCGGTCAGGGCGGCATGCTCGAGCGTTTCGGAGCGGGCGCTGAGCGACACCGTCATGGCGCGCAACTTGCCCTCTTCGGTCGCCTGCTTGCGGATCAGCGGATAGATGAAGAAGATGCCGAAAAACAGCGCGGTGGCGAGCAGTACGCCAGTCGCGAACAGGAGCTTGTTGAGGTAGATGACCTTGTCCAGGCCGGAGGCCGTATGGAGTTCAGTGGCGAAGGATTGCAGTTGCCCATAGGCGTGCAGGGTCACCAGGCCAGCAGCCAGGATCACGAAGATAAAGACGAAAAAAGCGGATTCCGCTTTGTGGAAACGCATCTGCTCCCCGATGGAAAAATACCCCATGACCTTATCGCAGGGACCGACTTACGGAGCGTTAATTCCGACAACTTCGGCGAGAACCCTTCCCTCAGGGGCAACTTTTTAAGTTGCATTAGCAACAAGTGTTTGGATCGTGGTTTCGAGATCGTCACCGGGGCGAAGTCTCTGCCATTCCGGCCCCAGTTGATGGCGAAACCAGGTGGCTTGCCGCTTGGCATATTGCCTTGTCGCGATCTTGGCGCGCTCGATCGCCTCGGGAAAGCTCGACTGCCCTGAGATCGCGGCCTGGAGCTCGCGAACCCCGATCGCCTTCATCGCCGGCAGGTCTGGATCCAGACGAAGGGCCGCAAGCTGCTTGACTTCCTCCAGCGCGCCCTTGTCCAGCATCTGGTCGAAACGCCTTTCGATGCGGTCAACCAATGCTGCCCGATCCGGCTCGACGACCAGGAAATGCGCGCTCGGCCTGTCGATGAGCGGGAGGCCGCGCTCTGCCTGCCAGTCCAAGATCGACCGGCCGGAGGCGTCGAGCACCTCGAGCGCCCGCACGATGCGCTGACTGTCGGTTGGCTTCAACTGCATGGCGACGCTCGAATCCTCGCGTAGCAGCAAGGCATGCAGCTTGACCGCGCCTTGCTCCTTCAATTCGTAGCGCCAGCGGTCGCGTATCCGTTGCGGAATATCAGGCATTTCCGAAATCCCTTCAGCCAGCGCACGAAAGTAGAGGCCGGTGCCACCGACGAAGATTGGCCGCCGCGAGAGCGTCCCGTCATCAATGAGTTTCATGACGTCGCGCAGCCAGGCGCCGGTCGAGTAGGCGGTGCCGGGATGGACATGCCCATAGAGACAATGCGGCGCTCGTGCGAGTTCGGCCGCCTGCGGCCGGGCCGTCAGCACGTCGAGAACCGCATAGCCCTGCATGGAATCGGTGTTGACGATGACGCCGCCTGTGCGTTCGGCCAGTTCAAGCGCCAGCGCCGACTTGCCGCTGGCGGTCGGTCCGGCTATCAGGATCGCGTTCTTCACGCGGCCTTCGCCCGCGTCCGTGCCGGAATTCTCGATGCCGCTCATTGCCACGCTTGTTTCCCGTCCCGCCGATCGCGCTCTGTCGCCATCGCTTGCGAATATGGCCTCACGGTCGGTGGGCGCAAGCTCCGTCGTGTGGCTGGCCGAAGGCATTGCCTGTGACATTGCCCTGCCGCCAGCGGCGCAGGCTGATGAAACGACCGCGAGCCTTCGTGCCGCGGTGGCCGCTGAGCCCGTCGACGTGATTGTCCAGCAGGCTGAAACACGCCGCAAGAAAATCCTTCTCGCCGACATGGATTCGACCATGATCGACCAAGAGTGCATCGACGAGCTGGCCGACGAGATCGGCGTCAAGGATCATGTCGCGGCGATCACCGCACGGTCGATGAACGGCGAGATCGCCTTCGAGCCGGCGCTGCGCGAGCGCGTGGCACTGCTCAAGGGGCTCGATGCCGCCGTCGTCGACCATATCGTCGCCAATCGGCTGACCCTGGCCTCGGGCGGCCGCGCGCTGGTCCAGACCATGCGCGCCAACGGCGCCTGGACGGCGCTCGTCTCGGGCGGTTTCGAGGTTTTCACCACGCGCATCGCTGCGATGCTTGGCTTTCAGGAAGACCGCGCCAACCGCCTTCTCGACCAGGACGGACGCTTCACCGGGCTGGTCGGCGAGCCGATCTTCGGCCGCGCCGCCAAGGCCGAGGCGCTGCTTGAAATCTGTGCGCGTCTTGGCCTGACGCCAGCCGATGCCATCGCCGTCGGCGACGGCGCCAACGATCTCGACATGATCCGCCTGGCCGGAACCGGTGTCGCGCTGCATGCCAAGCCTACCGTCGCGGCGCAGGCAAAAGTCCGGATCGACCATGCCGACCTCACCGCATTGCTCTATCTGCAGGGCTACCGGCAGGAAGAATTCGTCCAATGAAGCCAATCCGTACCGAACGCCTGATCCTGCGCAATTGGGAGGATCGCGACCGCGAATTGTTCCATCGCATCAATTCCGACGATCGCGTGATGGAGTTCTTCCCGTTTCGCCGCGACCGTGCCGCCGCCGACGCCAAGATGGATGAGTTCCGCGCCTGGGTCGATGAGGACGGCTACGGCTTCGCCGCGGCCGAGATTGCCGCGACCGGCGAATGCATCGGTTTCGTCGGCCTCCTCGCGACCGATGATGTGCCATCGCTGCCGGCCGACACGATCGAGATCGGCTGGCGGTTGGCTCCCGAATTCTGGGGCAAGGGCTATGTCACCGAGGCCTCGGAGGCATGGCTGGCCTATGGCTTCGAGACACTGGCCGTCGACGAGATCGTTTCCTTCGCCGTGGCGGAAAACCACCGCTCGACCGCCGTTATGAAACGCCTCGGCATGACCGCCGACCCATCGAGCGATTTCGACCACCCCAGCATTCCGGACAGCCATCCCGCGCTCAAGCGGCATGTGCTCTACCGGCTGTCGCGCGAGGACTGGCAGGCAAGAAAAAGGGCGGCTCTCTAACCGCCCTTCCATCAAAATCAGATTTCTGCCGGCGTACTGGATCAATCCATCCGGATCGTAACGAAGCGCAACTCACCGGTCTTCGACGCCAGCATCAAGAGCGCGTTCTTGCGGCCCTGCTCTTTCAGCGCGCCGATCCGGTCCATGACGTCCTTGGGCGTGGCGACCGACTCCTGCGCGATCTCGGTGATCACCTCGCCCGGCTGGATACCGCGTTCCGCGGCGGCGGAGTCCTTGGCCACGTCGGTGATGACGACGCCGGAGACATCGCCGGCGATGCTGAACTTCTTGCGCGTCTCGTCGTTGAGTTCGCCGACCGTCATGCCAAGCACCGAGGCGGTCGAGACGGCCGGAGCCTTGTCAGCGCCCTTGTTCTGGTCGGTATTGCCATTCTCGCCGCTCGCCAGCTTCTCGCCATCCTCGAGCCGGCCGAGCGTCACCTTCACCGTCTGCTCGACACCCTTGCGCACGATCAGCACGTCGACGGCCTTGCCCACCGGGCTTTCGGCGACGACGCGCGGCAGGTCGCGCATTTCATGGATGTCCTTGCCGTCGAACTTGATGATGACGTCGCCGGCCTGGATGGTGCCGTTGTCGACTGGTCCGCCCTTGATGACGCCGGCCACCAGCGCGCCCTTGGCGGTCGCCATGCCGAGGCTTTCCGCGATGTCGTCGGTCACCGGCTGGATGCGCACGCCGAGCCAGCCGCGCCGCGTCTCGCCATATTGGCGCAACTGCTCGACGACGCCAGAGGCGAGCTGCGAGGGAATGGAGAAGCCGATGCCGATCGAACCGCCGGACGGCGAAATGATCGCCGTGTTCATGCCGATGACCTCACCGGCGCTGTTGAACAGCGGTCCGCCGGAATTGCCGCGGTTGATCGCGGCGTCGGTCTGGATGAAGTCGTCATAGGGGCCTGAATTTATGTCGCGGTTGCGTGCCGAGACGATGCCGACCGTGACCGTGCCGCCGAGGCCGAACGGATTGCCGACCGCCATCACCCAGTCGCCGACGCGCATCTTGGTGGAATCGCCGAATTTCACCGCTGTCAGCTTGTGGCCTTTCGGATCGACCTTCAGCACCGCGACGTCGGTCTTGGTGTCGGTCCCGACCAGCGTCGCCTTCAAGGTCACGCCATCGGAGAAATTGACCTCGATGTCGTCGGCATCGGCGATCACGTGGTTGTTGGTGACGACGATGCCTTGTTCGGCGTCGATGACGAAACCCGAACCGAGCGACTGCACCTTCTGTGAGCCGCCATCCTTTTCGCCACCGCGGTTCTTGAAGAAATCGTCGAAGAAATCCTGGAACGGCGAGCCTTCGGGCAGTTGCGGCATCGGCACCGCGCCCGGCCCTTCCGTGCCCTTCACCGTCTGCGAGGTCGAGATGTTGACCACCGCGCCAAGCACGCCTTGCGCCAGGTCGGCGACCGAGGCCGGTCCGTCGGCGGCGAATGTCGGGGCCACGAAGGACGGAACGGCGACGGCGCCCAGGACCAGCGCTGCCGCGCCGGCGACCAACGTCCGTCGAGCGGCGTCCAAAAGGGTGTTGGATGTCATCGAGAAGCCTCCCGGCATTTCTAAAAGAGAAAAGCGCTTCGACGAAAACGCCGTGTCGCGCCATGATGGCAAGAAATACGGCACGTTTGCGGCTATGACTATCGGCGGAGTGTAAATCGAGCGTTATTCCGCAAACCGCCGCCTCTACACGCCCCGCACCAGCCAGACGACGCCGACACCAATGGCGATCGCCGCCAGCCCGCCGATCCGCAACGCATTCTCCGGCATCGACAGAACTTCGCCCGCGAGCTTCTTCGCAAGGCGGGGAAAGCCGCCATAGACCAGGCCCTCTATGACGAGGACCAGGCCTATCGCCGCGAAGAAATCCTGCACCGGCCGTTACTGGCCGGTGCTGGGTTGTGTCGTCGGCGCGGCAGGTGCCGCTGCCGGCGCAGCCGGCGCCGTCGGTTTCGCCGGTCCTTCCTTGCCGTCGGGATCGCGGAAGTAGCGGAAGAACTCCGAACTCGGCGACAGCACCATGGTCGTCCCGGTGTTGTCCAGCGCGGTGCCATAGGCATTCATCGACCGGTAGAAGTCGAAGAAGGCGGGATCGCGCTTGTAGGCATCGGCGAAGGTGGCGCTGCGCTGCGCCTCGCCCTCACCGCGCAGGATCTCGGACTCCTTCTGCGCTTCGGCAACGATCTCGACCACTTCACGATCGGCGCGCGCCGTGATGCGCTGTGCCGCTTCGTTGCCGCGTGCCCGCAGCCGCGCAGCCTCCGCCAGGCGTTCCGCCTTCATGCGGTCGTAGGTCTGCTGTGAAACTTCGGCCGTCAGGTCGGTGCGGCGGATGCGAACATCCTCGATCTGCAAGCCGAGCGACGTGGCGTCGGGCCTGAGCTGATCGCGCACTTCGCGCATCATCACGGCACGCTCTTCGGAAAGCGCGGCCTCGAAATCGCGCAGACCGTAGACGCGGCGCAGGGCAGCGTCGAGACGCGTCCTGAGCCGCGCTTCGGCCAGTTCAATCTGACCGGACACGGCGGCCCGGAAGACGCGCGGATCCGAGATGCGATAGGCGATGAAGGCATCGACCTCATAGAATTTGCCGCCCGAGACCTGGACGCGGATGTTGTCGAGGTCGAAGCGCAGCACCCTGTTTTCGATCAGTTGCACCGTATCGGCGTCGAAGAACGAGAACGGCGCCTTGAAGTAGATGCCGGGCTCGCTCTTGACGTCGACGATCTCACCGAAGCGGAGCACCAGCGCCTGCTGGCGCGCATTGACCACGAAGACCGAGGAATAGATCAGGAACAGGACGACCGCCGCCACGGCGACGACGATGGGAAGACGGTTGGCCATCACTTGGTACCTCCCGTGTTCGCGGCGGGCGCGGCCGGTGCTGGCGGTTTCGGCTGCAATGCGGGCAGCGGCAGATAAGGCAAGACACCCTGTCCGTTGTTCTGCTCGACGATGACCTTGCTCGAGTCCTTCAGAACCCTCTCCATGGTTTCCAGATAAAGGCGTTTGCGCGTGACATCGGGGGCTTTGGCATATTCGTCGTAGACCGAGATGAAGCGCTGCGCCTCACCTTCGGCTTCCTGCACCACACGGTTTTTGTAGGCGGCCGCGTCTTCGCGGACCTGGGCCGCCTCGCCGCGTGCCTGGCCGAGCTTCTGGTTGGAATACTGATTGGCCTGCTCGACGAACTTGTCCTCGTCCTGCTCGGCGCGCTGCACCTCGTCGAACGCATCTGCCACCTCGCGTGGCGGTGCCGCATCCTCGATGGAGACGGCGTTGACGTTGAGACCGGCCTTGTAGCCGTCTAGCGTCGTCTGGATGATCTCGCGCACCGAGGCCGCGATGCCCTGGCGATCGTCGCGGAAAATGTCCTGCGCCGGCCGGCGGCCGACGGCTTCGCGCATGGCGCTCTCGGCAACCTGCCGCAGCATGCCGTCCGGGTCGGAGACGTCGAACAGGTAAGCGCGGGGATCGGAGACCTGATAGGCCACGGAGAACTGCACATTGACGATGTTCTGGTCGCCCGAGAGCATCAGCCCGTTGCCGCTGGTGTTGCCGCCGCCAATGTCGACGAGCTGCTCTGAAATCTTCGCCGTCTCGACGGTCTCGAGTGGCCACCAGTGGAAATGCAGGCCTGGCTGGGAAAGCTCGGCCTTCGGCTTGCCGAAGCGCAGTTCGACCGCGACCTCGTCGGGCTGCACGGTATAGACCGCCTGGAAGGCCCACAGAACAACCAGCACCGCGGCAATCAGGCCGAACACCGCCGGACTGGCGCCACCGCCGCCGGGCAGCGCGCGCCGCAGCCGATCCTGGCCACGGCGAATGATGTCTTCGAGGTCGGGAGGCGACCCCTGCGGGCCGCTTGGCCCCTTCGGTCCCTGCCCCCAGGGTCCCTGATTGTTACCGCCGCCACCCCACGGGCCGCCGCCTCCGCCACCTTTGTCGTTCCAGGGCATGAATGTCCTTTCGCTTGGAATTCCCTCAAGCGCCGCGGTTACGGCGCAAATCCAGTGTCGTTCTTCTATAGGGACGCCACGGCGCGCTTTCAACGCGATGCGCCGCCGACTTCATCCGTTTTGGGCCGGTAGCGACCCTTTGTCGTCCTTTATCTTCAAACTGTCTCGCGGCGGCGCTCATAAACCGTATAGCGCGTCGCATGGCTGTCCTTTTCTCCTGACGCAATCTCCCGCGAACTGACCGCTTGCCATGCATCAGGGTCGATCGGCGGGAAATGCGCGTCGCCATCGACGGCGGCCAGCACATGGGTCACGTGCAGGCGCTCGGCCAGCGGCAGCGCCTGGGTATAGATTTCGCCGCCGCCGATGATGCAGACCTCGTCGACGCCTGTCATGCGGCGTCCGCGCACGGTCGCCAGTTGGATCGCGGCTTCAAGCGTATGCGCCACCTCGACGCCCTCGGCGCGCCAGGCCTTGTCGCGGGTGACGACGATGTTCAGCCTGCCCGGCAGCGGCCGGCCGATGCCTTCATAGGTCTTGCGCCCCATGATGATGGGCTTGCCCATCGTGTCGGCCTTGAACCGCTTGAGGTCGGTGGAGAGCCGCCAGGGCAACCCGCCGTCCCGCCCGATCACGCCGTTCTCGGCAATGGCGACATAGATGGCGACATGCATCAGTTTGCGTCCCCGCCATTGCTGTCCGACGGGACGAGCAGGAGGATGTCGATGTCGTGCTCGGGATAGAAATCGTTCGCCTTCATCTCGAAACGCGTCGGCCCGACCTTTTTGACGTTGTCGCCGCAGAACGAAACCAGGGCTTTCGGATTGCCCTTGTCGACGGTCAGCTTGAACTTGCCGATGGTGCCCGCAGCCCAGTTGCCGCCGGTGGTCAGGATATAGGCGATGCGGCTTTCGTAGAATTTGGGGTAGCCGTCCGGATTGTCCTTCGCCGCCTTGCGCACCGCATTCTCGAATGTGTCGTCCATGCAGTAGCGGCTCTTGTAGGCCGCGTATGAGTTCTGGAACTGGCCTTCATTGAAGAAACTGACCGAGGATGTGCCGCCCACGCTGGGCTTGTAGCGGTGCGAGACGTGAACGTCCTTGTTGGCCGGAAAGGCCGCGCGCCACCAATAGGTCGAGCGCAATTGCCAGAACGGCGAATAGACCGGTTTTTGGCCACTGTCGGCTGTGGAATCCCCGATGATGATGCCGCGGTTGACCCAGTCGTCAGCCACCCCTTGCGGCAGCTTCGCCAGCGCCGCCTTGGCCGCGTCGCCGAACGGGTTGAAGGGCACGTTTTGCGCCTTGAGGTCGGCGCCGATGTCGATGCCGAGCGCGAGCACCTTCTGCTCGAGTTGGGGCTTGGCCGCGACGCCGTCGATCGTCACCTCGAAGCCGAGGAAATTATCGCTCTGGTTTTCCGGGATCGCCGGCATCTCTTCGGGATCGCCCGAAATGTCGGGCATCGGGAAGGCGACGATCGCCTCGACATCCTTGTCGGTGTTGTTGTGGAAGACGTAGTCCACCGTCACCTTTTCGGGCGAGATGAAAAGATCCTCGCTTTGCATCGCCACGGCATCGCTGCGCGACAGGATCAGGCCGCCGGTGCCAAGCTCGGCAACCGAATCATTGGCCATTGCAGGCGCGGCCGAAAGCGCCAACGCTAAAGCCAGAACAGATCGCAACATCGAAGCCCCCTCGGCTGGAATGCCTGAATGACCCTAGCCGTTTCAATGCGGCGTTTCAAAGCCCTTCCGCTTGCTGGGCGTGCGTGACCGGTCTGGACACGCACGCGGTCTGGACACGCAGGCGGTCTGGACTAACAGGTTCCGATGGGGCAGGAGTTCGCGCCATGCGCAAGCTTCTCGTCATCGGCATCGGCGCCGGCAATCCCGACCACATGACTGTCCAGGCCATAGCAGGGCTGAACAGGGCGGACGTCCTGTTTATTCCCGACAAGGGCACCGACAAGACCGATCTTGCCAACCTGCGGCGCGGCATCTGCGACCGCTTCGTCACCAACCCGGCCTCACGCCGGGTCGAGTTCGACGTGCCGGTGCGCGCCGAACCAACCTCTTCCTATCGCTCGACCGTCGACGACTGGCATGAAGCCATCGCCGCCATCTACGAGGGACTGATCCGCGACGAGATCTCCGGGGGTGGCTGCGGCGCCTTCCTGATCTGGGGCGATCCTTCGCTCTACGACAGCGCTCTGCGCATCCTCGAGCGCGTGCGCCTGAGGGGCAATGTTGCATTCGACCTGGAAGTCATTCCCGGCATAACGGCCGTCCAGGCGCTGGCAGCCAGCCACAAAACGGCGCTGAACCGCATCGGCGATCCCGTGCTGATCACCACCGGCCGCCGCCTGACCGAGGAAGGCATGCCGGCCAATGCCGGCAGCGCCGTCGTCATGCTCGACGGCAAATGCGCCTTCAACACGCTGGCCGACCAGGACCTTTTCATCCAATGGGGCGCCTATCTCGGCACGCCCGACGAGATCATCATCTCCGGCCGCCTTGGCGATGTCGGCGCCGAGATCGAAAAGCGCCGCGACGAAGCCCGCCGGAAGAAAGGCTGGATCATGGATACGTATTTGCTGCGAAAGCCGGAGTAGTGGAATAGTGAGTAGTAAATAGTGAGTAGTCAGTAGTCAGTGAGGACTAGGCTGTACTCACTACTCACTACTCACTACTCACTACTCACTACTCACTACTCACTACTCAACTACTCACTACTCACTACTCACTACTCACTACTCACTACTCACTACTCACTACTC
>NZ_VFVT01000007.1:0-419878 GCF_006442275.1 Mesorhizobium sp. B2-3-10
GCGGATATTTGTAGTTATGCGCAACAGCGGCGGCGCGCGTGCCATCGCCTTCGATATGCGTATTCCTCGAGGCCGGATTGAGCGGGTCGACCGTCTGCAGCATAGAGTTGAATTTCTGCGTGTCGCCGGCGGCCAATGTCACCGAGTCATAGTGGTTCAGATAGTCCGCGGCACAGCCCGAAAGCGACCCGGTGCACAGGATGAGGATCAAGGCGCTATTTCTTGACATAGAGCATCTTGTCCTTCGATTTGAAGTCCAGCATGTGGCCGTAGGGGCCGGTGACGCCGTCGCCCGTTTCATATTTGCGGATCATGTCTTTGTTCACTTCGAGCTGGCCGAGCACGAAGAATTCCGGGTCGTTGGCGGGCCGCGTCTTGTCGAAAGGTGTCGCCAGCTGCTCGCCGGGCTTCACCGGCCGCACGATATGCGGCGTGACGACGACGACGAGTTCGGTCTCTTCTTTCTGGCTGCTCGAATTGCGGAACAGCGTGCCGATCACAGGCACCTGGCCGAGCCACGGCACCTGGTCCTGAAGCTTGGTGGTCTTGCTGGACAGAAGCCCGCCGACCGCGAAACTCTGGCCGTCGCGCAGTTCGACGACGGTTTCCAGCTTGCGGTTGGTGAAGATCGGGTCGCCGGCGGTGGTGAAGCCGGTCAGGTCGCTGACCTCCGGCGCCAGCTGGATGTGAATCTTGTCGTCGGCGAGCACCACCGGCGTGAACAGGAGATTGACGCCGAATTGCTTGTACTCGATCTGGACCTCGCCGTTCTTGTCGACGCTGCGGATAGGCACCTGCCCGCCCGCGTTGAAGCTGGCGGGTTCGCCGGAAAGCGTGGTGAGATTGGGCTCCGCCAACGTGCGCACCACGCCTTTGGCCTCCAGCGCCTCGATGATCAGGTCGACCTTGATGTTGCTGTCGATAACGCGGGTGATCAGTGCTGCAAACGGATTGGTGTTCGACAGCAGGCCGGTGACTAGATCTGCTGCCGGATTTGCCACCACGCCATCTTGATCGACGGCCGCAATGCCAGTGCCGGTGCGGGTCGTTCCCCTGCTGTTCTTGGTCCTGATCGATACGCCGAGATCGCGTCCGGCGTTGCGCTTGGCTTCCAGCACGCGCACTTCAAGATTGACCTGCTGGCTGTCATCGACCGTGACGGCATTGATGATGGCGTCGGGCCCGTATTGCTGGGCAACTTCCATGATGGCCGCCAGCGTCGCGCCGTCCTTGACATGACCGCCAAGCCGCACCCTGCCGTTGACCGAGCCGATTTCTATCCGCGACCTCGGCGAAACCTGACGGATCGCCGCCGCCATGTCGCTGACATCCACGCCGACCTCGATCTGGATGACGCCGAGCGAACGTTTGTCCGTGGAAAAGAGATTGACCGTGGTGGTGCCGGCGCCCTTGCCGATGACATAGAGTGTGCGGTCGGTCATCGGCTGCGCATCGGCGATCTTCTCGTCGCCGACGACGATGTCGCCGAGATTGGCATTCACCTGGATTGTCACCGATTGCGACATCGGCAGGAAAACACGATGGACGCTGGGGTTCGACACATCGATGAAACGGTCGGCCGCATCGGCAACAACGCTCGACAGCAACGCCGCTAGCGCGGCAGCCGCCATCCCTAACCAAAACCCCTTCATCCCCGTCTCCCCAATGGCTGCCGGTGGCAGCCCTATTCAATCGCGCACTTTTTCTATGGCTGTCGCGGCACGTCATAGGTCTCGAGCTTCACGCCCCGGAAAACCCCGACCGTGGCGCGTGCAGGCGGCTCCGGCTGCACATATTTGATCACTTCCTTGACGACGTCCTTGGCCGGCGGGGCCGGGACCGCCACGGGAATCGGCTTGGCCTTGCCCAACTCGTCAAGCCGGCTTCCGACGCGCTCCACGGCCTGGGCGAGCCCGGCAATCTTGTCGTCGGCGCGCTTGCGCTCGGCTTCCGCCAATGCGTCCGCGGCCGCTTTCTTGTCGAGTTCGGCCTGCCGCTTGGCGACGTCTTCGGGCATTTCGCCGGTCAGGTCGGAAAGCGTCACCCGCTCGGTGACCTCGCCCTTGCTGGCCGCCGCCTGGCGAAGTGCCAGCGACAACTGGCCGGCCCCCGCAGCAAGCGTCAGCTTCTGGGCATCCTTGGTGCTGGCCTCCAGCGTTACCGCCTTCACCACGGTCGGGCTGTCTTTGCTTTCGTCAGCGACTTGGTCGACCGCGAGCACCTTCATACTCTGCAACAGCACGTCGACGAAACTCTTGTCCGCGCCGTCACCATCGCGCACCGTGCGCGTCAGCAACACATCGACACGATCACCCGGGAAGACAAAGCCGGCGACGCCAAGCACGTCGTTGACCCGGATAGAGACAGCTTTCATCCCTTCGCCGAGCACCGCTGAGAGCGTGGCGCGCTGGCCTGGACCGGTGATCTTGCTGGCGAGTATCGGTTCGTTGACGCCGATTGTTTGGAGGGCTTGTCTTGCACCTTCGCCAGCCAGCGCTTCCTTCGCCGTCTTGAACGCGCCTGTCGGAATCGCGCCTGCCGGCCATGCGATTTCGCGCAGCTTGTCGACCGAAAGCGCGTCGCCAAATTTCAACGGCACCGCCGCCACGACGACCGTGTCACGCTGGACTCCGTTCGCCTCCGCCATGGCGCTGCGTTGTCCGGCCAGCCAGATGTTGGCCAGAACCACCGCCAGGACACCGAAAACGCCGGCGAGGACGATCATGATAAGTGTGTTGGCGCGCATGCCCCAAGCCTCAAGCCTCAATGCGGGATTCGCCCGCTGCGATCGGATTCGGACCCGGCTCGAAACGAGCCGGGCCCGAATGTAGTCAGCCGATCAGGTGCCGACGCCCGTAGCTGCGACGCAGCTGCCAACCCCCGCGCCGAGGGCGGTGCAGAGGTTGGTGAACCGGGCGTTCACCCAGTGGCCGATGGCGATGACAGTCAGAATCGATGCAACGGCGATAATGCCGATAAGGATGGAATATTCGACCATGGCAGCGCCGTTTTCATCGTCGCGGAACTGCCGGGTCATCGTCATGAGCTTCTTCATGTCAATTTCTCCCTTTGGAGGTTTGAACCCGACGAGACAGAGCCAAGGATGAACTCCATACCCAAGCATCCCCCGTCATCTCGATCCTAGGTCCCGAGAAATTGCAGAGTCAAACGGGATTAACGGTTCCTTAACTTCGCAATACATGGAATTTCGAACTGAGAGTGCCTCCAATTTTCAGCAAGAGCTTGATTCGTCTAATTTTTCAAGCGCCCTTAACCATTCGTTCACAATTATGCATGCGCCCTAATGGAACTACAGCTAATTTAGCAATACGGCATACTCCTTTATATCTAAGGGGTTATAGCCAGATATGGAGTGGATTGCGACGTTAGAGCACCCAAGCACCAAAGGGCGCTCTGGACGCTTATTCACTCAGTCATGGTTGGCAGCGCGGGACCCATAATAAAAACGATATTTTTCGAGTGCGCTTCTTAACTATGTTGAAAGTATTGGCGGTACGTGAGGCGCCCCGGCGCTTGTGCGTCGCGTGGTTAACGTTTAGTTTCCGCTAATATGCGCTGGAGGGGTATAAGGGATTATGCTGGGGCGGTTTATCAAGGGACCAAGCGAGCAGCAGGTCGCAACAAAGGCTGAGCCGCTGACTGTGCCGCCTGCCGCTTCGGCCCTTTCTCCGACAGTCGAAATCGAATCGCATGCCAACGATTTTCTGACGCTCAAGGTTGATCTTCATCGGCATCTTATCGATCGATTCAATCTGACGGCTCTGGAAAATGCTTCCAAGGACGAGATCCTGAATGAGATCCGCCCCATCGTGCGCGAGTTCGTTCGAAATCGAAATGTGCCGTTGAATGCACGCGAACTCGATCAGCTGACCAGCGACACGGCAGATGAGATGCTGGGGCTTGGGCCGATCGAACCGCTGCTCAAGGACGATTCGATCACAGACATCATGATCAATACCCACAAGCGGGTTTTCATCGAGCGGCACGGCTTGGTCGAAGAGACGGCCATCCGGTTTCGTGATGAGGCGCATCTGCTGCGCGTCATCAACAAGATAGTCTCGAATATTGGGCGTCGGGTCGATGAATCGTCGCCGATGGTTGATGCCCGCCTGGATGACGGCTCACGTGTCAACATCGCGGTGCGGCCTATCTCGGTCGATGGCCCGCTGGTATCGATCCGCAAGTTCTCCAAGAACCCCTATTCCCTCGAGCGTTTGATGGCATTCAATTCGATCCGGCCGCCGATGATCGAGCTGCTGCGGATCGCCGTCCAGGCACGGAAATCGATCCTGGTTTCGGGCGGCACCGGCAGCGGCAAGACGACGTTGCTCAATGCCTTGTCGAGCTACATACCCTCGAAAGAACGACTGATCACCATCGAGGATGCGGCCGAACTGCAATTGCAGCAGCCGCATGTCGGCCGGCTGGAGACGCGGCCACCCAATGTCGAGGGGAGGGGCGAGGTTCGCCAGCGCGAATTGCTGAAGAACGCGTTGCGCATGCGGCCGGACCGCATCATCGTCGGCGAGGTGCGCGGCGAGGAAGCCTTCGACATGCTGCAGGCGATGAACACCGGCCATGAGGGCTCGATGACCACAATCCATGCCAACACGCCGCGCGACGCGATCTCGCGGCTCGAACAGATGGTCGGCATGGCCGGCATGCCGATGACGCATGATTCAATCCGGGCACAGATCGCCTCGGCCATCGACATCATCGTCCAGACACAGCGTCTTTCGGACGGCGGCCGGCGTGTCACCTCCATATCGGAGCTGACTGGCATGGAGGGTAATGTCGTCCAGCTTCAGGAAATCTATCATTTCGTCCGCCGTGAGGTCACAGCCGAGGGCAAGGTCGTCGGAGACTTCCGCGCAACGGGTGTCCGTCCGCGTTTCGCTCCGGAGGCTGCGACGCTTGGCCATCATTTTGCCAAGGACGCCTTCAGCCCGCAGGTCGCCCTCTGATGCCGACCGGTCAAGCTCTACTGTACTTCATCTACATGCTAGCGGCGGCTTCGGTCATTCTCGCCGGCGAAGCCCTGTATCTTTCATTTGCCGGCCGCCGCTCCCGGTCTCTAGCAGTTAATCGCCGATTGAAGCGGCTCGCTGGCGACGTCCCGGCCGAACAGACGTTACAGGGATTGCTGCGAGAGCGCGGGCTCACGGACTCGGGCGATTTTCTTTTCGGTATGGTCTGGTTGAACAGGCTCTATACCCAGTCCGGTATCACCGGAAATCCGTTGACCTTCGCCGCAACATTTCTGCTTGCAGGGCTGGCGATGGCGTTGCTGCTGGTAATCTTCAATTTTTCTGCCTTGCCGTCGCTCATTGTCTTTCTGGTCTTGGGGCTTGTCCTGCCGCTGCTCGTTCTCCGGCGTGCCCGCAACAAGCGAATCCGGAAGTTCGCCAAACAGCTGCCGGATGCGCTGGACATGATTGTTCGCTCGCTGCGCGCCGGACATCCCGCTTCGGTCGCGATCGGTCTTGTGGGGCGCGAGATGCCGGATCCGCTCGGTACCGAGTTCGGTATCGTCTCCGACGAGATCACCTTTGGCCTCAGCATCGAGCAGGCCGTGCGAAAGCTTTCGCAGCGTGTCGGCTTCGATGGCCTTCAGCTGCTGTCGGTATCGCTGTCGATCCAGGCTAAGACGGGCGGCAATTTGACCGAAATTCTGGCTAATCTTTCCTCGGTTATGCGTGAACGGCAGAAATTGCGGATGAAAATCAGGGCACTTTCGGCCGAAGGTCGTGTCTCCGCGTGGATCATCTCCTTGTTCCCTATTGTGATGTTCTTCGCACTTCAAATCCTTGCCCCAGCCTATTACGGCGCCGTCTGGGGCAATCCGCTCATCTTCCCGATATTCCTGATTTTTGGGTTGTGGGCGCTGCTTGGCGATTTCATCATGTACCGGATGGTTACTTTCGATTTTTGACTGGGGCGACGAACAAAATTGTTTTCGAACATTCAGGACCTGGGCTTGTTGGTGTCGATTGCCGTCTTTGTGGCGGCGGTGTCCTTCTTCCTGTTCGGTGCGCTTGTCTTCCTGCCGGCTTTGCAGACACGAAAGCTCGTCGCGCAGAGCCTGATGGGCGAAGGGATTACAGACCGCCGATCGATGCTCGGACAAGACCAGCTTGCCAAGCTTGCCGCGCAACGGCCGGTCGAGGCATACTTCAAGTCGGTCGAGAAGGAGCGGGAAGAGCCAAACGCCTTGGAAGCGAAGCTGTTTCGCGCCGGCTTCTATAAATCGAGCGCACCGCTGATTTATACGCTGTCCCGCCTTGTCGCGGTATGCGTTGGTTTTCTGGCAATGTATGCAATCCTGTCGCGGGTTCTGCCGCCGCAGCTGCCAGGTTTCATCACCCTTGCTGGTTCTGCCCTGTTCGGCCTCGCCTGCATGGTGGTTCCCTCCATTCTGCTCGACCGTTTCGAAAACAGCCAGAAACAGATATATCGTAGAGCTTTCCCCGACTTCATGGACATGATGATCACTTGCGCCGATGCCGGCATGAGCCTGGAGGGGGCAGTCGAACGCGTCAGCCATGAAATGGCCGCCACCCACAAATGGCTGGGAATACAGCTGTCGATCATGAATTTGCAACTGCGCGCTGGCAAGCCGCTGCGAGAGGCGTTGCGCGAACTCTCGGACCGCATTGGCCTTGATGAGGCGAGGGCGCTGGCCGTGCTGTTCCGGCAGTCTGAGGAACTTGGCACCAGCCTCACCGACGCTTTGCGTGTTTATAGCGCGGAGATGCGTGGGCAACGAATCCTGAGTGCCGAGGAGCGGGCCAATTCTCTTCCCGTCAAAATGATGATCCCGTTGGGGTTGTGCATCTTCCCGGTCGTCATGATGGTCATCATGTTGCCGGTGATAATTCGGATGAAGGGCATTTTCTTCTAAATGGGTATATGCTTTGATTCTAAAATAGAGTCGCAGGACTCTTGGGGGATAAAAATGACAGGGCCAACGCGCCTCGCAACCGTCGTCGCTGCCAGTCTGTTGTTGGCGGCGCTTGCCGGATGCCAGACAAACGGTGCGGACACCACTGGTGGGGTCGTGCGCACCAACGAACCCTCGAAAGGCGACGTGACGTCGTTTGGCGACGCCTTCGACGGATTGAAGACCGTCAGCGACGTCGAATATTACGTCTCGGACCAGGCGGTCGCGGAGGCCAAGAACCAGTTCCGCGCCGAAAACTACGGCAATTCCGGCGCCTTGTTCTTCAAGGCGACGCAGTTGGCGCCCAATGACGGCGGCGCCTGGATGGGTTTGGCCGCTTCATGCGACCGCATCCACCGCTTCGACCTTGCCGACCGCGCCTATGGGCGCGCGTTCAAGCTGATGGGGCCGTCGCCCGAATATTACAACAATGTCGGCTATTCCGATCTGCTGCGCGGCAAGCTGCAGGATGCACGCAGCAATTTCCTCAGGGCCTATGAACTGGCGCCCAACGATCCGACAGTCGCCAACAATCTAAAGCTGCTGTCGTCGAGCGTGCAGAACATCGAGCGCTAACATGCTGCTGACCGAAGCGATAGTGCTCAAGATCCTGGCTGCGGCCCTGCTCGCACGGATTGCCTGGCTCGACTTCACCACCCAGAGAATATCCAACCGCGACGTGCTGCTGCTGCTCTGCCTGGGACTTGGATCGCTCCTGCTTTTGTCGCTTCAATCCAGGTCCTGGTGGGATATGGGCTTGAGCGCGATGGCCGGCCTGTTGCTGTTTCTGGCGCTCTTCCCATTCTGGTTGCTGCGCAAGATCGGTGCCGGCGACGTCAAGCTGCTGGCGGTCGTGCCGCTTTTGATCGGCGGTAGTGGCCTGACGGTATTTTCGCTGCTGCTGCTGGTTTTCGCGCTCGCCACGGCCCTGGTCGTGAAGAACCCGCTCCTGCTGCCTCAAAGTGCCTTCCGCGTCTACGTCCAGCATCTCGATGAGAGGGGTGTGGTGCCTTTCGGCGTGCCGATCTCGGCCGCCGCAATCTGCACGATAGCGCTCCAGATCTACTGGAGTTTTGTCCTGGCCAACAGCTCTGGTATCCTCGGCCAGCTCAACTAATCCATCGTCGCCATGTGCATGGGAAGATCGTTTGGGGCTGGTGATCCCGTCCGAACGGACTCTGCCGTTCCTGTCAACTGACAGGCCCACCGCCGCCCCCTGCAAGCAAACCCAGGCGTGCCGAAAGCGTTCGCATCGGCACAAGAACCCATCCATGAGAATTTGGCTGAAGAGCGTTTCACTCGGAACATATCCGGGAAAGACAGGTTTGGTGGAAGCAGTACACAACCAAAGGAGATGCTCCGATGATCACCAAACTTCTCTCCGCAACCGTGCTTACGGTCGCTCTGGCCACGTCGGCCATGGCACAGTCGAACGGCACCGGTTCAGGCTCGACGTCCGGCGCCACCAGTGGCGGCACCACGACCGGCACTGGCGTCGGCACAGGCTCCGGTGCGACGACCACGCCCGCCGACCCGAGCACGACAAATTCGACAACCAAGTCGAACGGCATGACCGACCGTTGCAAGGATGCCGCGGGCAACGACATCGACAACAACACCGCCACCGGCAACACGACGTCGAACATGCAGAACTGCAACAAATGAGCCACTGGCTCGGAGCGCCGCCCGAAGTCGTTCTTCTCCCTGGGGGCGACTGATCGGGCGGTGTTCTTGCTGCAGGGGCGCCGATGAGCCGCGATGGCGTCAGGCAACGCCGTCCGCTCGATCGGGTTGGCAGGCGCGTGCCGGACCTGCATTCCTTCGTCACAAGAAATCGTGACATGCTGGAAAACGCCCGCCGGGCGCCTTGCGGGAGAACCGGTTCACCAAGACCAGTCACGCAAGATCATGGACGGTTCCGGAGGCCGGCAAGCTGGTTCCGGTAGGTCGCTGGACATCAGGTATGTTCAGGCGTGGTGGAACATCGGCGATCAACTGTCGTTGACACGCTCGTGAGAGAAAGGACACCGTCCATGTCAAAATTCCAGGCTGCCACTCCGGATCGTCTGCGGCAACTCAGGCTTGAAGCGTCGGCTTACTTCACCCCGATGATGCTGCACGAGGCATTGCTGCGCCTTTCCCATGCCTGCGGCGATGAAAGCCTTGGGCGGTTCGAGAAGGCCATGGTCGATCAGATAGAGGCGACGAAGGACGATCGGCCGGATTTCGAAACGATCAAGGAATTCGCGATCGAGCAGCTTTATGCCTTGATCCGCGAAGCCAATGAGTCACCAAAGAAGAAACAGCCGCTGGAGAAGATGGATACACGCAGGACGCCCGGCCGCTCCGAAGAACCGCGGACGCTCGAGGATCAACTGCAGGCCGGGTTGGAGGATTCTTTTCCGGCAAGCGACCCTCCGGCGGTGGTGTCCACGGCAATTCCAGGCGGAGCAAAGAAGCTGGTCGGGACCGACGAGGTCCTGAAACAGCAGCGAGAACAGGCCGCCAGAGAGGCCCACCAACCATAGGGCCTAGGCATGGCTGCATACCGGCCTTGCAGCCATGCGCCGGTGTGACAGCGCATGGCTCTCCGCATCAAAGCTTGACGGCGGTCTCCCGTGCCCACAGCCGCAGTTTGCGGCACGCCTCTATAAACGTCTTCACGGAACCTGCGGTATCAAGCCCGATCAGCCCCTCATCGGCATCGGGAGCTACGCCCGCCTTGGCCAGGAGAGGTTGGGCCGCCGCTGTGAAGCCGATGAATTTGCAATGCGCGAACGCATCCGACACGAAGTCCCTCGCGGCCGCCTCGTCGAGCAGCATCTCGGCACCCTCCTCGGAGAGGAGCAGCACCACGGCGTCAAACAACACAGACGGGCCGCCGTCGATCATGTGTCTGGCCTCGATGTGAGTGCCGTCAGCCGCGTCGACGCCGCCCACCTTGGGCGCGATCACCTCCATCACGGCCCCTTCCGTTTCGATGGCGGAACGGAGCTCTTCGAACAGCCCTGTGTCGGTTCCATTGCTAAGCAAGACGCCGACTTTGCGGCCCTTGAAACTGTCAGGCCCGTTCTCGATGATGCTGAGCGCCGGCGAAGGCGGCAGGTCGTCGCGCGTCGGAACGGCTGCCTCCGCGGGGTCGGGCATATTCCGAATGCCAAGCTTGTCGGCGACGGTGGTCGCCAGGGTTTCGTCGATGTTCAGCAGATGCGAAACCATGCGTTCGCGGATCGCCGGTGCCTGGACCTTGCTCAATTCGAAGGTCAGCGCCATGGCGATGTGGCGCTGCTCCGGCGGTGTCTGGCTGTTGAAGAATTGCCGGGCCTGGCTGTAGTGATCGGCGAAGCTTTCCGCGCGCAGACGCACCTTCTGCCCGTCCTCGGCATCGGCGAAGGAACGGAAGCCGCGTTGCGGATCCTCGCGCGGTCCCAGCCCCCATGAATTCGGTTCATAGTTGGCGCGACCGACCGGATTGCGCATAGCCATGTGTCCGTCCTGTTGGAAATGGGCGAACGGGCACTTCGGCGCATTGATCGGAAGATGGGTAAAGTTCGGGCTGCCCAGCCGTTTCAACTGGGTATCGAGATAGGAGAAGTTGCGGCCCTGCAGAAGCGGATCGTTGGAGAAGTCAATTCCGGGCGGCACATTCTGCGTCATGAAGGCAACCTGCTCGGTCTCCGCGAAGAAATTATCCGGCATCCGGTCAAGCACCAGCCGCCCGACCGGGATCGGTTCGAGCACCTCTTCAGGAATGATCTTGGTTGCGTCCAGAATGTCGAAGTCGAAGCTGTCGGCAAACGCCTGATCGAACAATTGCACCGTCAACTCCCACTCCGGGAAATTGCCGGACTGGATGGCGTCCCATAGATCGCGACGGTGAAAGTCTGGATCGGCGCCATTGATCTTGACCGCCTCATTCCAGACCACCGATTGCATGCCGAGCTTTGGCTTCCAAATGAATTTGACGAAGGTGGATTCGTCTTTCGCGTTGACCAGGCGGAACGTGTGGACGCCAAAGCCCTGCATGAAGCGGAAGGAGCGCGGGATCGCGCGATCCGACATGATCCACATCACCATGTGCATCGATTCCGGCATCAGGCTGATGAAGTCCCAGAAATTATCGTGAGCGGTCTGGGCTTGAGGAAAGGCCCGGTCCGGCTCCTGTTTGGCGGCATGGATCAGGTCGGGAAACTTGATCGCGTCCTGGATGAAGAAGACCGGGATATTGTTGCCGACCAGATCCCAATTGCCTTCCCTGGTGTAGAGCTTGACCGCGAAGCCGCGGACGTCGCGGGCGAGATCGAACGAGCCCTTGTTGCCGGCAACCGTCGAGAAGCGCACGAAAGCCGGTGTCTTTTCGCCGGCCCTCTGGAAAATATCGGCACGTGTGTATTTGGCCAGAGACTCGTAGGTCTCGAAGTAACCATGCGCGCCATAGCCCCGGGCATGTACGACCCTTTCGGGAATGCGTTCGTGGTCGAAGTGGAAAATCTTCTCCCGAAAATGAGAGTCCTCGATCAGCGCTGGTCCGCGTTCGCCGATCCGCAATGTGTTTTGATCGTCGGAGACGGGTGTTCCGAGCGCCGTGGTCAGAGTGGGCGTCTCACCCCCGGCGATCTGGTGCAATTCCCCGCCGTTTCCGCGCGCGCTATCCGGTTCCTGTCCACTTGCCGATTGGCGAGCGGAGCGACGGGCGGATTTGGCCATGACATACCTCGTTTTGATGCCGGAGGGGGGTGGAAGTACTCAGGAGGTCAAACTGCCGGTGCGCGGCTTTGTTCCCGTGAAAGAACCGCTGTGCGCGCGTGCATCGCCCAAGGCGCCATCCCTATCGCGGCGACGGCATGGGCCGATTGGGTAAGATGCCCCCGCTGCGCGGAATTTCTGAAGAGTTGTCTTCAGCGCGAGGAACGAACCAAACTTCCATGCATTTAGCAGGGGCTGCGTTCATACACTCTTCTTCTGGGAGCTGGACCATTGTCATCCGGAGGCTACATTTTGGCCGACCAAGAAACCAATGAAGTTTCCATCGTTGAGCTCATACCCGCCATGCGGGCTTTCGCGCGCACCTTCTGCCGCGTCCCCGACGATGCCGACGATCTGGTACAGGAGACACTGACCAAGGGTCTCGCCAACATCGACAAGTTCGAACCCGGCACACGCATGAAGTCGTGGCTCTTCACCATCATGCGCAACACGTACTACACCCGGGTCAAGATCGCTGCCCGGGAAGCGCCAGGCCTGCTCGACTGCGCGTCGTCCCGACCGATTTCGGAAGCCACCCAGGAATGGAGCGTTCAAAGCAAGGAAGTCCACGCCGCCATACAAAAGTTGCCGGAACACCAACGCGAGGTTCTGATGCTGATTGGCGTTCTGGGGGTGAGTTATGAAGAAACGGCCGAGATATGCGGCTGCGCGGTGGGGACGGTAAAAAGTCGGCTGAACCGTGCCCGCGCCAATATTCTCGAGTTGCTTGGGGAGAGTTCGTTGCAGACACTAATCGAAAGACGAAATCATCTATCGGATGGTCAACTCGATATGGAGGGTGACAGCCGCAGATAATCAGTTCTGCACGTCACGTCGACGTTTCTCAACCAGCGCGTTTTGCAACTCCATGGCCAGCCTGGTTAGCCGGTCTGGAATTTTTTCCTGCTCTATGGCGTCCAGGAGAGAAGTGATCTCCTGATCCATGGCCAGACCGAATTGCGGGTCCGCGGTATCGTCGCTCGAGTGAGACATCCATATTCTCTTGATAACCAGCAGTCCCTGACTTTAGTGTGGTGACAAACGCCGGACATTACAAGGCGATGTCCGCCGCCGGCAGTGTTGCCGCCAATCCTTGCACAGCTTTATTTCCTTGGCCTTACGCTGCAGGCAAAGGACATGGGGTGACGGCGTTCTTCGGCGCCTGGTCGGCGGCATGATCCTGATATTGATCGGACTTGACGAGATTGCAGTCCAGCCCGCGCTCATCGCCGTGCTGTTCCCGCAGCCGATCTTTCTTGCCGCGGGTGCCATGATTTCCTCCTTCGGGTCGGTGCCGATCTTCGGCGCCTCTGGTTCGACGTCCGAACTGGCGGCGCGCAGTAATGTTCCGCCGCCACGAGCCAGTAGGAAAGCCTCGCCATCCCATGACCGAAACGGCTTCTCGCCATTGATGACGACCCGCATTTGGTGAGCTTCCGCCAGGCGGCCGACATCGGCGCGGTCCCACGAAAGCGATCCGCGATAGGAATAGTTCAGCAAGGCGAGCCAGCCAGGCCGTTTCAGAACGCGTGCGATCTCATCGAAATGCCGCTCGGCCATGCCGGCCAGAACCAGATAAGGAAAGCTGTCAACCGCCAGCACGCAATCGAAACTGCCGTCGTCGAATTCGCTCAAATCGAGACCGGAGGTTTGCCGCAACTCGACGTTGCCCAGCGCGGCGCACCGCTCGGAGGCGATGGAGATCATCCGCGAGGATATGTCGATGCCGATCATGCGGTTGAAGGAGTTGGAAAGCGCATGCTCGAAACGGCCGATGCCACAACCAATGTCCAGAATATCCCGGCGGGTTCCGGAGAAGTCCTGCTGCTTGAGCCAGGCGACGACTTCGTCGGTCGTGGCCGAGAGCCTTTCCTCATCCCCTAGGGATGCGAGCTGGACACTTGCTGTCTCCGAAATCGCTGCCGCCGCATCGAAGCTCGAGGCCAGCCGCGTGACGACGGCGGCACCGGTCTCCCCGTCGTCGCGTGTGTGCCGAACGGCCGCTCCCGTCGCTCGCAATGTGGCAAAGATATCTGGCTTGCGGCGAAGCAACCCGGCTACCTCTTGCAGCCTTTCCGCGTCTCGCGCATTCATCGGAACGATATCCAGCACGATCTTTGCCAGTTCCGCCGCCCTGATCCCAGTCTGCAGGTGAAGCGCCAGCCTGGCGACGACTGCTTCGGCGCAGACACCATCCGCCATGCAGTCTTCAACAGCCGATCTGATCGTAGTGCGGCGCGGAGCGGATTTTGGCTTGGTTGCAGGCATGGTATCAACTCCGCGTCCAGACCCTGCGCATCGTCCACCTGTCGATGGCGCCCCAGCCATATTTGTACGCTTCCTGGCCGCGCAGGAAATCGAACTCGCGCGCACCTTCGCGGATCGATTCCGCGATCGCGTGGCCGATCAGGATCGCCCCTGGGCTCTCTTCGGCATAGGCGGGGTCGAAGCCCCCGAGATAGGCATAGGCACGACCGCGATGGTGGAAGCCGTAATAGGCCCCGACCGTCCTGCCATCGAGTGCCAAAAGCCAGCATCGGACCAGGCCGCGAGCGTCGAGCAAGGGAAGTGAGCGCCTGTGGAATTCCTCTGCAGCCGCGTCGGCCAACACGCCACCTCCGTGTCCGGCCCAGCGCGTGTCGTGCAGGCGGATCAACTGATCGAGGAAGGTTTGAGGATCGCCTCGTGCCGACGACAACGCGATCCGGCCGCGTCTGGATGCGGCCTGCCGCGCCCGCCGCAACTGGCGCCGGCGCCGGGAGGGTACACAGCCTGCAAGGGTATCGTCTCCGGCGATGGCGAGCACGGGGCAAGCACCATGAGCGGCTGGCCGCCCCGCCTTCAGATCGGGATGCGCAATCGCAAGACCGGCGCCGCCTTCCGGCAAATCCGACAGGATCCACTGCGACCAGCCGACCGAGAGGATCTTTTCGGCAACAATGGCCGCGACCTGGTTTTCGACGCCGGGAACACACAGGATATCCAGATAGTCGCTGAGCGAAATGCCGACCGGAAGAAGTTTCGAGCCGGCGGTCCCGTGCTCCAGATAAAGCGGCGCCAGCCCTATCAGTTCGCTTCCGCGCCAGACCGCGACCGTCGCCAGGTCGCCGGGCCCGAATGTGCGCCACCATGGCACCAGCCACGCAGGAGATTGAAACGGCGTCGCCGAGGAACTCTGCTCCCACAGTCCCCACCAATCCGCCGCAAGCGCATCGAATTGCGCCGGATCATCGATGATCTCGCCGCGCAACACAGACTTGCTCACGGTGTGACGGCGAGGCGCCCGGCATCGGTGCCAAGTCGTGCCAATGCTTGATAGGCATCCATGTAAGACGAGATCATTCGCTCCAGCGAGAACCGCCGTCGCGCCTCGGCGCGGCATGTCTCGACGTCCAGGCTTGACGCCGCAACGATGGCTTGTGCCATCTCGTCGACCGTATTGACGAGAAAACCGGTCTTGCCGTGCTCAATCACGTCCGGAAGCGCACCATTCGGAAAGGCGATCACCGGTGTGCCGCAGGCCAGCGCCTCCATGGCGACGAGGGAGCTGGTCTCGGCGGCAAGGCTCGGGATGACCAGACAGCGCGCTGCGTTGAGAAAGCGTCGCTTGGCGGTGAAACCGAGCGGACCAAGAAAGCGGCGGCGGCCGTCGAGGCGAGGTTGGACCTCGTCGCGAAAGTAACGCGTGTGCGTTTCATAGGGATAGACCTTACCGCCGACGACCAGCGGCACCCCTGCCTGCTTGGCCGCGTCCAGCGCCAGGTGGATGCCCTTTTCCGGGCAGATGCGGCTCAGGACCAGTGCGAAGTCGCGCTTTGGCTGCGGCAGGCTGAGCGCCTCTATGTCTACTCCATTCGGAATTGGCGGGGCCAGTTTGGCGCCGGGTAGCGCGGTTTTCTGCTGGGCGGCCGAGACTGCATGAAGCCACAGGTCGTCGCGCGTCGGCTGCAAGGCCCCGGCCGGATACCAGTCCAGCGGCAGGTGAAGGGTCACCAAGGTCGGGCCATCGTCGGGCAGATAGGCATCGAAATCGATGCCATGCAGATGAACCACATCGATCGGCCACCTGGCGCGGGCAGCGGCGATCGCGGTTCGATGAGCCTGTTGCGCGCGGCTCTTCGCCACCTCGTCGAGCACGCCGCCTTCCGCTGGCGTTTCCACAAGCGTGCCGCTCGCGCTGGAGCCCCGGCAGCCGACGACGATAGACCGATGACCCGCGCCGACCAGTGCCCGATCGAGCATCGACAGGACCTGTTCGGCACCCCCGACCGCATCCGGTCCGACAGGCGCGAGGGGATAGGCGACGTTGAGGACGGTGAGCGTCATGGCCGGCCGAGCCATGGTGCGGGATGGGCGCAGGCGGTTGCGCACGACCTGGTGCCGATCTCGAAGGGGCCGAGGGCCTTGACTTCGGTCAGTGCCTCCGATGATCGCGGACCGGATCGCATGAGAGCCTCACGCAGCCGAGGCCCGCTGCGTCGGGAGCGAGGCGGACGTCATGCCGGGCGCGTAGCGGCGGATCATCGTTGCACAGAACTCGGCGAATTCCTCGGGTACCAGCGGGGGGCTGGTGTGGTGAGGCATCATTCCGCGATGCTCGGGCGTGAAGCAGAAGGTGACCGTGACGTCGAAAGCGGCGAGTGCTTCCATCTGTCGGTCGAACCAGTCCAACGCATTCGGCCTGAAGCTATCGGCCCAGGAAAGCCCCGTGCGCATATTGGTCACGCCGAGCCGCTTCATCCAGGCGACGGCATCGTCCAGCCGCGGGTCCTCGAAATGAAACCACTGCACCAGGCCCATTGCGGGTGTGTAGCGTAGGAATTCTTCCAGCGCCGGTTTTGGCGTACCGTCCTGGCGCAGCAGCCCCATGTGGAAATGGCGGTAATAGGAAGATCCCTCCGCCTCGCGATGCCGCGTCGTTGCTTCCCATTCGCGCGGAAGGTCATAGAGGCTGTACCACTGGATTCGCGGTGCGTTGCCGAGCAGCAATTCGGCGGTGCGCTTGAGCCCCCAGACCTGTATTTCCTCGGCCCCGAAGGTCGATACGCCGACCTCGCTGACCCAGATGGGGAGGTCGGTGACGGTCGCGATCTCACCGATCTTCTGCGGCCATTCCTGAATTTGCCACAGGTTCCAGTCGAGGGGAAAGCCGTGAACAGCGACGGCGTCAACATGGTCCAGCACGCCGAATTCCTTCATGCGCGTGATAAAGCCGGGGTCTATCGGCGAGATGCCGCCAAGCACTTTTGTCAGAGCCGGGTTCTCGGATGCGATCGCGTCCGCCGACAGGACTGCCATCCTGGCAAAGCGGCTCCAATCGGGGTCGAGCTCGGGGTCCCAATGCGATTTGTTGTTGGGCTCGTTCCAGATCATCGCGGCTTCAATCATGGAGCTTTCCTTTCGACGGATATATCGCGCCACCGCCGGCCGGATCGCCGGCAGCGCGGCAGAAATAGACCTCCTGCTCGGGATGCAGAACGATCTCGAAACCGGCGCTGCGCAGCATCGCTTCGGTGCAGGCCCGGTTCGGTATCCACCAGTTGGTCGGATCGTCGGCATAGCGGTGTTCGATGAAATGCAGCTTGGGAAATTCCGGCTGGTCGAACAGATCATGCGTCCAGAAATGATAGTTTTCTTCCAACGCGGGCAGGTCCTTGCTGCCGCGCTGCATGGACTGAAAGATCAACAGGTCGCCGGCGACGTGCTCACGGATCAGGTCGAGCGCGAGCAAGGGGTGGCGCAGATGGTAAAGCACCCCCATGAACAGCACGACATCGAATGTCTCGCGCAGGGCACCGACGTCGTAGACCGACAACTTCTGGAATTCGATATCACAGTCCGCGATCTCGGCGGCAAAGCGGGCCTGCGCCAGATAGGCCTCGTCGAAATCGATCCCGAGGACACGGGCGGCGCCCCGCCGTTTCATCTCGATCGAGTAGAAGCCGGCATTGCAGCCAATATCCAGCACGGTCTTGCCGGTCAGATCAGCGGGTATGGCATCGGCGAATTTGCGCCATTTGATCAGCGGGTAGTTGCCGAGAAAGTGGTCGGGCGCGGTTTCGACGCCGGCCAGGTCCATATTGTGGAACCACGGGCCGAGCGCGTCGATGCGCCGGCGGATTTCGGCATGGGAATGCAACATGGTCAGGCTCCTTCACCCGGAACGACAGGCACATGCGAATGCGCGCCGGGCATGATCGTTGCGGGCTGCTGATGAGCTGACGGGACGCCGTTTTCAAGCAACCGCAGAGCTGTGCGATACCCATTGAAAGTACCGACATCGACATAAGCGGACCCTGCCTTGACACCATAGGCCACCCCCCCGCCCGCAAGGTAGGCGTTGATCAGCGTGCCGATATATTCGTCACGACCATCCCGCTCGCGCCAGAGCGCCGCAAGCCGATGCAGGATATGGCCGGGCATCTTGAACGCGCCCCAAACCCAGTTCGTGGCGGCGTCCTGCCGCTTGACCTGGATTTCGATCACCCGCTCCTCATCATCGGTAACGACGGCGTCGAAGAATTCCGGGCTATCCACCGGGAAGAGCAGAAAAGAAAGCTGATCGTCAGGCAAGCGACAGAAGCCGTCCTCGGGAAACCAGATCGTATCTGGAAGCCCGACGAGGACGACCTCGTCGGGCGCGACGAGGGGCGCTGCCCGGAAAATCGCATCGCAGAGACCGACGGGTTGAGGCTGCACCACGAAGAGCGCTGCCGCCTCACCGTAGCCGGCGGCATAATATTCGAGGATGTCGGATTTGCCCGATCCGATGATGAAGCAAATCTTGTCGACGCCGGCCTGGACCATTCGCCGTACCAGATACTCGCTCACGGCGCAGGGACGTTCGGTCTGTCCGTCGATCCTGCTGCCGACCGGCAGCAGCTCCTTCGAGAAGCCGAGCGGTTGAATGCGGCTGCCGCGTCCGGCAGCAGGCACGATGCCCAACATCAGACTGCTTCCTTCATCGGTTCACCGACTGGGTTTCGCAAGGCATCGGCCAGGATTTTGTCCAGTTCCGCTGCGCGCTTGGCGGAAGTGTGCTCGCCCAAGACCCGTTCGCGGGCTCGCCTTCGAATGCCGTCGAGCTCGAACTCCGGCAATTGCAGTGCCGCGACCACATCATCCGTGTCGCGCGCCAACAGCACTTCGCGGCCGGGTTCGAAGAATTCCGCGAGGCCTGGCCATGCGTCGGTGACGATGGCAGCTCCACACGCGGCCGCTTCGAAGAGCCGTCCCGACGGGCACCAGCCCTTTTGCGCCATCGCTTCGCGGGTGACGTTCAGTGTCAGCCGCGACGAGGAGAAGAACGCCGGATGGTCGGCGGGCGGCAGATGCCTGACGAAGAAGATGTTGTCGCTCCATGGGAATTCCTGCGGATATTGTGCGCCGCCGATGATGAAGCGCTGGTCGGGCAGGCGCGCGGCCGGGCGGACCAGAAGCTTTTCGACGCCGGCCTGGCGATCCGCCGCGTAGGTCCCGAGATAGGACAGATCACCGGCGAATTCGGCCCGCTTCTCTGCCGGCCGGTGCTGGTCCGGATCGACATGCCCGTAGAGCGGCATCACGCGGCGCGCGCCCAGCACCGTCTTCAGCGCCTCGATCGCCGGGCCGCCGGTGTAGCTCAGGACGAGGTCGTAGTCGGCAAGGCCTTCAGGTCCGAAATAGGGCGGCCGCTCACCTTGTTCGACGCGGGCAAGCGTGACTGGAGTATCGAGATCGTAAAAGACACGCAGTCCGCGGCATGCCTGCTGCGCGAGGCGCGAAGCCTCGACGGCGTCGGGACAATAAGAGGTGACGACCACGACATCCGCTTGCTTCATCGCCCGTTCCGCGACGCGGCGGATGTCCTCCCAGTCCGGATAGATGACGACGTTGCCTCCATCGAGTTGATCCAGATCGCGGGTCCCGGCATAATAGGGGGTGTCGCGTTCGAAAAAGGTGATCGACCAGCCCAGCCGGGCGAGGGCGCGGATCAGCCCACGCCACAGCGTGGCATGGCCGTTTCCCCATGAAGACGTGACGGTAAGACCGAAAATGACCATCCGCATGGGGAATTTCCTCGTCAGGCAGCTTCGTTCAATCGCAGGAGCTTCGAGCCCCAGTCGCCCGATACGATCGTCGTGATCGAGGCGGGATCGATGTCGAAGCGAAAGCAGTCGCCTACCGGCAAGCCAAGCACCTTGCAGACGGCGGCCTTAATCACATCGGCGTGGCTGATCAGGGCGACACATTGGTTCTGATGCAGCTCGCGGACGCCGTTCATCAGCGAGACGATGCGCTCCTGGACATCCAGCATGGTCTCGCCGCTCGGTGTCCGGGCCTCCTGCCGCTGATCGTTCCACGCGCGCCAACTGGCATCGCCGTTCAATTCGTCGAAAGTCTTCCCCGACCAGTCGCCGAAGTCGATCTCGTCGAGTTCGGCGCGGATCGCGATTTCGCCGACACCGCAAGCGAGAGCGATCGGAACCGCCGTCTCCTGCGTGCGCTCGCGCGGGCTGCATAGAATGGCTGCAATCGTCTCACGGGCCATGCGGCCGCCAAGCTGCTCGGCTTGAGCCTTGCCGGCCTCGCCGAGACATACACCGGCCATGCGGCCCGCAAGGTACGAGCCGACATTGTCGTGCGCCGCATGGCGGATCAAAAAGAACGTCGTCGTCATTCCGCGACATCCAGCAATGGCTCGTCCTTACCGGCGATGAAAGCGAGCGTGCGCTGGCGCGCTTCGGCGTCGGTGAACTGTTCGGGTGGCGATTTCATGAAGTAGCTGCAAGGACCCGTCAGCGCCCCGGCAATGCCGCGGTCGAGCGCGAGCTTGGCGCAGCGCACCGCATCGATCACCACGCCGGCTGAATTGGGCGAATCCCACACTTCCAGCTTGAGCTCGGCATTCAGCGGCACGCCGCCGAAGGTCGTGCCTTCGACGCGGATGTAGGCCCATTTGCGGTCGGTGAGCCAAGGCACGTGGTCGCTGGGGCCGACATGGATGTTGCCCGGCTCCAGGGGAACATCGAGCTGGCTGGTTACCGATTGCGTCTTGGAGATTTTCTTCGATTCCAGCCGCTCGCGTTCGAGCATGTTGAGAAAATCGGTGTTGCCGCCGAAATTCAGCTGATAGGTGCGATCGATGCGCACGCCGCGCTCGCGAAAGAGATTGGCCAGCAACCGGTGCACGATGGTGGCGCCGACCTGGCTCTTGATGTCGTCGCCGACCAGCGGCAGCCCGCGTTGCTCGAAGCGCCGGCGCCATTCCGGACGCGAGGCGATGAAAACCGGTATGCAATTGACGAAGGCACAGCCGGCCTCGAGCGCGCATTCAGCGTAGAAGTGCGTCGCCTCTTCCGAACCCACCGGCAGGTAGGAGACCAACACATCGGCTCCGCTGTCGCGCAGGATCTCGCTGACATTGGCAACCGGTTCGGGCGCTTCTTCGATTTCGTCGCGCAGATATTTGCCGATCCCGTCAAGCGTCGGCCCGCGTTCGACGAGAACGCCGGTCGTCGGCGCGTCGACAAAGCGGAACGTGTTGTTGGGGGGAGCGTAGATCGCATCCGCGACGTCACGGCCGACCTTGCTTCTGGCGACATCGAACGCACAGACAATTTCGATGTCGTCGACGTGATAGCCACCGAGATCGGCATGCATCAGCCCCGGGATCGGTTCGTTGCTTTTGGCATGACGATAATAGGAGAGGCCCTGCACCAGGGAGGACGCGCAATTGCCCACTCCAACGATACCAACACGAACTTTTTTCGATCCCACGAAACTGCCGCCCTATGCTGTTCAAAGGTAAGTTCCTTGCGCCGAACCGCCACCGTGCCGGAATGTTCCTTGGCTTGGTCAAAAATTGCGCGAAGCAGCATGGATCGAAGCTGCGCGCGCCGCGTTGCCCGCACGGCAAGCATCGGAAACTCGACCAATGATCGTCTACGGCGACCACAAGCGGACCGAGAACGCACGACAGCTTCAGAAGGCGGCGATCGAAATGGCCCAAGGCCTCGATCGCATGCCTTGCGGCATCCGGCGCCATGCCGCATTGGTCGGGCTGTTCGTCAGCGTGTCGGAACTGGTCCAGGGGCTCGCGGATGTCGACTTCAAGGCCCGGGGCGTCGACACCAATTCGCCTTCGCAACGGCAAGGCGCCAGGCTGCTGGTCGGGCTTGCGGCAGAGGTGGCGAGGTCGTGGCGAAACGGGTTCGCCGTAGACGGTGGCATCGACCTGCGACTTCTCCAAATGCTGGCCGGGCTCGATTGCAAGGCAGAGGTTTTGACCGGCTCGGCCGAGGGCTACGCGCACTATGCCCTTTATCCAGAGAGTTATCTCGGCGCGGCGCAGGTATCAGGTCTCGATGCGAACACATGCGTGATCGGCATCCGCAGCATCGGCCTGGGGCTCGCGGCCATGGTGGCGGCCGCGATCGGTGCGCCGGCGCCCATCAGCGTGCGCCCGATCGGGCATCCTTTCGATCGGCGCCTCAATGCCGATCCGGGTTTGGCGGCGGCCTGGAGGAACGAGCCGTCGGCCCGTTTCGCGGTCGTCGACGAAGGTCCCGGCCTGTCGGGAAGTTCGGTCCATGCCGTCGTCGCGTGGCTGAGAAAACAGGGCATCGATACGGACCGCATTCACCTGTTCCCCAGCCATTCGGGCGATCCGGGCGCCGAAGCCTCGCCGGATGTTCGGGAGACATGGGTGCGCTGCCGCAGGCATGTGGCGATGACGTTCGAACGCACCTTCCCCGAAAGCTCGCAAAGTCCAACGCTGCGCGATTGGGTAGCCGAGGCGGTTGGCAGTCCGAAATTGCGCTTGACCGAAATATCCGGGGGCGCGTGGCGCTCCCTTCACTACGCCGACGAAAAGCGCTGGCCACCGAGCACACGCGGCACCGAACGGCGAAAGTTCCTGGCCTCCGCGGGTCAAGGTCGCTGGCTTGTCAAATTTGTCGGCCTCGGCGAAACCGGGCTGCGCAAGATGCAAGCCGCCAGGATGTTGCATCAAGCCGGATTCGGACCGCAAGTCATCGGGGTCTGCCACGGTTTTCTGGTCGAACGGTGGACCGATGGAACCACGATGGATCAGCTGCCGCTGTCCAGGCAGAGACTTGTCGCGGCGTTCACACGCTATCTGGCCTGGCGTGCGACCAATCTGCGGACCTGCGAAGCCGGCGCATCATTGCTCGCCCTCGCGGAGATGGCGGTTCACAATGCTTCCGAAGCTTTGGGCGAAAGCCAGGCGGCTAGACTGCGGACCTGGTTCTCGAAGCAGACGCCCGCAAAGGTGTTGGAACGGGTCGAGATCGACGGCAGGCTGCATCCCTGGGAGTTTCTGGTCGGTTCCGATGGCACGCTGATCAAGACGGATGCGGTCGACCATTGCCGAGGACACGATCTGATCGGCTGCCAGCCGATAGAATGGGACCTTGCCGGCGCCTGCGTAGAATATGGCTTGTCCGAAGCCGAGGCGGCGACGTTGATCGGCGGCATGGATAGCAACATCGACACCAGGCTCATCGATTATTTCAAACCTTGCTATTTGACGTTCCAGCTCGGTCTGTGGAGCATGGCCGCCCAATCCGAGAATGGCCGGGAAAGAGCAAGGCTGGAGGAGACGGCAAACCGATATGAGGCAGGGCTGACACGGTTCCTGGGCCAGGCCAGGGCCGATTAGTCTGCGTCAATCCAGCCTGCGCAGCATGTCTGCTTCCTGCTCGAGAATACTGGCCACCTCCTCCCGCTGCAGATGCGTCATCATCAGGCTGACACAGCACTCCAGATAGGTGATTGAGGCTCGCCGCAAATACGCAGCCGTCTCTCGTTCCGCCATCTTGTCGATATCGGTCCGAGATCGCTTGGGGTGCATGAGGAGGTCCTCCATATGTGGTCCTCCTGTCAAACCAAAAGCTTGCCTGGATGTTCCCGCGGGAATCGATGCGAAGATGTGACCGCGGTCCGGCATCAGGCAGGGAGGTTCTGCAGCCCGCCTGACGTGGGTCTCGCCCTTGTGGAGCGTCCTGCCATTTGATCGCCGATCGAGCCGCCTTCAAGCGTGGCGAAATAGCTGATCGTCCGCGCGAGCCCCTCGGTGAGAGGCACTCTTGGCGTCCAGCCGAGCAGCGTTTTTGCGCGCGAGATGTCGGGCTGCCGGCGTCGAGGATCATCCTGCGGCAGCGGCAGGAACGTCATGTCCGATTTGGTGCCGGTCATGGCCTTCACCAATGCCGCCAGTCGCACAATGGTGAATTCGCCGGGGTTGCCCAGATTGACGGGCTTGCCCGGATTGGGATTGATATCCATAAGGCCCATCAACCCATCGATCAGATCGGAGACGTAGCAGAAGGATCGCGTCTGCATGCCGTCGCCGAAAATCGTCAGCGGGCGCTTCTCGAGCGCCTGCATGATCAGGTTCGAGACGATGCGGCCGTCCGCCGGATCCATTCTCGGCCCGTAGGTGTTGAAGATACGCGCGACACGAACGTCGGCCTTGCCGGCTCGCAGATAGTCGAAGCAAAGTGTTTCGGCGGTGCGTTTGCCTTCGTCGTAGCAGGCGCGTGGGCCGGTGCAGTTCACATGGCCGACATAATCTTCCCTCTGCGGATGTTGCTCCGGATCGCCATACACTTCACTCGTGGAGGCCTGCAGCAATCGCGCGTCGTTGCGGGCGGCGAGTTCGAGCAGGTTCAACGTTCCGATGACGCAGGTTCGCGTGGTGTGGATCGGATCGGCCTGGTAACGCGGCGGCGAGGCGGCGCAGGCCATGTTGAAAATGCGATCCACCGGCTCGCCCAGGTCCAATGGCCGGCAGATATCTTGCTCGATCAGCCGGAAACCCGGCTGGTCCATGATCGCGTTGATGTTCTCCATGCGACCGGTAAGAAAATTGTCGGCGCAGATCACACGCCAGCCATCGCGTAACAATGCTTCGCAAAGATGCGAACCGAGGAAGCCCGCGCCACCGGCGACGAGCACCGTCTTTGCCCTTTGCGCTTTTTTTGTTTGTCGCATCGCGATTTTCTCCTGTCTGCCAGTCATGCTGCACTTCCGATATCGAGATCGAGGACCACCGCCCCCTTTTGCGTAAGCGCTGTGATGAATTCGCGAGCCCTGGCCGCACCGGTGTGGGAGGCAAGGACGAGTTCGCGTGCCCGGTCGGCCATCGCGAGACGTGTACGAGCCGATTCCCGGGACAGGATCGCGACGACCTCGTCCGCCATCCTGGCCGTGTGGATCGTCGATGCGGGAAAGAAGCTGTCGAGGCCTGGCCAGCGGTCGCTGATGATCGGCGTGCCGCAAGCCGCGGCTTCGAAAAGGCGCACGCTGGGCGACCATCCCGCGGCAATCATGGAACTGCGTGTGACGTTCAGGGTGTAGCGCTGACGGCTATAGAATGCGGCATGATCGGCCGGCGGCAAGTGTTCGATGCGCTCGACATTGTCGGGCCAGTCGATGTCGGACGGATATTGCGAGCCGGCCACGACGAAACGCCGATCCGGCATGCGCCGTGCAGGCTCGAGCAGAAGCGCGTTGAGTGTGGCTTGCCGGTCGGCGCTGTAGGTGCCGAGATAACCGAGATCCCAGCCGATCGGATCGGCGGTGCGGTGATGCCGTTCCGGATCGACCGAACAGTAGAGCGGCTCGGCGCGGCGTGCGCCGAAGGTCTGCGTCAGATCGGCAAGCATCGGGCCGCCGGCAAAAGAGAAATAGATGTCGAAGTAGGGGATTTGGCGCCAGCTCAGATAGTCGCAATCGTCCGCCGACAGCTTCGCCAGGGTCACCGGCGTGTCGATGTCGTAAAAGCAGAGTTGTCCTTTGCAAAGTGAAGCGACGGTGTCGATCACCGCGCGCCCTTCCGGTACGAAGGAGCCGATCACCACGACATCGGCCTGTTGCAGACACCGCGCGTAGTCGCGTTGCAGTTCCTGCACGGTTTCGTAGTAGCGCAAGGCGCAGAAATCCGGATCGCGCAAATCGCGGTGATTGGCGTACCATGGCACATCGCGCTCCAGAAAAGTTACGCGATGGCCGAGTTGGTGGAGGCCTTTCAACAGACCTCGAAAAGTGGTGGCATGGCCGTTTCCCCAGGACGAGGAAAGCGACAGGCCGAGAAAGACGATGTCCAACTGCCTGGTCATTCGGCTGCCTCCACGGTCCCGTGCGTCAAATGCCGTTTGAAGACCGCATCAGCCACGGCCGCCCGCAATGCGTAGGTATGATCGGCGAGAACGCGTCGAAGTGCGGCCTGGCCGATCGCCTTTGCCCGAACTGGGGTCAGCGCCTGCATGATCTCGGCGACATCGCCGCCGTCGCGCGCCACAAGGATCTCCTCGTCGGGCTTCAGGAACAGCTCGACGCCGAGCCAGGCATCGGTGATCAGGCAAGCGCCGGCGCCGGCCGCCTCGAAGACACGCGTGGCGGGTGAAAAACCGTTCGCGGCCATGCTGTCGCGGCTGATGTTCAGCACCGCCTTTGGCGTGACATTGAAGGCGTTGTGATCGCGGGTGCCGACATGGCCGAGCCAGCCGACATTGGCGGGGAGCGGCTTGTCGCCCCACCCAGATCCGCCGAGCAGAAAACGTTGTTCCGGCAGCTGGCTCGCAGGATCGAGGAAGAACGATCCCACCCGCGCTTCACGATCCGGCAGCCTGTTTCCGAGGAACGCCAGATCGCAGGCAAAACGCGCATTGCTGGCGACCGGGTGGTGCGTTTCGGGATCGAGCGCATTGTAGATTGGCACGCACTCGTTCGCGCCCATGGCACGATAGGCCCAGACTACGGGATCGCCGCCACCATAGGTCAGCACAAGGTCGATTTCTTGCAGCGCACGATGCAGCGGGTGGTCCGGCTCGTCGCGCAGCTGGGCGAGTGTGGCCGGCGCGTCGACGTCCCAGAATACAATGAGCGCATCGCTGCGGGCGTGGTCGAGCACGGCGCGAAGCAGCGCCTCGTCCTCGAAGCCGACGCCACTCGCCTTGACGACGATATCGGCCTCGGCGGCACGCGCCGCCACCTGCATCAGGGCATGGTGGGTTGCCTCGTAGACGACGACAGAGCACCAGTCCGGCGCCTCGATGTCGCGGTTCTTCTGCCGGTCATAGACGTCAGGCTCATAGAAGGTGATTTCGTAGCCCAGTTGCGAAAGCGCCTTCAGCAATCCTCGGTAATAGGTCGCGGCGCCGTTCCAGTAGGACGACAAAAGGCTCGATCCATAGAATGCGATCTTCATGCTGCGGCTTCCTTTGCGGCGGTCAGCTCGGCGGTGTGCAGGGTCGTGCATTGCCAGAGCACGTCGAACAACTCGTCGACGCGGTGACGACAGGTGTGCCGCGAGCGGATGGTCTCAAGACCCGAGGTCACCAGGGAGGCCGCAAAATCGGGATCGGCCAACACCGCCTGGAGGTGTTGCCGCATTTGCGATCCATCCTCGGCAAACAGGAAGTCGATGCCGGGCCTGAAAAGCTGCTCGACGTCGGACCAAGGCGCTGAAATCAGCGGGATGCCGCAGGCAAGTGCCTCGAACATGCGGATCGTCGGAATTCCGGGCAAGCCTTCACGATAAGGACGCCGCGGGATGTGCACGGTGACACGATGCGCGGCGAACGCCTTCGGCACGTCGGCATTGGCGATCCACCCTTCGTAGCGCAGACCCGCGGCGGCCAGTTCAGCAAGTGCCGGCTGGGGATAGCGGACACCGTGAACAGTGGCCTGAAGACTGAGATCGCGCACGGGTTCGATCAGGAACTCCTGGATTTCGGCCGTCCGCTCGTCGTCGCCCCAGTTTCCGATCCAGACCAGGTCGGACGTCGCGTGGATTTCCGGGTGCGGTTTGAACAGCCGATCGTCCGCCGCTTCATGCCAGGTGAAGACACGCTTGCCCCACCCGGCGCGCAGATAGCTCTCGCGCAGCGCTTCGCCAAAGGCGAGAACGCCATCATAATGTTCCAGGCGGAGCGCCGAGATTGCCTCGGTGGCCGACACGGCGCGGTGATGGGTGTCGTGAAACAGCAAGGTGAATTTGCCGCCATCGGCCCGGGCACGGCCGATGCGAGCGACAAGCTCCGGGTCGGTCCATTCGTGGACGATCACCACGTCGGCCTCGGCGATCCAGGCTTCATGGTCGAACCCGGCATCGTAGGTCACCGGCATCAATTCGGGGAAATCCTTGCGAAAACGTTCGATCGCGAAGGATCCCCTCTCGGCCAGTAGGTTCGATCGGCTCCAGCCGTCCGCCGGCTCCAGAGCGATGGCCTGATGCCGGCGCGCCACCAGTTCGCGCATGACGCCGCGAAGGAAATGGGCATTGCCGTGGTTCCAGTCGGAGACGAGCGAGTGGGTGTAGAACAAGAAGCGCATGATCAGCGCTCCGCCACGGCCAGCGCCGCCTTTTCGTAGACATCGCGCATGGCCGCTGCCTGTTTCGCCAGAGTGAACCTGCGGCTTCGGCGGAGGGCGGCGTGGCCGAGCTCCCGCCTATGCCCCGCATCGCTGGAAAGACGATTGATGCAGGCAGCGAGATCATGCGGGTCGCGCCCGTCAAAGAACATCGCGGCCCCGTCCCATAACTCGCGATAGGTCGGGATGTCCGAGAGCACCAGGGGCGTTGCCGACATGGCCGCTTCCAGAGCCGCCAGACCGAACGGTTCGTAGAGCGACGGAGACACGAAAATACCGGCGCGGGCCATCAGCGAGCGCACCTCGCCATGCGGCAGTGCTCCGAGAGGAACGGCATGGTTGACGATGGCGCGCTCGCCGTTAGGGCCGTGAAGCGAACCGGCTGTAAAGAGAGGCCATTGCGTCAACGAGGCGGCCTGGTCGACCACCACCACATTCTTTCCCTCGTCCCACCAGCGGGCGGCGGCGAAGACGAGCGGCTGGCGGGTTTCTGCTGTCGGGACGGGGCGTGCGGCATTTCCGACGACGTGAAGGCGTGCGATCGGGCCATAGCAGGTCTCGAGCATCTCGGCATGGCTGCGGCTTGGAGCGATGACTGCGTCGGCCCTGTCGAAGCCGCGCCTGTTGCGCTCTTTCTGCCAGCTCCATGCGCTATCCAACGCCTGTCCCTTGACGGAATGGAACCATGTCGTCACGCATGAATGCGAGACGGCTATGACTGGGCAAGGCGCGTCCAACCCCACGGCCTGCGTCGGTCCGTTGAGATGGACAAGGTCGATGGCGTAGTCGCGTATCGGCGCACGCAATTCCAGCGGCAGACGGTCGAGCTCGCCGGCGCTGCGGGTCATCCAATCCAGTGGCGTATTCAGCCAGATGAGCGTCGCGAAGGACCGTGCCTCTTCGGCCTGTTGCCTGGATGGGTGCGGCCCCAGGCCGGCGAACACAACGCTGTCGCCGCCATTGACCAGTTCCCGGCCGAGATCAAGCGCATAGCGCCATACTCCGCCCATGGCGTCGACGGTCATCAGGATGCGGCGCTTGCGTGGCGTCAGTGTCCGCAACATGCCGCCTCCAGTTCCGCCAGCGGGCGCGGGCGCTTTTCCTGGATGTCGCTGAACTTCTGGAACGATGCGAGGTAATGATCATGAGCGCGCTCCCAGGCGAGGTCGTCGGGTTCGCCCCAAAGCTCGCGATAGCTGGGCGAACTCGGATATGGATACAGCGGCACGGGTTCATTGGCCCACACGCCATTGTCGATCAGGTGGGCTCGCCAGTGATCGACAAGGGCAGGATCGTCCTCGACGACGCCGATCAGATTGGCCTGGACGAAGGGAACGTGGCGTCTGGCCTTGACCAGCAGCGCGGCAAGCTCCTCGGTGCCCAGCCGGCAGCGCTTCGCCAGCATGGCCCGCCCTTCCACCGTCAGGCTTTCGAGGCCGGCTTCGATGGACACGCAGCCTGCCGCGCCCAGCAGTTCCAGCAGCTCGGGTTTCCACAGATCGATGCGGGTCTGGACGCCGAATTTCACATCGCGGCCGACCAACGCCTCCAGCAACGCTTTTTGGGGCAGGAAGATTTCGTCGATGAAGTAGATGTAGCCGACACCCTGGGCGATCAGCCTATCGATTTCAGTCACCACCGCTTCGTGGTTGCGGCGGCGATAGGCATCGCGGAAATCGATCTTGGCGCAGAAGCTGCAATTGTAGGGACAGCCGCGCGACGCCTCGACCTCGGCGCCGAATCCAAGCTGTTGGTCATCGAACCGGTGATGGTGGTGTGAATGGGCGGCAATCCAGTCGGACGGCCATTCCAGCGGCGGGTGATCGACAAACGAACTGGAATGGACGCCGCCGTTCGAAACCAGCTTGGCATCCCGCAGATAGGCGGTTGAGGGTACCGCGCTCCAATCGTCGCGTCGTGCAAGTTCCGCGACGACTTCCTCGCATTCGCCGCGCACGACAATGTCGACGCCCAGCTTGCGCAAGGTCGGCGCCGGTGTCGCCGAACCATGTGGCCCGACCGCGACCGTGCGTCCGCCACGCCCGGCCAGGCGATTGAGGAAATCGGCCGGCACCCGCAATTCCGGCGGTGCGCAGCGCCAGAACAGATAGGTCGGCGCGGTGCTGACGACCGTCATTGCCGGCGCGAAATCAACCACGCGTTCGCAGAGTCCGGAATTGTCGAGCTTCTGCAATTGCCCGTCCAGCATCAGCACCTCATGGCCGGCCGCCTCGAGCAGGGCTTTCGAATAGCCGAGTTCCAGCGGCAGATGCGGTTGGCGGCAGCCGAAATAGATGCTGTCGTCATATGTCCAGGACGGGTTGACCAGCGCTATTCTCATGCGACGTACCTCACGGCTTCGGGGCGGGGCTCGAGCCGGTGGCGCTGCAGCCAGTCGGCGAGATCGCGAATGCCCTCACGCCACGCAACCTGCGCCTTCCAGCCAAGCGCGGTTTCGATCTTGCGGGTATCGGCGACGAAGAAGGGCTGGTCGCCGGTCCGTTCCCCATCATGGCGGATCGAGAGCTCGCGACCGGTCAGGCCGCCGATCTCGCTCAACAGCATACGCAGGCTGAGCGCGTTTTCAGGTCCGCCGCCAAGATTGAATGCCTGGCCCTTGGTGAGCTCGATATGGTCCAGCACGGCCCTGTAGGCGGCGACTGCATCGGAAACGTGCAGGATGTCGCGCACCTGCCTGCCGTCGCCATAGATGGTGATTTCCCGTCCCGTCAGGGCGCTGAGCAGGAAGTGCGCTACCCAACCCTGGTCCTCGGTTCCAAACTGGCGCGGTCCGTAGATGCAGCTCATCCGCAGCACCGCCGTCGGCATGCCGTAGGACTTGGCATAATCGAGCACATATTGGTCCGCCGCGCCCTTGGAGCAGCCATAGGGTGTGCAGAAATCGAGGCCGCGAGCCTCGTCGATCCCGCCGGCCTGGATCGCGCTATCGCAAGGTATGTAGCGGTCGTCGTCCGCGCGAACCGCGACGTCGGGGAGGCTGCCGTAAACCTTGTTGGTGCTGGCGAAAATCACTGGGATGCGCTCGCCGCTCAGCCGCGCCGCTTCCAGCACGTTGAACGTGCCGCGAAGATTGATGTCGAAATCCTCGTCCGGCCGGACCAGGCTCGTGGTGACGGCCGTCTGCGCGGCGAGATGGAAAATCGCCTTGCATCTCATCAGGGCCGGCGCCAAGGCATTGGCGTCCCGCACATCGATGGTCTCGACCGTTAGGCGGCCACCGTGTCTCTGTGCGAGCCATTGCAGGTTCTGTTCGACGCCGGGACGGCTGAGATTGTCGACCACCAGCACTGGCTCGCCATCCGACAACAGGCTGTCGGCCAGGTTTGATCCTATGAAGCCGCTGCCGCCGACGATGGCGACCGGCGCTTCGCGTCGGTTGCGTGCGCCCGGGCTCATGACACCAACCCGCGCTCTTCGAGTTCGCGCTTCATTTCGGCGCCGCGATCGACGGCGGCCGTGTTGCGCACCCAGGAAACGAAATCCCCGAGAGAGTTCTCCAATTGCAGGCCGGGTTCGAAGCCGAGCAGCTCACGTGCCTTGGAGATATCGGCGAAGCAGTTGCGAATGTCGCCGGAGCGCGCCTTGCCGAGCAGCTCGGGCGAACGGTTCGGGGTTCCCATGGCTTCGGCCAGCAATCGCGCGACTTCGCTGATCGCATAGGCGCGGCCGCTGCCGATGTTGATGACGTGGCCCTTTGCCTGACGTTGCTGCAGCGCAAGGCGAAAGGCGCGGGCGACGTCATGCACATGAACGAAATCGCGCTTCTGTTCGCCATCCTCGAAGATCATCGGCCGTTGGCCATTGGCGAGACGTGAAGCGAAATTGGCCAGCACGCCGGTATAGGGATTTGATAGCGCCTGGCCGGCACCGAAGACATTGAACAGGCGCAACGCGACCGCATCGATGCCGTAGGCTTCGCCGAAGATCAGCACGGCGCGTTCCTGGGCGTATTTCGTCAGCGCGTAGATCGAGGCGAGGTCGGCCGGCTTTTCTTCATCCGTCGGCAGCGGCGAAAGGGGGTCGCCTTCCGGCGATAGCGGATTCCACTGTCCGCTTTTGATGTCGCTTGACTTGCGCCTTGCATTGTCGATGCGCCGGCCGTCGGGCGTGGCATAGAGGCCCTCGCCATAGACGCTCATCGAGGAGGCGACGACGATCCGTTCGACCGGATGCTCGATCAGCGCTTCAAGCAGTGTCGCCGTGCCGAGATCGTTGGTGCCGACATAGCGCGCGATCTCGTACATTGATTGTCCGACGCCGACTTCCGACGCCAGATGAATGACGGCGTCGACGCCTTCCAGCGCCTCGGCAACGGCTTCGCGGTCGCGAATGTCGCCCTTGATCAGTTCGGCACCTGCGGGAAGCGCGACCGCTTCACCCGCATGCACCTGCTCCAGCAGGGCGTCGAGAATGCGAACTGAATAATCCTGAGCGATGAGTTCTTGTGTGACGTGGCGGCCGATGAAGCCGCAGCCTCCTGTAACCAATATGCGTTTCACGACGACTCCTCGGACAAGTGACCTCGGCGCCCCGAACTTTTCGGCAAAAGGTTTGTTCCCTGTGCTTCAACAAAGTTCCCTTCGCGGGCTTCGCCTGAAAGCAAGCGCAACACCATCGGCCCGCGATGCGGGAACATTGCCGCCGGTATGCTGTTAGGGCGCTCGACAGCCGCCGTGACGCCGAAAGGCGAAGCCGATGATCAAGGGAGATTTCAATGTCGCAGTCCCAGACGACCACCAATCACGACGAAATTCGCAAATGGGCCGAGGAGCGGCAGGGCCGGCCGGCGGTGGTCCGCACCAAGGGCGAGGGCGGCATCCTGCGGATCGACTTTGGCGAGCCCGAGGAAGCATTCGACCCCATCGATTGGGACGAGTTCTTCCGGATATTCGACGAGAACGATCTGGCCTTCCTTTATCAGGCCAAGACCAGCGACGGAAAATCCAGCCGTTTCAACAAATTCGTCGAGCGCGATCGCAAAGGTTAAGAAGGCCTGGCGGCCGATGCAGCGGGCCCCAGAAAATCTCGAAAGTCGCTGGAACAATCGACTGCCCTATTGCTTCGGGCGATGATCCAGAAAGGTGATCCAGCAGCCCCCAAGGGAAGCGCCTTGGCCTCGGCCCAGGAGAATTCAATGCATCAGCTTTGCGCCGCGGGCTTTGGCCACTTCTCGCATGACGTCGTTGAGCCAGTTTTCGGTGGACTGGCCAAGCTGCCGGTGGTCGACGTCCCGGATCGCTTGCTCGAGTGTCCTCTCGACCAGCCGGTCCGATGCGTTGACGTCTCCCAGCAGAAGACGCGCCGCGAGGCGCAGTTTGGGCAAAAGGGTGAAAACGTCGTCTGGCGGGGAGGGCACGGAGATGTCCGCTTGTTCGGACGCCTGCGGCGGAAAAAGGGCATTGAACACAGCCTTGCTGCCCGAGGATTTCCGCAAATTGCTGGCGTAACGGAGATGCTCGGGGATGGCGATGTCGTTGTCGCCGCTGAAGAATACGAAGGGGATACCGCGGCGCATCAACTTGTCGGCGATCGGAAACACACGTCGGCCGTTGAGATTGACGTCCAGGATTGCAGCTTCGGCTTGATCGGTATGTTCAGACGCCTGCTCGACGGTAGCGGCGGGCCCGAGAATGATAGCACCCATGTTGCTGAAAAACCTCGCAAGATCTCCAGCCATCGACCATTCGTCTTCGACAATCAGAAGATGCAACCCCCGCAGATCGCGCACGTCGTCATCCTTTCTTCGAACGGAGTTTAGGATGCAAAGAAGGCACTTCCACTTTCCTGTCATCCAGCGCCGCTTGCAACCGTTTCGCAAGCACCAGCATGCGATCCGGGATGGGCCCATCGAGACCTTCGATTAATTCAGGCGCCCCCGGCACCATTGGCGCCAGGAGTTTCAGGCCAGCAGAGCGTTTTGTCATTGAACCACCATGGATATCGGGTTCAACGTCATCCTTGCTGACTTGTTCCATCCTCCCTGCGCGCTATATGGTTGTGTCCTGTCCGATCCGACGTTGAGAGGCTTCATGTCGGTCGGGCGAAAGGGGGACAAGCCGTGACAGCCCGATCAATCAAGTTCCCCATCGTCGGCATCGGTGCGTCCGCTGGTGGCATTCCCGCAATGGAAGGGCTTTTCAAGGGCATCACCGACCGGCCCGGCATGGCGTTCGTGATCATCACGCACCTCAGTCCCAAGCGCAACAGCCTGCTTCACGAGGTCATCGACCGCTACACCGAGATGCCTGTCGTGGTGGTCGAGGACGGCGTGGCCGTCGAACCCGACCACGTCTATGTGATGCCGGAAAACGTCACTCTGGTCATCGAGAATGGCGTGCTGCACCTGCGGCGCCCCAATGGGCTTACCCAAGAGCGCAAACCTGTCGATATCTTCTTCAGCGCACTGGCCGACGACCAGGGCGAATACTCGGTCGGCGTGATTCTGTCGGGCGGTGATTCCGATGGCACCCTGGGCGTGAAGGCGATCAAGGAGCGGGGCGGGCTCACCGTCGCGCAAGCGCCGGACGGCTATGGTCCGCGCAATCCCGACATGCCGCAGAGCGCCATTGCCAGCGGGCTCATCGATGTTGCCGTGCCCGCCGAGGAGATTGGGGCGAAGCTCGAGGCTTACGCCAGGGGCTTCGACACGCTGGACGGGCTGACGAACGAAGAGGACGACCATGCGGCCGACATAGATAAGGTCCGCGAACAGATATACGGCATTTTGCGCAGCCACTCCGGCCACGACTTTTCAGGCTATAAGACCAAGACATTCCTGCGCCGCATCAAGCGGCGCATGCAGATCGCCCAGATACAGTCCATCAATGGCTATATCGACTGGCTGAAGAAGGACCCTCGCGAGGTGATGAACCTGTTTCGCGATCTGCTGATCAATGTCACCAACTTCTTCCGCGATCCCGATGCCTTCGAATTGCTGGAGCAAAAGATCATCCCGCGGCTGTTCGAGGGCAAGACCGCGACCGATACGGTCAGGGTCTGGGTTCCCGGCTGCGCCACCGGCGAGGAGGTGTTCTCCATCGGCATCCTGCTGCGTGAACACATGGAAACGCTTTCAGCCGTTCCGCGCGTCCAGATATTCGCCACCGACATAGACGAGCCGGCCCTGGCCGTGGCGCGCGCCGCACGCTATCCCGAGGCCTTGATGCAGGGTCTTTCCCCGGAGCGCAAACAGCGGTTTTTCAACGGCGATGGCGAAAGCTACGTCATCAGCAACGAGATCCGGGAACTGTGCATCTTCTCGCCGCACAGCGTCATCCGCGATCCGCCCTTCTCGCGCATGGATCTGGTTTCGTGCCGCAATCTGCTGATCTATTTCGGCCCAGCCATTCAAAGCCGCGTTCTTCCTGTCTTCCACTATTCGCTGAAGCCGGGTGGCTATCTTTTCCTCGGCACGTCCGAAAGCGTCGGGCAGCACGAAAATCTGTTCGCCACCGTCGACAAGAAACATCGCCTCTTCCAAGCACGGGAGCATGCCTCGCCACATATCAGGCTGCCGGCGCTGATCGGGGATGTCCATTCCGGCGTCTTTCCCGCCGAAACCGCCGGCTTGAAGAAGGGCACGGTCGGCTATCCGCTGCGCCAGGCTGTCGAGGCGCAGGTGCTGGAGCGGTTCGCGCCGCCGCATGTCCTCGTCAACGCCGAAGGCGACGTCGTCTACTATTCGGCGAGGACCGGAAGATACCTCGAAGCGCCGCAAGGCATCCCCAGCCGGCAGTTGCTGACGATGGCGCGCCGCGGGCTTCGCCTGGACCTGCGCGCCGCATTGAGGGAGGCGACGACGACACGCCGCACTGTTGTGCGGGACAATCTCGCCGTCGAGGAAGACGACGAACGCGTCCAACCGATCAGGCTGACCATCGAACCCCTGGCCGAGAGGGGCAATGGTGAGCCGCTTTACCTTGTCCTCTTCGAGCCGTCGGGCCCGACCCAGGCCCGATCCGATGAGGACGGTGGCGGCCGTGACAGCGACAGCACCGCCGATCTTGAGCGGGAACTGCGCGACACAAGAGAGCGCCTTCAATCCACCATAGAGGAATACGAGACGGCCCTCGAAGAGGTGAAATCGTCGAACGAGGAACTCGTCTCCGTCAACGAAGAGGCGCAATCCACCAACGAGGAACTTGAAGCGTCCAAGGAAGAGATGCAGTCGCTCAACGAAGAGCTCAACACGATCAACGCGGAGTTGACCAGCAAGATAGAAGAGCTCGATCACGCCAACAGCGATCTGCGCAATCTGTTCGAAAGCACCGACATCGCGACCATTTTTCTCGACCGCAGTCTTGTGGTGCGGACCTTCACGCCGGCGGCCTCATCCTTCTTCAGTCTGCGCCCCTCCGACGTCGGCCGACCGCTGACGGATCTGTCGAGCCAACTCGATTATCCCGAGTTGAAGCAGCACATCGACAAGGTGTTCGAGACCGGCGAGACCCTGAACCACCATCTTGCGCGCGATTCCAGGGGCCTGTTTCACATGGTCCGCATCAATCCCTATCGGGACAAGGGCAACAGGATACAGGGCGTCGTGGTGACACTGGTCGACGTCACCACCCTGGCGCGGGCGGAAGAGCATCAGCAGGTGCTCATCTCGGAGCTCAACCATCGCGTCAAGAACATGCTGGCGGTGATCGCCAGCATCGCCAACCGGACGCGGGACAGTTCGGATACGAAAGAAGAGTTCGCGGAGGCCTTGATCGGCCGGCTGCATGCCATGTCCCGGGCCTACGGATTGCTGACCCGCGAGAGGTGGAAAGAAGCTTCGGTCAAGGAACTGCTCCACCAGGAACTCGAGCCGTTCGGCATCGAACGGATCGAACTCGATGGCGACGACGTTAGACTCGGCCCGCAACAGGGGCTTTCCCTCAGTATGGCCATCCATGAACTGGCAACCAACGCGGCCAAGTATGGCGCCCTGTCCAAGCCTCGAGGCAGGATTGGTGTCAGATGGGCGATGGACGGCGATAATTTCACGCTTGGCTGGCGCGAAAAGGACGGCCCTCCGGTCAAGGAGCCGTTGAACAACGGCTTTGGCCTGAACCTGTTGAAGGGGGAAATCGGCTACAGGCTCGGGGGCCAGGTCGACACCTCCTTCCACAAGGAAGGTCTTGAGGTCCAGATCGCTTTTTCGGCAAACCACAAGGACGCGCCGTGAGCGACAGACCGCGCGTTCTGGTGGTTGAGGACGAGTGGCTGATCGCGGAGGACGTCGCGTCTGATCTGCGAGCGGCGGGCTATCCCGTGGTCGGGCCTGTTTCGTCCGTTGCCGCAGCACTTCGGCTGGTCGAGGCCGATAAGGTCGACATGGCGTTGCTGGACGTTCAACTGAACGCCGAAACGAGCCTGCCGATCGCAGAGATATTGCTGACTCGCGGCACTCCTTTCGCGTTCGTAACGGGATATGGGCGGGGCGATCTTCCCGCCCGGTTCCGAAACTGCAAATTCGTGGCAAAACCCGCAAGCGAAGCGGCCATCCTCACTGCCGTGGCCGACTTGGCATCGCTTCGCGCCAAGAAACCGTGATCCAAAGAGCTAGCCTGTCGCGATCAATCCAGCGGCTTGTCGGTGGGCCGGGGCGTGGTGCTCGCCTGGCGCGGCCGACCGGCATTTCGGTTGGCGACCGGATTGTCCAATGGAACGCTTGACGGGCGCGACGCGCCCGCGGTCTTTGGCGTCAGCGGTTTTGCACCGGCATCCGTGTCGCTGGCATCCCTCCTTGGGTGCGGCAGGCCCTCGGCGTTGGGTGACCGGACGGCGGGTTTCGAGGCAGAATCTTCCTTGGCCATGATGGTTCCTTTCCTTGCACGAAACGATTTCAATCATCGGCACGATTGAAAGTTCCGCGACCGCGACGGCGCCATGAAGGGGAAGGCACGAGCGAAGACGAAACGGTTCTCGTGCCGATGAACGGCTCACCCATGCGGCCGCATGACCACCTTGATGCAGCCGTCCTGCTTGTCGCGAAACGTCTTGTAGAGATCGGGCCCGGCTTCAAGGCCGGCCCTGTGCGTGATCACGAAGGACGGGTCGATCTCGCCGGTCTGGACCTTGGCCAAAAGCGGTTCGAGATACCGCTGCGTGTGGGTCTGGCCCATACGGAACGTCAGGCCCTTGTTCATCGCGGCGCCAAAGGGGATATGATCGACGAGGCCGATATACACGCCGGGGATCGAAATGGTGCCGCCCTTGCGGCAACAGTAGATTGCTTCGCGCAGCACATGTGGCCTGTCGGTGCCGAGGAAGGCAGCCGCCTTGACCTTGTCGAGCATGGAGTCTGCACTGGCGCCGGCATCGGCTTCGGTACCCACGCAATCGATGCAGCGATCCGGCCCTCGGCCATCGGTCATCGCCATCAGGGCGTCGTAGATATTTGAATTGCTGAAATCGAGTGTCTCGGCCTTGCCATGTTCGCGAGCCATGGCCAGTCGTTCCGGAACCTTGTCGATCGCGATGACGCGACCGGCGCCGAGCATCCATGCGCTCTGGATGGCGAACTGGCCAACCGGACCGCAGCCCCAGATCGCGACCGTGTCGCCGGGCTCGATGCCGGCGTTTTCCGCTGCCATGTAGCCGGTCGGAAAGATGTCGGAAAGAAACAGCACCTGCTCGTCATCCATGCCTTCCGGCACCTTGATCGGGCCGACATCGGCGAATGGTACGCGCAGATATTCGGCCTGGCCGCCCCAATAGCCGCCAACCAGATGCGAATAGCCGAACAGGCCGGCCGGCGATTGTCCCATCACCTCGGCCGCTTGCTTGGCATTGGGATTGGACCGGTCGCAAAGCGAGAACAGCCCCTTCTGGCAAAACCAGCATTCGCCGCACGAAATGTTGAACGGCACCACGATGCGGTCGCCCTTCTTGAACTTGGAATGACCGCGGCCGACCTCCACGACCTCTCCCATGGTCTCGTGTCCAAGCACGTCGCCCGATTCCATGGTCGGCATGTAGCCGTCCATCAGATGCAGGTCCGAGCCGCAAATGGCGCAGCAGGTGACCTTGATGATGACGTCACGGTCATCCTCGATGGCCGGATCCTGCACCTGATCGCAGCGTATATCGCCTTTGCCGTGCCATGTGAGGGCTTTCATCCTGTTGCTCCTGCGTTGACTATTTTGAGGTATCGGCAAATGCAGCTTTCATTCAGCCGAAGTGGGCGCCACCGACGATTACCTTGCGATACTCGCAAAGGGTCTGCGTCCGCAGACAGGAAGAGATCAGTCCCTGGACGCTGAACCCGGCTCGGCCATTTTGCGATGCTGTTCGGCCAGCGTACCTGCCGGAGTGATATGCGCGGCGGCGACCTGCAGCTTGTTCTTCCAGCCGCTGATCACTTGTTCCTCTCCCGCCATCATCGCCTCATAACCGGTTCTGGCGACATCTGCCGGATCGTCCTTCTCGTCGGTGCCGACCTTGGTATCCATCATTTCGGCGCGTTCGAAGAACCGCGTCTGCGTCGCCCCGGGCATCAGCACCGTGACTGTGACGCCGGTGTCCCGCATCTCATGGCGCAGCGCGATCGAGAAGGAATCGATGAACGCCTTGGTGCCGTTGTAGACGGCCTGGAAAGTGCCGGGCATGAAGCCGGCAATCGATCCGGTGAACAGAATTCGGCCACGGCCGCGGCGTGCCATCCTGGCGCCGAGCTCATGCGCAAGGTAGACCGTGCCGGTGATGTTGGTGTCGATGACCCGGCGAACCTTCTGCCAGTCCTGGTCGAGAAAGCCGTCGCCGAGGCCGCGTCCGGCGTTCAGGAACAGAAGGTCGATGTCGCGATCGCCGACCCGCGCAATGAGTTGATCGACGCCTTCGACGGATGCCAGATCTGCCTCGACGGCTTCAACGGTCACATCATGCGAAGCCAGAGCCTCGGCCGCCTGTTGGACCGCGGGCTCGTCGGCGGCTATGACCAGGTTATAGCCGTCCTTGGCGCATAGTTTGGCAAGTTCCCTCCCGATGCCGCTCGATGCGCCCGTCACCACGGCCAGCTTTGCGTTGGTCATCATGTCCTCCGAAGTTCGTTCCGGCCGAACCAGCGGGGTCCCTGATTGTTCCGCGTGGACCGGATCGAATGCCGGGCTGCCGAAGGGCCATGCCAGTCGACCCCCTTGGCGCGTTCAGGCACGAACAACGCGAAGATGACGAAGTGGAACAACTGAGGCCGATCCAGGTTCGGTGTCGTGCGGCGTCGTCGCTCCCCTTGTTTGGCGCCGCGCGATCGGGTTCCCCTCAGCCTGATCAGCCCGCGCGCTCCCCGGCCGGGAGGCGCGGGCTTTCTCATGAGCTTGGCGGTCGTGTTTCGAGTTCAGCTGGGAACAACCCACACACTCGGCAGTTCGGCGCGCAGGAGAAACGAAAATGCAATATGCCGATGAAATCGCGCTCAGGCGCGTGAAGATGCTGGTCGAACAATATGTATCCGCCAGAAGCAGGAGATATGACTTCGTCTCGACCGAGTTGGCGTGCAAGGCCATTCGTCAGCTGGTTCGCAGCCCCATCGACGATAGCGAGCTGGATCATTTGCTGGCTAAAAGTGCCGTCAAACAAGGGCTTTCCATCCGGTTCGATCGAATAGGTCCCTTGCAGGTTGCTTCACCCGAACTCATCCAGGAAAAGTCAGTATGAAAGCGATGTGGTTGATTTGGTCGGCATCGGCGTTGCTCGCCCTGGCGGCGTGCAACAACAATGCCGACCCCGTCAAATCCAAGACGGATACGATGAACAGCCAGCCGGTGAACAAGAATCCAACGACGGATACCAATCCGACACCGCAGTCCAGCACCGGCGGGGACCAGCAAGGCACGCAGCCGACACAGCCGGCATCACCGAAGCCATCTGGTGGTTAGGTTTTGCCGTTGCTTGCCCGGGTAGTGACGCCGGCGAGAATCGTGAGACGCGCATGAGTTGCAAAGTGACGCCGCGTCTGGTTTCGATATGATCGCAACAGCAAGGGCGCACGTCGCTGGCGCGACCCGGCCGAGCTCGATCCCGTTGCGTTGCTTCGCGGCTGCGGTGACGGCCGGCGCCCGGCCTCGGTGCCACCTGGCTGTGGAACTATTTTCGTCAGTGGCTGTTCGGCAGGCGAAGGGAGCCGCAGGATGGAACGACGCAACGCACTACTCTCGCTGGTGATAGCCGCTGTCATCATCGTCGGTTTCCTGATCGGCTTTCTCTACGTCGATGTGGGGTGGCGCACCTCGCCCCTGAAACGAGCGCCTGAGCAGAACCAGGGCGGCAACGCTCCGGCGGACACCTCACCGGCTGCAGGGGTCAAGAAAGACCCCAAGGAAAATACCGAGATGCCGGGGCAGCAGTGATTCTCGGCTCGCCAACAGCCGCAACTTGGTTACCAGTGGCGCCGTCTTTAATTTCAGCCGAGGGCGTTGTCTGTCCTCCACCGTGTTGTGCCTGACGTTCCTTCTGCTCCCGGCCTGGTTGGTCGCTGGTTTCCCGACTGGCTCTGCCATCGCGCTTCGAATATCGAAACGGCGCCGGGCGCTTGCGTGCTTCTCGGAACATCTCCGCTGGACTGACCATTATCAGGATGGAGAGCAAAGCTATGGAGCTTGGTGATGGGTATCCTTTCCGATCTGGACAAGAAGCTGACGGACAACCTGTATGAACACGGCAGTGAGCTCACCGACGCGGTAGCGGACCTGCCGCGGCCGGTCGTTGAAACCGTCGACCGGCTGATGCTTTTCATTCAGCCCGAAGCGCGCGAGACAGTGAGAAATCAGGTTCTTGGCCTGGTTCACGAATACCGGATTGAGAACCCTACAGACCCAACAGAGCAGGATTGAACACCTAGCCGTTCTGGTCGATCGCGTGGGGCGCGGGCTGGCTGCCGCTATCGTTGCTCGTTCTATGGCTGCCGAGCCACAGCCAAGCCGCGATGATTACGACCGCCACGATGGCTATCCAGACTATGAGACGAGGCATTGCCGAATCCTCTGTGCAGCAGTCCATCACGTCGATGATCAGGACGGGTCGCCACCTTCCCGTGTTCCAATCCCACAATCGATGCTTTGTTCCGCTTGAATTGGGTCTCGTGGCCGGCGGGCCTCTGTCGTTGGTCCTTATGTCTCGCGGTCGGCGCCTGTCCGAGCGGTGGCGTTTGATTGACCGGCACACCGGGCGCTCTAGATCAATTCACGCCGACCGCGACTTCCATCGGCTCGGGGAGACCAGTCTCGTGGCGCACCAAACGCCGGCTTTGACCTTTAGTGGCCCTTATCCCAGGCTGAGTTGTATGTGCGTGCTGTTGCTCACGAGCGTCTTGGCGGGATGCTCGTCCTCCGACCAGATCGAGCAGCAATCACAAACGGCGGCCTCCGCGGCACAGACCGTATCGGTAATGCTCGATGCTTGGATGGATGGGGCGGCGCCGTTCGCATACACAGCCGGCACGCTGCGGTCGACCGGCAAGACTCTGGCCGACGCCGAGGCACAAATCCGATCGGCCGGAACGGCTGAACCCGCCGAGCAATCTGCTTTGGCGGCAGCGGTCAAGGATCTGTCAGCCGCGGTGGCTCGCGCCGAAGCGGGATTGCAGGCGGACAATCGAGCGGAGGTCCAAAACGCAAAGCAGGATCTTCGACGGGGCTCGCGCACGCTGGCGACCGCCTATGCCAGATATTTCGCGCCGAAGCCATGAAGAAGCTCGTGGAGATATCGCTCGGCGTGGTTACCAGCGTTGGCGGCTTCCTCGAAGTCGGATCGATGGCGACGGCGGCGCAGGCGGGCGCAACCTTCGGTTTCCAGTTGATCTGGGCCGTGGTCCTCGGCACCATCTGCATCATCTTTCTGGTGGAAATGGCCGGCCGGTTCGCCGCGGTGAGCCATCACACGATCTGCGACGGCATCCGCGAGAGATTTGGTTTCAACGTCTTTGTGTGGCCGTTGCTTGCCACCTTGCTGCTCAGTCTCATGGTGCTCTCCGCCGAGATCGGCGGCGTTGCCATCGCACTCGAACTTGCCACGGGCATAGGCTTCCAGTGGTGGGCTCTGCCGGTGGCTTTTCTGGCATGGCTGCTGCTCTGGAAAGGCACGTTCGGTTTCATCGAGAAAGGCGTGTCGATGCTCGGCTTGGTGACGTTGTGTTTCGTCGTCGCGGCCGTGATGCTGAAACCCGATTGGACGGCGGTCGCGGCTGGCGCAGTGCCTTCGCTGCCAGCCCACGATACCGCCAATTACTGGTTCATGGCGGTCAGCATTCTCGGCGCCTCGATATCGCCCTACCTGTTCATGTTCTATTCCTCGGGGGCTATCGAGGACCAGTGGGACAAGAGCTACCTCGGCGCCAACCGAGCCATAGCGGGACTGGGGATGACCTTCGGCGGCACTATTTCGATCGGCGTGTTGATCGTGGCCGCTCTCGTGCTGGCGACGCACGGCATCAACCAGGTCGATGACTATCACCAAATGCCGTTGATGCTGATCCCGGTATTCGGCTTCTGGGGTTTCATCCTGTTCGTAGCCTCGCTCGCCATTGCCTGCTTCGGCGCTGCACTCGAAGTCGCGCTGCAGCAGGCTTACCTCGTAGCGCAAGGTTTCGGCTGGACCTGGGGCGAGGACCGCAAGCCGCGCGAGAATCCAGGCTTCAGCGCCGTGTATACGGTATCGTTGTTGCTTGCGGCCATCCCGATCATGCTTGGTGTCGATCCGTTGAGGCTCACCATATTTTCCATGGCGCTGACGGCGGCCAGCCTGCCGTTGACGGTGGTTCCATTCCTGTTTCTGCTGAACGACGAACGCTACGTCGGCGAGCATCGCAACGGCATTCTCTCGAATGCCGCGGTCATCTTCATCATCGCGCTCGGCTTTGTGCTGGCCGTGGTGACGATCCCGCTGCAGATATTCGGAGGCACATGATGGAGTTGCTGCGTGATCTCCTGGACAAGCAGGTGGTCGACCGCCGCCAGGTCAAAATCGGCAAGGTCGATGGGCTGGTGGCCGAATTGCGGCAGGGCAAGCCCCCAAGGATCGTCGCGATCGAACTCGGCTCCATCACCTTGGCGCGTCGCCTTGGCACGTGGCCGGGGCGATGGATGGCGCAACTCGCGGCAAAGCTGGGTGGCAAGCGCCATGGCGAGCCGCATCGGATCGCCTGGCACAAGGTGAAGGATATCGGCGTCGACATCGAGTTCGATATCGATGTGCGTCGGACGACGATCTTCGCCTGGCAGGACTGGTTGCGCGATCATGTCATCGGTAGAATTCCGGGAGCTTGATGATGACCATCGTCAATCTTGAACATCTGGCTGGGCGACGCCTGCTGTCGCAGCGGGGCAAGAGCATCGGCTACATCGAGGAAATCCGCGCCGAACCGGATGGCGACGATTTTGTCGTTACCGAATTCCATGTCGGCGTCTACGCCGCTTTCGAGCGTCTTTCGACCTCGGCCATAGGCGTGGCCGTGCTCGATCTCTTTCGGCTGCGCCGCCGCGATGGCCTATACCGCATCCCTTGGGACAAGCTCGACATTTCTAACCCGGCGCGGCCGCGGCTGCTGTGTCCGATAACCGAACTTTCCGGCATGAAGAGCGCACCCGATCTTCGCGAATAGGCCGTCGCCGCGCTTTCTCGTAGACGTTTCACCGCAGCATGCTCGCCGCCAGAAAAACCGCGGCCGCTACCAAAACGACGGCTGCAACGACCAACAGCGGCCAGTTGCTGCGAGGCCGCGGTTTCGGCTCGCCTTCGACTGGCCGCATCGCATTGGCGAAGCTGGCGTCATTTTCGAATTTCGGCCGGCGGGAACGTGGCGGCTCCGTAGGGATCGGATTTTGTGTGTCCGCCGCCTCGGCATCGGTCTCCATCGGAGCAACGGCAGGATCGAAGCCCGGCGTTTTGTCCTGCGTCTCTCCCCCCTGGATCTCGCCTCTGGCAGAGGCCGGTGTAGGAATTGACATCTTGGCACTGACCTCTCTCGTTCGAACCAGGCTCTGCCAAATCCGCAGCGGTGGTGCGCATAGCGCCAACGATTAGATTTGATCGCCGAGCAGAATCCTGGCGTCCTTGGCCGCAACAATGAACGCCTGTCGTGCAACCCTTGGAGGCTTTTCGCCACGCATCACCGCAAGGCAGGCCCTGATCGCGGCAAGACGCCTTTCCGACGTCGGCTTTGGCCAGTCCCGCAGCAGCACTTCGGCGGCATCGGACACAGAGACCACAACCCTGTCGCGGTCTATGCGGCCAGGTTGAATAACGATCGGTTTTCTGAAATGGCCTGTACGCACCCGCCCCTCCAAGACCTTCGCCTGTTGCTCCACGGAGCCTTCCGCGGACGGCCTCTAACGCCGCGACAGTCGATTTGTTCCAGTGCACCTGGCGTTTGGAATTTGGAATAACGACGCTTGAGCCGCTCGTCTCCACCCATGGTTTTCTGGCGCTGCCGGGTCTAGCGGCATGGGGCCTGGAGAGCGGAACAAAGCGCATCTTGGCTTGTTAGGACGCAGCGCAAATTCGCTCACCGACAAGGACAAAGCCGATGAAAACACGACACCTTCTCGCATCCCTCGCGGTTGCTTCCACGGTTCTCGCAATGCCTGCCTTCGCGGCCGACAGCGCCCAGGATTTTGTCGACAAGGCTGCCGTCGGCGGCAAGTTCGAAGTGGACTCGAGTCAGATTGCCTTGGGCAAGGCCCAGGACCAGCGCATCAAGGATTTTGCCCAGATGATGATCCGGGACCACGGCGCCGCCAACACCAAGCTGCAAGCGGTCGCCGGCGAACAAAAACTGAAGGTGCCCTCAGCGCTCGACGCTCAGCATCAGGGCGATCTGGATAAGCTCAAGAACGCGCAGGGGCCGATTGATCCGGCCTATGTCGACGCGCAGCGCAAGGCGCATGACGAAGCCGTCAAGCTGTTCGAGGATTATGCCAGCGGGGGTGACAACGCCGCGCTCAAGACTTTTGCCCAGCAAACGGTCGGCACACTGAAGATGCACCAGCAGGCGATCGAAAAGATCGCCGCCGGGCAAGATTCCGTTACGGGAGCGACAACGCCGGCGGTGAAGACCGACAATACTCCCAACGCCGCCGCCCTCGTTCCTGGTGCAAACAGCTTCACCGAAGCCCAGGCCAAGAGCCGTATCGAGAACGCCGGATATTCGAACGTGTCGAAGCTGACCAAGGACGATCAGGGCATCTGGCGCGGCCAGGCGGCCAAGGGAGGCGAAAACCTCAACGTTGGCGTCGACTACCAGGGCAACGTGGTTGCCGCAAGCAAGTGAGCGTGGATCAGGAGAAATCACATGAAAACCGTAACTGGACTGTTCGACAATTATGACGACGCGGCCGATGCGGTCGGCGAGCTTGAGGCGACGGGAGTCCCGCATTCCAACATCAGCATCGTCGCCAACAACTCGGATGACTGGTACGACGCAAATCGTTCCGAGGCTGCTGAAGACGCTGGCAGCGGTGCCGGAATCGGAGCCGTGATCGGCGGCGCCGGGGGGTTGCTCACGGGACTTGGCGTCATGGCCATCCCGGGTGTTGGCCCGGTGGTCGCGGCCGGATGGCTCGCCGCCACCGCCGCCGGTGCGGTTGCCGGTGCCGTGGCCGGTGGAGCGGCCGGCGGCATCATTGGCGCTCTGACGGAATCGGGCGTGCCCGAGCGCGATGCGCACGTCTATGCGGAAGGTGTACGCCGCGGCGGTACCTTGGTGACGGCCAAGGTGGAGGACGAACTCGTGCCGAATGCCGAGCAGATTTTGGGGCAATCCCGATCGGTGGACCTGGCCGAACGCCGCAGATCGTACGAGGCCGACGGCTGGACCGGCTTCGATGCCAATGCAGGCGAATACGTGCCGGGCGAGATCGATCGCGACGGCGGACGTGCAATCAATCGACCCTGAAAGCGGCTCACGTTCCTCTGACTGGCACGCAGCGACGAGGTCGCGGAAATCGATCTTGCCGCGCTGTGCTGGGGCGCTTTGCGGCGTTTAAGCACCATCGAATCCATCTCGAGGGCATCGGGCTGGGTTCGATTGCGTTTGAAGCCATGTTCCCAGCGGAATCTCCGCCGCTCAGAACAGATCGCTCCATGACGAAACGGACCCCGCCCGCAAGGCGGAACCATGGAGGGGTCGACGTTGTTGTCCCAGCGGCCGACTTGTCGGTTGGCGGCTAGGAGCCATCATTGATGACCACCGATCGATCACGCGAAGACGTCCTGGTTTCGCTCCCGTTGATCAATGCAAAGGCGGCGCCGACGCTTAAGCACGCCGGGGCGGAGGTGTTCTACATGGAAGCCGTCCGCGAGCTCACCGCCACGGACATTCCCTTTCTGGTCGCTGGAACCTATGCGGTAAGCGCCTATACCGGCGTCACTCGCCAGACTAAGGATCTCGATATCTTCTGCAAGGCCGGTGACTACGCGCGGATCCTCGCCCATTTCAAGGAGCTTGGATATGCCGTCGAAATCGTGGACGACCGGTGGCTTGGCAAGGTGTTCAAGGGCAGGCATTTCTTCGACGTCATCTTCGGATCGGCCAACGGCATGATGCCTGTTGGCGATCGATGGCTGGAGCACGCCAGACAGACCGAGTTGCTGGGCAGCCGTGTACGGATCATCGGCCCGACCGAACTCATCTGGTCCAAATGCTTCATCCAAGACAGGGGCCGGCACGACGGCGCCGATATCGCCCACACGATCCTCAAGGCACACGACCAGATAGATTGGCACCGGCTGCTTTCCTATCTGGAGGTTCATTGGGAGGTCCTGCTGATGCAGCTCATCAACTTCAGATGGATTTACCCAAGCGAGCGCGATCACATCCCGGCATGGCTCCTCGATGAACTCCTCGACCGCCTCGCCAAGCAACGGCAATTGCCGTCCCCCAGGATGAAGATCTGCCGCGGGCGGCTGCTGTCGCAAACCGACTACGAGATCGATGTCAAGGAATGGGGCTTCGCCGGCGTCGGCGGCGTGGGAGATTTTCGTGATGCCTGACCGCCTGGAGAACGCCGCGCCGAAGGATAACGCAGGGACGCTCAGAGTTGCTGCCATGGGGGACTTGCATGTCAGGGAAGATCCCCGAACCTCGTATCGCGATCTCTTCGGCGAGATATCGAGGGAAGCCGAGATTCTCGTCCTGACGGGAGATCTCACCAATCTCGGCAAGCCTCGTGAGGCGGAGATGCTCGCCGAGGACCTGCGCAACTGCTCGATCCCCGTGGTGGCGGTGCTCGGCAACCACGACTACGAATCCGGCGCGGTGGACGACGTCGCAAACATCCTGCGCCAGGCGCATGTTCACCTTCTCGATGGCCATGCGGTCGAAATCGAGGAGGTCGGCTTCGTCGGCGTGAAAGGGTTCGTCGGTGGCTTCGGATCGCGCATGCTCGGCTCCTTCGGCGAACCCGCGATCAAGGCGATGGTCTCGGAAAGTGTCAACGAGGCAATGCGCCTCGAAAACGCGATGCGCCAGGTACGGGCGAAGCGGACGCTCGTGGTCCTCCACTACGCGCCGATCGCTGAGACCGTCGAGGGAGAACCGCTGGAGATATTTCCGTTTCTTGGCTCTTCACGCCTTGCCGAGACGATCGATCGGTTCAGGGTCAGCGCCGTTGTGCACGGTCACGCGCATCGCGGCTCCTATGAAGGCCAAACGCCCGGCGGCGCCAAGGTTTACAACGTCGCCATGCACGTGGCCAAACCGAACGGCCGCCCCTATGCCCTGCTGGAACTCTGACGCCACGGCATCGTGCGAGCATTCAGTTGGAAGGCTCTGCCAGGAAGTGGCGGCGCGATAGTGCGAGCTGATCACGGTTGTTGGCCCGCGATATTATTTTGGAGTTCGTCGCCAGCGGCGAATTCGTCAAACCTCCGTCTTGTCGAAGCCCTGCCGGGCGATAATTTCTTCAGAAGGCGTGGGTGCTTCTCCCTCTCAGACAGGAGCCGACCATGAAACATCAGACACTCGACCAGCTCCAAACCGTCGCCAGGATTGAGCCGCTGGCGCCGTTTTCGGTAATGACACGTAATGAACGCATCGCGCGTTGGGCTGAACTTCTCGAGCAAAATCCCGAACGATGCCTCGGTGCGCTAACCGGCACGGAACATTTGCGTCCTGAAGCACGGGCCATCGCACGTGGGGAAGGATCGGCACTCGCGGTTGCCTTCGAAGACCCGATCTTGCGTGCATCGGGGCTGGGGGACGACACATACGGCGAGGCAAAGCGCTTCTTCGAATTGAGCGACTGGCAACTCCACGACATTGTCTGTGATTGCCACGTCGGTGCCACCATGAAAGCCCGATGGGCCGCGGCTCGGGTCCGTGCAACGATCAGCGGGAACAGGCTCTTTGCGTTCCTGAGGCGGTGCTTGATGCGGTGAGACCAAGGGGAGGTCGTTGCATGTCCGCGACGACCTCCTACACCGCCAATGCGCAAGCTATCGCCGATCGTCCTCGCGATAGAGCTGATCGGTAGCGCGGTCGCTTTCCCTGCGTTCAACCGGACCACGGTTACGGCGGGTTACCAGGACATAGGCAATCAGTATGACCAGCAACGCTGGCCCGCCGGCGACGACGATTAGCCACATGATACCGTCTGACATGGGAAATCTCCTTTCCTTCACAACCGGCAAGAAGACGATCCGTTCCGCTTGGAGCGGTTCGCGGTGCGGACCGGCCGGCGATCGGTTCCTGTCATCCAGGAGGTCCAGACGCCTCCCCGCTATTGCCGGTCGGGTTTCCTTGCGAAGACCGCAGCAGAAGGGCGAGAGGAACCAGCAGCGCCGTTGCCACCGCGCAGTAACGAAAGACGTCGATATAGGCGAGCAGTGAAGCCTGGCGGGCGATCAACTGCCCGATCCAGCCAATGGCCTGCTGCTTGGCCTGGAGCATCGAGGAACCCTCGGCGACGAAGTGCTCGGTCGCCTGCCGTACCACCTGCTGGTAGGCGGGCGACGATTGCGCGGTGTGGCCGACAAGGTTCGCCTGATGGAGTTGTGCGTTCTGGGCGATCACAGTGTTGGAGAGCGACACGCCGATGCTGCCGCCGATATTGCGGGCAACATTGATCAAGGCCGAGGCCTGGTTGGTCTTTTGCGGCGCCAGACCGACATATGCCGCGGTCGAAATCGGGATAAACAGGAACGGCAATCCGATCATCAGGAAGATGCGGGCAAAGGCAAAGAAGCTGAAGCTGGCGTCGGGCGTAAGCGAAGTCATATGCCACAGGCCGATCGCCACCACCGCCATGCCCGCCATGATCAGGTATTTTGGCTGGACGATGCCGGCGGCAAATCCCGAAATCGGCATGAGCATCAGCATGGCGATGCCGCCCGGCATCATCGACAGGCCCGATAGCGTCGCCGTGTAGTCGAAGGCGGTCTGCTGCAGCTGGGGCATCAGCTGCGTGGTGCTGAACAGCACCGCACCGACCGCCATCATCACCAGGAAGGATGTACCGAACTGGCGGGTGAACAGCAGGCGCATGTCGACGATCGGATCGCGGTGGCGGAATTCCCATGGGATCAGCAGGGCGAAGGAGATCGCCGAGATAATGGCGAAAGTCGTGATGAAGCTCGACGCGAACCAGTCGTTGCGCTGGCCCTCGTCGAGAAAGATTTCGAGGCAGCCGAGCGCGGTCGCCACCAGGATGAATCCGACCCAGTCGATCCTGAGACCTCCTTTCAGCCGCTGCTGGCGTTCGCGTTCGAGTACCTCCGGTTCGACCAGCAGCCACTGCACCAACGCCAGTGACATGATGCCGAACGGCACGTTGATGAAGAAGATCCAGTGCCACGAAAAATTGTCGGTCAGCCAGCCGCCGATGGTCGGCCCGACCGTCGGCGCGACGATGACGGCGATGCCGTAGAGGGCAAATGCCTGCGAGCGCTTTTCAGGCGGAAAGGTGTCGGCCAGGATGGATTGCTCGCTTGGCGCCATGCCGCCGCCGCCGAGGCCCTGCAGGATCCTGAAGACGATGAGCATCTCGAGATTGGGCGCCAGCCCGCACAGCAGCGATGCCAGGGTAAACGTCGCGACGCAAAGCATGTAGTAGCGCTTGCGGCCGATCACGCTGGCCAGCCACCCACTGATTGGAATGATCACGGAGTTGGCGACCAGATAGGTGGTGATGACCCAGGTACTTTCATCCATGCCGGCAGCCAGGCTGCCGGCGATGTTGCGCAGCGCCACATTGGCGATCGAGGTGTCGAGCACCAGCATGAAGGTGGCAATGGAGACAATGATGGCGATGAGCCAGGGATTGCGCTCACCGGCCGCGGATCGGCTTTCGCCCTGGTCGCTGGCGTTGTCGCGGCTCATCGCACCTTGACCGTCGGCACCACCGACAGGCCTGGGCCGAGCAGCACATCGGGCGGGTTGTCGAAGACGATCTTGACCGGCACACGCTGCACCACCTTGACGAAATTGCCGGTGGCATTTTCGGCGGGCAGCAGACTGAAGGCGGTGCCGCTGCCGGCCTGCAGGCTGTCGACATGGCCATGAAAGGTCTTGTCCGGATAGGCGTCGATATCGATGTCGACCGGCTGTCCGGTTCGCATCCTGTCGAGTTGGGTTTCCTTGAAGTTCGCCTTTACCCAGACTTCGTTGGGAACGAACATCATGAGCACCTGACCCGGCTGGGTGTAGGTGCCGATGGCGGCCGAAATGCTTGTCGCGCGGCCGGCGACAGGGGCTGTAATAGTGGTACGGGTCAGTGCCGTGCGGGCTTGATCCCGGCTGGCCTGTGCCTGGTGAAGCTTGGCTTCGCCGCTTTTGGTCTGTGCCTGCAGCACTGTCACCTGGCTCTTCGCCGCGGCCACGTCCGCCTCGGCGCTGTCCAGGGTTGCCTGGTCCTGTCGAAGGGTCGATGCAGCCTGCTGCGCCTGCTGCTGCGTCACCGTGCCCTTCGTCAGCAATTCGCGATTGCGCTGGTCTTCGGCCTTGGCGAAGTCGAGCGCTGCCTGGGCCAGCGCCACCTGCTTCTGGGCGGCGTCGATCTTGGCATTTTGCGCCTCGATCTGGGCCGCCACATTGGTGATGTCGGCCTGAGCGGCGGCTACGCCGGCATCCGCTTGGCTGAGCGATGCCCGGTAGTCGCTGTCGTCGATGCGCAAGAGAACGTCACCCTTGCGCACCGGCTGGTTGTCGGTGACGGCCACATCGGTGATACGCCCGGCAATCTCGGCGCTCACCGTTACCGTGCGGGCATCGATGAAGGCATCATCGGTGGATTCATACTGACGCGTATTCAGCCACCAGACCGCCACACTCATCGCAACAAGCAGAAGCAGGAGGACAATTGCCGCTGTCCAATAGGGATGGCGCCTGGGAAAGCCCAGCAGGTTCGATTTCTGCGGCCTGTCGTCCATTTGCCGATCGTCCGATTTGTCGTGCCGCGAACTTGGCTGGCTGGCGAGACGCTTGCTTTGTCCAGCCCTGTCGTCGGACGGGTCCGGCTCGCTTTTCTGAGGCTTCGTATCCACGGAACTGGCTTTCAGCAGACTGAAGGGTGATGTCCGCGGTGGCGAACGCGGTTTCAACGGCAAAGCCTTGGCAAAGGTTCCTGTTTTGACTTCCCGCCAGCGCCATGGGCAGCGACGCCCTTCAGCCAGTCGGTGTGTGGCTGCTCATCCTCTTTGGCCTGCCCGATTGGGCAATAGGACCGCCCTCCCATCAACCTGGGGCGCTGAGTACCAGCATTCCCGTTTTATAGACGATAGCCGCACTTGGTGAGAGTGGCTCGAATCTTGTCGCTCGTGCAGGTGACGATGGGACATCTACCTGAAAGTTTCATCAGTCCGCAGTCTTGCCCAATGTGTCGGCGACGACCGCGCCGCGCTCACCCATGGGAACCGCCGGGCCTGTGGTCGAGTCACAGGCTGTCTGATGTTCCATTTCCGCGTTGATGGCGGCGCCGGCGATCAGGATGATGACTGAAATCCATGTCCACATCATCAGGCCGACCACGGCACCGAGCGAGCCGTATGTCGCGTTATAGTTGGCAAAATGCTGGAGGTAGAACGAGAACAGCCACGACGCGATGATCCATGCCGCGGTTGCCGCAAGCGCTCCCCAGCTCAACATCGCCATTTAGCATGTTCCCGGCTCGGCCCGAAGCGGTAGAGCAAGGAAATGCCGGTTAGGATCGACACCACCAGGATGGGCCATCGGGATACCGCAACCACGGTTTCTGTCCAGGCATCAAGGTAGAAAAAGCGCAACAGCGCCGGAACAACACCCACCGTAAGCAGCAGCACGATGCCGATGAGCAGGGCTCCGACCGTGAACAGGATCGACATCAGATTGAGGGTAATGAACGAACGTTTCTCACGCTCTTCGTAGGCGATGTTCATCGCGTCGAAGAGCGCCTTCATGCCGCTGTTGGCGCTCCAGAGGGCGATTGTCAGGCCTATGAAAAAGCCTGTGCCGAGAGCGCCTGCTTTCTGGCGGGCCAAGGCCTGCAACTGATCGCGGATAAGATCGAGCCCGCCCTGCGGTAGCAATCCCTGGAGGTAAGCGACATGGTCGGCGACCGTGACCGGGTCCGCGACGAAGCCATAGATCGAGATGAAGGCTGCCAGGGCGGGAAACAAGGCGAGCAGGAGATAGAAGGTCGCGCCGGCAGCCACCAGCAGAACCCGGTCCTTGTTCAACTCTTCCCAAAGTCGCCAGAAGATGTCCTTCCACCCCAGCCCAGTGATTTGAGATGGCCACGTGGCGTCGCGCCCACGGCTTCCTGGCTCCCGCTCTGCCGCGGCGTTGCTGTCCTTCGTTGTCGAGGCCGCGCGGCCGGCTGCTTCCTCATCGATCAGCGAGGGCTGCTTGTCGTTCGGCGGAGAGCCTCGTTGTGGTTTCAAAGCCATTACCGGGTTCGCTGATGTCCAAAGCGTGGCTGACAACGCGGGATGAAGACACCCGTTCCCGATGCGCGGCCGATCACGATTTTCCTCCTTCCCTGCATCTTTTGCGGCCGATCGGCGTTTGAAATTGGTCAAGTGAACGGGTGTGTCCGATGAGAACGACAACCAGGGATAAGCTCAGGGGCGAAGCGGAGTTGTCCGAGGACGCCGACCTGATCGTCAATCGAACAGCCCACTTCATTTCGGATTGGATCGAAGAACACGTCGTTGACGAGCCTATCCCTATGTCCGGCATCGATGCCGCGGAGGAACTCGCAAATCAGTGCGTGGCGGATGCGCAAGATGAGGGGATCGCGGCGCAGGACATCCAGGATGAGGTGGGCGATCTTACTGAATACATCGCGGAAACGATCGATGAAGGGAACGGCTCCCCCTTGGAAGGGGTGGCCACGGCGGCAACCAAAATCGCGGAACCTCGTTTGTCGAGTGTCAACTCGAGGAGATGGCGATGACGAGGTTCCTATCCTTTCTGATCCTGGCAACGGGTCTTGCGCTCACCGCATGTGACAACAACACCGAGCCGACGAAGGCCAACACCGACACCGTCACCAAGAACCCACCAGTCGACCAGGACGCCAGACCGAAGTCGACGACCGGTGGCGATCAGCCAACTGCCCCGGCGACCAAATGAACGTGATTTCCTATTGCTATACGCCGCTGCCGCTTGCGTGGCTGGCCTGACGGATGAGGCTCCGGTCATTCCCCTGGCGCGGCTAGGCTGATGACTGCGGACGCCAGGATTTCCGGAGGGACCGGAACCTCAATCCACTGCCGCGCATTTCGACTTCACGCGTGGAAGACAAATGTCATCCAACCATCAAGACGCTGGCCAAGGAGAATTCAGATGCAAGGTTCAGAAGCGATTTCCAGGCGCCCTATCGGCGGCATGAGCATAGAACCATTCCTCGGCACGGTGACGGTCCGGTTCTCCGACGCGATAGTCGCCGCAAGCGACCGTGCGAAAATTCTTCGGGAGGAGGGCCATGAGCCGGTCTTCTATATCCCCTTCGAGGATATCTATTTCGACCTCCTCGAGAAGACCAACACCACCAGCGAGTGCCCGTTGAAGGGAACAGCGAGCTATTGGCGTGTTCATGCTGTCGGCGGCTCGGCCGATGACTTCATGTGGGCGTATGAGACGCCGGATACCGCGGCCCTGGCCATCGCGCGTCATGGCGCCTTCGATCCGAAAAAGGCACGTATTGACGTCGATCCGAAGGAGGATAAGCGGCACACTCCACATGTCATGGAGTAGGATGCCGCCTCGACCGTCGTTCTTCTTGCTTGCCGGCATGCCGGCAAGTGGCCGCCGCCAGGGTCAGCGGCACCGGTGCGAGTCCGAGCCTTCCCCTCATCGATCCACCCTCCACCAAGAAGCCTCGTTGCGGCCGCTTCGATCGGGTTTAGCCGCGCCTCACCGCCATGCCGGAGCAAAATCACTCTTTCGCGATCAGGCAGGGTTTTGTCGCACTGCATTCGGAACAATGCCCGGAGTGAAAGGTTAGCGGCGAAAGCCAGCCCAGGAGCGAGCCATGTCCGAAACCCTCGTCCCAAAGCCAATTAGCCTCAGCCGGAGACGTTTCATGACGGGCACGGTTTCGGCCGCTGCGGTCGCACCGCTCCTGTCTCCTGAGGCCAAGGCGGAGGAAGTGGCCGCGTCCCGTTCCAAGCTGCGGGAGCCGGTCGTCACCTCGCTTCGTATCAACAGGCAAGCTTACGAGCTTTCGCTCGACACCAGGACCAGCCTGCTCGACGCCTTGCGTGACCACGTTGGGCTGACCGGGACGAAAAAGGGCTGCGACCATGGGCAATGCGGTGCATGCACCGTGCTCGTCGACGGAAAACGGGTCCTCTCCTGCCTGAGCTTCGCGGTGATGATGCAGGGCAAGGATGTGACGACCGTGGAGGGGCTCGCCTCGCGCGACGGCGCCCTGCATCCGATGCAGCAGGCCTTTATCGACCATGACGCCTTCCAGTGCGGCTATTGCACGCCGGGCCAGATTCTGTCGGCCATCGGCTGTGTCAACGAAGGCCACGCCGGTTCCGAGGCCGATATCCGGGAATACATGAGCGGCAACATCTGCCGGTGCGCCGCATACCCCAACATCGTGGCCGCGATCGTGCAGGCTCGCGACGAAACCGGGAGAGCCTGACATGCGTCCTTTCGTTCTCGAGCAACCGGCCAACATCCCGGCGGCTATCGCCCTCGCTTCGAACTTTGCCGCGCCGGATCGGCCGCCGACCCAGTCAGACATGCAATTCATCGCTGGCGGCACCAATCTGGCCGACTACATGAAGCTCGACGTTGCCCGGCCGAACCGCCTGCTCGATCTCAATCGTCTCTCCGAGCCGGCGCTTCGGCAAATCCGAGTCACCACCGAAGGGGTTCGTTTCGGCGCGCTGGTGCGGATGGGCGAGGCGGCTGACGATAAAGACGTCAAGCTCCACTATCCGGTCATTGCCGACAGCCTCAGGCTGGCAGCCAGCGGCCAACTCCGCAACATGGCCAGCCTTGCCGGCAACGTGCTGCAACGGACGCGGTGCGAGTATTTCAGGGAGATCTCATGGGCCTGCAACAAGCGCCAGCCGGGTTCGGGCTGCGCGGCAATGGACGGTTTCAATAGGCAACACGCGGTGCTGGGCGTCAGTGACGCCTGCATCGCCACCTATCATGGTGATTTCGCCCAGGCACTGATTGCCCTTGACGCCAACCTCCATGTCGAGGGTTCTGGCGGCGCGCGCGAAATCCGGTTCGCCAACCTGCATCGCCTGCCCGGCGATACCCCTCATGTCGAGACCGGCCTCGCCGCTGACGAGATCATCACCGCCATCGATGTGCCCGCGGGTCCTTGGACCCGGCGTTCCCGCTACCTTAAGGTTCGTGACCGCGAATCCTATGCCTTCGCCCTGGCTTCCGCGGCGGTCGCTCTCGACCTCGACGGCAACAGCGTCCGCGAGGCACGCATAGCCCTTGGCGGCGTCGCCACGGTCCCGTGGCGGGCGAGGGAAGCGGAAGCGGTCCTGCACGGCAAGATGCTGGACGAGGCAATGGCGCGGGCGGCCGCGGAGACGGCTTTCGCCGATGCCAGGCCGCGCGGCCACAATGCGTTCAAGATCGAGCTTGGCAAACGGACGCTGGTGCGGGCGCTCCTCGAAACCCGTGACATGAAGGTGTGATCATGAACGCAGCCGCTCCGCAGCCCAAGGAGAACATGGGTGTCCCGCTGCCGCGCATCGACGGGCGGCTGAAGGTGACCGGCCAGGCGAGTTATCCGGCGGACCTCGCGGCGGCCAATGTCGCCTATGGCGCGCTGGCCACCAGCAGTATCGCCAGGGGCACGGTGACGGCACTTCACCTGGACAATGCCCGAGCGGTGCCGGGCGTGCTCGACATCGTGACCTATGGCGACATGGACGCGGTGGACAAGCCGAAATTCGGCAATACCGCCGCCGCCTCGATCGCGCCGCTGCATGACCGGAAAGTCTTTCACGATGGGCAGATCATTGCCTTGGTGGTCGCCGAGACCTTCGAGGCGGCGGAGGAGGCTGCGCTGCTGATCCGCGCCGACTACGCCGAGGAGAAACCGAGTGCGGGCTTCGACAGCCCTGGAGCAACGACCATTGCCGCCGCGGGCAAAAGCCCGATGTTCAAGGAAGACGTCAAGGTCGGCGATTTCGATGCTGCCTATGCCGCTGCTCCGGTCAGGATCGATGCACGCTATTCGACACCGACGCAGCACCACAATCCGATCGAACTGTTTTCGACGACGGCAATGTGGCAGGGCGATCAACTCACCATTCATGAGCCGTCCCAGAACGTCACCGGCTGGAAGGCCGAACTTGCCAGGCAGTTGAAGATCGATCCGGCGAAGGTGCGCATTGTCAGCCCATATATCGGCGGCGCATTCGGCTCGAAGGGACCGATGACGGCCCGCACGGCGATCGTCGCGGTCGCGGCAAGGCGTCTCGGCCGGCCGGTGCGTTGCGTGGTCAGCCGCATGCAGGCGTTTGGTACACAGACCTATCGCGCCGAGACCAGGCACCGGATCCGCATGGGCGCAGACAAGGACGGCCGCATAACCGCTTTCGCGCATGAGGGCTGGGAGGTGACATCGCGCCCCGATCCCTACGTGGTCGGGGGAACGTCGGCGACCGGCCGCATGTATGATTACGGCGCGGTGCTTACGCACGTGTCGCTGGTCCAGGCGGACCGCAACACGCCCGGCTACATGCGTTCGCCTCCCGAGACGCCTTACGTCTATGCGCTGGAGAACGCCATGGACGAGATGGCGGTGGCCCTGGCCATGGACCCGGTGGAGTTCCGGAGGGTGAACGAGCCAAAAGCCGAGCCGATTGGGAGAAAGCCGTTCTCGAGCCGCTCGCTGATGCAATGCTACGATCAGGCGGCGGACGCGTTCGGCTGGACGAAACGGGACGCCAAGGTCGGATCGACGCACGACGGCGACTGGTTGATCGGCATGGGTTGCGCGACGGCAGTCTATCCGACCTCGTCGGCTCCCTGCGCTGCGCGCGTATGGCTGACCGTCGACGGCGATGTGCGCGTCCAGAGCGGCTCGCATGAAATCGGCACCGGCGTGCGCACGGTCGCCGGCCAGATGGCAGCAGAGCGCCTCGGTGTCGCCATGGACAGGGTGAGCGTCGAGATGGGCGACAGCACCTTGCCCCCGGCGCCCGTGTCGGGAGGGTCTATCTCCACGGCAAGCGTCTGTTCGGCGGTGCTCAAGGCCTGCGACGCGATCAGGACGAAGCTGTTTGCCGCGGCGATCGGCGAAGGTGGTCCGCTTGCCGGCGCCCACAATGAGGAACTGGATATCCTCGATGGCAAAATCATTGCCAAGGGCGGCGCTTCGGCAAAAGTCGGGGACGTCTTGAAAGCCATGCGGGTGGGGGCGATCGAGGAGTATGCCGAGTATGCGCCCAAGGGGGCGAGCCCCGAAGCGCTCAAGAAGCTCTATGCCGGCCAGCCGGAGTTTCACGGCGGCGAGCAGGACGAGGATTCGGTGAAATATGCATTCGGCGCGGAATTCGTCGAAGTTCGCATCAATCGCCTTACCAGGGAAATCCGCGTGCCGCGCATTGTCGGGGCCTTTGCCGCCGGCCGCATCATGAACACGCGCACGGCGCGCAGCCAGCTGATGGGCGGAATGATCTGGGGCATCGGCCAGGCGCTGCATGAGGCGACCGAGGTCGACAGCCGCTATGCCCGCTACGTCAATAGAGATCTGCAGGACTACCTCGTGCCGGTCAATGCCGACATCAAGGATCTCCAGGTGATTCTGGTTCCGGAGATTGACCACGAGGTCAATCCGGCAGGCGTCAAAGGCCTCGGAGAACTGGGCAATGTCGGCACGGCGGCCGCCGTTGCCAGCGCGGTCTACCATGCGACTGGCAAACGCATCCGCGATCTTCCGATCAGGATCGAGCAGCTTATCGTCTGATCTGGCCTACCCCATGGGCGGTCCGATTCACGAAATATTACGTGAGGGAACGTCCGGGCCGCCAGCGTCTTTGACCCTTGAGGCGGTTGATCGCCTCGCATAACTCAAAGGAGAAGAAGATGCCCAATCAAGGTGGTAGCCATGAGCAACATGTGAAAGCAGGCCAGCAGAGCCACAAGAACATGGACGATAAGAACCGCCGTCAGCAGCAGGCGGCCGGTGACAACCATCGCCAACAAGGCGGCGACAGCGCCGGCACGACGCGTGGCGGAACCCATGAACAGCATGTGAGAGCTGGCGAGCAAAGCCACAAGAATCGCTAGCAAACCTGTGTGGCTCCGTGCCCGTCCCGAGCGCTCGGGACGGGCTCTGCATGCGACCGTGCTGGGCAGAGCCGACCCGCACAGTTCGCCGAAAGAAAGAGAGACAGATTTGATGCCCGATCCGAGAGAACCCGACCCCAACCGCGACGTACCCATGCCGGCTCCCAATTGGAAGCCCAAGCCGATCGGCGAACCGGAGCCGGAAGGATTGCCCGATGAGGCGCCGTTACCCAATCCTGACGAGAACGAAGAGCCCCCAATGCACGCGGTCGGCTGAGCGGAATCCGCCCGTAGTTTGGTCACTCCTCGTCGAAGCGGCCGCCTTCCCTTGAAGGATCGCGTGACAGCACCGCTTCCTCGACATCGTCGGGCAATGCCTCGTCGCTTTCCTGGTAGGCGTTGTCGTCATCTTCCTCGGGCAATTCGCCGTCGGCCTCGTCTTCCACCTCGACGTCATCCGGTAGGATTTTCGCGCCTGCTAGCGCGTCCCAGTCCTGCTGCTCTACCGTGGGACCTTCAGTCTCCGTCGGGTCTTCCGTCTGAACTGCGGGTTGCTCTCTTTTGCGGGGGTCCATTGTCGTTCTCCGAAATCCGGGGAGTTTGCCCCGGATCGCCTGAAGCGCCCGGGGCAACAGCTCGCCAGCTAGGCGGCCTGTTCCAGGGCACGCTCGTTGACGCCACCCTCGCCAAGGCTGGAAAGTGCCTCGTCGGTCGCCGTCTCCTCCTCGAGAGTCTCGTTCAGGAGTTTGACCACGTCGCTCTTGCCTAGCTGTTCAGCCCAGGCGATCAGCGTCCCGTAGCGCGCGATCTCGTAGTGTTCGACGGCCTGCGCCGCCCCGACCAGCCCAGCATCCAGCGCGGGGTCGCCCTTGTATTCCTGAAGGATTTCCGAACCCTCCTCGATGATGCCGTCGATGGCCGGACAGGTCTTGCCCCGGGCCGGCTTGTCGAGGAGTTCGAAGATCTGTTCGAGGCGGTCGACCTGGCCCTCAGTCTCCTGCAGGTGTTTCTCGAATGCTGCCGAAACATCTTCGGATTCGGCGCCTTTTGCCATTTTCGGCAGCGCCTTCAGGATTTTCTTCTCGGCGTAGTAGATGTCCTTCAGCCCGTCGAGGAACAGGGCTTCAAGCCCTTTCGTTGCCGCTTTCTTCGCAGTCGCCATGATTGTCATCTCCAATTGTCGTGAAGCCCACCAGCGGTGTAGCTGGAGCACAACTTGCCGTGAGGACGGTTGTTCCAGCCATCTCGCAAAGAGGCGACCGTTGCGTCGGCTCTCATCGCGACCGGGCGTCGCAAGCGCGTCCGCGGCACGAACTCCATCACTGGATCTGTTGCATGGTGCATTGACGCGGCGCCTTGTCCGGCCGCCAGCGCAACAGTTTGGTGCCATGCCGGAACCTGTCGCCGGTGACATGGTCGAAGCGGACCTCGACCACCAGTTCCGGCCGCAGGGGCTCCCATTCGCCGCTGCGCTGCGTGCTCCAGCGGCTAGGCCCGCCCGGCGCCTTGCCGGTGAAGCCGGGTCCGCCACGCAGCTTTTCCAGCTTTCGGGTGACGCCAGCCCGGTCATCCCTGCCGATGGTCGAGGTAAAGCCGACATGGTCGAGCTTGCCCCTATCATCGTAAAGGCCGAGCAGGAGCGAGCCGACCTCCTTGCTGCCGGTCAGATAGCGGAATCCTCCAACCACGCAGTCGGCCGTACGCAACCGTTTGACCTTGACCATCGCGCGTTCCCCTGGACGGTAGGGGTCGGCCAGCAATTTGGCGACCACGCCGTCGGTGGAACCATGGCCGGCTTCCTCAAGCCAGCGTCTGGCGGCCGCCGGTTCGGTCGTGCTGGGCGAGAGCCGCAAGCCAGGCTCGGCGTAGTCCTGAACGAAGCCCTCGACCGCCCGGCGTCGTTGCGACAACGGCTCGCCGAGCAGGATCGTGCCGCCCGGCGCGACCGGCATGTCGAACAGGATCAGCCGGGCAGGCGTTTGCGCGCTCAGCTTGCGGATGCGGCTTTCGGCTGGGTGAAGCCGCATCTGCAGCGCGTCGAAAGAAAGCTGGCCTTCGAGCTCGATGACGATCTCGCCATCGGCCACGAAATTGCGGGCCTCGACTTGCCGCAGCATGGCGACGAGCTCCGGGAAGTAACGACCGAGCGGTTTGCCGGATTTGGCGCGCAAGTCGACATCCGTGTCGCCTTTGAAGGCGAGGCAGCGAAACCCGTCCCATTTGGGCTCGTATTGCCAAAAGCCTTCCCTATCCGGCAGAGCGTCGGCTGCCTTGGCCTCCATGGGGGGCGTGTTCAGGGGTAGGGCAAAGCTGTCCGTCATTGCCTTTACGTCGCTTTCTGGGGCACGCGCCAGCGGCGAAGCCCGCCAACCGACACCCGCGGCAGCTTCAGGCACCGAGATCGATCAAAGCCACGCCGAATTCGGCTCGCTTGCGGCGGCGCAGGTGACCCGGCGCTTCCACCACGGTAATTTCCAATGTCGGCCGAACGGTGCCTTCGAGCAGATGGCCGCCTTTGGTCGTGCCGTCGCTCAAGCCAAGCACCGCGTGGACATGAAGGCTTGGCTTGCCATCATCGCCCGTCGCGACATCACCGATCGCGCTCAGGACCTCGCATTGTTCGTCGATCGGGATTTTTCGATAGCTCTTCGCCTCCAGGTCGAACCAACCGACGGTGGCCCGTTGGAACGCGCCGATCGCCGTCAGGGAGGCGCTGCCGATCTTCTGCTCGACCGCGAAGCTGGTCAGTGCCGCGAACGCTTCCTCGCCCGGGTCGAGCACCACGACAAATGTCCGTTGGCCATTGGCCTCGTTGACGAGTCGCGATTTCATGCCGGCGTCCAATCCTCGCGGTCGGTCAGTGGGCGTGGTGTTCGGCGTTCCTCTTGCGGGTCGCCGCCGCCTTCTTTGCCGATTCGGACCGGCTGGCGGCCGATCGGGAAGCGGACGCCTTTCCGCCGCTTTTGCCGCCCTTGTGCGCCGCTGGGTGACCTGTGTGCTTGCCACGCCCGGAGCCGCCTTCCTTCTTGCCGCCACCATCGTCCTTGTTGACCGTCGCCCATGCGCGCCGCTCGGCTTCCTTGTCGGAGACGCCACGCTTCTCGTAGCCTTCGGCAATATGGTCGGCCTTGCGTTCCTGCTTGTCGGTGTATTTGGATTTATCGCCTCGGGGCATGATCGTTTCTCCTTCTCGATGGAGGTTGAACGCCAAGTCGGCGCCCGGGTTCCAATCGCGGTCAGCCTTGCCCGACACACCCTGTCGCGGCGGCTGCTGCAACAAGGCAGGTTCAACCGATCGCGAACCTGACCACCGCCGCCAGGATCAGGATGCCGACCAGTCCTGCCACGAAGATGATCCGGCGCGTGCGGGTTCGCAGGATGATCTCGCCTTGCGAAGCCTGGCGCGCGGAGAAGACAGGTCCATTTTCGCCGCGTCCGTCTTTGTCGTCTTTGCCATGCCGGTCGTCGCTCATGACCGCCTCCTGTCGGGCTGTTACGCCTCGGGCGCCGTCGCGGGTGCCGTGTAGCGCCGCCGAACGGCATCGAGCACCCGTTTGCGGCTCTCGTCAGCCGAAAGCTTGCTGTCCTTTTCCGCCTCGGCGGTTTCGCGGGCGAGGTCCTTGTCCCTGATCTGGTGGCGGAACCATTTCGAATAGTCGCCCGCGCGCAAATGGAACTCCCAGGTCTTGTCGTCTATGCCTTCGGCCATCTGAGCAAAGATCATCAGATTATGGGCCCTGAGGTTCATCGCGTCGTCGGGACCGCGGAAATAGAAGCTGCCTGTCTCATCGAGTTGACCCTCGGCATATTTGCGGCTGTGGCGCTTGAGCGACTGGCGAGGTTCTATGACCTTGACCATTGTGAGTTTTTTGCGCGCCCCCGGCCGCCAGAACAGAACCCGATCGCCCTTGGGCGTGGGAATGTCCTTCGGCGGCTCGATGCCGGTCTCATGGCAGAAGGTCTTCACCACGTCCTTCGCCTTCGGGCCAAGGGCGATGACGGCCGTCATCAGGCGCAGGGCGTCGGTCGAAATCGCCTCGGGATGGACGGTGATCAGGATCGTGCCCGGCAGTTCCAGGGAGAGCACGGCGCGGGTGTCGTCGCGCCGCTTCGGAAGAAGATGGTGCGCTTCGTCGATGATCAGCCAATGCGGCCTTGCGGTGCGGCGACGGAAACTGCCAAGGCCAGGCAGCAGGTCGGCAAAGAAGTCTGGCCGTTCGTTGACACGCAGCGCCAGCCCGTTGACGACGACATTGCTGTCGGCCTTGGCGATCAGGTCGAGCACCTGCGCCTTTGTCGGCGCGCTCGATGCATCCCCCAGCCGAACGGCGCCCTCGAGGCCGTCATAGTCACCCTCTGGATCGAAGACGCAAAATTGAAATTGGCTGTCGACGAAGCGTTCCGTCAGTGCGGTGGCCAAAGTGGATTTGCCGATGCCCGAACTGCCGGCGATGAGCACGCTTTCGGTCGGCGACGGATAAATGTCGTCACCACCGGACGATCCCAGAACAATCCCGCCATGACGCTTCGGCACGATCCCGTGGTCGCTTTTTATCAGCTTGGCGATCAGTTCCTCGACGCCTTTGCCGCGTGCGCCGCGCGTGACCAGGTCCGCGGTGCTTTTGACCGCGGGAATGGCATTGTCGACCGCAACGCTGCAGCCGCAGGCCTTCAGGAAGGCGTGATCGTTCTCGGCGTCGCCGATACCCACAACATTGTGCGGCGACAGGTGAAGGTCCTCGAGCGCGGCCGCCAGACCGGTGGCCTTGTTGACGCCGCTCGGCAGGATCATCACCGCGCCCTTGTTGAAGATGATTTCGAGTTCGAGCCCCATCTTCTTGATGACCTCGAGCACGGTCGCCTGATGCGGTTCCCAGGTGGCGACGATCGACCGTCCCACGGAAAGTGGCTTCACCCCCTGCTTTTTCAGCCTGGCGACGAATTCGGGCTCCGGCGATGGTGAGATCGCCCGCTCTTCCTCGCTGGCCGGTGTGTAGATCAGGGCGCCGTTTTCGGCGACGACCTTGTCGAACAGGCCGACATCGGGAAACACGCGCTTGAGGTCGGGCAACTCGCGGCCGGTGACCAGAAGCAGTTTACGGCCACTTTTCTTGAACCGCTCCAGTGCCGCGAGCGTCTTGTTGGAGACCGTCCCGTCATGTGCGAGGGTCCCGTCATAGTCGGTCGCCAGGGCAATGAAATACATTGCGCTGACCTCAGTAGCCGCCGACGATCGGCAGGATCTCGCCGGTGATGTAACTCGAACAGTGCGGGGAGGCGAGGAAAACATAGGCGGGAGCCAGTTCCTCCGGTTGGGCCGGCCGTTTCATCGGCGTGTCGGCGCCAAATTTCGAGACGTCGTCGGCTTCCTTGTCGGACGGATTGAGCGGTGTCCAAACCGGGCCAGGCGCGACCGCGTTCACCCTGATGCCCTTGGCGATGAGGTTGCCCGAAAGCGCGCGCGTGAAAGCATGGATGCCGCCCTTGGTCATCGAATAGTCGACCAGCTGCTTCGAGCCTTCTATGCCGGTAACCGAACCCGTGTTGACGATCGCCGAGCCCGGCTTCATGTGGGGCACGGCTTCCTGCGCCATATGGAAATAGCCATAGAGATTGGTCTTCAGCGTCGTGTCGAAATGTTCTTCGGTCAGGTCGCCGAAGTCGCTGGAATGGATCTGGAAGGCGGCGTTGTTGACCAGCACGTCGATGCGGCCGAATGTTTCGACCGTGGTCGCCACGGCATCGTGGCAGTCCTGGCGTTCACTGACGTCGGCCTTCAACAGGATGCAGCGTCGGCCTTCTTTTTCGACAGCGGATTTTGTCTCCTCGGCATCCCTGTCCTCGGCCAGGTAGACGACTGCGATGTCGGCGCCTTCGCGAGCGAACAAAACCGCGACCGCGCGGCCGATACCCGAATCGCCACCAGTGATGAGAGCCACCTTCCCTTCGAGTTTCTTTGATCCGACATAGTAGGGTGCATCGTAGAGCGGAGCAGGCTCGATCGCCGCTTCATGCCCGGGTTTCGCCTGATGTTGCTTGGGGAAGGGCGGCTCGGGATAGGGGCGCGCGCCTGCCTGCATGGCGTGCTCCGCCTTTCCGTTGCGCTTCGATTTGTCCTTGGCATCGATGCTGCGCTGGATATGGCGCTGCTTGGCGACTTCACCGGCCGTTTGTGACTTCGTCTGCATGGTCGTCTCCTCGGCTGAAGAAAGTTCAACGCGCGGCAGACCGGCGGTCTGCGCGGCGCATGGCTTGTCAGAAGGTATCGCCCCCGTCCGCGTCAGTCCTTGACATAGGCGCCGGGTTGGCGGCCCGACCTTGGAGCCTTCGCGTCCTTCGAGTGCTCGGAGATCGCCGGGCCCGCGCCGGATGTCTTCTCCGTTGCGGGGCTGGGCGTCGCCTTGCGAGGCGGGTTCTGTCCTTCTGACTGGTGTGTCTCTTCATTTGTCTGATCCGCCGGTCGCGTAAGCCCCATTCCGCCTGCCGGCGGCTTGTTGCCCGCTGCGTCAACCGAGAAATCATTGTTCGGATCCGGGCCGGTCCTGGCGGGATACTTCCGTGCGCCGGTTTCATATTCGGTTCTGTCGCGTGCCATGGCTTCCTCCGTATTTGGCTGAACGGAAAACAGCCGCCGGGCGATCAGGTTCCGAACAAACGGTGATGGTCCCCCTTTTCGCCACCGGTCGCATCGCCCTTCGCGTGCGACGGCTGCCAAGTGCATCTGGATCGGGTGACGTCATCATCCGGCATGCAGGCGGGCGATCTGGCTCCCCGGGAGAAAAATCTTTTCCGATTTCGTCCCACGGCGACCGTGAATTCCTTTTGTTCGGCAGCAATGTCTATAAAAACTATGGACATTGGCAAACTGGTTCGAAAAGATCACAGGGCATCCATCATGACCAATCCGGCCATTGTCGGCTTCTCCGGCAATTTCACGCGGCCCTCCAAGACCCGTGGCTTCGTGGACCATATCGTGACGGAGATCGCCGGACGATACGGCCTCGCCGCCAGTACCCATGACATCGTCGATCTCGGTCCCAGCCTTGGCAATGCCAAAGCCACTCGGGACCTGGACGAGCAGGCCCGCGCCGTCCTCGAGCGGATCCTGACCGCCGATGTCCTGGTGGTCGGCTCGCCCACCTACAAAGGCAGCTATACCGGGCTGTTCAAGCATTTCTTCGATCTCGTCGATCCGGCGGCCCTCAGGGGCAAGCCGGTGCTGCTGGCGGCGACCGGCGGCGGCGATCGCCATGCATTGATCGTCGAGCATCAGCTGCGGCCGCTGTTCGGCTTTTTCGAAGCCTTTGCGTTGCCGACGGCCATATACGCCTCGGAGAAAGATTTCGCTGATGGCGTGCTGGCATCCGAAGCGATCCAGACCCGCATTGGCCTCGCCGTGGACGATGTCGGTCTGGCGCTCTTCGGCCGGCAGCGCGCCAGGATAGCCGCCGAGTAGCGTGCTCGGAACATATCCCGCTCCGACCGCTGGCGCGCTGAGGCGCTTGGCTGAAGCCGGCCGTTGAACGCGCCTGCGCGCCGCAGGGCGACTTGCAGTGCACGGTCGCAAATCAGCAGGCGCTGATGCTCCGCATGCATGGACGACCACGCCCGAAGATTGTCCGATGCCAAGGCCGGAGCATAGCGGCGTATTTTTCCGTTATCGGCCGAACCGGTCCTTCACCCGGCCCGAAAGGATCGCCGCTCTGACGCCAAGCGGCCAGAAGCGGTGGAGCCGGATCGGCTTCAGCCCCGATATCGGCATCGGGAAGGGAATGGTCTCGTCGCCGCGAAGGCGGTTTGCCAGCGCATTGCCCATCGCCGAGGCCATGGCAACACCGCGGCCATTGTAGCCAAGGCAGATCAGCACGCCGTCTTCCGGCTCGTGAACGTGTAGAAGATGGTCCTTGGTGACCGCGACCCGGCCGTTCCAGCCATGTGTCCACCCCGCTCCAGCAAGCGCCGGCCAGAGCCGTAGCGCATAGTCGGTGAGATAGCGGATGGCGGAAGCATCGCCGATGGGCCTCATCGGTCCCCGTCCGCCCATGAGGAGCCGGTTCTGGACGTCGATGCGGTAATAGACGGTGATGTTGCCGGCTTCGTAGACGACCGGCCTTTCGGGAAGAATTGCGGCCGCGACCGTGGGCGACAGCGGTTCGGTCGCCGCGATGGCGCTGAACACCGGAACCAGCGACTGCTCCAGGCCAGGCCACAAGTTTCCCGTGTAGCCGTTTGTCGCCACAAGGACCTTCTCGGCGCTGACGGATCCGTTTGCGGTCTCGAGGAGCCAGCGCCCGGCCTGCCTGCTGAGCGAGAGAACCTCGCTGCCGCCAAATATCCGCGCGCCGGCCTTCCGCGCGGCGGCCGCCAGGCCACGCGCGTATTTCAAGGGATGGAGGTCGCCGCCGCGAGCATCGAACATGCCGAACATGTATCTGTCCGTGCCGGTTCGCGCCGCCATCGCTTTTGCGTCAAGCAAGCCGACCGGCATCCCCCGCCGCTCGCATTGGTTGGCCGTGGCCCGCACCGCGGCTGCCGGCTGCGGCCGGATGGCCGCGCGTATGGTGCCGTTCTGCCGGACCTCGCAATCGATCGACAGGCGCTTGATGAGGCTGAAGGTGAAATCCGGAGCACCGTAGGAGAAGTCGATCATCCGCGACCCCAGCTCGGGGCCGAACATGGCTTCGATCGTGTCGGGATCGTATTTGAGGCCGGGATTGACCTGGCCGCCATTCCTGCCCGAGGCTCCCCATCCCGGCTGATAGGCCTCGAGCACGCAGACGTCGTCGCCGGCTTCCGCCAGATGCAAGGCAGTCGACAGGCCGGTCAAGCCAGCGCCGACAATGGCGACCCTTGCCCGCTGCGCGCCGGCAAGGGAGGGGTAGTTGCCGGTGCCGCCAGCCGTATCGCGATAGAGGCTCCGGGGCGGGCTGCTTTCGTTCATGGACGAGGCTCTCACGACAAGGCGGCCGGCTCGAGGGGCACGATAGTTTTCAATGGCCGATATCCCGCACGCGCGGCAGACCCAGACTTTCGTGTCGGGTACGCCAGGCAATTCTGCTTGCTTTCGGGAGGTTACGACATTTGCGACAGGGCTGCCGCCCGTGGCATCTCGTATGAAGAGCCAACTACGCGATCCTGGTGCGGCGGCTGACGTCACGTTATCGCAATCAGCTTTGTTTGTATATGCTTGTATATGTAAGTCGATCTGGTAGTCTCTGGGCTATGGAGCGGCCAAGGAGGATCACATGCGCGACGCTTCTCTTTTCGACCTCTCCGGCAGGAAGGCGCTTGTCACCGGCGCCAGCCGTGGCATTGGCCGCAGCATCGCCGGGGCGCTGAGCGCGGCCGGCGCCGACGTCGCGGTCACGGCGCGTAGCCTGGACTCGCTTGACGAGACGACGGCGGCCATCCGCGCGGCCGGCGGGGTTGCGCACGCCATTGCGCTTGACGTGACCGATGTCGACCAGTGCCGCACGGTCATCGCCGAGGCAGCCCGCCTGCTTGGCGGCTTCGACATTCTCGTCAACAATGCCGGAGTGGAAGAGGTCCGGCCCTCGCTCGACGTTGACGAGCCGCTGTGGGACCGGATCGTCGATACCAATCTCAAAGGGGCGTTCTTCTGCGCCCAGGCGGCGGCACGGCAGATGCGGGACGCCGGGCGGCCCGGCGCCATTATCAACCTCTGCTCGTTGACTTCAGAAGTCGGCATTCCGACGGCGGTGCCATACGGCTCGTCCAAGTCGGGCCTGCTCGGCATGACCCGGGCGCTGGCAGCGGAATGGGCGCAGCTTGGCATCAGGGTCAACGCCATCGCCCCGGGCTATTTCAGGACGGCGATGACGGAGGTGTTCTACGCCGACGAAGCGTGGCGGCAATCCATACTCGCCAAAATCCCGCAGCATCGTTTCGGCGATCTGCGCGACTTGCACGGCGTCGCCGTGTTCCTTGCTTCGGATGCCTCAGCCTACATTACCGGCCAGTCCATTCCGGTGGATGGCGGTTTCCTCGCATCGATCTGAGGCGGCTCGCCCAGGTTAGAGAACAAAGTCTTCCGCAATGTGACCGGCCGGCGCATTGCTCTGAACAGAAGGAGCACCCATGTCCGACATCAGCTTCCACGATCTGTCATCCCTCGATACCACGCAACGGGCCGGTCTGCTGAAACGCGCCGAAGGCGATCTGTCGGCCTTCGTCGAAAAGGTCCGCCCGATCATCCAGGCCGTCAGGGAAGAGGGTGACGCCGCCCTGATCCGTTTCGCCAGGGAGTTCGACAAGGCCAATGTGAGGGAAGGCGGACTGAAAGTGTCGGAAGCGGAGTTCGATGCGGCCTTCGACAAGGTCGAGAAGGAAGTCGTGGAGAGCATCAGGTTCGGCATCGAGAATATCAGGCATTTTCATGAGGAGCAGAAGCCGGAGACCATGTGGCTCAAGGAGATCCGGCCGGGCGCCTATGCCGGCGACCGGTATACGCCCATCGCATCGGTCGCGCTCTACGTGCCGCGCGGCAAGGGCGCCTTTCCATCGGTGACGATGATGACGTCGGTTCCGGCTGTGATTGCCGGCGTGCCGCGGATCGCGATCGTGACGCCGCCAACTTCGGATGGTTCGGTGGACGCGGCCACGCTGGTCGCCGCTCGCCTTGCCGGCGTCGAAACCGTCTATAAATGCGGCGGCGCGCAAGCCGTTGCCGCCGTCGCCTACGGCACCGAGACGGTTAAGCCGGCGCTCAAGATCGTCGGCCCGGGCAGCCCCTGGGTGGTGGCGGCCAAGAGCGTGCTGTCCTCAATGATCAATACGGGCCTGCCGGCCGGACCGTCGGAGGCCATCATCTTTGCCGACGACAGCGTCGACGGAGGCCTTGCCGCGCTCGACCTGCTGATCGAAGCCGAGCACGGGCCGGATTCTTCAGCCTATCTGGTGACGCACAGCCGAAAGGTCGCCGAGGCAGCCCTTGCTGCACTTCCCGACCACTGGTCGCGGATGACCGAACAGCGTGTGGAATTCTCGCGCGCGGTGCTGACCGGAAAGCGCGGCGGCATCGTGCTGACGGCGTCGCTGGAGGAAAGCTATCGCTTCATCAACGACTACGCGCCCGAACATCTGGAAATCCTGTCGAAGGAGCCGTTCGCGCATCTCGGCCACATCACCGAGGCGGCCGAAATCCTCATGGGCCCGCATACGCCGGTAACCCTTGCCAACTTCGTCCTCGGGCCGAATGCGGTGCTGCCGACCAGCCGCTGGGCGCGAACCTACGGGCCGCTTTCGGTGACGGATTTCGTCAAGCGCTCTTCGGTCGGCTATGTCACCTCGGCCGCGTATCCGGAACTGGCGCAGCATGCCCGCAGGCTCGCCCGCTACGAAGGCTTCAGCTCGCACGAAAACGCGGTCTCGGAAATCCGCGACCGCTATCTCGCCGGCTGAGCGGAGACGATCGCGATGAGGGCGGCACGACTTTATGGACCGGGCGACCTGCGCGTCGAGGACATCGCCGCGCCAGGCATTCCCGATGCCGGCTGGGTAAAGCTCAGGGTCGATGCCGCCGGCATCTGCGGTTCGGACCTGCACAATTTCCGCACCGGCCAATGGATAAGCCGGGCGCCCTCGACGGCGGGCCACGAGTTGACCGGCACGGTGATCGCGCTGGGCGAGGGCGTCGATACCATTGCCGTCGGCGACAGGGTCGTCGCCGATTCCCGTTTCTGGTGCGGAGACTGCGCGCAATGCCGTGCCGGCAAGCGGCATCTCTGCGCTGCGCTGGGCTTCGTCGGCGAAATCTGCGACGGCGGCTTTGCAGAACAGGCGGTGTTGCCCGCACGTCTGCTGCATGTCATCGATGGGAGCCTTGACGAGCGCGTCGCGGCGATGGCCGAGCCGCTTGCCGTCGCGCTGCACGCGGTGCGGCGTCTGCCGAAGACGGTAGGTTCGGTTCTGGTCGTCGGCTGCGGGCCGATCGGTGGTCTTGCCGCGCTGTTGCTTTCGCGAACCTTCGCCGGCACGGTGCTTGTCGCCGACCGCAACCAGGCGCGCTGCGCCCGCGTGGCGCGGGTGACGGGCGCCACGATCGTCGATCTCGACCGCGAGGCCATTGCAGCCGCGACCGCCAATGTCCCGTTGCTGGCGGCCATCGAGGCGACCGGTAGCATCGCGGCGTTCAGCCAGTTGCTCGGCGTTCTCGATCCTGGTGGTGCGATAGCGATGGTCGGCATCTTCCATGGCCGCCTCGACATCGACCCCAATGTTCTTGTCGAACGCGAGATCGCGTTGCTCGGCTGCCATGCTTTCGCGGACGAATTGCCAGACGCTGTCCGGATGCTGGGTGAGCTGAGTGAACCGCTGCTGGCCCTGGTCGATTGCGAGATCGGTCTGGACGACATCCCAGCTGCCTATGAGCGGCTGTTGGCGGGAAGCAGCGATGGCTTGAAAACAATCATCCGCATGCGGCAACCTGCCGGAAAGGGTTTTTGAAATGATCGATTTGCCCGACACGGCAAGCCCCCTCTACGAGAAGGTGAAGGACTATATCCTGACCAATATTGGGACGGGCCGGTGGGGCAAGGACCGCAAGCTGCCGTCCGAGAACGAGCTGGTGGCGTCACTGGGCGTGTCGCGGATGACGGTCCACCGGGCTCTGCGGGAGCTGACCTCGGCGGGATTCCTGATCCGGCTGCAGGGTGTGGGAACATTCATCGCGCCGCCCCGGCCGCAGTCGACGCTGATCGAGATCAACAATATCGCGGCGGAGATCGTCGAGCGCGGCAACAGCCACCGCTCCGAGGTCCTCGTTCTCGAAACGATGATGCCGAGCAAGGAATTGGCACTGTCGTTCGAGTTTGCGAAGCGGGTTTCGATCTATCACTCCGTCGTCGTCAATTTCGAGAACGACTTGCCGGTGCAACTGGAGGAGCGTTTCGTCAATCCGGGCCTGATCCCCGACTACGACAAGCAGGACTTCACCAAGACAGCGACCTATGACTACCTGATGCAGAAGACGCCGGTGACCGAGGTCGAGCATATCATCTCCGCCATCCCGGCCACCAAGGAGGCCGCACAGCATCTCGGCATCGATGTCGGCAGTTGCTGCCTTCTCCTGCATCGCCGGACATGGACGGGGGCCATCGTGGCCACGGTCAGCAAGCTGACCTATGCCAGCAGCCGCTACTCGCTCGGCAGCCGCTACTCGCCTTCCAAAGCGAGCTGAAGGCGACGAGAGCGAGCTGAAGGCGACGGGCCAATGCAAGCCGCCGAGCTGGATCAACCTGAAATTTGAGTCTCTCCAACTTGTATATGCATGTATGTATTTCAGCCTTGACATCCGCTGCCGCTGCCGCTGAAATATGTCAGCGCTTCAACCATGAAGTGGCGGGCAAGACGCCGAGGCACAGTGCCGCAAGAGCAGAACCCCGCACTCTCACCAGACCGGATGCCTGGGTAAAAAGCGGTCTGATCATCAAGGGGAACGAAAGATGACGCTTAACCTAGCAGGACAATTTCGCGCGCTCGTGATGGCCGCCGCGATCGGGCTCGCCACCGCCCCGGTGGCCCACGCAGCCGATGCTGCCATCCCGACGACACCTGAAGCTGGATCGTTCAAGATAGGCATCGAGCCCTGGCTTGGATATGGTCAATGGCACGTCGCCGAGGCCAAGGGACTGTTCAAGACAAACGATCTGTCGGACGTCCAGATCGTCAACTTTGCCGAGGACAAGGATATCAACGCGGCGCTCGCAAGCGGCCAACTCGACGCCGCCAACATCGCCACCCACACGGCGATGGGCATGGTTGCGGCCGGTCTGCCGGTGAAGATCGTGCTGCTGCTCGATGTCTCCATGACCGCCGACGCCATCGTCGCCGGCAAGGATGTCACCTCCATCGCCGATCTCAAGGGCAAGCAGGTCGCTTTCGAGGAAGGCACGACGAGCGACATCCTGCTCAAATACGCGCTCGCCAGGAACGGCATGTCGGTCGCCGATATCCAGCCGGTTCCGATGCCTGCCGCCGACGCCGGCGGCGCCCTGATCGCGGGCCAGGTGCCGGTCGCGGTCACCTACGAGCCGTACCTCACTGTCGCCATGGCGCAGAACAAGGACGTCAAGCTGCTGTTCACCGCCGGCGAGGATCCCGGCCTGATCAGCGACGTGCTGGTGGTGCGTGACGAGGTGATCAAATCGCGACCCGGCCAGGTGCTGGCCATGATCAAGAGCTGGGACGCCGCGCTCAAGGATTATAACGCCGACACCCCCGGCGGCCGCGCCATCATCGCCAAGGCGGTCGGTTCCGACGTCAAGGACCTCAACACCGCTTTCGACGGGGTGCGCTACTATTCGCTCGCCGAAAACAAGACGGCGCTCACCGGCGAGTTTACCACCAAGACATTCGCCGATGTCGAAGCGGCCGCCAAGAACGCCAAGCTTCTGCAGGCCGATGTGACGCCGGAGCAGATGATTGATCCGTCCTTCGTCAAGGCGGCGCAGTGACGAGATCCGGATCGCGGTGGTAACGCGGATGTCCGGGGAGCCTCCCGCGAAAACCGGCTTGGCCCGCCCGGCACGAGCGCCCGCCGCAACACAGGCAAGGCGACGCCGATCCTCCGGGATCGGCGTGCCCATCGCCCGGTCGCGTTTCCTTGCGATAGCGGTGGCCGTCTTTGTTGGCCTTGGCCTTGCCTGGTGGGCAGCGACCGGGCTGGGATGGGTGAAACCCATCTTCCTGCCGTCGCCGGGCAGCGTTGCGACCCAGATCGCCAAGCTCGCCGCCGACGGCACCTTGTGGCTCGACCTCAGGGCTTCGATGTACCGCATTTCCATCGGCTTCCTCCTCGCCTCGGCACTGTCCATACCGATCGGCGTGCTGATCGGCAGTTTCCGTTCCTGGGAGGCGGCCATCGAGCCGCTGGTCGATTTCATCCGCTACATGCCGGTTGTCGCCTTCGTGCCGCTCTCCATCCTGTGGGCCGGCACCGGAGATACCCAGAAATTCCTGATCATCTTCATCGGCACTTTCTTCCAGCAGGTGCTGATGATCATGGACAATGTGAAACGGGTTCCCGCCGACTTCATCGGCCTTGGGCGCACGCTCGGCCTGCCGGACCGCAAGATCCTGACGCGCATCGTCGTTCCCAGCGCCTTGCCGGGCATCTGGGACACGCTGCGCATCAGCCTTGGCTGGGCATGGACCTGGCTGGTGCTGGCCGAACTCGTCGCTGCGACATCCGGCCTCGGCTATCGCATCACCGTGTCGCAGCGCTATTTCCAGACAAACACCATCATCGGCTACATCCTGCTCTTGGGCGTGCTTGGCCTCATCACCGATCAGGTCATGAAGGCCCTGGAGAAGGTGCTGTTTCGGCAGGAAGGCCACCAGCAATGAGGAACCGCCGGTGACTGTTCCCAAATTGCGCATCGCGGGTCTCGACAAGAGCTTCGGCACCGGCGAGCGGCGCACGCAAGTGCTGCGGGACATCAATCTCGACCTCGCCGACAACGAGTTCGTCTCCCTCGTCGGCACGTCGGGCTGCGGCAAGAGCACGCTGCTGTCGATCGTCGCGGGACTGCAGGATTTCGACGCCGGCGATCTCAGCATCGATGGCGCGCCGATCCTGCAGCCGGGCCTCGACCGTGGTGTTGTCTTCCAGTCCTATACGCTGCTCCCCTGGCTGACGGCGCGGCAGAACATCGAGTTTGCTCTCAAGGCCGCCGGCTATGATCGCGCCGCCTGCCGCGAGATCGCGCTCGAGCATCTCGACCTCGTCAAGCTCACGCAAAGCGCCGATCGCTTCCCGTCCGAACTGTCGGGCGGCATGAAGCAGCGCGTCGCCATCGCGCGCGCTCTCTCCTATCGCCCCAAAATGCTGCTGATGGACGAACCCTTCGGCGCGCTCGATGCCTTGACCCGACACCAGATGCAGGAACTGCTGACCCAGATCTGGGAGGAGCACCGGCTCACGGTGCTGTTCGTCACGCATGACGTGGAGGAGGCCGTTTATCTATCGGACCGCATCGTCGTCATGGGGATCGGCCCGGGACGCATCATGCAGACCTTCAACGTCGACATTGAGCGCCCGCGCCGGGAAGAGGTCATGGAGACTCCGGCCTTCATGGATTTGCAGCGCGGCGTGCATAGGGCGATCCGCGAGGCGTCGAGACGTCCCGAAATGGCGTGATGCCAGCAAACTTCGTCGGCTCCGGCGGTCAGGCGTTAGGGGCCGTGGGGACCGCACAGGCCGAGCGTCCACTGGATGGTTCCACAGAAGTCGTCGGCACGGCCCCGGTAACTGCCGTAGCCATTGTAGTAGCTGTCCATCCAGTCGTTATTGTCGGCCGAATTCTCGCCGGTCCAGCCCCTGCCGACCCAACCGTGACGGTGGCCGCGTCCGCGGTTCGCGGCGTGCGCGTGGTCATTATGGGCGGCGATGACGCGGACATAATGGTGCCTGGTGACGGCGGCATCGGCCACAGTGGCAAACGGGACGGCGCTCGCGGCCAACAGCACCACGAGGGAGCCGAGGAATACGCTTCGCTTTCTCATCAGCATGTCTCCTTGCCATTCGAGACATATGGGAAAGAACGCCCGGCTCGCTGCACACGTTCCTTCACGAAATCGGGACGGCGCTCGCTGAAATGGGCAGTGTTTGTCCGCGGCACTCGTGGTGCCGGTCAAGATTTGTTGACTTCCAGCGAAGCGGAAATGACTACCGCTCGCCGATTTGCCGGATCACAAGAGGGCCTGCGATCAGGCCCGGCTGGCCGGCAAGGCAATCTTGCCTTTGAACCGGGACAAGCCACTTTGGCCGGTAGAAGCCATCTGCATGACGGAATTGACCAGAGCATTGGAACAGCCTCAATTTGCCACCGAGCGCGACCCGAGGCTGCGGCTGATCATTCCGATCATCGTCGCCATCGCGTTTTTGATGGAGCAGCTCGATTCCACCATCATCACCACCGCGATCCCGGCAATAGCGCAAAGTCTCGACACGACGCCGGTCCGTCTGAACCTTGCGATCACCACCTACATCTTGACGCTCGCCGTGTTCATCCCGGTCAGCGGTTGGTTTGCCGACAGGTTCGGCGCGCGCAGGGTGTTCGCGCTGGCGCTTTTCACCTTCACCCTTGGCTCGGCGCTGTGCGGCATGGCCGACAGTTTCGGCATGCTGCTGGCGATGCGTGCCCTGCAGGGGCTGGGCGGCGCCATGATGACGCCGGTCGGCCGGCTGATCCTGCTGCGCAGCTTTCCGCGCAGCGGCCTGATCACCGCCATGACCTATATGACCCTGCCGGCCATCATGGGGCCGGTCATCGGGCCGCTGCTCGGCGGCCTGCTGACCACCTACGCGTCGTGGCGCTGGATATTCTATGTCAACGTGCCGTTCGGCTGCCTTGGTATCGTTGCCGCGCTGCGCTTCGTCGACGACTTCCATGGCGAGGCGGTGCAGCATTTCGATGTCCCGGGCTTCCTGATGGTGGGGTTTGGCGTGGCACTACTGCAGTTCGGGCTGGAGAATATCGGCCGGCCGGTCATTCCCGGGTCCGCGACGGTGCTGGTGTTGGCCGCGGCCGCGTTGCTGCTGCTTGCCTTCGGGCGCTATGCACGCCGCGTCGTGGCGCCGGCTGTCGACCTGACGCTGTTTCGGTTCCGCTCGTTCTGGGTCGGCACGCTGGCGGGCGGCCTGTGCCGCGTCGGTCTCAACGGCGTGCCTTTCCTGGTGCCGCTGATGCTGCAGGTCGGCTTCGGCATGAGCCCGGTCACATCAGGCTCGCTGACATTCGTCGGCAGCTTTGGGGCGCTGCTCATGCGGCCGCTGCTGTCGCCGCTGCTGCGGCGCTTTGGCTTCGGTGTGGTGCTGGTCGGCAGCGCGCTCGTCGGCTCCGCCACCGTGGCGGGCTTCGCCCTGATGGGTCCCGATACGCCGCATTGGCTGATCGGTTTCTATGTCTTTCTGTTCGGCATCGTCCGCTCGGCGCAGTTCATGACATCCAACACCCTGTCCTACGCCGATCTTCCGGCCGACAAGCTCAGCCGCGCCACTAGCCTTGGCGGTGTGCTGCAGCAGCTCAGCGTGTCGCTTGGCGTCTCGATCGCCGCGATGCTGCTGGGCCTGATTGCGGGCGAAAGCCATCTCCTCACGCCGGAACGCTTTCACCAAGTGTTCCTGCTGACCGCGATCATCCCGCTGCTCTCGATTCCGGGCTTCCTGTACCTGCGCGCCGAAGACGGCGTTCAAGTTAGCGGCCACGTCAGGGGATCTCGCAAATAGGTCTTGTCGGAGGCATCAGGCAATCCGTCGGCTCGCACCCTGCCAGCACCGGCTCACGTCGCTTCGCCGACCGAAGCGTCCATTCCCATGGCTTCCTCGGAAATGTCGTCGAAGGAAGCGTAGTTCATGTTGTAGAGGCGGGCGTAAAGACCTTTTCTCTTCATCAACTGTTCATGGTTGCCGCTTTCGACGATATCGCCATTCTGCAGCACGATGATGCGGTCGGCGCCCCTTATGGTCGCCAGCCGGTGCGCGATGACCAACCCGGTGCGCCCTTCGAGCAGCTTGATCAATGCCTTCTGGATCAGCATCTCGGTGTAGGAATCGATGCTGGCGGTAGCTTCGTCGAGCACCAGGATCTTGGCGTCGGCCACCAGCGCCCGCGCGAAGCTGATCAGCTGGCGCTGACCGAGCGAGAGATTGCCGCCGCGCTGCTCGAGTTCGGTGTCGTAGCCGTCAGGCAGTTGCTCGATGAAGTCGTGCGCGCCGACGGCTTGTGCGGCGCGGACCACCTCTTCGCGGCTGGCGCCGGTCTTGTGATAGCGGATGTTCTCCAGCACCGTGCCGGAGAACAGGAACGGCTCCTGCAGCACCATGGCTACCTGATCGCCGAGCGAATCCTGCGTCAGGTCGCGCACGTCATGGCCGCCGACCAGGACCTCACCCGACCAGACATCGTAGAAGCGGTGCACCAGCGCCATCGAACTCGACTTGCCTGATCCGGTCGGCCCGACAAGCGCGACCGTCTCGCCCGGATTGACGCGGAAGGAGATGTTCTTCAGCACCGGCTGGTTCGGCCGGTAGCCGAAGGTGACATTCCGGAACTCGACCGAACCGTCCATGTCGCGCGACAGCGCCACCGCATTTTCCTTGTCGCTGACATCCACGGGCACGTCGAGCACTTCGGAAATGCGCTGGCCTGACGCCATGGCGCGCTGCATGACGCTGTATTGCATGGTGAGCGAGCGGATCGGGTCGAAGAAGCGCTGGATGTAGAACAGGAACGCCACCATCACGCCGATATCGAGACTGTGCGACAGCACCATCGACCCGCCGACGACGATCACGGTCGCCATGGCGATGCCCGTCAGTGTGTCGACGATCGGCACCATCACCTGCGCATATCTCGCCGACCGCAGATGGGCGTTGAGATTGGCCAGCACCTTCTCGTCATAGAGATCGAAATTGACGTGCTGGCGCTCCAGGCTCTGCACCGTACGCACGCCGTGGATGCCTTCGGCCAGCGCACCGTTGGCGATGGAGTTGGTCTCGTGCGCGGCCATGAAGGCGATCTTGGCGCGCGGCAGCCAGAACAGGCGCACGATGAACAGCGCCGGCATGGTCGACAGCGTCAGCAGCCCGAGCCGGAAGTCCAGCCACAGCAGGACGGTGACGATGCCGAACAGAAGCACGATGTCGCCAACCGACATCACGGACGTCTCCAGGAATTCCTGCATCGAATTGACGTCGCCCTGCAGGCGCGACATCAGCCGGCCGACCTCGGTCTTGTCCATGAAGCCCAGAGAGACACGCTGCAGGTGGCTGAACATGGCGCGGCGCAGGTCGGACAGCACGTTCTCCGCCACCTTGCCGACGACGCTCTCCTGGACATGGCTGGCGGCGTAGTTGATGAGGATGATCACGGCAAAAGCGGCGATCGCGGTGATCATCACCGAACGGTCGAGCCTGCCTGGCGCCATGCCGTGATCGATGGCGTAGCGGATGACCAGCGGGATCGCCAACTGTGTCAGCGTGAACACCAGCACCGCCGCGACCGAGATGAAGATCCGGCCCCGATATGGTCTGACGAAGCTCCAGATGCGCCTGACGATTCGTGGATCGTAGGCCTTGCCGAAGACCTCTTCCTCATCGCGGTGCGAGCCGACGACGGCCTTGGTCGGGCGTCGGCTTGTATCTTCCTTCTCGTCGTCCTGCGTCGACATCAGGCGGCTCCCTCGAGCCGATCGTCGTCCGGCCGCAACTGCAGGTCGTAAAGCGCGCGGTAGCGTCCGCCGAGCGCCAGCAATTCCTCATGCGTGCCGCGCTCCACGATCCGGCCGCCCTCGACGAACAGGATCTGGTCGGCATGCATCAGCGAACTCAGCCGATGCGAAATGATGAGCGTCACGCGATCCCTGGCGAAGCGCTTCATCGCCGCCCGGATCCGCTGCTCGGTGCCGGCGTCGACCGCGGCCGTGGAATCGTCGAAGACCAGCACCGATGGTCTTAACATCAGGCTGCGCGCGATGGTCAGGCGCTGCCGCTGGCCGCCGGAAAGCGAGGCGCCGCGTTCCCCCACGACCGTGGTGTAGCCGGCCGGAAGCCCGATAATGTAATTGTGCAGCTGGGCATACTCAGCGGCCTGGCCGATGCGGGTCTCGCGCGCCCAGGGATTGCCGTAGGCGATGTTGTTTTCGATCGAGGTCGTGAACAGGAACGCATCCTGCTGCACGACGCCGACCGCCTTGCGCAGCGATTGCAGCGTGACATTGCGGATGTCCTGTCCGTCGATGGTGATCGCGCCCGAGGTCAGGTCGTAGAAGCGCGGGATCAGGTGCGCGATGGTCGACTTGCCGCTGCCTGGCGGCCCGACGATGCCGACGGTCTCGCCGGGCCTGGCTTCGAAGGAAACGCCGGAAAGCGTCGGACGCTCGCCCGCGCCCTGATAGCGGAAACCGACATCGTCGAAGCGCAGCACGCCCTCGGTGATGACGAGCTCCCTGGCGTCGGGCGCGTCCTTGATGTCGAGCTCAGCGTCGAGCAGTTCGAACAGCCGCGTGCCGCAGGTCGAGGCGCGCGCGAAGGAGTTGACCATCAGGCCGAGCTGGCGCACCGGCATCTGCAATATGGTCATGAAGGTGAGGAACTGGGCCAGCGTGCCGACGCTGATCTGACCCGCGATCACCTTCTGTCCGCCGAACCACAGCACCAGGCCCATGGCGGCGAGGAAGGAAAAATTCATGGCGCTGGTGTTCGAGACGCGGATGTCGACGCGCTCATTGGCTAGGTCCAATGCGTCTCGTTTGGCACGGTCGAATTTTGCCAGCTCATGCCGTTGAGCCGCGAAGGCGCGCACGACACGGATGCCGCCGAGATTCTCATCCATCACCCGGCTCAGCACCGACAGCCGCTCCTGCAGCGTCAGCCAGGTGCTGCGCAGTCGGAGCTGCGTCACTGACGAGCGCCAGGCAACAAACGGCACGAAGCTGAGGCTCAACAACCCGAGCACGAGATCGGTGCTGATCAACAGATAGGCGCCGACACCGATCAGCACGCCAAGCAGCACCACGCGCAGGATACCGGTCGAAAAGAACATGCGCACGCCGTCGAGGTCGAGCAGCCCGAGGGTGATGAGATCGCCGGTATGGACCTTGTCGTGGAAGGAAAAGCTCAGCCGCTGGATTTTCTCGTAGAAGGCGAGCCGCAGCTCATAGCCTGTCCGGTGGCCGACGGCCTCGCCATAGTAATTCTGCGCCATGGTGAAGAGGCCTCGCAGGATGCTGACGACCAACAGCGTCAGCGCCGTATTCCACAGCGCCCGCTCGGCCGCGGTGCCGGCCCCCGCCGCCATCACCCCTTGCGCCTGGTCTATGGCGCGTCCCAGGAGACGCGGAATGAAAAGCTGCAGCGTCGCCGCGATAAAGGTCGAGATGAGGGTGATTGCAATCTGCCAGGGATGGCGCAGCGTCATGCGCACGATGCGCAGCAAGGTGCTGAGGCCCTTGCCCCAGGAGGCTTCCGCCACATGGGCAAATGATTTGCCGCGCTTGGCCGCGCTGGTCGCATCAGTGTGCAAGGAAATACCAGACCAATCCGGACATTAGCCCGAACGAATGTAGCAGACTCAATCAGATAGCGCGATTTTACGCGCGTCCGACCTGCCCGTTCAAGGGACCAATGGCGGCATCGCACTGTACCTGAAACCGGCAAGATCGTGTCGCAACTCGCCGCTGGTCTGCCGCCGGTGATCGATCTCGCGCCGTTCCCGGCGGATAGGTTCTGATTATTCAAAGCCTGCCGGACCAGCAGGACTCCGCTCTTGCACGAAGGAAACCGACGTGATCGCAAATGCCGACACCCGCGCCGTTGAACCGGTCGATCCGCAACGCGCCTACACCGTGCTGGTCTGCGATCTGATCGGCCTGCGCTTCGACGCCGACGGAAAGCCCGACCCCGTCGGAGGTGCGTGCGCATATCGAAGCCAAGGGCGGCCGCTTTCATGCGGCTGCGCTTGGCGACAAGGCCGCTCTCGAATCTGGCCGCGTGCATTTCTTCTATCAGCCGGACCTCAGCACCCGCGAAGAGCTGATCGAAGTCGCCGGCGATGGACGCTATGATGCCGTCATTGCCGCCGCGACCTTCCTGCCCGCCGAAACCGTCTTTCCGCTCGCCGGCGTGCGCATCGGCGCCGGCACCGGCAATATGGGTTCGCATTCCTGGGGCGGCGGCAGCGGCGAAGGCGGTACGGCCGTGCTGATGAATACGCCCGGCATCAACAGCCGCGCCACGGCGCAGATGGTGATGAAGGCGATCCTGAAAGTGCTGCCGGATCTCCCGGTTGACTTGCTTCACAACCGGGTGGCGCGCGGCGCCTTCGACACCGGCAGGGAGCTGCGCGATTTCCCGACCGAAAAGCTCGAAGGCAAGACGATCGCGATCGTCGGCTACGGCAATATCGGCAGGGAGGTGGCCAAACTTGCCCGGGCCTTCGGCATGCGCGTGGTGATCCACGCACGGCCCCGGCATCGGGACTGGATAGAGGCCGAAGGCTTTGTCTATGCGCTGGATCTCCTCGATGCGGCTGATGGTGCCGATGTGTTGAGTGTTCATGTCGGCCTGGGTAAGCAGGATGCGCAGACCGGCCGCTACGCCAATGCCGGGCTCATCGGCGCGGATGTCCTGTCGCGCATGAACAAAGGCGCGGTGCTGGTCAACTACGATCGCGGCGAGCTTGTCGACGTGGCGGCCCTCGGCGAAGCCTTGTCCTCGGGCAGGATGCGTCATGCCGCGATCGATGCCGACCTGTTCAAGGATGCCGCGACCGGTCGCCTTTCCGGACCGATGCTGCCCTATCTCGGCCTCGTCGAGAAGCACAGCGGAAAACTCGGGCTTCTGCCGCATGCGGCAGCCGATACGGATCATCCCTCGCGCGTCGCCGGCGCCAAGCAGGCCGTCGACCAGTTATTCGATGTCATCTGCCGAAAGTCGGTGACGAACGCAAAAGGCAGCGTGCCGCCGGCCTATCTTTCCCTTGGAGCAACCACGCCTCCAGGCATTGGATTGGTGACCGCCGGCCACCTCTTGAAACTGACCGCCAGCGAATGTTCCGGACTGGCGGATCTCTGCGATCGGCAAGGCCGGTTGTGGAAGGCTCTCTCCGATACCTCGCCTGCCGAGCGAGGCGCCGTTGTCGCCGAGCAGGGCGAAGACCTTGTCCGGTTGATCGACCGCTTCTGCCTTCTGGCCGAGAACCTCAATCTCAGGGGACCTTTCCAGCGATAAGCGGGAACTCAGTCTCGGGGACCCGCCACCATCCGGGCGACCCGCGTCATGTCCGCGCTCATCTCGCGGTCATCGTCGAGCGGGCTGACGAGCGCACGCACGGCGGCATAGGTGCGCCGTGGTCCTTCGCCCATGCTGTCGACGACGCCGCGCAACTCCACGCCCGTCGCCGCGAAGATCAGCTCCATCGCAACGAGATAGCGCAGGCGTTCGACAATCTCGGCGGTCTTGGCCACCACCCGTGGTGCCATCGACGACTGGTTCTCGATCCCGTCCGATACGGCAAGCGGGCTGAGCGATATCGGGTTGGCCAGATGCCGGATCTCGGCCTCCAGCGCGGCAAGCGGTTTCTGCAATTCGGCGTAGCCCTGACGGCTGCCGCCCCTGGCCGACAGGAAGCGCGGGAGTTCCGCCACCGTCGGCGACATCAGCTTCATGCAGCGATTGGCGGTACCCACGGCGCAATGCGCAAGCGCTTGGCCGAGCTGCTCCCAGGCCAGCGTCATCGCGGTGAGGTCGAAATTTCCGTTCGAGACGACGCGTCCGTCCTCGGGTAGGATCACCGGGTTGTCGCCGGAATGGGCCAGTTCGATCTCCGTTGCCAGCTTTGCCTGTTCGAACGCATGCAACAGGCCGCCCCACACCTGCGGCACGCAGCGATAGCTGAGCGGATCCTGGAGCCGCCGCGCGGCGTTCTCCTTCCAGAGCCCGCTTCCAGCGAACTCCGCCCGCAGTCGCGCCCCGATCTCCCGCTGGCCGAACGCCGGTCGCGCCGACAGCGCAGCTTCATCGATGGCGGTGAGTGACGAGCGGAACGCTTCGTGGTTGAGCGCCACCGCGGCCAGCGACCAGTCGATGAGGTGGGCGACATCCTCCAGGCAGAGGCACGCCGTGCCGGTCGACAGGCTGTTGGCGACGATGATGGCATGGCCATCCTTCTCGCGCAGGTCGAGCGGTTCGAGCCGGGCGAGCGCGAGCGCCTCGGCCGACGGCATGATCCTGCCCTGGAACTCCGTCTCGCCGTCGCCGCGCAGCGCTCGCGCCATGTGGCCGAGATGGGCAAGGTCCGCCGCTCCGATCGATCCCCAGGTCGGGATCACCGGATGGACGCCGGCGTTGAGTGCCGCCACAAGGCCCATCACCACGCGTTCGGAAGCGCCGGTGCCGCCGGCGGCCATGCCCGAAATGCGCGCGGCCATCAGCGCGCGGACCGCCTCGGTCGGAAGGGCCGGGCCGATGCCCATGCTGTGGCTGAGCGGCACGCTGTGTTGGAAGGCGATCAGATCGGCCTGCGCGAGCGGCGTGTCGACGCAGGCGCCGAGGCCGGTGGTGACGCCGTACATCGGCTTGCCGAGTTGCGTCAGCTGCTCGATGAGCGCGCGGCTCGCCCGGATGCGGCGCATCGCCTCCTCGCCCAACATCAGCCGCGCATTGCGCCGCGCGATCTCGGCGACATCCTCGATGCCAAGCGGCTTGGCGTCGAGCAGTATCATTCGGGCTGTCATGTCTCGCCTGTATCCGTGACCGTATGCCCGGGCCGACGGCGCGGCGGGCGTCGCCGTTTGTGGCGGCTTACCGGCTGGTCTGCAAGCCATTCCGATTGTGGCGGCAGCAGGCGAGGGGAGCTTCAGGCGAAATGCAGGTTTCGGCAGGTCACTTCGCGACGGCGTCGGGCACCACCACCAGCTTGCCGACGAAATCCTTGGCGACGAAATCGGCTTGTGCGCGGTGGAAATCGGAGAGTTTGTAGACGCCGCCGATAAGCGGCCGGATCTTGCCCTCTTCGATATAGCGAACGATGCGGCGGAAATCGGAGCGCGTGCCCTGGCTCGATCCGTGCAGCTGCAACTGTTTCAGATACATGGTCCTGAGATCGAGCTGGACGACCGGGCCGGCGATCGCGCCGGCCGTGGTGTAGCGGCCCTCCGGCCTCAGGACGCGCAGCAGATCGTTGAAGATCGCGCCGCCAACGAGATCGGCGACCACATCGATCGGCTGGCCGCCGGTCGCCTCGCTCACGGCTTGCGGCAGGTCCGCGACGCCACGGGTGACGACCGCCTCGGCGCCGATGTCGAGCACCGCCTGTTCCTTGCCCTTGCCGACGACGGCATAGGGAATGGCGCCGCGCGCCCGCGCCAGTTGCACGATGCCGGAGCCGACGCCGCCCGACGCGCCGGTGACCAGCACCCGCTCGCCTGCCTTGAGCTTGGCCCGTTCCAGCATCTGTTCGCCGGTGAGGTAGGCGCAGCAGAAGGTGGCGAGTTCGACGTCGCTCAAAATGGTGTCGACAACATGCGCGTTCTCGGCCGGCACGGTCTGATACTCGGCATAGCCGCCGTCGCGGCCATGGCCCATATAGTCGATGTCGGCCAGGGAATCGTCGTCGCGGTTGTAGATGGAGAAATCGACCATCACCCGTTCGCCGATTCGATCCGACGAAACGCCTTCGCCGACGGCAACGATGGTGCCGACAGTGTCGGTGCCCTGGATGCGCGGGAAGGTCAGCGTGTTGCCCTGGCGGCGCCAAGTCGAAACGGCGGCCGCGTCCTCTTCCGTGCCATAGGCGCCCTGGCGCACCCAGACATCGGTATTGTTCATGCCGCAAGCGGTGACTTTCACCAGCACTTCACCTGACGCAGGCGCGGGCACTTTCACATCGGTTCGGTAGACGAGCTTTTCCGGTCCGCCGTGCCCGGTGAGCAGCACGGCGGCCATGGTGGCGGGGACGGTTTTGGTCATGGCATTCATCGGTCGTCTCAGAGATTGGCAAATACGCTGGTCACGGCATCGGCGGTCTTGGCCACCACGATGTCGGCTTCCTCGCGGGTCAGGCACAGCGGCGGCGCGAAGCCAAGAATGTCGCCCTGCGGCATGGCGCGGCCGATGACGCCGCTCGCGGCAAGGGCCGTGGCAATTTGCGGCCCGATCTTCAGCGAAGCATCGAAGAAGACACGGTCGTCACGGTCTTTGACGAATTCCACTGCCGCCAGCATGCCGTCGCCGCGCACCTCACCGACGTGTTTGTGACCCCCGACGGCCTTGGCCAGTTCGGCACGGAAATAAGCGCCGGTCTCGCCGGCATTCCGCACCAGGTCCATCTCATCGATCAGTTCGAGATTGGCGACGCCGGCGGCAACGCAGATCGGATGCGCCGAATAGGTCCAGCCATGGCCGAGCGAGCCGAGCTTGTCGGAGCCTTGCACCAGCACCTGCCACATCTTGTCGGCCACGATGACGCCCGACAGCGGCGCATAGGCCGAGGTCAGGCCCTTGGCGATGGTGATAAGGTCGGGCTTCATGCCGTAATGGTCGGAGCCGAACATGGTGCCCAGCCGGCCGAAGCCCGTCACCACCTCGTCGGCGACCAGGAGCACATCATACTTCTTCAGCACCGCCTGGATCTTTTCCCAATAGCCGGCGGGCGGCGGCACGATGCCGCCGGTGCCGAGGATCGGCTCGCCGATGAAGGCGGCGACGGTTTCGGGCCCTTCGGCGAGGATCATCTCCTCGAGCTTGTCGGCGCAATGCTGCGAGAACTGCTCCTCGCTCATCGAGCGGTCGGCGCGGCGGAAATAGTAGGGCGCCTCGGTGTGCAGGATCGGCGCGCGCGGCAGGTCGAAGGCATTGTGGAAGAGGTCCAGCCCGGTCAGCGAGCCCGTCATGACGCCCGAGCCGTGATAGCCGCGCCAGCGCGAGATGATCTTCTTCTTCTCCGGCCGCCCCAGCACATTGTTGTAGTACCAGATCAGCTTGATGTTGGTTTCGTTGGCGTCGGAACCGGAGAGGCCGAAATAGACCCTCGACATGCCCTTCGGCGCGCGGTCGATGATCATCTTGGCGAGCGTGATCGACGCCTCGGTGCCGTGCCCGACATAGGCGTGGTAATAGGCCAGGTTCTTCGCCTGGGTCGCGATGGCATCTGATATCTTCTGGCGGCCATAGCCGACATTGACGCAATAGAGGCCGGCGAAGGCATCGATGCTCTTCCTGCCATTGTTGTCCCAGACGGTGACGCCTTCACCGCCGGCCATGATCCGCGTCGGCGATTCACCGCGTGCGTGGGTGCCCATATGCGTTGAGGGATGGAAGAAATGGTCGCGATCCCATGCGGCGAGTTCGTTGGATTGGTCGAGCATTTTTAACTCCTTGAAAGAGATCCGGGTGCGAGCCTACGCCACATCCAGGCAAAGGTATTTGAGGTCGGTGAAAGCTTCTAGCCCGTGGCGCGAACCTTCGCGGCCGATGCCGGACTGCTTGACGCCACCGAACGGGATCGGCGCGCCGGTGATCTTCACACGGTTGATGGCGACCATGCCGTAGTCGAGCGCGCGGCCCATGCGCTGCTGGCGCGCGCCGTTCTCGGTCACCACATAGGCGACCAGGCCATATTCGGTCGCATTGGCGCGGGCGATGACTTCGTCCTCGCTGTCGAAAGGCGTGACGGCGGCGACCGGACCAAAGGTCTCTTCGCGCATGATCAGCGCGTCGTCGGCGACATCGGCCAGCAGCGTCGGCTGGTAGAAGAGCGGTCCGGCCTGATGGCGCCTGCCGCCGGCGAGGCAACGCGCGCCGAGAACCACCGCGTCGGCGACCTGTTCCTCGACCTTCTTGACGGCCCGCTCATGCATCAGCGGCCCGATGTCGATGTCATCGGCCAAGCCATTGCCGGCCCGCAGCGCCTCGACGCGCTTGGCGAAAGCGGCGCAGAAGCGGTCATAGAGCGGACGCTGGACATAGATGCGGTTGGCCGCAAGGCAGTCCTGGCCTGATGTGGCGAATTTGGCGTCGATGGCAATGGTCACCGCTTTGTCGAGATCGGCATCGGCAAAGACGATCAGCGGCGCGTGACCACCAAGCTCCATCACCAGCCGCTTCATCGTCGGCGCGCTCTGTGCCGCGATCAGCCGGCCGATCTCGGTCGAGCCGGTAAAACTCATGGCGCGCACGCGCGAATCTTCGCACATGCGTCCAACGATCGTCGCGGCCTTGCCGGTGACGATGTTGAAAACGCCGGCCGGCAGTCCGGCGCGTTCGCTGAGTTCGGCCAGCGCCAGCGCCGAAAGTGGCGTCTCAGAAGACGGATGGGCAACGATGGTGCAGCCGGCGGCAAGAGCGGCGGCTGCCTTGCGGGTCAGCATCGCCGAAGGAAAATTCCACGGCGTGACCACGCCGACGACGCCGAGTGGTTCGCGCCGCACCATCATTTCCGCGTTCGGCAGATGGCTGGTGACGCTCTCGGCGTTGAGGCGTTTTGCTTCCTCGGCATACCACTCGATGAAAGAGGCGGCGTAGTCGATTTCGCCAAGCGACTCCTTGAGCGGTTTGCCCTGCTCAAGCGTCATCAGCAAAGCGAGGTCGTCTTTCGCCGCGATGATCAGCTCGAACCATTTTCGCAGGATTTTGGAGCGCTCCTGCGGCAGCAGCGCCCGCCAGCCCGGAAAGGCGCGCGCGGCGGCGTCGATGGCTTTTGTCGTCTGGCCGGCATCGAGCGCTGCGACGAAGGCCACGGTGGTGCCGGTCGCGGGATCGGTGACCTCGAAACTCTCGGCCGCCTCGCTTGCCGTCCAGTGGCCGTCGATATAGGCGAGTTCGCGCAGCAGCCGGCGGTCGGCGAGCCGGTCGAGCGCTTCGTGGCGATGCGAGCGGGCGAAATGCGCGGACATGGTCGAAGCCTCCCGGTTCGGTTTGATGCGGGGAGACTACCCATCACCGGCAGACAGAGAGGCTGTTTGGACGCCTGGCCGTAGAGAGAGTCTCTCTATTGCGGCGAGGGGGCAGTCGATCTCTCCGGTCTAGGTCGACGCCGGCAGCAGGTCCGCTATCGGCAGCGCGATGTCATCCTTCACCGTCTTGGTGACGATGTAGGTGAAGTAGCGGTCGATGCCGATCTCGCGATCGAGCAAGCCGTCGACCAGCCGCTGATAGGCGTCGATGTCGCGCGCCATCACCTTCAGCACATAGTCGACGCCGCCGCCCACCGACCAGCAGGCGACGATCTCGGGAATGTCGCGCACGACGCGCTCGAAGCGGTCGAAATCGGCCTGGCGATGGCTGGCCAGCGTTACCTCCATCAGCACGGTGGCGACTGGCGCCACAACGCGCATGGCGATCCGGGCATGATAACCCGAGACGATGCCGGCCTTTTCCAGCTTGCGCAGCCGCATCCAGCACGGCGTCGGCGACAGCCCGACCTGCTCGGCCAACGCCAGCTTGGTGATGCGTCCATCACGCTGGATGGCGTCGAGGATTTTGAGGTCGATCGCGTCGAGTTTCGCAGCAGTCATCAGCGCCTACTTTTTCGTCGATCGTACCATGACGGCGCATTATTTCGATTGTCAATTGCACTGATTTCGATCTCTAATAAGTCATGACATTGTGGCACCCAGATCCCGCGCTCATCCGGCGGCCGGCCTATCAATCGTTGGCCGACCAGTTCGCACGCGCCATCCACGACGGCCGCCTCGCCAACGGCGCGCGGTTGCCGACCCACCGCCGCCTGGCCGACGACCTCAAGCTTTCAGTGCAGACGGTCAGCCGTGCCTATGAGGAACTGATCCGGCGCGGCCTGATTTCGGGCGAGATCGGCCGCGGCAGCTTTGTGCAGACGCAGCGCCGCGAACCGGAGCCGCCTTATCTGCCGGAGCGCCTGGGCGAAGTCATCGACCTGTCGATCCTGAAGCCGGTCTGCGAGCCGATGCACCTGGAGCGGATGAAGCAGGCGCTGGGCTGGCTCGCCGAAAACCTGCCGTCGAGTTCGGCACTGTCGTTCCGGCCAAATATGGTGTTCCCGCGCCACCGTGCCGTGGCGGTCGAATGGCTGAAGCTGTGCGGACTGGACGCCTCCGCGCAGAATATCAGCCTCACCAATGGCGCCACCGCCGGCATGACGGTGGCGCTGATGAGCGTGGCGCCGCCCGGCTCCACCGTTGCCACCGAGGCGATCGGTCATCATACGCTGGTGCCGCTGGCGCGCTATCTCGGCTTCAATCTTCAAGGCCTGCCGATCGATGGCAATGGCCTGATTCCGGAAGCGCTGGACGAAGCCTGCCGGCTGTCCGACATCCGCGCCGTCTTCGTGCAGCCTTCGGTAATCAATCCCACGGCAACGCTCATGGATGCGGAGCGTCGCGAGCAGATCGCGGCGGTGGCGCGCAAGCACGACATCGCCATCATCGAGAACGACGTGCTGGGTCCCTTGGTCGAGGATCGACCGCCGCCGGTCGCCGCTTTCGCGCCGGAACGGACGCTCTACGTCACCTCCCTCACCAAGATCACCGTGCCCGGCCTGCGCATCGGCTATCTCGCCGCGCCCGATCGCTACGTTGCCGCCGTCGCTAACCGGCATCTCGTCTCGAACTGGATGGCGACACCGCTGGTGGCCGAGATCGCCACCAAATGGGTGACCGACGGCACCGCGATGGAGCTAGTGCGCTGGCAGCGCGCGGCGTTGCGGCGGCGACAGGACATCGCGGGCGAGGTGCTGGCCGGCGTCAACTACCGTGCCCGTCGCGACGGGTTGCATATCTGGCTGCAACTGCCGGCCGACCGTTCCGAGGAAAGCTTTGTCGCCCAGGCTCGGCTGCAAGGCGTGGCCATTGCGCCGGGCACCTCCTTCCGTATTTCGGATACGCCCTGGCATCCGGCGGTGCGCATTTCGCTGGGTTCGACCACCGAGGGGGAACTGCGCGCGGGTCTCGGCGTTGTCACCAAGCTCTTGCTTGGCGATCCGGAGCATCTGCTGCTTGCAATCTGAGCATGCCGCCCAATACACCAAGGCGTTCTGACAAAGGCATGTCCAAAAAGCCGGCTGGGATTGACCGGCAAATGTGCGCAATCAGAATAATTGTCATGATATTATTTTCCCAATTGACATGATTTGGCGCGTTCCGCATCGTTAGGGCACCAGGCTTCTCCAGCACGGGGAAATTCATTTGTCCGCAACCGCGCCCATCATCAAGATCGACAGCATCTCGAAGAGCTTTGGCAGCTTCAAGGTTCTGGACGGCCTGTCGATGCAGGTCATGCCGCGTGAGAAGCTGGCGCTGATCGGCCCCTCCGGCTCGGGCAAGACGACGATCTTGCGCATCCTGATGACGCTGGAGCGCATCGACGGCGGTCACATCCAGATCGACGGTGAGCAACTCTACCACATGGAGCGCAACGGCCAGCTGCTGCCGGCTGACGAGCGCCACCTGGCGCGAATGCGCCAGAAGACCGGCATGGTCTTCCAGCTGTTCAACCTGTTTCCGCACAAGAGCGTCATCGACAATGTGACCCTAGCGCCGATGCTGACCAAGGGCACGCCGCGCGCCGCGGCGCAGAAGCGGGCGATGGAACTGCTCGAGATGGTCGGCATGGCCGACAAGGCGAAGGCGATGCCGGCGCAGTTGTCAGGCGGTCAGAAGCAGCGCGTGGCGATCGCCCGTGCGCTTGCTTTGCAGCCGAAGATCATGCTGTTCGATGAGGTGACGTCGGCGCTCGACCCGGAACTGGTCGAGGAGGTGCTCAGTGTCTTGTGGCGGCTCTGCGCCGAGACCGACATGACCATGCTGCTGGTCACCCACGAGATGGGTTTCGCCCACGACTTCGCCGACCGGGTGCTGTTCTTCGATCGCGGCAGAATAGTCGAGGAAGGCAAGCCCGACGAGATTTTCCGCAATCCCAAGCAGGAGCGCACGCAAGGGTTCCTGAAGAAGATCATCGCGGCCGGACATCGTGTCTGACCGCATGCCAAAGGCGGCAATGCCGTCCCCATGGGCGGTTGAGCCGTCCTAAGATCACGCAAACCAAGACAAGAACAAGGAGTTGGGAACAATGAAGAAACTTGGCACTCTGGCCGGCGTCGCCGGTCTCGCGCTTTCGGCGGTTCTGGCCGCCTCGATCCCGGGTTCGGCCGACGACAGCAAGCTCGAACAGCTGAAGTCGCAAGGCTTCGCTCGCTTGGCCATCGCCAATGAGCCGCCCTATACGGCTGTCGCCGCCGACGGCAAGGTTTCGGGTGCCGCGCCCGACGTCGCGCGCGAGATATTCAAGCGGCTGGGCGTTGCCGATGTCGCCGCCTCGATCTCGGAATATGGCGCCATGATTCCCGGCCTGCAGGCCGGCCGCTTCGACGTCGTCACCGCCGGCCTGTTCATGAAGCCGGAGCGTTGCGCCGCGGTTGCCTATTCCGAGCCGGTTCTGTGCGACGCCGAGGCGATGCTGGTGAAGAAGGGCAATCCGAAACACTTCAAGAGCTACGAGGATGTCGCCAAGGACACGTCCGCCACCATCGGCGCGCCGGGCGGCGGCACCGAGGAGAAGCTTGCGCTCAACGCCGGCGTGCCACGCGAACGCGTCATCGTCGTGCCGGACGGCCAGAGCGGCCTGAAGATGGTGCAGGACGGCCGCATCGACGCCTATTCGCTGCCTGTGCTTTCGATCAACGACCTGATGAAGAAGGCCGCCGATCCGAACCTCGAAGTCATCGCCCCGGTGCAGGGCGCGCCGGTCTATTGCGACGGCGCCGCCTTCAAGAAGGGTGACGAGGCGTTGCGCGACGCCTTCGACGTCGAACTCGCCAAGATGAAGAAGTCGGGTGAGTTCGCAAAGATCATCGAGCCCTACGGCTTCTCGGCGGCGGCGGCTATGTCGACCACGCGCGATAAGCTCTGCGCGGCGAAATAAGGGCGTCTTTCTTGCCTTCTCCCCGTTCACGGGGAGAAGGTGTCACGAAGTGACGGATGAGGGGCGGCGCCATGTTTGGACAAGCTAGCGCTGCCCCTCATCTGCCTGCCGGCATCTTCTCCCCATAAACGGGGAGAAGGAAGCTGAAACCAACGTTGGAAACTTCAACTCTATGACCCAGTGGTCCGGCTATTTCGGCCTGATATTGCAGGGAGCGCTTGTCACCATCGAGCTGACGCTGATGGGGTCGGTGCTCGCCCTGATCATGGCCTTTCTCGCCGGCATGGGGCGCCTGTCGCGCTTCTTCGTGCTGCGGGCCCTGGCCACGGCCTATATCGAGTTCTTCCGCGGCACCTCGATCTTCGTGCAGCTGTTCTTCGCCTATTTCGTGTTGCCGCTGGTGGGTTTCGAACTGACCCCGCTGCAGGCCGGTGTGTTGGCGCTAGGCTTGAATGTGGGCGCCTATGCAGCCGAGGTGGTGCGCGGCGCCGTGCAGTCGATCGGCCGCGAACAGCATGAGGCCTGCGTCGCGCTCAATCTCGGCCGTTGGCAAGGCATGCGACACGTCATCCTGCCGCAGGCGTTTCTGGTGATGCTGCCGACCTTCGGCAACAACGCCATCGAGCTGCTCAAGGCGACATCGGTGGTCTCGCTGATCTCGCTCGCCGACCTGACGTTCCAGGCACAGGTGGTGCGCGCCCAGACCGGCAACACCATGGTGCCGTTCACCACCATCCTCATCATCTATTTCATCCTGGCGCTGCTCATCTCGTGGGGTGTGCGCTCGCTGGAACGCCGCATGGCGCGCGGCCTCGATGGAGTGCGCGTCTGATGCCCAGAGCATTCCTGATGAATTGGGTCCGCTGATGGATTGGGACTGGGACTTTGTCCGGCAGATCCTGCCGACCCTGATCCAGGGGGTGAAGATCACCATCCTGGCGACGCTGCTCGGCTCGGTGCTGGCCGCGATCGTCGGTCTGGGCATCGCGCTGGCGCGCCGCTCGCCCAACAAGGCGCTGTCGCGCGCCGTCGGTTGGGTAGCCGAATTCATCCGCGGCACACCGCTCCTGGTGCAGCTCTATTTCATTTTCTACGTCTTGCCCGACATCGGCATTCTCTTGCCGCCGCTGGTCGCCGGCGTCATCGGACTTGGCCTGCACTACGGCACCTACACGGCGGAGGTCTACCGGGCCGGCATCGACAATGTGCCGCGTGGTCAGTGGGAAGCCGCCAAGGCGTGCAATCTCAGCGCGCGGCAGACCTGGTCCCACATCATCATCCCGCAGGCTATTCCGCCGATGATCCCGGCGCTGGCCAACTATTTCATCGCCATGTTCAAGGAGACGCCGCTGCTCTCGGCGATCACAGTGCTGGAGCTGATGAACCAGGCGAAAAGCGTCGCCAACACCTATTATCGCTACCTTGAGCCGATCACGCTGGTCGGCGCCTTCTTCCTCGCCATCAGCCTGATTTCGGTCGTGCTGCTGCGCTGGCTGGAACGCCGCTACGGCAAGATCGAAAGATAAAAGATGAAGCTCTTGTCCGAGATCAAGCTTGTGCCCGACCGGCCAGCGCTCGATGAGCGTCCGCTGGAACGCCGTGTCGGGCTGATCATCCTGGCCACCGACCACACGACCGAGCCGGATTTTCGCCGCATGGTGGCGAGCGAACGGATCGGCGTCTATGTCGCGCGCATTCCCTACGCCAACCCGACGACGCCTGAGAACCTGCGCAAGATGCAGCCGGCGCTGACGGCGGGCGCTGCCTTGATCCTGCCCGACGAGCCGCTCGACGCCATCTGCTACTCCTGCACGTCGGCCTCGGTGGTGATTGGCGATCGCGAGATCGAGACGGCGATCCAGGCCGCCAAGTCAGGTATACCCGTTGTCACTCCTCCGATGGCTGGCGTGCGCGGGCTGAACGCCTTCGGCGTGCGCCGGATCAGCATCCTCACGCCCTATACCGTGGAAACCTCCAGACCGATGGCGACCTATTTCGCCGAACGTGGCTTCGAAGTCCTAAGCTTCACCTGTCTCGGCTTCGAGGACGACCGCGAGATGGCGCGCATTGCCCCGGCAGCCCTCATCGATCTCGCGCGCCGGGCGATGCATCCGCAAGCCGACGCGCTGTTCGTGTCGTGCACGGCGCTGCGCGGCGCGCTGGCGGTCACTGGCATGGAACAGGCGATCGGCCGCCCGGTGGTGACCAGCAATCAGGCGACCGCCTGGAATTGTCTGCGCCTTTGCGGTGATGAGACAGCCCATCCCGAATTCGGCCGTCTGATGACGCTGCCCTTGCCGCGCGGTTGACGACCATGGCGACCGTGACCCTTGGCGATATCCGTGCCGCGCGCGAGCGAATTGCCGGCAAGATCGAGCGCACGTCGATCGTGCTTTCGGCAAGTCTCTCCGAAGGGCTGGGCGTCCCGGTTCAACTCAAGCTCGAGCACCGCCAGACCACCGGCAGCTTCAAGCTGCGCGGCGCTTCCAACGCCGTCGCTTCGCTCAGCGCAGGGGAGAAGGCGCGCGGCGTCGTCGCGGCATCGACCGGCAATCATGGCCGTGCGCTTGCGCATGCGGCAAAGCTCGAGGGCATGCGTGCTGTGATCTGCATGTCTCGACTGGTACCCAGGAATAAGCTGGACGAAATCCGCCGCCTCGGCGCGGAAATCCGTATCGTCGGCAACAGCCAGGACGATGCCCAGCAGGAGGTCGAGCGGCTGGTGACGGAGGAGGGGCTTGTCATGCTGCCGCCCTTCGACCATCCCCATATCATCGCCGGGCAAGGCACGCTCGGGCTGGAGATGATGGAGCAGGTCCCGGATGCCGCTCTGGTGCTGGTGCAACTCTCCGGAGGCGGGTTGGCCTCGGGCGTAGCGGCGGCCGTCAAGGGTGTCCGTCCCGGAACAAGAGTCGTCGGCGTTTCGATGGCGCGGGGCGCCGCGATGAAGGCCAGCCTCGATGCGGGCCGCCCCGTGCTGGTCGAGGAACTGCCGACGCTGGCGGATTCGCTCGGCGGCGGCATCGGCCTCGACAACCGGCTGACCTTCGCCATGTGCCGCGACCTGCTCGACGATGTCGTCCTGCTCAGCGAGGACGAAATCGCTGCCGGCATTCGCCACGCCTATGAACAGGAACGCGAGATCGTCGAGGGAGCCGGTGCGGTAGGCATCGCGGCGCTGCTCGCCGGCAAGGTCAAGGCGGAGGGGCCGGTGGTGGTTCTGCTTTCCGGCCGCAACATCGACATGCAACTGCACAGGAAGATTGTCTGCGGGGAAATGCCATCGATTTCGGAGCGCGCCGCATGAGCAGGATGACCATCCTCACCGAAGCTGAACTGCGCGCAATCGTGACGCTCGATCTCGACGCCGTCGCCTGTGTCGAGAACGCTTTTCGTGCGCTCGCCACGCTGCCGGTGGCGATGCCGCCGATCCTGCGGCTCGATATCCCGCAGCATCGCGGCGAGGTTGACGTCAAGACCGCCTATGTGCCTGGTATCGATGGCTTCGCCATCAAGATCAGCCCCGGCTTCTTCGACAATCCCAAACTTGGCCTGCCCAGCGTCAACGGCATGATGGTGCTGCTGTCGTCGAAGACAGGGTTGGTCGAGGCTTTGCTGCTCGACAACGGCTATCTCACCGATGTTCGCACCGCTGCTGCGGGAGCCGTCGCGGCCAAGCATCTGTCGCGGCCGGACTCGTCGGTCGCCTCGATCTTCGGCGCCGGCGTGCAGGCTGGGCTGCAACTGCAAGCGCTGATGCTGGTGCGGCCGATCACGCAGGCCCGCATCTGGGCGCGCGATGCCGCCAAGGCCGAAGTGACCGCGGCCACCTTACGCGAAAGGCTCGGCATTGACGTGCGCGCCGAGACTGACGCAGCCAACGCTGTTGCCGGTGCCGACATCGTCGTCACGACCACCCCGTCGACCGAACCACTGATCAAGGCAGGGTTTGTCTCGGCCGGCCAGCACATCACCGCCATGGGTTCGGACGCCGAGCACAAGAACGAGATAGCGCCGGCGATCCTGCGCATGGCCGATCTCTATGTCGCCGACAGCGCGAAACAGACGCGGCGCCTGGGCGAATTGCACCATGCCATCGCGGCGGGCGTGATGGCTGGAGACGCGGAGGTGACCGAGCTCGGCCAGATCATCGCCGGCGCGAGGCATGGCCGGCGCTCGGCCAGCGACATCACCATCGCCGATCTGACGGGCACGGGCGTGCAGGATACGGCGATCGCCACACTCGCCCGCGACCGTGCGCTGGCCGCGAAAGCCGGAACGATCTTTGAAAGCTGACGCCGGCCGCAGGAGCATGATCCGGAAAATGGCAACCGGTTTTCCCCCGCAGATCATGCTCAATCAAAAAATTCCCTGGAGCCAGATTCAACGAGTTGAAACGGGCTCCAGCCCCAACAAACGAGGACCAACAAAATGCAGCCGAACCTGAAATTCTCGCGAAGCGAATATGCGGAACGCCTCGCCAAGACGCGGAAAGCCATGGAGGCGAAAGGCGTCGATCTTTTGATCGTCAGCGATCCCTCCAACATGGCCTGGCTGACCGGCTACGACGGCTGGTCCTTCTACGTCCACCAGGCGGTCATCGTGCCGCCATCGGGCGAGCCGGTCTGGTACGGCCGTGGCCAGGACGCGAACGGCGCCAAGCGCACCGCCTACCTCGCACATGACAACATCGTCGGCTATGCCGATCACTATGTGCAGTCGACCGAGCGCCACCCGATGGATTTCCTATCGGGTGTGCTGACCGATCGCGGCTGGGGCAAGCACACCGTCGGCGTCGAGATGGACAATTACTGGTTCTCCGCCGCCGCCTTCGCCTCGCTGCAAAAGCATATGCCCAACGCCCGTTTCGTCGACGCCACCGCGCTGGTCAACTGGCAGCGCGCGGTGAAGAGCCCAACCGAGATCGACTATATGCGCAAGGCCGCCCGTATCGTCGAGGCGATGCACCAGCGCATCGTCGACAAGATCGAAGTCGGCATGCGCAAGAACGATCTCGTCGCCGAGATCTACGATGCCGGCACGCGCGGCGTCGACGGCATTGGCGGTGACTACCCCGCGATCGTGCCGCTGCTGCCCTCGGGCGTCGACGCCTCGGCGCCGCACCTGACCTGGGACGATAAGCCGATGAAGTCGGGCGAGGGCACTTTCTTCGAGATCGCCGGCTGCTACAACAGGTACCATTGCCCGCTGTCGCGCACCGTTTTCCTCGGCAAGCCGACGCAGGAATTCCTCGATGCCGAGAAGGCAACGCTGGAAGGCATGGAAGCTGGCCTTGCCGCGGCAAAGCCGGGTAATGCCTGCGAGGACATCGCCAATGCCTTCTTCGCCGTGTTGAAGAAATACGGCATCGTCAAGGACAACCGCACCGGCTATTCGATCGGGCTTTCCTATCCACCGGACTGGGGCGAGCGCACGATGAGCCTGCGCCCCGGCGATCGCACCGAACTCAAGCCCGGCATGACCTTCCATTTCATGACCGGCCTGTGGCTGGAGACGATGGGGCTGGAGATCACTGAATCCATCCTGATCACCGAAACCGGTGTGGAGTGCCTGGCCAACGTGCCGCGCAAGCTGGTGGTGAAGGATTGAGCCCGATGTCCAGTCTTCGCCCGTCGCCGGTCACGCCGACCGTCGATTTCGATCGTGACGGCGTCCAGCATGGTTTCCTGCGCCTGCCCTATAGCCGCGACGACTCGGCCTGGGGCTCGGTGATGATCCCGATCTGCGTCATCCGCAACGGCAAGGGGCCGGCGGCGCTGCTGACCGGCGGCAATCATGGCGACGAGTATGAAGGGCCGCTGGCGCTCTACGAACTCGCCCGCACGCTCGATCCCACCCAGGTCAGCGGCACGGTCATCATCGTGCCGGCGATGAACTATCCCGCTTTCCGGGCCGGCACGCGCACCTCGCCGATCGACAAGGGCAACATGAACCGCAGTTTCCCCGGCCGGCCCGACGGCACGGTGACGCAGAAGATCGCCGATTATTTCCAACGCGAGCTGCTTCCCCGCGCCGACATCGTCTTCGACTTCCATTCCGGCGGCAGAACGCTGGATTTCGTGCCGTTCTGCGCCGCCCACACTTTGCCCGACAAGGCGCTGGAGCAGACAGCCTTTGCCGCGGTGGCGGCATTCTCGGCACCATTCTCGATGCGCATGACCGAGATCGATGCGATCGGCATGTATGACACGGCGGCCGAAGAGATGGGCAAGGTCTTCGTCACCACCGAGCTCGGCGGTGGCGGCACGTCGCGAGCCGAGACGGTGCGGATCGCGCGGCGCGGCATCCTCAACGTGCTGCGTCATGAGGGTATCGTCGCCGGGGCGGCCGAGACGGGCATAACGCAGTGGCTGGACATGCCCTCGGGCGATTGCTTCTGCTTCGCCGAGGATGACGGCATGATCGAGACCATGGTCGATCTCGGCGAACCTGTCGAGGAGGGCGCGGTGGTGGCTCGCATCCATTCCACCGGCCGCACCGGCGTCGCGCCGCAGGAAATCCGGGCCAAAATGTCGGGCATGCTGGCGGCGCGGCATTTCCCTGGCTTAGTCAAGGCCGGCGACTGCGCCGCGGTGGTCGCCGTAAAGGTGGATTGACTGATTTCTCCGCCCGGACCATGCCGGGCGGACCCACTCTTCTGCTCGAGATGTCGAATCCGGATTATCGCACCCGCTCGCGGAGCGAACACCGCGATCTGCTGGCCGCCTGCCGCCGGCGCGACGGCAAGAAGGCGGTGAGCGTTCTGAGACAGCATCTTCGCGAGGGAAGCGACACGCTGGTCAAGGCGACGGAGGGCGGCGGGCTGGCGCGAAAATCCTAAGCCCGAGGGAAAGGGGCAGCCCGCAATCGTGGCGCGTGGTTGCCACCGCGCCGGTTCGCTGCCACATATTGCAACATCAATGCTTGACACGAGGATGCCATGTCTCCCGTCAGCCGCCTGCCGGCACGTGCCCTTGCCCCGCGCCGCCATGACGAGATCCTGCGGCGGCTGGGCGCCCAGGGTTCCGTTAGCGTCGCCGAACTGGCTGGGTTCTTCGACGTCTCGCGCGAAACCATCCGCCGCGATTTGAAGCTGCTTTCCGACCAGGGCAGGCTCGGCATCGTGCATGGCGGGGCCGCCCGCTTCGAACCGAGCGAACCCGCGATGAGCCAGCGCAGCCAGGAAAATGCCCAAGGCAAGGCCGCGATCGGCAGGGCGGCCGCCGGGCTGGTCCGGGATGGCATGGTGGTCTTTCTCGATTCCGGCACCACCACTTTGGCCATCGCGCATGCAATGACGGAACTGCGCGATCTGACGATCTGCACGGCCAGCCTGAAGATAGCGCTGCACCTATGCCATGTTCCCGGCATGCGCGTGCACATGCTGGGCGGCGAAGTCGACCCGGGCGAGGAGGCGGCTTCCGGCATCGACACGCTCGATGCGATGGCGCGCTTTCGCGTCGATATGGCCTTTCTGGGTGGCGGAGCGCTGTCTCCGGTCGGCGAGGTGACCGATTTCACCCGCGCCGGGGCCGAACAGCGGGGCCGGATGATCAGCCTCGCCGGCAAGGCCTATTTCGTGCTCGACAGCAGCAAATTCGGCAAGCTGACGCCGCTCAGAATTCCGAATTTCGAACGTGCCGCTGGGGTAATCGTCGACACCGACCCCGAATTCGCGCTTGCCGAGGCGCTTTCGCACAGGGGGCCTGAACTCATCGTTGCAGCTTGATGTGATATTTTGTGATATTATGAGTTGATATTTGGTTTTCCCATGGTAATGTCTCGGCTATCCCTCAAATGGCGGAACGCTCATGGCACATGAATTTCCCACCCAGGCTCGAATTGTCATTGTCGGCGGCGGCATCATCGGCTGCTCGGTCGCCTATCATCTGACCAAGCTGGGCTGGAGCGATGTGGTGCTGCTTGAGCAGGGACAGCTCAGCGGCGGCACCACCTGGCACGCGGCCGGTCTTGTCGGTCAACTGCGCAGCCATTCCAACATGACCAGCCTGATCCGGTACTCCACGCAGCTCTACAGCGAACTGGAGGCCGAGACCGGCCTCGCCACCGGCTGGAAGAACTGCGGTTCGCTATCCGTCGCGCGCACCACCGACCGCATGGCGGTGTTGAAGCGCACGGCCGCGTCGGCGCGTGCCCAAGGGGTCGAGATCGACGTCATCTCGCCTCGCGAGGCAGCCGAGCTCTGGCCGGTGATGGCGACAGACGATCTGGTCGGCGCCGTCTGGCTGCCCGGAGACGGCAAGGCCAATCCCACCGATCTCACGCAATCGCTGGCCAAGGGCGCGCGCAATGGTGGCGTCAAAATCTTCGAGCGGGTGCAGGTCACCGGCATCACGGTGAAAAACGGCGTCGCCTGCGGCGTCGAGACGGACCGCGGCGACATCGCCGCCGAGATCGTCGTCAACTGCGCCGGCCAATGGGCCCGCAAGGTCGGGCTGATGTGCGGCGTCTCGGTGCCGCTGCATTCGGCCGAGCACATGTACATCGTCACCGGCCGGATCGAGGGTGTGCATCCGGACCTGCCCGTGATGCGCGACCCCGATGGCTTCATCTACTTCAAGGAGGAGGTCGGCGGTCTGGTGATGGGTGGCTTCGAGCCGCACGCCAAGCCGTGGGGCATGAACGGCATTCCCGAAAATTTCGAATTCGCGCTGCTGCCCGACGACTGGGACCAGTTCGAGATCCTGATGGAAAACGCGCTGGTGCGCGTGCCGCAACTGGCGCGGGCCGAAGTCAAGAAATTCTACAACGGACCCGAAAGCTTCACGCCGGACAACAATTTCCTCCTCGGCGAGGCGCCGGAGTTGAAGAATTTCTATGTCGGCGCCGGCTTCAATTCGATGGGCATTGCCAGTGCCGGTGGCGCCGGCAAGGCACTGGCCGAATGGATCGTCAACGGCGCGCCGACCATGGATTTGTGGCCGGTCGACATCAGGCGCTTCGCCGCTTTCAACAACAATCCGCGCTGGCTGCATGACCGCGTCAAGGAGACGCTCGGCCTGCATTACGCCATGCCGTGGCCGAACCGCGAATTGGATACCGCGCGGCCGTTCCGCCGCTCGCCGCTCTATGATCGGCTCGCCGCCAAGGGCGCCTGCTTCGGTTCCAAGATGGGCTGGGAGCGTGCCAACTGGTTCGCGGCGCCGGGAGAGAAAGCCGGGAACGACTATGCCTTCGGTCGCCAGAACTGGCACGAGGCCGTGCGGCGCGAGATGAAGGCGACGCGCGAAGCCGTCGCCATCTTCGACCAGACCTCCTTCGCCAAGCTTCTTGTCCAGGGCCGCGATGCCTGTGCCGTGTTGAACCGCATCTGCGCCGGCGACATCGATGTGCCGGTCGGCACGTCGGTCTACACCGGCGTGCTCAATGCGCGCGGCGGTTACGAAAGCGATCTCACCGTGATGCGGCTTGGCGCGGAAAAATTCCTCATCGTTACCGGTTCCGCCCAGGCGGTCCACGACGCCGACTGGATCGTCAAGAACATTCCGCCGGATGCGCATGCCGTCCTGACCGACGTCACCTCGGCCTATGCGGTGCTGGCGTTGATGGGGCCGCGTTCGCGCGATCTCCTCGGCAAACTGTCGTCGGCCGATCTTTCCAACGCCGGCTTTCCCTTCGCCACTATCCGCGAGATCGATATCGGCTACGCCACTGTCTATGCCAACCGCATGACCTATGTCGGCGAACTCGGCTGGGAACTGATCGTGCCGGCCGAATTCGCCGTCGGCGTCTACGAGGCGTTGCATGAGGGCGGCCGCGAATTCGGTTTGGCCGACGCCGGCTACTACGCGCTCGACGCCTTGCGCATCGAAAAAGGTTTTCGAGCCTGGGGTCGGGAACTGACGCCTGATATCAATCCCTGGCAGGCGGGGCTTGGCTTCGCCGTTGCTATGGACAAGCTGAGTGGGTTCATCGGCCATGACGCGCTTGTTGAGGCAAAGTCGTCGTCGGCACCGGCAAAGCGTATCGTGCTCCTTACGCTCGACGATACCGAGCCGATGCTGTGGGGCGGCGAGTTGGTCCTGCGCGACGGCAAGCCGGTCGGCGAGGTTCGCTCGGCCGCCTACGGCCATACGCTTGGCCGGTCAGTGGCGCTCGGCTTGATCGAAAACGAAACCGGCGTGGATGCTGTGTTCCTGAGCGGCGGCCATTTCGAGATCGATCTAGCCGGCGTACGCCATGCGGCTACCGCGCATCTGCGCAGCCCCTACGATCCGAAGTCGGAGCGGGCGAAAGCTGATGCAATGGAGATCAGGGCCGCGGCTTAATCCGTCGACATAGAGCGCGCCATGTCGAGAAAGGCGCGCACCAGTTTGCCGCCGCTGCGCTCGCGCAGGCAGATCAGCGCCTCGTCCATCAAGGTCTCGGGCGCGTCGATGGTGATTGGGACGAGCCGCGAATCCTGGCCGAATTCGGCCGCCGAGACAAAGCCGATACCGGCGCCCGAGGCGACGATTTCGCGCACGGCTTCCCGGCCTTCTGCCTCGATCACAGGCCTGAGTTCGATCTTCGACGCGGCGGCCAGGTCTTCGAGCTTCTGGCGCGTCTTCGAGCCGCGCTCGCGCATGACCAGGGATTCCTGTGCGAGCTGCTTGAGCGTCAGCGATTTCTTCCCCGACAGCGGATGGTCGATCGAGGTGAAGGCGATGATCGGCGTCGAGTTCAGTTTCAGCACTTCGAAGTCGCGTCCGGCGGGCACCTCGCCCAGCACGCCGATATCGGCATCGTAGCTGTAGAGGCTGCTGATCACCGTCTCGGTGTTTCCGGCACGCACCGAGACCTGCACTCCGGGATAGCGGGCGCGGAAGCTGCCGAGAATGTGAAGCAGATGATGCGCGGCGTCGGCGACGATGCGCAGCGTGCCGGAACGCAGGGCGCGCGACTCGGTCAGAAGCTCCAACGCCTGCTGCTCGGTGTCGAACATGCGGTGGGTTATTTCGAGCAGTTTCTGGCCGGAATGGGTCAGCGTGACCTGCTTCTTGTTACGATTGAACAGCAGGACATCATACTCTTCCTCGAGCTTGCGGACCTGGTCCGATATCGCCGGCTGGGTCAGGAACAGCGCTTCGGCCGCCCGCGAAAAGCCGCCGGAGATCGCCACCTGATGAAAGGCCCGCAACTGAACATAGCGCATCTTCTTCGCTCCCGAGCCTCTCTGGTTACCAGCAGCCTATCATAAGCCCTGCTATGCAAAAGCCGGAAACAAACGATTCGGTTTATGTCTTGGAATGGGCCTGCCGGGTTTCACGAAGCTGTCACGAGCGCCATGCAGCTTCTGCTGTCTGTATCGGATCATCACTGAAATCGATACGTCGATACAAAATAACGATTTTACAAATATATGCCCTCAGCCAACAATGGCGCCAGATCAAAAAAGCAGCGACCTGTCGGAGGACATCATGCTCGCCGAAACGAAATTTGCCGCGGAGCCGCTGACCAGGCCGGCGCTGGGCGAGCCCTATCTGTTGACCCCCGGGCCGCTCACCACGGCCTATTCGGTCAAGCAGGCGATGCTGCGCGACTGGGGATCGTGGGACGGCGACTTCCGCGCCATGACATCAGACATGCGCCGCCGCCTGCTGGCGCTGACCGGTGACACCAATGGCGAGTTCGACTGCGTGCCGATGCAGGGCTCAGGCTCGTTCTGCGTCGAGGCGATGCTGGGGTCGTTCGTGCCCAGGGATGGCAAGGTTCTGGTGCTGGCCAATGGTGCCTACGGCCTTCGCGCCGCACAGACCATGCAGTATCTCGGCCGCGCCTATACGCTGATCGACAAGGGCGATTACCTGCCGCCGCGCGGCGACGAGGTGGCGGCAGCGCTCGAAGCCGACCACGCCATCACCCACGTCATCGCCATTCATTGCGAGACCAGCTCCGGCATTTTGAACCCGGTCGCCGAGATCGCCGAGGCGGTGCACACCAAGGGCCGCAAGCTGCTGGTCGATTCCATGAGCGCGTTCGGCGCCGTCGCGCTCGACGTCAACGAGATCCGCTATGAGGCGATGGTCTCGTCGGCCAATAAATGCATCGAGGGCGTGCCCGGCTTCGGCTTCATCATCGCCCGCAAGAGCGAACTCGAGGCAGCCAAGGGGCGCAGCCATTCCCTGTCGCTCGACGTCCACGCGCAGTGGGCGCACATGAACAAGACCGGCCAGTGGCGCTACACGCCGCCGACGCATGTCGTCGCCGCTTTCCTGGAGGCGCTGCGCCAGCATGAGGCTGAAGGCGGCGTCGCCGGCCGTGGTGCCCGCTACACCAGGAACCGCGACGTCATGGTGTCGGGCATGCGCGAACTCGGCTTTGAGACATTGCTCAAGGACCGCTGGCTGTCGCCGATCATCGTCACCTTCTTCAACCCGGCCCACGCCAACTTCGCCTTCGATCGCTTCTACGAACTGATGAAGGACAAGGGCTTCATCATCTACCCCGGCAAGCTGACGGTCGTGGACTCCTTCCGTGTCGGCTGCATCGGCCAAATGGACGAACATGTCATGCGTCGCGTCGTCGAGGCGGCGGCGCAGTCGCTTGATGAAATGGGCGTCGACACCGCCGCTCCACCCGCCGCGGCAATCGCCGAGCGCGCCAAACTCGCCGCCTGAAGCGGCCGATTTCGAGGATTTTTGATGAACCAGATGTCTCCCATCAACGTCGCGGTCAACGGCCGCACCTACGCCTGGCCGCGCGTGCCGGCGATCGCCATCTGCCTCGACGGCTGCGAGCCGGCCTATCTCGATGAAGCGATCAAGGCCGGGCTGATGCCGGCCCTGGTCAGGATCAAGGAGAAGGGCACGGTGCGTTTCGCACACTCGGTCATTCCGAGCTTTACCAATCCCAACAATTTGTCGATCGCCACCGGTCGCCCGCCCTCGGTGCACGGCATTTGCGGCAACTATCTCTACGAGCGCGAGACCGGCAAGGAAGTGATGATGAACGACCCGCGCTTCCTGCGCGCGCCGACCATTTTTCAGGCCTTCTATGATGCGGGCGCCAAGGTTGCCGTTGTCACCGCCAAAGACAAGCTGCGTGCGCTGCTCGGCAAGGGTCTGTCTTTCGACGAAGGGCGCGCGCTGTGCTTTTCGGCGGAGAAGTCCGATACGACCACGGTTGGCGAGCACGGCATCGACAATGCCTCGAAGCATTTCGGCCTGCCTGTGCCAGAAGTCTATTCGGCCGAATTGTCGGAATTCGTCTTCGCCGCCGGCGTCCAGTTGCTGAGGGAATTCCGCCCCGACATCATGTACCTGACGACGACGGACTATGTGCAGCACAAATACGCACCGGGCGTGCCGCAGGCCAACGCCTTCTACGAGATGTTCGACAAGTACCTGACCGAACTCGATGCGCTGGGCGCCGCGATCGTTGTCACCGCCGACCATGGCATGAAGCCCAAGCACAAGGCCGACGGTGCGCCCGACGTCGTCTACGTCCAGGACCTGCTTGACGAATGGCTGGGCAAGGATGCCGCCCGCGTCATCCTGCCGATCACCGACCCCTATGTCGTGCACCATGGCGCGCTGGGCTCTTTCGCCACCGCCTATTTGCCTGATGGCGCGGACCAGGCGGGCATCATGGCGCGGCTGGCCAAGGTTGACGGCATCATGCTGGTCGTCGATAGCCGGACGGCCTGTGAGCGCTTCGAACTGCCGGCTGACCGCATCGGCGACATCGTGCTGGTCTCGACCGAGAACAAGACGATCGGCACATCGGAACATCGCCATGATCTGGCGGCGCTGAACGAGCCGTTGCGCTCGCATGGCGGGCTAACCGAGCAGGAAGTGCCGTTCATCGTCAACCGCGTGCTACCCGATTTGCCTGATGAGCCGGCGCTGAGGAACTTCGACGCCTTCTACTACGCCACGCTTGCCGCGGCGCTCGCGTGACGGATGGGTCGGGTGCCGGTAGGTGTCGCCTCCATGATGGCGCTGGTCGACCCCCACTCCGTCGAGCTTCGCTCGACACCTCTCCCCCGATCGACGGGGGAGAGGAAATCAGGCGAGGTCGGCGCCACCACGCTTTTAGGCTAAGCCGCCGCTAGCCCTGGCGGCCTTCCTCTCCCCCGTTGATCGGGGGAGAGGTGGCCCGAAGGGCCGGAGTGGGGGTCGACGCCTCGCCGCGACGTACCCAAGAATCTGCCGGAGCAGAGCACATGACCAAGCTTGACCCTGCCATCAAAGTTCGCCACGAGCCGATGCGCATTGCCGGCAAGAAGGTCGATGCCGGTGGTGTTGTCGAGGTGCGTTACCCCTGGAACGACACCGTCATCGGCATCGTCCCCGCCGGCCGCGCCGAACACGCCCGCCAGGCGTTCGAGATCGCTGCAGGCTACAAGTCGAAGCTGACGCGCTACGAGCGCCAGCAGATTCTGTTCCGCACGGCGGAAGCACTGGCGTCGCGCCGGGAAGAAATATCCGATCTGATCACGCTCGAGCTCGGTATCTCCAAGGCCGACTCGCTCTACGAAGTCGGCCGCGCCTATGATGTGTTCACGCTGTCGGCGCAGATGTGCATCCAGGACGATGGCCAGATCTTCTCCTGCGACCTCACCCCGCACGGCAAGGCGCGCAAGATCTTCACCACGCGCGAGCCGCTGAAGGCTATCTCGGCGATCACGCCATTCAACCATCCGCTCAACATGGTCTCGCACAAGGTGGCGCCGGCCATCGCCACCAACAATTGCGTGGTGGTGAAGCCGACCGAACTGACGCCGATGACGGCGTTGGTGCTGGCCGACATTCTTTATGAAGCCGGCCTGCCGCCGGAAATGCTTTCGGTGGTGACCGGCTGGCCGGTCGACATCGGCAACGAGATGATCACCAACGAGAATATCGACTTGATCACCTTCACCGGCGGCGTGCCGGTCGGCAAGATGATCGCCCGCACCGCCGGTTACAGGCGCCAGGTGCTGGAACTCGGCGGCAACGATCCGCTGATCATCCTCAACGATCTCTCCGATGACGATCTGGCCAAGGCCGCCGATCTGGCGGTCGCCGGTGCGACCAAAAACTCCGGCCAGCGCTGCACGGCGGTCAAGCGCATCCTCGTCCAGGAAAGCGTCGCCGACCGCTTCGTGCCGCTGGTGCTGGAGCGGGCGAAGAAGATCCGCTTCGGCGATCCGATGGACCGCTCGACCGATCTCGGCACCGTCGTGCACGAGAAGGCGGCGGCGTTGTTCGAAGCGCGCGTCCACATGGCGGCCGAGCAGGGGGCTGAGATTCTCTACAACCCGGGTCGTCAGGGTGCGCTGCTGCCGCCAATCGTCGTCGACCGCGTGCCGCACACATCCGAACTGGTGATGGAAGAAACGTTCGGGCCGATCATCCCGATCGTGCGCGCGCCGGATGACGATGAAGCACTGATCGCGTTGTCCAACTCGACCGCCTTCGGCCTGTCGTCGGGCGTCTGCACCAATTCGTTTTCCCGCATGCAGAAATACATCGCCGGCCTGCAGGTCGGCACGGTGAACATCTGGGAAGTGCCGGGCTACCGCATCGAGATGTCGCCCTTCGGCGGCATCAAGGACAGCGGCAATGGCTACAAGGAAGGCGTCATCGAGGCGATGAAGAGCTACACCAATGTGAAGACATTTTCGCTGCCTTGGTCCTGACCGGATCACATAAGCTGGCGGAACAAACCGAGGGAGCGTCCCACGCTCCCTCATTCGCATTTCGGAGACAATGATGGCCGCGATATCAGAGCTTGTGCATACCGAAGGCGATTCCAACACGACGGCGGCGCGCGGCCGCTGGGATGCGGGCCAGGACGATCCCCGCATTCGCGGCCTGCTCGATCGCGATGCCGCCGCGTTCATGCACCAGAGCCTGTCCAGCCCCTGTCTTTCGACGATCGCTAGGGCGGAAGGCATCTGGATCGAGGACACCGCCGGCCGCCGCTTCATGGATTTCCACGGCAACAGCGTGCATCACCTCGGCTACGGCCACCCGAGATTGGTGGCGGCGATCAAGAAGCAACTCGACGACCTCTGCTTCGCGCCGCGCCGTTTCACCTGCGAGCCCGCCGTCGAACTGGCCGAAAAACTGGCCGCGCTGGCTCCCGGCGATCTCGGCAAGGTGTTGTTCACCACCGGCGGCTCCGATGCCATCGAGGTCGCGCTGAAGATCGCGCGGGCGGCCACCGGCCGTTTCAAGACGGTGTCGTTCTGGGATGCTTTCCATGGCGCCGGCTTCGGCGCGGCCAGCGTCGGCGGCGAGGCGACGTTCCGCTCGCATATATCAGGCCCAATGATGACCGGCACCGAGCATGTCGCGCCCTGGGATGGCTATCGTTGCCCCTATGGCCACGATAGCCTCGAGGCATCGGGGCTCGCTTGCGCCAACATGATCGCCTATGTGCTCGGCCGCGAGCAGGACGTGGCGGCTGTCGTTGCCGAGCCGATGCGCGCGACGCCCAATCCACCGCCGCCCGGTTTCTGGAAGCGCGTGCGCGAGGCCTGCGATAGGCACGGCACGCTGCTGATCTTCGACGAGATTCCGACCGGCCTCGGCAAGACCGGAAAATTTTTCGCCCATGAGCATGACGGCGTAACGCCCGACATCGTTGTCCTCGGCAAATCACTCGGCGGCGGCATCCTGCCGATCGCCGCCGTCATCGCCCGCCGCGACCTCGACGTCACCGGCGGCTTTGCCATCGGTCACTACACCCATGAGAAAAACCCCGTGACGACGCGTGCGGCGCTGACGACCATCGACATCATCCTGGAAGAAGGACTGGTCGAACGTGCGGCCGAGCTTGGCCGGCATATGCTGGGACGCATGCAGGATCTGATGGGGCGCTCGCCCCATGTCGGCGACGTCAGGGGCAGGGGATTGATGGTTGGCGTCGAACTCGTCGAGGACCGGGCCTCGCGCCAGCCCGCGCGCGATCTTGCCGAACGCGTCTTCTATGCCTGCCTCGAACAGGGGCTGAGCTTCAAGGTCAGCCACGGCAACGTGCTGACGCTGTCGCCGCCGCTGGTGATTTCGAAAGCCGATCTCGACCGTGCGCTCGACATCGTCGAACGCGCCGTGTTGACGGCCTGACCGTGAAAGCCGTCCGCACCGACCGCGAGCTCGAATGCCCAGGCATCGATGCCGGCTTGCGGGCAAGGGGCGTCGAGCTGGTAACGCTGCCGGATGGCATCCCCGAGGCGGAGCTCAAAGCCGCGATCGCCGACACCGATCTGCTCTTGATGTGCTACACGCCAATCACTGCGGGGGTGATCGACGCGGCGCCCAGGTTGAAGGGCATCGTCAAATATGGCGTCGGCATCGACGCCATCGATATTCCCGCAGCGATGCGGCGTGGCATTCCCGTGGTCAACGTGCCCGACTATGCCGAGGAAACCGTTGCCGAAGGCGCCTTCGCGCTGATGATTGCGCTCGCCAAGCGGCTGCCGGGGATCACCCAGGCAATGACGCGAGACGGCTGGATCTGGCCCGAACAGCGCTGGCTGGGACGCGATATATCAGGCGCCACGCTTGGGCTGGTCGGCTGCGGCAAGATTGGCCGCAGCATGGCGCGCATGGCCGGCCAGGGGTTTCGCGCGCGCGTCGTTGGTTTTGATCCCGGTGTCGATGCCGCGACGATGCGCGCCGCCGGCATCGAGAAGGCCGACGACCTGCACGCCATGTTGCGTGCCTGTGATTTCGTTTCGTTGCATTGCGTGCTGAATGACCAGACACGCGGCCTGATCGGCAAGCATGAGCTCGCCTGCCTGAAACCGTCGGCCATCATCGTCAATGTCTCGCGCGGTGCGCTGATCGATGAGGCGGCGCTCGTCGAGGCGATCGTTGCCGGTCGCATCGGTGGTGCCGGGCTCGACGTCTATTCGGTCGAGCCGCTGGCGAGGTCAGGCCATCCGATGAGCGCATTGTTCGGTCGCGACAATGTGATCCTGTTTCCGCATCTTACCTTCTTCACCTACGAGGCGATGCGCCGGCTGGAAGACGACACGCTCGCGCGCTGTTTCGAAATTCTCGAAGGCCGGCCAGTGACCATCCGCTCGCATGATCCGCGATTGCGGGCGCAGACCGCAGGCATTGTGTTCGGCCGATAACCTATATTTTCAAACCGGTAGCCGCCATCGGCGCAGCATATTTGTATCCACGACATCGATGCGACAGTTCCATGACAAATATCAGAGAAAGTTTGCGTCTCATAAAATAAATAGATTTTACTTATCGATGCCCAATCCCCAGAGTTGTCACAACGAAGACATCCAACCGGCTCAACGTCCGCCAGAGACCCAAAGGCCGGTTGGTCCTAGTGCATCGCAGAATGTGCCTTCAATCAAAGGGGAACTGGTTATGAAATCAAGAAACGCAACCATGGTCGGGGCCTTCGCCGCATTGCTCGCATCGGCGGCTCTCATTGGGCCGGCACTCGCCGACGGCGTCGTCACCGTCTACTCCGCCGATGGGCTGCATGATGGCAATGGCAGCTGGTACGAGACCGAATTCGCAGCCTTCACCAAGGCCACCGGCATCACCGTTCAGTATATCGAGGCGGGCTCGGGCGGCGTCGTCGAGCGCGTCGCCAAGGAAAAGTCGAACCCGCAGGCCGACGTGCTGGTGACCTTGCCGCCCTTCATCCAGCGCGCCGCCGCGGACGGTCTGCTGCAGGATTACAAACCCGAAGCCGCATCCCAGATCGACGGCGGCACCGACAAGTATCGGCCGCTGGTCAATAACTACATGAATTTCATCTACAACAGCGCCGTGCTGTCCGAAGCGCCGAAGAGCTATAACGATCTGCTCGATCCGAAGTTCAAGGGCAAGATCCAGTACTCGACCCCCGGCCAGGCTGGCGACGGGACGGCCGTCATGCTGCAGATCATCCATGCCTTTGGCGGCGAGGATGCCGGCTTCGAATTCATGAAGAAGCTGCAGGACAACAATGTCGGCCCGTCCGCCTCGACCGGCAAGCTGACCGCGCTGGTCAACAAGGGCGAGCTGCATGTGGCCAATGGCGACCTGCAGATGAACATGTCGCAGATGGCAGACAATCCCAACATCAAGGTGTTCTGGCCCGCTGGCCCCGATGGCACCCGCTCCACCTTTGCGCTGCCCTATGAAATCGGCCTGGTCACCGGTGCGCCAAATAGCGACAACGGCAAGAAGCTGATCGACTTCCTGCTGTCCAAGGAGGCACAGTCGACTGTAAGTTCCGTTGCCCTCGGCATGCCGGCCCGCAAGGACGTGACGCCGTCCGACGCCAATTTCGCCAAGCTGCAGGAGGCGATGAAAGGCCTGACCATCTGGTCGCCGAACTGGGACGAGGCGCTGAGCAAGCTTCCCGACTACGTCAAGAAGTGGAACGAAGCGACCGGAAGTTGATCCGCACGGGAAGCAATCCGGAGAACAATGCCATGTCGGCCGCCGCCTTCACGGGCCCTAGTGTCACGGACATCGACGCCGCGAAGGTTCGCGGCGCCGGCTCGAACGTCCACTTCGACAAGGTCGTTGTCGCCTATGGCGCCCATGTCGTCCTGCATCCGCTGACCCTCGACATCGCGCCTGGCGAAATCCTGGCGATGATAGGCCCGTCCGGCTCCGGCAAGACGACCGCTCTGCGTGCCGTTGCCGGCTTCGTGCGACCGGCAAGCGGCCGCATCCGCATCGGCGCCACCGACGTCACCGATCTGCCGCCCTATGAGCGTGGGCTCGGCATGGTGGTGCAGAACTACGCGCTGTTCCCGCATATGCGGGTCGAGGACAACGTCGCCTTTGGCCTCAGGGCACAAGGCGCCGACAAGGCGCTGATCGGCGAACGGGTGAAGGATGCGCTCGCCACCGTCGGCATGGCGACGTTTGCCCGGCGTTATCCGCGCGAGCTTTCGGGCGGCCAGCAGCAGCGCGTCGCGATTGCGCGGGCGCTTGCCGTGCGGCCGCGCGTGCTCCTGCTTGACGAACCGCTTTCGGCGCTCGACGCGCAGATCCGCCGCAACATGGTCGAGGAGATCGCCCGTCTGCACCGCAGCCTGCCGGGCCTGACCATCCTCTACGTCACCCACGACCAGACCGAGGCGCTGACGCTTGCCGACAAGATCGCCATCATGCGCGACGGCAGGGTCTGTTCGCATGGGCCGACGACGGAACTCTACCGCCGTCCGCCAAACCGCTTCACCGCCGAGTTTCTCGGCCGCGCCAACCTTCTGCCGGTGACGGTTGCCGAGGCTGCCGGGCCGAAGGGCTTTGCCACGGCCAGGCATGGCGATGCCGTGCTCACCGGTGCGGGTCGCGGCGAGAATGTTGGCGACAAGAGCCTGCTTTGCATCAGGCCGCAGCATCTGAGCCTGACGGCCGACAGCGAGCACACCAACCGCGTTGTCGGCACGCTCAGGGAAGTGCACTGGCAGGGTGAACTCACGCATCTGGTGCTCGATGTCGACGGCACGCCGGTGCGCGTCTCGGCAACGAAGCTGCCAATGGCCTTGCCGGAACCTGGCACAGAGGTGCCGCTGTTCTTTGCGCCGGCCGATACGTCGCTTCTTCCGGAAGACGCCGGTGTCTGAAGCGCTCGCCATTGGTATGCCGACGGCCAGAAAGCGAGAGCCGGGCCGGCTGTGGATCGTGCCGCCGGCAGCCCTGCTGGCACTGCTGTTCTTCTACCCGCTGGCGTTGATTGTACGCCAGGCCTTCCTCGACGACAGCGGCGTCGCCAATGTCGCCGAGATCGTCCGCGTCCTGCATTCGCGCTTCTTCCTCAACGCGCTGTTCAACACGGTGACGATCTCGGTCACGGCGACGGCCGGATGCCTGGTCGTCGGCCTGGTGCTGGCGCTGATCCTTGCCTTCGTGCCGTTTCCAGGCAGCGGCTTCATCGCCAGGCTGATCGACACTTTCATCGCCCTGCCGACCTTCCTGGTGACGCTGGCCTTCACCTTCCTTTACGGCTCCGCCGGCATGCTCAACTCCGGGCTGATGGAAGCCTTCTCGCTGCCGCTGCCGCCGGTCGATTTCCTCTATTCGACATGGGGTGTCGTGCTGGCCGAGGTCACGGTCTACACGCCCTTCATCCTGCGGCCGCTGCTTGCCGCCTTTTCGCTGGTCGATCGCGGCCAGATTGAGGCGGCAAGCGTGCTTGGCGCGCGACCGTTCCGCATTGTCCGCCAGGTCATTCTGCCGGCGGCGGTCCCCGCGCTCATCGCCGGCGGCAGCCTCTGCCTGCTCCTCACCGTCAACGAATTCGGCATCGTCCTGTTCATCGGCGCCAAGGGCGTCATCACGCTGCCGCTGCTGATCTATGGCAAGGCGATCCAGGAATCGGCCTACCAGGTCGCCTGCATCATCGCCGTGGTCAACATAGCCCTGTCGCTCGGCCTGTTCGGCCTCTACCGCTTCGCCGCCGGCCGGTTGGGAGTCTAGCGATGCTGGTCTGGTCGCGTTCCGGTCGCTTCGTCATCTGGGTGATCTTCGCGCTGATCTTCGGCGTGCTGTTCCTGGCGCCGCTGGCGGTGATCCTGCTGTCCAGCCTCGCCGACCAGTGGAACGGCGTGCTGCCCAATGGCTTGACCACGGAGCACTACACCGATGTCGCGCGCGGCGCGGCCTGGAACGCGGTCAAGGCCAGCCTTGTCACCGGCTTCGCGGCAAGCGCGCTGGCGCTGGTCAGCGGCACCTGGGCAGCACTTGCGCTGCGCATCCAGGGCGCCACGCTGGCGAAGGCACTCGGCCTCCTGTTCTTCATCCCGAGCGCGGTGCCTTCTGTGTCCGTCGGTCTTGGCCTGCTGGTTGCCTTCAGCCATCCGCCACTGCTGCTCAACGGCACGATCGCAATCGTCATGATCGCGCATTTCGTGCTGATCTCGGCTTTCACCTTCGGCAATGTCTCGGCCGGGCTTGCGCGGCTGTCGCCCGACTTCGAGCAGGTCGCGTCGAGCCTCGGCGCACGCCCTGCCTATCGGCTCCGGCATGTCACGCTGCCCTTGCTCGCACCCTATCTGGTCGCGGCCTTCGGGCTGAGCTTCGCGCTGTCCATGGGCGAGCTTGGCGCGACCGTGATGGTCTATCCGCCGGGTTGGGTGACGCTGCCGGTGTCGATTTTCTCACTGACCGATCGCGGCGACATCTTTGCCGGGGCGGCGCTCACCATGATCCTGGTGGCGGCAACGCTGGTCCTGCTGCTCGGTCTGGAGCGCATCACCAAGCGCGCTACCGGCGCATAGCGGACATTGCCTCAGGCCGGCTGGCGTTCGACGATGTAGATGTGGTCGGCCGCCAGCACCACCTCGCCGCGCTGGTTGATCACTTCGCAGCGCTCGATCACGCGTCCGGAACCCGGTCGCTTGGGGTCGTCCTCCTTGGCCGCGATGGTGGTGCGTGTGCGGATCGTGTCGCCGATGAACACGGGCTTGATGAAGCGCAGCCGGTCGTAGCCATAGGAAAAGGCGACGGGATTGATGACCGTTGCCGTCAGCCCGATGCCGACCGAGAACACCAGCGTGCCATGCGCGATGCGCTGGCCGAACGGCGTTGTCTTCATGAACTCGGCGTCCATGTGGTGCGGGAAGAAATCGCCGGTGTGACCGGCATGGACGATGAAGTCGGTCTCGGTAATCGTGCGGCCGCTGGTCAGCCGTGTCGAGCCGATCTCGTAATCCTCGAAATACTGGATCTGTTCCATCAGGGCCTTTCCGCGACCGGCGTCGCCGGCGCCGCGCTCGAACGATAGGCGGCTTCCACCAGCGCCATTGTGTTCCATGCATCCTCGACCGAACTGATCAGTGCTGCGTCTTCGCCGGATGCAAAGCGCTGAACATTTGCCATGCGCCCGACAAAGGCGTCGGGAAACCACTCGCCGGCCAAGGGCACCGCGATCCAGTCCGATCCGCCCTTCGGATAGATTTCCAGAATGTCCGGCTCGCCCCGGGGATAATCGAGATTGAGACCGAGCTTGAGATAGGCGGCACCCTCGGTGCCGCAGACGCGAAATTCGCAGGCCTGATGCCGGCGCCCGAACTTGTGGTCGTGGTTGATCGATAGCGCGCAGCGCACGGTGTCGCCATAGTCGAGAATGGCGCTGGTGCGCGTCTGCGCCACGGAATGATTGGGATGGCCCAGCGTCTTGGCATGCACGCCCTTGGGGTCACCGAGCAACTGCCGGATCAGGTCGAGATAGTGGATCGAGTGCATGGCGATCTCGACGCGCGGCGCCTTGAGCAGGAATTCCCACAACTGCCACGGCGTCGCCAGCGCCAGCCAGGCGTCGAAATCGACGACCTCGCCGAGCCAGCCCTTGGCGATGGCGTCCTTCAGCGCCAGCATCATCGGCGCGAAACGGAGCTGGAAATTCACCGCCGCCTTGAGCTTCTTGGCGCGGCAGATTTCGAGGATTTCGCTTGCCTCGCCGAGATAATTGCCCATTGGCTTCTGGATCAGGGCGACCGCACCGCCGGGCAGAGCCTTCAGGATATCGGCGTGCCGCCCCGGTGGCGTTGCCAGATCGAAGATCGCGTCCTTAACTCCGGCGGCTTCTTGCACCGAGCGGAACGCCGTCACGTCCCATTTATCGGCCAGGGCTTGCGCCTTGGCCTGGTCCGGATCGTAAAGACCGGCGATCGGAAATCCCGCTTTTCGGTAGGCCGGGAAATGCGCGTCGCCGACAATCGACCCTGCACCGAAAGTGACGATCGGTCGGGGTCGTGAGGGTTTGGCCCAGGCCTGGACGAGTGAGGCAGGGTCGAAACCGGCCTCAGTCATGGTGGAAGACCTCGTCCATCGAAGCCCACCATTCACCCTCCTTGCGGGTCGCAAGCGGCTCCTGGCAAGGTATGCAGACGGCCCACCATTCCTGCGTCCTCGGATCGGCCGCCATCTTGGCCATGTCGGCCTCGTAGTCGGTGCCGTGGTATTCGAAGGTGCTGAACAGCAGGTTCTCCGGCCGCTTCAGGTAAATGGAATAGTTCTTGATGTTGCATGCCGAAATCATGGTCAGCACGTCAGGCCAGACGGCGGCATGGAGGCGAACATAGTCCTCGACCTTCTCCGGCTTCAGCCCAAGCACAAATCCCATCCGCTGCATATCAGCTCCTTATGTCGTGATCGCCGTGGTGAATTCGGCGATGCTCATGGCCTTGACCGCGTCCCAGTCCCAATCGATGCCGATACCGGGCTCGTCGGGCGCCAGCGCATGCCCATCCTCGATGCGCATGTGCTTGCCGGTCAACTGGTCGAGTTGCGGAATGTACTCGACATACCTGCCGTTCTGAACAGCGCAGGTCAGGCTGACATGCAATTCCATCAGGAAATGCGGGCAGACTGGAATGTCGAAGGCCTCCGCCGCATGGGCGATCTTGAGCCAGGGCGTGATGCCGCCGATGCGGCCGACATCGACCTGCACGATCGAGCAGGCGCCTTTCTGCATGTATTCGCGGAAGTGCCTGACGGAATAGAGCGACTCGCCGATGGCGATCGGCGTCGGCGTCGAATTCGACAGCCTGATATGCCCGTCTATGTCGTCGGCCGGCAGCGGCTCCTCGATCCAGGCGAGATCGAGTTCTCGAAGCCTCGCCGCACGCCGGATCGCCTCGTCGACGGAGAAACCCTGATTGGCGTCGGTCATGATCTCGTAGCCGTCGCCCACCGCCTTGCGCACCGCCGACAGCCGCGCGAGATCCTCGGAGCCATGCGGCCTGCCGATCTTCACTTTCGAGCCGCGAAACCCCTTGGCCTTGGCGGCCACGGCATCGTCGACCAGCGCCTGCGTCTCGATGTGCAGCCAGCCGCCTTCTGTCGTGTAAAGCGGGCAGCGGTCCTTGGCGCCGCCAGCGAGCTTCCATAGCGGCAGGCCCTGTTTCTTCGCCCTGAGGTCCCAGAGCGCTGTGTCGATCGCCGCGATGGCGATTGCCGTGATGGCGCCGATCGTGGTGGCGTGGGTGGCGAATTCGAGATCGTGCCAGATCGCTTCGATCATATCAGGATCGCGGCCGATCAGGCGCGGCGCCAGGTGGTCGGACAGAAGCCGCATCACCGACGAGCCGCCGGTGCCGATCGTGTAGCTGTAACCGGTTCCGACCGCGCCGTCGGAATCGGTGATGGTGACGATTGGCGTCTCTTGGCTGACGAAGCTCTGGATCGCGTCGGTGCGTTTGACCTTGGGCACAAGGTCGACCATGCGCAATTCTATCTTTTCGATCTTGGCCATGTCGGTCAGCTCCGCAATATCTTTCCGGTCTCAGCGGCAAACAGATGCGCCTGCGACAGGTCGAGGCTCATGGCGACGCGCTCGCCTGGCTTCAGCGGCCTGGGGTTCAGCATGCGAGACACCCAGTCACTGCCGTTGAACTCGACGAACACCAACGTCTCGTTGCCGAGCGGCTCGGTGACGGTGATCGGCAGTTCGATCTGATGCACGTCGGCCGCGCCGCCGGAGCTGATACCATGGCCGGTCGGATAGATGTCGTCTGGCCGCAACCCGAACACGACCTTGGCGCCGCCAGCGACGTTGGCCTTGAACTGACCGGGCAGGGGCAGCTTGGCGCCGCTGGCGAAAACCAGCTGGCCGTCGTCGACCGTCGCCTCGTGCAAACTCATCGGCGGTGAGCCGATGAAGCCGGCAACGAAGCGCGTGGCTGGCCGGCGGAACACTTCATCTGGGGTGCCAACCTGTTCGATATGTCCGTCGCGCATGATAACGATACGATCGGCAAGCGTCATCGCCTCGACCTGGTCGTGGGTGACGTAGATCACCGTCGATTGCACCTTGGCGTGCAGCTTCTTGATCTCGGTGCGCATCTGCGTTCTGAGCTTGGCATCGAGATTGGAAAGCGGCTCGTCGAACAGGAAGACGTCGGGGTCGCGCACGATGGCACGACCCATGGCGACGCGCTGGCGCTGGCCGCCGGACAGTTGCGACGGCCGACGGTCGAGCAAAGCATCGAGCCCCAGGATAGCCGAGGCCTCGGCGACGCGGCGATCCATGTCGTCCTTGGCGGCGCCGGCGATCTTCAAGGAGAAGCCGAGGTTTTCGCGCACCGTCATATGAGGGTAGAGCGCATAGGACTGGAACACCATCGAGATGTTGCGCGAACGCGGCGGCAAATCGTTGACGACGCGCCCGCCAATCTCGATCGAACCGGCGCTGATCTCTTCCAGCCCGGCTATCATGCGCAGCGTCGTCGACTTGCCGCAGCCGGAAGGACCGACCAGCGCGATGAATTCGCGGTCGGTGATGTCGAGGTCGATGCCATGCACGATCTCGATATTGCCGTAGCGCTTGGTCAGCTTTTTGAGGGAAACCGTTGCCATGAGATCAGCCTTTCACCGCGCCGGAGGTCAGGCCGCCGACAAGGTGCTTCTGGACGATGAAAGTGAGGGTGAGCGCCGGAATGATCATCACCACGGCGAGCGCGCACATGCCGCGCCAGTCGATGGTGAACTCGGCCGTGTAGTCGAGCAGGCCGACCGGCAGCGTCTTGGCGCTGACCGAGCGGGTCAGTTGGGAGGCCAGCGCGAACTCGTTCCAGCAGGTCAGGAAGGCGAAGATCGCGGCCGATGCGATGCCTGGTCCGGCGAGCGGGAACTCGACCTGCCAAAAGGCCTGCCAGCGCGTGCAGCCGTCGATTTGTGCTGCCTCGGCGAGATCCTTCGGCACCTGGCGAAAGAAGCCGTCGATCAGCCAGACGGTGAAAGGCACGTTGAGCGCGACATAGGCAAGGATCAGCCCGAAATGCGTGTCGATGATACCGAGCCGCACATAGAGGAAGAACAGCGGCAGCGACAGCGCGATACCGGGCACCGTGCGTGTCAGCATCAGGCCGAGGAAGACGCTCGATTTACCGCGAAAGCGATAGCGCGCGAAGGCATAGCCGCCCGCCATGCCGATGGCGACCGCGATCACCGTCGAAGTCACCGATATGATCAGCGAGTTGCGGAAATATTCGATGACAGGGATGCCGCCCTTGCCGATGCCTGAGAACATCGCGACATAGGCGTCGAACGAAATATCCTGCGGGATCCACACCGGCGGCTTGGCCATGATCTCGACCGTCGGCCGCAGCGACGACAGGACGATCCACAAGCCCGGCAGGCAGATGGTCAGCATCGCCAGGAACAGGCCGATGCGATAGACGATATCAAGCAGCCTGCGCTTAAGGCGGGCGGAAGAATTCTCGTCCATCTTCACCACTCCGCGCCGATTTGCGTGCGCGCCGCGGCGAGCTTGTTGAAGAAGTAGACTGTGAAGGCGATCGACAGCAGGATCGAGAAATACGCCATGGCGTTGGCCATGCCCATGCGCCCGTCGCTGTAGGCGGTGCGTGCGACCAGAGTCCACAAAAGCTCCGTGCGGCCGGCCGGACCGCCATCGGTCATGATCTTGACGATGTCATAGGCACGCGCCACGTCGAGCGAGCGGATGGTCATGGCGATGTAGGCGAAGGGCATGACGAACGGCCAGGTCACATAGCGGAAGGTCTGCCAAGGCGTGCAGCCATCGACGCGCGCCGCCTCGATCGGCTCCTTGGGCATGGCGAGCAGCCCGGCGAGGATCAGGATGGCGAAGATCGCCGTCGACGACCAGATCTCGGCAACCGATATGGCGATGAAGGCGAGGTGGCCCTCGATCAGCCACGGAATGGCGTCGCTGGTGATGCCAAGCGACTGCAGCGCATTGTTCACCAGGCCGATATTATCGTTGAACATGAACTTGAACTGGAAGCCGACGAGGATCGGCGAGAACATCATCGGAAACATCATTAGCGTGCGCAGGATGCGCTGCCCGCGCGTCGCCTTCTCAACCAGCATGGCGAGACCAAGGCCAAGCAGCATTTCAAGATTGAGCGCGATGGCCAGCAACAGGACGGTACGGCCGAATGCCCACCAGAAATCGGTGTTGGCCAGGATCGACAAGTAATTCCTGAGGCCGATGAAGACGAAGAACGTCTCGGGCTTGGTCAGGCGGAACGGCGTGAAGCTTGAATAGAGCGACAGAAGCAGCGGCACCACGACGACCGCCGCCAGAACGACGATGGCCGGAAGCAGCAGCAGGAACGGCGCGGATGGCTTGAGGCCCTTCATCGGGCTCCTCTGGTGTCTGGCATTCAAATTTGGGCAGAGGCCCGACATGATGAAACGGGCAACGCCGGCAAAAGGCGATCGCCTCCCCCATTCACGATGGGGAAGGCAATCTTGGGAGCAATGCTTACAGTTTGCCAGCGTCCTGCAGGATCTGCGTCGCCTTGGCGGCGGCTTCGTCCAGTGCCTGCTTGGAGGTCTTGTCGCCGAGAATCGCGGCCTGCAACTCGGGATAGACGGCGTTCGAGATCTCGATCCACTCAGGCGTCTGCGGCACGGCGAAGGCGTGCTTGGCTTCTTCCTGGAAAGCCGACAGAACCTCCTTCTTGTAAGGGTCGTTGGCGGCTTGCTGCAGGTCCCAATCCCAGACCGCGGTGCGCGTTGGCAGCGGGCCGGCGGTGGCCTCGAGCTTCTGGCTGTCCTCGTTGGTCAGCCACCATACGAGCGATGCCGCTGCCTCCTTGTTCGGGCAGTTCTCGGTCACCGAGAAGCCATGGAAGCCCGACCAGCCGGTGCGCACCCCGGCGGAGCCTTTCGGCGCGACCTTGACGCCGACATTGCCCGCGACTTTCGACGATTTCGGATCGTTGAAGAAGCCAGCCCAGCCCGGCCAGTCCAGATTGATGGCGACGGTGCCCGAGGCAAAGCCCTGGCCGAGATCGTCCCAGAGGTAGTTGGTGGTTCCGGCCGGCACGGCCTTGGCCTTGTAGAGGTTGACGAACCAGTCGAGCGCCCGGATGCCGGCTTCGGAATTGAAGACCGGCTTGCCGTCCTTGTCGAGATATTCGCCGCCCTCGGCGACGACCATTTCGTAGAAGCGGCCATTGATCGCCTCTTCCTTGCCGGCAAACTGCGTGCCGTAGAAATTGGGCGGGTTGGCGAAGAACTCAGCCTGGTCGGTGACTTCCTTCCAGGTGTCCGGCGGCACCAGGTCATAGCCGTATTTGGCCTTGAACTTGGTCTTGTTGTCGGCGTTCTCGTACAGGCTCTTCTGGTAGTAGAGCGCCGAGACGTCGAACTGCGCGCGCGGCAGCATTTCCAGCTTGCCGTCGATGGTTGCCGCCTTGATCGTCGACGGCACGAAGGCGTCGATCTCCGACTTCGGCAGGAGCTTGCTGAGGTCGGTGTAGAGGCCGGTGTATTGCGGCGCGAAGGAGGAATGATTCCAGCCGACGCACCAGTTGGTGCTGCCCGAGGCGATGTCGGACTTCAATTCCTTGTCGATGTCGAAGCCGTTCTTCTTGGTCAGGATGTTGACCTTGGCGCCTGTCGCCTTCTCCCATTCGGGAATGCGCTCGTAGAGCTTCTCATATTGCTGGCCGCCGATCAGCTTCACGTCGACGGTCACGCCGTCGAACTTGCCGGGCAGGTCGCCGGCAAGGGCGGTGCCTGCGCCTGACGCAAGCATCAATGCGCCGGCGCATACGCCGGAAAGCAGTCTGTTCATTGGTATCCTCCCTGGGTGCGCCTCGGTGGCGCCCGCAACTCGTCACGTGACAAGAAATGCTACATTCATATACGAACAAAACATTCATCCGTACGTCAAGGCGAAATTTGTTTCCGCCGGCCGCGTTCCTGCGTATATGAAGAGTTGAATTCACTGGAGGGATGAGCCATGGACGACAGCGAAGACGAGCGTTATCGCGCGCCGGCGCTCGACAAGGGGCTCGACATCCTTGAGCTTCTAGCGGGCGTGGACGGTGGCCTGACCCAGGCGGAAATCGCCAAGAAGCTCGACCGCAGCCCCAATGAATTCTACCGCATGCTGGACCGGCTGGTGCGGCGCGGCTACGTCACGCGGCTCGATGGCGACCGCTATTCGCTGACGCTCAAGCTGTTTGGCCTGGCACAATTGCACGCGCCGGTGCGGCGGCTGGTTTCCTATGCGACGCCGCTGATGCGCGAATTGGCCGAGACCTCGCAGCAGGCCAATCAACTCGTTGTTTTTGATCGCGGTTCCGCCGTGGTGATAGGCCAGCAGGAGGCGCCGAACTACTGGGGGATTTCGATCCGAGTCGGCTCCCACATCAGCCTGTTCGACACCGGTTCAGGCCATGTCCTGCTCGCCTTCCGTTCACCGGAAGAGCGGCAGATGATGATCTCGGAGCACGTCCGCAGCACCGACAAGACCGCGCAGCCGGCCGAGTTCTTCGCCCGTCTCGACCAGATCCGCGACCGCGGCTACGAGATGATGGCTTCCATGCAGACCGCGGGCGTCTTCAACCTTTCCGCTCCGGTGCGTGGTTCCGACGGCAAGGCCATAGCGGCGCTGTCGATCCCCTACATTACGGTCGTCAACGCGCCCTCGGCACCCGACATCACCCGCACCATCGAGTTGCTGCTCGCAACCTGCGAGAAGCTGTCGCACCTCGCTGGGTCGGCCGTCGGTTCATCGGCCTGAATTCTTATTTGAATGAAGAATTCCTCCGTGAGAGGATCGAAAAAGCTACAGGGAGGAGCCCGCCATGATCATCGACACCCATTTGCATCTCATCGATCGCTCGGCGCTTCGCTACCCCTGGCTTGCCGGCGTACCGGCACTGAACCGCGATTTCTCCTATGAGGAATACGCCACGGAGGCAAAGCGTGCCGGTGTCGAACGCGTGCTGCACATGGAGGTCGATGTCGACCCGGCCGACATCGAGGCGGAGACCGCCCGTGTCGAGGGCCTCTCGCGGCAAGCGGGCAGCATGCTTTCTGGGGCGATAGCATCCTGCCGTCCCGAAGACGCTGACTTTGCCGCTTATCTCGAACGCCAGCGGACAAACCCCTTCGTCAAGGGTTTCCGCCGCGTCCTTCACGTCGTGCCGGACGATCTTTCGGAAGGCGCGCTGTTCCGTGACAACATCAAGCGGCTTGACGGCACCGGCCTGACCTTCGACCTCGTCGTGCTGCCGCATCAGATTCCCAAGGCGATCGCGCTCGCCGAACTGGCGCCCGACGTACAGTTCGTCCTCGACCATTGCGGCGTTCCCGACATCAAGGGCGGAGCCGAGCATCCCTGGCGCGAACACATGAGCGAGATCGCACGGCGCCCGAACGTGATGGCCAAGATTTCCGGCGTGGTCGCCTATGCCGACGCCGCCAATTGGACCGTCGATACGCTGCGGCCTTACGTCGAACACACCATCAATTCATTCGGCTGGGACCGTGTCGTCTGGGGCAGCGACTGGCCGGTCTGCACGCTTGGCGGCGGTCTCTCGACCTGGGTGGCTGCGACCCATGCGCTGCTCTCGGGTTGCAGCGTTTCGGAGCGTGACAGGCTGTTGTCGGGCAATGCCCGCAGGCTTTGGCGGTTGAAATAGCGACCTCGCTCAGCTCTAGCCAGGCGAGGGGGAACTGGCCCGGAACAGGCTGATGAGATCGGCAATGACCTGGCTGGAACGATGACCTGAGGTCAGGCCGGAATTGATGCGGTCTGACGCCGCCTGCTGGAACGTCATGTAGCCGTCATGGCGCGGCCGCACCCAGGCGCCCTCCAGCGTGACGCGCGTGCTTCGATAGAAGTTGCCGGCCACTTCATTGACAGTCTGGTCTTCCCAAGCAGCTGCATGGCCCGGCTGGCCGCCGGCGGCTGCATAGATGCCACGCTGGACATCGCCGCTGGCGACCCAATAGGCAAAATCGATCGCTGCCTCTTTAGCCTTGGAGAAGGCTGATACGGCTATGCCTGTACCGCCGAGCGCCGAGCCGATCGGACCATTGGAACCGACCACCGGGATGTCGGCAAAAGCCAAACTGTCGGCGCGAAAACCCGACGCCGCATAAGAGACGTAGCCATAGATCAGCGGCGCGCAGACAATGCGGGAACCAGCCTCGGCCATGCGTTCCGAAACGGCGATCGGGTCCATGTCGAAGCACGTCGGGTCGACCAGCGCGGCGATCTCACGCATCGTCTCGAAGACTTCGCAGCCCGTCTCGACAGCGATGAGATCGCCCGACGGATCGGTCGCGCAGGGATGCCCGAGATTACCGACCAGCGTGTAGAAGGTCATCAGGCAATGCGGCGGTCGCAGCGGCAGCAGCACGCGGCCTTGCCGGGCGAGATCGAGCACTTCGCTCCACGTCGCTGCCGGCGCATCGAGCGCGTCCGGCCGCCAGGCCTGCACTTGGCTGGCCGCATCGATCGGAAACGCCCATTGCCGGTCTTGCCATGTGTAACTCGGATAGGACTGGCCAACGCTCCCCGACGCAAGCGCGGCGCGTTCCGCCTCGCGGCCGGCGACGTCGAGAGGCTCGAGGCAGCGCTCCGCGGTGATCTGGCCGACATGCGGATGGTCGATGACGATGAGGTCGTAGGCGCGCGCCAACTCCTCGACCGGGAAGGACTCGAAATCCTGCAGCGAACGCTTGTCCCATTCGATGGCAACTCCCGTCCGCTCGCGCCATAGCGCCGAGCAGGCAACCATGGGATCATAGCCACGCGGATGGCTCCAGGTCATACCCCTAAGCTTGAGGCTCACAGGTCGAACTCCTCGCGGATTTTTGCGCTGTGCTCGCCGATACGGGGTGCCGCGCGGTCGACCTTGGCCCTGATACCGTCGACCCTCAGCGGCGAACTGGTGGTGAGGATCGAGACGTCGTCCTCGCGCGTCACCGTCTGCAGCATGTCGAGGGCCTGAAAACCCTCGCTTGCCAGCATCTCCGGCCAGGTCAGCACCTTGGCGCACCAGATGTCGGCGGGTTCGAGAATGGCCAGCCAGTCGTCGATGGTCTTGGTCGCGATCCTCTGGGCGATGATTGCCTTGATATCGTCGCGCGCGGTGAACCAGGATGCCGGCTTGTCGCGATAGGGAGCCAATTCATCGAGCGACAAAAGGTCGGCCAACTTGGGGATCGGCATCATGGCGATGGCAAGATAGCCGTCCTTGGCCGGATAGACTCCGTAAGGCGCCGAGAGATAGGCATGCGCGCTGCGGAAGCTCGAGCGCCTAGGCAGGCGGCGCCCGTCATTGAGATGCGTGGTCAGCACCTCGAACTGGAAGTCGACCAGCGCTTCCAGAAGGCTGGTCTCGATATGGCTGCCCTGGCCTGTGATGCCGCGCCGCACCAGTGCGGCCAGGATGCCTTGCGCGCAGGCCGCACCCGCCAGCATGTCGCCGATGGCGAGGCCGAACGGCACCGGTCCCTGGTCTTCGTCGCCGTTCAGCCACATCACGCCGGAGCGCGACTGCGCCAGCAGATCCTGGCCCGGGCGCTTCACCCACGGGCCATCCTCGCCATAGCCGCTGATCGAGGCATAGACCAGGCGCGGATTGATCTGGCGGACGGTCTCGTAGTCGAGCCCAAGGCGCTCGATGACGCCCGGCCGGAAATTCTGGATCAGCACATCGGCCTTGGCCAGCAGCCCGCGCAATGTATTGAGGTCCGCCTCGTTCTTCAGATCGATGGCGAGGCTTTCCTTGGCCCGGTTGATGGCATGGAAGATGGTGGAATCGCCGCCGATCTCGGTGTCGCTGAGATAGAGCCGGCGCGACAGGTCGCCGCCGTCAGGACGCTCTATCTTGATGACGCGGGCGCCGAGATCGAGCAGCCTGAGCGAGCAGTAGGGTCCGGACAGGAACTGGCTCATGTCGACGACGACGAGACCGGCAAGCGGCAATTCGGCTGCTGCCGGCATTTCTACTTCTCCGTCTTGCCGACGAAATCGGCAGGGTTGCGGTACTTCACCGTCTGCAGATGCTCGCAATAAAGAACGAGCTCGCCTTCGCCCTTGAACACCTCGTAGCTGGCGCGGATCAGCCCCATCTCCTTGTAGCGGGGGTGTTTGTCGAGGTTGGAACGGATCGAATAGATCGTGTCGCCGATGAAGACAGGCTTTATGAATCGTAGCTTGTCATAGCCATAGGAAAAAGCGTTGACGCAGTTGGTGGCGACCAGCCCGAGGCCCGCCGAGAAGACGAACGCGCCGGCAATCAGCCGCTTGCCGAAAATGCCCTCGCTCTCGGCAAACATCTGGTCCTGCACGTAAGGATGGATGTCGAGCACCAGCGTGTTGAAAAGGTGACTGTCGCCCTCGGCCATGGTGCGACGCAGCGAGCGGATTTTCTGGCCGACCGGCCAGTCCTCATAGAACCAGTTCTCGGCGTTCCACACCGGCAGGGCGGCATGATCGGCGGGCATATTCCTGGGATGCGTCGAGACAACGCCAACGGTTGGCGCGAAATCCCTCATGGCGTAGTCCACCGGGCTCGCGAGAGCGCCCATCCAGCCATTCGAGCACGCTTCAAAGCGCCTGGGTGCACGACGTCTCCTCCCACCAATCTTCTTTTGTAAATACTATTTTCACATATGGGGTTGCGTTGCAAGCGAGGACAGGTGAAATTTTGGCGGTCCCACGGCACTGAGCACCGGCGGGCAGGAGGGAAAACATGCGCAAAGCCTGTCTGGTCTTCGTCGGCAGCCTGAACCGCGAAGCGCCTTATTTTCAGGGTGCGCGAGGCGTCGGCCTTGGTGTCTACGGCTTCGACGAGGAAACGCTGGAAACAAGAAAGCTGGCCGAGACGAATGATATCGACAACCCGACCTTCCTGTCGTTGACGCCGGATGGCTCGCGCATCTACGCCAATTCGGAAGTCTTCTCCTGGCGCGAGGGCACGGTCTCGGCCTACAGCTTCGATCGCGGCTCGGGCACGCTCGCCTATTTGAACAAACAGCCATCGCTGGGCAGCATCACGGCGCACAATACCATCACGCGCGACGGCACCAAACTCCTCGTCGCCAATTACGGCATGGGCGAGGGTGGTCCGGACCGAGCGGTGGCTGTGTATGGTTTCGACGGGGAGGGCGCACTGTCCGCGCCATTGGCCAGCGTTTCGCACAAGGGCACCGGCCCCAGCGCGGCGCGGCAGGAACGCTCGCATGCCCACAGCGTCACCGAAACCATTGCCGGTGGAACGGCAATCGTTGCCGATCTCGGCATCGACCGGCTGGTGTCCTATCGGATCGGACAGAACGGAAGTCTGGCGAAGCTCGCAGAGTCCGCGCTCCCCCCGGGTGCCGGCCCGCGTCACATTGCCTTGCACCCGAACGGCCGCTTTGTCTTTGTCATGAACGAGCTGGATTCGACCGTCGTGTCGTTGGCGCTCGACAATGCGACCGGCAGGCTATCGATCATCGACACCAAGCCGGCGGTGCCGGCCGAGGCCCGCGACAGCAATCACTGCGCCGATATCCAGATCTCGCCGGACGGCCGTTTCGTCTATGGCGGCAACCGTGGCCACGACAGCGTCGTCATCATGGCGGTCGACCAGCAGACCGGCAGCTTAAGTCTTGTCGGCTATGTCCCTTGCGGAGGCGCCACGCCACGCAACCTGGCGCTGACGCCTTCGGGCGGCCATCTGTTCTCCGCCAACCAGAATGCCGACCGCATTTCGATCTTCGTCCGCGACGCCGGCAACGGCATGCTGACCAATACCGGGCGCAGCATCGAGATCGGCACGCCGATGCGTGTCAAGATCGTCGCGTGACCGCCGGCCAGCAGACTAGCCGGGCTCAAGCCTCTTGGATGGCCGAGAGCTTCCAGGTCGAGCCATTCTGGCGCGTGAACGTCCACAACTCGGTCGTCTCCGTCGGATGCTCTTCGTCGCCTTCGACGACCTTGCCGCTCGCCCGTTCGCGCATCACGTCGCGAGACTCGTAGCGCAACGCCGCCGTGGCGTAGTCGCGGTCATCCTCGCGCCAGCTTTCCGCGATGTCGGCCTGCAGCAGGGTGACGTCGGACACTTCGTTCCTGAGACCTTTCCGGGCATTGTCGGCCAGCTCTTCCGAGAGATAGGATACCATCTCGGGCGTGACCGACCGGCGCAATGCCGCATGGTCTTCGCGCCCGAACGCTTCCTGGACATCGGTCAACAGCTGCTGGAACGCGTCAAGGTCGGCCTGGGCCAGCGTGATCTCTTCGGATCGGGTGGTCTCGTAGCCTCTGCCCGATCCGCCGCCAAACCCGGGAATTGTGAAGGAGCCAGCGCTGCTCGTGTTCTGCTGTGCCGTTGCGCGGTTCTCGAACCGTGAAGCTTGGGCATCGCCCATGCCGGCGAGCGCGGGCGCGGGGCCACGCGCGGATTGCGACCGGAAGAACCTGATGGCCAGCATGATCGCGCCACCGATGAGCAGGGCCTGGAGCAGGAATCCGAACATGCCGGCGAGGCCGCCGAAACCTTGGCCGAGGAGCAGTCCGATCAGGCCGCCGATCAGCAGGCCGCGCATCATCGTTCCACCGAAGCCGCTCATGAAGCCGGGCCTCTGCAGGCCGGTCTGTGGTTGCCGGGCAGCATTGTTGACGCCGGCGTTGGGTGTCATCGAACGCTCGACCGGAGCGGTCGGCGCCGGCGCGGTCCGGGTCGGCGGTGCCGATTGGAACGTGCGTGTGCCGCGGCTGCCGAAACTGCCGCCGCGCCGCGCCTCGGCGTGATCGATCGCGACCATGGAGAATGCAAGGAACAGGCCGGCAAAGAGGGTGACAAATCGGCTTGTGCGGGAAATCATCGGGGTGACCTTTATCGCTGTGGTTTCGGGCGTTTTCGGCAAAGGGCCGGCCTTGGAAAGACCGGCCTCATGGTCAATCGAACAGCTCTTCGAAAAATGATTTCTTCCGCTTCGGATAGCGGTGGCCATGCGAGCGGGAATAGTCGCCATCGCGGTCCCGGCTGTGTTGCGGCTGGGCAAATGGCGCCGGCTGTGGCTGCGGCGCGGGAGACGCGTCCCTGGTGGACCGTTCGATGATCTTGTCGAGTTCGCCACGATCGAGCCAGACGCCGCGGCACTGCGGACAGTAGTCGATCTCGATCCCCTGGCGTTCGCTCATCACGAGGGCGACGCGGCAGGAGGGGCAAACCATGCCGAGGTGGGAAGATGTCATGTGGGGCTCCTAACCAGAAAGTAATGAGCCCACTTAACCGAAAGGAATGGAAACGGGCCCGTTGAAGCGGTCCGACATCACGGTCGCCAAAGCGACAGTCAGAGGGGCCCGGCCCGCACACGGGAGTTAGGAATGCGGGACGAAGCCTTCAAGGGGCAATGTTGCCGGTGAGAGCGATTTGCTGCTCAAACCGTCACCACGATCTTGCCGAACTGCCCGTTCGATTCGAGATAGCGATGCGCCTCGACGATCCGGTCGAAGGGAAAGATCCTGTCGATGATCGGCCTGAGCGCGCCGTCCGCGAGGCCTTCGAGGATGAATGCCTTGGCCGCCTCCAACTTCTCCGGGTTGCCGGTGATCTCGTGCACGAGATAGCCGCGCAATGTCAGGGCCTTGCCCAGTACCGCAGGCAACGGGAACGGCGTCGGCTGGCTGCTGAGGCCGCCATATTCGATCAGAATGCCGCCGCGCGACATCGCCGCCGTCAGCGGCTCGAAGATCGGCCCGCCGATCGCATCCAGCACCACGCGCACGCCTTGCGGCCCGGCGATCTGGTTCAGTCTGTCGGCAAGTTCCTCTTCCTCAAGGACCACGACATGCGCCGCGCCGGCGTCGAGCAGAGCCTGCCTCTTCACCGATGTCCGCGTCACCGCGATCGTTATCGCGCCAACGCTGTTGGCGATCTGGATCGCCGCAAGCCCGACGCTGCTCGAAGCCGCCGTGATGACGACGACCTCTTCGCGGCGCAGCCTGGCGATGTCGATCAGGGCGCCGTAGGCGGTGAGGTACGGCATCCAGACCGCCGCCGCGGTTTGCCAGTCGAGGGACGCCGGATGCTTGACGATGAGCCCCGCGGGAAAGGTGACAAGCTCACCGTAAGCCGGCCAGCGAACCATCGATTGCGGCGGGATGACGCTCACGGCGTCACCATGTGCCAGCCCCATCACGCCTTCGCCAATTGCCTCGATGACGCCCGCCGCTTCCAGCCCAAGCCCGGAGGGCAGGACGGGTGTCTCAATGTAGCTGCCCGCGCGCAGCAGCGCCTCGGCGCGGTTGAGGCCGAGCGCCTTGACGCGGATCTGAACCTCGCCCGGACCCGGTGGCGGAAGGTCGACCTCCTCGATGCGCAGGACCTCGGGACCGCCATGCTGGTGGAAGCGAATGATACGGGCCATTTGGCTCACTCCAAAATATTTGACACTGAATGAGCTATGACGCGAAAGCTTTGTGCGATAAACGGCTGTTTGGATTGTTCAGTAGAAACCAGGAGTTTCGAATATGGATAGGCTCGAGAGCATGGCCGTGTTCGTCAGGGCGGTCGATCTTGGCTCGTTCGCGGCGGCGGCCACTGCGCTCGATCTATCCGGACCGATGGTCGGCAAGCATGTCCGGTTTCTCGAGGAGCGGCTTGGCATGCGTCTGATTAACCGGACCACGCGCCGCCAGAGCCTGACCGATTTCGGCCGCGCCTATTATGAGCGGTGTCGCCTGGTGCTGGCCGAGGCCGAAGCCGCCGATGCGCTCGCCGCCGACCAGCTCTCGGAACCGCGCGGAAAACTGCGTGTCACCATGCCGGCGCATTTCGGGCGCCACTGCGTCACCCCCGTGCTGCTGAGGCTGGCAGGGCAATATCCAATGCTGGAACTCGACCTGTCGCTCAGCGACCGCTTCGCCGATCTCGCCGAGGACGGTTTTGACCTCGCCATCCGGACCGGCGGTCTGGACGACAAGGCTGGCGTGATCGCGCGTCGCCTTGCACGCCAGGACATGGTCGTCTGTGCCGCGCCTTCCTATCTTGAAATTCATGGCGAGCCACGGCGGATCGAGGACCTCGCCGATCACCAGGCGATTGTCTACCGCCGGCTCGGCATGATCGTTCAGCCGTGGCTATTTCCGCGCGAGGGACAGACTGCGCTCGAGGTCACCCCAAACGGCCGGCTGCGGCTCGACGATCTGGATGCCATCGCCGATGCGGCCCTCGACGGCATGGGGCTGGCGTGGTTGCCTTACTGGCTGGCTCGCAAGCGCATCCAGGCCGGCACGCTGGTCGAGCTGTTGCCGGACCAGCCACGCTATCCCTACGATTGCCATGCGCTCTGGCTGCGGACGCCGCATCTGTCGCTCAAGGTCCGGTTGGCCGTCGACGCACTGGCGGCCGCCTTGCCGAAAATGATGGCGCCAACAGACGGCTTGCGCTCTTTGAGGCGTGACGTTCCGGTGCCATATGAAGGTGGCTGATGGAATGCGCGCATCGCAGGAGAGACGGTTCATGACCAAAGGTTCGGATCTGTTCGTGGCGGCCCTCGAAAATGAAGGGGTCGAACGAATTTTCGGCATTCCGGGCGAAGAAAATCTCGACATCGTCGAATCCATCCGCCGCTCGTCGATCCAGCTGATCCTGACGCGCCACGAGCAGGCGGCGGCCTTCATGGCCGCCACCTATGGCAGGCTCACCGGCAAGCCGGGTGTGTGCATCACAACACTTGGCCCCGGCGCGCTCAATCTGACCACCGGCTCTGCCTATGCGCTGCTCGGCGCGATGCCGATGATCATGATCACCGGCCAGAAGGGCATCCTGTCGTCCCGGCAGGCGCGCTTCCAGATCGTCGACATCGTCGCGGCGATGAAGCCGCTGACCAAGCTGTCGCGCCAGATCGTCTCGCCTAGGATGATCCCGTCGCTGGTGCGCGAAGCCTTCCGCGTCGCCCAGGAAGAGCGCCCCGGCCCCGTGCACCTCGAACTGCCGGAAGACATCGCGGCGGCGGAATGCGAGCCGATCGCGCTGGTGCCGACACATCCGGTCGAATTGCCCCTGGCCAGCGCTGGCGCGCTCGATCGCGCCGCCCGCATGATCATCGAGGCCAAGCGTCCGCTGCTGATGTTCGGCGCCGCGGCGTCGCGCCCGCGGGTGACTCCCGATGTCGCCCAGTTCGTGCTGCGAACGCAGATTCCCTATTTTACCACGCAGATGGGCAAGGGCACGGTGCCCGGCGGCACCGAACTCTACATGGGCACGGCGGCTCTTTCGGAACGCGACTACGTGCACGAGGCCATCGAGCAGGCCGACCTGATCATCACCATCGGCCACGACACGGTCGAGAAGCCGCCCTTCATCATGGGGGCGAAGGGGCCGAAGGTCATTCATGTCGGCTACCAGACGGCTGATGTCGAGCAGGTCTATTTCCCGCAGGCCGAGATCGTCGGCGACCTCGGCCCATCGCTGGCGCTGCTGGCGGACCGCGTCGAGGGCAGGATTCCCAACGCGCAGGCCCTGCTGCCGCTGCGCGAAGGCATTTTGAGCCGCATCGCGGCGCGCGCCACCGAAGACCGCTTCACGCCGCAGCGCATCGTACATGACGTGCGCGCCGTGATGCCGGCGGATGGGATCCTCGCGCTGGACAACGGCATGTACAAGATCTGGTTCGCGCGCAACTACCGCACGCGCATGGCCAACACGCTGCTGCTCGACAATGCGCTGGCCACCATGGGTGCCGGCCTGCCGTCGGCGATGATGGCGGCACTGCTCTATCCCCAGCGTCGTGTCATGGCTATCGCTGGCGATGGGGGTTTCATGATGAACAGCCAGGAACTGGAGACTGCTGTTCGGCTCAAGCTCAACCTCGTCATCCTGCTGCTGGAAGACCACGCTTATGGCATGATCCGCTGGAAGCAGGCTGTCGACGAATTCCCGGATTTCGGCATGACCTTCGGCAATCCCGACTTTGTCAAATACGCCGAAGCCTATGGAGCCAGGGGCACCAGGGTTGGCGCGATAGCCGACCTGCAACCGGCGTTGGAACAGGCCTTCGCCGACGGCGGCGTGCATCTCGTCGTCGTGCCCATAGACTATTCCGAAAACACCAGGGTGCTCGTCGACGAATTGCGAGAGCGGCTGCCGGCGCCAAAGGCACCCTGACGGCAGCGGCAAAGCCGCCGTCAGGATCGGTTGATGCCTACAGCTTGCAGTAAGGCGTTACCGGCGCGATCGTGCCGAAATCCTTGACGATCTCGTAGCCGATGCCGTCCGCCGCCGCCTTGCCGACATAGGAATGGCAGAGTGTGTGGTTGTTGCTGGCATCGACCCGGATCTTGCCTTGTGGCGCATCGAACTCGATCGTCGGCAGCGCCTTGAGCACATCGTCGTCCTTCAGCGAGCCGGCCTTCTCCGCCGCCAGCGCGTAGAGATGCAGGCCGTTATAGCCGGCCTCGCCGATGCCATTGACCATCTTCTCCTGGCCGAATTTTTCGCGGAAGTTCGCGATGAACTTCTTGTTGACCGGGTTGTCGAGCGCCATCCAGTAGGGCTGCGGCGCGTAGGTGCCGGCGGCGACGCCAGGCGGCAGCGCGTCCTTGTTGAAGACCTCGTCGAGCGGTGCGATCAGAGGCTGCTTGATGTCGAAGCTGCGATACTGCTTGAGCTGCGTGACGGCGTCGTTGCCGACCACCATCGACCACACGACGTCGGGCTTCAGCGACTTGATCTTCTGGAAGGCCGGGCCGAAATCCGTGGTGCCGAACGGATAATAGTCGGCGCCGACAATCTTGCCGCCGGCCTTTTCATAGGCGGCTGTGATCGCCTCGGTCATTTTCTGCGGCCAGGCATAGTCGGACGCCATGATGTAGATGGTCTTGCCGAGGTTTTCGGCCACCCACGGCATCATCGGGTCTACCTGCTGCATCGGGATAGGTCCGGTGGCGACGAAGTAGCGATTGCATTCGCCGCCCTCGAAATTGGTCGGGTAGAAGAACAGCTTCTTGGCCTTCGAGGTGACGGAAAGCGTGGCGCTGCGCTCGGGCGAAATGATCGTTCCCATGATCACGTCGACCTTGTCCTCGTTGAGGAGCTTGCGGGCCTTGTCGATGGAGCCCTTGGTCGTGGTCTGGTTGTCCTCGATGAAGAGCTCCACCTGGCGCCCGCCAATGCCGTTGGCGGCGTTGAGTTCGGCGGCGGCGAGCTTGTAGCAGTTGAGCAGCGTCTCGCCGAGGATCGCCTGCAGCCCGGTGATCGGGATCGACAGCCCGACCTTGACCGTGTCTGCGGCGCGCAGGATTCCCGGCGCGCCGACCATTGCGAAGGCGGCCGCGGCGCCGCCGGATTTCAGAACAGTTCTTCTGTTTATCATTGTTGTGTTCCCTTCCAGTCCAGGCGCGCCCCATGCACGCCTTACAAAGCCAAGAGGTCCTTCAGCAGGGTCTCGTCGGCGAATGCTTCCGGCGTGCCCTCATGCACGATCCTGCCCTTCTCCATCACCAGGCAGCGGTCCGCCGCCTTAAGGACGAGATCGAGATTCTGCTCGACCAGGACGATGGCGATGCCGCGCTCGCGCGCGATGCGCGGCACCAACTCGGCGATCGACTGCACGATGTTCGGCTGGATGCCTTCCGAAGGCTCGTCGAGCAGCAGCACCGACGGCAGGCCGCACAGTGCGCGGCCTATCGCCAGCATCTGCTGCTGGCCCCCCGAGAGCGTACCGGCGGTCTGCGCCTCGCGCTCGCGAAGGATGGGAAAATAGCCAAAGATGTCGGTTGGAATGTCGCCGTCGCCACGATCCTTGGCGGCGCGCGTGCCGACTTCCAGGTTCTGCCGCACCGTCAGCTGGTTGAAGATACCGCGGCCCTGCGGCACATGGGCGATGCCCGCCCGCGCGCGGCGGAAGGCCGGGGCGTTGGTGAGATCCTGGTCGCCGAGAACCACCGCACCGCCGCTCGCCTTCAGGCCCCCGGCGATGACGCGCAGCAGCGTTGTCTTCCCGGCGCCGTTGCGGCCGAGCAGGCCGACCACTTCGCCCGCCGCGACGCCGAGGTCGATGCCGTTCAGCACCGGGAGCAGGCCATAGCCGGCCGAAACGGCAAGTGTCCGCAGCATGGTCAGCGCCTCCCCAGATAGACGTCGCGGACCATCTCGTCAGCCTCGATGTCGTGGAAGGGACCGCTGCGCAGCCGGCGCCCCTGGTGCAGCACCAGCGTCTCGCAATTCAGCGCGCGCACGAAACGTATGTCGTGCTCGACCGCGACGATCGAGAATTCGCCCTTCAGCCGCAGCAGCATTTCGGCCGTCGCCAGCGTCTCCTGCGGCGTCATGCCGGCGGTTGGCTCGTCGAGCAAAAGCAGCCGTGGCTCGATGGCCAGCGCCATGCCGATCTCCAGCCATTGCTTCTGGCCGTGCGCCAGTTCGCCGGCCAATGTGGCAGCACGATTGGTCAGCGCGACCAGTTCCATCAATTCACCGATTGGCCGCGCCGGGGAGGGGGCACCCCATCGTGCGACCTTGAGGTTGTCCTCAACCGAGAGGCTCGGGAAGACCGACGGGATCTGGAACTTGCGGGCAATGCCGAGCCGGGCGATGCGATGCAGCGGCAGGCCGGCAATGTCGCGGCCGAGGAAATGGACGCTGCCGCTGGTCGGGCGCAACGTGCCGGTCAGCACGTTGAGGAAGGTACTCTTGCCGGCGCCGTTCGGGCCGATGATGCAGCAGAGCGCCTTGTCGCGGACCGTCAGGTCCAATCCTTCGAGGGCCTGCAACCCTCCGAAGCGGATGCCGACATTTTCGGCTTGGAGCAGGACGTCGCTCATCAGGCCTGGCTCCTGCCTTTGAACAGGCTCTTCAGCCGCGCATAGATCGACAGGATGCCGTCCGGCAGGACAAAGACGATGATGACGAAGACGCAGCCCAGCAGCAGCGGCCACAGGCTCGGATTGAAGCTGCTGATCGTCTGCTGCGCGCGCTGGATGAAGATTGCGCCCAGCACTGGGCCAAGCAGCGTGCCGCGCCCGCCGACCGCCACCCAGACAATGACCTCCGTCGACAGAAGCAGTCCGGACAGATCGGGGGCAACCAGCCCGGCCATGCAGACATAGAGCGCGCCAGCAAGCCCGCCGATGGCTGCCGAAAGGATGAAGGTGACGAGCAGCCGTAACGGCGCATTGTGGCCGAGTGCCGCCGCCCGGACCTCATTGTCCTGAATGGCGGTCAGCACCGTGCCCCAGCGGCCACGGCTGATCGACCACAGCGACAAAACGGCCACCGCCACGATGGCTGCGACGAACATATAGCTCGACAGGTCCTGGCTGAGATCGACATGCCGGCCGCCAAGATCGAATTCGATCGGCGGGATCCCGATCAGGCCGCTATCGCCGCCGGTGACCGAACTCCAGGAGATGGCCGCCTGCTGGCAGATGACGCCCATGGCCAGCGTGACGATGGTGAAGTAGCTGCCGCGGATGCCGCCGAAGAACAGGAAGTAACCGATGATGGCGGCGACGAAGGCAGCCCCCGCAATGGCGCCCACGAAGCCGAGCAGGCTGCCGAAAGGAATCGCGTCATTGAGCGTGACCAATGCCATGATGTAGCCGCCGATGCCAAAGAAGGCGGCGTGGCCGAAACACAGGATTCCGGTGCGGCCCCAGAAGAAGTCGAGGCTCGCCGCGAACAGGCCGAAGATCAGCGCGTCGCGGATCACCGTCAGTTGGTAGCCGTCGGCGAGGAAGGGATAGAGGATCGCGAGCGCCACGCAGACGGCGAAGATCAGCAGCCAGTTGCGGTCGCGGGCGATCATCGCGACGCCCCGTTGAACAGGCCGTTGGGCCGCACCCGCACGGCGACGATGGCCGCCAGCAGCACGACCGCCTGCGCCAGCGATGGCGAGATCTGGTAGTTGAGGATGCTGGTCAGCCCGCCGACGAAGACGCTGCCGGCGACGAGGCCGCCAATCGAGCCGACCCCGCCGACGATGACGACGAAGAAGGCGTTGGCGAGATAGTTCACCCCCATCTGCGGCAGCACGATCGCCAGGGGCGCGACCAGTCCCCCAGCCAGCCCCGCGATTGCCGCGCCGAAGGTGAAGGCAATGGCGTAAGTGCGGCGCGTGTTGATACCGACGCCCTCCGCCATTTCGCGGTTCTGGATGACGGTGCGGATGTCGAGCCCGAACGACGTCCGGCTGATCAGCAGGATGACGCCGAGCAGGGTCAGCATGGCGATGGCAATCAGGATCAGCCGGTAGGCCGGATAGACGGTGAAGAAGAGGTTGAGCGTGCCCTCGACCGGCGGCGTCACCGGCTTGGCGCCGAGGCCAAAGGTCAATTCCAGCCCTTGCTGCAGGATGAGGCTGACGCCCCAGGTGGCAAGCACCGTCGACACCGGCCGTGAATAGAGGTGGCGAATGACGGCGAATTCCAGGATGCAGCCGACCACGGCGCCGGCGATCGGCGCCGCAGCCAGGCCCAGCCAGAACGAGCCGCCCATAGTCTGGATGAAGTATACCGCGAAGGCGCCGACGGTCACAAACTCGCCATGCGCCAGATTGGTCACGTTCATCAGGCCGAAGCTGATCGCCAGCCCGAGCCCGACCAGCATCAGGATGCTGATCAGCGTCAGCGCATTGAGCAATGTCGTGATGGCGAAATCCATCGCTTCAGGCCGCGCTGGCGAGGCGTTGGCGCAAGCCCGCGAGCAGGCCTTCAGCGGCATCGATCACCGCCGCCTGATGCGGCTGCAGGTCCTGCCCCGCCCACTCGTCGATATGGTCCGACAGCGGGTCGACCACCTCGGTGCGGTGATTGGCCAGCGTCTCGATGACGGCGTGGCCGCAGAATGGCACATAGCCCTCGGAATAGCCGCCTTCATGGCTCATCATCAGCCGTCCGTTCGAGACTTCGGCCGCAAACGCCACCATGCGCGCGGCAAGGCGGCGAAAACATTCGCTGTTGAGCATCATGCGGCCGAGCGGATCGAAGCCGGACGCGTCGAAACCGGAAGCGACGATGACGAGGTCGGGCTTGAACGCGCGCAAGGCAGGACCGATGACGCGGTCGAACGTGGCTTCATAGGCGCCGGTGCCGCTGCCGGCCGGCAACGGGACGTTGATGTTATAGCCTTCGCCGGGTCCCTTGCCGTTGTCGACGAGCGCGCCGCGTCCGGTCGGGTACAGATTGTCCTGATGGAGCGAAATCGTCAGCACCGACGGATCGGAATAAAACACCGTCTCGGTGCCATTGCCGTGATGCACGTCCCAGTCCACCACGGCGGCACGGCCGAGCAGGCCCTCGTGCTGCAGCCGCCGCACGGCGACGCCGATGTTGGAGAACAGGCAATTGCCCATGGCCTGGTCGGGTTCGGCGTGGTGCCCGGGCGGCCGCGCCAGCGCGTAGGCGTTGTCGACGCGGCCGGTCAGCACGGCTCGCATGGCGGCATAGGTTGTGCCGGCGGATAACAGCGCGATGTCGAAACTGTTGAGGCCGATCGGTGCCTGAGGCCCGGCGAAACCGGATCCGCCTTCGCTCAGCATCCTGATATCATCGACGTGGCGCTGCGTGTGGACGCGCAGCAGGTCTTCCCCCGTTACCGGTTCGGCAATGATTGGAACCAGATGGCGTGCCAGGCCACTGACCTGGATGAGATTGTTGAGCCGTCGTTTGGATCCAGGCGATTCCAGGTGGCGTCCGGGTTCCACGAAACGGCCGGGAGGCATCATGTCGGCGCTGGAGCCGGTATCATGCCACATCAGCTGTTCGTGAAAAACGTAGCCTGTCGCCATCCGCGGCATCCTCTAAAAACCAGACGCTAGCAGGCTAACAATCGCCCGGCCCGACCCTAAAGAGGGGCCATGTCAGTCATCTATGCCCCTCCTTTCGGAGGGGTGCGGAGGTTTGCGGCGACCTGCGCGGCGCGCACCGCCTGGACGCGGTTCGATACCGAGAGCTTGCCGAAGATGTTTTTCAAATGCCACTTCACCGTCGTTTCGCTTACCGACAGTGCAACGGCGATATCGCGATTTGACATGCCTTCCGACAGAAAGTGCAGCAGCTCGGACTCGCGCTGGGTGAGCTGTTCTTTCTCGACCGTCGGGGCGGCTGTTTTGCGCGTCGTCACGGGCATCGTCTGCGCGGCATCGATGATGCGCGTCGCATAGGCCGACAGTGACGGGTCGGCCTTTGCCTGGGCCGCCCGCAGCCGCATCAAACCCTCGACGACAGACTTGCCTTCGTCGACGAAGGAGCGGATGAAGCCCGAGGGTTGCGCAAGGCGCAATGCTTCGTGCAGATGGCGGTCTGCTTCCCGCTGGTCGTGGCCGGCGCTCTTGGCGCGCAGGATCAGCGCCAGTATGTGCCGGCGCATGCGCCCGCTGCTTTTCGTTCGCTCCAGCAGCGCGTCGAAAATCGCCGCCGCCGCCGCGTAGGATTTTTCCGCCGTAAGCAGCCGGCCTTCGGCGAAGAACTCGAATTCGTTGGCGACGGTAGAGGCGGTTTCAGCGCTTTCGCGGCGATGCTCGTCGAGCAGCGCGCGGGCTTCCGGGGTGCGGTTCTGGTCAAGAAGCAGCCGGATGCGATCGTGCACCAGCACCGAAGCGAGGCGGCGGTAGACGGAGCCGCGCACGCGCTGGTAGACGCGCTCCAGCATGTCGAGGGCGGCTTGGCCGCGACCGGTCAGCTGCAGCACCCGGGCATAGGTCGGCACGCTGGCCAGGGGATAGACAATGACCGCTGCGCCCTCGATCAGCGGCCCGAGATTCTCGACCAGCGCCAGTGCTTCGCCGGATGCGTTGGTCTCGTAGGCGAGTTCGGCAAGCAGCGTTCCGGCGAGGGCCTCGGCATAGGAGTTGGCGCCGATCCGCGTCCTGGCCTCGATGATCGCGTTGCGCAGCAGCCGTTCGGCCGCGGGCAGGCGGCCGGCCGAGCGCTCGATGACGGCCATGTAGCAGTTGGCGATGGTGACGCCGAGCAGGCTGCCGCTTCGCTCATGGGCCTTGCGCGCCGCGTCCACAGCAGCGCGTGCCCCCTCAAGGTCGCCCAGCGCGTAGAGATTGTAGCCGATGACGTTTGCAGTCGCGCCTTCCATGAACCACGCGTCGGGGGCGATGATGCGCAGGGCCGCCAGTGCGGTGTCGCGCGCGTCCTCGAACTGTTCCAGCGTGCTGTGCACGGCCGCTGCAAGGACCTCGAGTTCCGCCTCGATGGTCGTGCCGGTCAGCGTGCCCGGGTCCTTGCTATCGGTCGGCCCGGTTTCGACGAGCTGGCGCGCATTGGCGAGGGTCTGCTGGGCAATCTCGGGCTGGCTGCTGTGCACCGCAAGCCACAGCACGACGAGTTGCAGCCGGATGCGCTGGTCGATCAGTTTCCTTGGCAGCAGCGCCAGCAGCTGGCGCACATAGAGAAGCTGGCATTGGGCGATGAGTTCGAGCGCGTTGTTCTCGATGAACACCGCGGCGCGGGCTTCGTCGCCGGCGGCGAGCGCATGGCCGATGGCCTCGGTCAGCATCTTGCGTTCACCGAACCATTCCGAAGCCGCCAGGTGCAGCGGTGCGATCATCTCCGGCTCGCGCCGTTCCATTTCACGGCTGAGGAAGTCGTGGAAAAGGTGATGATAGCGGAACCAGCGCCGTTCCTCGTCGAGCGGCACCAGGAACAGGTTGCGGGTCTCGATCTCGGTGATGGCAACCTCGGCGTCCGCCGCCCGCATCACCGCCCGGCAGGCCTCGGCGCTGAAGCGCTCGAAAATCGAGGAATAGAGCAGGAACTTCGCCAGCGCCGGCGGCAGTTCCAGGAACACTTCTCCCATCAGGAAGTCGGCGACGTTGCGGTTGGCGCCGGTGAAATTGCCGATGACTGTTTCGGGCGCATGGGCCGCACCGAGCGACAGCGAGGCGAGCTGCAGGCCGGCGGCCCAGCCTTCGGTGCGCGAGCACAGTGTTTCCACCGTGCCGCTGCTGACAGAGAGGCCAAGCTTGTCGTTGAAGAAGGCTTCGGCTTCCGACGAGGCGAAACGCAGATCGTCCGGGCCGATTTCAAAGATATCGCCGAGCACCCTGAGCTTGCCGAGCTGCAGCTCGGGCAGGTTGCGCGAACCGATGACGAAGACGACGTTGGTTGGTGCCTGCCGGGTCAGCCGTTCCATGAACCGCTTCACCGCCGGTGCATCGATGGCGTGATAGTCGTCGAAGAACAGGGTGATGTCGGCGTGGCGTGCCGCCAAACCCGACACGAGTGCCGCAAGCACCACGTCGAGCTGCGGGATGGGGCTCGACTGGAAGGCGAGGTCGAGCTCGGCCGGGTTCTGGACGAGATGGCGCAACGCCCCCACCAGATGCGACAGGAAGGCGCCTTCGTCATTGTCCGTCGCCTCGCAGGACAGCCAGGCCGTCAGCCGGCCGTGGCGCGCGACTTCGGCCGCCCATTGCGCCATCGTCGTCGATTTGCCGAAGCCGGCGGGCGCGGCGAACAGCACGATGCGCGTGTCGACATGCCGCTCCAGCCTCGACAAGATGCTCTCGCGCCGTACCCACCGGCGATGGTGAGGCGATGCCGGGCTGGCGGGTTGCGACGACGGTCTCATCTGGCGTCGGGCACCCATTCCGTTTCGATCAGCGGAATTTGCGGCGCGCAATCGCGCGGCAGGGTGCCCTTGATCCTGGGATCATCGGTGATTTCGAAACCGGTTGCATAGGGTTCAAATCCGCAAGCCCGGTAGAAACCGATAACGCTGTGATGATCGAAGCTGCTGGTGTGCAGCCAGATGCGGATGGGGCCTAGGCGCCATGCCTGGTCGAGCGCGCCCGCCATCAGCCGTTTGCCGAAGCCTTGGCCAGTCAAGGAGGGAAACAGGCCGAAATAGGTAATCTCGATCTCGTTGCTGCCGGCGATCGAGAATTCGACCATGCCGACATGCCGCCCACTCTCATCATGGCCGTAGTAGAGATGCTGACGTCGGTCGGCGAAATGCGCCGCGATGTCGGCGTCCGACATTTCGGCGGCGCGGTCCCAGAGCCAGGGAGCGCCGATCTCGAGGAAGACTGCGCGGTAGACGGCGGGATCGGGCTTGGTGACGCGGGTCATCGCCAGCGGATGCGCGAGACCGGGCACCGGGGCACGCGCCTCCATCCACGTCACCGCATTGATGATTTTGCCTGCCGGCACGCGCCGGTAGCCCGGGACGAGATCGGTGGTTTCATCCGGCAATGAGCCTTCAGTGACTTGCATCTATCCTCGGTCTTCCGCCGCGCAGCCTGGCCGGCATGTCAAGAAGCTGATGCCAACTCTGCGGCCGCCTGCCAAGTGGCTCCAGAGGTGGGCCATGATTTTGACCCGCCTGTCGCCTTGCCTTTTCGAAGAATGGCATATGAGATATGATACACCATCCATGGAGAAGCGGAATATCATGCCTGAACGAATTGCGGACGAGGCCATCTTGCGGGCGGTCGACGATGGCTTCGACCGCCAGCTCGCCTTCCTGGCGGACCTCGTACGCTTTCCCTCGCAGCGTGGTGAGGAACACGCCGCGCAATCCTTCATGGCGGCTGCTTATGAAGCCAACGGCTATGCGGTCGATATGTGGCGTGTCGATGTCGATGCGATCCGCGACCTGCCCGGATTCTCGCCCGTAGCGGTTTCGTACGATGACGCGTTCAACGTCGTCGCCACCCACACGCCGAAAAACGTCACCGGTCGCTCGCTGATCCTCAACGGCCATATCGATGTGGTACCGACCGGACCGCTCGACCGCTGGGTGCGAGATCCCTACGATCCGGCGATCGAGGATGGCTGGATGCATGGCCGTGGCGCCGGCGACATGAAGGCCGGCCTGTCGGCCTGTCTTTACGCGTTGGCCGCCTTGCGCGGCCTCGGCTATCAGCCGGCGGCGAAAGTGTTCCTGCAGTCGGTGGTCGAGGAGGAGTGCACCGGCAATGGTGCGCTCGCTTGCCTGCAGCGCGGTTATCGCGCCGACGCCGCCTTCATTCCCGAACCGCTGGAACCAAGATTGATGCGGGCGCAGGTTGGGCCGATCTGGTTCAGGGTCGAGGTCGACGGCGATCCGCAGCACGCGTCGGGCGCCTTTTCCGCCGGCGCCAATGCCATCGAGAAGGCCTTCCTCATTATCCAGGCGCTGAAGCAGCTCGAAATCGTCTGGAATGCCAGAAAGGTTGACGACAGGCATTTCTGTAATCACCCGCACCCGATCCGATTCAACCTCGGCAAGATCCAAGGCGGCGAATGGACATCGAGCGTTCCGGCGCGCTGCGTCTTCGAGATGCGGGTCGCGACCTATCCCGGCCAGAAGCTCGAGGACGCCAGGGCCGAACTCGAGGCCTGCATCGCCGATGCCGCCCGCGCCGATCCGTTCCTCGCCAATCGCCCGCCCAAGATGACCTACAACGGCTTCATGGCCGAGGGCTATGTGCTGGAAGGCGCCGACGAGATGGAAGCCGTGCTGCGCCGCAGCCATACCGCCGTGTGGGGTGAGCCGTTGACGGAACATGTCACCTCGGCCACCACCGATGCGCGCTTCTTCGGCCTTTATGCCGACACGCCGGCAATTGTCTACGGCCCGATCTGCCGCATGCCGCACGGCTATGACGAGGCTGTCGATCTCGATTCCGTGCGCAAGGTCACCCAGACCATTGCGCTCTTCATCGCCGACTGGTGCGGCCTCGAACCCATCGATGCCGAGGTCAGGCCATGAACGCGGCCGTATCGGATGCTTTCGGCGAGACGCTCGCGGACGATGCGCCCGATGTCTCGATCGCCGAGGCGCTTGCCCTGTTGCGTCGCCACTATGGGCTCACTGGCAGCGCGCGCACGCTGCCAGGCGAACGCGACCACAATTTTCACATCCAGACGGAAGGCGAGGGTGAATTTGTCCTGAAGGTCTCGCATCCGGCGGAAGAGGCTGATTTCACCGATTTCCAGAACAAGGCGCTCGACCATATACTGACGGTCGACCCGGCTTTGCCGGTTCCCTCGGTGCGCAAGAGCCTCGAAGGCGAAGCGCAGTTCATGGTCGGCATCGGCGGATCGGCGCCGCGCATCGTGCGGCTCGTCACCTATCTGCCGGGACAGCTGCTTTCGCGCTCGCCCACCTCACCGGCACAGGATCGCAATCTCGGCATCTTCCTCGCCCGGCTTGGCAGGGCGCTTCGCGGCTTCTTCCATCCGGCCGCCGGCAGCGACCTTTTGTGGGACATCCGCAAGGTCGCCAAGACTCGGCCCATGCTGGCGCATATCGTCGATGCCGGCCGTCGCGCCATGGTCGAGCGCGCCATCGACGCCTACGAGGAGCACGCGGCGCCGGTTATTCCCGGACTGCGCGCCCAGATCGTCCACAACGACATGAACTCCTACAATGTGGTGATGGATGCTTCGCGACCGGAAATGGTCAACGGCGTCCTCGATTTCGGCGACATGATCCATTCGCCGCTGATCTGCGATCTCGCCATCGGGGCCGTCTATCGCTGGCCGGCCGAAGGTCATCCGCTGGCGCCCGCCGCGCGCTTCGTCGCCGGCTATCAGTCCGTGCAGCCGCTCGAGATCGAAGAACTTGGCATCCTCTTTCACCTCATTCGTGCCCGCCTCGCACTCATCGCCAACATCGCCAGCTGGCAGGCCGAGCGTTTTCCGGCCAAGCGCGACTATGTCCTGCGCCTCATCACCGAAGTCTGGGCCTCGCTTGAGCGGTTGGACGGACTGCCGTCCGCGGACGCCCGCCGCTATTTTCTCGACCATTCCAAGCCGGAGTAGATGCCCGTGTCCCTGTCCTCGCCATATCCTGCAAATGTCGATTCGGCGGCATCCGAGCAAGCGCTGCTCGAACGCCGCGCCAGATTGCTCGGGCCGACCTATCGCGCCTTCTACCGCAGCCCGATCCATCTGGTGCGTGGCAGCGGTATCTGGCTCTACGATGCACAAGGCCGAAAATACCTCGACGCCTACAACAACGTCGCCTCCGTCGGACACTGCCATCCGCGCGTCGTGGAGGCGCTGTCTGGGCAGGCCGCCACGCTCAACACGCACACGCGCTATCTCAGCGAGATCATCCTCGACTACGCGGAAAGGCTGCTCGGTACGCTTCCCTCCCATCTCGGCCATGCCATGTTCACCTGCACCGGCAGCGAGGCCAACGATCTCGCCATCCGCATCGCCCAGCACTCGACCGGCAACACCGGCGTGATCATCACCGACTTCGCCTACCACGGCGCCACCATCGCGACAGCACAGCTGTCGCCGGCTGCGGTCGGGGCAGCGGGCGTGCCCGCCCGGCATCGGGCCGTGCCGGCGCCGGACACGTTCCGCGACGGCGGCCGCGCCGCGCATGATTTCGCCAGAAATGTCGCCGCTGCCATCGAGGATATGCGCGCGCAAAACATCCGCCCGGCGGCGCTGCTGCTCGATTCCGCCTTTTCCAGCGACGGCATTTTCTTCCCCGAGGCTTCCGTCATGCGCGAGGCGGCCGATCATGTCAGGAAAGCCGGCGGCATCGTCATTGCCGACGAGGTCCAGTCCGGCTTCGGCCGGCTTGGCCAGGGCATGTGGGGCTTCGCCAACTATGGCCTCGCGCCTGATATCGTCACCATGGGCAAGCCGATCGGCGACGGGCATCCCATGGGCGCGGTGATCGTGCGGCCGCAGCTGGTGAGCTCGTTCGGTTCGAACACCGGCTACTTCAACACTTTCGGCGGCAATCCGGTCGCCGCCGCGGTCGGCATCGCCGTGCTCGATGTGATCGAGGGCGAGGGGCTGATCGAGAACGCGCGGACGGTTGGCGCCTATACAGGAGAATTGCTGCGCGCCTTGCAGAGCCGGCACGGCATGGTCGCCGATGTCAGGCACAACGGCCTCTATTTCGGCGTCGAGCTGATGGCGGAGGATGAGGCCACTGCTGCTGCCAAGACTTCATCCGTCGTTGAAGCCATGCGCGAGGACGGCGTGCTGATCTCGTCGTGCGGTCCACGCGGCAATGTGCTGAAGATCAGGCCGCCGCTGCCCTTTGCCAGGGACAATGCCGAGCAGCTGGCCGAGGCGCTCGATCGCGCACTGTCGAAATGGTGAGCTGAGCGGGCACGCATGCTGAAGCTCGAGCATCAAACCCTCAACGACCGCGCCTACGGCGCGCTCAAGCAGGAATTGATCTCGGGCGGCTTCAGCCCGGGCCAGACACTGGTCATCCGCAAGCTCGCCGAGACCTTTGGCATTTCGACCACACCGATCCGCGAGGCGCTGCAAAGACTGGTCGCCGAGCGGCTTCTGGAAATGCAGAACAACCGCTCGATCATCGTGCCCTTGCTCTCCGCACCCGCTTTCGCGGAACTGACGCGCATCCGCATCGCCGTCGAGGGACTGGCGGGCGATATGGCCACGTCACGGATGACTGAAAGCGGGCTGGCCGACATCCAAGCCGCGCTCGCCGGCATGCAGCGGGCCATCGAGACGCAGGACGCCACGGCCTATCTGGCCCTGAACGAAGCCTTCCATTTTGCTATTTATGAGCACGCCGGCGCGCCGATCCTCTTGAACATGATCCGAGATCTCTGGGGGCGCGTCGGACCCTATCTCAAGCTCCTGATGCGGGCCGATCGCTACATTCCGCAATCCAATGACGCACACCGCAGGATCGTCGCTGCATTGGAACAGCGCAACGGCCCGGCCGTTCGGGCTTCCCTTGAAGAGGATATCTCCGTGGCGGCCGCGGTCCTCTGCGACAATCTTCACATGGCGCACTGACCGCAGGCTCGGTCGGCCTAAGCCGTCTCGTCCATCCGGTCGCGCAGGATGCTCCAGCCGAGCAGCATGTTGGGCGCGTGCCGCAGCAGGGCATGGAACGGAATTGGCGCCGGCGGTGCGAAGGGCAGCGGCAAATCACGCGCTTCGGTTCCAGCGGCCCAGTCGGCCAGCACCTTGCCCATCGCCGTGGTCATGGCAATGCCGCGTCCATTGCAGGCGCGACCGGCGATCAGCCCCGGTCCGAGGTCCAGGAGATGCGGCAGGAAATCCGGTTCGACCGCCGCCATCCCCGACCAGCTGTAGGCAATAGGGGGCAAATCAGGCAGGTCGAGGTGCCGGCCGAGCCGTCGCCAGATTGTTTGCGGCACGCGCGTATCGGCGCCGGCGCCAAGAATATGCATGCCGCCGCTGATCAGCCGGTTATCGGCGTCGAAGCGAAAGGTGAAGAGGTTGCGCCTGGTGTCGCCGACGCCTTGTCCGCCAGGCAGCAGACGCGTTCGGATTTCCTGCGGCAGAGGCGCGGTCGCGATCTGGAAGACCTTCAGCGGAATATAGGTTCGCCGCAGCAACGGATCGAGCGACCCGCCATAGGCGTTGGTAGCGATCAGCACCTTGGCCGTGCGTACCAGGCCCAACCGTGTTTGAAGAGCCCAACCATCGGCGACGCGATCGATCGAGGTGACCGGCGTGTGCTCGAAAATCTTCGCGCCGGCCTTCTCCGCCGCATCGGCGAGCCCCCGCGCATAGGCGACCGGATTGAGCACGCCGCTGGAACGATCCATCCAGCCATCGACATAGCCGCGTGCGCCGGTCAGCGCTTCGACCTCTTGCCGATCCAGGGTGACGACAGGCCGGCCGCGCCGCGCCCATTGGTCCGCGCGGGATTTGACCTTCTCCAGGGCCGCCGGCGAGTGCGCCGGCTGGATCCATCCGTTCTGCACCGCGTCGCAGTCGATGCCGTGCCGCCGGATCAAGCCGAAGACGAGGTCGGCACTGCCGGCGGCAAAATCGATGAGGCGTTCGCCGCGCTCGGGGCCAAGATGCGCGAGGATGCTGTCGGGGTCCATCCTAGCGAAGTTCGGCACGACGAAACCGGCATTCCTGCCGGTCGCGCCCCAGGCGATGATCTCGGCTTCGAGAACGGCGATGGAAAGTCCTTTTCCGGCGGCGTGCAATGCGGTTGAAAGGCCAGAAAATCCGCCGCCGACAATGGCAAGGTCGACATCGAGGTTGCCACTCAGCGCAGGCCGCTTGCGGCGATCGCGGCTGATGGCATGCCAAAGCGAAGTGCCGTTCGCACTCTGCCGGACCAAGGCATTCATGAACCGGAACCGCTTTTGTCCGTGGCGATCCGCGTGCGCTTGCCGAAGCGCGTCCGCAGCGGCCTGTCGCCGAACAATCCGTTCGGCCGCATCAGCAAGATCACGCAGAGCATCACGCCGATGGCGACGATCTGCAGCGAAGCGGCGCGCGCCTGCTGCTCGGGCGGGAAGAACACGCTGGTCAGCGTGCCCGATCCGGCCCAAATCCCCCAGACCAGGACACTGCCGATGACCGCGCCGAGATTGCTGCCCGAGCCCCCGACGATCAGCATCACCCAGACCTGAAAGGTGAGGATCGGCAGGTAATTGTCCGGCGCGATGAAGCCGGTGAAATGCGCCTGCAGCGCGCCGGCCAGCGCCATGATGGCGCCGCCGACGGCAAACGCCTGGACACGGTAGAAGCGCGCGCTCTTGCCGAGAGAAATCGCCGCCCGCTCGTCTTCGCGGAGCGCCTTCAGCACACGGCCCCACGGACTGCGCGACAGGTGCTCCAAGGCGAGATAGGCAATCAGCGTCACAGCACAGACGACCGCAAGGTTCGACAGGTTGAACAGCAGCGGCGTCTCCGCAAGGCCGCCGAAGGGGCGCGGGATGAAGCCGATGCCGAAGGGTCCGCCGGTCAGTTTCTGCGCGTTGAGCGCGACCAATTGCACGACGACGGCAACGCCGAAGGTGGTGATCGCCAGATAGTCGGATCTAAGACGCAACGTCGCCATGCCGGTAAGCGCGGCCGCAATGCCGCCAACGAACATGGCGCCCACCCAGCCGGCGAGGATGGGCAGGCCGAAGCCGCCGAGCCGCGCGGGATCGTCCGGTGTCGTCAGCAGCGCCGAGGTGTAGGCGCCGATGGCGACGAAGCCCGCGAGGCCGACATTGAACAGGCCGGTCAGGCCCCATTGCAGGTTGAGCCCCAGCGTGACCAGTGAGAAGATCAGCGCCGTGGTCAGGAAGAAGGCGCCGTATCCGACCAGATCGATCATCTTTCCCGAACTCCGAAAAGGCCGATCGGCCGCACGAACAGCACAGCCATCAGGATGACGAAGGAAACGGCGGCGCGCCATTCGGCGCCGATCAGCTGCACCGCGCCGGCTTCGGCGAGACCGATGATCAGGCCGCCGAGCACCGCGCCCGGGATGCTGCCGATACCGCCGAGGATAGCGGCGGCGAACATCGGCAGCAGCATGTCGAAGCCCATGAACGGGCGGATCTGCACCAGGATGCCAATCATCACGCCAGCCACGCAGGCGAGCGCGCCGCCGATGATCCACGTCACCCGCACCACGCTGGCAACGTCGATCCCGACAAGGCGGGCCAGTGCCGCGTTCTGGCTCAAGGCCTGCATGGCGCGGCCAGTCTGCGTGCGCGTCATCAACAGATGCACGCCGAGCACGAGTATGGCGGTCAACACGAGCAACGCGATCTGGTCGGGCGTGATGCGGATGCCGAAGCCGACCGGCATGGCGATCTGGATCGCCCGGCTGAAATAGGTCGGCCGTGAGGTGAAGGTGAACTCGAGCAGGCTGCGTAGCGCCATCGAGGCGCCGAAGCTCGCCATCACCACGATGATCGCCTGGCCCTGCGAGCGCAGCCGCGAAAACAGGATCTTGTCGAGCAGCAGCGCGAGCAAGGCGGTGAATGCCATACCGACGATCAGGGCAACAAGAAGCGGCCAGCCGAAGGATAGCGGCCCGATCGGCGCCACCTTGCCGAACATCGCACCGATGGCACTGACCACGGCCAGCGTCGCATAGGTGCCCCAGGCCATGAAGTCGCCATGGGCGAAGTTGGAGAAACGCAGGATCGAATAGGTGAGCGTCACGCCGATGGCGCCGAGGCCGATCATCGAGCCGGTCAGCAATCCGTCGACGATGAATTGCAGGCTCATGCCGCGCCTCCCTTACCTGCGTGAGAAGGGCGCTGACCAAGATAGAGTTCGGCGACGACAGGGTCGTTCCACAATTCGGAGGCTATGCCTTCGTGCCGGTCCTTGCCTTCGGCCAGCACATAGGCACGGTCGCCGATGGCAAGCGCTGCCTTGGCGTTCTGCTCGACCAAAAGGATGGTGACTCCAGACTTGCGGATGCCGGCCAGCATCTCGAATACCATCGCGACGAACTTCGGCGACAGGCCGGCGGACGGCTCGTCCAGCACCAGCACCTTGGGATGGACGACCAGCGCCCGCGCCACGGCAAGCATCTGCCGCTGGCCTCCCGACAGATTGCCGGCGGCGGTGCGGCGCTGGCGGACAAGGTCGGGGAAGGCGGCGTACATTTCCTCGATGCGGGCCGGGATATCGCGCCGCTCGAGGATGCCGCAGGACACCTTGAGGTTGTCCTCCACCGACATCAGCGGAAAGATGTTCTCGGTCTGCGGCACGAAGGCGAGACCAAGCCGGACCATGGTGTGGGCCGGCGCGGCGGTGATGTCCCTGCCGTCCAGCAGCACCGTGCCACCGGTGATCGGCACGAGGCCGGCGATCGCCTTGATGAAGCTCGACTTGCCGGCGCCGTTGGGGCCGAGCACGACGACGATCTCGCCTCTGTCGACGGTGATCGAGGCGCCGCGCACGATCGGCACGCCGGGCTCATAGCCGGCTTCGAGGTCGCGGACATCGAGAACGGTCTCGCTCATGCGGTGCCTCCGAGATAGGCCTCGATGACGCGCGGGTCGCGCGCGACCTCTTCTGCCGTGCCTTCGCTCAGCAGTTGGCCGCTCGCCATGACAAGGACGCGGTGGCAGAGCCGCGTCACCATGTCGATGTTGTGCTCGATCAGCAGGAAGGTGATGCCGCCCGCGTTGATGTCGCGGATGCGGTCGATGATGACTTCGAGCAACGTCGCATTGACGCCGGCGGCGGGTTCGTCAAGCAGGATGATCGCCGGGTCGGCCATCATGACCCGGGCAAGTTCGAGCAGCTTGCGCTGGCCGCCGGACAGCACGCGCGCCGGCTCATGGGCGAGATGGCTGAGGGTGACGAGTTCGAGCAGGTCGAGGGCTTTCGTCCGGGCGGCTTTTTCCTGTGCCGCCACCCGCCACGGCGTGAGGAAGTTAGCCAGCAGCTTTTCGCCGGCCTGGCCCTGTGCCGCGAGCATGATGTTTTCGATCAGCGTCAGATTGGGCAGCGGGCGCGGGATCTGGAAGGTACGGCCGAGCCCACGGCCGATGCGCAAATGAGCAGCTTCGCCCGAGACGCGCGTGCCGTTGAGAAGGATGTCGCCGCTGGTCGGCAGGATACTGCCTGCGAGCAGGTCGAACATGGTCGTCTTGCCGGCCCCGTTGGGTCCGATCAGGCCAAGGATTTCACCTGCTTTGACATGAAACGAGACATCGTTGACGGCGACAAGGCCGCCGAACCGCCTGACGACGTTGCTTGCCGTCAGAACCGGGACACGGGTCTCCTTCCCCTGCCTTTCCGCTGCCTCGCTCATCAAACCCTCTGGCCGAAGACGGTCGTCGCCGTCTTCTGATTATGATTTGTGATCACACTTGCTTTGATCACGCTATTCGGCTTTAATTTCATCCGCAAGCCGAAAACCCGCCGAGAACGGAATTCCATGCAAAAGGCTGCCATCGAGAAAAACAACGAGGCGATCGCGGCCCAGCTGGCTCCGGTCGGCCGCGAGACGGTGCAGGATCGCGTCTATTCCGAGCTGCGTCGGGCCTTGATCGGCGGCCTGTTCGAGCCAAGCCAGGTGCTGACTATCCGTGGGCTGGCCGATGCGCTGGTCACTTCGACAATGCCGGTGCGGGAGGCGCTTGGCCGGCTGATCACGGAAAAGGCGCTGGAGGCGCTGCCCAACCGTTCGGTGCGGGTGCCGCCAATCACGCTGGAGCGCCTCGACGATCTCTTGCGTGCCCGCGTCCTGATCGAGGGCGAGGCGATCGCGCTGGCCGCCGCCCGCATGGGGCCGCGCCAGATCTCCACCATCGAAACCATTCTCGGCGAGTGGGACGAGATGCGGGCGCTGAAACACAAGAAGGATGTCGACCGCGAAGTGACGCTCAACCAGAGCTTTCACTTCGAGATCTATCGCTCCTGCGGCTCGGCCGTGTTGATCCCGATGATCGAGAGCCTGTGGCTGCAATCAGGTCCATGCATCCGCGTCGCCATCTACGCTTTCTCGGAAGCCGGCGAGGTCGACACCGCCCAGTATCACCGCCGCATCGTCGAGGCGCTGGCCACGCAGGATGCTCGGGCGGCGCGCGAAGCACTGGTCGCCGACATCAGCCGGCCCTTCACCTTCCTGCGCAGCAAACTGCAATCCGCCGCCGCGAAAGGCCAGATATGACCTCCATCAGGATCAGCGAGCCCCGCTCCAAGCTTTCCGTCACTGCGCTGCTGCTGCCGGAAAAGGCGCCGGAGAATGCGGCCTTTCTCACAGCCTATCTCGCCACGCCACGTGTCGTCCCCGCCATTCACGCCATGTGGACGGGACCTGAGATCTCCTCTCCGGTTCCATCAGCCGATCTCGAGGGGCAGGCCTATGCCCAGCCGCTGCCGGCGGAGAACGCGACCCTGACGCCGCAGCCAGGTGACATCGTGTTGTCCTACGTGCCGCCGCGCATGTGGGGCGGCAACCCCAACGCAATCTTCGACATCGGCCTGTTCTACGGGCAGGGCGCGCGTCTGCTGTTCCCGATCGGCTGGCTGGCCGGCAGCGTCGTCGCGCAGGTGAGACTCGAGGAGCGCGATCAATTCGCGGCTGCCTGCGGCATCATCCGCCGCAACGGCGCCTGCGACATCACCTTCAGCCTGGTGGAGGCCTGAAATGGCTGACGACAGTTTCGAGCTTTTCGATCTTCGCGTCGAGGCGGTCATTCCGCGGGGCAAGCCGATCTATTGCGGCGCCAGGGCCGGCGACTATTTCGAGCTCAAGGGCGAGATGCTGTCGATGCCGGCGGGGCAGGGCTTTTCGATCTATTCGATCTCGGCGGTGCTGCCGCTGCTGGCGGCGAAGCAGCGCCCGACCCACCCGAATGACTGGATGACCTCGGACGCGGAGATCGCCTGTCCTGATCCGAACTGCGCCAGCAGGCTGCGGATCGTCAGGCTGGCCAAGCGGCGGTTCAGCCATGCCGAAACCACGGCCGTGCCGCTGCCGAAGGGGAATGACTTGACATGACCGCCAAGGCATTCGAGCTCAGCCCGGGCTACGCGATTTCGCGCGTCATACGCGGTGGCTGGCAACTGGCCGGCGGCCATGGCGCCATCGATCGCAGTCAGGCCGTAAGCGACCTGATCGCCACCTTCGATGCCGGCATCTGGACCTATGACTGCGCCGATATCTACACCGGCGTCGAGGAATTGATCGGCGCCGCGCGCTTGCGGCTGGCCAATGAGCGTGGTCTCGATGCAGCCGCCAAAATGAAGGTGCACACCAAGCTCGTGCCCGACCTTGAACGGCTCGCTACGATCAGCCGCGACTATATCAGGGGCATCGTCGACCAGTCGCTGCGCAGGCTCAAGACCGAGCGGCTCGACCTCGTGCAGTTTCACTGGTGGGATTATGCGCAGCCGCGCTATGTCGAGGCGATGGGTTGGCTCGACGAGCTTCGGCGCGAGGGCAAGCTGCGCAATCTCGGCACCACCAATTTCGATACGCCCCGGCTTGCCGAAATCCTGTCAGCCGGCATACCGCTGGTCAGCCAGCAGCTGCAATATTCGGTGCTCGACCAGCGTCCGGCGAACAGCCTCGCGGCGCTTGCGAAGGAAAACGGCGTCAGCTTCCTCTGCTACGGTTCTGTGGCCGGCGGCTTTCTCAGCGACAAATGGCTTGGTGTCGCCGAACCCGGCATGCCGCTCGAAAACCGCTCGCTGGTCAAGTACAAGCTGATCATCGACGATTTCGGCGGCTGGGACCTGTTCCAGCAACTGCTTCGCGCGCTGAAGGTGGTGGGCGACCGCCACGCCGTCGACATCGCCACCATCGCCAGCGCCTGGGTGCTGGAGCAGCCGCGAGTGGCCGCGGTCATCGTCGGTGCCCGCAACCAGGCGCATGCGCTGGCCAACGCCAAGATCATGGATGTCGTACTCGACGCCGATGACCGTGCGCGGATTGCAGCCGTGATAGCGAGGGGCAACGGCCTTGAGGGAGATGTCTACACGCTGGAGCGCGACCGCCACGGCCGCCACGGCTCGATCATGCACTACAATCTCAACGCGGGCCGGATATGAAGACCATGGACGACAGGTTGTTTTCGCAGGCCAGCGCCGAAGTCGTCGATCTGCATCGCTTTTTCGTCGACTGGTTCGTCGCCTCGCGCGCCGACAAGGTGTATTTCGGCCGCTTCGAAGCCGTCATGGGCGAAGGCCTGACCATGATCGCACCAGGCGGCCAGATCCTCGACCGCGATGCCGTGATCGACCATGTGCGCTCCAGCCGCGCCACTTGCGACGACGGCTTTGCCATCTCGATCGAGGACATCCGGCCCGGCTGGCAGGATGGCGATACGATCGTCGTCCTCTATGTCGAGGCGCAGCTGCGCGCGGGCAAGCACAGCCGCCGCCAGTCGAGCGCGGTCTTCACCACCCGTTCATCGGCGCCCAACGGCGTCCAATGGCGGCATCTGCATGAAACCTGGCTGCAGGTGCCGGAACACTGAGACTTTCCAGACGTCAAATCAGTTCGTGTAACTCAAGGGGAACAACAATGAGAAAGACGATACTCCAGTTCACCACGGCACTTGCTCTCGTGACGATGGCGGGTGCCGCACAGGCCGCCGACTGCAAGATCACCGTCGGCCTCGTCATGGAACTGACCGGTCCGGCCGGCGAATACGGCCAGGCCGGCGCCAAATCGGTCGAAATGGCCTTCCGCGACATCAACCAAGCCGGCGGCGTGCGCGGCTGCGATCTCGTCACCGACACGCGCGACAGCCAGAGCCAGGGCAACATCGCGGTCGATGCCGCCACCCAGCTGGTTCAGGTCAAGAAAGTGCCTGTGATCATCGGCGGCATCATTTCCTCGGTGTCGATCCCGATCCTGACCTCGGTGACCGCGCCGGCCAAGATCGTCCAGGTCTCGCCGGCGTCGTCCTCGCCGACGCTGACGACACTCGGCCGCGACGGCAAGACCAACGGTATCTTCTTCCGCACCATCACCTCGGATGCGCTGCAGGGCGTGGCCGCCGCCAAATATTCCGTCGACAAGGGTTTCAAGAAGCTGGCGATCATCCACGTCAACAACGACTTCGGCGTCAACATGGTGGCCGAATTCTCGCGTGCCTACAAAGCGCTCGGCGGCACCATCGTCTCCGACACGCCCTACAACGAGAAGCAGTCGAGCTACGCCTCGGAAGTCACCGCGGCGATGGGTGGCGAACCGGATGGACTGTACCTGGTCAGCACGCCCGTCGACGGCGCCACCATCGCCCGCACCTGGATTTCGCAGGGCGGCGTGCAGAAATTCCTGCTCAATGACGGCATGAACAGCCCCGATTTCATCGAGTCCGTCGGCGCCGATTATCTGAAGGACGCCTATGGCACGTCTTCCGGCACCAGCCCGACCGCCTCGACGGAGTATTTCACCAAGAACTACAAGGCGTTTTCCGGCATCGAACCGTCAAATCCCGCGGCAGACCGCTCCTATGATGCCGGCGCCATTGTCGGGCTCGCCATCGCGATTGCCGGCTCCGAGGACCCGGCCAAGATCAAGGACGCCATGTACAAGGCAGTCGATCCCGCCGGCACGCCGATTTATGCCGGCAAGGAAGAATTCGCCAAGGCGCTCGGCCTGATCAAGGACGGCAAGCCGATCCGCTATGAAGGCGTCATCGGTCCCGTCGCCTTCGACAAGTTTGGCGACATCACTGGCCCGTTCCGGCTGTGGAAGATCGCCGACGGCAAGGTGACGACTGATGGTGAAATGACCACCGACGACGTCAACGCGCTGCAGGCCAAGCTTCAGTAAGCCGACGCTGTACTTCCGGCATCGATCTCGCCCATCGCGATCGATGCCGGCATAGTCTGAGACAGCTCGATATCGCTTGCACGACAAGCGGGCGCGATTAGGATCGGCCGGCTGCAGTTCAAGGGATGGCGAGCGTGCTGGACAAGGATACTCATCGGGCGATCCGGTTGTTGGATGCTGACGCTGCGCCCTGTCACGCAGGCCCCTGAGCCGGATGTCGCCTGAAACACAACGGCTTCTCTCCGCGCTTGGCAACAGGCTGGGCGCGGGCGGCATGCTCGCCGGCTCCGACGTGGACCAGCGCTATCGTGACGATCCCGACGGCAAGCTCGGCGTGCTTCCCGAAGCCGTGCTGCGCCCGCGCGATGCCGAGGGTGTCGCGGCGGCACTCGCCGCGTGCAACGCTCTTGGCCAGCCGGTCATCGTCCAGGGCGGGCGCACCGGGCTGGCCGGTGGCGCGCGCGTCCAGCCGGGCGAGGTCGTGCTATCGCTGGAACGCATGACCGGCCTTGCCGCCCCGGATCGTCAAACCGCCACCATCGTCGCCGAAGCTGGCGCGACGCTGCAATCGGTGCAGGAAGCGGCCGACGGCGTCGGGCTGATGTTCGGCGTCGATATCGGCGCGCGCGGCTCCGCCACGGTCGGCGGCAACATCGCCACCAATGCCGGCGGCATCCGCGTGCTGCGTTATGGCATGTACCGGGCACAGGTGCTGGGGCTGGAGGCGGTACTCGCCGATGGCACCGTGCTGACGTCGCTCAAGGGCCTGCCCAAGGACAATTCCGGCTACGACCTCGGCCAACTCTTCATCGGCGCGGAAGGGACGCTTGGCGTCGTCACCCGCGCCGCGCTCCGGCTGCATCCCAAGCCCGCATCCGAGGTGAACGCCTTCTGCGCGCTGCCTTCGCTCGATGCGGCGATTGGCCTGCTTGGGCTGCTGCGGCAAAAGCTCGGCCCGCTTTTGTCCGCCTATGAGGTCAATATCGCGCCGCTCTATGACGTCATGGTCGCCAGCATGGCCATGCCGGCGCCGCTTCCGGCCGGATCACCCGTCTATGTGCTGGCCGAAATCCAGGGCAGTGAGCCAGAACGTGACGGCGAGCGCTTCGCCGAGGTCTTGATGCAGGCGGTCGAGGACGGCGTCGTCGACGATGTTGTCGTCTCCCAATCGCCGCGCGAATTCCGCGCGCTGTGGGATGTGCGGGAGGACGCCAACCGCGTCCTGTTTTCGATGAAAGGCCTGATCGGCGTCGACATCAGCATCCCGTTGGCGCGAATGGGGGCGTTCCTGCAAGAAGCGGATGCCGCCATCCGCGCGGTCGATCCCGGTGCCGACATCTACGTCTTCGGCCATCTCGGGGACGGCAACCTGCACTATCAGGTGCTGAGGGCGGACCCGGCGGCGGCCTACGGTATCATCTATCGCGGCGTGGCGGCGGCCGGAGGTGGCGTGTCGGCCGAGCATGGCATCGGCCTCGACAAGAAGCAGTGGCTGAATCTGGTGCGCAGTGACGCCGAGATCGCCACGATGCGGCGGCTGAAGACGGCGCTCGATCCGAAGAACATCCTCAATCCCGGACGAGTCTTCGACCTTGACCCAACCGTTTGAAACTCAGGTACGTTCCGTCGCCATTTGCCTGGGAATGAGAAAACGGGCGGCGAGCACGCAGAGCAGCACGGTGAACATCAGGATCAGCGCCACCAGCGCGTTGATGTCGGGCGAGAAGCCTAGCCGCATCATCGCCCACAGCCGCACCGGCAGCGTGCTTTGCGTGCCGGTGACCAGGATGGTGATCATCGTCTCGTCGAACGACAGCGCGAAGGCCAGGATGGCGCCGCCGACCATGGCGCTCGACAGGTTCGGCAGGATGATGCGCCAGAAGGTCTGCCAACCGCTGGCGCCGAGATCGTAGGATGCTTCGACCAGTGTGCGGCTCATCGACTGCAGCCGCATCAGCACAGTGCGGTAGACGATCGCCAGCACGAACACGGTGTGGCCGATGACAACCGTCAGCAGCGAGCGTTCGAGGCCGATCTCGCGGAAGAAGATCAGCAGCGCCAGGCCGCTGATGATAGGCGGCATCAGGAATGGCAGGAAGATGATGAACTGCAGAACCGAACGTCCCGAGCGGCGGCCGTGGTAGTAGAGCGCCAGCAGCGTCCCGCTGACCACCGACAGGATCACGGTACAGACGCCGACGATCAGCGTGGTGCGCAACGCGGTCAGGATGTCATGGTTTTCAGCCAGCGCCACATAGGTCGAAAAGGTCGGCGACGACCAGTCGACATTGCCATGCGAAATGGTGAAGAACGACGACACGATCGGCACGAACAGTGGGCTGTAGAGCAGTACCGCGACCAGCGTCGTAATCGCGGCCAGGAAGACAGTGGAAGGCCGGGGCAGCGCGCTCATACCGACGTTCCCCGGCTGCGCCCGAACCGTTCGCCAATGAGAATGGCGGCGATCACCACGATCGCAAGCGCCACCGACAGCGCGGCGCCGAACGGCCAGTTATAGGCCGTGCCGAACTGGCTGTAGAGGATGCGGCCGAAGGTGAAGCCGCTGATCCCGCCGACCATCTGAGGCGTCAGGAAATCGCCGATCGCCAGTACGAAGACGAAGCTCGCCGCCGAGGCGACGCCGGGCAGGCTCAGCGGCAAGGTGATGCGCAGGAATGTCTGCAGGCTGCTGGCGCCCAGGTCATCCGAGGCGCGCAGCAAGGTCTGCGGGATCCGCTCCAGCGACAGGAAGATCGGCAGGATGGCGAACGGGATCAAAAGCAGGCTGAGCGTCAAGAGGATCGCGTTCATGTTGAAGACGAAAAGCGTCGATGGCTGATCCAGGATGCCGAGCGCCACCAGCGCCTTGTTGAGGAAGCCGTTGAGGCCGAGGATGCTGCGGATCGCGTAGATCTTGATGACGTAGCTCATCAGCAGTGGCACCAGCAGCAACATCAGCAGGGCATAGCGCCACCGCCCTTTCAGCGTCGTCAGGAAGTAGGCGGCGGGATAGGCGAGAAGGATACAGATGACGGCCACCGATACGCACAGCACGATGGTGTTCCAGAACACCGGCAGAAAGATCGGGTCGGTGAAAAACCTGACATAGTTGCCGAGCGTCGGTGCATGGACGATCGTACCCTGGTCGACGCTGAAGAAACTGTAGACCAGGAAGATTGCCAGCGGCACGAGGACGAAGATAACCGGCAAGGCGAATGCCAGCACCGTCACCAGCCGTGACAGCCGCCGTTGCGCGGCGTGTGTCGAGCCGGTTCCGCTCATGCCAGCACCAGATGGCCTTCATGCGGCGCAAACGAAAGCCAGACCGTCTCGCCGGATTTCAAGATGCTGCCGTCGATCCGGCTCGGCATGCGCAGCCGCAGGCGCTGCGCGGCATCGTCCGCACCCGCCATGATCGTGGCGACCGTCGACGAGCCGGCAAAGGCGAGATCGGCAATGGCACCGGAAAAGCGATTGGCGCCATCACGGGCGTCCGCGAGATGCAAGGCTTCGGGGCGGAACGCCGCGAAAGCCGCGGCGCCATCCGGGGCAATCTTCAGATGCGGCTGGTCGCTGATCGAGCACACCAGCCGTCCAAGTGTCGTCTCGATCGGTCGCTGCTCGCCTTGCACCGGACCGAGTTTTCCGGCCACCAGATTGTTCTCGCCGAAGAAGCGCGCCACGAATTCGCAATTCGGCTTGTAGTAGAGCTCATGCGGCGTGCCGAGCTGGCGGATATGGCCGGCCTGCATGACGCAGATCCGATCGGCCATGCCGATCGCTTCTTCCTGGTCGTGGGTGACGAACAGGAAGGTGGTCTTGATCTCGCGCTGGATGGATTTCAGGAACTCCTGCATCTGCCGGCGCAATTCGAGATCGAGTGCCGCCAGCGGCTCGTCGAGCAGGATCAGGCGCGGCTGGCAGATCAGCGCCCGGGCGAGCGCGACACGCTGGCGCTGGCCGCCGGAAAGCTGTTCCGGAAAGCGCTCGGCGAAACGTCCGAGCTGCACCAGATCGAGGGCTTGCGCCACGCGGCTGGCGATCTCCTTGCGCTTGATATGGCGCACCGAAAGCCCATAGCCGACATTGCCGGAGACGGTCATATGGGGGAACAGCGCATAGTCCTGGAACACCGTGTTGAACGGCCGCTTGTTGATCGGCATGCGGCTGATGTCCTGGCCGTCCAGCCGGATCTCGCCTGACGTCAGCGGCTCCAGCCCGCCGATCAGCCGCAGGACCGTGGTCTTGCCCGAACCCGACGGCCCAAGAACGGTGAGGAACTCACCGTCCCGGAGCGACAGGTCGATGCCGTGCAGCACGGGAACCGTGCCGTAGGATTTCGAGACGGACCGCAGCGTCAAGAGGTCGGTGTTCTGGCTCATGGGATATTCTCGCATACGCTTCGGCGGTCCGGAACGTCCGGACCGCCGGGTCCTTCGAAGTCAGGCGCGGAAGGGATCAGGGCGTCGCCTTGACCTCGTTCCACAAGTCCGAACGCTTGAGCGGATCCTCGACATTGTTGAGCCAGACCAGCTTGTCGTTGCCGCCCGCACTGCTCGACTCGACCACCGTGTTGCCGAATCCGGTGCGCTCGGAAAGCGCGCCGCTGATCTTCTTCGTCAGCATGAAGTCGATCCATTTCTCGGCCGCGGCATTGTCGCGGACACCCTTGGAGATCACCCAGTTGTCGAGCCAGGCAAGCGCGCCTTCGCTCGGATTGACGTAGGCGACATGGGCGCCGATCTTCTGCAGTGCCTTCACCTGCTGCTGGCCATAATTGGCCCAGATCAGCGCAACATCATTGTTCTGGTAGATCTGCTGCGCCTCGTCGGCGGTGGTGTAGAAGCTCAGCACATTGCGCTTGAGCTCGACCAGCTTGGCCTTGACCGCCGCCATTTGTTTTTCGTCGAGGTTGAACGGATCCTTGTAGCCGAGCGTCAGCGCGGTGAACGAGAAATTGTGCTCGCCATTGTCGTAGGCCAGGATCTTGCCCTTGTAGGCCGGATCCCACAGGACGGACATCGAGGTCGGCGCCGGCTTGACCTTGTCGGTGTCGTAGATCAGCCCGATGGAATCGAAGCAGAACGGAATACCGTAGACCTTGCCGTCCTTGGTGTCGCCGCTGACCTGAGACAGATCACGGAAGCGCGGCAGCACGTCCTTCTGGTTCGGCAGCTTGGTGATGTCGATCGGCGACACCAGATCGGCCTTGATGTAGCGCTGCAACTGGGCGGTGTTGACGGCGAAGACGTCGAAGTCCTGCCCTTCGCTGCCCTTGATCTTGGCCCAGATTTCGTCATCGCTGCCGATGAAGACGACATCGACGCCGATGCCGGTGGCGGCGGTGAAGTCCTTCACCCAGTCCGGGTCGGCATAACCGTCCCAGGCCAGCACGCGAAGGTTCGCGGCCAGCGCCGCCGACGTCATCAGGCCGATGCCGAGCCCGATGGTCGCTAGTCTCAGAAACGCTTTCTTCAGTCCCATTTTTAATCTCCCATTGTCGTTCTGGTGGACCGTAATTTCCGGGGCTATCGCCGTCATAGCTGGGTGACGGCGACCAGTCCCTCGTCCGGCACCGACACCATCCGGTTGCGCAACGGCTTGCCGAATGTCTGTGCCTGGATTTCATACTCGTCGCCGGAAGCCGTCTTGACGCCGGAGGCGTAGCTCATCACCGCCGCTCCGAAGAAATAGGCGTGCAGGTCGCCCGCCCTGCGGTGCATCGGGTAGCGGAAATGGAAGTGTTCGAGATTGGCGATCGAATGCGACATGTGCGCTTCGCCCGACAGGAATTCCTGTTCCCAGATAACAGTGCCGTCGCGCAGAATGCGGGAATGGCCACGCACTTCTTCGGGCAGGTCGCCGATCAGAAGCTCCGGTCCGATCGAGCAGGAGCGGAGTTTCGAGTGGGCGAGATAGAGGTAGTTCTCGGCCTCCGTCACATGGTCGGAATATTCGTTGCCCAGCGCATAGCCGATGCGATAGGGGCGGCCATCCGGCCCATTGAGGTAAAGGCCAACGATCTCGGCTTCTTCGGCGCCGGCTTTCGCGAAGGCAGGCATCGGCAGATCGGCGCCAGGCGGCACGACACAGGTGCCGACGCCCTTGAAGAACCACTCGGGCTGGATGCCGATCTTGCCGGCGCCGGGCTTGCCGCCTTCGAGGCCCATGCGGAAGATCTTCAGCGAATCCGATTCCTCGGCGTCCTCGCCATGGGTCAGCACATGCATCTTGTCGCGCGCGGCGGCACTTCCGGTGTGGGTGAGGCCGGTGCCGGTGACCAGGAAGCGCGCCGGTTCCGGATGGTCGACGGGAGCGAGCACGCGGCCATCGCGCAGCAGTTCGCCATAGTCGATCGTGGCCGCACCCGTCCGCTTCTCGACCAGCGCCGCGATCGATGCACCCTGGGCGATCGCCGCTTCGGCGAGCTCCAGCACGGTGCTTGTCTTGTCGAGTGGATGCAGGCGATTGCCGTCATCGGAAACGCGGCCGACCCGCCTGCCGCCATCGATCGTTGTGTACTGAACAAGACGCATGAAATGCCCTTCTTCCCTAGAGGCCGTACGGGGTCACACCCAGCCCGCGTCGACGATGAACTGTTGGCTCGTGCACATCAGGCTGTCGTCGGCGGCGAGGAACAGCGCCATGCGCGCAATGTCGGATGGCTGCAGCCGGTCGGGCAGGCACTGCCGCTCCGCGATCTGGCGTTCGCCGGCGGGGTTCAGCCATAGCCGCATCTGGCGCTCTGTCATCACCCAGCCAGGCACCATGCAGTTGACGCGGATGCGCTCGGGGCCGAGTTCGCGGGCCAGCGCCCGCGTCATGCCGTAGACAGCGGCTTTCGCGGTGACATAGGCAGGGCAGTCGGGATCGCCGACCATCCAGGTAATGGAACCGAAATTGATGATCGAGCCGCCGCCCAGCGAGCCCATTTGCGGGCGCACCGCCTGGGCGGCGAAGAACTGGTGGCGCAGATTGACCGCCATGCGGTCGTCCCAATAGGCCACCGTGACGTCCTTGGTCTGGTGGCGGTCGTCATTGCCGGCATTGTTGCACAGCACCTGGATCGGGCCGTTGTGCCGCATCGCCTCGACGGTCGCCGCCTGCAGCTGCTCGACATTGCGCAGGTCGCAGGGAATGAATAGCGGCGCGGCATGCCCTTCGGCCGCGATCGCATCGACCAGGCGCCGTGAAGGCTCCTCGGCCAGATCCACGAAGGCGACGCGGCTGCCTTGCGCGCAGAAATGGCGCACCAGGCTTTCACCGATGCCGCTGCCGCCGCCGGTTATGAACACGCTGCGGCCCTTCAGGCTGGGGTAGGTCGCGTAGCTGCCGATCTGATCCGTCATCGCGCCCCTCTCTAATGGGAATGCCGGGGAATGCCGGCATCGCGCCGACCGACGAGAAAGTCGAAGTCGCAGCCCTTGTCGGCCTGCAGCACGCGCTCGACATAGAGGCCCTGGTAGCCACCCTGCGGCGGCTCCGGCGGCTTCCAGTCACGGCGGCGGATCGCCAGTTCCTCGTCCGAAACCAAAAGCTCGAGACGGCGGCCGGCGACGTCGAGCTCGATGAGATCGCCGTCCCGCACCAGGGCCAGCACACCACCGGCCGCGGCCTCCGGCGCCACATGCAGCACCACCGTGCCGTAGGCGGTACCGCTCATGCGCGCGTCCGAAATGCGCACCATGTCGGAAACGCCTTCTCTGAGCAGCTTGGCTGGAAGCGGCATGTTGCCGACCTCGGCCATCCCGGGATAACCGCGCGGTCCGCAATTCTTCAGCACCATCACCGAGGAGGCGTCGATATCCAGCTCGGGATCGTCGATGCGGGCATGATAATGCTCGATGTTCTCGAAAACGACCGCCTTGCCGCGATGCTGCATCAGTTCGGGCGTTGCCGCGGACGGCTTGATGACGGCTCCGTTGGGCGCCAGATTGCCACGCAGGATCGAGATGCCGCCCTCCTTGGTCAGCGGCTCGCGCAGCGGCCGTATGACCTCACGGTTATAGTTGGGCGCGCCGTCGATCAGTTCACCGATGGTCTTGGCGCTGACGGTCATGGCGTCGCGATGAAGAAGCCCCACTTCATCAAGCGACGCCATGACCGCAGCTAGCCCCCCGGCATAGTAGAAATCTTCCATCAGGAACCGGCCCGACGGCATCAGGTCGACAATGGTTGGCACGCCGCGGCCAAGGCGGTCCCAGTCATCGAGGCCGAGATCGACACCGACCCGGTTGGCGATGGCGATCAGATGCAGCACCGCATTGGTCGAGCCGCCGATCGCGCCATTGACGCGAATGGCATTCTCGAAGGCTTGCCTGGTAAGGATCTTTGCAATCGTCACGTCGCGGTGGACAAGATCGACGATCTGCCGTCCGGCCAACTGGGCAAGCACGCTTCGGCGCGAATCCACCGCCGGGATCGCGGCGTTGTCGGGCATGCCGATGCCGAGCGCCTCCACCATGCTGGCCATGGTCGAGGCGGTGCCCATCGTCATGCAGCTGCCGGCCGACCGGCTCTGGCCCTGCTCGGCGGCAAGGAAGTCGGCGACCGGCATGCGGCCGGCCTTGACCTCCTCGGCGAATTTCCAGACATGCGTGCCCGAGCCGATATCCTGTCCGCGGAACTTGCCGTTCAGCATCGGCCCACCGGAGACGGCGATGGTCGGCAGGTTGCACGAGGCAGCCCCCATCAAGAGCGCCGGCGTGGTCTTGTCGCAACCGACAAGCAGGATGACGCCGTCGATCGGATTGCCACGGATGGATTCCTCGACATCCATGCTGGCCAGGTTGCGAAACAGCATGGCGGTGGGGCGCATGTTGCTCTCGCCCAGCGACATCACGGGAAATTCGAACGGCAGGCCGCCGGCCTCATAGACGCCGCGCTTGACGTGATCGGCGAGCGCCCGCAGATGCGCATTGCAGGGGGTCAGTTCCGACCACGTGTTGCAGATGCCGATCACCGGGCGGCCGTCGAAAGCGTCAGCGGGAATGCCCTGGTTCTTCATCCAGCTGCGGTGCATGAAAGCGTTCTTGCCTTCACCGCCGAACCAGGCTTCCGACCGCAATTTGCGTTTGGTCTCGGTCACGATTGCAGGCCCCGCTCGTTGCGGCGTTTGTTGCGGTTCTCGACGCTGCGGCGCACGTCATCCTCGGCATTGTCGATAAGCACCAGCAATGCCTTTTGCGCGCCGGCGGCGTCGCCGTCGGCAATCTTCTCGGCGACTTCCCGGTGCAGCGGCAAGGAATGGCGCTGCCCTTCCGGATTGTCGTTGGAGAGGCGAAAGCTCATTACCAACGCGGTCTCGACCAGTGCGGCCAGCGAGCCGATCAGCTCGTTGCCGGTCATGCGCAATATGGTCTGGTGGAACACCAGATCGGGCTTGGCGAAGCGGTCTCCGTCATCGCTCAGTGCTTCCATTTCAGCCAGCGCTGCATGGATCTCGGCGATCTGAGCCGGCGTCGCACGCTGCGCGGCAAGGGCCGCCGACATCGGCTCGATGGCGCGGCGCAGTTCAAACAGCGCCCGCACATCCTCCGCACTGACACCGCCGGTATAGCGCCAGGACAGGACGTCGGGGTCGAGGAAATTCCAGTCGGCGCGAGGACGCACCCGCGTGCCGGTCTTCGGCCTGGATTCGACCAGCCCCTTGCCCGCCAGCACCTTGATCGCCTCGCGCAGCACGGTGCGGCTGACCCCCAGCATCTCGCTGGAATCGTCGGCATTAGGCAGCGCCTCGCCGGGCAGGAAGTCGCCTTGCACGATACGCAGCCCGATCTGCTCGACGACGGTGGCGTGCAGCGCGGTGGAGCCGCTGGAAACCGCGACCGCGACTCGTGACGTGCGGGCCGTGCTGAATGATTTTCTATTCTTCATACTATTCATATGATATGTCTTATAGCTGTGGGAATTGGAGTCAAGGGATTGGGGGAGTGGCGATGACAAAGAATTTCGCTGTGGCCGTCGCGCAGCACACGGAACTGGTCTCGATCAGTGATGGCATCGCGACGGTCGAAATTGCTCCCGCCGCTGGTGGAGCGCTGGCGTCGTATCGATGGTGGCGGGATGGTTCCGCCGTGGATTGGCTACGTCCGGCCGACCCAGCGGCGATAGGTTGTCGCGATGCCGGCGCCATGGCCTGCTTTCCGCTCGTGCCCTATTCCAACCGCATCAGGAATGGCCGCTTCGAATTCGCGGGACGCCGCATTCAATTGCCGACGGCCCCGGACGATCCACACCATGAGCACGGCCATCGCTGGCGTCACCCGTGGACGGTCGTGAGCCATGAAGCGAGCATGATCGTCCTGCGCTATCGCCACGCCGCCGATTCCTGGCCGTGGAGCTATGAAGCCGAGCAAGTGATCTCGCTGGCCGAAGGCAGGCTTTGCATGACCATTGCCGTGCGCAACCTGTCGGACGCGCCGATGCCGGTTGGCCTCGGTCTCCATCCTTACTTCCCATCGACACCGTGGACGCATGTCCAGGCACGGGTATCAGGCATGTGGGAAACCGATGCGGAGGTGCTGCCCATCCGGCATGTCCCGCCGCCCGTGGGGGCCGATCCATCCATCGGCTTTGACGTATCGGAAGTGGACTTCGACACGGTCTTCACCGGATGGGCGCGCCGCGCCCGGATTACCTGGCCCGAACACGGACGGCAGCTGGACATCGAGGCAGAGGCGCCGCTCGACTTCCTCGCCCTCTACACGCCGCCGGGCGAACCGTTCTTTTGCGCCGAGCCGGTCAGCAACATTACCGATGCTTTCAACCGGAGGGGCGACAAGGACATCGACACCGGCTGCATTGTGCTGGCCCCTGGCCAGAAACAATCCGCCAGCGTCCGCCTCATACCGTCGCTGGCTGTTTGATCTTCGCCGCGACTTGCCCGAAGCGAGGCCATTGCAGAACGGATAGTGCTGGCCCGGCTCCTCGATCGTCACCCAGCGCAAATCGGTGAATTCGGCGATCGAGGCCTTGCCGCCGAAGCAACCATAGCCGGAGCCCTTGACGCCGCCGCTGACGCGCATCGCGATCTGGCGTTGCGCCGCACCACGTGGGCCCTGGTGCCACAGCCATGAAAGTCGGGATCAGCCGGTTGCGCTGGCATAGATCTTGAGAACGTCCGTCACGCCTGCGATGAGGAGTTCCCTGGCCTTTGGCGCGACGGATCCGCTCGCTACCGCGCTGTCGAGGCGGCCGAGATACTGGCTGATCAGGGGTGAGGGGATGTCGCGCTCGCCCAGCGCCTGCATCAGCGCGTTCACGGACTGCCGCGCCGCCGGCGCAGGCCAGTAGTAGCGGATACGGTCGCTGTAGGAAAAATGCCGCTCGATCCGCTGCTCGGCCTCGGAGCCGTGATAGTAATTCTTCCAATTGCCGGGCGCCGCCAGCATGACGCGCTCCATGGCCGCCGGCAGGCTTTCCCGCGACGGATCGGGGACCAGAATGTCGGCGATATGGCTCAGACCATAGAGGGCTTCGCGCAGCGCGAAGGTCAGCCATGGCCCGACCTTGAGTATGGCAAAACCGTCGTCGACCAGCGCGCTCAACGCCGCAGTGGGCTGGTAGTCGGTCGAGTGGGCCTCGAAGACGAATTGCGGCAGGTCTCGCAGCGTGCCGGCAAGCGCCCGGGCGCGTTCCGGCCGGTAGGCGATGACCTCGGCATTGCCGAATTCGACGCCCGGCTGCACGACGACGCCGATCGCCCGCGAGAAAGCCTGGTCGAGGCCGCGCTGGTGGAACGCATCGCGGTGGATGCGAACCGTCTCGCCCGCGGCCTCCGGTGTCGTCACCGCCAGATGGTCCATGGCCTCCTGTGCGCCGCCCGGCACCGGCACTTCCGTGCCGATGACATAGACAGGCCTGGTGCCGCCTGTTCGTTCAACCGCGGCCTCCGCCACCTCGGCCAGTTCGGCGGCGCGCGCGGCGATGGTGGCGTCGGGCGGTGCCGCGCCTTCGCCGGCGCAGCCCATGCTGGCGTCCAGGTGGATCTTTGTGAAGCCTGCCTCGGCATAGGCATCCACCATGCGTGCGGCTTTTTCCATCGCCTCGGGCGCCGGCAGGTGCTTCCAAGGATTGGGGCCCAGATGGTCGCCGCCGAGCACCAGCCTGTCCAGGGGAAAGCCGGCCTTTCCGGCGATCGTCTCGACGAAGCGGCGGAAATCGCCCGGTGTCATGCCGGTATAGCCGCCCTCGTGGTTGACCTGGTTGCAGGTGGCCTCGATCAGCACATCGGCGCCGCGCGCCTTGCCGTGGCGCAGCGCCGCTTCGACGACCAGCGGATGGGCCGAGCAGATCGAGGCGATGCCACAGCGTTCGCCGGCCGCACGGCGCGTGGCGATGCCAGCCAGTCGATCGGTCGCCTGGCTCATGCCGGTGCTCCGGTCCGGGCGGTCTCGATGAACGCCTCGACGGTGGCGAGCGAGGCGATGCCTTCCATTGGTCCCTTCTTCGTCACCGCCAGCGCGCCGCAGCCATTGGCTATTCGCAGCGCCCTTTCCGGTGCCTCTCCACGCAGCCAGAAGGAGACGAAGGCCGCGGCAAAGCAGTCTCCGGCGCCGGTCGGATCGATTTCCTCGACGACGAAGCCGGGTGAAGCCGTGCGCCCCGACTGATCGTAGTGGACGGCGCCCTGCGCGCCCTTCTTGACGACGATAGTGGAGATGCCGCGGTCCAGCATTTCGCGTACCGCGCTTTCCTCGTCGTTTGCCTCGGCGAAGGTGAAGAGTTCCGGCCCGCTCGGCAGGAACACGTCGGTCTTTGACAACACGAAGAGCAAGGCGTCGCGCATGCCCGGTAGATCGAGCATCTCCTTGCGGATGTTGGGGTCGAAAGAGACCGTGCCGCCGCGCATCTTGACGGCTTCGATCCCGTTGCGGGCAATTTCGATCACCTCGGGCGAGAACAGCGATGTCCCCATGACGTGAAAATGGTCGGCGCCGGCCAGCAGCGCGCGCGCTTCCGCGCCCATCTCGATCAGGCCGGCGGCACTCTGCTTGATGTTGTAGACGAAGTGCCGGCTGCCATCGCTCTCATAGGTGACGAAGGCGGTTCCGGTCGCGGCACCGTGATGGACGGTGATGGCCGAGATGTCGGCGCCGTCGGCACGCAGGCGCTCGATGTTCAAATGGCCGAAATCGTCGTCGCCCACTGCCGCGATCAGCCCCGCCGGCTGGCCGAGCCGCGCCGCCTGATCGACGAAGATGGCGGGAGCGCCCGAGGGAAACGGACCGACCAGCGGGCCGGGAGCGCGAAAACTCTGGCCGATCCGCTCGGCCATGATCTCGACCAGGATCTCGCCGGCACAAACCAGTTTCTTCATGTCCTCACCATCTGCGGACGGACGGCCTCCGCTTGGCCAGAAATTCCTTTATCCGTGCATGTTCAAAACCTAAGTTGTCGTTTTCGGAGCGTCAATAAATAATTTGACGTGCGCAATGCTTCTGCGTTGTACTGGAAACCGTGGAAATTTGACTGAATAAGTTGGCTCAAGCAATGCTGCCTCACCGCGACGATCGCAAGACTGATTCTCGCCAGAGCGTTAAGGCTGGCATCGAGGATAAGGGGCCTGAAATATAGATGGCGGAAAAGACCCACCGGACGATGGATGATTTCGCCAGGGCGTCCGGCGTTTCGCGGCCGACCCTGTCGAAGTATTTCGACGATCCGGCCAGCGTGAAGCCGGCGACCCGGGCGCGCATCGAGGCGGCGCTTAGTTCGTCCGACTATCAGCCGAATGTTTTTGCCCGCAACCTCAACCGCAAGCGCACCCGCAATGTCGGCATCGTCGTACCGGCGATCACCGATCCGTTCTACGCCGAGATGGTCAGCCGCATCGAACGGCGCTGTCGCGACGAAGGGTTTTGGCCGATCGTCATCTCCTCGCACGGTTCGCCGAAACTGGAGGCGGAATCGGTCAGGACGCTGATGTCGCTGAAGGTCGCGGGTGCTATCGTCGCGCCCTTGGGCTTGGTCTCCGAACCCGGCGTCTTCGAACGGATGAGCGAGGACATCCCGATCGTCTATTTCGACACCTATATCGAAGGCGACACGCCATTCGTCGGGAATGACAACCACCAGAGCACCTCGACCATCGTCGATTATCTCTGCCGGTCCGGCGAACCGCCTGTCTATGTCGACATCCCGCACGTCAACCACAATTCGGGCGAACGCCTGCAGAGCTATATCGACGCGATGCAGGCCGCGGGCCTGGAGCCCACCGTTCTCAAGGCGGCGGGCGACTATAGCTGGGACTTCGAGCGCATCGGCCACGAATGGATGGACAGGACGCTGGAGAGAGGCGGCCTGCCGGCCCGCACGCTGCTCTGCGCCAATGATCGTCTCGCCTTCGGTGTGATGGCGGCCGCCTTTTCGCGCGGGCTGAAGATCGGCCGCCGCGCCGATTGCGATTTTCGCGTCGCCGCCCACGATGATCATCCGTTGAGCCGCTACACCTGTCCCGCGCTGACCACCATGGCACAGGACTTCGCCGCCATGGCCGGCCGCACCGTCGAGATCCTGCTGGCGTTGCTGGACGAGGCCGATCCGTCCGGCCATGATCTGGCGCGCAACGTCAAGCTTGGCGCCACCCTGGTGATGCGTCAGTCGGCCTGAGTGATCGGCTCCGGCGTCTGTAGGCGGAGCCAGGCCGCCGCCTCGCTTACCGTTTGCCGCGCGGCCAGGATGTGGCGGCCCATCGAGACGAAGCCGTGGATCTGACCCGGCCAGTGTCGCAACGCCAGCGGCACTCCGTCGGCGCGCAGGCGCTCGGCATAGGCCGTCCCTTCGTCGGCAAGGATGTCGTGGCCGGCGATCACGACGAAGGCCGACGGTGCGCCGGCGAGGCTGGAGGCCAGCAGCGGCGATACGCGCCAGTCCGCGATATCATCGGGCGTTCGCACATAGTGGTCGCGGAACCAGGCCATGGTGGCGGCGGTGAGTCCGAAGCCTTCGCCGAAACGCCGGTAGCTGTCCGCCGTCTGGCGGGCATCGGTGTTGGGATAGATCAGGATCTGGGCGGCGAGCGGCGGCGCCAGCCTGTCGCGGGCGAGCAATGCCAGCACGGCGGCAAGGTTGCCGCCGGCACTGTCGCCAGCGACGGCAATACGGGTAGGGTCGATGCCGAGTTCTCCAGCGGCCATGAAGCGCAGCGCTGCCGCGCAATCCTCGAGCCCGGCGGGAAACTTGTGCTCCGGCGCCAGCCGGTAATCGGGACAGACGACGACGGCGTTGCCGAGATTGGCCAGCCAGCGGCAGATATCGTCATGCGAGGAGAGATTGCCGATCACCCAGCCGCCACCATGCAGATAGAGCACGGCGCGCGCCCCCGTCCGCGGCGCGCCGATACCGCGATGGATGCGGATCGTCACCGGGCCGTTCGGCCCGTCGATCTGCTGCTGCTCGGTTGCCGCGACCGGCTCGTGCTCGCCCTGCAGCGTCGGGAACGAAGCGTTGTACGTGGCCCGCGCCGCCGCGACGCTGTCATTCTCGAAGGGTTCGCCGCCGGCGGCACGGCCGATTTCCAGGGCACGCAGCGCATCTGGGTCGAGCGTCATCGTCATCTCCGTCAAAGCAATTCCAGGAAAAGTGTGCAGCGGTTTTCCGTCCGGATTGCGTGAAAACAAGGAACGCTTAGGCGAGCAGGCCGCACGCTTCGTCTTCGCCAAGCAGGGCCGGCTGGACGACGTCACCTGTCATGGCGACCGAACTCCCCGTCTCGCCCGAATGCAGGATCGCTTCCATGATCTCCAGCACATGCAGCGCCAGATTGCCGGAAGCGCGGGGCGTCGCGCCTGTCTGCAGCGAATGCACCAGGTCGGCGACGCCGAGCATGCGGTAGTTGGCGCGGTCGGGCGCCGCGTAAGGCCAGTTGCGGGCGCCGTAGAGTTCGCCTTCGCTGGCGAAATCCTTCCAGTCGGCGCCGCGTTCCGACAGCGACACCGTGCCGCCGAACGTATCCGGGTCGGGCAGCCGCAGCGAGCCTTCCGTGCCGTGCAGTTCGATCGGATGATTGGAATGCCTGAAGACATCCCATGAAGCGCCAAAAGTGACGGTCGCGCCGGAGCGGAATTCGAGCAGCGACAGCACATTGGTCGGCGTGCCGACCTTGAATTTGGTGTTCTTGAATGGCCCTTCGGCCGATATCAGCCGTTCCTCCTGGCCGCGTGTCGCCATCGCCATGACGCGCGCGACCGGGCCGAGCAGGTTGACCAGCATCGTCAGGTAGTAGGGACCCATGTCGAACACCGGGCCGCCGCCCGGCTCGTAGTAGAATTGCGGATTGGGATGCCAGTGTTCCATGCCGCGCCCCATCATGAAGGCGGTGCCGGTGACAGGGCGGCCGATGGCGCCCTCATCCATCAGGCGGCGCGCTTTGCGTCCGGCTGCGCCAAGGAAGGTGTCTGGAGCCGAGCCGAGCAGCAGGCCGCGTTTGGCCGCCTCCGCCACCAGGCGGCGGCCGTCGCCGGCCGAGGTTGCGAGCGGTTTTTCGGTGAAGACATGCTTTCCCGCCGAAAGGGCGGAGAATGAAATATCGAAATGCGCCGCCGGAATGGTCAGGTTGAGGACGAGGTCGATCTCGGGATCGGCCAGCAGCGCATCGACGCCAAGGGGCCGGATACCGTATTCCTTGGCTCGCAGCGCCGCCATCTCGGCTGAAATATCGGCGCAGGCGCGCAATTCGATGCCGCCGAAAAGCGCGGCATTGCGCAGGTACGTCATCGAGATGTTGCCGCATCCGATGACACCGATGCCGAGTTTGGCTTGTGAGTTTGCCTGCATTTTCTGTCGTACCTCCCAATGCGATCACGTCTGCCCGATCGTCGCGACGGTGCCGGATCGGGCTCGAAATGGCTATACAACGTTTTAAATATTGACGCGCGTAAAATTTTTATAGAACATGCGGAAATGCCTGCGCGGTGTCGGGAGGCTGCTGGCTCTGGGAGGAGAAAATGACGGACATGAAAACCGGCCGATCGCGGGCGCCAAAGCCCGTGGGTCATTCGGCCTCGGATATTTCGAGGGCGGCCAGGGATCGCGACGGGTTCAGGCATAGATCACCATGGCCCCGATCCTATCAAGCTGGCTGCGTATTGGACCGGGCAGGCCATCGTCCGTGATCACAGCGAAAAGGCCTTGGAGGTCCCGCTGACGCCCTTGCTCGAATCCGCATGACCCAGGCTCGGTCAAGTAGGATGTCCCTCCCAAGGAGACTGACGGAGCAGGGTCCGTGTGTTGCAATGGATGATTGGACCCTGTCTGCTGGCGGGCGATATCGCCGCGCCTCCGCCGTCGTCACCGTTCCGCTGATTGCACTCGTGCCGTTCTTCCATCATCGAAGGGCTGACGCAGGGCAGCATCAAGGAATGGGCGGGATCAAGGAATGAAAGGATGAACGTGAAAGACCTCAAAGTCGGCTGCCAGACCTTCACCTGGGAAATGCTGGGAGACCGGTTCACCGGCGGCCCCGACGATCTGTTGAAGGCGATCGCCGATGGTGGCTATGCCGGCATCGAGATCACCGACACCATGATCGGCCACTATGCCGGCAAACCCACCGAGTTCGCCGCCGCGCTGAAGTCGTCCGGTCTGGCGCTCATTTCCTTCGCCTTCGGCTCCAGGAGCGGCTTCACGCTCAAGGACGGGATCGGCACCGATCTCGAAACCGCCAGGCGCTGGATCGATTTCGTGGCAAACTTTCCCGATGCGCTGGTGTCGATGGGCTCGGCCACCGTCGTCTCCGACGGGCCACGCCACGACAAATTCGCTGTCGCGGCCGAGGTTTACAACAAGGCCGGCGAACTCGGCCGCAAGGCGGGTGTCCAGGTGGCGGTGCATCCGAGTTCGCACCACAACACGCTGCTGTTCGACCGCGCCGATTACGACGCGATTTTTGCCTTGCTCGACCCCGATCTGGTCGGCTGGGTGCCGGATACCGGTCACATCCTGCGCGGCCACAGGGACATGGCCGACACGCTCACCACCTACCGCGACCGCATCCGCTACATCCACCTCAAGGACGTCGATGCCGACGGCACCTGGGCGATGCTGGGCCAAGGCGTATGCGACACGCCTCAGGTCATCGAGATCGCCGGTACCGCGCCGAACTTCAACGGCTGGCTGGTGCTGGAAGAAGAATCCGACACCGCCGCCGCCGATCCGGCCGGCGCGGTCAAGACCAACCGCCGGACGATGCGCGGCTACGGGGCCTGAGACGATGATCAAGAAACAGGACAGACGCCTCAGGGTCGGTGTGCTCGGCTGCGGCCCGATCGCCCAGTTCGCGCATCTGGAATCCTGCGTCAAGGCCGGCAATGCCGACCTCTACGCCATCTGCGATGCGGCACCCGATTTGCTCGCCCGCATGGGCGCCACCTATGAACCAAAGAAGATGTATGCCGACTATGACGCCATGCTCGCAGATCCCGAGCTCGAAGCAGTCATCGTCGCCACGTCGGATGCCTATCACGTGCCGATGTCGATCAAGGCGCTCGATGCCGGCAAGCATGTTCTCTGCGAAAAGCCGATCGGTACCTCGGTCGAGGAAGGCGAGGCCTTGGCAGAGGCGGTCAAGCGCTCCGGCAAGGTGCTGCAGGTCGGCCACATGAAGCGCTTCGATCCGGCGCTGGAGGCCGCCCGCGACTTCGTTCGCGACGAGATGGGCGAGGTGCTGGCACTGAAGGCCTGGTATTGCGACTCCACCCACCGCTACACCAACACCGACGCCGTGCAGCCGCTGCCAGTCACCAGCAAGCTCGCGAAAAAGCCGGGCGGAAATCCCAAGGCTGATCTCAGGCGATATTTCATGCTGGCGCACGGATCGCATCTGGTTGACACCGCCCGCTTCCTCTGTGGCAATATCGTTGCCGTGCGCGCCCGCCTCAACGAGCGCTTCGGCGCCTATTGCTGGTTCGTCGAAACCGAATTCGCCAGCGGCGCGCTTGGCCATCTCGACCTCACCGTCGCCGTACGCATGGACTGGCACGAAGGGTTTCAGCTCTATGGCGAGAACGGTTCCATCATCGCCAGGACCTTCAACCCTTGGTATTTCCGCGCCAGCGAGGTCGACATCTTCCATGAGAAGGACGCGACCTCGCGAAAACCGCTTGGCGCCGACGGCCACTTCTTCCGCCGCCAGCTCGAGGGCCTTGCCGACACCGTGCTCACCGGCGCGCCGATGCGCGGCGCCAATGTCGGGGACGGCATCGCGTCGATCCGCGCCATGGTGGCGATTGCGCGCTCTGTCGAGACTGGCGAGCGGATCGAGCTTGCCTCGGTTTCGGGTGCGGTCTGATGCGCCTCGGCATCTTCGCCAAGACATTTGCGGGCACCGACCCGGCCACCGTGCTGGCTGCCGTGAAGCAGGCCGGCTACGAGACGACGCAGTTCAATCTCGCCTGCGCCGGCCTGCCGTCGATGCCGGATGCCGTGCCGGCGAATGCCGTCGCCGCCATTGCTGCCGCCGCGCGATCGTCAGGCGTTTCGCTGGCCGCGCTGTCGGGCACCTACAACATGGCGCATCCCGACAAGGCTGCGCGCGACGACGGGCTGAGGCGCCTGGCGGTGGTCATCGACACTGCAGCCAAGCTCGACATCCCACTGGTGACGCTCTGCACCGGCTCGCGCAACGCAGCCGACCAATGGGCATACCATCCCGACAATGCCGATCCGTCGGCCTGGTCCGACATGGCCGTCGAAATGGCGAAGGCACTGGCGCTGGCCGAGGAGGCCGGCGTCGATCTCGGCATCGAGCCCGAGCAGGCCAATATCGTCACCTCGGCCATGGATGCGACCCGGCTGATCGCCGAGATGGGTTCGAAGCATCTGAAGATCGTGCTCGATCCCGCCAACCTGTTCGAGCATGCAAAGCCCGATGAAGCGAGAGCCATCGTCGCCGCCGCGATCGATGAGGCCGCTGGCCACATCGCCATGGCGCACGCCAAGGATCGTTTTGCCGACGGCCGCTTCGCCACATCAGGCCAGGGTGTCGTCGACTTCCCGGATTTCGTCGCGCGGCTAAAGGGGGTGGGTTTCGATGGCGCGCTGGTCACGCACGGCTTGTCCGCCGACGAAGCTCCTGGCGTCGCAACCATCCTGCGGGGGCTGCTCTGATGGGTGCCGCGCCGACGATCATGCTGCGCGACGACGCTGCGCTCCACGTCTTCGACACGGGGCAGGGGCTTCCCATCGTCTTCCAGCATGGCCTCGGCGGCGATACCGCGCAGGTGGCGCTGAACTTTCCCGACAGTCCGTCGCGCCGCCGGCTGACTGTGGAATGCCGCGCGCAGGGCGGCTCAGGTGCCGGCGGCAAGCGTCCGTTTTCGATCACCATGTTCGCCGACGATGTGCTGGCCGCTGCCGATGCAGCTGAAATGGGGCGCTTCGTTGCCGGTGGCATCTCGATGGGCGCCGCCATTGCACTGCACCTGGCGGCCCGCCACCCGGCTCGCGTCACCGGTCTTGTGCTGGTGCGCCCGGCCTGGACCTTCGACGCGGCCCCGCAAAACATGCGCCCTTATGTCGAAGTGGCGGAACTCATCCGCGACCACCCGCTGGAAGAGGCGCGCGACATCTTCGCGGCTTCGGCAACGGCGGCCCGCTTTCGCAGCGAGGCGCCGGACAATCTCGCCTCGCTGCTCGGTTTCTTCGCCCGCGAAAACGCGGTTGTCTTTGCCGAGGTGATGCAGGCGATCGCCAATGAGGGGCCTGGCGTGACGCGGGCGATGGCGACCGGCCTCGCAATCCCGACGCTCGTCGTCGGCAGCGGCATAGACCTCGTCCATCCCCTGGCGACCGCCCGCGAACTGGCTGAGACCATCCCCGGCGCCGCCTTCACCGAGGTGACGCCGAAAGCCGCCGACAAGGATCGCCATTTCACCGAAATCCGCGCCGCCATCGGCGGCTTTCTCGATAGAAATTTCAACAACCAGGACCAATCATGATCTCGAAACCTTTGTCAGGCCCGGCCGCCATCGCCGCACTGCCGCGCGACCGTCTGATCGCCGAATTCTCATCGTGGTCGGCCAATCTCGCCAATTTCGAGAGCGACTTGCAGCGCATCGAACCCTATGTCGATATGCACCACATCGACGTCGCGGACGGCCATTTCGCGCCGTCCTTCCTGTTCTTCCCCGATCTCGTCGCCCGTATCGCCAAACTGACGGCCAGGCCCGTCCACGTCCATCTGATGGTCGACCAAGCAATCGTCGAAGAACAGACGCGCCAGTTCATCGAGGCCGGCGCCGACATGATCAGCGTCCATGCCGAGAACGGCGAGGCGGGTCTGCGCGCGGTGCGGCTGGCGCATGAACTCGGCGCCGAGGCCGGCGTCGTGCTGAGGCTGGAGACCCCTGTAGAGGCGATGAAGCCTTTCGTCTCCGAAGTGGCGTTCGTCACGCTTCTTGGAACCGCGATCGGCGTCAAGGGCCAGGGCCTGTCGGAGAAGGCCTGTGACAGGCTGGGCGAAGCCCGCGCCATCCTGAGGAACGCTGGTCGTGAGTCGGCCGTGGTGCTCGCCGCCGATGGCGGCATCCGCCACGAAACCGTGCCGCTGCTGCGCGCCGCTGGCGCCGAGACCGTGGTGCTCGGTTCGCTCGCTTTCGGCGACGAGGATCTCGCCAGCCGCATCGGCTGGCTGCATGGTCTGAAGGTCGCGGCCTGATGAGCATTGAAGTCGCCCTCGCGATCGATCTTGGCGGCACCGAGCTTCGTGCCGCCCTGGTCGACCGTGACGGCAAGATCCTGGCCTTCGCGGCTGTGCCGACGCAGGCGCAGGCCGGCCCCGACGTGGTGATCGGCCAGATCGAGGCGCTGGCCGCGACCATTCATGCCGAAGCGCCGGGGCTGTCGATCCTCGGCGTCGGCGTCGGCGCGCCGGGCCCGCTCGATCCGCTGGCCGGCATCGCCGTCGGACCGCCGACGCTGGCCGGCTGGCAGGACGTGCCGCTGGCCGACATCCTCGAGCGGCGGCTCGGCCTGCCGGTGCGGCTGGAGAACGACGCCAATGCGGCAGCGCTCGGCGAATGGCGCTTCGGCGCCGGCCACGGTGCGCGCTCCCTGGTCTTCGTCACCGTCTCGACCGGGATCGGCGGTGGCGTCGTTGCCGACGGACGCATCTTGCATGGCCGTCGCGGCCTTGCCGCCGAGATCGGCCACATGACCATCACCAACGAAGGCGAGCGCTGCGTGTGCGGCGTCGTCGGCTGCTTCGAGGCCATCGCTTCGGGAACCGCGCTCGGCCGCCGCGCCAATGCCGCAACGTCTCCTTTGGACGGTTCGACGCTGCGCCGCCTCTCGGCCAACTCAGAGGTCACGGGTCGCCACGTGGTCGAGGCCGCGCGGCTGCAGGACGACCTCGCTCTGGCTCTGCTCGAGGAGGAGGCGCGCTGGCTGGGCGTCGGTTTCACCAACCTCTTGCACCTCTATTCGCCCGACGTGCTGGTCGTTGGCGGCGGCATCGCCAATGGCCTCGACCTGATGGCGCCCGTCATCGAGGCGACCATCCGCCAGCGCGCCATGCGCGCCTATCGCGACGTGCCGGTCGTCCAGGCCCGGCTCGGCCGCCATGCCGGGCTGGTCGGCGCGGCCAGCCTCGTCCTGTTCGATGATCTGGGCACGTTGGCGGCTCCCATTCCCGTCGGCCCAAGCACATATCCGGACACGCGGAGGGACTTCAAGGGCTGAGCTCAAGCTGGCGCGGTCCTGTCTCGCCGCAAGCCGGTCTGTCGCGCTGCGACTCTTTCGCGGCCGTTGGCAAGGCCCTGCCACCGCTGCGCAATGCCGTCTGATAGCGATGACATATGACAATGGCCGCAAGCGGCGTGCTTGCGGCCATTGTCCGTCGTATGAAACCGTGGATCACTCGGCGGGAACGATGTCCGCCGGCAGGCTGTCGTCGGCGGTCCCAGCCAGCGCTCTCGCCAGCTTCGCTTCGTCGAGTTCGCCTTCCCAGCGCGCCACCACCAGCGTCGCCACCGCATTGCCGACGAAGTTGGTCAGCGCCCGGCATTCCGACATGAAGCGGTCGACGCCGAGGATCAGCGCCATGCCGGCGACCGGCACCGAGGGAACCACCGAAAGCGTGGCGGCCAAGGTTATGAAGCCTGCCCCGGTGATGCCGGCGGCACCCTTGGACGACAACATCGCCACCAACAGCAGCAGGATCTGGTCTGATATCGACAGATGGATGTTCGTCGCCTGGGCGATGAACAGGGCGGCAAGCGTCATGTAGATGTTGGTGCCGTCGAGATTGAAGGAATAGCCGGTCGGGATGACCAGTCCGACCACCGAACGCTTGGCACCGGCCTTCTCCATCTTCTCCATCAGCGAGGGCAATGCCGCTTCCGACGACGAGGTGCCGAGCACCAGCAGCAGCTCTTCCTTGATGTAGCGGATCAGCGACAGGATCGAGAAGCCGTTGTAGCGGCACACGGCACCGAGCACGACGAACACGAACAGGAGCGAGGTCGCGTAGAAGGTTCCGACCAGCATGGCGAGGTTGATGACCGAGCCGATACCGTATTTGCCGATGGTGAAGGCCATCGCACCGAAGGCGCCGATCGGGGCTGCCTTCATCAGCACGCTGACCAGCTTGAACATCGGCGCCATCAGCGCCTGCAGGAAATTGAGCACCGGCGTGCCCTTCTCGCCGACCAGCGCCAGCGCGATGCCGAACAGCACCGAGAAGAACAGCACCTGCAGAATGTCGCCGTCGGCGAAGGCGCCGACGATCGTGCCGGGAATGATGTTCATCAGGAAGCCGGTGACCGACTGGTCATGTGCCTTGGCGGCGTAAGTGTTGACCGTCGAGGCGTCGAGCGTCGCCGGGTCGATGTTGAAGCCGGCGCCCGGCTGCACGACATTGGCCACGACAAGGCCGATGATCAGCGCCAGCGTCGAGAAGGTGAGGAAGTAGAGCATCGCCTTGCCGGCGACGCGGCCGACTTTCTGCAGGTCGCTCATGCCGGCGATGCCGGTTGCCACCGTCAGGAAGATGACCGGGGCGATGATCATCTTGACCAGCTTGATGAAGGCGTCGCCGAGCGGCTTCATGCTCTCGCCGATCGCCGGATAGTAATGGCCGAGCAGGATGCCGACGGTGATCGCCACCAGCACCTGGACGTAGAGCTGGGCATAGAGGGGCTTGCGCTGCGCGGCGGGCGCGGCGGATTGGTCTGGGATATGCATCGAACTCTCCCTGGCCGGATGGACGGAACCCGCCCTGCGTGACTTCTCCCATCGCGGCGTTCCGGTCGCCCGCCGCTGCACGGATGTTTGCAAACGCTGTGCCAGATGCCGGATAGGCCGGAATCCCTGGGTTCAGCCGTTCCTGCCTTGCCTTTGACGGGGAGTTGTGCGGATTTCCGCACAGGCCTTGTTTGCCCGGGCGGAATTTCGCATTAGACTGGGGGCAAAGCCGGGGAGCAAAGGGAGAGGGCCGACGCCACAACAGCGCATCGATAGCGGATCCCCCGGGTTTGCCGGCCGCGACCTGCTGCGCGAAGCGGTAGCGCGCCTGCGTGGCCGTTGGCTGTTTACGGCAATAGCGCTCTCTGTGCTTGCCGGCGCGGTTGCCACCGCCGGGCGCATCGCCGAGGGTCAGGCCGCCGATGACCTGCGCGACGGGGCATTGGCCGCCTTGCCGCTGGCGGCCGGAACCCTGACCGGCGAAATCGAAAAGCAACGTCTCGTGCCGCTGGTGCTGGCGCGCGACGATGCGGTGCGTGATGCGCTGCACCGTTCCGGGAAAGTCGAGGAAACAGCGCTCGACGCCAAGCTGAAGGCCATAGCCGGCGATGCGTCGGCGTCCGCCATCTATGTCATCGACACGGCGGGCATGGCGATATCGGCCAGCAATGCCGGCCAGCCGGACAGCTTTGTCGGCATCGATTATAATTTTCGCCACTATTTCACCGATGCGATGGCCAAGGGCGCGGCCAGCCAGTATGGCCTCGGCACGATCAGCGGCAAGCCGGGACTCTACCTTGCCGGCCGTGTCGACGACGGTGGCAAACCGCTTGGCGTCGCGGTTCTGAAGGTCGAACTCGGCGGTGTCGAAGCCAATTGGCGGGCGAGCGGCTTTCTCGTTTTCGTCACCGACGAGCGCGGCGTCGTTCTGGCCACCAGCCAGCCCGACTGGCGGTTCCATGCGCTGGCGCCGCTCTCCGCCGCGGATGCCGCCGCGGCGCATGACCAGCTTCAACTGGTCGACGCCGCCTTCGAGCCGCTGCCGATACGGCGTGGCGCCGGTGACGGCCTGGCGACGATCGAAGAAGCCGGAAAATCGCGCCGGTTCGTCGAGGTGGTGCAGGACTTGCCCGGTGCCGTCCCCGGCTGGCGCCTGTGGCTGCTGACGCCCGCCGATGTCGCCTTGACCGCCGCCGCCAACACGGCGCGCCTGACGACACTGCTCGGGCTGCTGCTGATGGGGCTGCTTGCCTATGTGTTCACCCGGCGCCGGCGCACACGCCGGCTGCGGCAGGAGGCGCTGGCGCGCATGAATGCCGAACTCGAAAGCCGGGTCAGTTCCCGGACCGCCGAACTGACGCGATCGAACACGGCCCTTGCCGGCGAAATCGCCGAGCGCGAAAACGCCGAGGCCAAGGTCCGCCGGCTGCGCGACGATCTTGCCCAGGCCAACCGGCTCTCCATCCTCGGCCAGATCGCCGCCGGCGTGGCGCATGAGATCAATCAGCCGGTCGCCGCCATCCGCACCTATGCCGAGAATGCCGGCCGCTTTCTCCAGGCCGGCAAGACCGAACCGGCAAGCGGCAACCTGACCTCGATCGTCTCGATGACCGAGCGCATCGGCGCGATCACCAGCACGCTGCGCACCTTTGCGCGACGGCCTGGCGTCGCTGCCTCGCCCTTGCCGGTACGCGAGGCGATCGAGGGCGCGCTGTCGCTGCTGTCCGGCCGCATCCGCGATTCCGGCGTCACCATCGTCAAGCCGGGCGGCACCGCATCGCCATTGGTGATGGCAAGCCGCATCCGGCTGGAGCAGATCCTCGTGAACCTGTTGCAGAACGCGCTGGACGCCATGAAGGACCGGCCTGATCCCCGCATTGAGATCGACCTCGCCGAACGCGGCGACCGCGTGCTGATTTCGGTGCGCGACAATGGTCCCGGCCTCGGCCCGGAAGCCGCCGGCAATCTGTTCATGCCGTTCCAGACCACCAAGGAGAAGGGGCTTGGCCTTGGCCTGGTGATCTCGCAGGAGATCGCCCAGGAATTGGGCGGCACGCTGCGGCTCGACCCCGACACCGCCAGCGGCGCATCCTTCACCATCGACTTGAGGCGGATCGAATGACGCAGGGATCGGGGCTGGTCGCGCTTGTCGACGACGATGCGGATCTGCTGCATGCCACCACGCAACTGCTCGAACTTGCCGGCTTCACGGTGATCGGGCTCGACGCCGCCGAGGCAGCGCTTGGTGTCGTCGACAGGGACTTCGAGGGTGTGGTCGTCAGCGACATCCGCATGCCCGGCATGAATGGGCTGCAACTCTTCGACCGCGTCAAGGCTGTTGATCCCGACTTGCCGGTGATCCTGGTCACCGGGCATGGCGATGTCGATCTTGCGGTCGCCGCGCTCAAGGACGGGGTCTATGATTTCATTCCGAAACCCTATGCGGGGGAGCGTCTGGTCGAGGCGCTGAAGCGTGCATCGGAGAAGCGGCGGCTGGTGATGGAAAACCGGCGGCTCCGCGAAGCCGCCGCACTTGCCGCGGACGGCATGCCGTTGATCGGCGAAGCGCCGGCCATAAGGCGGCTGCGCGAGACCTTGCGCCAGATCGCCGACATGGACGTCGACGTGCTGGTGGAGGGCGAGACCGGAACCGGCAAGGAAGTGGTGGCCGACCTCCTGCACCGGTGGGGCCGGCGGCGTGCAAAGCCGTTCGTGGCACTGAACTGCGGCGCTCTGCCCGAGACCGTCATCGAAAGCGAGCTGTTCGGGCACGAGGCCGGCGCGTTTACCGGGGCGCAGCGACGGCGGATCGGCAGCATAGAGCATTCCAGCGGCGGCACGCTGTTCCTCGACGAGATCGAATCCATGCCGCCGGCCCTGCAGGTCAAGCTGTTGCGGGTGCTGGAGACGCGCAGCCTCACCCCGCTCGGCTCGAACGAAACAAGGCGCCTCGATCTCCGGGTCGTCGCGGCGACCAAGGTCGATCTCGGCCGGCAGGACCAGCGCGGCGATTTTCGCGAGGATCTCTATTTCCGCCTCAACGTGGTGACGCTGCGCATTCCGCCGCTGCGCGAGCGGCGCGGCGATATCGAGATGCTGTTCGGCCACTTCCTTGGCAAGGCGGCGAAACGGTTTGGCCGGCCTGTCGCCAAGGTGAACGCCGCCGTGAGCCATCATCTCCAGTCGCACGACTGGCCGGGCAATGTGCGCGAACTCGCCCATTTCGCCGATCGCGTCGCGCTCGGTCTTGGTCCCGATGACGAAACCAGGTTCTCGCCCGCACGATTGCCAGCGCCCGCCGCCGCACTGCCGGAGCGGGTCGGGCATTACGAGGCGCAGCTCATCCGCGACGCGCTGCGCGACCATGGCGGCGACGTGCGCGGCGCCATCGACGCGCTCGGCGTGCCGCGCAAGACGTTCTACGACAAGCTCAAGCGCTATGGCATCGCCGCATCTGATTTCCGTCCCTCTTGATCTTTCCAAGTGAGTATCGCGAAAGCCATGAACACGACACTTGAAACGACCGCCGATCCCCTGCCGGAAGAACTCGCCTTTCTCAGTGAACGGCTGACGGCGTTCAACGACGGCGATGTCGGCGCGTCCGAAAAGAAGGCGCTGGCGGTGTTCGTGCGCGACGAGATCGGGGCGATCGTCGCCGGCATTTCAGGCTACACCGCCTGGGGCTGGCTCTACGTGCAGTGGCTGTGGGTCGACGAAAGGCTGCGCGGCCAGCACATGGCAGGCCGGATGCTCGACGCGGCCGAACGCGAAGCCGTGGCGCGCGGCTGCCAAAACGCCTGGATCGACACATTCAATCCCAACGCCGCCAAGGTCTATCAGAGGCAAGGCTACCAGCCTTTCGGGACGCTGGCCGATTTCCCTGTCCGCCGCAGCCGCATCTTCCTGCGGAAGAAACTGGTCGACTGATCAGCCAGCCAGCTTTCCGCCGCGCATCGGCCGCGGCGCGCCCGTCGTGCTCGGGAAACTGATCGGCAGGCCGCGCAGCACGCGAACCGCGAGGAAGGCAAAACACTCCGCCTCCACCGCGTCGCCGCTCCAGCCGAGGCTTTCGGCCAGCACGACCTCGACCCCGGCGCGGCTGGCGAGCATCGCCATCATTGTCGGGTTGTGGCGACCGCCACCGCTGACCACCAGCTTCTTCGGCCGGCTGGGCAGAAGGTCGAGCGCCTTGCCGACAGCGGACGCGGTGAAGGCGGTGAGCAGGGCCGCGCCATCCTCGGCGCTCAGGCTGTCGGCCATGGCCGCGCCGAAATCGAAACGGTCGAGTGATTTCGGATAGGCCTTGGTCAGATAGGGATGCTGCAACAGCTTGGCGAGCCGGGCTTCGTCCACCTTTCCCGCGCCGCCAAGCGCGCCGTCGCGGTCCATTTCGCCGAGCCCCTTCGATTTGATGAAGTCATTGAGCGGCGCGTTGGCGGGGCCGGTGTCGAAGGCGATGACATTGTCGGCGCCGTCCCACCAGGTGATGTTGGCGACGCCGCCGAGATTGAGCACCGCCACCTCGCCACTGGCGCCGGCGCCGCGCATCAGCGCGGTGTGATAGGCAGCGGCCAAAGGCGCGCCTTGTCCGCCGGCGCGCATGTCGGCCGAGCGGAAATCGTAGGCGACCTTGGTGCCGAGGATGGCATGCATGAGCTCGCCGTCGCCGAGCTGCCGGGTCTGGCCGAGCCGTCCGACCTGCGGCGCGCGATGCAGCACGGTCTGGCCGTGAAAGCCGACGACCCCGATCTCGGCCATCGTCATGCCGTAACCTTCCACGAGTTCCTTCACCGCCGCCGACTGCGCGCGCGTCAGCGCCTCTTCGGCCTTGCGAAAAATCGCAGGTTCCGGCCCGGTGAAATTCCAGGCCCGCGCCGCCGCCAGCGTCTCTTCCAGCAGCGACCGGATCGACGCGGGATAGGGCATCAGCCGGTAAGTGCCGAAATCGTCTATCCGCTCGCCATCGGTCTTGATCAGGGCGACATCGATGTTGCCGTCAAGCACCGTGCCGGTCATCAGGCCGACGGCCCAGATTGGTTCCATCATTGAGCTCCATTGATGAGGTCGCCGACCGCTTGCCGAAGCTGAACGATGCCGCTGTCGAAATGACGTGTCGGATGGATCCGGTTGGTAAGCAAGGTCCACGCCTTGCCCTTGTCGAAGTCGATCCACAATCCTGTGCCGGTGAAGCCGGTGTGGCCGATCGTTCCCGGACCGCACAGCGCACCGCCGGACCAGCCTTGGTAAGGGCGCTCCCAGCCATGGGTGCGGGTGGCCGACAGGGGCTCGCGCATCAGCGCGATCAACCGTTCGGATGCGCCGGTTCCGTCCAGCAATCCCCAGGCGAAATCGAGCACCGAAGCGGCCGTGCCGAACAGACCGGCATGGCCGGCGCCCTGCAGCGCCGAGCAATTGTCGTCGTGGATCTCGCCGGACAGCACGCGATGGCGCCAGGTGCAGTCCTCGGTCGCCGCGGCGGCATCGGGTTCCGCGAACCAGGCAAAGCCCGGGCCGGGTTCCACGGCGCGGATGCTCTTGCCCGACAGCCGCTCCATCGCAAAGCCGAGCAGGATGAAGTTGATGTCGGAATAGACAGGGTCGCGCGCCCGCCATTCGCGCTGCAGGACGAAGGCGCGCAGCAGTTCGGGGTCGCGCCCATAGGTGTAGATCGGCTCGACGGCCGGGAAGGGCGTCTGGTGGCCCAGGCACTGGCGAAAGGTCACCTTCCGCTCCCATGCGTTCGCGTCATACTGGCGAAGGTCGGGAAGCAGGGAAATCAGCGGCGCGTCGAGATCGATGATGCCGTCCTGCGCCAGCGCCAGGATACGCGGCGTGGTAAAGATCACCTTGGTCAGCGACGCCAGGTCGAACCAGGTTTCAACGGTCATCGGCCTGACTTTAGGCACAAGCTGCGCGGAGCCGATCGCTCTGGTGATGCGCTCGCCATTTCTGCCGACCAGGCCGAGCACGCCGCCGGGAATGCGCTTGGCCGCCACTGCCGCTGCGAGCGGTTGGAACGCGCGGTCGAAGAGCTGGGCAAGGGGGCTCAATGCCAGCCTCCGCACGTGGGCATGTCGTCAAACGGAAAAGTCGGCGATCCTTCGCACCCCCCTCTGTCCTGCCGGACATCTCCCCCGCAAGGGGGGAGATTGGCCGTAATAGCGGCTTTCGCCAATCGCCGACGTCGCAGGAAGGGGCGGGATGCCGAAGCTGCTAATCTCCCCCCTTGCGGGGGAGATGGCCGGCAGGCCAGAGGGGGGTGCTGTCCCGCCGACCTTGCATATCCCAGTGCACCGTCCATCACACCTCCACCCTCGCCATATGATCCCCGCCAAACTGCTCCCATCGCGCCGGCGCCGGCTCAAACCCTCTCGGGCGCACCAGCGAAGGCACCTGGCGCGTATCCAGTTCGAAACGCTCATGTCGCCGGTCGATAGTCGGAACGGCTGATATAAGCTTCTTCGTATAGGAATGCTTCGGATTGGACAGCACCGAGGCCGCGTCGCCGATCTCGACGATCTGGCCGGCATAGATGACCGCGATGCGGTGCGCGATCCGCTCGACCACCGCCATGTCATGCGAGATGAAGAGATAGGCCAGCCCAAACTCACGCTGCAGGTCGACCAGCAGCTCCAGCACCTTGGCCTGCACCGACACATCGAGCGCCGACACTGCTTCATCGAGGACCACGACGGACGGGTTGAGCATCAGCGCGCGGGCGATGCACAGCCTTTGCCGCTGGCCACCGGAGAACTCATGCGGATAGCGCTCGAGGCTGTTCTTGGGCAGGCCGACGCGTTCCAGCAAGCGCGCCATTCTGGCCCGCGTTTCGGCATCCACCCGGCCGCCGGTGGCGATCACGGGTTCCGCCAGAATGCTCTCGATCGCCAGCCTTGGATTGAGAGAGGCATAAGGGTTCTGGAACACCATCTGCATGGGCCTGGCGCTGCGCCTCGGCGAGGCCGCTCGGGCGCCGACCGAGAAGCTGCCGCGCGCCGGCCGCACAAGCCCCAGCACCGCCTTGGCGGCAGTGGATTTGCCCGAACCGCTCTCGCCGACGATGGCCAGCGTCTCGCCGTGCATCAGGTCGAAATCGACGCCGTCGACGGCATGCACCGCGCCGGTGGCGCGGCTGAAGAAACTGCTCTTGAGGGGAAACCGAACCACGAGGCCATCGACCTTCAAGGCCGGTTCGGCGCTCGCGCCGTTGTCACGTTGCCCATCCGAGCGCGTCGCGCGACCGCTGGCGAAATGCGGCACGGCGTGCAGCAGATGCTGGGTGTAGGGATGCTGGGGGCTGTCGAGGATCCGGTTGAGCTCACCCTGTTCGACGGCCTGCCCGTTCTGCATCACCATCACCTTGTCGGCGATGCCGGCAACCAGGCCGATATCGTGGGTGATGAAGATGACGGACATGCCGCTTTCGCGCTTCAGCTCGGCAAGCAGCGCCATGATCTGCGCCTGCACGGTAACATCGAGCGCCGTCGTTGGCTCGTCGGCGATCAGCAGGCGCGGGTTGCAGGCCAGTGCAATGGCGATCATTACCCGCTGCAGCATGCCGCCGGACAGCTGGTTGGGCGTGTATTTCAGCCGGCGCGCGGCATCGGGAATGCGCACGCGGTCGAGCGCGTCCCGGGCTGCCGCCCTTGCTTGCCGGCCGGTAAGGCCGCGATGCAGGCGGAACGATTCCTCGATCTGGGTGCCGATGGTCAGCACCGGGTTGAGCGAGGTCATCGGTTCCTGAAAAATCATGCCGATCTCGGCGCCGCGAATGCCGGTCAGTTGCGGTTCGGTCGCGGTCGTCAACTCGAAGACGGTCCCATTGGCCCGCTTGAGCTTCATCGAGCCACCGGTGATGCGGCCGCCACCGAAATCGACGAGCCGGTTGATCGACAGCGCCGTCACCGACTTGCCCGAGCCGCTTTCGCCGACAATGGCCAGCGTCTCGCCGTCGGCGATATCGAAACTGACGCCGCGCACCACCTCATTGGCCGAAGGATTGCGGCCGAAGCCGACGCGCAGGTCCGAGACTGACAAGAGCGGGGTCATGCGAACGCGCTCCGCATCCTCGGGTTGAGAATATCGCGCAAGGCGTCGCCCAAAAGGTTGAAGCCCAGAATGCTGATCATGATCGCCAGGCCTGGGAAGATCAGCAGCCAGGGTGCCGTTTCCATCAAATTGCGGCTGTCGCTCAGCATCAGGCCGAGCGACGCGGCGGGCGGCTGCGTGCCAAGGCCGAGAAAGCTCAAGCCGGCTTCGGTCAGCAGCGCCCAGGCGAGCGCCAGCGTCACCTGCACAGTCAACGGCGCCACGAGGTTGAGCAGCAGGTGGCGCGTGACGATATAGCTCGAACTGCTGCCGAAGGTTCGCGCGGCATCGACGAATTCGCGTGTCTTGAGCGACAGCGCGGGGCCGCGCACCACGCGGGTGAAGATCGGCGTGTAGACGATGCCGATGGCAACGACGCTAGTCCAGGTGCCGGGGCCGGCAACGGTGACGATGAGCAGCGCCAGGAGGATCGCCGGGAAGGCCAGCAGCACGTCCATGATCCGCATCACGACGCCGTCCCAGCGGCGCCCGAGCCAGGCGGCGGCCAACCCCAGGATCGTTCCGGCAAGCGCCGCGAAGGCCACCGAGAAGAAGGCGACGGTAAAAGACTGGCCGATGCCCGCCATCAGGCGGCTGGCGACGTCGCGGCCGAACAGGTCGGTGCCCATCCAGTAGGCGGCGCTGGGCGCATGCAGCCGGTCGATACGGTACTGCGTGATCGGATTGTGCGGCGTCAGCCCGAGCAGGCCGAGGATGGCAAGCAGCAGATAGACGCACACGATGACGCCGCCGATGCGGCCGCTGCCATGGCCGAAGATGGCACGCAGGATGCGCATCACTGTTCCCCCAGCCGGATGCGCGGATCGAGCGCGACATAGGCGAGGTCGACCAGGAGATTGACGATCATGAAGTTGAAGGCGATGAACAGCACGCTGCCCTGCACCAGCGCGTAATCGCGCTGCAGGATCGCGTCGAGCACCATGCGTCCGAGGCCGGGCAGGGCGTAGATCTGTTCGACGATGACGGCGCCGCCCAGGAGGTAGCCGAATTCTATGCCGCTCAGCGTCACGACAGGGATCAGCGCATTGGGAAGCGCATGCCGCCAGATGACGCTGCGCGCCGAAGCGCCCTTGCTGCGCGCGGTGCGCACATAATCGTCGCTCAACACGTCGAGCATTGCCGAGCGCGCAATGCGGGTGACCGATGCCGCGAAGGCAAAGCCGAGCGTGATGGCGGGCAGGATCAACTGGCTGAGATTGCGCAAGGGATCCTGCCAGAGCGGCACGAATTCACCCATCGCCGGCAGTACGCCGAAGCCCGCCGACAGCGTGTAGATGATCAGCAAGCCAAGCACGAAGCTCGGCGTCGACTGGCCGATCATGGCGACGACGCGCACACCGAGGTCGGACAGCTTCTCGCTGTGGGTGGCGGCGTAGATTCCCGCCGGCATGCCGACCAGGAGCGCGATGATCATAGAGAGGAGCGCCAGCTCCAAGGTCAGCGGGAAGCGATCGAGGATGACGTCGAGAACCGGCCTGCCATAGGTGACGGATATGCCGAAATTGCCGTGCAGGATGCCGCCGATCCAGCGCCAGTACTGGACGAACCAGGGCTGGTCGATGCCGAAATAGGCGGCGAGCGCATCGCGCTGCGCCGGCGTCAGCAGGCCGGCCTCGGTTCCCAGCATCGCCGTGATCGAATCGCCAGGCACCATCCGGATCGCGACGAAGACCAGGATGGACACGCCAAGCAGGACGAGAGGAAACGTCGCCAGCCGTCGCAGGAGATAGTTCACGCCAGGAAGACCTCTCGTCCCGTTGCCGAAGCTACTGGATCGTCACCTTGCTCAGGCTGAACAGCGTGCCGGTCGGCGTCGGCACGAACCCGGATATGTTCTTCTGTTGCGCCGTATAGCTATAGGAGGTGTAGAGCCAGATCCACGGCGACATTTCGGCGAGGTGCTTCTCGAATTCGGCGAAGATCGCTTTGCGTTTGGCCGGATCGGTCTCTGCGCGGCCCTGCTGCATCAGGCTGTCGAGCGTGTCGTCGATGTAGTTCGCCACCTTTTGCAGATTGCCTGATTTGGTCCAGTAGCGGTTGTACATGGTATAGGGGTCGGCCCGGCCGCCATTGAGCGCGATCGCCATGTCGAAATCGCCCTTCAGCCAGGCGTCGACATAGACGTTGAGCTCCATCATCTTGATATTGAGTTTGACGCCGATTTCGGCGAGCTGCGACTGGATGACCTGGGCTTCCGCGGCTGCCGTCGGCGGCTCGCCCGTGGCGCCGATCACGGTCGCCGAAAAGCCGTCGGCAAAGCCGGCCTCGGCCATCAGCTTCTTGGCCCTTTCGACATCGCGCTTGTAGCAGAACAACTGGCTGGGATCGGTGGCCAGCGCCGGGATGGTCAGCGGCCCGGTGACCTTGCCTTCGCCCAGCGCGGCGGTGTCCAGCACCTCCTGCCGGTCGATGGCGCAGGAGATCGCCTGGCGCACCTTGAGCTCGGTCATCGGCTTCCGCGACGGGTTGAGCTGCAGCACGTTGTAAGCCAGCACCGGCACGCGGTTCAATTGCAAGTTGGCTTCCTTCGGCACCAGCGTGGCGACGAGCGGATCGTTGAGCAAGGCGAAATCGATCTGCTTGGTGCGCATGGCGGCGAGGATCGCCGCCTCGTCGGGCAGCACACTGATCTCGATGCCGTCGACGCCGGTCGCGCCGCCGGCCCAGTTCTTGTTGGCGCTCAAGACTTCCTTGGCGTTGGGATCCCACTTGTCGAGCTTGAACGGGCCCGAACCGACCGTCCTGGTGCCGATCGAGCCGGCCTTGATCTCGGCCACCGGAACGATGGCCGCGTTGACGTCGCTCATCGCCGTCAGGATAGGTGCGTCGGCCTGCGACAGGTGGAACACGACGGTCGCCGCATCCGGCGTGTCGATGCTGGCGATCGACAGGAAGTTGGCGCGGGCAGCGGCACCGATCTTCTCGTCGAGAATGCGCTCGAACGACGCCTTGACGTCGGCGGATGTCACGGCGGTGCCGTCCTGGAATTTCGCCTTGGGATCGAGCTTGAAGGTCAGCCCCTTGCCGTCCTTCGAAAACTCCCAGGAGGAGGCGATGGCGGGAATGATCCGCAGGCTGGCGTCGACGCGCACCAGCGGCTCATAGATCAGCTCCAAAAGCCGCAGCGAGGAAAAGGCCGTCTGCTTGTGCGGATCAAGCCCGGTGGCGTCCTGGGACCAGGCCATGTGCAGCGTCGCCGCCTGCGCCGAAACCGTCGCGATGCCGAGCATCGCGGCAAGGGTGATGCCCGAAAGCAGCCTTCTTGTAAGATGAACCATTCTCGTCTCCCATTATTGAACTCGGTGCCTTGCAGTTTCCGAGGACCGCTTCCAAGGCACACATGCTATGGAGTGTCGGCCCAGTCTATGCGGCTTGACGCCGTCTTGTCTAAAGTGGCTTCAGGTTGCTTCGTCGCCGATCGCCTTTCGCAGGAACCCTCCGGCCCTGGACAAAGCGGCCCGCGCCGCGTCCACGTCGAGGCCGGTGATGGTCACCAGGATCGCCAACTTGACGTCCTTGCCGGTCCGGTCGAGCGCCTGCCGCGCCTGCGGCGCGGTACAGCCGGTCGTCTGCATGACCATCCTGATCGCCCGGGCCACCAGCTTCCTGTTCGATGGGTTCAGGTCGACCATCAGATTCTGGTAGCTCTTGCCGATCCGGATCATCGAGGCCGTGGTCAGCATGTTGAGCACCAGCTTCTGCGCGGTTCCCGATTTCAGCCGCGTCGAGCCGGTGAGCACTTCGGGGCCGACGACCGGCGAGATCGCGATGTCGGCGATACCGGCAATGGCCGATGCCGGATTGCAGGAGAGGGCGACCGTCGTTGCGCCGATCTGCCTGGCATGGGTCAGCCCGCCGATGACATAGGGCGTGCGTCCGCTGACCGCGATGCCGACCACCACGTCGTCGGGTGTGAGTCCGATCCCCTGCAAGGCCTTGGCGCCCATCTTCGGGTCGTCCTCGGCGCCTTCGAGCGAGCGCACCAGCGCGTCGGACCCGCCGGCAATCAGGCCGACCACCATGCCTTCGGGCACGCCGAATGTCGGCGGGCATTCCGAAGCGTCGAGCACGCCAAGCCGGCCGCTGGTGCCGGCGCCCATGTAGATGAGGCGCGCGCCCCTCTGGAAGGCAAGCACGATCCGGTCCACCGCGGCGGCAATCTCGGGCAGCACCTTTTCGACGGCCGCTGGGACGATCTTGTCCTCGTCATTGATCCTGCGCAGCACGTCGAGGGTCGGCAGCAGATCGATGTCGACGGTCCTTGGGTTCCGACCCTCGGAAACCAAGCGATCCAGCTCAGACATCAATCCTTGCTCGGTCATCCCAGCGCTTTCAAAAATTCTGCCGCACGACGCCCGGCATGACTCGACGGGCAGCCAGTGCGGACGGACCTTGGGGTCCGTCATCGCAGTTTTTCTTTGTTAACTTTCTAGAATTTGATATTCGTATCGTCAACGGAGATTTGGAATATTCTATTCCTGCCCAAATTGGCTATCCCTTGCAAACCGAACGCTTGGCAAGAATGATCGCGCCGGATACGGCGTCGCCGTCGGCGGGCTTCAGGCGGCGGCGCACATCGGGAGAAAGCCAGGGCTCCAGCGGGCTGGCGAGGCCGCCCAGCAACGTCACGCGCAGCGCGCCTTTTTCGAACAATACCCGCACCAGCGTGTCGATCTGTTCGGCGGCACCTTGCACGATGCGGCGCCCCACGGGATCGCCCTGGTCGGCATGGCGCATCACCATGGGTGCAAGCGCGGCATAGTCCGTGGCGCTGGCGCGGTCCATCCAGGCGACAGCCTCCATGGGGTCGCCCGCGAAGCGCTGCATGACCTCCGCCAGCAGCGCCGTGCGCTCGTGGCGGCCGTCATGGGCGCGCAATGCCAGTTGCACGGCTTTCAATCCAAGGTCGGCGCCGCTGCCCTCGTCGGAGATCGGAAACCCGTAGCCGCCGGCGCGCAGGTCGCGGCCCTCGACGAAGCCGAGGCCGATCGAGCCGGTCCCGGCGATGACGATGGCGCCGTCCTGGCCGGAATGCGCGCCAAGGCAGGCACCGATGCCGTCGCTGACGAAGTCGATGCTGGCAAAGGGATGCGCGATTGCCCGCAACGCCTCAAGCGCGCCTTTGCGGCCGATGCCGGCAAGGCCGATGCCGGCATGGATCTTGGCGGTTTCGGCTGGCGCGAAACCTGCTTCCTCGATCGCCGCGCCGAAAGCTTTGGCGATGGAGGCCCAGGCTGCCTCGATGCCGAGCCGCGTCGTCGCCGGCCCCGACAGGCCCTGTCCCAGCACCGTGCCTTGCGCGTCCTCGAGACGGGCGCGGCAACCGGTGCCGCCGCCATCGACGCCGAGAAAATAATCCGCTTCGGTATTCATGCGCCCAGCCGCTCGATGTCGGCGCCGCACAGGCGCAGCTTGCGGTCCAGTTGCTCGTAGCCGCGGTCGAGGTGATAGACGCGGTTGATTGTCGTCTCGCCTTCACAGACCAGCGCCGCCAGCACCAGCGACACCGAAGCCCGCAGATCGGTGGCCATCACCTGCGCGCCGTGCAATTTCTCGCCGCCGCGCACCAGCGCCATGGTGCCTTGCAGCTTGATGTTGGCGCCGAGCCGCATCAGTTCGGGCACATGCATGAAGCGGTTCTCGAAAATGGTTTCGCGCAGCAGCGACGCACCCTGGGCGCAGCACATCAGCGCCATGAATTGCGCCTGCAGGTCGGTCGGAAAGCCCGGATAGGGTTCCGTCGTCAGATCGGCGGCCTTGAGCGGCCGGTCGCGCGAGACGATCAGACCGCGATCGCCTGGCCAGACGCTGACGCCGGTCGCCTCCAGCAATTGCACCACCGAGGCCATATGCTCGAGCCGGGCGTGCGTCAGTTCGAGCTGGCCGCCGGTGATGGCGGCCGCGATGGCATAAGTGCCGGCCTCGATGCGGTCGGGGATGATGTCATGCCTGGCGGCGTGCCAGCTGGTGTCGCCCGCGATCAGGATACGGTGCGTGCCGGCGCCCTCGATGCGCGCGCCCATGGCAATGAGGCAGGCGGCGAGATCGGCCACTTCCGGCTCGCGGGCCGCGTTCAGGATCTCGGTTTCGCCCTTGGCCGCGGTTGCCGCCATCATGGCGGTTTCCGTCGCCCCGACAGATGGCGAGGGGAGCACGATGCGCGTGCCGGTCAGCCCGTTCGGGGCCGAGGCGACGATCAGGCCGTTCTCGACGGCGATCCTGGCGCCGAGCGCGGCGAGTGCGGCGACATGCATGTCGACCGGCCGCGCGCCGATCGCGCAGCCGCCCGGCAGCGAAACCCGGGCATGGCCGAACCGCGCCAGCAATGGCGCCAGGACGAGCACCGTCGCCCGCATTTTCCGTACCGTGTCGTAGGAGGTCTCCGTGGAAACGGCGGTACTTGTGTCGATTGTGGCGGCATGGGCGGACCGGGTGATTTCGGCGCCGTGAAGTCGCACCACGCCGAGCATGTTTTCGACGTCGGTCACATCGGGCAGGTTGGTCAGTTCCAGCGGGTAGGGGCTGAGAAGAGCGGCCGCGATCTGCGGCAAAGCGGCATTCTTGGCGCCCGATATGGTGACCGCGCCTTCCAGTCTCCGTCCGCCGACGATCCGCAATCTGTCCATGGCTGAAACCTTGACGGCCACATCCGGTGACCTGCCCGGGAATCCCGAGCGACCCCGGGTCGGTCGAGAATTAATTCTGCGTTCTTGGCTGTCAATCAAAATTGGAATAATTTATTCCTCGTCTTGCAGTGAAGAGCGAGGGGTTTCCGTGTCCGTCTTAAGCAGGATCAGTGCCGAGCTCGACGGCATGGCGCCCGGCGATCGCGAGATCGGCCGTTATATCATCGACAATCCCGACCAGATGCTGCGGCTGTCGACGGCCGCGCTTGCGGCCGAGATCGGCCGCAGCCAGTCTAGCGTCGTCAAGTTCAGCCAGAAGCTCGGCTATGACAGCTATCAGGAGCTCAAGCTCGCCGTCAGCGAGGCCAAGGCGCAGGATTGGCAGGTGCCGGCCGGCGTCATCCACGGCTCCATCGAGGTGGGTGACGGTTTTCCGGTCATCCTGAAGAAGCTGATCGGCAGCAAGCTGCTGTCGATGCAGCAGACCGTCGCCGCCAACAGCGAGCGCATCCTTTCCAGGACGCTGGACCTGCTGGATGGCGCGCGGCGCATCCATCTGGTCGGCGTCGGCGCCTCCTCGCTGGTGGCGCGCGATTTTTCATACAAGCTGATGAAGCTCGGCCGCAATGTGCTGCATGACAGCGACAGCCACATCCAGATGGCCAACGCCTCGACGCTCGGGCCTGACGATGTGCTGTTCGCGCTGTCCTATTCCGGCGCCAGCATCGAAACCTTGCGTATCGCGGAGCTTGCCAGCAAGCGTGGCACGACGGTGATCGCCGTCACCGGCCTGCACGACAATCCGCTGAGCCGCGTCGCCGACATCCGCCTCTACACCCTCGCCGACGAGGAACGCGCGCGCTCTTCCTCCATCACCGCGCGCGACGCGCAGCTGACGCTGACCGACCTTCTGTTCATCCTGCTGGTACAGAAGCAGCCCGACGCCAACGACTACGTTCACAACAGCGAGGCGGCGGTCACGGTGCTGAAGGCCGAGCGCTCGTCGTAAAGGCCTCAGACGCTTTCGAGATAGGTCTCGATCTCGAAATCGCTGACGTTGAGGGCAAACGTATTCAATTCCTGGCGTTTGCAGGCGACGAAGGAGTCGCGCAGGATCGCCGGGAAGATCTCCGCCACATGCGTCCCGCCTTCAAAGGTTGCGATCGCCGACGCCCAGTCCGGCGGCAATTTGGCCGGGGCAACGCCTTGCCCGTCATTCCCCGCCGGGTCGCCCGGCGACATCTGCTTCTCGATGCCGATCAGCGCGGCGCCCAGTATGGCGGCAAGCACGAGATAGGGGTTGGCGTCGGCTCCCGAGACGCGATGTTCGATGCGGCGCGCGCCGGTCGGGCCGCCGGGGATGCGGATCGCGACCATGCGGTTCTCGTAACCCCAGGCGACCGCGGTCGGCGCGTAGGATCTCGGGCGCAGCCTGCGGTAGGAATTGAAGTGCGGCGCGAACACCAGCGTGCTTTCGGCCATCGCCGCCAGCAGCCCGCCGACCGCGTGTCGCATGGTGTCGGAACCCTGGTCGGTGCCGTCGTCGAACACGTTGCGCCCATCGGCGTCGACCAGGCTGAAATGGACATGGAAGCCGTTGCCGGCGCGGTCGCCATAGGGCTTGGCCATGAAGCAGGCGGCAAAGCCGTGCTTGCGGGCAATGCCCTTCACCGTGCGCTTGAACAACACCGCATCGTCGGCGGCCCGCAAGGCGTCGGCGACATGGTTCAGGTTGATCTCGAACTGGCCGACGCCGTTTTCGGCGATTGCCGTATCGACGGGAATGCCTTGCGCGCGGCAGGCTTCATAGATGTCGTGGATGAAGGCTTCGAAATCGTCGATCTCGTCGATCGACAGCGCCGCGTCGGAATCGAGGCGCCGCCCGGTGACCGGCGAGACCGGCCCGACCGGCCGCTGCGATTGCGGATCGACCAGGTAGAATTCGAGTTCGGTCGCCGCGACAGGCGTCAGGCCGAGCGCCTTGTAGCGATCGAGGATGCGGGCCAGTGCCCGCCGGGGGTCGCCGAGATAGGGCGCTCCGCTCTCATCGGCGAGCCAGAGCGGGACGAGCGCCGTCGGATGCGCCGTCCATTCCACCGGCAGAATGCCGCGACCCGTCCATTGGCAAAGGCCATCGGCATCGCCGGTCGAGAAGACCAGGCTGTTGCCTTCGATGTCCTCGCCCCAGACGTCGAGCCCGATCAGCGAGTAGGGCATGCGCAGCTTGCCCTCCAGCGCCTTGCGGGCCTGCTCGACGGGGATGCGTTTTCCCCGCATGATGCCGTTGAGGTCGCACACCGCGGCCCTCAGGCTCTGGATGTCGCTTCGGCTTTCAAGCCAGTTCAAAACGTCCGCAATTGCATCGCCCAATTTCAAACCTCTGGTTCCCTGCGGTGTCGCGTCTGAGGCGAGCACCCTATTTCTACGACAAAGCAGCTGATGAGTTCATGAAGGCACCTCCGACATCGGTCGGAAAAGTTTCCTTCATTTTTTCAAGCAGTTAGCCGGTATGTCGGGAGGCATTTCAGGAACCAATTGCGCGATCTGCGATCGCAACATAGCGACAAGGCAAGGGAAAGCCAAGCGGCATCTGGGGTGCAGGAGACACCGGCCTAGCTCCTCGCTTCCGGGAATCTGACCTGCCGCAGGATGTGGGCAGCACCCTCGTCGATGTCGCGAACGATGGCCGCCCGCGCTCGCGCACCGTCCTGCGCCTCGATCGCGGCAACGACTTCCTCGTGATAGTCGATGTCCAGGATGGAGGAGAGGTCGTCCTCGAACCCCACGGCGAGGTTTCTGAGAAACGGGCCGACCTGCATCCACACCGTCTCGATCAGGAAGATCATCTGCTCGTTGCCGCAATGGCGATAGATCGAGAACTTAAAATCGTGGTTCTTCCTGAGATAGTCGCCGATATCGCCTTTGCGGGCCGTCAGGGTCAGTTCTGTGCAATGGCGTCGGATCGCCCGCAGATTGTTGCCGTTGATCAGTTTCGTCGCAAGCTCGGTCGCCGGGCCTTCGAGCAGTGTGCGCACGGCGGTCAATTGCGAGAATCGCTCGGCCGAGATCACCGGCACCTCGACGCTGCCATTCGGCATCGGGCTCAGTGCACGCAATGCCTGCAGCCGCATGAAGGCACTGCGCACCGGCATGTCGCTGGTGCCGAGTTCCCTGGCGAGCTTGCGCGAGGTCAGCTTCTGGCCGGGCAGGAATTGGCCCGACATCAGGGCTCGCACAAGCTCCAGATAGACCTTCTCGTGCAAGGGCACGGTGTCGACGGCGGTCAAACCGAAATGTGTTCTGCCGGCCATTGGCGGGGCGCACCTTCATCCGTTCTGAAAATGACCTGACGACACGCGCCGTGGACAAAGCTTAGGCCCGGCACGGCGGGAACACCCAAGCCGCCGATTGATCGGGCATGATAGACGCTTCGGTCGTTGCGCGGCAAGCCAACCGCCGGAGCCGGCGCGGTGCGGCGGGCTGCCTTCTTTTCCGGCTATCGATCCGGGGCCGGCCCGCTCTTTTCCAGCGCCAGATGCGTCAGCAAATTCCTGGTGATCCGGCCGACGTCGTTCATGGCATCGCCCGCGGGCAAGGCGCCGCACCAGGCGACCGAACTCGCGCAGAAGATCAGGCCGCCCGAGGGCAGATGGCGCAGCGTCATCTCCGCGCAGCGGCGCTCGTCGCGCTCTCTGTCACCTCCTTCGTACCAGCGCGTCGCGTCATGGACGAAGCTGTCCGGGAACCCGGTCGCACGGGCAATGACCATGGTGTCGGGGGATGTGCCCAGATGCGGGTCGGTGGCATCGACCTCGTAGCCGGCGGCGCCGCCAAGCACGATGCCCTCGTCGCCGAAGGTCTCGCTGGTGACGCCGTCGAACAACCACGCGGCCGAGGGCTGACGGCTTTCCGGCGTACGCGTGAAAGGCCGCGCGCCATCGAAACCCATCAGCGAGATGGCGACGCCGGTCAGCGAGAACTCGCCGCGCCCGCTGGCGCGCAGGTAGCCTCCCGGCTGGTTGGTAATCGACAGTGACTGTTCGGCGATGGGGCCGTCCCAGGTCCGGCCCGCCTCGAGCGGCGAGCGGCGCAATTCCATCAGATCGTCCTGGAACGCCACCTTGCCGGCAAAGCCATTGCCGCCGAGATAGGCGATGCTGCCGCCCGCCGCCGCGAATTGGCGCAGCGCATGCTCCATCTCGACCGACATGTATTCGGGATGGCTGCCGGTGATGACCGCCTGATACTCCTGCAGGCCGGCAAGACCCAGTTCGTGCAGGTCGCGGTCGGTGATGAGATCGAAGGCGATATCATTGTTGTGGCAGAAGCGTAGAAAATGCAGGTCGACCGGCAGATTGTGCGGGCAGCCGCAGAGCGGATACTTGTAGTCGTCACGCAGCGTCGCCTTGGGCTTCCTGGTGGAACAGATCGACACGCCGCTGAGGTCGCTGTGATAGTCGTAGAGCGACTTCAGATTGTTATCGATCGCGAAGCGATGGCCGCGATCTTCGCACATCCATTCGTAGAGATGCGCCGGCAGGAATTCGTCCGCGTAAGCGAGATAGGTGGCCGTCGGCACCAGGAACAACAACGGCGCCCGGCGCTCCGACGAAGTGATGAAGAAGACGATACGCTCCGATCCTTCATCGTGACCGACCTCGAAGGCATAGACCCCGGCGGGCGCCTCGGCGGGAACCTGCAATTGGTATGAGGCCGGCCACTGCAACGCCTCCATGTCGTCGTCGTGGCAATGCACGGCGTCGTAATGCGACGGCACCAGCCGGGGGTCGAAACTCGACCCGTCCCAGCGGCGCGAGGTCATGCAGAAGGCGGGCTGGTTGACCGTTTCCAGGAAGAGGACGCGATCGGTGCCTGTCGAGGCGAGCGGGCCTCTCGGCAGCAGGGTCGGAAACGTCCAGGCGATACGGCCAGCCGCGGTTTGCAGCGAGATCGTCGAGAATTTCGCGTTGAGCGACCTGACATCGTTTGCCGTGCTGGTGCCGAAGACCATGTCACCGGTCAGGAGCCGCCACGGCAGGTCGAATCGACGATCCAGGCGAAACGGCGACAGGAGATCGTCCGAATCGATCCGCAGCACGGTCGCGCCGTCGTTCGACGAAATCTCGACCTTGAGCCAGGTGTTTGCCGGCAAGACCACGTCGCTATCGGGCGAGTTGCCGTCGTCGCCTGATATCAGCCGCCCGTCCTGCAAGCCGAGGCGCAGGTTTCCGCTTTCGAACAGCACGCGGGCGCCATCGTTGCGGGTCAAGTATACTTCGAAGGCGACGCCTTCGATCTCGGTGGCCTTGGCAAGTTCCGCCGCCGCGACCCTGAGGAAGGATCCGTGATCGAAATCGCGACGGGACACGGCATTTCCCGTCGGCTCGACGCGCCAGCCCATCGGCTCGGCCGCTTGCGTGTCGAGCCGCACGACGTGCACGTCGCGTACCGGCCGCGACGACGAGACATGGAGGGCGACTGGTGTTCCTGCCGCTGTATGCCAAGGAACGGTATAGCCTGAGACGGCCATGGCGCCGTGGTCGACGGGGCGTTTCATCGCCGCAAAAATCCGCGTCGCGATCCCGGCTGTCGCACTCTCCCCGGCTGTCGCACTCTCATTGATGGCAAACTGGACAATTCTATCATACCTTTGGGTCAGGAGGGCGCATATATCCCCTCGGCCTTGCTTGCTGATTAAGTCCGTAGGAATCTCGCTCAGCCATCGATGGCCTCGGCAAATGCGAGTTCTAGGCATCCGTCGCAGGCATCCGCTTGGTGCCTGATCCACGACGACATTATCGCGATCGTCCGAAACCGGACAGTCGTTCTCGAAGGTCGGCCTCTTCATCACAAAACTTGACCTTCACGCACTTGCACGTCCGGCCGCTCTCTGGCTTTTTGGGGTACCCATCCGAACGGACTGATTCGCGTCATGCCGCTCGATTGCAATGTCTTGCAGGCAGTCTGCTTGTGGGTCGTGAAGCGCACGCAATTGGCGAAGGAGAAGCAGGCATGGCCGAGTTCAAGAAGCCGGAAATCTCCGAGATGAGACCCAAGATCACCGTGATCGGCGTCGGCGGCGGCGGCGGCAACGCGATCAACAACATGATCGTGGAACAGCTTCAGGGAACCGAGTTCATTGCCGCCAACACCGATGCCCAGGCGCTGACTATGTCGAAGGCGACGCGGCTGATCCAGCTTGGCGCGCACGTCACGGAAGGCCTTGGCGCCGGCTCGTTGCCCGAGATCGGCCGTGCCGCGGCCGAAGAATCGCTGGACGAGATCATGGATCATTTGGCCGGCACCCACATGTGTTTCGTCACTGCCGGCATGGGCGGCGGCACCGGAACCGGTGCGGCCCCGATCATCGCCCAGGCGGCGCGCAAGGCCGGCATCCTGACGGTCGGCGTCGTCACCAAGCCGTTCACCTTCGAGGGCAGGCGCCGCATGCAGATGGCCGAAGAGGGCATCGAGCGGCTGCGCGAGGCCGCCGACACCGTGATCGTGATCCCCAACCAGAACCTGTTCCGGATTGCCGATGCCAAGACCACTTTTGCCGATGCCTTCGTCATCGCCGACAGGGTGCTTTATTCAGGCGTCAGCTGCATTACCGACCTCATCGTCAAGGAAGGCCTGATCAATCTCGACTTCGCCGACGTCAAATCGGTGATGCGCGGCATGGGCCGCGCCATGATGGGAACCGGCGAGGCTTCGGGCGAAGGCCGGGCGATGAAGGCGGCGGAAGCCGCGATCGCCAATCCGCTGCTTGACGAAATGTCGATGAAGGGCGCCAAGGGCGTGCTGGTGTCGATTTCGGGCGGCCGGGACATGACCCTGTTCGAGGTCGACGAGGCGGCCACGCGCATCCGTGAAGAGGTCTATGAGGACGCCGATATCATCGTCGGCGCCATCTTCGACAAGAGCATGGAAGGCCGCTTCAGGGTCTCGGTGGTGGCGACGGGCCTCGATCGTTCGCTCGGCGAGGGTGATGCCGATGCCGGCATGGCACATGGCCATTCCGTGCCGTCCGCCGCACGGACCCTGCAGTAACCTTTCTCTTCGATTGACCTCCCGGGCAGGCGACCCGCGGTATCTGCCGCGTCCCCGGGGCGGAAAAATTGCTCTTCAGGACGCCTTCTCGCCGATGAGCTCGAATCGCTCGATCTCGCATTCGCGCGCGACCAGCGCCAGGATTTCCGTCGAGGGTTCGGCGGCGTCGGACTGTCTCCATTCGAGATTGAACGAGTACACGAAGCGGTCGCGGCTGGGATCATGCTCGATCTTGGCAAGGCGCGCGCCGTAGCCGAGCGGCCGCACCATCTCCGGAAGGTCAGGTGGGAATCCGTTTGCCCAGGAAACCGACAGGATCGCATGGTGGTCGCGCGGCAACTTGAGGTCGACCCATTTCAACACCTGAAGCGTCAGTAGCGTCAGCACGGTTGCAATTGCCGCAAGACCAAACTGGCCGCCGCCAACGGCAAGTCCGATCATCGTCATGATCCACATGGTGGCCGCGGTGGTGATCCCAGTCACGAGATCGCCGCGCCGAAGGATGGCGCCGCCGCCGATGAAGCCGACGCCGGTCAGCACGCCAAGCGGCAGACGCAGCACGTCCATGCTGGCGAAGAAGTCCATTCCCTTACCCGTGGTATCAAGCAGTATGTTGGCCTGGATCATGGCCACAGCGGCTGCCAGGGCGACCAGGATGGTCGTGCGAAGCCCGGCGGTGTGGCCGCGCGCTTCCCTGTTCAGGCCGATGAAGAAACCAGCCAGCAGCGCAAGCAGCAACCGGGCGACAAGATCGGGCCATGTCGGATGAAGTGGCATATCGCAGCAAAGCGGCTCGAACATCGCCCTGTCAGGGCGGCGCTGGTGCTCCGCCCTCCATTTTTCTCAGGATTTCGGCGCCCTCGCTGACGACGTTGCTTGCGGCTGGCCGGTACGTCGCGACCTCGGGCTGTCGATGTAAGAACCTTTTTGCCTTCGTGAGGTTCCCGGCGAACCGTCGCGCGGCAGCCGACCAAACGCCATGCAATTTGAAGGTGGCGCTTGACTTCGTCCGATCCGTGTGAAAAATTTTGCAGCAACTGATAAAAATATCACCGGGATGGAAACGTGGTTGGTTTTGGAAACGGCCTTTTGCGGGACGATGATGCCAGCATGGCGGCGCGGGCCGCGTGGCTTCATTACGCCGGCGGCCTGACCCAGTCCGAGGTCGCCAAGCGGCTGGGGCTGACCAGCCTCAAGGCGCACCGCCTCATCACCAAGGCCAACCAGGAAGGCCTGGTGAAGGTCTATATCGACGGCGAAGTGTCGGAATGCGTCGAGCTCGAGGACGAATTGTCCCGCCGCTACGGCCTCGACTATTGCGAGGTGGTTCCGGATTTCGATTCCGAGGATCTGCCGCTCAAGGCGCTCGGCATCGCCGGCGCGCAGTTCCTCAAGCGCGAGATCGAGCGCGGCGAGCAGGCGCTGATCGGCGTCGGCCATGGCCGCACGCTCGCGGCCTGCGTGGAATATCTGCCGCGCACCACCACCGACCGCATCCGTTTCGTCTCGCTGCTTGGTGGCCTGACGCGGAAATTCTCGGCCAACCCGCATGATGTCATCCACCGTCTCGCCGAACGCACCGGTGCCGAAGCCTATGTGATGCCGGTGCCGATGTTCGCCAACACGGCGGAGGACCGCATCGTGCTGCTGGGCCAGAAGGGCATTAGTGAGGTCTTCGATCTCGCCAGATCCGCCGACCTGTTGTTTGCGGGCATCGGCACCGCCGAACGCGAGGCTTCGCTTGTCGCCACCGGCATGATCGAGAAGGGCGAGATGGAGGAGATCCGTCGCAATGGCGGTGTCGGCGAATTGCTCGGCCATTTCTTTGACGAGGCCGGCAAGGCAGTGGCGACGACCGTTTCCAACCGGGCGCTGGCACTGGCGCGCGAGGATATCGCCAGCCGCCGGATTGTCGCCGTCGCCGGCGGCAGGATTAAGGTTCGCGCAATCAAGTCGGTGCTGGAGGGGCGCTATCTCAAGGGCCTGATAACGGACGAGCGCACGGCGCGATCGCTCGTGGAAGAGACGCCGGTCGGGTAGCCGGCAACAGTCCAGTTGAAACTACCCTGTGGAGGAGAAGACGAAATGCATGAGAAAGAGAAAGACCTGATAGATGCCTTCCTGCGCGGACAAGTCGACCGTCGTGGACTGATCAAGGGCCTGGGTGCCATGGGTCTCGCCGCCGGCACCGCCGGCACGCTGCTCAACCTCGGCCAGACCCGCGCGCTTGCCGCGGACTTCGACTGGCAGGCGCATAAGGGCAAGACCATCAAGCTCTTGCTCAACAAGCATCCCTATGCCGACGCCATGATCGCCAATCTTGAGAACTTCAAGAAGCTGACCGGCATGAACGTCGTCTACGACGTATTCCCCGAAGACGTCTATTTCGACAAGGTGACGGCCGCATTGTCGGCGAGCTCGCCCGAATATGATGCCTTCATGACCGGCGCGTACATGACCTGGACCTATGGCCCAGCCGGCTGGATCACCGACCTCAACGAATGGATCAAGGATCCGGCCAAGACCAACCCGAACTATGCTTGGGACGACTTCCTGCCAGGCGTCAAGAATTCCTGCGCCTGGAACGGCAAGCCGGGCGGAGCTTTGGGATCGGAAGACGCCAAGCAGTGGTGCATTCCGTGGGGGTTCGAGCAGAACAACATCACCTACAACAAGGCGATGTTCGACAAGGCGGGCGTCAAGGTTCCCGGCAATATGGACGAGATGGTGGCCGCTGCCGCCAAGCTCACCAAGGATGTCGGCGGCGGCGTCTACGGCATTGGTGTGCGCGGCTCGCGCTCCTGGGCGACCATACACCCGGGGTTCCTGTCGGCCTACGCCAATTTCGATCAGAAGGACCTGAACGTGTCGGCCGACGGTAAATTGTCGGCCGCCATGAACACCGCCCAGTCCAAGGCTTTCCACAAGCAGTGGGTGCAGATGATCCAGGAGAGCGGCCCGAAGGACTGGTCGACCTACACCTGGTACCAGGTCGGCACCGATCTGGGCGCCGGCGCCTCGGCGATGATCTTCGACGCCGATATCCTTGGCTACTTCATGAATGGTGGCGACAACAAGATGGCCGGCAAGCTTGCCTTCGCCGCCTTCAAGGCGAATCCGGAGGCCAAGGCACCAACGCCGAACATCTGGATCTGGTCGCTGTCGATGTCCAACTTCTCCAAGGACAAGGACGCCACATGGTACTTCATGCAATGGGCCTCCGGACCTGAGCATGCGCTGTTCGGCGCCACCAAGATGGATTTTGTCAACCCAGTCCGCCAGTCGGTCTGGAAAGATGAGGTCTTCCGCGAGAAGCTGAACAAGAGCTATCCGGGCTATGTCGAGATGTTCGACGCCTCGGCACCCGGCGCCTCGATCAAGTTCACGGCGCAGCCGTTGTTCTTCGATCTCACCACCGAATGGGCGGCGACGCTGCAGAAGATGGTGTCCAAGGAAGTGCCGATCGACGAGGGCCTCGACAAGCTCGCCGAGAGCATCAACGGCCAGCTCAAGGAAGCCGGCCTCGGTTAAGTCGCAACGAGGGCCGGCCTGCTTGGCGGTTCGGCCCTCGCCACATCTTTCATGTTTGCGATGCGGTGCCGAAAGGTGACCGCCATTTCGCCCCACCGGCCGCCTTGCTCCCTTGGGCGGCCGGCAGGGCGAAGCGACAGCAACAACGGAGCAGCTCGATGACTGCGGTGGTATCGCAAAGGCTCAAGCCATCCGGCTTCAGGATCAGCAAGCGGGTGCTGCCCTATGTGCTCAGCCTGCCGGCCTTGCTGGTCTGCATAGGCATCCTGATCCCGTTCCTGACGTCGGTCGTTTACTCGTTCCAACGCTATCGTCTGAGCCAGCCTTGGGCGCGCCAGTTCAACTGGGGCGACAACTACATCTCCTTCTTCACCGACCCGAAATTCTGGAATACGTTGAAAGTGTCGCTGCTCTATGCCGGCACCACGGTCGTGCTGGAACTGCTTCTCGGTCTCGCCATCGCGCTGCTGCTGCAGAAGCGCTCGACGCTCAACAACTTCATCTCGATCATGCTGTTGATGCCGCTGATGACGGCGCCCGCGCTGGCAGCACTGATGTGGAAGCTGATGACCAATCCGGGCTTCGGCGTGCTGAGCTATCTCGCCAGCCTCATCGGGCTGCAGGATTTTCGCTGGGCGTCGTCACCGTCGACGGCGCTGTTCACCGTCGTGCTGGTCGACATCTGGGTCTACACGCCCTTCATCATGATCCTGCTGCTTGCCGGCCTGCGCAGCCTGCCGACGCAGCCCTTCGAGGCCGCCGCGCTCGACGGCGTGCCGAGGAGCTTCGTCTTCTTCCGCATCACCTTGCCGATGCTGACGCCCTACATCCTGACGGCGACCTTGTTTCGCCTGCTCGATTCCATCCAGCAGTTCGACATCATCTACGCCATGACACAGGGCGGGCCGGGCGACACACTGACCGTGTTCCAGGTCGAGGCCTATCTCAACTTCTTCCAGTCGACCAATGTCGGCCGCTCGGCGGCGCTGATGATCATCCTGTGGGCGATCACCTATTTCCTCTCCAACATCTTCATCAAGAACTGGCTCAGGCTGCGCGAACGCGCCCGCGGCCAGGCATAGGAGGCGGCGATGGAACATACCTCGCTTTTCGAACGCATCCTGCGCGGCGCGGCACTGACGCTGGTCGTGATCTTCTTCATGTTCCCGATCCTGTGGATCTTCATGATGTCGTTCCAGACCAACGAGACCATTCTGCGCATCCCGCCGCAGCTCATCTTCGAACCGACGCTCGCCAACTACACGGCGTTGATCACCGGCAAGCTGATGACGGCCGCCGGCACGCTCGACATCGCCTTCATGCGCAACCTCTGGAACTCGGTATTCCTGTCGGTGACCTCGGTGGCGGTTTCACTGCTGCTCGGCGTGCCGGCGGCCTACGCCTTCGCGCGCCACAAATTTCGCGGTTCGGAAGACATCGCCTTCACGCTGCTGTCGTTCAAGTTCGCGCCGGCACTTCTGGTGCTGCTGCCGCTGACCCTCTATTTCCAGAAGCTCGGCCTGGCCAACACCTATATCGGGCTGATCTGGGTCTACCAGTTGATCTGCCTGCCGCTGATCCTGTGGATCGTGCGCGGCTATTTCGAGGATATTCCGGCCGACATCGAATATGCCTACCGCATCGGCGGCCATTCCTGGTTCGCCACCTTTCGCAAGATCGCGCTGCCGCTCGCCGGCCCTGGCATCGCGGCGGCCGGCCTGCTTGCCTTCATCTTCGCCTGGAACAATTTCGTCTTCGCGCTGGTGCTGGCGTCTGCCGACAAGCAGCCGGTGACGGTTGGCGCGTTGGCCTTCATCACTTCATCGGGCATCCAGTACGGCCAGATTTCGGCGGCCATCGTCCTGTCGATCACGCCGACGCTGGCGCTCGCCCTCTACGCACAGCGCTATCTGGTCGAAGGCCTGTCGCTCGGCGCGGTGAAAGGATAGAAATGGCCAGCCTCGAACTCAGGAACGTCGTCAAGCGCTACAAGAGCCAGACCGTCCTCGACAATCTGTCGCTGACCGTCGCCGATGGCGAAACGCTGGTGCTGTTTGGTCCCTCGGGCGCCGGCAAGACGGTGCTGTTGCGCCTGGTCGCCGGCGTCATCGATCCGGACGAAGGCAAGATCCTCATCGGCGGCGAGGACATGACCGATGTCGACGCGGAATTCCGCGGCGTCGGCATGGCGTTCCAGAATTTCGCGCTGTTTCCGCATATGAGCGCTTTCGACAATATCGCGACGCCGCTGGCGGCCAAGCGCTCGTCGCAGAGCGCGATCAAGGCCGGTGTCGAGAGCGTCGCCAAATTGTTGAAGATCGGCCATGTGCTTTCCCACAAGCCGCGCGCGCTCTCCAACGGCCAGAAGCAGCGCACGGCCCTTGCCCGCGCTTTGGTCGGTTCGCCGCCGCTGCTTCTGCTCGACGATCCCTTGCGCAATGTCGACGCCAAGCTGCGTTTCGAGATGCGGCTTGAACTGCCGCGGCTGCTCGCCGATCGCGGCGCCACCGTCGTTTACGTTACCCAGGACTACAAGGAAGCCATGGCGCTCGGCGACCGCATCGCGGTGATGTCGCAAGGCGTCATCAGGCAGCTTGGTACGCCCGAGCAGATCTATCGTGAGCCGGCCAACGTCGAGATCGCGCGGCTGTTCGGCGATCCGACCATCAACCTGCTCGACGTCAAGCCCGCGCGCGATGCCCGGGGGGGCTATGTCGGCCTGTCCAATGTGCAGGTCCATCTCGCCGATGCTCCCGAGGCCGCCATCGGCCGCGACTGCATCATCGGGCTGAGACCCGAGGCCCTGCATTTCGTCGGCGAAAACGAACCCGGCGCCGTTCCGGTGACCGTCGAGGCGGAGACGCCGCTCAACGAAAAGATCGTTACCCTGGTGCGCACCGTGCGCGGCCGTGAAATCCTGGTCTCGCGCCCGGCCGGAACCCCGGGGCGCAGCGAAGGCAAGGCGCATATCGCCGTCGACGGCGAGAGCGCCCTGCTGTTCGATCGGGCGAGCGGCGAGCGCATCGGCGCCAGGAATGTCGTCAAACTGCGCAACGGAGAAGCGGCATGAGCCCGAGCGCGCTCACCATATCAGGCGTCGACAAGTTCTATGGCCCGATCGACAGGGGCGTTCACGCCGTCAAGAACCTGACGATGGAGATCGGCGAGGGCGAGATCGTGGCGCTGCTCGGGTCGTCGGGCTGCGGCAAGACCTCGACCTTGCGAATGATCGCTGGCTTCGAGGAGGTGTCGCGTGGCGCGATCGCGGTCGCCGGCCGCACGGTACACACCTTGCCGCCGGTCAAACGCAATGTGGCGATGGCCTTCGAGGGCTATTCGCTCTATCCGCCGCTCACCGTGCGCGAGAACATGGCCTTTGCCCTCAAGGCCGCAAGGCTGCCCAGGAGCGAGGTCGACGCCAAGGTCGCCAGCATCGCAAAGCTGCTGGAGATCGAGGACATATTGGAGCGCTATCCCAGCTCCATTTCGGGTGGCCAGCAGCAGCGCGCCAGCCTCGGCCGGGCGCTGATCCGCGAGGCCGACCTGCATCTGCTGGACGAGCCGATGGGCCAGCTCGAGCCGCAGCTTCGCGCCGTGCTGCGCGGCCGCATCAAGCACTTCATCAAGGAACGCGGCCTGACCGCGATCCTGGTCACCCACGACCAGACCGAGGCGAATGCGCTGGCCGACCGCATCGCGGTGATGGAGGGCGGCGTGCTGCAGCAGTTCGATACGCCGGACCGGATCAAGGAGCGCCCGGCGAACCTGTTCACCGGCACCTTCGTCGGCGAGCCGCCGATGAACGTCTTCGAGGCCTTTGTCGGCACGACCGCCGGCCGCATCAGTCTCAAGCTGCCCGACGGGCTGTCGCTCGACTATGACAAGGACGCCTTCAGCACTCCGGTTCGCGACCAGCTGCTCAGCCGCGAGCGGGTGGTCATCGGCATCAGGCCCTATGCGGTCAGGCGCTCGAAGGAGGGTGTTCCGGCCAGGGTCTCGGCCAACCAATGGCTCGGCGACCAGACCCACATCGCCGCCGACTTCGCCGGCGGCTCGCTGGTCCTGGTGGAGCATGACCGCACCCGGCTCGACCTCGGCGCGCCCATCAATGTCAGCATCGATCCCAAAAACCTGCACGTCTTCGACCAGGCGAGCGGCATTGCGATCTCGCACGGCATGGAGCTCGCGTGATGCGCGATCTATTAATAGGCATCGATGCCGGCACTTCCGTCATCAAGTCCATCGCTTTTGACACGAAGGGCCGCCAGATCGCGGCCGCGGCAACGCCGAACCATTATGAGACGCTGCCGGGCGGCGGCGCCGAACAGGATCTGGCCCGCACATGGGCCGATGCCGCCACCACCTTGCGCCAGCTTGCCGACAAGGTGCCCGATCTCGCCAGCCGGACCGTCGCCATAGCGGTGACCGGGCAGGGCGACGGCACCTGGCTGATCGACGGCAAGGGCGAGCCGGTGGCCAAGGGTTGGCTCTGGCTCGACGCGCGCGCCGCCGGCGTCGTCGAGGAAATCCGTGCGCGGCCCGATGACCGGCTGCGCTTCGAGAAGACCGGCAGCGGGCTCGCCGCCTGCCAGCAAGGCTCGCAGTTCGCCTTCATGAAACGCACCATGCCCGAAATGCTCGGCAACGCGGCGACCGCGTTCCACTGCAAGGATTGGCTCTATTTCAAGCTGACCGGCGAACGCGCCACCGATCCGTCCGAAGGGACCTTCACTTTCGGCGACTTCCGCACCCGTGACTACAGTGGGGACGTGCTCGACGTCCTCGGCGTCGCCGATCTCAGGCACCTGCTGCCGCCGATCGTCGACGGCACGAGCCACAGCGCCGGACTGTCGCCGGCCGCCGCCGAAGTCACCGGCATGCTTGCCGGCACACCCGTCGTGCTCGGTTATGTCGACGTCGTCTGCACCGCGCTCGGCGCCGGCCTCCTCGACCGCGAGCGCAAGCCCGGCTGCTCGATCATCGGTTCCACCGGCATGCACATGCGGCTGGCCGAAACCCCGGATGATGTGCAGCTCAACGAAGCGGCGACCGGTTATACGATGGCGATGCCGGCGCCGGGCGTGTTCGCGCAGATGCAGTCCAACATGGCGGCGACGCTTAACATCGACTGGGTGCTTGGCCTCGCTTCGGGCATCCTCGCCTCGCAAGGCATAACCCGCAGCAATGGCGAGATGATCGCGCTGGTCGATGCCTGGATCGCGGCCTCGCGGCCGGCTTCGCTGCTCTACCAGCCCTACGTGTCGGAAGCCGGCGAGCGCGGACCGTTCGTCGATGCCAATGCCAGGGCAGGCTTCGTCGGCATTTCGTCGCGTCACGGCTACGCCGATCTGGTGCGCGCCGTCTTCGAAGGCTTGGCCTTCGCGGCGCGCGATTGCTACGCCGCCATGGGCCCGCTGCCGCGCGAAATTCGCCTGACCGGCGGCGCCGCCAGAAGCCCGGCGCTGCGCAAGATCCTGGGTGCGGCCATCGGTGCCGATACGCGCACCAGCGCGCGCGAGGAGGCCGGCGCGGCCGGTGCCGCAATGATCGCCGCGGTCTGCATCGGTCAATACGCCTCCATGGACGAATGCGTCGGCGAATGGGTGACGCCGCTGCTCGGCGAGGCCGAGCCGAGCGACCCGGATCTCGCCGCGATCTACGACAGGATGACCCCGTCCTACATGCTGGCGCACCAGGCCCTGCGGCCGGTCTGGCGTGCCATGGCGACATCGCAGGAAAATTGAGAAGTCGAGTATGCTGAGGAAAATAGCGATCATTGGCGACAACTTCATGCTGCCGGAGGTGTTTCGCGTCAAAATCGAGAAGGTGGCCAGTGGCGACCTCGATATCAGGACATTGCGGACGGCCTGGCCCGACGAGCCGATGGAGTTCGGCAACGCCGCGCTCGGCCTCGACAAGGTCAAGGAATATTTCGGCCATCCCGACGAGGTCGTCGACTTCATCGACGATGCCGAAATCCTCGTCACCCAGCTTGCGCCCCTGTCGGAGGGCATGATGCGGCGCCTGCCAGGGCTCAAGCTGGTCGCGGTGTCGCGCGGCGGCCCGATCAACATCGACATGGAAGCGGCCCGCGCGCATGGCATCACCGTGGTCAATGTGCCCGGCCGCAACGCCACCGCCGTGGCTGAGTTTACCATCGGCGCCATCCTGGCCGAGACGCGGCTGATCCGGGTCGGCCACGAGGCCTTGCGCAAGGGGGAATGGCGCGGCGATCTCTACCGCGCCGACCGCACCGGCCGCGAGCTCGGCGAAATGACCGTCGGCGTGATCGGCTACGGCAATATCGGCACGAAGGTGGTGCGCCTGCTGCGCGCCTTCGGCTGCCACGTCCTGGTCAGCGATCCCTATGTGCAACTGAGCGCCGAGGATCGCAACGCTGGCGTCGAACTGGTTGCGCTCGACGACCTCCTGTCGCGCTCCGATGTGGTCACGCTGCATTCGCGGGTGACGCAGGAGACACGCGGTCTGATCGGTAAGGACACCATCGCGCGGATGAAGCCGGGCGTGATCTTCGTCAATACGGCGCGTGGCCCGCTGGTCGACTACGACGCACTCTACGAGGCGCTGGTTTCAGGGCAGATCGCCAGCGCCATGCTGGAAACCTTCGCGGTCGAACCGGTGCCCTCGGACTGGCCCTTGCTGCAGCTGCCCAACGTGACGCTGACGCCGCATATCGCCGGCGCTTCGGTGCGCACCGTGACCTATGCCGCCGAGCAGGCCGCCGAGGAAGTCCGCCGCTACCTGGCCGGCCTGCCTCCGGTCAATCCGTGCTGAGAGCGATGGCCATGATGCGAGAACGAGGCAGCGGGGTGACGGCAAGATGAGCGTCGGCCCTGACATAGTCGACCTCTTCGTCATTGGCGGCGGCGTCAACGGTGCCGGCATCGCGCGCGACGCCGCCGGCCGCGGGCTTTCCGTCATCCTGTGCGAAAAGGACGATCTCGCCGAAGGCACCAGCTCGCGCTCGGGCAAGCTCGTCCATGGCGGTCTGCGCTACCTCGAATATTACGAGTTCCGCCTGGTGCGCGAGGCGCTGATCGAGCGCGAGGTGCTGCTGGAATCGGCGCCGCACATCATCTGGCCCATGCGCTTCGTGCTGCCGCACAGCCCGGACGACCGGCCGGCATGGCTGGTGCGGCTCGGCCTCTTCCTCTACGACCACCTCGGCGGCCGCAAGCGGCTGCCCGCCACGCGGACGCTCGACCTGCGCACCGCGCCCGAGGGCGCGCCGATCAAGGACAGTTTCAAGCGCGGCTTCGAATATTCCGACTGCTGGGTAGACGATGCCCGCCTCGTCGTCATCAATGCCCTCGATGCCACCGAGCGCGGAGCGAAGGTCCTCACCCGCACCGCCTGCACCGCGGCCAGCCGCGAGGGCGGCCTCTGGGTTGTCGAGATGCGCGACGTCAGGACCGGCATCAAGACCAGTGTACGGGCCCGCGCGCTGATCAATGCCGCCGGCCCTTGGGTAAACGACATCGTCAACCGCGTTGCCGGCCAGAACTCCAGGCGCAATGTCCGCCTCGTCAAGGGCAGCCATATCGTCGTACCCAAATTTTGGGAGGGAAGGCAGGCTTATCTCGTCCAGAACAACGACAAGCGCGTCATCTTCATCAATCCCTACCAGAACGACCTGGCCTTGATCGGAACCACCGACATCCCCTACGAGGGCCGGCCCGAGGATGTGAGGGCGGATGAGAGCGAGATCGATTACCTCATCAAAGTGGTCAATCGCTATTTCAAGCGCGGCCTTGCGCGGGGCGACGTGGTCCATTCGTTCTCCGGTGTCCGGCCGCTCTATGACGACAACGCCGACAACCCCAGCGCGGTGACGCGCGACTATATTTTCGAACTCGACGCGCCGGACGCGCAGGCGCCGCTGCTCTCCGTCTTCGGCGGCAAGATCACCACCTTCCGCAAACTGGCCGAGCATGCGCTGGACAGGATCGCACCGTTCTTTCCCCGCATGGGCAAAGCCTGGACCGCGAAGGCGCATCTGCCCGGCGGCGACATCGCCAATGCCGACTTCGAACAGTTTCTCGGCAACCTCGCAAACGAGTATCCATGGATGCCGGCATCGCTGCTCAAGCATTACGGCCGGCTCTACGGCACAAGGACGCGGTCCGTGGTCGGCGGCGCCCGATCGCTCGCCGCACTGGGGCGGTGCTTCGGCAAGGATTTCTTCGAGCGCGAGGCGAACTACCTCTTCGAACAGGAATGGGCGGAAGACGCGGCCGACATTCTCGAACGGCGCACCAAGCATGGCCTGCATTTGTCCGCCGAGGAGAAGTCGGCCTTCGAGCATTGGTGCTCGAGCCGGCAGGCGAGGGCAGGCTGATGGCGCTCATTGCCCCTGTTCGGCGCCGGCGTTGAAGGGATCGCGACCTTGGCTTTCACGCTCTCCCTCAACACCAATCCGCTGGTCAACCGCTTCGCCGAGCCGGACGATCTGATCGATACCGTCGCCTATGAGATCGGCATTCGCGACGTTCAGCTCACGCATGAATTCGTCAACCCAGGCTGGCCGGCGGCGACGATCGTCAAGTTCGTCCGCCTGTTCCGCAACGCCTTGGATCGTACCGGCGTGCGCGTCACCTCCGGCATGACCGGCCCCTATGGCCGGCTGAACCATTTCGGCCATCCGGATGCCGATGTGCGCCGCTACTATGTCGACTGGTTCAAGACCTTCGCCGACATCTCGGCCGAGCTTGGCGCTGGCGGCATGGGCACGCAGTTCGCCATTTTCACGCATCGGGACTATGACGACCCCGCCCGTCGCGCCAGGCTGTTCGACATCGCGCTGGACTGCTGGCGCGAGGTCGCCGACCACGCCCGGGCGGCGGGCCTGACCTATCTGTTCTGGGAGCCGATGTCGGTCGGTCGCGAATTCGGCCATACGATCGAGAATTGCCGGATGCTGCAGGACGCGATCGACGCGGCCGGCATGGCCATTCCGCTGGAGATGATGGTCGACATCGACCATGGCGACGTCACTTCCTCCAATCCGGCCGACGTCGATCCCTATGCCTGGGCCGAAGCTTTTCCCCTGAAGTCGCCGATCATCCACATCAAGCAATCGTCGATGAACAAGGGTGGCCATTGGCCATTCACCGCGGCCCACAACAAGGACGGCCGCATCACGCCTGAGAAGCTGCTGGAGACGGTGCGACGCGGCGGCGGCACCGACAACGAAATCTGTCTCGAACTATCCTTCCGCGAGCGCGAGCCGGTCGACCATCAGGTGGTCGCCATGATCCGCGAGTCGGTCGACTTCTGGGCGCCCTTCATCGAGACCGGCAGGCCTGGCCTGCTGCCGAAAGCCGGATAGAAATCGGACAGGAGCCCATGCGGCTCCTGTCCATGAAATGCAACCGGATCGAACTCAGGCGAATTTCGGATCGAGGCTGCCCGACTTGTAGCGCTTGGCCATTTCCGAAACCGGTAGCGGCTTGATCTTCGGCGCATTGCCGGCGGTGCCGAACTGCTCGAAGCGCTCCTTGCAGAGCTTCCTCATCGCCGCCATCGCCGGCGTCAGATATTTGCGCGGATCGAACTCGCTGGGATTTTCGGTCAGCACCTTGCGGATCGCGCCGGTCAGCGCCATGCGATTGTCGGTGTCGATGTTGATCTTGCGCACGCCATGCTTGATGCCGCGCTGGATCTCTTCCACCGGGACGCCCCAGGTCGGCTTCATCTGGCCGCCATATTTGTTGATGATCTCCTGCAGGTCCTCCGGCACCGAGGACGAGCCGTGCATGACCAGATGCATGTTCGGCAAGCGGCGGTGGATCTCCTCGATCACGTTCATCGCCAGCACCGCGCCGTCGGGCTTGCGCGAGAATTTATAGGCGCCGTGGCTGGTGCCCATGGCCACCGCCAGCGCATCGACATGGGTGTCGCGCACGAACTGCTCGGCCTGCACCGGATCGGTCAGGAGCTGGTCGTGGCTGATCGCGCCTTCGACGCCGTGGCCGTCTTCCTGCTCGCCGCCGCCGCTCTCGAGCGAGCCCAGCACGCCGATCTCGCCTTCCACCGACACGCCGCCCCAATGCGCCATATCGACGACGCGCCGTGTGATACTGGAATTATAGGCATAGTCGGCTGGCGACTTGCCGTCTTCCTTGAGCGAGCCGTCCATCATCACGGAGGTGAAGCCGTGCTGGATCGCGGTGACGCAGGTGGCTTCGTTGTTGCCATGGTCGAGATGCATGCAGACCGGGATGTCGGGATGGATTTCGACCAGCGCGTCGATCAGCTTGGCCAGCACCACGTCATTGGCATAGGCGCGGGCGCCGCGGCTCGCCTGCAGGATGACCGGCGACTTGGTCTCCTCGGCAGCCTCCATGATGGCGAGGCCCTGTTCCATGTTGTTCATGTTGAAGGCCGGCACGCCATAGCCGTATTCGGCGGCGTGATCGAGCAATTGTCTCAGTGTGATGCGAGCCAACGATTAGTCTCCCGTATCTGGTTTCGAACTGTGGTTGCGGGCCGCCCGCGCATCGTTCAGCCCACCGATGCTTCTGGCCGGAATCCCGCGCAACCGCAACCGTGACAGACCGTCCCGGCAGCAATTCTTGTTACAGCGGCTCGATAAAAGCCGGCGAAATATCCCACGAAAATATCCCATTATCACAAAAATCATGATACCTATGCGATCATATCTGTTATATCTTCGTTCGATCAAGGAGCCAGGCTTCTGCGTTGGCGGGTCGGCGAGAATGAAGAGCGACAACAGACGCCAAGGCATCATGGACTTCCTGGTGGATGCCGGCGCGGCGAGCGTCGACGATCTTGCCTCCCGCTTTGGCGTCTCCAGGATGACCGTGCATCGCGACCTCGACGAGCTCGAGGAGAGCGGTTTGCTGCGCAAGGTGCGCGGCGGCGCCTCGATCCAGCCGAGCAGTCTGTTTGAAAGCGATTTCCGCTACCGGCAGAAGCAGGCGATCGGGGAAAAACAGCGCCTTGCGGCGGCGGCCGTGACCATGATCGAACCCGGCCAGACGGTCATCATCGACGACGGCTCGACCGCAGGCGGTATCGCGCGGTATCTCGTCGATCTCAGGCCACTGACGGTGATCACCAACAATCTCGCCGTCATCCAGGACCTGGCCGGTGCCGCGGGCATCAACCTGATCGCGCTCGGCGGCCAGTACTCGAAGAAATTCCACGGCTTCTTCGGCCTGCTCGCCGAGGCTTCGCTGCGGTCGCTGCGTGCCGACGTCGCCTTCCTGTCGTCGTCGGCCATCCATGGCGCCTCCGCCTTCCATCAGGACCAGGAAGTGGTGCAGGCCAAGCGACTGATGATGGCCGCGGCGACACGCAAATATCTGCTGGTGGATCACGGCAAGTTTGGCCGCAGCGCGCTGCATTTCCTGGCCGATCTCAAGGCATTCGACGCCGTCTTCACCGGGCGCGGGCCGGAGCCCGGAATGCGCGACACGCTGGATGCGGCTGGCGTCTCGCTGAGGGTGGTCGCCGACAAGGATTGACGATCAAACAGGGACTGAGGATCAAGGGGTGTACGCGTGGTTTACTGGGTCGGTACAAGCTGGAAGATGAACAAGACGCTCGCCGAGGCGCTTGATTTTGCAGGCGCACTGGCCGGCTTCGTGGCGGGTTTCGACGATCGCATCCAGCCTTTCGTCGTCCCGCCTTTCACGGCGGTGCGAGAGGTCGGGCAGGCGCTGTCGACGACGCGCGTCAAGGTCGGCGCGCAGAACATGCATTGGGCCGACGCCGGCGCCTGGACCGGGGAGATCTCGCCGGTGATGCTGAACGATTGCGGCCTAGACCTGGTCGAACTCGGCCACAGCGAAAGGCGCGAGCACTTCGGCGAGACCGACCGCACGGTCGGGCTGAAGACGGCGGCGGCGGTCAAGCACGGACTGATGCCGCTGATCTGCGTCGGCGAGACGCTGGCCGAGCGCGAAAGCGGCAAGGCCGATGCGGTAGTGACCGGCCAGGTCGAGGGTGCACTGCAATTCCTCGAGGGCGAGGCGAGGGAAGCAAAAATCCTGTTCGCCTACGAGCCGGTCTGGGCGATCGGCGACAAGGGCATTCCGGCCAGTTCCGACTATGCCGACAGGCAGCAGGCGCTGATCAAGAAGGTCGCCGGCGGTCTGCTGCCGTCCGTGCCGCCGGTGCTCTATGGCGGCAGCGTCAATCCTGGCAATGCCGCGGAACTGATCGCCCAGCCCAACATCGACGGCTTGTTCATCGGCCGCTCGGCCTGGCAGGCCGAAGGCTACATCGACATCCTGCGCCGCGCGTCGGCCGCCATCTGAATTATCGAACCGGAAAGGACAAAAAATGAAAATAGCCATTGGAGCCGACAGCGCCGGCAAGCCGCTGCTCGACGTCATATCAGCGCATCTGGCGACCAAGCCAGGGCTCACCGTCAGCGACCTCAGCCAGGCCGGCTTCTATGCCGACCTGTCGCGGAAACTTGCCCAGACGATCGTCGACGGCGAGAACGATCGCGGCATCCTGTTCTGCGGCACCGGCATCGGCGTCTCGATCTCGGCCAACAAGGTGCCTGGCATCCGCGCCGCACTCACCCACGACACCTATTCGGCCGAACGCGCGGCGAAATCCAATAACGCCCAGATCATCACCATGGGCGCCCGCGTCATCGGCCCGGAACTGGCCAAGGCCATTGTCGATACCTGGCTGGCCTCGGAGTTCGACGAGAAGGGACCGTCGGCCGGCAACGTCCAGGCGATCGACAGGCTCGATGCGGCGAAGAGCTAAGCGAGACTGTCGCGCATCGCGCCGATGACGGTGACGGCCGAAGCCGCACCGGGATCGATATGGCCGAGCGAGCGCTCGCCGAGCCGCGACGAGCGGCCCTTGGCGGCGATCATGTCCTTGGTCGATTCCGCGCCGCGCTCGGCGGCGGCAAAAGCGGCCTGGAGGCTTTCGGCAAGGTTTTTTCCTGCTGCATTGCTGGCGCCGGCCGCTTCCGCCGCCGGTTGCCAGGCGTCGACCATTGTCTTTTCGCCGGTTTCAGCCTTGCCGCGATCCTTGATGCCTTGCGCCATGGCCTGCAGCAGCGCGACGACATCGGCATCCGCCAGCGTCGCCTTGCCCTTGACGGCGGCGGCGGCGCGCATGAAGGCGGTGGCATAGAGCGGGCCGCAGGACGCGCCGACGGCATTGAGAAACGATTTCGCCGCGGCGTTGAGGAGCGCGGTCGGCTCGGCCGCCGTAAGGTCGAGCGATGCCAGAGCATCGCGCGCGGCGTTGAACCCGAGCGCCATGGCGATGCCGTGGTCGGCGTCGCCGATGACGCCGTCGAGCTGACAAAGCCGGTCCCTGTCGGCTTCCATCGCCACGGCGATCGCATCGAACATTCTTTTCAGGTCGAACGCGGCGATGGTCATGGAGCGCTCCTCAGCCGGCACGGAACATGGCGCAGTCGCAGGGGTGGTCGAGCATCGCCTGCAATTCTTCGTCGAGATGGAAAAGCGTCACCGAAGCGCCGGCCATTTCCAGCGACGTGCAGTAGTTGCCGACCCAGGTCGCGTGGACCGAAACGCCGATGGCGTCGAGCCTCTGCTTGACCCGGCGGTTCATGATGTAGAGTTCCATCAGCGGCGTCGAACCCAGCGAATTGACCAGCACCGCGACCTTGTCGCCGCGCTTCGGCGCCATCTCGGCGAAAATCTTGTCCAGCATCGCGTCGGTGATTTCGTCGGCGGTCCCGAGCTTGCCGCGGGCGATGCCGGGTTCGCCATGGATGCCCATCCCGATTTCCATCTCGTCCGTGCCGATCTCGAAATTCGGCCGCCGGGTCTGCGGCAGCGAGCAGGGCGACAGTGCCACGCCCATCGTGAAGGTGCGGTCGTTGGCCTTGCGCGCGACGCGCTCGCATTCGTCGAGGGAGAGCATCAGGTCGCAGGCGGCACCGGCCGCCTTGAAGATGAAGAAATTACCCGCGACACCACGGCGCTTCCGCCGCTGGTCACGCGGCGCCGAGGCGACGTCGTCGGTGGTCAGCACCGTGCGCACCTCGATGTCGTCCATGGCGGCCATCTCGGCCGCCATGTCGAAATTCATCACGTCGCCGGCATAGTTGCCGTACATGAACAGCACGCCGGCGCCGCCGCTGATCGCCTTGGTGCATTCGAGGATCGGATCGGGCGGCGGCGAGGCAAAGACGTTGCCGACAGCCGCCGCGTCCGCCAGCCCCTTGCCGACAAAGCCGAGAAAGGTCGGCTCGTGGCCGGAGCCGCCGCCGATCACCAGCCCGACCTTGCCGGGCCTCGGTCCATCGCGGGCGATGATCGAGCGCGGACTGCCGTCCACGCTCCCGAGATGGCGAGGATGCGCGGCCAGGATCCCTTCGAGCATTTCGTCGACGGCACGGTTGCCGTCATTGATGATCTTCTTGGTCTGCACCGGCATCCTCCGAACTCAGTATTTTCCGGGATACTACAGCCCGTTACCGGGATTTCCACCCCGGCAGCGCCGCTTCAGGCCGCGATCTTTTCCCGCGCGGCGAGTATCTGCACACAGGCGTTTGCCGCTTCCTTCCCCTTGACCGTGAAATGCTCGAAGAAGAAGCGATGATGCTCGGCGCTGTCGTGGAAATTGTGGGGCGTGAGCACCGCCGAAAGCACGGGCACGCCGGTCGACAACTGCACGTTCATCATGCCGTCGATAACAGCGTTGGCGACGAAGTCGTGCCGGTAGATGCCGCCATTGACGACGAATGCCGTGCCGAGGATCGCGGCGTAGCGGCCGGTCCCGGCAAGCGTCTTGGCATGGAGCGGAATTTCGTAGGCGCCGGGCACGTCGAAGATGTCGACGGCAAAGCGTCCGCCGCCAATCTCGGCCAGTTCCGCCCCAAAGGCTTGCACGCACTGGTCGACGATGTCGGCATGCCAGCGCGCCCTGATGACGGCGATGCGGATTGTTTCATAGTCTTTGTGGGAATGCTGATTCATGGGTCCATCCTTCCGTTTCGAACCAGAATCAGGACGCACGATACGAAATGCGGCCCGCCGGGGCGGTCCGTCTTCCGTTTCGTTCTCTTTCATCCGGACTCTAACCGTCGGCTCCGGAATCACACCGGATCTGCTGACCTCTCCGATAGCGGAAAGCGCTCGCGGGCTTCGGCCGAAGCCGTTACCGCCGGTGGGGACTTTCACCCCGCCCTGAGAACATTAACGCGTTTTGTATGGAAGGATGGTGGGGCCGCTGTCAACTACGCGACAGGCCGCTGGCCAATCACGTTGTGCCGACTGGAGCAATGCGACGGGAGGAAAGTTCTAGCGTGTGCGCCATGCCGCCGCGCCAGCGGCAATCAGCATCAGCAAGGCCGCAACTGCCGCGCATGTGGCGAAGCCGAAGCCGGAATAGAGCGGCCCGAAGCCGGTGGTGCCGACGAACACCGCGAGGTAGGTCACCGCGCTGTTCAGCCCCATGATCGTGCCCCGCCGCGACGGATCGAGCGCCGACAGGCGCATCACCAGCACGTTCAGCCCGAAATGATTGGCAAGTCCCCAGGCAGCCACCATGGCGAGCGTCAAGCCATAGCTGCCGCTGATCGCGGCGATCGCCACGTAGACGATGGCGACGAGAAGGTAGGCAAAGGGCATGACGCGTCGGGCGCCCAGCCGATCGATGATGCCGTCGAAGAGCGCCGCCGTGCCAAATCCCGCGCCATAGGCGAGGGCCGCCAGCCCATTGGCGCTGACCGGCTGCCCCAGCCCGCTGTGGAGGTGGTCGCCAAGGTAGCCATAGACACCGTAGAAGGCGGTCATGAAGGCGCCGCATGCGATGAGAAGCGGCACAATGCCGGGAATGTTCAACGCCACCAGCGGGGCGGGTGCCGGTCCGGCCTTCCGGACATCCGGGAGCGACGATGCGCTGAGGCCGCCAAGCGCCAGTGCCGCCAGCACGGCCACGGCGACAAAGACGGCGCGCCAGTGCACGAGATCGGCAAGCACCGCCGACAGCGAAACGCCGGCCACCATGCTGAGCGTCCACCCGGTCAGCACCACGCCGATCGTGCCGCTTTCCCGCCCGGGCGGGGCGATGGCCGCGGCACTGGCATAGATTGCCGGCATGGCGACGCCGGCCGCGATCCCAGCGACAAGCTGCGCGGCAACCAGCGCGCTCACCGTCGGCGCGGCCGCGCTGGCGACCAAGGCCAATGCCAGCAGCAGCAAGGCCGCCTGCAACATCCGGCGCGCGCCGAGCCGGTCGATATGGCGTGCCAGGAACAGGGCGCTCGCGGATGTGCCGAGGCCGAACGCGGCCGCCGCCATCATCACCATGGGGACGCTGGTCGAGAACGACACGGCCACTGCCGGAGCGATCGGACCTAGCACAAGCGAATTCGAGCCGATCACGGCGATGCACCCGGTCAAGAGATAGGCGAGGGCCGGGATGGGCGGCCTGGTGTCCGCGCCCAAGGCTGTAGCTTGATCGTTGTTCGACATATCATCATAATGGCCGTATTAAATTCCGTGACAATCGGGAATACCGCTATGGATGAAGAAACAGATGGCATTCCGCGGAACAGGCCGGCGGCCCGGGATGTCGACGCGACCGACCGAAAAATATTAGGCGTTCTCGTCGAAGACGCGACCGTCAGCTATGCCGAGCTCGGCGATCGCGTCGGCCTGTCGCCGCCGGCAGCGCACGAGCGCGTCAAGCGGCTTCGGCGCAGCGGCGCCATTCGCAACACGGCCGCCATCATCGATCCCAACGCGGTGCGAAAGCCGCTGCTCACCTTCGTTCACATAGACACCAGCGGCTGGGGCAAGACCCCGGAACTGATGGCGATCTCGGAACATCCCGAGGTCGAGGAGATCCACACCGTCGCCGGCGATACATGCGTATTGCTCAAGGTGCGCACCGAGGACACCAAGGCGCTCGAAGGCCTCCTGTTGCGTCTCTACGAGACACCCGGCGTCACCTCGACGCGCAGCTACGTGGTTCTGGCCACCTATCTCGAACGGCCGGTGCAACCCGGCATCACGGCGCAGTGGCCGACGCCGAAGCACATGGGCAAGCCGTTGTATTGAACGACCTGGCTCGTCGCTTAGCTTCCCAGCCGGATCGTCTCGAAATAGGCGTCGGTGCCGACCTGGCCGCCTTTCAGCGCTATTTCGAGGCCATCGATCTCACCGCCGCCATGGGCGACGCAGAGCGGAGATCCCGGCGATTGCGGCAAAGGCATGCGCACGGTCAGCGCGTCGATGGCCAATTGTCCGAGCGCGTGGCTGGACGTATCGCCACCGGCGATCACCGCGCGCTTGAGTTTCTGTTCCACGATCAGCCGGCGCAGGATGGTCCCCAGCGCTCGCCCGAGCGTGTTTCGCGCGCCTTCGATCCTGTCGATCTCGGCGCCCCGGTCGGCCTGCGGGCCAAGCGCGGTGTAGAGGATGACGCTGCGGCCCTTGGCCAGACTTGCCAGCCCGGTGGCGACCGCCTGCTCGATCGCGTCGCCGGCGCCCTCCGAGACCAGTCGCATCGCATCCATTTCGACGCCGTCAAAACCGTGGGCGAGCGCAAAGCGGATTTGTTTCTCGGTGGTAGGCGAAACGCTGCCCGAGACGACCGCGAGGCGGTCCACCGGGCCGGGCGGCGCGAACGACGCGTGCCCGGAGACGATGCCTTTGCCGGCCCATTCGGCAAGCAAGGCATATTCGACGCCCGAGGATCCGACAACGAAGCCATGGCCTTGATCGTGGATGCGCCAGATCTGCTCGCCGACGCGTCTCTGTGTCTGGCGGCTTTCAACATCGAACAGGACGATCGCCCTGTTTTTCATCGCCTGGTCGACCGTTTGCGCAACATCGTCGGCCTGCAATGCCGCCAGGTCGACAAGGCCGGCGCTGAGACTGGTCTGATGCGAGAGATGCGCGAGCAGGTCTGCTTCGTTCATCGGCGTCACCGGATGCCTGCTCATCACAGGATGCCTGTCGATGCGGAAATACTCGCCACGGAACGCCGCGAAAAGATTGCCGAAGGCGGTGTAGCGCTTGAGCTGCGGCGCCCCGACCACCATCGGCACGCTCGCCCCGCCGAAAATACGCCTGCCGATTTCGGTGGCGCGGCCAATGCTGCCGACCGCCGGGCCGGAATCGAAGGTAGAGCAGATCTTGTAGTGGCAGATCGCCGCCCCGAGGCCTTTCAGCCATTCGAAGGCCGGCGTCAGGTTTTCCTCCATCCATTGCGGCGTTTCGCTTCGGCTGGTGCCCGCCAATCCAACCGCGCGGCAATGCGAAAATCGCGCCAGCAAGGAAGGATCGGGCTGGTGCATGAACAGCACCGTTGGCACGCCGCCGAGCTCAAGCGCCTCCATGACGTCCGTCGAGCCGGTGAGGTCGTCGCCATAATAACTGAGGAGCAGGTTTTGCGCGGCCATGCTCATGCTGCCTTGCCGTCGCCGAACTTTTCGATCGATCGGGCCAGTTCGATGTGATCGCGGGCATAGTCCGCCAGCGCAATGCCCTCGACCGCCGCCTGCCAGGCCTGCAGCACGGCCCGCACGCCGGCACCGGGTCCGTCCGGATGGCTGACGATGCCGCCGCCGCAGAGGTAGAGGAGGTCGACCGTGCGGCCGGTGCGCTCATAGGTTTCGGGTGCCTGGCCGCCCCATTGGCCCGAGCAGGCCACGGGCAGCGCGCAATCGTCTGATGAAAACAGCGGCGTCGTCACTGCCTCGAAGGAGCGGATGAAGGAATCGTCCGGCTCCCAATATTTCGAGCCGATGCCGTTGATCTGGAACTGGTCGACGCCGAGCAGCCGCCAGAATTGCTGCCAGACCTTGAAGTCCATGCCGAGGCCGGGGTGGCGTGTGAGAATGTCCCAGCCATTGCGATGGGCATGCAGCACCAAGCCGGAACGCTTCCGCAGAAAAGCCATGCCACCGAAGCCGATCGAGTTGATGTTGACGACCGCGCAATTGCCGCCGGCTTGGAGCACAAGATCGTGGTTGCGCATCATCTCGTCGGGATCGGCATGCGAGATGCCGAAGGCATACATCACCTTCTTGCCGGTCTTCTGCTCATGGTCGAGAATCCCTGGCATGATCGCCTTCACCCGCTCCGCCAGCGGCGAATAGGCAGGGCTCATCAGCTTCTCGTCGTCCTTGATGAAATCGACGCCGGCCTCGATCAGTTCGCCCACCATCGCGGCCGTCTCGTGCGGCCTGAGACCAAGCGCCGGCTTGACGATGGTACCGATGATCGGGCGGCCCTCGACACCGGTCAGCCTGCGGCTGCCCGCAACGCCGAACTGTGGACCCGGATGGGCACCCCGGTATTGTTCCGGCAGCTTCATGTCGATGACGCGGATGCCGGACAGGCCCCTGATCGAATAGGTGCCACCAATGGCAATGGTCATCAGTGCCGACAGGTCGGTGCCGATGGCGTCGAAGGGGAAGGCGATGTCGACATCGGCGCGCCGGAAGGGCCCGCTGCCGGATCCCGGGAGAGAGGGTTGCACGGCATCCGGCAGGTGCCGGATCGCCAGCACGCGCGCCGCCACGCGCGCCTTCAGCTCCTCGGTCTCGCCCGGCAGCGCGACGAAGGTGCCGGTCGACTGGTCGCTGGCGATCTTGGCGGCCAGCGCCTCGATGCTGCCAGGGGTTTCGATGCGATAGGTAAGCGTGATCATGGTCGGTCGGCCGCTCGAAAAGGGTTCGAAAAAAGTTTCGTCGCGCAGGAAATCTGGTATAATGAGTACATAAGTATTGCAAGAAATATCCGCGCCTCGGCAAGAGCGGGTGTGCTGCGGCAAAGCTGGAGCGAACCCGCTCCAGGCGCGGGCATTCCGGTAATCCTGCCGGGAATGCTAAACAGGAACCGGGCCAGGGAGTGATTCGTCACGATGAACCGTTCGGAGCCGATCGTCCGGCGCAAACTTTCCGACGAAGTCTTTGCAAGACTGAAGCGGCTGATCACCAGCGGCGAACTGCAGCCGGGCGACGACATGCCGTCCGAGCGCGAGTTGATGGAGCGCTTCGAGGTCGGCCGGCCGGCGATCCGCGAGGCCATGCAGGCGCTGAGCAATATGGGATTGGTCGCCATCTCGCATGGCGAGCGCGCCAAGGTGCTGCAACTGACCGCCAAGTCGATCATCAAGCAGGTCGACGGTGCGGCCAAGATCATCCTGTCCTCGTCCCGGGACACGCTGGAGCACCTGAAGACCGCGCGCATCTTCTTCGAGCGCGGCATGGTCAGGGAAGCCGCGGAAAAGGCCAAATCAGAGGATGTGCAATTGCTGAAGGCGACCGTGGCCGAGCAGCGCGCCGCGCGCGGCGATTCCGAAGCCTTCATCTCCGCCGACATGAAATTCCATACCCAGATCGCGTCCATTTCAGGCAATCCGATCTATGTCGCCGTCAGCGAAGCCACACTGGGCTGGCTGAAGGAATACCACACCGAAATGCTGATCTGGACCGGCAAGGAAAAATACACGCTGACCGAGCACGAAGAGATCATCGACCGCATCGAGCACGGGGATGCCGACGGCGCCGAGAAGGCGATGATCAAGCACCTCGAGCGCTCGCGTGCGCTCTATGTGATGAATTCCGAGAAGTAACCGATCCTGGTAATCGCATAGGGAGACATCACGAGATCGCCCCGGCCAAGCGCGGAAGCGTCGACCCGCATGTCGTTCGGTGTCAGGTTCGCCAGCCAGACGATGGTCTCGCCCGACGCGGAGCGGCCGGCCAGCGCCAGGACCCGCGTCTCGTCGCTCGTCGTGGCGGAAACATGCGTCAGCCCGGCCAACTCACAAAGCCCTTCAATGGCCTGGAAAATCGGCCGCGGCGATCCCTCTGCGGCGGATTCGCCCGATCCCGCGACCACGCCGAACGGTCCAGCGAAACTGGACAGAGTCAGCATCTCCAGTCCCGCCGGCGCGACCCGCGCGGCATAGCCGATCGTCCATGCGGCGGCGAACTGCGCGGCGTGGCGCGGGTCGCGGTTCGCCATGGCGATGCGCTGTCCCTGAGGATTGTCCTTGGTCGCGCCGCCATAAGGGTTCTGGCGCATGGCAATCGTCGATGGTCCGATCCGGTACGGCTTTGTCCCGAAGATCGCCCGCGTGGACCGGGTGATGAAGGGCAGCGCCTCCAGCGATTGCATCACGCTGAGATCGTCGGCGGCATGCACGATCGGGTTGGTGCAGTGGGTGATGAAATCGAGCTGGCCGGCTGGAACGCGCTTGCGGTTGAGCTCGGTGAAATAGCTGAACATGCCGCCGCCGAGGCGGAGGCCGGGAAAGGCGCGGCGAGCGGCCGCGTAGACATCCTCGAGCGGTGGGCATGCCGGCCACGCACTGCCCGGCGGCGTCGATTGCCGGTCGACCGCAGGCGACACCGCGATGGCGTCGAGCCGCAGGCCTGCCCGGCGCACCATGTCGGCGATCTCGGAAAGTTCGGCGTCCAGATCGCCGTCACAAGCGACCACGCACTCCAGCGTCGTCGAAACAGGATAGGCGGCCGCCAGCCGGGCATGGGCGCGCAGCGCCTCGAGGCCGTGACCACGCGTCGGGTCGAAGTGGAAAAGCAGTTGCCGGGGACCGAGCCCTCGCAGCAACGGCAGGTCGGCAAGTGCCGCCTCGATCTCCTCGGGATAGACCACGATGCCGATATCGGGCAGCTTCGCGCCGGCTTGCCCGAGCTCGACGCGGACCGGTTCGGCCGGCGCCGCCGAGGCAGGCACATTGGCATCGCCGGTGATGCGCAGGCTGATCGTCTGGCGCATCGGTTCGCCGGCTGGCAGCACATACGGCCATGGCAGCGCCAGCGGCCGCACATAGGTTTTGTACGAGGCGTCGGACCAGTTGCGCTGGTCCTCCATCTCGAATGCGTCGCCTTCCATCCGGCATTGCGCGACAACGCCGGGCCGCACCTGATGCGTGATGGCGCGCAAATCCTTGAACGGCTGCCAGGGGTCGATCAGATCGGGGAGTTCCGTCTCGACCACGCTGCCGTCGGTGTGCTCGACGGTCATCGGGCTGCCGGCGAAGCCGGCGATCGGGTGCAGGATGCAGAAGCCGCAGCGGTTGGTTTCGAAATTGCTCTCGGGGAGCGCGGTCACATCGAAGACCAGCCTGCCGTCGGCGGACCCTTCGATCGTCGCGTGGAAGCCGAGCCGGCTGCCGTCCGGACTGAGGCAGCTTGCCGCGTAGCCGACGGAGAAACGGTCGTCCTTCTGGTCGATGGTCAGGTCCGTCAGGTCGGGCTCATAGGTGCCCCAGTCGCGGTCGCGCACGATATAGGCGATGGCGCGCAGCACTTCGGTGCCGCCGTGGCGGATGGTGCGCAAATTGCCGTTGACCAGTTCCGCGCTCAATGCGCCCGCACGCAGCGTGACCGGCTTGGGCTCGGCCGCGCGCGTGCCGTAGAGCTGGAAAGCGTCTGCCGTCATCTCAGCAAGGCTTCGATCTGCACCGGTTCTCGGCTGGCGGCACCGGCATAGGCGGCCTCGACCAGGGCGAATGTCCTCAGATTGTCCGCGCCTGACGTCGCCGGTTCCTGGCCTGATGCAAGGCAGTCGACCCAGTGCCGCTGGATGGCGGCAACGCTTTCCTGGATGTTGTGCCACGGTCGCGAGGCCCAGGGCAGCAGCGGTGGCGAGACGTCGCTCACCCTGGTTCCGCTCTTGCCGGTGACGGTCAGCCGGTAGCCTTGCGCCAGCCGGATCGTGCCGTCGCTGCCGTCGAGTTCGATGAGCGTCTCCGGGAACGGCTCCACGGCAAGCTTGGTCGCATAACTGCAATCGACCACCGAGGTGGCGCCGCCGGCGTGATCCATGAGGATCGTGGCGACATCCTCGCCGGCGATGACCGGGTTGATGCGTTTGGTTCGCGCGGTCAGGCTCGACACATCGCCGAGCAGGAAGCGGGCGATATCGAGGATATGGATGCCGAGATCCTCGATAATGAAGCGCTTGCCCGTCGCGAGATAGGGCTGGCCGGAAAACACGTCATAGCCGGAGCGGAAGGAGATGCGTCCGAAGAAGGGCGTGCCGATCTCGCCGCTGTCGAGCACCGCGCGCACCGCCTGGATCGGCGATTGCCAGCGAAAATTCTCATGCACCATCAGCGGGACGCCGGCGTCCGCGCAGGCCTTCACCATCGCCTTGGCGTCGGCCAGCGTTGGCGCGAACGGTTTCTGACAGATCACGGGAACGCCATGCGCGGCCGCCATCTCGACCAGCGGCCGATGGCTGCCGACCGTGGTGGCAATGTCGACGAAGTCGAGCGTCTCGGCGGCGAAAAGTTCCGCCGCATCGGTGTAGCGCCGCGTCACGCCGAACTGGTCGCCGACTATCTTGAGCCGCTCGGGATCGCGGTCGCAGATAGCGACGATCGAAGCGCCCTCTATGTCGTGCCAGGCATGCATCTGGTTGACGGCGAAGAAGCCGCAGCCGATCAGCGCTCCACTTAAGCTCGCCATGCTCAACCCGCCTTGGCCATCTGCATCAGGGTGACGCGCTGCTGCAGCCGGCGCTGCGCCTGGTCGACGACGACGGCGACGATGATGACCAGCCCCTTGATCACCATCTGCCAGAACGAACTTACGCCCATCATCACCAACCCGTCCGACAGGATGCCGATGACGAAGGCGCCGACTATGGTGCCGCCGATCGTGCCGCGCCCGCCCGACATCGAGGTGCCGCCGAGCACCGCCGCGGCGATGGCGTTCAATTCGAAGCTCTCGCCCGTCGCCGGATGCGAGGCCATCAGCTCCGAGGAGATGATCAGGCCGACGATCGCGGCGCAGAAGCCGGAGAACATGTAGACGAACATCTTGACCATGTTGACGCGCACGCCCGAGATGCGCGCCGCCCGCTCATTGCCGCCGACGGCGAAGATGTGCCGGCCGAGCGGGGTGTAGCGCGCGAGATAGGCAGCCCCCAGCGCCACCACGATCAGAATCCAGATCGACACCGGCAGGCCGAGCAGCCGGCCGGCGCCGAGGAAGCCGAAGCCGGTGGTGCCGAGTTCCGGCTTGCCGACCAGGTTGGGGAAGGTGCGGCCGTCGGAGGACAGCAGCGCGAAACCGCGCGCGACATAGAGCACGCCGAGCGTGGCGATGAAGGGTGCGACGTTGAGCCTGGTGATCAGCAGCCCGTTGACGGCGCCGATCGCTATGCCGACCAGAAGCGTGATCAGGGCGATCTCGACGACGTTGAAATAGATGGTGTAGCCGATCTGCAGGTCGATGCCGTTGAGCACGAGATAGCCGGCCACCATGCCGCACAGGCCGACGATCGAGCCGACCGAAAGATCAATGCCGCCGGTGATGATGACGAAGGTCATGCCCATGGCCAGGAAGGCGTTGAGCGCCACGTGCTTGGCCATCAGGATCAGGTTCGCCGCAGACAGGAAGTTCGGCGCGGCGATCGAGAAGAACACCAGGACCGCGATCAGCGCGATAAAGGTCCTGAGCTTCATCAGTGTCAGCAACGCGGAGCCGCCGGAGGCGGAAGGAGCGGTCGCCTTGGCCGGAATGTCAGTCATCAGCGTTGCTCCCCATGTGCGGCCGGTCCGTGGCCCAGCGCCGACGCGGCGACGATCGCCGCCTCCGTCGCTTCGGTGCGGTCGAACATGCCGGTCAATCTGCCATTGCTCATCACCGCGATGCGGTCGGACAGTGCCATCACTTCGTCGAGGTCGGAGGTGGCGAACAGGATGCCCAGCCCGTCGCGCGAAAGCTTGCGCATGGTGCGGAAGACATCGGCCTTGGCGCCGACATCGATGCCACGGCTGGGCTCGTCCATCAGAAGCACTTTCGGTCCGGTGAGCAGCGCCTTGCCGATCACCACCTTCTGCTGGTTGCCGCCCGACAGCGACGAGACTTCCTGCGCCGGGTCGGCGACCTTGATTGCCAGTTCCCGCACCATCTGCATCACGGCCTGCCGCTCGGCGCCGCCACGGATATGGAACAGGCGTACGAAACGCGACAGGCTCGCCAGCGTCAGGTTGCTGGCCACCGAGAGGATCGACACCAGGCCTTCGCGCTGGCGGTCCTCGGGGATCAGTGCAAGCCCGCGCTGGATACGGCGCGTCGTGTCGCGCTCCTTCACTTGCCTTCCGGCGATGAAGATCTTGCCGCTGGCATGGCCGTGGCGACCCATGATGCAGTCGAACAGCTCGCTCCGCCCGGCGCCCATCAGCCCGTATATGCCGAGGATTTCGCCGGCGCGCAGCGACAGCGAGACATGGTCGACCGCCAGTCCGCCGGTGACGCGCGGCAGGCAGATCTCCTCGGCGCGGAAGATTTCCTCGCCTGGCTGGTGGCCGTCGGCCTTGGCGAAATCCTTGGCATCCGAGCCGATCATCTGCCGCACGATCCACTGCGTGTCGACGTTCTTCATTTCCTCCTGGCCGGTGATGCGCCCGTCGCGCAGCACGGTGACCGTGTCGCCGATGCGGATCAGTTCTTCCAGCCGGTGCGAGATGTAGACGATAGCGACGCCGCGCGCCTTGAGGTCGGCGATCACCTTGAACAGGATTTCGACTTCCGTAGCACTCAGCGCCGAGGTCGGCTCGTCCATGATCAGGATCTTGGCGTCGAGCGATACCGCTTTGGCGATCTCGACCAGCTGCTGCTGGCCGATGCGCAAGTCCTCGACCAGCATGTCTGGCCGGATGCCGGCCTCGAGCCGGTCGAGGAATTCGCCCGCCCGCTTTTCCTGTGTCTTGCGATCGATCTTGCCCAGCCGGTTGGTGATCTCGCGTGTGGCGAAGATGTTCTCGGCCACGGTCATATTGCCGAACAGGTTCAGCTCCTGGAACACCATGCCGATGCCGCGCGCGACCGCGTCTCCCGACGAGGAGAAGGAAACCTCTTCGCCTTCGAGCAGGATACGGCCGAGGGTCGGCTGCTCGACGCCGGCGATGATCTTCATCAGCGTCGACTTGCCGGCGCCGTTTTCGCCGACCAGCACGTTGACGGCCCCCTTGTGCACCTCGAAGTTCGCCTGCTTGACCGCAACCGTGCCGGCATAAACCTTCGAGACGTCCTCCAGCTTCAGGATAACCTCGTGAGCGGGGCTCATGGCTTCGGTCCGATCTCGGCCTCCGCCGGAGTCACCAGCGGCAGGTCTTGGCCGCCTTCGATCGTATAGGCGCCGATCACCTTGGCGGTGCGGCCTTCAAGCGCCTCGCGCGGCAGTTTGGACAGCACGGTCTTATCGGCATAGGCGTTGAAGGCCTTGCCGAACTGGGCGAAGTCGATCTGATTGGTGAAGTCGTTGAACTGGACGAAATCGAGGCTGTCTCTAAGTGCAGTGCCGCGTATCGCCGGCCCGATCTGGACGCGCGCATCGGCCTTGTCGTCGCCGTCCACGTCGACATCCATCGTTGCCGCGCGCGACTGCGTGTTGGCGGCGACGATCTTGCCCTCGACGCGGACCGCGAAGGTCCATGGCGAATTCGCCTGCTTCCTTGGATTGCCGTATTTGGCGCCAGCCGCCGCCGGATCGGTTTTCGCCAAGGCATGGACCTCGGCGAACGGCCCAGCCTTCTGCCTGAGGTAGGGGATGACCTTCGGGGCCCAGATGTCCTCGACCATCTTGTCCGGGTTAAAGGCAGACGCGCTGTTTTCACTCTGCGCCACCGGCGTCGGCAGGATTTTGCAACCGCCGAGGCCAAGGCCCGCGAGCGCGACAAGCGTCAGCCAACTAAAAGGGGTTAGCCAGGTCAATGTCTTCGGCATGGCGGTCAAAAGCACCCGGAACGTGAAATTAGAGCAATTCCAGGAAAACTGTGAAACGGTTTCCCGTCCGGAATTGCATCAAAATAAAGCACTGAGGGGCGAACGCGTGTCCGCCCCTCGCAATTATATCGTGCCGGCTCAGTTCTTCAGCGCGAAGGTTTCCAGCTTGGCGGCATTGTCGCCATTGATGAGCACGCAGTCCATCAGCTGCTTTTCCTTCTCGGGCGACTTCTTGTTCTTGATGAAGTCGTTGGCCTGTTCGACCGCCATCTGCGCCTGGGCGTAGGCCGGCTGCAGCACCGTCGCCTTGATGCCGCCCGAGGTGATGGAATCGCGCACGTCGTTCGAACCGTCGAAGCCGACGACGATGACATCCTTGCGGTTCGCCGCCGCGAGCGCCGCATAGGCGCCCATCGCCATCGTGTCGTTGCCGGAGATGACGCCCTTGATGTCGGGGTTGGCCTGCAGGATCGATTCCATCTTGGAATAGGCCTCGGTCTGGCTCCAGTTGGCCGATTGCTGCGCGACCATTTTCAGGTCCGGATAATCGTCGATGACGTCATGGTAGCCCTTGGAGCGGATGCCGGCATTGGTGTCGGATTCCTTGCCGACCAGCTCGACGAAATTACCCTTTTCGCCCATCAGCTTGACGAACTCCTGCGCGCCGAGCTGGGCGCCCTGGTAGTTGTTGGAGACGATCTGCGCCACGGCAACGCCTGTGGCGTTGATCTCGCGATCGATCAGGAAGGAGGGAATGCCGGCGTCCTTGGCCTTCTGCACGGCGGCGACGGTCGCGTCGGCGCCGGCATTGTCGAGGATGATCGCCTTGGCGCCGCGGCCGATCGCGGTATCGATCAGCTCGGACTGCTTGTTGGCGTCGTCGTCATGCACCAGCACCAGCGCCTCGTAGCCGAGTTCCTTGGCCTTGGCCTCGGCGCCGACGGCTTCCGCCTTGAAGAACGGATTGTCGTGCGATGGGGTGATGATGGCGATCAGGTCCGCCGCGTAGGCGGGCATCGCCGTGCCGAGCGCCAGCACGCCGGCGAAGGCGGCAAGCGTCATTCTGCGTGTCAGTTTCATGAAGTCCTCCCGTTTGAAAAGCCTGTGTCTCGATCGTTCGAGCCACTTGTCTGTGTTTGAATTCGTCAGCGTGTGAAGGTTGCGGAACGCCCGGGCTCAAGCCCACCAGCTCCGCCAAGGCAAGTTCCTATTCCCCCATCCTCCACCCGTCTCAGCATCGAACTCCCGGCGAAGCGTGATCCGAGCGAACATTAGCTTAGCTAACTGGTATGATGAGTCAACCACAAATTCAGGTGATCTGTACCTAAGGCAGATCTGTACCTAGAGACGCTCAAGTGATCCGCTGGATGCTGGCCGCGATCTCTTCGGGCTCGAAGACGCGCTTCCAGTCGTCGCGCATCAGCACCGGCTTGCCAAACTCGATCGCCTTGTTGCAGGCATCCGAGAACACCCCCTTGGTTTCGCCGAAGATGACGGCGCCGAGCACGTTCATGTGGCCAAGCAGGAAGTCGAGTGCCGCCTGCTGGTCGACGCCGCGCGCCACCACCTCGTCGACCGCTTCCTTCATGACGACCAGCAGCGAGGCGCACACCGTTTCCGAAAGTCCCGGCTCGAGCAGCGCCATCTGTTCGACGGAAACGCGGTGCGAGCGCATTACCGGCGCCCAGATGATCTTGGCGATAGCCTCCCCCTTGGCGTAGTCGGCCTCCGGTCCCTGCATCAGTGCGCTGACCATGTGCTGCTTGGCCTTGACGCCGCCGAAATAATCCTTCTTGGCCGCCATGTCGGTCTCGTCGTTGAAGATCGGCGGATGACAGGGATGGGTGACGAAGTAGGTCAGGTCGGGACGATTAGGCAGATGGCCGGCAAACGGTGCGGCGGCATCGAGCACGATGACCATCGTGCCCGGCGCAAGCTTGCTCTCGATGCCGGCCGCGACCTTGCCGATATGGGTGTCCGGCACGGCCAGGATCACCACGTCGGCGCCTTCCAGCGCCTCGTCGGCGCTGACTGTGTCGAAGCCCAGTCCGGTCTTCAGCCGCTCGCGCCCGGCCTCGCTGACCTCGACATGGCGGATTGTATAGGGCGAACCGCGGAAATTGGTCGAAAGGCGGTAGCCCATTTTGCCACCGGCACCGAACAGCGCAATCGTCGTCATCTAGCCCTTGCTCCTTGGTCGCGGACGCCGGCATTGCCGATCGTCACCTTATCTACTGGTATGATCACTCTACCACAGCTTGGCAAGAGAAATCATCACTCGGATTTCAGCGTGCCGTCGTCGCCTGCGCGGTCGACGGCGGCTCGCCTCGACAGCACCTGGCGGCCGGCCAGCGCCAGAACGAAGATGACGACGATGCCTTGCACGATGTCCTGCGCACCTGGCGGCAGGCCGACGATCTGCATGGTGGTGACGATGAGGATCAAAAGGATGCTGGCGAACAGCGTGCCGACGGCGCTGGCCGAGCCGCCGAAGATCAGCGTCCCGCCCAGAACCACCGCAGCGATCGACTGCAGGAGATAGGGCTGGCCCATTTCGAGGAAGGCGCCGCCTATATAAGCGCCGAGCAGCAGCCCGTTGAGCGAAGCCAGCACCGCCGAGATGATGAACGCCGACGCGATGATCCGGTTGTTGCGGATCGCCGCCAGTCGCGCGGCGGTGCGATTCTGGCCGACCGCCGACAGCAACTGTCCGAACACCGTGTAGCGCAGCACGAACGCGGTCGCGGCCACGCCGACAATGGCGATGACGGCCATGATCGGCACGCCGGAGACGCGGCCCGTCGCCAGCGTCTTCAAGAGCGGGCTGACGGCGAAACCCGATATGGCGCGGTTCGACAGCAGCGTTGCCGTCGCCAGCACATAACCCGTCGCCAGCGTGGCGATGATGGCTGGTATGTTCAGCCCGACGACGAGCAGCGAGTTCAAGCCGCCGACCGCAAGGCCGAGCAGGATCGCCGCACCCACGCCGATGGCGAGGTTGGCATCCTGGCCCTTGATGGTGAGCAGCGCCACGAAGGCGCTGAGCGTGATCACCGACGCCACCGAAAGGTCGATATTGCCGCGCCCGGTGGTGACGACGAACATCTGGCCTATGCCGACAACGGTCAGGAACGACGCCGATAGAATGATGCCCGACAGGCTGGAGAGGCTGAACCGGTTGGTGACGATGGACAGCACCAGCCAAAGCACGAGCACGCCGATCGCCGACCAGACCCAGCGGTTCTTCTGCGCCCACAGGCTGAAGGCGGCGAGGCCGTTCATTGTTCGCTCCTGCGGTCGGCGGTCAGGCTGCGCAGCGTCAGCAGGGCGATGAGGATCAGCCCTTGCGTTGCCGCGTTGAAGTCGCTGCTCACGTTCAGCGTGCCGAGCAAGGCGCCGATCAAGGCCAGCGTGACCGCCCCGGCGACGGCGCCGACCGGCGAGATGACGCCGCCCAGCAGCGAGCAGCCGCCCATCACCACGGCGGCGACGCTGAGCAGCGTGAACGAATTGCCGGAATTGATATCGCTTGCCGTGTTGATCGCGGTCAGCGACAGGCCGGCGGCAGCCGCGAACAGTCCGGCGACGAGGTAGCGCACCAGCGCATAGCGCGTCGGCGACCAGCCGGAGCGGATCATGGCGGTCGGATTGTTGCCGAAGCCGCGCAGCACCACGCCGAGCGGCAGCCGGTCGATCACCAGCACCACCAGCGCGACCGCGGCGATTAAGATGATGGAGGTGGGCAGGAAACCCAGTGACCAGCTGAACATCGCCGACAGCCATTCGGGGCTGGCGCCGCCCGGCGTCGGCTGCAGCGCGTAGCCCAGTCCCATCCAGATGAAAGAGGCGCCAAGCGTGACGACGATGGCTGGGATCTTGCGTGCCTGGATCAGGCCGCCAAGCCCGGCATAGGCGGCGACCGCCGCCACCAGCGCCAGCGCGCCGAGCCATGGCTGATCGTAGAGCAGCGTGGCGGAAAGCACGCTGACCAGGCCGGCAAAGGCGCCGACGCCGAGATCGATCTCGCTGCCGCCGACGATGAACATCTGCGCCGCCGTCACTAGCACCAGCGACAGCGCCGGCATCAGGAGCAGGTCGAGCCCGAAGATCGAAGCGACCGCCGGGTTGGCCGAGATCATCACCGCCAGCACGGCGGCGAGGCCGATGAAGGGAGCCGCGTTCACCAGCCGGCGGGCAAGCCCGGCGCCGGCAGAGCCGCTGCGACCGGCGCCGATGGCTTTGTCCGCCTGCTGGGCAAAGGACGCTCCAACGATGGCTGATTCCGTGATCGCCTCGCCGGCCAATTCCTTGACGATGCGGCCGCCGGAAAACACCAGCACGCGGTCGCAGGCCAAGAGTTCGGCATCTTCGGTGGTGTGCCACACCAGCGTGCGCCCGCTGCGCGCGATCTCGTTGCAGAGCCTGTAGAAGTCCTGCTTGGTGGCGATATCGACGCCGCGCGTCGGATCGTCGAGCAGCAGGATCGGCGTGTCGGCGACGAGCGCCCGGGCAACCAGCGCCTTCTGCTGGTTGCCGCCGCTGAGTTCGAGGATGTTGGAGCCGAAGCGCTTGTCGTCGAGCCGCAGCCGGCCGGCCGCTTCGGCCGCCGCCTCGCGGTTGGCACGCTGCGAAACCAGCCCCAGTGCCGGACGGCGGGCAAGGCTGCCAATGCTGATGTTTCCAAGCACGCTCCACAGCGGGAACACGCCTTCCTTCTGGCGGTCGCCGGCAATGAAACCGGCATCGCCGCTCCGGGTCACCGCGGCCCCTCTGGCGGAATCCGGCTCGAAAATGGCGTGCAGCAACTCCTTCTGTCCGCTGCCCTCGAGCCCTGCCAGTCCGATGATCTCGCCGCGGCCGATCTCGATGTCGCGGCCGAGCCCGGCAGTCAGGAAGCCGGACAGTTTGACCAGCGCCTCGCCGCTGCTGGCGGCAGTCGCGCTGTGCTGGTGGATCGAATTGGCGTCGCCGCCCATGAGCTGCACAAGTTGGCCAATCGAAGTGCCGGCGACATCGCCGCGCCAGGCGGTGCGCCCGTTGCGCAGCACCATCACCTGCGTGGCGATGTCGATGATTTCCTGCAGCTTGTGGCTGATGAAGATGAAGGCAAGGCCGGATTTGGCTCGTTCGCGGATGAAGGCCCGCAACTGCCTCGAGCGGTCGAGGTCGAGCGAGGAGGTCGGCTCGTCGAGCACGATCAGCTTGACACCCGGCGTGGCGGCGGCGCGCGCGATCTCGACCATCTGCCGCTCGGCGATGGAGAGATGGCCGACTTCGGCGTTCACATCGATGCCGTTGGCGGGAAAGACGGCGTCCAGCGCCGCCCGGGCGCGGGCTCGATAGAGCGCGCGCCAGCCCGGCCGGTTGCCTGCGTCGCCTGGCGTCTCCAGGAAGAAGTTCTCGGCCACGGAAAGGTTGGCGCACAGCGACAGTTCCTGATGCACCATGCGGATGCCGCGCCTTTGCGCCTCCGCCGTGTCGTAGTCGGCGAAGCCCACATCCTGGCCGGTGAACGAAATCGAGCCGAGGGTCGGTGACGTCGCCCCGCACAGGATGCGCATCAGTGTCGATTTGCCGGCGCCGTTGCCACCGACCAGGCCGATGATTTCGCCGGCCGAGACGGCGAGGTCGATTTGCGCATTCGCCAGCGTCGGCCCGAAGCTCTTGGTGATCCGCGACAGCGAGACGACGTTTGGCCTGGTGTCGGGCACCGTAGCGGCTGCACCCTCCGGATCGGTTACGGCGAGATGGGACATTCGTCCTCCGTTTCTTACGGGCAGGGACCGGGCGCGGCCGTTTGGCGCGCCCGGTCCCTGGCAATGGCAGCCTTACTTGCTGAGCAGGTTCTGCTTGACCCAGTCGAGCGAATAGGTAGGGCTGATGATCTGGCCGCCCGGCAGCTTCGCATACTCCTTGAGATTGCTGGCATCGACCGTCGCCACCGGCATGATCATCAGCTTCGGTGCCTTGCCGCCCTTGAGCAACGAAAGGCCGAGCCAGAACGCGGCGCCGCCAATGCCCGGCGTGGTGTTCATCGAGACGGTCTGGTAGCCGTTCTTGGCATTCTCTTCGGCCCACCATTTGACGAAGTCGGTGCCGCCGCCGCCTTCGATGATCGGCATCTTGCCGGCATAATCGCCGCCATACTGGACGAAGGCCTGGGCGATGCCGACATCGTCGCTGCCGCCCTGGCCGAGCACGGCGTCGACATGTGGCAGCGAGGGCAGGACGTTGGCGATCGCCGCCTGCGCGACCGAGGCGGTCGCCTGGCCGTAGACGGTGGCAACAACCTTGATGTCGGGATATTTCGCCAGCACCGACTGCTGCGCGTTGAACATGTCGTTGTCGGGCGCAGAGCCCTTCACGCCGCGCACCTGGATGACGTTGCCCTTGCCGCCGATCATCTTGAAGACGGCTTCGGCCTGGGCCGCCTTGTAGCCCTTGAAGTCGAAGTTGAGCTGGTAGTTGCAGGGCGCCGAAGCAACCGAATCGAAGGAAACGACGATGATGCCGGCCTTGCAGGCCTTTTCGATGATGCCGTTGACCGCGGTCTCCGAGGCGGCGTCGACGGCGAGCACATCGACCTTCTTGAGGATCAGCTCGGCGATCTGGCTGTTCTGCTGCGCCACCGAGCCGTCACCGTTCATGATGATGTAATCGGCGATCTGGCCACCTGCCTTGGCTTCCTTGGCCGAGGCCTCGAACGCCTCCACCATCTGGTGGCGCCAGGTGTTGCCGTAATAGGCGTTGGCGAGCGCGATCACCGGTTTGTCCGACGATGCGATCGCCGGCAAAACAGAAGCACTGGCCAGCGCGGCGCCGGCAAGCGCCGCCACAATTGAAAACTTCATGATCTCTCCTCCCAAAAATCGGCCGACCTGATCGGCTCGTCTGTCACTCCGTAAAGGTGTCTCTTCCGAAGGACACCATACCAGCTACATGTTATACCAGCATACCAAATAGGCAAGTCACTCGGAACCTCATTTGACTGCGTCCACGGGAGCAACGCGCCCGCCGGGTTCTCCGTCTCATCCCTGGCCAGTCGGGCCGTGCCGACACTATGTTTGCCGTCACGCGCCGCATTGAGACTGGCCACACTGGACGCTAGGTCATCATATATGTAATGTCAATTATTAGCGGGGACCTTGCCTGTTGGTGCGACTCGGGATCGATTGCCCCCGGGAAACGATCAGGAGAGATGCGGATGGAACCGGTCCAGAAGAAGAAGTTGTATGTCGAGGTGCTCGATCGGCTGATGGCGGCGATCTCGACATCCGAATTTCCGCCCGGTTCCCAATTGCCGTCGGAAAAGGAACTGATGACGATGATCGGCGTCGGGCGGCCGTCGATCCGGGAAGCGATGCTGACGCTGCAGCAGATGGGGCTCATCCGGATATCGCACGGCGAACGGGCGCGCGTCATCAACCCGACGCCGGAGGTGATCGTCGATCAGGTCTCCGCGGCAATGGTCATGATGCTGGCGACGAATTCGCGCGGCCTCGAAGAACTCAAAGAAGTCAGGCTCTTGCTGGAAACGGGCCTGGTTCGGATCGCCACGCGACGCGCCACGGCCAAGAGCCTGGAACGGCTTGCCGGGACCTTGCGCCACCTACGCGAGGCGAAGGGCGACCAGGCTCGGTTCGTAACCGCCGACATGGAATTCCACGCCGTCATAGCGGAAATGAGCGGCAATTCGATGATCGCGGCCGTGGCCAAGGGCATGCTCGAATGGCTGTCGCGCTTCAAGCGCGATCTCGTGGCCGTGAAAGGCGCCGAGCGTCTGACGGTCGAGGAACACGAACGCATCTACAAGGCGATCGCCAGCGGCGACGCCGAAGGCGCCAGCGCCGCCATGGCGGACCATATAGGCCGCGCCAACGAACTCTATTCGAAACTGGCGGGCAACGACGGCGGGGACTGACAGTCGCAAATTTTTTGACCGGGAAAACTCATGTGATGACATGATGTCTTTTTGATGCTATCGCTCCCGTTATGAAGTTCATTCCAGCCGGGAAGCCTGCATTGACCGGTCGTCTTAACGCCACCTACCTGATCGAAACCCGCTATCCCATGGAGGTCGCCGCGGCCGCGATGGCGGGTGAGCAATCGAGCGGGACATTCCGTCCGATCCCTGGGGAGACGCCGGAACTGCTGCTCAGATTTGGCGCGCGCGTCGAATTCATCGAGGATCTTGGCGAGGTCGATGGCGAGGCGTTGCCGTTTTCGCGCGCGCCCGGAGATGCGGCGGCCGTCAGGCCGCGCCGGGCCAAGGTGGGTCTTTCCTGGAACATCGAGAACATGGGCACCGTGCTGGCTTCGGTCTGGTCGACGGTGCTCGGCAATCTGTTCGAGCTGCATCATTTCTCGGCCATGCGTCTGCTCGACGTCAGCTTTCCCGATGTCTTCGCTGATGCCTATCCGGGGCCGGCTTTCGCTGTCGAAGGCACGCGTCGTCTGACCGGCGTCACGGGACGGCCGCTGATCGGCACCATCGTCAAACCGAGCGTCGGCCTTACGCCGCGGGAGACCGCGACCCTGGCCGATACGCTGATCTCAGCCGGCCTCGACTTCATCAAGGACGACGAACTGATGGGAGATCCCCCGCATTCGCCGTTCGAACAGCGGTTCGAGGCGGTCATGGCTGTCATCGACCGGCACGCCGACAGGACTGGGCGCAAGGTCATGTACGCGGCCAACATTTCCGGCGACATCGACGCCATGCGCCGCCAGCTTGACCTGATCGAGCGCCGTGGCGGCACCTGCGCCATGCTTGTCCTCAATTCCGTCGGCCTGTCGGGTGTCGTCAAGATGCGCCGGCATTCCGCCGTCGCGCTGCACGGCCATCGGGCGGGCTGGGGTCTCTTCAGCCGTTCTCCTGATGTCGGCATGAGCTATCTCGCCTACCAGACATTCTGGCGCCTGGCCGGCATCGACCACATGCACGTCAACGGGCTGTCCAACAAGTTCTGCGAGCCCGACGATTCGGTGATGGCATCCGCCCACGCCTGCCTCACTCCGATGTTCGGCCGGGCCGACCGGCCCGATACGGTGATGCCGGTGTTTTCGTCCGGACAGACCGCGGTGCAGGCGGGCGAGACCTATGGAAGGCTCGGCACGAACGATTTCATCTATTGCTGCGGCGGCGGGATCATGGCGCATCCCGGCGGTCCGGCCGCCGGCGTTCAAAGCCTGCACGATGCTTTCGAAGCCGCGGCGGCAGGCATTCCCGCGCGCGACTACGCCGCCACGCATCCGGAGCTCGAGGCCGCGCTGCAAGCGTTCGGCTGAATCTGCGCCATCGGCGCGCCATCAAGAGGAAATGGGAGAGAAGCAAATGATGACATCCGTGGCGGTGCTTGGAGCCGGAGGGAAGATGGGCTTCCGCGTGACGCGCAAGCTGATCGAAGCAGGCTACGATGTCCGCGCCGTGGAGATCGGCGAGGCCGGCCGCAAGCGGTTGGGAGAAGCCGATATCGCCGCCGTCGCCATGGAGGAAGGCATTCCCGGCGCCAAGGTCGTGGTGATGGCTCTGCCGGACAACATCATCGGCCAGGTGACGCGGCAAATCTCGCCGATGCTTGCCAAGGGCACCATGATCCTCGTTCTGGATGCGGCCGCACCCTATGCCGGCGACCTGCCGAAGGACAGGCCAGATCTCACCTATTTCGTCGGTCATCCGTGCCATCCGCCGCTGTTCGGCGACGAGACGGAGTGGGCCGCGCGTCGCGACTATCATGGCGGCATCGCCAGGCAGTCGATCGTCTGCGCCCTGATGCAGGGACCTGAAGAGGACTACGCGCTTGGCGAGGAGGTGTGCAAGGCGATGTGGTCGCCGATCATCGACAGCCACCGGGTGACGGTCGAACAGCTGGCGATCCTGGAGCCCGGCCTGTCCGAAATGGTCGCCATGCCCTTCGTCGACACGATGGTCGAGGCCGTCGAGGAGTGCGAGCGCAAATATGGCATTCCAAGGCAAGCCGCGCTCGACTTCCTGATCGGTCATCTGAATGTCGAGATCGCCATGTGGTTCGGTTTCTCGCCGAAAGTGCCGTCCGACGCCGCACTGCGCCTGATGCGCTTCGCCAAGGGCGTCGTGGTCCGTGACGACTGGCGCGAGGCACTGTCGCCGGCCAAGGTGAAGGAAGCCTCGGAATTGATCGTCTACGGCAAGGGAGCCTGAGCCCTGCCTTCGCGGATCATGTCGGTATCGACCGCTCTCTTCGACGGCTATTCCATGGAATTGGCCGTCGAGGAGATTGCCGCTGTGGGTGCCGCCCATGTCGAGCCGGCCTTTATCAGCGGCTATGTCGATTTCGACGAGGGTCTGTTTGCGGCTGCGCACGCCGCGAAGCTGCGCCGGGCAGCGGAACATGCCGGGCTGGGCATCAACGCCGTGTCGGCTCATCTCGACCTGTCGGGGGCCGATGCCGCCGACGCCTTGTCCCGGCGCATCGGCTTTGCCGCCGGTCTCGGCGCGTCGTTCCTGATCACCAATGCCGGCCCGGCGAGAAACAGCGCGGCGATCCGCGCGACGATCGACGCTCTCCTGCCGAGGCTGGAGGAGGCCGGCATGGTTCTGGCGCTCGAAAACCCCGGACATGGCAGTGGCGATCTGCTCGGCAGCGCGCGATCGGGGGCAAGCTTCGTCCGCGACATCGGATCGCCGTACGTCCGCCTGAACCACGATGCCGGCAACATCTTCACTTACAGCGGCGAGACGATGCAGCCGGCGCAAGATATCGCCGATGCCATCGATACGGTTGGACATGCTCATCTGAAGGATGTCGTCAGCACCGGCGAGGGATGGGCCTTCTGCGCCATCGGCGACGGCTCTGTCGACTATGCATCCTACTGGGCCGTGCTGCCCGCCACGCTGCCAGTCAGCATCGAACTGCCGTTGCGGCTGCAGCGCCCGCAGCGCAATGATCCCCAGCGGCGAAGCACGCCGGTGGATATCGGCACCATTCGCGGCGCCTTGCGGCGCTCGCTGGAATTTGTGAACGCGCTGGACAATGCCGAGTTCTGAGCGCGGCCCGCCTATCCCCGCTCGGGGAACATCGCCTTCAGCCCCTCGCGCGACGCTTTGGCGATGCCGCGCTCGGTGATCAGCCCGGTGACCAGCCGCGCCGGCGTCACGTCGAAGGCGGGGTTTGCCGCAGGCGTTGCTTCGGGCGAGACGCGAACCTGGGCGATCTCGCCGCTCGCTGTCTTGCCCCACACCAGCGAAACCTCGTCGCCGGAGCGCTCCTCGATCGGGATTTCGGCAAGTCCGTCGCCCACCGTCCAGTCGATGGTCGGCGAAGGCAGCGCAACGTAGAACGGCACGTCGTTGTCCGCGGCGGCGAGCGCCTTCAGATAGGTGCCGATCTTGTTGCAGACGTCGCCGTCGGCGGTGGTGCGGTCGGTGCCGACGATGACCATGTCGATTGCGCCGCGCTGCATCAGATGGCCCCCGGCATTGTCGACGATCAGCGTGTGCGGCACGCCGTGGCCAGCCATCTCCCAGGCGGTGAGTTGGGCGCCCTGGTTGCGTGGGCGTGTTTCATCGACATAGACATGGACCGGAATGCCGGCTTCGACAGCGAGGTAGATCGGTGAAGTGGCTGTCCCGTAGTCGACCGTCGCCAGCCAGCCGGCATTGCAGTGGGTGAGGATATTGACCGTCTCGCCCGGCTGCTTGCGCGCCGCGATATCCTTGATGATGGCGAGACCGTTCTCGCCGATGGCGCGGTTGAGCCCGACATCCTCGTCGGCGATCTCATTGGCACGCCGGTAGGCGGCCGCAGCGCGTTCACCAAGCGGCAACGGCCGCAGAAAGCGCCGCATCTCGTCGAGCGCCCAGCGCAGGTTGATCGCCGTCGGCCTGGTATCGTGCAGTATCTCCCACACAGTGTCGAGCGCTTCGTCGGATGCATCATCCGTCATCTGCATGGCGACGCCATAGGCCGCGGTGACCCCGATCAACGGTGCGCCACGCACCCACATGTCGCGGATCGCGGTGGCGATGCCGGCGACCGTGACGAGCTTCTCGATACGGAACTCATGCGGCAGCCAGCGCTGGTCGATGATATCAACTGAGCGGCCGTCGTCGCTCAGCCAGATGGTCCGAAAGTGGCGGTCGCCGACGTTCAAATGCTGTTCTCCTGTTCGATCAGCGCGGCCAGATTGTTGACCTCGTCGATGCTGTGGATCTGGCGCCGATTGACAGCGATGTGGCGGCCGAATTTCAGTGCCTTCGCCTCACAACTGGCGCGCAGATCTTCATCGGCAATGGTCTCGAAGTCGGCATTGTGGGCGAGGCCGAGGATGCGCCGGTGCACCTCGATGCCGGCAAAGCCGAGCAGATCGTCCCAGATCAGATGCAGGACATTATCGAGTGCCTGCTCGGCGCCCAGCCGGTCGCCCTGATCCTCGAACAGGCTTTTTTGATAGAGCATGCCGGTGCGCTCGGTGCGCCATAACAGCGAGAACTCGGCGCGGAACACGGCCCAGGTCTCGGCCGTGACGCCGAGCAGATAGGCACGCATGGCGTCGCGCCTGCCGTTCTGCTCATGCCCGCGCTGCGAGAAGAAGGACATCCAGAAATTGGCGAGCAGCATGCCGACGTCGAAGGCCATCGGGCCGTAGAAGGCGAACTCCGGATCGATCATCCGCGTTTCCTGGTCGGTGACCATGATCGAGCCGGAATGCAGGTCGCCATGCAAAAGCGTCTCGGCATTGGCGGCGAACATATGCTTCAGCCGCTGCGCCTCCACCTTGAGGTCGCGGTCGGCCCGCAGTTCCGCCACCAGCCCATCGAGCTGCGGACTGGTGTGGCGGTTCATCTTGGCGTCGAAATAGGGGTCGGAAAACACCAGGTTTTCGGTGATGTCGCAAAGCTCGACATTGTCGGCGAACAGCGCCAAATCCGCCTTGCGCTCCTTGGTCACCATCGACAGGTCCGAACCGCGAAACAGCGTGCGGGCCATGAACAGGCCGATATCCCTGGCAATGTTCGGCAGTCGGCGCCCGTCGATCAGGGCGCGCCTGAGAATGATGTGTGGCGGCGCCAGATACTCCATGATGATCAGCGCCTGGACCTCGTCGAAGTAGTAGATCTCCGGCACCGAGCCCGGCGCGCGTGCCTCTTGCCGGGTCAGTGCGTGGTATTCGAAGAAGGAACGTTTTAGCGGCAGCGGCCAGCTGTCGCCGACCAGGCGGACATAGGGCAAGGCCTGCTTGACGATGGCGCCGCCACTGGCGCCTTCGACGATGAACACCAGGTTCAGATTGCCGTCGCCAACCTCGCGAACTTTCCAGGCGCTCGCATCCTTGCCGATCTTCGCGCACAGCGCTTCGTTCGTGCCGAGACGGGTTGCGAGCGTCTCCACCGACAATGCTTCGAACGGCAAGTTCCCAGTCATCCTTGTCCCTCCCGCCTATGTGCTCCGATCATAAGGAGCCCAAGCGGCGGGGCCAAGCTAGGAAGCTGTCTGGCAATTGTCAATCGTGTTGACAATTGCCTACATTGACCATAGCGTCATGACCAGGGAGGAACGCATGGTCGGCAATGCCGTGTTCCGCGTAGAGGGACTGAGGAAATCCTTTGGCCGCAACGAGGTGCTTGGCGGCATCGCGCTGGACCTCCATGCCGGCGAAGTGACCGTGCTGATGGGCGCCAACGGCGCCGGCAAATCCACCCTCGTCAAGATCATCAGCGGCGTCTACGAGCGTGGCGGCGGCTCTATGACCCTCGCCGGTGCGGAGTTCGCGCCGAACACGCCGGCGGAAGCGATCCGCGCGGGTGTCGTCACCGTGCACCAGAACATCAATGACGGCGTGGTCGCCGATCTCGATGTCGCCACCAATCTTACGCTCGACCGGCTGAGCGGCCGGGGCGTGCCGACCCTGTTCAATCCCGCTCGCGTGCGCCGTGAGGCCAAGGCGGTCGCCGACCGCATGGGGCTGGCCATCGATTTGAAGGCGCGCGTCAGCGATCTTTCGCTGGCCGACCGCCAGATGGTGGCGATTGCCCGGGCGCTGGCGCACCAGCCGAAAGTGCTGATCCTCGATGAGCCGACCTCGTCGCTCTCCAGTGCCGAGGCCGACAGGCTGTTCGCGCTGGTCGACCGTCTGCGCGAGCAGGGCGTGGCGATCCTCTATATCTCGCATCGCATGTCGGACATCAGGCGGCTCGCCGACCGCATCGTCTCGATGCGCGACGGTGTCGTCTCGGGCGCCTTCGATGCCAAGCCGCTCGATTATGAAGGCGCGGTCAACGCCATGCTCGGCCGCAAGATCCATCTCGACCGGATCGTGGCCAGGAGTTCCGCCAGGGCGGTCCTGACCGTCGAAGGCCTGCGCATCGCGCAGGGCGCCAGGCCGATGTCGCTGACACTCGGCGATGGCGAGGTCGTCGCCATCACTGGCCTCGTCGGCGTCGGCAAGACCGCTCTTGCCGAGACGCTGTTCGGCGTGCGCCGACCGCTCGACGGCACCATGACGATGAACTGCAAGCCTTACGCGCCGCGCTCGGCGGGCGACGCGATCGCAGCCGGCGTGTTCCTGGTCGCCAAGGATCGTGCGACCAGCGGCATCGTCGGCAGCTTCAACATCGAGCGCAATATCAGCCTGCCGTTTCTGAAGCGCATGTCCAGTCTAAGCGTGCTCAGGCGCCGCCTCGAACGCGCCACCGCGCGCAGGCAGATCGAGCAACTGGGCATCGTCTGCCGCTCCGAGAAGGACGAGATGTCGGCGCTGTCGGGCGGCAACCAGCAGAAGGTGATGGTCGCCCGCTGGATGGCGCAGAATGCCGCGCTGTTCATCCTCGACGAGCCGTTCCAGGGCGTCGATATTTCCGCCCGGCGCGACATCGCCGCCAAGCTGAGGGCAAGCGCCAATGGCCGCGCCACGCTTCTGTTCGTCACCGAACTCGATGAAGCGCTGGAGACGGCCGATCGCATCCTGGTGATGTCGGAGCACACGATCGTCGGCGAACACCGCAATGCCGATGTCGACCTCGACCGCCTGCTGGCCGAGGTTGCCGGTGGACCGCTGCACAGCGCTGCCTGAGCGTGGCGGCCGAAGGAATTGGAAATGGAGAGACCATGGTTTCGAGTTGGGTAAAAACGGCAGCGGCGCCGGGATGCGCCGAATGACGCTGCGCGACTATGCCATCCGCTATGGATTCATCGTGCTGCTGTTCGGATTGGTCGCCTATTTCGCGATCGCCGCCGACGGGTTCGTTTCGCCGCAAAGTGCCGTCTTCATCTTCCAGTCTGTCGCCATCACCGGTGTGCTGGCGCTCGGTGTTACCGCCACGCTTGTCGTCGGCGGCTTCGACCTGTCGATCGGTTCGGTCGCAACCTCTGCCATGATGGCTGCGGCCTATGTGATGGTGGTGCTGGAGCAAAACGCGTTCGTGGCGGTCATCGTCTGCCTGTTGATTGGCGCCATTGTCGGCCTGATCAATGGCTGGCTGATCGTCTACATGCGTGTACCCGATCTGCTGGCGACGCTCGGGATGATGTTCCTGCTGGTCGGCCTGCAACGCATCCCCACGGAAGGCCGCTCGATCGCCACCGGCATGACCATGCCCGATGGCTCGGTCGCCAGCGGCAAGTTCTCCGATGCCTTCCTGGCGCTCGGCCGCCACCGCTTCGACTTCTTCATCCCAAACCTCATCCCGGTCTCGGTCGTCGTGCTTCTGGCGCTGGCCGTGCTGATCTGGTTCTTCCTCGAATACACCCGCTTCGGCCGCATGATGTATGCGGTCGGCAGCAATGAGCGCGCCGCCGAACTCGCTGGCGCGCCTGTCAAGGCATACAAGATCTGGGCCTACGTTATTTCAGGCGTTTTTGCCTCGATCGGCGGCATTTTGCTCGCGGCCCGGCTTGGACGCGGCGACATCGCCTCGGGTAATAATCTGCTGCTCGATGCGGTTGCCGCGGCGCTGATCGGCTACGCGGTGCTCGGCGCCGCCAAGCCGAACGCCTTTGGCACCGCCATCGGCGCGCTGTTCGTCGGCATCTTGCTGCAAGGCCTGACAATGATGAACGCGCCTTACTACACGCAGGATTTCGTCAAGGGCGTGGTTCTGGTCGTCGCCCTTGTCTTCACCTTTGCCCTTTCGGGCAGGGGCAGGAACTAGCATTCGGCCAGATAGGATTTGGGTTCAACAAAAGTGGAGGAAAACAAGGTGAACATCACTAGAAGACTTCTGGGGAAAGTGGCGCTCGGGCTCGCCGGCGCAACCATGCTGATGCAGGGGGCATTTGCCGCCGACAAGCCGGCGCCGTTCGACAAACCCGGCGTCAAGATCGCACTGGTTCGCTATCTCTCGACCGGCGACTTCTTCCAGGCGTATCTGTCGGGCGTCGAGGCGCAGTCGAAGGCGCTCGTTATCGACCTGCGCGTGCTCGACAGCCGCCAGGACGCCGCCCTTCAATCCGACATGGTCGACCAGGCCATCGCGCTCGGCGTGCAGGGCATCATCATCCAGCACGGCCTGACGGAATCGATGAAGGACGCCGCCCAGCGCGCCGTCGACGCCGGCATCAAGGTGGTGGCATTCGACGTCAATGTCGAAAACCCCAAGATCCCGCAAATCGAACAGTCGGACAAAGATCTGGCACGGCTGGCGCTCGAACAGGCAGTCAAGGACAATGGCGAAAGCTGGAACGCCGGCTATGTCTATGTCGCCGGCATTGCTCCGCTCGACCGCCGCAACGAGACCTGGGTCGACGTCAAGAAAAAATATGCCGGCATAAAGGAAGCCGCCATGTTCGGCACGCTCGACAATCCGATCGCCAACTCCGTCGCCAACCAGGCGCGCTCGGTGCTGTCGGCGCACCCCGACATCAACGTGATGTTCGCGCCCTATGACGAGTTCGCCAAGGGCGTGAAGATCGCCGTCGACGAAGCCGGCCTGAACAAGAAGATCAAGATCTATTCGGCCGACATTTCGACATCCGACATCGCGGCGATGCGCGAGCCCGACAGTGCCTGGGCGGCTACCGCGGCGACCAACCCGGCAGTCGTCGGCCAGGTCTCGGTGCGCGCCCTGGCGCAACTGCTCGCCGGCGAAGATCCCGGCCACAACGTCATCGTACCGCCGACGCTGATCACCCAGAAGGAGCTGATCGACAAGGACATCAAGAACATGGAGGACCTGTCGGCCAAGCTGCCGCAGTTCGCCCATGCCGACGTCGCCATGCCGGCATGGATGCCGAACCCGAACGCGAAGTAGCTTCGGCACAGACTCTTGCTGATTATGGAGTCGAGACGAAATGAAAGCCGCCCTGTAGCAGTCGCTGCGGGCGGCTTTTTCGATGTGGTTCACTCGTTGAACAGGTCGGAATGCGAACCGGTACGGGCAAGCTGCAATTCGTCGTCGACAACGCGATAGATCAGGAGCCAGTCCGGCTCGATATGCGCGTCGCGAAGCCTTTCCAGTCCCCTTTCAGAGGATGATCCTTGTACACCGCAGGCAGTTCTTGTCCGGCGATGAGCAGGCCTAACAGATCGCGCAACTTGCCCAGATCCTTGCCACGCTTTTCCATACGCCTCACATCCCGGCGAAATTGCCCGGAGCGAATGGGAACTGGCATGCCTAGATCCCCAAATCCTTGAACAACTCATCGGCCGAGGCAAGGCGCTTGCCCTTGCCTTTTTCCAACTCGGCCATGGCCTTTCTGGTGGTCGCGTTGGGTACTTTCACTGGAAAGGGAAATTCCTTATCGGCAGCGACGCGCACCAGAAGCAGGCGAATGGCATCGGAGACCGACAACCCCATGGCGGCCAAGGCCTCCGTTGCCCGATCTTTCGTTGCGCTGTCGATGCGAGCGCGGACCACTGAATCCGTTGCCATATAGTGGCTCCTTCATGCTGAGCCACAATGTAGCTACGGTGCGCAACTCTTGCAAGCAGGTTGCTGCGACCATTCGGCAGCAAGCCTACCTCAGCGCCGCCGCGATGTTGCCACCGTCGACCGTCGTCACATCGGCGGTCGTCCGGTCGGCCAGGGCATGGTGCAGGAAGGCCTGCGCCACGTCCTGCGCGGTCACTTCCTGGCCGAGCAGATTGCCGGACATGTATTCCTTCTCCGACACGCCGCGTGCGCCCGAGCGGCTGGCGATCATGGCGTCGGTCAAAAGGCCGGAGCGGATGCGGTCGGCGTTGACGGCGTTGGAACGGATGCCATGGGCGCCGTAGTCGAGCGCGTATTGCCTTGACAGGAACAGCGTCGCCGCTTTCGGCACGCCATAGGCGCCGAATTTCGGACCCGGATTGACCGCCTGCTTGGAGGTGTTGAACAACAGCGCCCCACCTGTACCTTGTTCCAGCATGATGCGCACGGCGTTCTGCGCCGCCGACTGGTGAGCGAAGAAATTGAGCTCGAAGCTCTTGCGCAGCAGCGTATCGTCAAGCTCGCCGATGCGGCCTTCCCAGGCAGCACCCGCATTGGACACCAATATGTCGACGCCGCCGAAGACGGCGACCGCCTTGTCGAAGGCGGCACGCATCTGGTCCGGGTCGGTGATGTCGGCGCCGACGCCAATCGAATTGTTGCCGGCTTTCCTGGCGGCATCGGCGGCCTTTTCGGCGTCGAGATCGACGACGACGGCATGAGCGCCATTGTCGGCGAACAGTTTTGCGGTCGCCGCACCAATCGCACCGGCGCCGCCGGTGATCAGCACCACCTGGCCGGTCAGCGGCTTCGGCTTGTTGGAGGCGAGCTTGGCCTGTTCCAGCGACCAGTATTCGAGCGGGAACAGGTCGGCCTTGGATAGCGGGTGGAAACGCCCGACGGCCTCGGCGCCGCGCACGGCCTCGATCCACATCTCGCCAACGTCCGAGGCGATCCTGGCATCCTTCAGCGTGCGGCCATGGCCGAACATGCCGAGCCCCGGCACCAGCGTCAGCCGGGGCATCGGATCGAGCATGGTGCGCTTGACGTCGTCGAGCGCGTCATTGGTCTCGAAATAGGCGCGGTAATCCTTGGCGAAAGCGTCGACATGGTTCTGGATTACGGCCTTGTAGTCGCCGATCTTGTCGGCATCGGGCGCTGGCACGGCCATCGGTCCGGTCTTGATCCGGATCGACAGATCCGGCGTCGACACGCCACGTCCGGCATAGTCGGCGATCTCTGCGGAATTGATGAAATCGACAATCGCGTCCGAGGTGCGGAAGTCGGAGATCATGCGGTCGAAGCGGCCTTCGCCGCGTGGGGCCGCTACAGCGCCGCGCAGCATGGGCGCGATCGCCGCTGGTGACGCTAGTCTTGCCGGCAGCGCTGTCTTAGCAGCCTTCGGCTTGGCATGCTCGGCCACATAATCCTCGGCGACGTTCACATAGTGGATCATCCGGTCATAGGCCTGCCTGGCATCCTCGCCGAAAGTGAAGATGCCGTGCTTGTCGAGGATCAGGCCTTCTACCGTCGGGTCGGCGTCGAAGACATCGGCCGCCGCCTTGGCGAGATCGAAGCCCGGCATGATGTAGGGCACATAGCCCATTTTTGCTCCGAACACCTTTGCCACCAGCGGCTTGCTGTCTTCCTGGTCGACGATAGCCAGGATAGCGGTCGAGTGGGTGTGGTCGACGAACTTGTGCGGCAGGAAGGCATGCAGCAGGGTCTCGACCGAAGGGTTGGGCGAGGCGGGGTCGATCAGGTTGGCCCGCTGCAATGCGACCATGTCCTCGTCGGAAAGCCTGTCCAGCTTGCGCGCCTTGAGCAGGGCGCCCATCTTGACCGCCGGCAGGCCCTGCGGCTCGATGACCGCCATATCCCAGCCGCTGCCCTTGACGCACAGCACGTCCCATTCGTCACCGACGAGATCGGTCGCCTTGATCTTGCAGGAGGTGTTGCCGCCGCCATGCAGGACCAGTTGCGGCACGCCGCCCAGAAGCCGCGTCGTGTAGACACGCAACGCCAGATCGCGGCCGACGCCCTTCTTCGCATAGTCGGCAACGAGTTGTTCGGCCAGGTCGTCGTTCCACAGATTCTTCATGTTCGCTTCGTCCAGTTGCTGTCTTTGATGGTGAACAGGAATGCCGCGACGCCTTGATGACAAATGCGTCGGCAAAGGATTGGTTTTCAGGACGCCTTTTCTGCTGACGTTCCGGCATGATCGAGCAGCCGCTGCGCCATATGCGCGCCGACCACCAGATGCGTGCAGAGGCCGCCGGCGATCGCGGCGAGCAGCGGCTCGAACTTGCTGTCTTCCTGCACGACCATCAGCCGCTTACCGATGACGCGCAGTGAAGCAAGCCCCGCCGAGATGACCCGCCGGTTGTAGCTGCAGTCGAGCAACTCGCCACGGGCATCGATGATCTGCCCGGCAATGACACCCGCGGCACCTTCCCTGCGCAGCGCCGCCATCTCGGCTGCCGTCAGCGCGCCGCACTTCACCAGATGGCTGTCGGCATCGACCGCGCCGATGGAGTAGAGCGCAAGATCGCAGTCGCTGATCCCGGCAAGCTGGTCGCGGATCACAGGTTCGGCGCGCAGGCCTTGCGCCAGTTCCTCGGTCGACAGCACCAGGGGCGCGTAGAAGTTGAGGCCCTTGGCATTGAGCCGGCGCGCGATTTCCATCGTGCATTGATCGGGCCGGTAGGAATAGGGTGCACCGAGATTGCCGCAGAGCTGCACCACGGTGACGTCCTGCAGGTCGGCATAGGACATGATGTCGGCGATGGTGTAGACGGTGCGGCCCCAGGCGACGCCGATGCGGTCGCCTTTCCCGACGAGTTCCAGGAAAACGCTTGCCGCCAGCACCGCGATATCGGTCGAGGGGTCGGCGAGATAGGCGTTCTCAGGCGCGATCCAGACGGCGTCGAGCTTCAGGGCGTCTTCCAGCCTACGCGCCATGACGTCGTCCGTGAAGAGCTGCGTCGAGGTCGAGATGTTGACGATGCCTGTCTCGCGCGCCTTGCGCAGATACATGGCGACGGAGGCGCGCGAAATGTTGAGTTGATTGGCCACTTCGTCCTGGCGAAGCCCATGGGCATAGTAAAGCCAGGCCGCCTTGTGGATGAGCTGTTCTGCCGGTCGGATCGCCATGCCGCCTCCTTGGCTGACATTAGTCACGGCTCTCGACAAAAGTCAAATTTGGATAAACAGGAAGAGATCTCCTGCCGGCGCGGCACAGACCCCCATTCTAGCAAGTCGGTGCAGGATAGCATTCTCAGCCCTTCAGGGGGATAGCGTGACGACGAGCGTAAGGTTAGAAAGCTCGAAAAGACTTTGGGGAGAATGGGATGGCCAATCCCTACGAACAGGATCTCGACAGGAACGCGGCCAATCACCAGCCGCTGACGCCGCTCACCTATCTGGAGCGCGCTGCAAGAACCTATCCCGACCATGTCGCCGTCATCCATGGCAGCCAGCGCATCAGCTACCGCGATTTCTGGCGCCGTTCGTTGAAGCTCGCCTCGGCCCTGCACAAGCATGGCATCGGCAAGGGCGACACGGTGACGGTCATGCTGTCGAACACGCCGCCGATGCTGGAAGCGCATTTCGGCGTGCCGATGACCAAGGCGGTGCTGCACTCGCTCAACACGCGTCTCGACGCCGCCGTCATTGCCTTCCAACTCGACCATGCCGAGACCAAGGTGCTGATCGTCGATCGCGAGTTTTCCGGCGTGGTGCGGGAAGCGCTCGGTCTGGCCGTGGTCAAACCGCTGGTCATCGACTACGACGATCCCGAATACGCCACCGACGCGCCCTATCCGAAAGGCGAGAGGGTCGGCACGGTGGACTATGAGGCCTTTGTCGCCAATGGCGACGAGGCGTTCGCCTGGTCGATGCCGGACGACGAATGGGACGCCATCTCGCTCAATTATACTTCGGGCACGACAGGCAATCCCAAGGGCGTCGTCTACCATCACCGAGGTGCTGCGCTGATGGCCTACACCAACACCATCCATGCCGGCATGGCCAAGCACGCGGTCTATCTCTGGACCTTGCCGATGTTCCACTGCAATGGCTGGTGTTTTCCCTGGACGCTCGCCGTCCAGGCCGGCACGCATGTCTGCCTGCGCTGGGTGCGGCCGAAGCCCATTTATGACGCTATCGCCGATCATGGCGTCACCCATCTGTGCGGGGCGCCGGTGGTCATGTCGGTGCTGATCAACGCCAAGGACGAGGACAAGCGCGCGTTTGCGCAAACGGTCACCTTCAACACGGCGGCCGCCCCGCCGCCCGAAGCCGTGCTGTCGGGCATGGCCGATGCTGGCTTTGCCGTCACCCATCTCTACGGCCTGACAGAGACCTATGGTCCCGCTGTCGTCAACGAATGGCATAATGGCTGGGACGCACTCGACAAAGGGGCGAGGGCGGGCAAGAAGGCACGGCAGGGCGTGCGCTATGCCGCACTCGAAGGCCTGACGGTAATGGACCCCGAGACCATGGCCGAGACGCCCGCCGACGGCGAGACCATCGGCGAGGTGATGTTTCGTGGCAACATCGTCATGAAGGGCTACCTGAAGAACCGCAGGGCGACTGACGAGGCTTTCGCCGGCGGTTGGTTCCACTCGGGCGATCTCGGCGTCATGCACCCGGATGGCTATATCCAGCTCAAGGACCGCTCCAAGGACATCATCATCTCCGGTGGCGAGAACATTTCCTCGATCGAGGTCGAGGAAGCGGTCTACAAGCATCCCGCCGTCGCCTCCTGCGGCGTCGTGGCGCGCCATGACGACAAATGGGGCGAGGTGCCTGTCGCCTATGTGGAACTGAAGCCGGGCAAGGAGGCGAGCGGGGCCGAGATCATCGAGCACTGCCGGACGCTGCTCGCCCGCTTCAAAGTGCCGAAAGCGGTGATCTTTGCCGAGATACCGAAGACCTCGACCGGCAAGATCCAGAAGTTCCGGCTGCGGGAAATGGCCAAGGTCGCCTGAAGCCCCCCGGGGGTCTTCGAGAGAATATTTTCAATGGTCCGCATCCTGAGGGCGCCTTGTGACGTCTACTGGATGTCACCAATTGTCACCTATCGTACGCGTACACCGAATCCGCGTTGACACCTCGCTCATTTAGATTTACGAGTGATGAAAATCGAAATTCGTCACTCGTTATTTGACAGAGAGCTATGTCCGAAGCCGCCAACATCGTCGCCGACGTCGCCCGACAGGAAAATGTAACGCGCATTCTCGATTGCGCCGAGCGCCTGTTCCGGCACTATGGCTACGGCAAGACCAATGTCGCCGACATCGCCCGCGAACTCGGCATGTCGCCGGCCAACATCTATCGTTTCTTCGCGTCCAAGGTTGAAATCCACCAAGCCGTATGTGGCCGAATGCTCGGCGCCAGCTACAAGATGGCTTACGAGATCATGCACCTGCCGATCAGCGCCGAGGAGCGGCTGCGTCGTTATGTGCATGCACAATACAAGCTGACGATGGAGGTCATGCTCGACGACCAGAAGGTCCACGAGATGGTCATCGTCGCGCTCGAGCGGGACTGGGGCGTCATCGACAAGCATGTCGACAGCATTCACGATCTTTTCGCCGAGGTGATCGGTGAGGGCATCGAGGCCGGCGAGTTCAGGAAGCAGGACCCGGTGACCGCGTCGCGCTGCTTCGGTGCCGCCACCGTCATCCTGTGCCACCCGCAGATGGTGGCGCAGTGCCTCGCCAAGACCAATCGGGCAATGCCCGACGACCTCATCGATTACGCCATCAGAGCCTTGAAATAGCCGTCGCCAGCCGGTGCCGGTGTCGACAGTCCGTCTCCAGTCGGGAGTACCGAAATGTTTTTGCCCAGTTCCATCCTTCGCAAGCTGCCAGCTGCCGGCCTGATCGTCGCATCGCTGGGGCTTGCCGGCTGCTCGCAGGAAAAAGCCGAGGTGAAGGACATCATCCGTCCGGTGAAGGTCGTCGAGATCGCCCAGGCGCATGACACCCGTACGCTGTCCTATTCCGGATCGGTGCGCGCCCGCACCGAGAGCACGCTGGGTTTCCGGGTCAATGGCAAGATCACCGAGCGTCTCGTCGACATCGGCCAGCACGTGGCGCCTGGCGACGTGCTCGCCCGCATCGATCCCTCCGACTATGACCTGTCGGTCAAGAGCGCGCAGGCGGCACTCGATGCCTCTGAACGGCAGGTCGAGACGGTCGAACTCGCCCGCAAGCGCGCCGAACAGCTTTTCGCCAAGAACTTCGCGCCGAAATCGCAGCTCGAACAGGCGACACTGACCTATGACCAGGCAATCGCCACGCGCGACTCCGCCCGCTCTACGCTTGCCCAGGCCAGGAACCAGGTCGGCTATACCGACCTCAAGGCCGACAGGGATGGCATCGTCACGGCGGTAAACGCCGATGTCGGCCAGGTGGTCGGCTCGGGCACGCCCGTGGTCACCGTCGCGGTCGACGGTGAAAAGGAAGTGCTGATCGCGGTTCCGGAAATGGAGATCGCCGAGTTCAAGCCGGGCAAGGACGTCAAGGCGGGCTTTTGGTCGGACGATGGGCTGAAGCTCGACGGCAAGGTCCGTGAGGTCGCCGGCAGCGCCGATCCGCAGTCGCGCACCTTTGCCGTCCGCGTCAGCCTGCCCAACGACCCGCGCGTGCTGCTCGGCATGACCGCCAATATCGAGGCGTCGGCGGCCAACGAAAAGCAGCTCGTGTCCATCCCGCTCAGTGCACTCGCCGAGAAAGACAGCCAGTCAATCGTCTGGACGGTCGATCGTGGCGCCGACACCGTGCATGCCCGTCCCGTCAAGGTCGCCGAGTTCGCCCCAAACGGCGTGCGTGTCGCGGAGGGATTGAAACCGGGCGACGTCGTGGTCGCCGCCGGTACGCAGTTCATGACCGAGAACCTGAAGGTGAAACTCCCCGGCGGCACCGCACAGCAGTCCGCCTCGGCCGAGGGCGACGAAGCCAGCCAGTTGCGCTGACGACAGACAGGTCGGCCGCGCGTTCCCGCGGCCGCAGGTTTCCGGGCGGCGTGCCCGAAGGTCGAGACGTCAAGGCCGATGTACCCCCGCATCGACCCTCGCGTCCCACCGCGATGAGTGTCTCTCCGCTCGAAGAGCAACGCCGCCCGGAAGCCAGTATCGAACGCAGATGATTTCGTTCCGCGCGCGCTTCCTCGAAGCCCCTTTTTCGAAGCACCAAGCGTCGGCAACCAAGCAAAGTGGACCACTTCCGATGACGACCCCCACTGAAGAAAAGCGTCCCTTCAACCTGTCGCGTTGGGCCATCGGCCATCCCTCCATTGCGCGCTTCCTGTTCGGGCTGATCATCATAGCCGGCGCGCTCGGCTTGATGCGCATGGGCCAGAAGGAGGATCCCGACTTCACCTTCCGCGTCATGGTCGTGCAGGCGATCTGGCCGGGCTCCTCGATCCAGGAGATGGAGGACCAGGTCGTCAACAAGATCGAGCGCAAATTGCAGGAGACGCCGCATCTCGATTTCGTGCGTTCCTTCACCCGCGCCGGCAGCGCCATCATCACCGTCCAGATCAAGGGTGACACCAACGCCGCCGAAGTGACGGATGCTTTCTATCAGGTGCGCAAGAAGGTCGGCGATATCCAAGGCGACCTGCCGCAGGGCCTGCTTGGGCCGTATTTCAACGACGAGTTCGGCGACACGTTTATCACCCTGCATTCGATCAGCGGCGACGGCTTCTCCTTTCCCGAATTGAAGAAGTTCGCCATCCAGGCGCGCGATATGCTTTTGACGACGCCCGGCGTCGAAAAGGCCGTCATCATCGGCGACCAGCCGGAAAAGCTCTATATCGATGTCTCGTCCAAGGCGCTGGCCGAACGCGGCCTGACGCTGACCGACCTGCAGAACGCGATCAAGGGCCAGAACAACGTCGACCCCGCGGGTTCCGTCGACACCGGCGTCAATTCGGTTCGCATCTCGGTCGAAGGCGACGTCGCCAAGGCGGCCGACATCCGCGAACTGCGCCTGCGCGCCGGCGGCCAGGTTACCCGGCTGGGCGACATCGCCACCGTCACTTCGGGCCTGGAGGACCCCTTCCAGCGCAAATACCGCTTCAATGGCCACGACAGCGTGCAGCTTGGCGTGGTCATGGCCAAGGGTTTTAAAGTCACCGATGTCGGCAAGGATGTCGAGGCGACCTACAAGCGCTTCGAGGAGGCGCTGCCCTATGGCGTTTCGGTCGACCAGATTTCCGACCAGCCGGGCGTCGTCACGGATGCCGTCAGCGAATTCATGCATGCGCTCGGCGAAGCGTTGCTGATCGTGCTCGTCGTCTCGTTCCTGTCGATCGGCTGGCGCTCGGGGCTGGTCATCGCCATCGCCATACCGCTGGTGCTCGCCGCCACCTTCGCCATCATGTACGAGATCGGCATCGACCTGCAGCGCATTTCGCTGGGCGCGCTGATCATCGCGCTCGGCCTGCTTGTCGACGATGCCATGATCGTCGTCGAGATGATGGAGCGCAAGCTCGAGGAGGGGCTGGTCAAGATCGAGGCGGCGAGCTTCGCCTATTCCTCGACCGCCTTCCCGATGTTGACCGGCACACTGGTCACCACCGCCGGCTTCATACCGGTTGGGTTCGCAGCTTCGACGGCTGGCGAATATGTGCGCACCTTGTTCTATGTCGTCGGCATCGCGCTGATCGTGTCGTGGTTCGTGGCGGTCTATTTCACGCCCTGGCTCGGCTATATGATCCTCAAGCAGCGCAAGCATGCCGGCAGCCATCACGACGCCTTCGACACAGGCTTCTACCGTCGGCTGCGTGCCACGGTGGGCTGGGCCGTGCGGCATCGCATCATCGTTTTGGTGATGACGCTGGCGACTTTCGGCACCAGCCTTTGGGCGTTCCAGTTCATCCCGCAGAATTTCTTCCCGCAATCGTCACGGCCCGAAATTCTCGTCGACCTCTGGCTGCCGGAAGGCACCAGCATCAAGGAGGTCGAGGCGCAGGCCAAGGCCCTGGAAGCCAAGATGATGGACGACAAGGACAAGCGTTTCATCGCCACTTATATCGGCGAGGGCGCCCCGCGCTTCTTCCTGCCGCTCGACCAGCAACTGCGCAACCCGAACTTCGCCCAGATGCTGGTCATGGCCAATGACGAGCCGGCGCGCGAGCGGCTGATCGTCAAGCTGCGCACGGTTCTGGCCGAAGACTTCCCGTCGATCCGTGCCAAGGTCGACCGCCTGTTCCTCGGACCGCCGACCGGCTGGCCCGTGCAGATGCGCGTCATGGGTCCGGACCGCCAGGAGGTGCGCCGCATCGCCGACCAGGTGAAGGCGAAGTTCCGGCAGGATCCCCTGCTCGGCGCCGTCCATGACGACTGGCTGGAGCCCGTTCCGGCGATGAAGCTGGTTATCGATCAGGATCGCGCCCGTGCGCTCGGCGTCACCTCGCAGCGCATCCGCCAGATGCTGCAGGCGACGATGTCCGGCGCGCCGCTTGACGATTTCCGCGACGGCGAGGAGACGGTGTCGATCGTCGCCCGCGAGCCGGATGCCAGCCGCAGCCTGCTGTCGTCGGTCGACTCGGTCTATATCCCGACCGATTTCGGCGGCTTCGTGCCGCTGTCGCAGGTGGCCAAGGTGGTGCCTGTGCTGGAGCAAGGCATCGAATGGCGGCGCGACCGCCTGCCGACGATCAGCGTGCGCGCCACATTGCCAGACGGCGTGCAGTCCAACGACGTCGTCACCAAGATGTACCAGGACATGCAGGGCCTGCGTGACGGCCTGGCGCCCGGTTACAAGATCGAGATCCAGGGCGGTGCGGAGGATTCGGCCGAAAGCCAGGCTTCGATCGCCGCCAAGGCGCCGATCATGCTGGCCATCATCGTCGTGCTCCTGATGATCCAGCTGCAGAACTTCGGCAAGGCGATGCTGGTGCTGGCCACCGGCCCGCTCGGCATCATCGGCGCGGCCGCGGCCCTGCTGATCAGCGGTGCACCGTTCGGCTTCGTCGCCATCCTCGGTGTCATCGCCCTGCTCGGCATCATCATGCGCAACTCGATCATCCTGGTCGACCAGATCGACGAGGACATTGCCAGGGGCATGGACCGTTCCGAAGCGATCGTCGGCTCGGCCGTGCGCCGCTTCAGGCCGATCGTGCTGACGGCTATGACGGCGGTGCTGGCACTGATCCCGATCTCGCGCGGCGTGTTCTGGGGGCCGCTCGCCTATGCCATGATGGGCGGCATTCTGGTCGCCACCGTGCTCACCATCCTGGTGCTGCCGGCGGGCTATGCGCTCTTCTTCGGCCGCGAGCCGAAGAAGGCGAAGACCGACGAGCAGGCGCCGGAGCCAGGGGAGATCGAAGGCATCGAACGGCCGCAACTGCCGTTGGCGGCGGAATAAAAAACCGGCCGGTCGATTTGCGACCGGCCGGTTTTCCTTGATGCAATGGTTTAGGCCGCGGTCAGACCATCAGATGACGAACACCCAATTCGCGATGAGCATGACCGCCACGCCGGCGACCAGTGTCAGATAGGGCAGCATGCCCGCCTTCTTGACCGAAAGGTCGGCTCCCGTCATGCCGAGATCGGCCAGCATATGGTCGGGGAACTTTCCGCCATCCTGGATGTAGTGGCGGAAGCAGAACACCGGGATGATCAGCGCCGCCGTGATCAGTCCGGCCCACAGCGCCATCGGGTTCCACACCTTGGCGCCTGCGCCCATGAAGATCGCGTTGACGTAGGCGAAGATCGCTCCGATCCCCAAGAGCCAGCTCGGTGCTTTCCATGGTCGTGCGATATGGCCGTTGTCGATGCGGTGGATCCAGCCGGCATTGAGGTTGAGGAAGTTGAAGATGATGTAACCGCAGTTCGACACGGCAAGGATGAAGAAGAAGCTCGTCGCGTCGGCCGAGGCGATCGCCAGCACGACCAGATTGAAGCAGAGATCGGTCCACATGGCCCGCGTCGGCGCGCCGTGCTCGTTGACGTGGCTGAGATAACGGGGCAGCCAGCCGTCGACCGAGCCCTGGTAGAGCGTGCGCGACGAGCCGGCCATCGCCGTCATGATGCACAGCACCAGCGCCAGGATCATCAGCATCACCAGCAGACTGTGGATAAGCCTGCCTCCGCCGACCATGCCGGCCAGCGCATCGGCCACGCCGGAGCCGTCGACGATCGGTGTTGCCAGCATGCCGTTCAAGCCCAGCACGCCCTGGAAGGTGAAGGGCACCAGGATGAACAAAAGCATGCAGAGCAGGCCGGAATAGAAGATGGCCTTGAACGTATCGGTACCCGGGTTCTTGAACTCCGACGTGTAGCAGACGGCGGTTTCGAACCCATAGGTTGACCATGCGGCGATGAACATGCCGCCGAGCGCCAATGTCCAGCCGGCGATGTTCCAGGAGCCGGGCTCAGGTGCATAGGCGGCGGCGAGCGGCACCAGAGGCGAAAAGTTCGACCAGTCGATCTGGCCGGTGAAGATCGGCACCACGCCGACGATCAGCATCGGGATAATGACCAGCAGTCCGATATATTTCTGCACGCTGGCAGTGCCCAGGATGCCGCGATGTTGGATCGAGAAGATGATCAGCATCAGCACCGCGCCGATGAAGAAGGTGGCATTGAGCGTGAAGGACACCGGGCCTAGCGTGTGGCTCCACAGCGTCCAGTTGCGGACCGCCGGCGTCGCGGCGGCGGTCACCGCGGTGATGGCGTCGGCAGGCGCCGTTCCGGCATGCGCGGCGATGTAGGCGACGACATCGGGCGAGGCCTCGGTGAACAGCGGCACCGGCGCCAGTGCATTGAGGATATAGGCGGCGGCGATCGAGCAGCCGAGCGACAGCACCGGCGACCAGGCGAACCAGTTGCACCACACCGACAGCGGCGCGATGAACTTGGAGTAGCGCAGCCAGGCCGTGGCGCCGTAGATCGAGGCACCGCCGGACTTGTTCGGGAACAGGCCGGCGATCTCGGCATAGGTGAAGGATTGCAGAAAGCCCATGATCATGGAGACCGTCCAGATCAGGAACGCCAGCTTTCCCGTCGTGCCGGCAATGCCGCCGATCGAGAACAGGACCAGCGCCGGAACGCCACTCGCCACCCAGAAGGCGCCGCGCCAGTCGATATGCCTGAGCAGCTTGCTTTCGGCAGGCTGGTCCAGGACCGTACTTATTGTGCTCATGTGGATGAGTTCCCCTTTTTCGATGTTCCCCGCCAGTGATGCCTCGGCTACGCGAAACTTACTCCCCGGCAAATGATCGTTCCGGCCGCAGTGTTTCCACTCAGTCGTATTTTTTTCTTAGGAGTGAAGATTGATCCGGCGCGCCGTCACGTCAAGCGATTTGTGAAACCATGCACATCACGCTTGCGCGCGCGAACATCAAAGCGTCCGGCGGTGCGGCCGGCGGGCGCTTTGCGAGTCCCAAAAGGGCAGGTCAGGAACGTGGTTTGGTCTTTTGCGGATCGTAGTGGGCAAAGGCCACGACCCGAGCCGGCAGCCGCTTGGCGTGGCCGTCGAGCTTGCCGATCTCGACCTCCGTGCCGACAGCGGCATGAGCGACGTCGAGCCGCGCCAGCGCGATGTTCTTGCTCAGCACCGGCGAGCGCATGCCCGACGTGACGACGCCGATCTGGGCGCGCCCGACATGGACGCAGTCGCCGTGGCCGACGGCGACATTGCTGTCGATGTCGAGGCCGACCAGCTTTGTCTGCGGATGATCCTTGCGCCGGATCAGCGCCTCGCGGCCGATGAAATCGTCGGTCTTGCTCTTCAGCGGCACGGTGAAGCCGATACCAGCCTCGAACGGATCGGTCTGGTCGGAAAATTCGTAACCGGCGAAGATCAGTCCGGCCTCGATGCGCACCATGTCGAGCGCCTGCAGGCCCATCGGCTTCAGCCCATGCGGCTGGCCGGCCTCCCAGATCGCGTCGAAGACTTTTTGCGCGTCGCGCGGATGGCACCAAATCTCGTAGCCGAGCTCGCCGGTGTAGCCGGTGCGTGAAACGACGACGGGGATGCCGTTGCCGCCGCCGATCCTGGCGACGGCGAAGCGGAACCATTCGAGTTCCTCGATCGACGGCTGCAGCGGCGAGGTCCAGATCACCTCCTTCAGGATGGCGCGACTCTTTGGCCCTTGCACCGCGATGTTGTGCATCTGATCGGTGGACGAGCGCACCAGCACGTTGAGGCCAAGTTTTGTCGCGGTCTCGCGCAGCCATTCGCCGGACAGATCGTCGCCGCCAACCCAGCGGAAATTGTCCTTGCCGAGCCGCAGAAGCGTGCCGTCGTCGATCATGCCGCCATGCTCGTAGCACATGGCGGAGTAGACGACCTGGCCGACGCCGAGCTTCTTGACGTCACGCGTCAGCGTATATTGCAGCAGCGCTTCGGCATCCGGGCCGGTCACTTCGAACTTGCGCAGCGGCGACAGGTCCATGATCACGGCATCCTGCCGGCAGGCCCAATATTCGGCGATGGCGCCTTCCCTGGCGAACGAATTGGCCAGCCAATAGCCTCTGTACTCGACGAAGTCGCGTGTGTGTTTGGCAAAGCTCGAATGGAAAGCTGTCTCGCGGGTCATTTTCGGTTCCGAATCAGGCGTCATGCGTCTGGCGATCGCTCGCGAGAATTTGTGCTGGCCGGAATAGGTCCGCACGTGGATGTCGGTCAGGTCCCAGCCATTGGCCGGCGTCGTGTCGTCGGGGCAGGCCGAGGAGACGCAGACGATGTCGGTCAGCGCTCTGAGCAGAACATAGTCGCCGGCCCGCGACCATGGCTCGTCCGACACCATGACCCCATGGGCGTCGATCGCCGTGTTGAAGAAGAAGTTGATCGCCATCCAGCCGGCGCGGGGATTGACGCCCTTGCCGTCCAGCGCGCGATTAAAGTTCTCCGAGCAGTTGGTGTGGCCGGGATAGCCGATGTCGTCATAATATTTCGCCGCGCAGGCGAGCGCGAAGGCATCGTGCCGGCCGCATGTGTCCTGCACCACCTCAACCAGCGGTCCCATGTCCTGGTCGTAATATTTCGAATGCAGGCCGGGCATCGGATAGCTCGCGCCCATCAGCGTGCGCGTGGTCGTGACGTCGAGCGGATGGTCGAGCCCCTTGTCCAGCTTGCGGGCCGAGAAACACTGGAAGTCGGTGCACTGGCGCCCGTCGACATCGATGATCTGCAGATAGTCGCCCGCCTTGACGAAATACGATTCCGCCGTCGCCGAATGAACGCGCAAATCGAGCACCGGATCGGCTAATGGATCGGCAAGCCGGGATTTCGTTTTCAGGCGGATCGTGTTGCGCCGCACGACGACGCTGAGCGGCGTCACTGTGTCGTGCCCGTCGACCAGCATCGGACCGCCGGGTGCGGCGATCAGCATCGCGCCGTCGCGCGCGACTGTGAATGCCTGCTCGGTACCGGCTGGTGTGGTGCCGCCAAACACGCGCACCGCCTCGGCCTGCCCAAGCTGAACCTGGCGGCGTTCGAGGCCGCGGCGCACCGCCGAAAGACTGTCGTCGCCCTCGGTGAGCAGCGCCTTGATGCCGGCGGCATTGCTGTTGGATTTTTCACCGAGCATGCCGGGATCGCTGGCGCCTGACCTGTCCCAGGCCAGCAACTCGCAGGCCTGGCCTCCCTCGACGTTGCGAACCGTGATCGTATCGCCGGCCTCGACCTCGATCAGCACCGCGCCATTCCCCTGTACGGTATAGCGCTCCATGCCGGCCGGCAGCGCGATCTGGCCAGGCCGCAGGATCAGGCTTGGCCTGGGCGGTCCGGCTGTCACGGTGGGGTAGGGCGACTGGCTCATCTCAGCCTTGCGGTTCGAGAAACAAGTTTGCCTGTGTGTGAAATTATTTTAGCAGCAAGAATAGCAGCGGAGCGGAGTTTGGCAAGGCGGGGAAGAAGCGCAGTGCTACGCCAAGTCCTCCGAATGCCCGATCTCGACACCATACTCGGCAGCCGAGTCCAGCATCGTGTGCCACAGGCTTTCGGCGAAGGTCGAAAACACCAGAACGGTGAAAACAGCCTGTCCGTCCGGCGCATCATTGCCACGCCACAGCGTGACGCTGGTGTGATCCATCGAGGTGGTTGCCGCGGCTCCGACCGGGAACGTCGCCGGATACAGATCGATCGACGACAGTTTGGCGAGCAGGGCGCGCGCCTTGTTGCCGGAAATGCTGATCAACACCCGCGCATGTGACTGGTCCGAGAGCGAAGCCGAGGTCGCGAAAACCGGGGCCAGCGACTCCACCGTGTGTCTGCCTTTCGACAGCACGAAGAACTGATCCGGTCCCGACCAGATGAGCGTGGCTTCGGCTGCTGCGGCCGCCTTCGGTGTTTCCGGCGCCGTCACGCCGAAATGCGCGTTCGCGGCGCTCGCCATCTCGGCCGTCTTGCCGCGCCGCGCCATCACCTGGACAAGGTCGAAATTGCGGATCTCGCTCAGGGTCACGCCGGCGTCGCCTCGCGCGCCGTGTGGACCGGCGACGAGTGCGCGGTGGAGAGGGCTGCGGGTTTCCCAGGAAAACTCAGCCACGCTGGCGCCCTCCATCCGGGTCATAGAAGACAGGGTTGCACAGTTCCAAATCGTAATCCTCGCCGCGTAGCGGATCGTGCGCATGCACGATCTCGCCGAACCGCTCGCGGCCGCGCTCGACAAGTGCAAGCCCGATCCATTGGTCTGATGTCGGCGAAAAGCAGACCGAGGTGACGTAGCCCTGGTCGTTGTCGGGCCCGGGTGTCTGCCCCTTCGGAATGATGTGCGCGCCGGAACGCAGGCGCCGGGCCTTGTCGGTCGGCTTGATGCCGACGACGACCTGCCGATCCGCTGCGATCAGCGCCTCGCGTCCGGCCATGACGCGGCCGATGAAATCCTTCTTGGTCGACATCATCTTGCCGAGGCCGAGATCGGCCGCGGTGGTCGTGCCGCTGAGTTCCGGACCCGCGACGTGACCCTTTTCGATGCGCATGACGCCGAGTGCCTCGGTGCCGTAAGGCGTCACGCCGAACGGCTTGCCCGCAATCATCAAATTGCGCGCCATCGCCTCGCCGTAGCGCGCCGGCACCGAAATCTCGAACGCCATTTCGCCCGAGAAGGAAATGCGGAACAACCGCGCCCTGACGCCGCCGCGCAACGCGACTTCGCGCGCGCCCATGAAGGGGAACCCTTCGTTGGAAAGGTCTTCCGAGGGATCGACGATCTCTTTCAACAGGTCGCGGGTTTTGGGTCCGGCAATGGAAAATTGCGCCCACTGGTCGGAGACCGAGGTTAACTGCACATCGAGTTCCGGAAACAGCACCTGCCGGCAGAATTCGAGATGCTGCATCACCAGCCCGGCCTTGGCCGTGGTGGTGGTGAGGAAATAGTGGTCCTCGGCCAGCCGCGACGTGGTGCCGTCATCATAGACGATGCCGTCCTCGCGCAGCATCAGCCCGTAGCGCGCTTTTCCCACCGCAAGAGTGGAGAAGGTGTTGATGTAGACGCGGTCGAGGAAGGCGCCGGCGTCCGCGCCATGCACGTCGATCTTGCCCAGCGTCGAGACATCGCAGAAGCCGACGCCTGAGCGCACCGCCTTGACCTCGCGGGTCACCGATTCCAGCCAATCCTTCTCGCCGGCGCGCGGATACCATTGCGCGCGCTTCCACAGGCCGGTGTCGACGAAGATCGCGCCCTGTTCGGCGGCCCAGTGATGCGACGGCGTCAGCCGCGTGGCGTGAAAATTCTCGTCGCGATGATGGCCGGCGAAGGCGCCGATGGCGACCGGCACATAGGGAGGCCGGTAGATTGTCGTGCCGGTCTCGGGAATGGATTTACCTGTGACCGCCGCCATGATGGCGAGGCCGGCGACGTTCGAGGTCTTGCCCTGGTCGGTCGCCATGCCGAGCGTGGTGTAGCGCTTCAGGTGCTCGACCGATTCGAACCCTTCGCGCTGCGCCAGCTCGATATCCGATGCGGTGACATCATGCTGCTGGTCGACGAAAGCCTTGCCTTTGCCGGCAACGTGCCAAAGCGGCGCCAGTAAAAAGGCTTCGTCGTCGGCCACCGGCGTGGAGCCTGAGCCATTGCCGTGTCCGGCATCACGTGCCGCAGCCGCGCCCGCCGCAAATCCTTCGCGCAAGCAGGCGCCAAGCCCGAAGGCGCCGTTGGCGGCACCAGCCGCGACCATTCCCGGAGGCGCGCCGTCGGGCACGAAGGCGGCGATATCGTCGCGCCATTTCGGCCGGCCGCGATGATAGGAGGTGAGCCCGACCGCCGGGTTCCAGCCGCCGGAAACGGCAAGCCCGTCGGCTTCCACTTCGGCACGCGCGCCGCCGGTGAGTGAGACGGAAATCTTGCGCACGCCATTCTTGCCGCCATCGATGCCGCTGACGGAGCCATGCAGAACCGCAAAGCCGCCCTTGCTGGCAAGCGAGCGGTGCTCGGAAGAGATTTCGGCGCGCGCGTCGATCACGGCGGCGACCTGCAGTCCCGCCCCGAGCGCTGCCTCGACGGTGCGCCAGCCGTCCTCGTTGTTGGTGAACAGCGCGATGCGTCTGGCCGGTGCCGCGGCATAACGTGCGATATAGCTGCGCATGGCGGACGCCATCATCACGCCCGGCATGTCGTTGCCGGCAAAGACGATTGGCCGTTCGAGCGCGCCTGCCGCGACGACGCAGCGCTTGGCCACGATCCGCCATAGTCGCTGGCGCACCTGGTGCTCCGGCGGCGAGGGCAGATGGTCGCTGACACGCTCGATCGCGCCATAGGTGCCGCCATCATAGACGCCGAACAGCGTCGTGCGCGTCATGATGCGGACATCAGGCATGGCGGCAAGCTCACTGAGCGTGCGCGCGATCCATTCGTCGGCAGGCATGCCATCGATCGTGCCGCCATCGGCAAGCAGGCGCCCGCCGGGAACAAAGTCCTCTTCGCACAGGATGACGCGGGCGCCGCTGCGGCCTGCTGCGAGGGCGGCTGCGAGGCCCGTCGGGCCGGACCCGGCGATCAGCACGTCGCAATGCGCCCACGCCTTGTCGTAATGATCCGGGTCGGCAATGCCGGCTGCACGGCCGAGACCCGCGGCGCGGCGAATCGCCGGCTCATAGATCGCTTCCCAGAACTTCGCCGGCCACATGAAGGTCTTGTAGTAGAAGCCGGCGACGAAGATCGGCGCGAACAGCTGGTTGACCGACATCACGTCGAAGGCGAGCGACGGCCAGCGGTTCTGGCTGGCGGCGTCGAGCCCTTCATAGAGCTCCGCTGTCGTCGCCTTGGTGTTCGGCTCGCGCCGTGCACCGCTGCGCAGCTCCACCAGCGCGTTAGGTTCTTCCGATCCCGCGGTCAGGATGCCGCGCGGGCGATGGTACTTGAACGAGCGGCCAACCAGCTTGACGCCGTTGGCAACCAGTGCCGAGGCAAGCGTGTCGCCTTTGAAACCGGAGAAGCTCTTGCCGTCGAACCTGAAATTCAGCGGCGCCGAACGGTCGACGAGACCGCCGGATGTGAGACGATGGGGTTGAGAGGTCACGATTGTCTAGCCTCTCTTCGATTCGATGTCATGGCGGAGGGCAGCACTGCCCCTCATCGCCCTGCCGGGCACTTCTCCCCGTATGGTGGCGGGGAGAAGGGGGCTGGCCGCTAAGTTGGCTTCCTTCTTGCAGCGCTGGCGATCGGCGAAACCGGGGACGGCAGCACCCCTCTCCCCGTCATTATACGGGGAGAGGATGCCGGCAGGCAGGTGAGGGGCGGCGCCGAGTTGGCAGGAAATATTCATTTCGCAACCTGCCTCGCCCCGGCACCCGCTGCCGGTTCCACAGCCGAAATCTCGTGCGTCAGCGTGTTGCGGGTGACCTTCAGCCAGGCCCGGCAGCCGCCGCCATGATACCAGTTCTCATCCATCACGCCGGCGATGTTGTCGCGCAGATAGACGTAATCGTAGACCTCATCTTCCGACGCTCCAGGCGCCGGCCGCACCGGCTTGGCGTCGCCGAGATAGGTGAACTCGCCGAGCTCGCGTTCACCACAGAAGGGACAGACAATACGCATGTTTTTCGACTGTCCTCAGTGCAGGTTCGGTTGGGCGCCCTGGCCCTTTTCGTCGATGACAGCACCAGACCGGAACCGGTCGAGCCGGAAGCGGGCGGCCTCGGCGTGCGATTCATCGCGAGCAAGCAGATGGGCGAAGACGAAGCCTGAGCCGGGTGTCGCCTTGAAGCCGCCATAACACCAGCCGGCATTGAGGTAGAGCCCGTCGACCGGTGTCTTGTCGATGATCGGCGAGCCGTCCATCGACATATCCATGATGCCGCCCCACTGGCGCAGCAGGCGGACGCGGCCTATCATCGGCATCAGCGCCATGCCGCCCTCGCAGACATCTTCCATGACAGGCATATTGCCGCGCTGGGCATAGGAATTGTAGCCGTCGATGTCGCCGCCGAAGACCAGCCCGCCCTTGTCGGACTGGCTGACATAGAAATGGCCGGCGCCAAACGTCATGACGCCGGGAATGAGCGGCTTGATCGCCTCCGAGACGAAGGCCTGCAGCACATGGCTTTCGATCGGCAGCCGCAGGCCAGCCATCGCCGCGACGCGCGATGAGGACCCGGCTACCGCCATGCCGACCTTGCCGGCGCCGATCCTGCCGCGCGAGGTCTCGACACCAGTCACCTTGCCCTTGGCGTCCCTGACAAAGCCCGTGACTTCGCAATTCTGGATGATGTCGACGCCGAGTTCGCTGGCAGCGTGGGCGTAGCCCCAGGCCACCGCATCGTGCCGCGCCGTGCCGCCGCGCCGCTGCAGCAGCCCGCCCTGCACGGGAAAGCGCGCATTGTCGAAGTTCAGGAACGGGATCATCTTCTTGACCGCCGCCAGGTCGAGCAGTTCGGCATCGATGCCGTTGATGCGCATGGTGTTGCCGCGCCGTGCATAGGCGTCGCGCTGCGCATCGGAATGGTAGAGGTTGATGACGCCGCGCTGGCTGACCATCGCGTTGTAGTTGAGGTCCTGCTCCATCCGTTCCCAAAGCTTCATCGACAATTCGTAGAAGCCGGTATTGCCGGGCAGGCCGTAGTTGGAGCGGATAATGGTGGTGTTGCGGCCGGCATTGCCGGAGCCGATCCAGCCTTTTTCCAGCACCGCGACATTTTTGATGCCGAATTCGCTGGCCAGGAACCAGGCGGTGGCCAGCCCATGGCCGCCGCCGCCGATGATCACCACGTCGTAGCGGTCCTTCGGCGCGGCGTCGCGCCAGGTGCGTTGCCAGTTTTTGTGGCCGGAAAGAGCGGCGCGGGCGAGCGAGAAGATCGAGTATTTCATACGTTCATTCCGAGGTCGCCCGCCCCACACAGGAACTTTCTTGACGCATCGCCTTTGCCGAAAACCGTGTCACACTTTTTCGGTCCGATGCTCTAGATGTCCAGCGTGTGGTCGCGCTCCCATTGCGTGAAATGCGAAGCATAGGAATTCCATTCCTGGTGCTTCAGCTTTAGATATGCCGACGAGAATTCCTCACCCAGCGCCGCCTTGAGCGATTTGTCCTTGTCGAACTCGCGCAACGCATCGAGCAGGTTGAGCGGCAGCTTGGGCGCGCCCTTCACCGTGTGGCCATGCTGGTACATGTCGATATCGTAGCGCTTGCCCGGATCGGCCTTCGAGCGGATGCCGTCGAGGCCGGCGGCGATGATGACCGCCTGCAGGAGATAAGGGTTGGCAGCGCCATCGGGCAGACGCAATTCGAAGCGGCCGGGGCCGGGCACGCGCACCATGTGGGTGCGGTTGTTGCCGGTCCAGGTCACCGTGTTCGGCGCCCAGGTCGCGCCCGAAATGGTGCGCGGCGCGTTGATGCGCTTATAGGAATTGACCGTCGGGTTGGTGATCGCGGCGAGCGCCGAAGCGTGCTTCATGATGCCGCCAAGGAAGTTCTTGCCTTTGGCGGAAAGACCGAGCTCCATCGAATTGTCGGCGAAGACATTGGTCTTGCCCGATTTGTCCCAGACAGAGATGTGGGCATGGCAGCCATTGCCGGTCAGGCCCTGGAACGGTTTGGGCATGAAAGTGGCGCGCAGCCCATGCTTTTCCGCGATCGACTTGACCATGAACTTGAAGAAGGAATGCTTGTCCGCGGTCGGCAGCGCATCGTCGAACGCCCAGTTCATCTCGAATTGGCCGTTAGCGTCCTCGTGGTCGTTCTGGTAAGCGCCCCAGCCGAGCGCCAGCATGTGGTCGCAGATCTCGGCGATGACATCGTAACGGCGCATCACCGCTTGCTGGTCGTAGCAAGGCTTCGATGCCGTGTCGTATTCATCGGAGATCGTCTTGCCGTCCGGCGAGATCAGGAAGAACTCGGCCTCGACGCCGGTCTTGACGTGCATGCCGTCGGCGGCTGCCTCGGCGATCAGCCGCTTCAGTGTGTTGCGCGGCGCCTGGTCGACGTCCTTGTCGTCCATGATGCAGTTGGCGGCCACCCAGGCGACTTCCGGTTTCCATGGCAACTGGATGACCGAGTCCGGATCCGGCACCGCCAGCATGTCGGGATGTGCCGGCGTGAGGTCGAGCCAAGTGGCGAACCCGGCAAAGCCGGCACCGTCCTTCTGCATGTCGGCGATGGCTTGCGCCGGTACCAGCTTGGCACGCTGGCCACTGAACAGGTCAGTGTAGGAAATCATGAAATATTTGACGTTTTTCGCCCTTGCGAACTCTGCAAGATCAACTGTCACTGAAGTTCCCCATTTCTTATCGATTGTCGGCCCTAGAGCATATGGCCTTCGGCCCTTTGTTGATCAGAAGCCGTTCTTCCCCGGTATCCAGTTGGTGCCGGCCAGCGGCACGCCGGCCATGGCGGCAGCCTCGATCGTCAATGCGACGAGGTCCTCGGGTTCGAGATTGTGCAGGCTGTTCTTGCCGCAGGCGCGGGCGATGGTCTGCGCCTCCAGCGTCATCACCTTCAAGTAGTTCGCCAACCGGCGCCCGGCGGCCACGGGGTCGACCCGCTTCATCAGTTCGGGGTCCTGCGTGGTGATGCCGGCAGGGTCCTTGCCCTCATGCCAGTCGTCATAGGCGCCCGATGTGGTGCCGAGTTCGTTGTACTCCGCCTCCCAGCGGGGATCGTTGTCACCGAGCGCCACGAGTGCCGCGGTGCCGATCGACACGGCGTCGACGCCGAGCGCCAGCGCCTTGGCCACATCGGCGCCGTTGCGGATGCCGCCTGAGACGATGAGCTGCACCTTGCGGTGCATGCCGAGATCCTGCAGCGCCTGCACCGCCGGCCTGATGCAGGCGAGCGTCGGCTGGCCAACATTCTCGATAAACACTTCCTGCGTCGCCGCCGTTCCGCCCTGCATGCCGTCGACCACGACAACGTCGGCGCCGGCCTTCACCGCAAGCGCTGTATCGTAGTAGGGCCGGGCGCCGCCGACCTTGACGTAGATCGGTTTTTCCCAGTCGGTGATTTCGCGCAGTTCGAGGATCTTGATCTCGAGATCGTCCGGTCCGGTCCAGTCGGGGTGGCGCGAGGCCGAGCGCTGGTCGATGCCTTTGGGCAGCGTGCGCATTTCGGCGACACGGTCCGAAATCTTCTGGCCGAGCAGCATGCCGCCACCGCCGGGCTTGGCACCCTGGCCGACGACCACTTCGATCGCATCGGCGCGACGCAGGTCGCGCAGGTTCATGCCGTAGCGCGAGGGCAGGTACTGATAGACCAGTTGCTTGGAATGGCCGCGCTCTTCCTCTGTCATGCCGCCATCGCCGGTCGTGGTCGAGGTGCCCGACAGCGTCGCGCCGCGCCCGAGCGCTTCCTTGGCGGGACCGGACAGCGAGCCGAAGCTCATGCCGGCAATGGTGATCGGGATCTTCAGTTCGATAGGCTTCTTGGCGTGGCGCGAACCGAGCACCACGGATGTGTCGCAGCGCTCGCGGTAGCCTTCCAGCGGATAGCGCGAGATCGAGGCGCCGAGGAACAGAAGGTCATCGAAATGCGGCAGCTTGCGCTTGGCGCCGGCACCTCTGATATCGTAGATGCCGGTCGCCGCGGCGCGGCGGATTTCGGAGAGCGTGTAGTCGTCGAAGGTCGCGGATTTGCGCGGCGTCGTCGGCGGGTTGCGATAGGTCATGCTGCCTCAATACGCGTCGGCGTTGTCGATATTGAAATTGTAGAGCGTGCGCGCCGAGCCGTAGCGCTTGAACTCCGACGGCTTGACGCCGGTCACGCCGGCGCGGTCGAGCAGACCCTGCAGCAGTTCAAGATGCTCGGGCCGCATCTCCTTGGCGATACAATCCGCACCGAGACTGTCGACCTTGCCGCGCACGAAGAGCCGCGCCTCGTAGATGGAATCGCCCAGTGCATCGCCGGCATCGCCCAGAACAACCAGGTTGCCGGATTGCGCCATGAAGGCCGACATATGGCCGATATTGCCGTGCACGACGATGTCGATGCCTTTCATCGAGATGCCGCAGCGCGACGAGGCATTGCCTTCGATGACCAGCAGCCCGCCCTTGCCGGTGGCGCCGGCATACTGGCTGGCATCGCCTTTGACGGTGATCGAGCCCGACATCATGTTCTCGCCAACGCCGGGGCCGGCCGAGCCGTGCACGGTGATGGCGCTGCCGGAGTTCATTCCGCCGCAGTAATAGCCGACGCTGCCGCGCACATCGATGCTGACAGGATGATCGACACCCACGGCGACCGAATGGCTCCCTTTCGGGTTGAGCACTTCCCACGCCGTCTCGTTCGAACCCGGAGCCAGATTGTGGAGCGCTTGATTGAGTTCGCGCAGCGACAGGACGTCGAGGTCGAAGACGCGCGCATGGCTGTCGCGCGTTGCCTTGGAGGTTGCCGGCATGAACTCAATGCTCCCAGAAATAAACGGTTGCGGGCTCCGGTTCCCAGACCCTCGCATTGTCTATGCCGGGCAGTTTGGTCAGCGCGCGATATTCCGAGCCGAAGGCGACATACTGGTCGGTCTCAGCCATCACGGCGGGCTTGCAGGCGATCGGATCGCGCACCACGCCAAAACCATTCTTGGTGCCGACGACGAAGGTGAAGAAGCCATCGAGGTCGGACAGCGTGCCTTCAAGTGCCTCGCCGAGGTTCTTGCCATGCGCCATTTGCGAGGAAAGGTAAGCGGCCGCCACTTCGGTATCGTTCTCGGTCTCGAATTTCATGCCTTCGCGGATCAATTCGCGGCGGACATTGTTGTGGTTCGACAATGAACCATTGTGCACGAGACACTGGTCGGCACCGGTCGAGAAAGGATGCGCACCCATCGTCGTCACTGCCGATTCCGTCGCCATGCGGGTATGACCGATGCCATGCGTGCCGGTCATCTTGCGCACGTCGAAGCGATCGACGACGGCTTCGGGCAGGCCGACTTCCTTGTAGATTTCCACCGCTTCGCCGGCGCCCATGATGCGGATGTCGGGCCTGAGCGACTGGAGGGCCTCACGCGCCGCGTCGACCTTGTCCGGCGTGGTCCTGACCACCGCGTGGGTCGATTTCACCGCAATGCTCACCGGCGCTCCGACGGCCTTCGCGAGTTCGGCGTCCAGGCCGCGGAAATCGCGTTCCGGCTTCGGCGACTGGATGGTGATCTTGGCCTCGTTGCCGGATGTCGCGCCATAGATGGCGATGCCGGCACTGTCAGGGCCGCGATCGCTGAGCGATACCAGCATCTCCGACAGCATCGCGCCGAGCTTCGGCTCCAGCGCCTTGTCCTTCAGGAAAAGTCCAACGATTCCGCACATGTCAGCCTCCCGACGTTTGTGACTAAGATGATGTACCGAATGAAATCCTCTAATTCAATGGCATGAAAGAAATTTTCCTCTGGTTACGTATGCGGCTCAATGCCGCTCTGCGTATCGTTTCCTTCCGTCCGGGCATTATGAGCCCATTTGGCGGTACGGATGCGGGCGATCTTGTAGGCGTCGAGGATCGACAGCGCATAGATCAGGAAGCCGCCGGCGTGACGGCCGACGAAGCTGGCGTCCGGCGGTGAAATCCTGGCGGTCACCCAGGCCAGGACGACCATGAAGAAAAGGAACTGCAGTCCGCGCACCGGGATGCCCAGAATGACATGACCGCTTGCCGGCAGCACGATTGCGGCGCCCAGGACGAGATAAGGGCTCACTGGCGCCGGCGAAGTGTCTGAAGTGCTCATGCGGCCTGCCGTTCGCTTCGGTTGATGGCGTCGCGCAGATCCGAGAGCGACACCAGCAACCGCTCGATCAGCGCAGAATCGATCCGTGTGTCACCGAACGCGGCTTGCCGGAAGACACCGTAGCGTGCCCGCTCGGCCTCGGCCAGCAGCCACACGATGCGCACTCCGTTCGGCGTGATCAGCAGCTCCTTGGCGCGGCCTTCTGAAAACGGTTCCATATGGCCGGCGATGAGGCTCTGCGGGAACCGCGTGCCCCTGCGGTCTGTCCGCAGCACCGCCTCGGCCGGAAAACCGGGCGCCTTCGGCAACGTATGCTGGAGATGGTCGAAATTGGAGAACGTCGTCGGCGAGCCCGGCCGCATCATCATGTCGAAGATGGCAGGTACCGAGACCTTCTCGGTGATCGAAACGCTGAGCCAGCGCGCCGGCAGTTTCCGCGTCGCCAGCGTGTCGACGATGGTGCGCACCTGCACGCGTTGGCCGTTCCATGATCCTTCCCAGGTGATGACGCCGGCGGTGCCGTCCGAGACATTGTCTGCATCCGCGACGACGGCGCGAATGCCCGCCTCATCGGCGGCCAGCGCTGCCGAGGCCCTGTCGCGGCTGCGGCGCGCCTGCCACGCAAAGTGAAGGACGAGAGCCAGGACAATTGCCCCGGCAAGCAGTGCTGATGTCACGTCTGACATTTTATCGTGCAAGGCCCATCCAAATCCTGGACGGGCCTACTCCCATCAATAGCCCTGCGGTTTCGGCCACGGCATGGTGAACTGGTCCCCACGCCGCACGAATTTGTAGCGATAGAAATGGAACCACAGCGAAATCAGGAAATAGAAGGCGACCATGGCGATCAACTGCGAGCCGAAGCCGAGAAAGATGGCGAAGAAGGTCACCACGCACAGGCAGAACAGGACGATTGCCGGCAGCGGATGGAACGGGTGCGTGTAGCCGCGGCGGATCGAGCCCAGCGGCCACTTCTTCCTGAACATCATGATGTTGATGCTCATGAAGGTGTATTGCAGCACGCCCGACAGGATCGAGAAGGTGATCGCCTGGTTGAGGTCGGCGATGAAGGCGAAGGCCAACGCGATCGGCAGCAGGAACAGGATCGAGCGATAGGGCGTGCGGTATTTCGGATGCACCGCCGAAAACCAGCTCGGCAGATAGCGGTCGCGGCCGAGCGAGAACCAGGCGCGCGCCGCGTCATTGATGCAACCATTGGCGGAGGCAAGCGCGGCGAGCAGCGTCGCTATGAACAGGAGGTTCTCAAGCAGCGGGCTGCCAGTCAGTTTGCCGGCGTCCCACAGCGGATAATAGGTGATGCCGAGATACTCCCAAGGCATCAGCGAGGCGCAGACATACCAGGTCATGGCGGCGGCGATGAGCAGCGTGATCATGCCGGCCATGGTGCCGTAGGGCAGGGAGCGTGCCGGCGAGCGCACTTCCTCGGCGGCCTGGGTGGTCCCTTCGATGCCGAGATAATACCAGATGCCGAACTGGAAGGCGGCGATGACGCCGATCCAGCCATAGGGCAGCGCGTTGCCTGGAGTGACCAGTTCGTTGAGCTTCAGCACCGCGCCTTGCGTCCACGGGCTGACCGAGAAGAACAGGACGACGATCGAGACATAGGCGATGGCCGTGATGACGAAGTTGACGTTGAGCGTCATCAGTACGCCGCGATAGTTGAGCCAGGCCAGCACCACGATGGTGGCGGCGATGAAGGAATTGTGGGTCAGCCCTTCCACACCCGCCTTGGCGACGATGGTGTCGCCGAGCAGGATGGCATCGGACACTTCCAGCATCGTATAGGCAAAGACCAGGAACAGCGCGACGTTGAACGCCATCAACGGCCCGACAATGTGCTTGGCCTGCGCATACTGGCCGCCGGCGGCGGCCACTGTCGACGTCACCTCGGAATCGATCATGGCCACCGAGGTGTAGAGCAGCCCGACGACCCAGCACACGATCAGGGCAGCCAGCGCGCCGCCCTTGTCGGCCGAGAAATTCCAGCCGGTGAACTCGCCGACCAGAACGATGCCGACGCCGAGCGCCCAGACATGGGCCGGGCCAAGCACCCGAAGCAGCGATACCCGGTCGCCGTGAATTGTGGTGGTGGTGGTGTTTTCAAGCGCGACCGTCATCGATCAATCCCCACTCAGATCCGGTGTTTTTCGGAAGCGGCTTCAAGCTCGCCTTCACGCGACGAGGTCAAAACGTCCTCGGAGTAGTTCGTATCGACCTTGAACCAGTCGTAGAGCATCCACAGCGCGAGCACGATCGAGATGCCCCAGCATGCGTAAGAGAGTGCCACCCACATGATCGTGTCCCCAAATTCTTCGTCGCCAAACTTTACCTGTCGTCGAACTTCTCGTTGATCACATCGCGATATTCGCGGTCGGATGCCCGGAACAGGAACACGAAATAACCGATCAGGACGGCCGCCATGATGATCAGCGTCGGCCAGTCGATGATGTAGTGGAACCGGTTCTGGATGATGTCGTGCGCGGTCTCGGGCGTATAGCCGAGCTTTTCCCAGATTGACGCCATGGTCGGATTCTGCCCGAGCGCTTCCCAGGTCTTGGCGTCGAGCGCGTCGATTGATTTTGCGGCACCGGCAAGACCAAGCTTCAGCGGCAGCCACAGCGCCACGAAGATGGCGACCACGACAACGGCGATGTCGAAGACTTGCCCGGCCTTGCTCTGCTCCGGCGGCGTATAGCGGGACATTGTTTCTCCCCTCAGGACTTGCGGTTGCGGGACGCGTCGGCGTTCTTGATGTCGAGCCCGTAGATGAACTCCTTGTCTTCCTTGTAGTGTTTGACCATCGCCAGGATGGCTGCCGTGTTGAAGATGAGCACGGCGGCGGCGGCAATGGCGACGACGGCCTTGATGCCGCCCTGCGGAATGTATGGCCATGTCATGAAGAGGACGAAGAGGATCGTCGCCCACAGGCAGATGATCAGGAGCGCGGATCCGCGCAAGTCGGAGCGGTACAGCGCCTCGATGCGCTGCTGCAGGTCTGCCATCGGTTTTCCCCTTCTTTGCCGACGCCCGGTTCCGAATCCACCGCCCGCCGCTCTCTTTCAAGAGAGTGAAATTTTTTTCATAAGTTCAGGCCGAATTTCGCAATTGTCAAGACGAATTTACGCTGAGTTAACCGCTCAGTTCGGACGAGCGATTTTGCCTGACAATGAAATTATTTGCTTGCAGGGGATTGCGGGCCTCCCACGTTTGCGATCAATATTCGACCAAGCTCCCGGCCTTGCGCACGGGAGCAGGGAACAGCAGCATTTTCGAATGGAGGACGAGCGGATGACGGCATCCTGGAGATTTTCGACCTTGGCGGATCGCCATCGTGCGCTGGGTTCGAAACTCGAAGCCTGGAGCGGCATGGGCACCGCCTGGACCTACGACAAGGATGCCGACGAGGAATATATCGCCATCCGCACCAAGGCCGGCCTTATGGATGTTTCCGGCCTGAAGAAGGTGCACATCACAGGGCCGCACGCCTCGCATCTGATCGACCTCGCCACCACGCGTGACGTTGAAAAGATCTATCCCGGCAAGTCGGCCTATGCCTGCATGCTGAACGAGGCGGGAAAATTCACCGACGACTGCATCCTCTACCGCATGGGACCGAATTCCTGGATGGTGGTACACGGCTCGGGTACCGGCCATGAGGAACTGCAGCGGGCGGCGATGGGACGGGACGTGTCGCTGCGCTTCGACGACAATCTGCACGATTTGTCGCTGCAGGGGCCAACAGCGGTCGACTATCTGGCCAAGCACGTGCCCGGCATCCGCGACCTCAACTACTTCCATCACATGCAGACGCAGCTGTTCGGCTTTCCCGTCATGATCTCGCGCACCGGCTATACCGGCGAACGCGGCTACGAGATCTTCTGCCGTGGCCAGGACGCCGGCACGATCTGGGACAGGATTCTCGACGAGGGCAAGAACGCCGGCATCATTCCCTGCCGCTTCACCACGCTCGACATGCTGCGCGTCGAAAGCTACCTGCTGTTCTACCCCTACGACAACTCCCAAAAGTATCCGTTCGAGAATGAAGGCCCCGGCGATACGCTTTGGGAGCTCGGCCTCGACTTCACCGTCAGCCCCGGCAAGACCGGCTTTCGCGGTGCCGAGGAGCACTATCGCCTGAAGGGCAAGGAGCGCTTCAAGATCTATGGCGTCCTGCTCGACGGCAAGGAGCCGGCGGACGAGGGCGCTCCGGTCTATCGCGACGGCAAAAAGGTCGGCGTTGTCACCTGCGCCATGTATTCGCCGCTGGTCGAGAAATCGATGGGCATCGCCCGGCTCGACGTCGACTGCGCGGTCAAGGACACCGCGCTCGAAATCCGCAACAAGAGCGGATTGATCAAGGCGACGGCGCAGCCCTTGCCGTTCGACGATCCCAAGAAGACCAAGCGCACGGCGAAAGGCTGAGGCATAATCGACAGCGAAGGTTTTCGAGGCACAAAGAGAGAATGGCAGCCAAGACCATCATCAGCCGGCCCATTTACGGAACCCTGTCTCCGCAGCCTGGCAGGCATCATCTGTTCATCGCCGACGCCGAAGGCGCGCTGGCGATTACCGATATGGCCCGAACCGCGCCACCTGGCTTTTTCGATTGTGCCGAGATCGTCTTCATTCCCGGTCCTGACGGGAAATACAGTGCCGCTCTCGAAGCACTGAAGCCAGCCCAGCTTCATGTGGCCCCGTCCTTCGCCAGTCTGCTGCCGCGTCTGAAGCAGACGCTTGATAACGCGCATATGGGGCTGCGCCTCTATCTCGCCGGCACCGAAGGGCTGATCGGGCAGGCCATGCAGGTGGCGCTCGAAGCCGGCATCGACCACACCTCCATGCAGACCGAGCATCGCGGCTCGCTGGCACGGCGCATGCAGTGCGTGCACTGCAAGGGCATCACCGAGAATGTGACGACGCAGCCGGCGACCTGCTCGCATTGTGGCCTGCTGCTTCTCGTGCGCGATCACTATTCCCGGCGCCTTGCCGCTTTCCAGGGCGTCTGCATCAATGCCGAGGATCGCAGTGAAATTCCTCCGATGGAGGAGATATTTCGATGAGCACCGGCACCACCAAGCTCGACGTCGTCGTCAGCGATGTCGTCCCGGTCAATGAGCTGGTCACGCGGTTCCATTTTCGCCGGCGTGATGGCGAGCTGTTGCCGACCTTTTCCGGCGGCGCCCATGTCGTGGTCGAGATGCGCGATGGCCAGCGCACAAGGCTCAATCCCTATTCGCTGATGGGCTCGCCGCTAGACACGCGCGAATACACCATCTCGGTGCGCCGCGACGACGTCGGTCGCGGCGGCTCGCTGTTCATGCACAGGTCGGTCAAGCCGGGCCTGGAGATGGTGATCAGCTATCCGGTCAATCTTTTTTCGCTCGATCTTCGCGCCAAGAAACACCTGATGCTGGCCGGCGGCATCGGCATCACGCCGTTCATGGCCCAGACCGCGCAACTGGCGGGGGAGGGCGGTAATTTCGAACTGCACTACACCTGCCGCACCGCTTCGCTTGGCACTTATGCCGACGTGCTGAGGGAACGCTACGGCCGTCGCGTTCGGCTCTATCACGATGACCTCGAGGAGCGGATCGAACTCGACCGGTTGCTATCCTCGCAGCCGCTCGGGACGCACCTCTATGTCTGCGGCCCGGCCGGCATGATCAACTGGGTGCGCGACCGCGCAGCTAGCCTGGGCTGGCCGCCGGAGACCGTCCACTACGAGCATTTCGCGGCGCCGCAGCCCGGCCTGCCATTCGACGTGACGCTTGCCGTCAGCGGCAAGGCCATCCGCGTCGGCGAGCAGCAGAGCCTGCTGGAAGCCATCGAAGCCGCCGGCGTCGATCCGCCCTATCTTTGTCGTGGCGGCGTCTGCGGCCAGTGCGAGACCAACGTCATCTCGTGTGACGGCAAATTCATCCACAACGACCATTGGCTGAGCGAGGAAGAGCACCGTTCGGGCAGGAAGATCATGCCGTGCGTGTCGCGCTTCGAGGGCAGGTCGCTGGTCTTGGAAAGATAGGAGGCGAGAATGGGCATCACCTTTCGCAAGGAAACGTTCCGCGACGACTTCACTTTCAAGAACAGTCCCGAGCACATCAGGCGGTTTCCGTTCCCCTTCCATGAAGACAGCTACATGTACGCCGTCAACATCGAGCCGCATGTCGTCGGGCCCAAGGGCTCGGTGCTCGAAAACCTGATCGACGTCGACGAACACTATGTCGCCGAGATGCAGGACCGCGCCTTGGTGCTGGCCGAGGATCCCCTGCGCTGCCAGTCGCTGCCGCACATGACGCTCGCCGGCTGGGATCTGCTGGAACTCTTGATGGAACAGCAGGCGCTGGGCTATCCCGAGCATTTCACGCTGACGCGCGACGGCGACCGCTGGCGCTGGATCAACCGGCCGCTCGGCATCGACGATACTTTCACCTTCGGCGACACCTCGACTTTGCCTTACGGGCCGATGGAATACATCACCCGTCAGAGCCAGGGCGATTTCTGCATCCTCGACCAGCGCGACGGCAATCTGTGGATGGACGCAGGCATGGTCACCACCCAGGCCGACTGGTCGCTCGATTTCGACATCGGCATGAATTTCTTCGAGTGGCACGCGCCTGTGCCGCTGGCGCATGAGAAGGGCATTTTCACGCGCGCGCTGAAGTTCCTCACCAACATCCAGCAGGGCAAGCCGGCACGGCGCCTGAACTGGACGATGACCATCAATCCGCGGCTGGACACCAGCCCGGAGAATTATCACAAGTGGGGTCCGGACCGCGCGACGGTGACGTCGGAGAATGTCGGCGACAAGGTGCATCTGCGGGTCGAACTGCAGAGCTTCTGGCGCTTGCCGCGCTCCAATGGCATCGTCTTTCCGATCCGCTGCTACCTGATCAAGATGGACGAACTGGTGACGCAGCCGAAATGGGCACGGCGCCTGCACCGCGTCATCCGCGACCTACCCGAGGAACTCGCCAGCTACAAAGGCCTGACGCGCTTTCGCCCGACACTGGTCGAGTGGTTGTCGAAGCTGGACGATGGCAGCCCGACGAGCCCGGGGTTCGGGCCGGATTGAAAGCCCCCCTCATCCGGCCGCTTCGCGGCCACCTCCCCGAGGGGAGAAGAGATCGCCAACGCTGGCGTCGGGCTCCTCTGCCCTGGGGGCAATCCGGGTGAAGGGGCTGCGGCGGCCCGCCTACCCAGCACTGCCCTGCGGGTAGCAGATAATCGACAAATACCGCATCGGCAGTTTCGTCAGTTGCTCCGGTCCGTGCGGCGCGTCGGCGTCGAAGAACAGGCTGTCGCCAGGCTTCATCGGGTAGAGGTTGCTGCCATGCCGGTAAACGACCTCGCCCTCGAGCATGTAGAGAAACTCCATGCCTTCGTGCTGGAAGGTCGGGAACACGTCGGAATCCTCGGTCAGCGTGATCAGATAGGGCTCGACGACGACGCCGCTGGTGTTCGAACCGATATGGCCAAGCAGATTGTACTGGTGGCCGGCGCGCGTGCCGCGGCGCTCGACGTCGAGGCCCTGGCCGGCCTTGACGAAGACGGCGCTGCGTTCTTCCTCGAAGCGGCGGAAGAAGGCGGTGACGGGAACGCCGAGCGCCCGCGACAGTGCCTGCAAGGTGGTCAGCGACGGCGAGGTGATGCCGTTCTCGATCTTCGACAACATGCCCAGTGAAATATCGGTGGCGACCGCGAGATCCGCCACGGTGATGCCGAGCTTCTTGCGGAAGGCCCGCACCTCGCGGCCGATCGCGACCTCCAGCACTTTTTCGCGGGTATCGCGAATAGCGTGCGGGTTTTGTGTCAGTGGCGCGCGTATGGTCCTGCCGTCCGCCGACACTTTCGGCGACGGCTTTGCCTTTGCGCTCGCGGGAGCCTTGGAATCCGAATTAGCCTTTGCCATGCCGCCCCCAATCGTCAGGATTTATTTCACTCAAGGTGAACATGTCAGGTGCCGATACAGGAGCGCAACCGCAACGGCAAGCCATCTTATGTTGCGCGCGGCAGTGCGACCATCGCGACGCCCGCGGGTTTTCCGCCAGGAATCCACTGCGCGCAAACGCCGTTCCAGCAGATGTCTGTTGACAGCACCAAGAGGCCAATTACTGTCACTGCCAGTGAAATTTGTTTCGCTGGGGAAATCAAAAAAAGGAGGCCCGGAATGAACACTCGCGTTGCCGTCATCGGAGCCGGACCGTCCGGTCTGGCCCAACTCAGGGCTTTCAAGTCGGCGGCCGACAAGGGCGCCGAGATTCCCGAGATCGTCTGCTTCGAAAAGCAGTCCGACTGGGGTGGCCTGTGGAACTACACCTGGCGTACCGGCCTCGACGAACATGGCGATCCCGTGCACGGCTCGATGTACCGCTATCTCTGGTCGAACGGGCCGAAGGAATGCCTGGAATTCGCCGACTACACATTCGAGGAGCATTTCGGCCGGCCGATCGGCTCCTACCCGCCACGTGCGGTGTTGTGGGACTACATCAAGGGCCGCGTCGAGAAGTCGGGCCTGCGCAAATGGGTGCGCTTCAACAGCCCGGTGCGCATGGTCACCTTCTCGGACGAGACGAAGAAATTCACCGTCACCGCGCATGACCGCACCAACGACGTGACCTATTCGGAAGAGTTCGACAATGTCGTCGTCGCCTCGGGCCATTTTTCAGTGCCCAACGTTCCTTATTTCGAGGGCTTCTCGACCTTCAACGGCCGCATCTTGCACAGCCACGATTTCCGCGACGCCATGGAATTCAAGGGCAAGGACATCCTGATCATCGGCCGCTCCTATTCGGCCGAGGACATCGGCTCGCAGTGCTACAAATATGGCGCCAAGTCGATCACCTCCAGCTATCGTTCCAAACCGATGGGTTTCAAATGGCCCGAGAATTGGAAGGAAGTGCCGCTGCTGCAAAAGGTCGTCGGCAAGACGGCGCATTTCAAGGACGGCACGACCAAGGATGTCGACGCCATCATCCTGTGCACCGGCTATCTCCATTCCTTCCCGTTCCTGACTGACGATCTCAAGCTCAAGACCGCCAACCGCATGTGGCCGTTGGACCTCTACGAGGGCGTTGTCTGGGAGAAGAACCCGAAGCTGTCCTATATCGGCATGCAGGACCAGTTCTACACCTTCAACATGTTCGACGCGCAGGCCTGGTTCGCGCGCGACGTCATCATGGGCCGCATCAAGCTGCCGTCGGCCGAGGCGATGGCGGCGCATGGCGCCAAATGGCGCGCCCGCGAGGAGACGCTGGAGGACGCCGAGCAGATGATCTGGTTCCAGGGCGACTACACCAAGGAATTGATGGACCAGACCGACTATCCCGGCTTCGACGTCGAGGCGGTCAACCAGACCTTCATGGAGTGGGAGCACCACAAGGCCGAAGACATTATGAGCTTCCGCGATCATTCCTATCGCTCGCTGATGACCGGCACCATGGCGCCGCTGCACCATACGCCCTGGCTGCAGGCATTGGACGATTCCATGGAGAGCTATCTTGAGGTGAAAGGAGTGGCGGCCGAGTAGGCCGCCGCCGCTATCCCAGCCTTGCCCGGGCCTTGGCCGTCCAGGCATTGAACAGCCGGTCGGCGACGATGCCGATGAAGGCGATGGCGAGGCCGGCGACGATGCCGCGGCCGGAATCGGCTTTCGACAGCGCGATGAACACTTCCTGGCCGAGATCGCGCGTGCCGACCATGGCGCAGATGATGATCATTGCCAACGCCATCAGGATGGTCTGATTGACGCCGAGCATGATCTCCGGCAGCGCCAGCGGCAGTTGCACGCGGAAAAAGGTCTGGCGCGGGGTGCAGCCCGACACTTTCGCTGCCTCGATCAGTGCCGGCGGCACCTGCCTTATGCCGTGATTGGTGTAACGGATCGCCGGCACCACGGCGAAGGCTATCGTTGCAATCATCGCCGTCACGTCGCCGACCCTGAACAGCATCACGACCGGGATGATGAAACAGAAGGACGGCAGCACCTGCAGGGTGTCGATGACGGGTGTGACGATCTTTTCGAAACGGTCGCTACGGGCAGCCATCAGGCCGATGGGAATGCCGATCAGGCAGGCGATGAAGGCGGAGATGCCGCAGAGATAGACCGTCGCCATGGTCTTTTCCCATAGGCCGGTGACCGCGCAGAAAGCGGTCAGCATTGCCACCAGGACGGCCAGCCGCGGGCCGGAAAGCTGGTAGCCGGCAAGGCCGAGCAGGAACACCGCGCCCAGCCAGGGGAAGCCTTCGCAGAAGGCGCGCAGCGGATTGAGCACATTGAGGATCAGCGCCACGCGGAAGGCTTCGATGAGATCGAAGAAGTTGATCGTCACCCAGTTCACCGACGCTTTCCACAGTGGCGCGGTGGTGAAGGTGATCGCCTTGGGCACGGCCGCGAAGGCGGGTACGAACAGGCCGAGCAGAGTGGTGACGGCAAGGATGGCAATGGCGAGCGTCAGATTGGGGTAGCGGCGCCAGAACCCCGGGTTCGCGGACTGGTGGACATTGCCCTTCGCCTGCTTATGGGCGATGGCCTGGCTCAGCCGGTCGAGCGCGATGGCCAGCGCGACGATGGCAAGCCCGGCTTCCATCGCCTCGCCGACCTTGAGCGCACGTAGCGCCAAAAGCACATCGTAGCCTAGGCCGCCGGCGCCGATCATCGAGGCGATGATCACCATGTTGAGTGCCAGCATAATCACCTGGTTGACGCCGACCATCAGTGTCGGCCGCGCCGACGGCAGCAGCACGCGCCACAATTTCTGCCGCGCCGTGCAGCCTGCCATCTCGCTGAAATCGTCGATCTCGGACGGCACCCGGGACAGGCCCAGCATCGTCGCCCGCACCATCGGCGGCGTCGCGAAGATGGCGGTGGCGATCATCGCCGAGACCGGGCTGTTGCCGAACAGCAGCAGCATCGGGATGAGATAGGCGAAGGTCGGGATCGTCTGCATCAGGTCAAGTGCTGGGGAGACCACAAGCCGCTCGGCCCACGGCCTGCGCCAGGCCCAGATGCCGGCGAACAGCCCGGTGAGAATGCAGAACGGCACCGCGATCGAGATCAGCGCCAGGGTCAGCATGGCACTGGTCCATTGGCCGAACAGCGCGATGTAGAGGAAACATCCGCCAACCAGCAGGCTGAGCTTCCTGCCTCCTGCCGCATGGCCGGCGAGGAAGGCGACGGCGCAGACGCCAACCCAGGACAAACGCGGCAGCACGAAAGCGTCGGCGCCATGGCCGAACTTGAAATTCTTGGCCAAGAGATTGAGCGCGAAGTCGAGCGGCACGCCGAGCACCGCGGTGACCGAGCGCGTCAGCCAGGACAGGTTCGACTTGATCCAGCCCATCAGCGCGCTGACCCAGTCGGCGACGGGGACGACCGCCTCGACCGGGTAGTTGACGGCCCATGGCAGCCTGTCCTGCAGCAGGAACATCACCAGCACGGCGGCAAGCGCCAGCACCCAGATCACCAGCCACCGTTGGATCGGCGGCCTTGTCCGGCTGGCGTTTGCGGTTACCGTCATGCGCCGGCCCGCTCGATGCCGGCCAGAAGATCGATCACCGCTTGCGGCGTCACTTCGCCGATCGGCGTGCCGGTGCCGTTGATCACGGCGAAGGGTTTGCCGGCGGCAACGATGCTGGCCGAAAAACTCGATATCTTGGTCTCGGGCGCCACCGTGCCGCCGTGCTCGGCGCCATCGCAGCTACGCATCAGGCTGCGCGCCGAGATCACCTTGGCGCGGTCGACGTCGCGGGTGAACTCGGCGACATAGTCGGTCGCCGGATTGACCACCAGTTCCTCCGGCGTGCCGATCTGGATGACTTGGCCGTCCTTCATGATAGCGATGCGGTCGGCCAGCCTGATGGCCTCGTCGAAATCATGGGTGATGAAGACAATGGTCTTGTGCAGCATGGTCTGCAGCCGCATCAGCTCGTCCTGCATCTCGCGGCGGATCAGCGGATCGAGCGCCGAGAACGGCTCGTCGAGAAACCAGATCTCCGGCTTGGTGGCGAGGCTGCGGGCGATGCCGACACGCTGCTGCTGGCCGCCCGACAGTTCGCGCGGATAGAAATGCTCGCGGCCGCGCAGACCGACGAGTTCGATGACTTCCCGGGCGCGCGCCTCGCGTCTCGTCCGATCCTGTCCCTGGATACTCAGAGGAAAGGCGATGTTGTCGAGCACGTTGAGATGCGGCAACAGCGCGAAATTCTGGAACACCATGCCCATGCGATGGCGCCTGAGTTCGATCAGGGCGGCATCGGAAATCTTGAGCAGGTCCTTGCCCTCGAATTCGACCTTGCCATGTGTCGGCTCGACCAGCCGCGACATGCAGCGCACCAGCGTGGACTTGCCGGAGCCGGACAGGCCCATGATGATGAAGATCTCGCCCTGGCGGATTTCGAGGTCGACGGCGCGCACCGCACCGACAAGGCCTGCCGCCGAGACCTCCGCCATGCTGGCCTTGCCGTCACGCTCGCGGATGAAATTGGCGGCGTTCGAGCCGAACAGTTTCCAGACGTTGCGGCAAGCAAGTTTTATCGGGCGGGCATCCGTCGAGTCGGATGCCTGTTCAATCGCTTCCGTCATTCAGTCGCCCTTCTGGAACATCAGGAATTGAGGCCCGGCCGGTCAACGGCCGGGCCTCCCTTTCCAGTCGGAAATCACTGTGCCCAGGCTTTCCAGTCTGCCTCGTGAGCGGCGATCCAGGCGGCGGCGACGTCTTCCGGCGTCTTGCCGTCAAGATCGATCTCGCCGCTCATCTTGTTCAACTCGTCGGTGTCGATCGTGTAGGCCTTGGCCACTTTGTAGGCGACCGGCCATTTGTCTTTCATGCCGTTCCAGGAGTACTTCCAGATTTCGCCATGCGGCTTGCCGCAGTCGTATTTGGCGTCCGGGTTCACGCCCCATTTCGGGTCGGTGTAGCATTCGGGCGTGTATTCGGGGAATTGCACCCATTCGCCCTTGTATTTTGCAGGCGCCCAATGCGGCGAATAGATCCACAGCATGATCGGCGCCTTGCGCTGATAGGCGGAGTCCAGTTCGGCGAACATCGCGGCATCAGTGCCGGCATGGATCACGGTGAAGGGCAGCTTCAGCGCCGCGACACGCTCGTCGTCAAAGCCTTCCCAGGTCACCGGGCCGCCGAGATAGCGCCCCTTTGGCGCCGTCTCGGCGGTCGAGAACGATGCCGCGCAGGTGGCGTCGAGCAGAGCGTGCCAGTCCGGCAAGGTCGGACATTTCTCCTTCATGTATTCGGGAAACCACCACTCTTCCTTGGCCTTCGGGCCGAGCTTGCCGAGCCTTTCGGTCTGGCCCGTGGCGTCGGAGGCCTTCATCGCTTCGCCTGCCGTCGTATCCCAGAATTCCAGGCCGACATCGATATCGCCATTGGTGAGGCCGGTTGTCAGGCTGGAGAGATAGTCGGCGGTCGGGTATTCGACGGTATAGCCGAGCTTTTCCAGGATGCCGCCGAGGATCTTGGCGTTGAGATTGACGCTGGTCCAGTCGAACAGCGCGATCTTGATCGGGTCGTTGGATTCCGGCGCCGCTGCCTGCGCTGTCGGCGTCAGGACACTTGCCGCGGCAAGTGCAAAAGCTCCCATTGAGGATTTCGATATCACACTGCGGAATGGCATTGCTTGGTTCTCCTTCAAGCTGTGACGGTTATTGGTCGTTCCCTTGTTGCGTCTTTTCTTGATTGTGTTGGAAAGGCAGGCTGTTGTGCAAGACCGTTCTCGCCATGTCGGGGCCAAGCCGGCACAGGCGCGATGAGGCTCGATTTCGGTGATGACGGACGCTGCCGAGACAGCCAGTCTCATGGCCGATCGATCGCCGCGATGGCGATCGTCCGCGGATCAATTGTCAGTCCTGCGGCGCCCTGCAACATGCGAGCCATCAAGGTCCCATGATCCCGAGCATTTCCGGCGGATTTGCTCTCGGCTGTCGCCCTGGCAAGCCCCCATCTCGCCAGCGCGGTTTCATAGGATGAAAATATATATACCAACGTTCATGCCGCGCAACGACTAACGCCGCGAGGAAGCAGAATTCCAGACTGCAGGCGAAGCCGGCCGACGACGGCGGGACACGGGTCGCACGCCCTGTTTACCAGCAGACGTAGCCGCCATCGACGATCAGGTCGAGGCCGGTGAAGAAGCTCGACGCGCGGCTGGCCAGGAAAACCGTCGGCCCGACCATTTCCTCCGGCGCCGCCATGCGTCCCATCGGCGTGTCGCGTTTGAAGATCTTCACCTCTTCGGCCACCTCCGGCCGCTTGTTCATCGGCGTCAGCGTGTAGCCCGGGCTGACGACGTTGACGCGCAGGCCGCGGTCGGCCCACTCCATGGCCAGGCTCTTCGACATGTGGATGACGGCGGCCTTCGAGGAATTGTAATGCGCCTGCGTCAGTCCGCGATTGACGATGGTGCCCGACATCGAGGCGATGTTGATGATCGAGCCCTTGCCCCGCGCCAGCATCTTGCGCGCTTCTGCCTGGCAGGACAGGAACACGCCGGCGACATTGACCTCGTGCACCTTCCGCAATCCCGCATCGTCGGATGTGCTCGACGTCGCGTTGACCGGATTGCGGACACTGGCAAGGGACTGGACCGGTGATCGGGGCTTTGCCGAGGGGGACCGCTCCTTCAGCACCGGCCAGGCGTGATGGATGCGGGCCGCTTACGCCGGCAGGGCTGCGACCGCCGCCGGTTTCTGCAGCCGCCTCAACTCGGCATAGGGAATGTGGCAACGGATCGAATGCCCCGGCTCGGCCTCGGCGAGCGGCGGCTCCTGCTGTTCGCAGATCGGCCCGATCTTGCGTGGGCAGCGCGTGTGGAAGACGCAGCCCGATGGCGGGTTGGTGGCGCTGGGGATTTCGCCATCGAGCCGGATGCGTGCCGTCTCGGTCTGACCGAGCTTGGGCACGGCCGATAGCAGCGCCTCGGTGTAGGGGTGATGCGGTCCGGAAAAAACGTCCTCCGATGGGCCGATCTCCATGATGCGGCCGAGATAGAGCACGGCGATCTTGTCGGAGAGATAACGCACCACGCCAAGGTCATGCGAAATAAAGATGTAGCTGACGTCTTCCTTGGCCTGCAGGTCGGCGAGCAGGTTGAGGATCGCCGCCTGGACGGAAACGTCGAGCGCCGAGGTCGGCTCGTCGCAGACGACGATGCGCGGGTCGCCGGCGAAGGCGCGCGCTATGGCAACGCGCTGTTTCAGCCCTCCCGACAGCTGGCGCGGCTTGACGGCCAGATGCCGTTCAGTCAGCCGCACCGAGCGGAAGAGGTCGTCGAGGCGCGCCTCCAGCGCCTTGCCGCTCAAGCCCGCCAGCCGCTTCAGTGCGCGGCCGATCAGATGCCTTATCGAGTGCGAGCGGTTGAGGGCGGAGTCCGGATTCTGGAAGACGATCTGCATCGCCTTGACCTGGTCGTCGCTGCGGTCCCCCAGCCGCGGCGCCAGCGCCTTGCCCTCCAGTTCGATGCTGCCGCCGTCATCGGGCGGCACCAGGCCGAGCAGCAGCCTGGCGAAAGTGGTCTTGCCGCTGCCGGATTCGCCGACCAGCCCGAGCGTTTCGCCCGGCCTGAGATCGAGCGAGACATCCTTGACCGCGCGCAGCGCATGGCCATGGCTGGCGTAGGTCTTGTTCAACCCAGCGACGCGCAGCACCGGTGCTGCCGCCGGCCTGGGTGGCGGCACCACATCGCTGGGCGTTGCGCGTGGCAGGGCCTGCGCCTGGTCGTGGTAGTGGCAGCGCGACAGCCGCCTCCCGCGCTCGTCGGTCAGATCATAGAGCGGCGGCAATTCGGTGCGGCAGCGGTCGGTGGCCAGCGCGCAGCGGTCGGCGAAGGCGCAGCCCTTGATGTCAGCGCCGATGCCGGGCAGGAAGCCCGGGATGGTGTCGAGCCGGCCCTGGTCCTTGCGCTGGCCGCCGCGCGGCAGGCAGCGCAGCAGCGCCACCGTGTAAGGGTGGCGCGGATCGTTGAAGACGACATCGGTCGGTCCTTCCTCGACCAGCATGCCGGCATAGAGCACGCCGACCCGGTCGCACATGTTGGAGACGACGGCGAGGTTGTGGCTGATGAACAGGATCGAGGCCGACAGTTCCTGCCTGAGCTGCGCGATGAGGTCGAGCACCTCGGCCTCGACCGTCGCGTCGAGGCCGGTAGTCGGCTCGTCGAGGATCAGCATCGAGGGATCGTTGGCCAGCGCCATGGCGATCGCCACGCGCTGCTGCATGCCGCCCGACAGCTGGTGCGGATAGCGCTGCATGACGCTTGGCGGATCGGAGATGCGCACGCGGTTCAGCATGGCGATGGCGCGATCGGTGGCAGCTTGGCCCGTGATGCCGCCAAGCTCGAAAATTTCGGTCAATTGCCGGCCGATGCGGATCGACGGGTTCAGCGCCTTTCCCGGGTCCTGATAGACCATGGAGACGCTTTCGGCGCGCGCGCGCCGAAGCGCCTCCGCGTCGAGCTTCATCACGTCCTGGCCGTCGAGTGAGATGGCGCCACCCGATATCGAGCCGTTGCGCGGGAGATAGCGCACCACCGTGAGGGCTACCGTCGACTTGCCGCAGCCGGATTCGCCGACCAGCCCATAAGCCTCGCCCTGGCCGATGGTGAGGCTGAGATCGCGCAGCACCGCGCGATTGCGCCCGGCGACCCGGTAGGCGACCGACAGGTCCGTGATATCGAGCGCGTCCTTTGCCTTCCCGGTCGTTGTATTGGCGGGTTTAGTCATTGAAGGCCCCATGCACGCCGTCGGCGGCCAGGTTGACGCCGATCACCAGCGAGGCGATGGCGAGCGCGTCGAACAGCACCGTCCACCAGAAGCCGCCGCCGATCATGCCGTAATTGCTGGAAATGGAGAGCCCCCAGTCGGGTGACGGCGGCTGGATGCCAAAGCCCATGAAGGAGAGGGTAGCGACCGCAAAGATGGCGTAGCCCAACCGCACCGTGGTCTCGACCAGGATCGGCGGGATGACGTTGGGCAGGATCTCGACGAACATCGTATGCAGCGCGCTCTCATGCCTGAGCTGTGCGGCGGCGACATAGTCGAGCTCGCGCTCGGCCAGCACCGCCGAACGCACGGTACGTGCGATGATCGGCGCGAAGCTCAGGCCGATGACGATGATGACGGTGGTCTTGGATGTGCCCAGCGCGACGATGGCAAGCAGCGCCACGATCACCACGGGGATCGCCATGAAGGCTTCAAGGATGCGGCTGACGACATCGTCGACGAGGCCGCGGAAATAGCCGGTGAGCAGGCCGAGTGCGGTGCCGGCGACCGTCGCCAGCAAGGTCGCCAGGGGCGCGACGGTGAGGATATCGCGCGAACCGACGATGACGCGCGAGAAGACGTCGCGGCCGATCTGGTCGGTGCCGAACCAGTGTTCGGCCGAAGGCGGCGCCAGCGCGTTGATGATGTCGTCGGCAAGCGGATCGTAGGGCGCGAAATGTTCGCCGAACAGCGCGCAGGCGACCCAGAACAGCACGATGGTCATGCCGACGAGGAAGGTGCGGGAGCGAAGCAGCGAGGACAAGACCTCCACCAGGGGGCTGCGCTGGCGTGTGTCGTCCTGCCTGGCGGGACTGGTCTGGACGGCGCTCATTGGTCTGACCCCAGCCGGATGCGCGGATTGAGCACGGAATAGAGGAAGTCGGCGGCAAGGGTCGCCACGGCATAGACGATGCCGATGGTCAGGATGCCCGATTCCAGCATCGGGAAATCCTTGCCGCGCGCGGCGGTGAAGATCAGCGAGCCGATGCCCTGGTAGCGGAACAGCGTCTCGATCACGACAAGGCCTCCGATGAGATAGCCGGTCTGGGTCGCGATGACGGTGATGGTCGGCAACAGCGCATTGCGCAGCACATGGCGCCAGATCACCGTGCGCCAGGGCAGGCCCTTGAGCACGGCGGTTCGCGTATAGTCGGAATCGAGCGCCTCGATCATGCCGGAACGCGCCATGCGCGCGATATAGCCGAACAGCACCAGGAACAGCGGCAGCGACGGGAGGATCAGGTAATAGAGCTGGGTGAAGAAGCCGGCATCCCTGGGCCACGCGGCCGAGATCGGCAGCCAGCGCAGCCACACGCCGAAGATCAGGATCAGGATGATGCCGGTGACGAATTCCGGCAGCACCGTCACCGACAGGCCGCCGAGGCTGATCATGCGGTCGAGCGGGCGGTTGAGGTTGAGTGCGGCAATGACGCCGCCGAGGATGCCGATCGGCACCACCAGCACGAAGGCGACCGCCGCCAGCTTCATCGAATTGCCAAGCGCACCGATGACGAAGGGCGCCACCGGCGAGCGGAATATGTAGGACGTGCCCATGTCGCCCTGGACGAAGTTCGAGATCCAGCTCCAGTACTGGGTGAGCAGCGGGCGATCGACGCCGAGCGTGTGATTGAGCGCGTCGACCGCGCGTTGGTCGGCGAACGGGCCGAGGATCGCGCGCCCGACATTGCCAGGCAGGACCTGGCCGCCCAGGAACACCATGATGCTGAGCAGGAACAGCGTCACCAGCGACAGGGACACACGCCGCGCAAAAAAGGAGAGAATGGCTAAGACTCCTTGCAAAGCCAGCCCCCCGGGGGAGCTGGCTGTTAGAGGACTGGCTTTCCCTTTTCGCTTACGCCTTCGATGCCTTTTCGAGGAACAGCTGCGACATGGCTGTCGGTTGCACGCCGGCCACGCCCTTCGCCGTCGCCGTCAGGTAGTCGTAGAAATAGCCGAAGATGACAGGCGTTTCCTCGAGCAGAAGCTTCTGGATCTTGCCGGCGTCAGCCTTCTGCGCCTCGAGGTCGAGCGCCGCGATATAGCTGGTCGCCAGCGCGTCGTAGTCCTTGTTCTTGAAGTGCGCGGCATTCCAGGTGCCGTCGCTCTTCAGGGGAGCGGCAAGATAAACATTCGGCACGCCGCGATGGCCATAGTCGGTGATGCCCATCACCGAATCCAGCCAGTTCGATTTCCCGAACACCGCGTCGCCATAATAGGCGCTCTGGTCGAGGATGTTGAGTTCGAGCTCGATGCCGATCTCCTTGACCCAGTTCTGGATGAGCTGGGCATATTCGGGGATTTCGAGATAGCGCTCGGTGGTCAGCGTGATCTTGAAGCCCTTGCCGGCACCGGCCGCTTCCATGAGCTGCTTGGCCTGCGCGATGTCCTGCTTGCGCTGCGGTATGCTCGTATCGGTCGAGGGGTAGACCGCGGCGAATGGGCTGTCATTGCCAAGCGCCGAGCGTCCCTTCATCAGGCCGGCGGCGAGCTTGTCGCGATCGAGGCAGAGCGCGATGGCGCGGCGCACGCGTGCATCCTTCAATGGGCCGTCGTCGCAGCGCAGATGCAGTTGCTGGTGAGCCGACGACTTCAGGCTGATGATTTCGAAGCCCGGATCGTTGAGCAGGGCCACGCCGGCCAGCACCGGCATCTGGTTGATGATGTCGACCTGCCCACCCTGCAGCGCCAGGATCATCGGCTGCACGTCGGTAAAGAAGGTGAACTCGGTACGGTCAGGCAGCGCCTTCGCTCCCCAGTAGTTCTCGTTGCGGACGAAGGAAGCGCCGACCTTCGGCGTGTATTTCTCCACCTTGAACGGGCCGGTGCCATCGAAGCTCTTCTCGTAGTCGCCCTTGTAGTCCGCCGGGATGATGACGGCGTTGTAATTGTCCGACGAGACCATGTAGGGAAAATTGCCGTTCGGCGCGTCGAGGTGGAATTCCACCGTGTAGTCGTCGACCTTCTTGCTGGCCCCCTTCGACAGGATACCGGTGAACACCGACAGCGCGTTGGATGAGTTTGCCGGATCGGCCAGGCGGTCGATGCTCGCCACCACGTCCTCGGCCTTCATTTCGCCGCCGCTGTGGAATTTCACGCCCTTGCGCAATTTGAAGGTCCAAACCGAGCCGTTGTCGTTCGGCTTCCAGCTCTCGGCCAACGCGGGCTGCAGCACCAGGTCGGGGCCGTCGACGCAGAGGAATTCCGCAACCTGCTGCATGATCAGCAGGCCGCCGGCGTCGGCGATCGTGACGGGATCGATGGCTGCCGCCGGCACGCTGCTGGCGACACGGATGGTGGCGCCGGGTGCGCCCTGGGCGCGCGCCAGCGACGGCATGCCGCCAAGGCCGGCAGCCGTGGTGATGCCTCCAAGCAGCGGCAGCGACAGGCCAAGCAGGCTGCCATGGCGGATGAAGTCGCGGCGGCTGACACGGCCGTCGACGAGGCCGTCGATCAGGTGATTTTCAAGCGGCGAGCGATTGCGCCGGATCAGGTCGAGAATGCGGTAGTTCTTGATCATGGGTTTAACCCTTCCCCTGTTTCTTATGGTTTGATGAATGCGTTTTTCAGTTGACGAAGTCCGTGGAGTTCTCCTGTCCCGGCCATCAACGATGTCAGTCGCACGGGACTGTAGCATGCGGTTTTTCCTGGTCCATCCGATCCTTGCGGCGCGGGGGTCAGATTTTCTTGAGCAATGCTTCCACCCGTCCGCTCCTGCCGTCGCCATCGATCGCGGCGGCGGACTCTTGTTCTTGAAATACGTCTCCTTTCCCGTGTCGTTCTCCTAGTTCAGCGGCAAACGGCGATATGTCCCGGGCTTGGCCGGGTCGTGATATTTGTTGCAAGGCCCGTTCTCGGCAAAGTCGCGATGGCACGCCGCGAGATTTTCCCGCGACAAGGTGACACCAAGACCGGGACCTTCCGGGACACGCACCGTATTGTTCCTGGGGCAAAACGGCCCCTCCTCGGTGATGTCCATAGGTTGCATACGAAACAGCGACTGGTTCGGCTCCCGGATCCAGCCGAGTGCTGCGCACAGATGCAGGTAGGCCGCGCTGCCGATGCCGCTGTCGCCGCTGTAGCACCAGAAATCGATGCCCGCGTGCTCGCAGGCGCCGACAAAGCGCAGCATCCGGCCGATGCCGCCATGCGCGGTCGGGTTGCCGACGAATGCATCCGGCACCTTGAGGTCCATGGCGCGCGCGATGTCGATATTGTGGGTCGAGAACGGGATCGAGCAATGGCGGCGCAGTTCGCGCATCTCCTCCGATGTCGCCACCGGATCCTCCCAGTTGCGCACGCCGAGCTCTTCCAGCGGCCGCGCAAGCCGCCGCGCCGTGCTGAGCGAGTAAGCCTGGTTCGAATCGATGCGGATCATCGCATCGTCGCCGAGTTTTTCGCGGATCAGCTCGACCATTCTCAGCGAGATCCTTGGGTCGTCGGTCGAGAATTTTCCTTCGAAGAAGGTCGTGCCGTGTGTCTCGTGCAGTTCCACGCAATAGTCGGCGACTTCTTCCGGCGTCGTCTCGCCCTTGACACCATCCCCATCGCCGCGCAGCGAGAAATAGTCGGTGAACGGGATGTCCTTGCGCACGGCCCCGCCGAGCAACTGATAGAGCGGCTGGTTCCAGGCCTTGCCGCGCAGGTCCCAAAGCGCCATCTCGATGGCGCCGAAGGCCGTGATGCGGGTGCGGTCGTTGATCGACTGCACGCCGGTCCAAAACGGCAGGCAGACATGTTCGGCGCCGGCAATGTCGAAGGCGTCGCGGCCGACCAGCCGCTGGGCAAGAACATCATTGATGATGGCGGCCGCTGCCGGCGTCGGTGCTTCGCCCAGCCCGACAAGGCCGTCCTCGGTCTCGACTTCGACGATAACAGGCGAAAAACCGTCGAGTTCGCCGAACACCCAGGCATAGGGCGCTTCGAGGCGAAGATTGATCGGCGTGGCCTTGATGCCGCGGATCTTCATCTCAGCGTCCAACTTCGAAGAAGGGCTTGCCGAGCAGGTCTGGAACGACGTCGATGCCAAGGCCTGGGCCGGCGGGAATACCCATGCGGCTGCCGGTGACCGGCGGCGCGTTCGACGCGGTGCGCACCGTCACCCATTCGTGGAAGGCGATCGCGTGCAGCCGGCGCTCCTCCGGCGTCGACAGCGACAGATGCGCCATGGCGGATGTGTCGATCTCGGCGCCGCCGGTATCCTCGACCGTGATCATGAAGCCGAGATCGACGGCGACGTCACGGATCAGCCGGGTCTTGGTGACGCCGCCGAGCCGCGAGATCTTCAGCGTCAGCCCGTCCGCCGCGCCGAGGCGATGGATTTCCAGCATCGCCTCCAGCGAGGTGACGGATTCGTCGAGCACCATCGGCTTGTCGAGCATGCGGCGCACCGACATGTTCTCGTCGATCGTCGTGCAAGGCTGCTCGAACGTATAGTCGATCGCCCGCGTCGCGTCAGTGAACTGACGCGCCTGGTATGGTGTCCACCCGGCATTGGCGTCGCAGAAGATGACAGTGCCTTTCGGCACCGAGGCGGCGACCGCCATGACGCGCTCGACGTCGTCATGGACATTGCCGCCGACCTTGACCTGGAGCCGGCGGAAACCGTCCTCGACGATGCGCTTGGCAAGTGCGGCCATTTGATCGATCGTGCCATGGGTGACGACCTTGTAGAGTTCGGCCGTGTCGCTTTCCCTGCCGCCGAGCAGCGTCACCAGCGGTACGCCGGCGGCACGCGCCGCCAGATCCCAGCAGGCCATGTCGAGCGCCGATTTGATGTAGGGATGGCCCTTGAACACCGTGTCCATCAGTCGGCCGATGCTGGCCAGCCCGCACGGGTCCTGGCCGATAAGGTGCGGTGCGATCTCCGGCACGCCGGCTCGGGTGCCGGCCGGGAAGGCGGCCGAGTAGAAATTGCCGAGCGGCGCCATCTCACCCCAGCCGGTGACGCCGCTGTCGGAGGTGATGGAGACGATCACAGCGTCGAAGCAGTCGGCCACACGCCCCTTGGACATGCGATAGGGGCCGTCCACGAAAGGCTGCACGACGTGATAGGCTTTGATGGTTTCGATTTGCACGTGGAGTATCCATTATCCGCGGTGAGGGGAGGGTCAGGCGCCTTTCGACGGACGCTTTTCGAGGTCGCGCGCATAGGCAAGAAGCTCTTCGAAATCGTGGTCGATATGCTCGCGTGCGTGGCGCTGGGCGGCACGCATGTCGTCGCTCTTGAGCAGCCGCACATAAGTCTCGTGAACGTCTTCGGCGGGCACGGCTTCGTTGCGTGCCTGCTGGTGCAGGGCGAAATACATCTGCAACCGGCTGGTCAGCCTTTGCCAGGTTTCCAAGAGCACTGAATTGTCGGCCCATTCATGGATCAGGCCATGCAGTTGCAGCGCGGTCTCGATCTGGCGCGTGGTGTCGCGGTCGCGCGTCGCCTGCTTCACCGCCTCGTGGCGCCGGTCGAGCTCATCGAAAAAGCGCTGGTCGCGCAGTTCCCACATCCGCTCGATGGCGAATTCGTCCAGCACCTTGTTGAGCGAATAGACGTCGTCGATGTCCTTGGCGGTGACATTGATGACGAAGGTGCCTGCATAGGGAATGCTGGTCAGTATGCCTTCCTGGACCAGCTCGCGCATCGCCTCGCGCAGCGGGGCGCGGCTGACCCGCATCTGTTCGGAAATCCTGAGCTCGTTGAGCTTCTGGCCTGGCTCGAGCTGACCGGTCAGGATCGCGCGTCTGAGCAGTGCCACGATTTCGGCACGGCGTGTCGTGTCGGCAATCGGACTGAATTCCGTCTTCACCATCCGGCCCACTCCCGCGAGAACAGAAGCAGAGACAATCAGATTGTCGACAATCTAACAAGAGCAAGTGATCGGATTTTTCCGTCTCCCAGCGCCAATGTCGCCGCTCTGGTCGGCCTGCTCGTGAAAACGGCGCCCGCGACCTGAGAAAAGGTCGGGGGCGCCGCGCGGAAACCGGGCCTGCGGGGGAGTCAGGTAGCCGGTTTCTGTGGCAGGGGCGAAATCGGCATTCCGGGGCCGATCTTCTGCAGATTGCCTGTGATCACCTGGTCGCCTTCAGCGACGCCGCTGAGGATGGCGACCATGTCGCCGCTGGTCGGCCCCAGCGAAACCAGCCGCTGGTCGACCGTATTGCCCTTGCCGACGACATAGAGATACTTGCCGAGTTGGCTCGATCCCAGTGCGACCTGCGGCACCATCAGCGCATCGGGCTGTTGTTTGACGTGCAGCCGCACGCGAACATACTGGCCAGGCAAGAGCGTGAACTTGGCGTTGCCGATTGTGGCGCGTGCGGTGATCGTGCCGGTCGAGTGATCGATCGTGTTGTCGATAAAGGTGAGCTCGCCCTTCTGGTGGGCCTCGGTCTCACCGGGAAGCAGGACCTCGACCTCGATCGGGCCGGCGGCACGCGCTTCCTCGATCTGCGCCAGGTCCGTCTCGCTCGGATTGAAGGTGACGTAGATCGGATCGAGCTGCACCAGCGTGTTGAGCACGGTGCCGGCAACGCTGACCAGCGTTCCCACGGAAGCCTGGTTGCGGCCCAGACGTCCAGCGAACGGCGCGTGGATTTCAGCGTAGCTCAAATTGAGCTCGGCCGTGCGCACAGCCGCCTGGTTCAGCGCCAGCGACGCCTGCGCCTCGCGCAAGGTGCTGGTGCGCTGGTCGAAGCTGTCCTTGTCCAGGTAGCCGCTCTTGGCGAGTTCGGTACCGCGACCGAGATTGGAACGTGCATAATCGAGGGTCGCCGTGTCGCGCTGAACCTGTGCCTTCGCCTGGTCGAGCGAGGCCTGGAAGTCATCGGGCGAGATCCTGTAGAGCAGGTCGCCTTGCCGCACGTCGGCGCCGTCTTGCGCCGTCTGTTCCTGCAAATAGCCGGGGACGCGTGCCTGCAGCGTGATGCTGCGGATCGGCTCGGTCCGCGCGGCATAGTCGAGATAGATCGGGATCGTCTTCTTGACCACGTTCGCCACCGGCACCGGCATGACGAACGCTGCTGGAGCCGGCGCGGCCCCGGCCGTGCCGGCATTCAGGCTGAGATTGCCCATGTCCAGCAGGTGGACACTGGCCACCGAGATCGCACCCAGCGCGACAGCCGTTCCCAACGCGATTTTCCATTTACGCATGATGATTCTCCAATCTTATTCGGCCGCTTCCGCCAGAGGAGGAAAGGCGGGTTTGGCCGTTGGTTCAGTGTGTTGAGAAGCGGGCTCGTCGCCGCCGCGCCGTTCGCGCAGCTGTTCGATGACCGCGTAGAAGACCGGCACGAACACCAGCGACAGGATGGTCGCGGCGACCATGCCGCCGAACACGGTGGTGCCGATGGACTGGCGGCTGGCGGCACCCGCACCGGTGGCGATCATCAGCGGCACCACGCCGAGGATGAAGGCAAACGCGGTCATCAGGATCGGCCGCAGTCTCAGCCGGGCGGCCTCCATTGATGCCTCGACGATGCTGAGGCCTTCCTCGCGCCGCCGTCTTGCGAACTCGACGATCAGGATCGCGTTCTTGGCCGCCAGGCCGATCAGCATGACGAAGCCGATCTGCGAATAGACGTCGATCTGCATGCCGCGCACCCAAAGTGCGGCGAACGCGCCGAACAGTGCGAGCGGCACGGCCAGCAGCACCATGAAGGGCATCGCCCAGCTCTCGTACTGCGCCGCCAGGATCAGGAAGACGAAGACGATGGCGAGGGCAAAGACCACCGACGCGATCGACCCCGCCTTGAGCTCCTGGAAAGTGATGCCGGTCCATTCGAAACCGAAATCCCTGGGCAGCGCGGTCGCCGCGGCCCGTTCCATGGCGGCGACCGCCTGGCCCGACGAATAACCGGGAGCGGCGCCGCCATTGATGGTGGCCGAGGCGTTGTTGTTGTAGTGCGGCACGGTTTCCGGGCCGACGAACGGCACCAGTTTCCCCAACGTGCTGAGCGGCACCATGCCGCCGGAGGCATTGCGCACATAGAGCCGTGAAATGTCGGCTGCACCGGCACGTGAATCCTTGTCGGCCTGGATGGTCACCCGGAAGGTGCGGCCAAACAGGTTGAAGTCGTTCACGTAGAGCGAGCCGAGATAGATCTGCAGCGTGTTGAAGACGTCGGGCAGGTTGAGGCCGAGCAGCTTCGCCTTGGCGCGGTCGAGATCGTAGTTGAACTGCGGCGTCGAGGTCGAGAACGGCGAAAACAGCTGCTGCGGATTGATTTCAGGCTGCTTGCGGGCCTCGGCGATCACCGCTTGCGTGGCGTCGTTGAGGGCCGTGCCGCCGCGGCCGGTGAGGTCCTCGACGACGAATTCGAAGCCGCCCGTGGTGCCGATGCCGGGGATGGAGGGTGGATCGAAGGAGAGCGCAAAAGCCTCCGGAATCTGCATCAGCTTGCCACGCACGTCGCCGACGAGCTTCGAGGCGCTCTGGTCGGGGCCACGCTCCTCCCACGGCTTGAGGATGGCGAACTCGACCGCCGAGTTCGACTGCGCCGCGCTGGTGAGGAAGTTCAGGCCGCTGATCGAGCCGACGATGTCGACGCCTGGCGTTGCCTGCAGGATGTCGCGCGCCTTCTGTGCCACTGCATCGGTACGCTCCAGCGAAGCGCCGTCGGGCAGCTGGATGACGACGAAGAAATAGCCCTGGTCCTCGACCGGAAGGAAGGTCGAGGGCAGCTTTTGCCAGACGAAGTAGGTGGCGACCAGGCCGGCGGCGAAGAGGCCAAGCATGATCCAGCGCAGCCGGATAAGGATGCGCACGCCATTGGCATAGGCATGCGACAGTCTGTCGAAGCCCGTATTGAACCAGCGGAACAGGAAGAATTGCGTTTCGCCGCGATGGCGCAGGAAGGCTGCACTGAGCGCCGGGCTGAGCGTCAGCGAGTTGAAGGCGGAGATGCCGACGGAGATCGCCACCGTCAGCGCGAACTGGTTGTAGAGCTTGCCGGAGACACCGGGAATGAAGGCAACCGGCACGAACACCGCCATCAGCACCGCGGTGGTCGCAATGATCGGGCCGGTGACCTCGGCCATGGCGGCCTTTGTCGCCGCCAGCGGTTTCAGTCCGGCCTCGAGCTGTCGTTCGACATTCTCGACCACCACGATGGCATCGTCGACGACAAGGCCGATCGCCAGCACCATGCCGAGCAGCGAGAGCATGTTGAGCGAGAAGCCCATCATCTCCATGATGACGAGCGTCGCCACCAGCGACACCGGGATGGCGATCGTCGGGATGATTGTGGTGCGCCAGCTTTGCAGGAAGATGAAGACCACGGCGACGACGAGCACCAGGGCTTCGCCAAGCGTGATCAGCACGTCATGCATCGAGGCCGAGACGAAGCGCGTCGTATCGTAGTGCATCGCATAGTCGACGCCCTTGGGAAAACGGGCCGACAGTTCCTGCATCTTGTCCTTGACGCGCTGCTGCAGATCGAGCGCGTTGGAGCCGGGCATCTGATAAACGGCGAGCACCACGGTCGGGTCCTTGCCGAAAAAGGCCGAGGACGAATATTGCAGGGCGCCAAGCTCGATACGGGCGACGTCGCGCAGCCGCACCAGCGAACCGGTGTCGGTGTTGGCACGCACGACGATGTCGCCGAATTCCTTCGGGTCGCTCAACCGTCCGACGGCGTTGACCTGCATCTCGAAGGCGGTGCCGGCGGGCGCCGGCGACTGGCCGATCTTGCCGGCCGCCACCTGGACGTTCTGTTCGGCGATGGCATTTTGCACATCGACCGCGGTGATGCCGAGATTGGCGAGCTTGTCCGGATCGAGCCAGACGCGCATCGAATAACGCCGTTCGCCGAAAATCTGCACGTCGCCGACACCAGGCAGCCGCTTCAGCGGATCCACCACCTGCAGATAGGCAAGGTTGGAGAGCGCCACCGGATCGACCGAATGGTCGGGCGAGGTCAGGTTGACGATGAGCACGAAGTTCGGGTTCTGCTTCTTGATCGTCACGCCGCCCTGGTTGACGATCGCCGGCAGCGACGAGGCGGCCTGCGAGACGCGGTTCTGGACGTCGACGGCGGCCGTGCTCAAGGAATAACCGACATCGAAGGTGATGGTGATGGTCGACGAGCCGTCATTGGAGCTCGTCGAGGACATGTAGGTCATGCCTTGCACGCCGTTGATCTGCTGCTCCAGCGGCGTCGTCACCGTGTCTGCCACCACTTGCGCGCTGGCGCCCGGATAGTGGGCGCTGACCACGACTTGCGGCGGTGTGATGTCGGGAAACTGCGAGACGGGCAGCAGGAAATAACAAATCGTGCCGGCGAGCACCATGATGATGGCGATCGCCGAGGCGAAGATCGGACGATGGATGAAGAAGTTTACCACGACACGCACGCCTCTCCGGCCGCTCTTGCCCGCCCGAAGGCGCTGGCGACCCTGGATAACTGGCCGCGCCCGTCCCCGGACCCTTCCCGTGAACGCAGCAACGGCACCTCGCGACGCTGCCCATCGGCAAGCGAACGCAACATGTTCTCGAACGCGCGGGGGTCGACCCCATCTGCTTTCATGACCAGCCGGATCATCGGATCCCGGACGGCCTCATCTATGGTAAGATCGCGGCGCTGTGGCATTGGCCGGCTCCTTGTCTGTCGATTCGCAGCCCGTGCTCGCGAACCGTTTTTCATCTCTTCACCGGCCGAGGCCGCATGATTGGCAATCTTTTCGTCCATCTCGATCTGGTAGGACCAGTTCACGACCTTGTTATTGACGACGGACGATATAGGTGTTACCAGTAAGTAACATTCAGGAAGTTACAGACCGGTAACACCCTAGTCAAGAGGTGGCCGAGGGTTTTTTGGAAACGAAAGGAGATCATGATGACAGACGGCGTCGTGGAGCGCTCTCGTCCCCGGGATCGAATTCTGGAGACGGCGCGTGACATGTTCCACAAGCACGGCATCAAGGGCGTCGGCGTCGACGCCATCACCGAGGCTGCCGGCACGAACAAGATGACGCTCTATCGTCACTTCGAATCCAAGGACGAACTGATCGTCGAATGCCTGCGCGCCAACGCACTGAAAGCTGGCGCGATGTGGGAAACGTTCGAGGCCGAGCATCCGGGTGACAAACTCGCTCAACTTCATGCCTGGGTTCGCAAGGCCGCCGCCATGCTCAACACCGACGGCCGTGGCTGCGACATGGCCAACGCCGCCGCCGAGCTGACCGAACCCGATCATCCGGCAAGGCGCGTCATCAAGGAACTCAAGGAAGCCCAGCGCGAACGCCTGGTCGGGCTCTGCCGGGATGCCGGCATCGGCCAGGCCGAGCTTCTCGCCGATACGCTGTCGCTGCTGTTTGAAGGTGCGCGGGTCAGCGTGCAGACCGTCGGTGCCGAGGGCCCGAGCACGCAGTTCGTGCGGATGGCTGAAGGACTGATCGTTTCCTTCCGGGGCACTGCCGCCGGTTAAGTATTGCCGTGGCTGCTGGTGATTTTGCGGTCGCGTGACCGAAACGATGTCTGCTACCCTATAGGCAGCACGCTATTTCCCGTTGACTGAACGAAAAAAGCCCGCTGCCGGGAGGAGGTGGCAGCGGGCTCGATTTCGAATGTGGCGCGGGAGGAGGTGCACCCCATTCAGCGTCGGCATCGCATCTGGGAGGAGTAGATGGCCGACAACCTGAACGTACGAGTTGCCCAATGATTCGGCAACAATGAATTGTGCATAGCTGCTGTGCAGATTTGCAGGGGCGGTCAGGTTCCCAGGAGATGCGGGATCTCACTGCACGGGTACGTTTTCCCGGAAGATCAGTCGCGGCTCGATGAATTTGCGGGTGAGATAGGGCGCCGATGATGCGATCGAGCCGAGCAGCTGGATCACCGACTGCTCCGCGATCAGCCTGGCGTTCTGGTCGATGACGACGTCGGCGAGGTCGTCGACGAGGTAGCCGCGTGTCTCCCTTGTCAGGTCGTGGCAGATGAAGACCGGCTTGCGGTTGGGCCTGGTTTCCCGGATCGCCTTGGCAATGCCGGAGCGCCCGGCGCCGACACAATAGATGCCGAGCAGTTCCGGCTCGTTGCGCAACGCTTTCATGGTTGCGGCATAGCTGGCATCGGGCTCGTCATTGATCTCGACGGCGCTGCTGACGGTGAGGTTGGGAAACTCCTCGCCAAGCACGGAGCGGAAGCCCATCTCGCGCTCTTCATGACCGCGATAGGAACGCGAACCGACGACCATCGCCAGCTGCCCCTCGCGGCCGCCGAGAAAGCGTCCCATCAAAAGTGCCGCCGTCCGTCCCGCCACGCGGTTGTCGATGCCGACATAGGCCGAGCGGGGTGCGGCCGGAATATCGGACACCAGCGTCACCAGCCGGATGCCGGCCTCGACCATGTCGCGCAGGATGTTGCGCGTCCTGGGATGATCGACCGCGATGACACCGACGCCGTTGGCGCGCAGCGACAGCTTTTCGACCGCGGTCTGCAAGGCATTGGGCGAGATACCGGCGAGATTGTGAATCCGGCAGGACGCCACCAGCGGCAGGCGCGAGGCGTAGTCCTCGATGTGCTTTGCCAGGTCGTGCATGAAGTCGTTCGAGCCGATCGGCAGGAAGAATTCCAGGTTTGCGGGCCTCGAGGGAAGCGTCACCTGGTCGGCGACCGGCAGATAGCCGAGCTGCTTGGCGGCCTCCATGACGCGTTGCCGGTTGGCGGCACTCGCTCCGGGCCGGTTGTTGAGCACCCTGTCGACCGTCGCGGTCGACAGCCCGCAGTTCCTGGCGATGTCGGAGACGGTAGCCTTCATGCCGCAACCCTACACGTCGATACGTACGTCCTCAGTGCGCCGGCTTGCCGTCCGCGAGGGCGTCGCGGATGTCCTTGTCCGACATGCCGGTGATGATGCGCTCGACTTCCGTCACGGTTGTCGTCTTCGGATCGATGTCGTCGGCGACCACCTTGCCCCTGCGCATGACGACGATGCGGTCGACCACCTGGAAGACATGGTGGATGTTGTGCGCGATGAAGATGCAGGAGTGGCCGGAATCGCGGGCGTTGCGCACGAAGCTGAGCACGCCTTGGGTTTCGGCCACGCCGAGATTGTTGGTCGGCTCGTCGAGGATGATCAGGTCGCTGTCGAAATGCATGGCGCGCGCGATCGCAACCGCCTGCCGCTCGCCCCCGGAGAGCGAGCCGATCGGCGTCGTCGGCGGGATGTTCTTGGAGATTCCGACCTGTTTGAGCAGATCGCGGGCGACCGTGTTCATGGCGTCCTGGTCCATGCGGTTAAGGAAGCGCGGCGGCTTGATCGGTTCTCGACCCAGGAACAGGTTGCGCGCGATCGACAATTGCGTGACCAGGGCGGAGTCCTGGTAGATGGTCTCGATGCCGTGGGCGATGGCGTCGCTGGTATCGCGCAAGGTGACCTTCTTGCCGCGGATGAAGATATCGCCGCTGGTCAGCGGCACCGCGCCGGAGAGAACCTTGATCAGCGTCGATTTGCCGGCGCCATTGTCGCCCAGAAGGCCGACGATCTCACGCTCGTTGACATGGAAATTGGCGTCCACCAGCGCCTGCACGCGGCCATAGGACTTGCGGATGTTGTGCATGCGGATCAATGGCTCGGCCATGGTTCAAGTCCCCGCCTGGTGCCGGCGTTCCAGCCATGAATGCAGCGCCATCATGCCAAGGATGATCGCGCCGATGAAGATGTTGTAGGCAAGGCCGGGCACGCCGATCAGCACGATGCCGTTGCGCATCACGCGCAGGATCAGGATGCCGAGCACGGTGCCGATGATGGTGCCGCGCCCGCCGGTGAGTGCGGTGCCGCCGATCACCACCATGGCGATCACCTCGAGCTCGTAGCCAGTACCGCTGTTGGGGTTGGCGGCGGATGTGCGCAGCGAGGAGATGACGCCGGCAAGCGAGGCCATGACCGACGACAGGACGAACAGGCCGACCTTGACGCGATTGACATTGACGCCGCGGGCACGCGCCGCGTTGGGATTGCCGCCCGCCGCCTGGATCCAGTTGCCGGTCCGGCTTTGCGTCAGGACATAGCCGAGCGCGATCGCCGCGGCGATGAACCAGAACAGCGACATGTAGATGCGGAACGGCCCGATGAAGAAGTCGCCGACCAGAGCCTCCGCCAGCCAGCTGCCTTCGGCACTCCAGGTGCGCTGCGGAAACCCGTCGGTGATGAAAAGCGCGCTGCCGCGCACCACCAGCAGCATGCCGAGCGTCACCAGGAAGGACGGGATCTTGAGCTGCGTGACGAACCAGCCATTGACCAGGCCGATCAAGGCGGCAACCACCAGCGCGACAAGGAAGCCCATTTCCAGCGAGGTGACGCCGGCATTGAACAGCGTCCACATCAGCACGGGCGAGAAGCCGAACAGGGACCCGACGGAGAGGTCGAATTCGCCCGAAGTCATCAACAGCGTCATCGCCAGCGCGATCAGGCCGAGCTCGACCGTGAAGGCCAGCGTGTTGGAGATGTTCTGCGGCGACAGGAAGTCGTGGTTGAAACCCCAGAAAACGGCGATCTCCACGATGAGCAGAATGAAAGGTCCGAATTCCGGCCGCGCGATCAGGCGTTGGATGAGCGAATGATTTTCCACTGGGAACCCGCGACATGGTTGGGACGGGCCGCGAGCTCCACCGCATCGGGTGGCATGCCACGGCGCAGGAAGATATCTGGCGCCGTGCGAAAACGCGCGGCGCCAGGGGATCGCGGATTATTTGCCGGACAGGATCTTGTCGTAGACCGCCGCGGTGTCCTTCTCATAGAGCGCGCCGGTGATGACGTTGAAGCCCGGAGGAATGCCGCTGGCCGCCATGTTGGCGAGCGACAGCGCCACATAGCTGGTCGCCTGCGGATCCTGCCACTGGCCGGCATTGACATAGCCGTTCAGCACTTCCTGGGTGGTGTCGAGCGAGTTGCCCCAGCCGACGACCGGGATTTCGCCCGGCTTGACGCCGACCTGGTCGAACACGCGCTTGATCGAACCGGTTACGAGGTCGCCCAGGCCGATGATGGCGTTAACCTTGCCCTTGTGGGCGGTGAGGTAGTCGACCATGCGGTTGATCACCTCGGCCTGGTCGAGCGTCGCTTCGGTCACTTCATAGGTGATGCCGAGCGGGCCGAAGACGCTCTTGATGCCTTCTTCTTCCTGCACGCCGTAGGTGGCGCCGGGGATCTCGACCGGCATCCAGACGAAGTCGCCCTTCTTCACCAGGCCCTTGTCGACCAGATACTGCGCCCAGTGCTTGCCGAAAGTGACGTTGTCACCGCCGACATAGGCGTTGAAATTGGCCTTGGGATCGGGCGTGTTGAAGTTGATGATCGGGACGTTGGCCGCGCGCGCTTCCTTGACGATCTCGACCAGGCTGCCCGGATCGGGGCTGGTGGTGACGATGCCGTCGGCCTTGGCCGAGAGGGCGGCACGGACCGCCTCCTGCTGCGAGGCGACGTCGCCATTGTGGAACGACGTGTTGACGGTGTTGCCGGTGTCCTTGGCCCATTGCTTGGCGCCGGCGAGGAAGTAGGTCCAGACCGGGTCGGCCGGCCCGCCATGTGAAATCCAGTAGAACGTCTTGGCCTGCGCGGCTGCCGGAATGACCGTCAGCGCGATCAGCAGGCCGTAGAGCACAAGTCTTAGTCTCGTCAGCATTTGATTTCCTCCCGGTTGAAGATGATCCGTCCCTTGTTCCGGCTTCAGCCGGATTGCGTCTTTTTGCCAGCGCCGCTCGGATGCCTAAGAGCATTCCCTTTTTCGGCGAATGGCAAGCCTCCATCTGCAGATGTAGTGGGCGCCTGACGCGGCGCCATCAGCGACCCCATCAGATCGCATCAGTCGGGATGATTTTTCCCGGGCAGTCGGATGATTGTCGCCGAGAGCTCAGCCGGGCGGACTATCCCGATCACGTCTGGGCGATCTCTGAGGGCGAAAGCCCCCAAAGAGCCGCTTAGAGCAGGCCGGCCTTGGCGAGGTCGCGCATCAAATGGCTGGCGCCGTAGGTCCAGTGCGGGCAATCGGGCGACAGCCGCACGCGGTTGACCAGCGCGCCGAATTTCTCCGACGAGATGGTGACGATGTCGCCGACCTTGTGCGTGAACCCCTTGCCCTTTTCGCCGCGATCCTTCGACGGCACGAACATGGTGCCGAGATAGAGCGCCAGCCCGTCCGGATACTGGTGATGCGGGCCCATGGCCGCCGCAACCAGCTCCTCCGGCGAGCGGCTGATCTCGGCCATCGAGCTTGCCCCCTCCAGCGAAAACCCGTCCTCGCCCTCGACCTTCAGGCGCACGACGGCCTGCTTCACGTCGGCGATGGAGAACGTGTCGTCGAACAGCCGGATGAAGGGGCCAAGCGAGGCCGAGGCGTTGTTGTCCTTGGCCTTGCCGAGCAGCAGCGCCGAACGCCCCTCGACGTCGCGCAGATTGACGTCGTTGCCGATGGTGGCGCCGACGATCCTGCCGCTCGATGCGGCGATCATGGCGATCTCCGGCTCCGGATTGTTCCAGGTCGACACCGGATGCAGGCCGACATCGGCGCCGAAGCCGACCGAGGCCATCGGCTGGCACTTGGTGAAGATCTCGGCATCGGGGCCGATGCCCACTTCCAGATATTGCGACCAGGCGCCGCGCGAAATCAGCTTGGCCTTGATCTCCATCGCCTCTGGCGAACCGGGCTTGAGCTTCGAAAGATCATGGCCGATCAGGCCCGCAATGTCGGCGCGGATGGCGTCGGCCTTCTCGGCCGAGCCACGCGCCTGTTCCTCGATCACCCGTTCGAGCAGGCTGACCACGAAGGTGACGCCGGAAGCCTTGATCGCCTGCAGGTCGACCGGCGACAGCAGAAAGGGTTTTGCCCGATCGCGCGTGGCTTCGAAACTGTTGGCCGCGATGGCGTCGAGTGAACCGATCGGCTTGCCCCTGGCCGAGCGCACATGGCCGGCCGGGTCGGCCAATTCGCAGACGTCACGCACGGTGGGCGCCGCGCTGGATGTGATGTCGAAGACGGTGTCGTCGCGCACCGTGACGACCAGGGGGTACGAGGCATCGCCGCTCCTGGCGCGGCCGACAAACAAGCCTTCGGCGGGCAGATGTGTCGGGTTGGTCATGAGTTGGGTTCCTCGTTGAATCGAAAATGCTGGCCCGGTCGGCGCGGCACTTTCGCCGGATTTCATTCAAAGGTCTATCCCATCCAAGCAGTCGAGCGGTGGCCGCGAATATGCCGACTGGGTCATCCACGATGTCCGGATGTCAAGGACATCACCGGGCTTAGGGTCCGGTTACTCGAACTTGACTCAGAGAATTGTTCGTGTTTTGTTCCGGGCGCCAGAACAGAACGGAGGCGTTCCTTGGCGAGCGTATAGGTAATGTACCAAGGCGAACTAGATTTCGGAATTCCAGAACCGCCAAGGCGGCCCAAAAAACCGGATCGTGTCTTCTTCGGCGTGTTTCTGCAGGCAGGGGATTATTCTAGGTTTGCTGATTGTCAAAGCCGACTATGCCACAAATTTGGCATAGCCGGCTCACCGCTGATACCGGAGCGTTTTCATGTCAGCCAGCAGCATGTCGGGGACTACAAGCGGCTGCGGTCGAAAATCATCTTTGCGGCCACCCGATCGGGGCAGCGCGTCGTGATGCCTGCTTTTGAGATCACCTTTCGCCACGCCAGGAGCTTTCCTGGCCGTCCGGCGACAAGAGGCCGACCGGCCAAGCACCCCTTCGTGCTTGTGGCCGATGACGGACCGGTTTGTGAACTGAGCGGGAATCTCGGCGCCGAAATGCTGCGTCAAGGCCTCAAGGCGTCAGACGGGTTCGTCCCTCATCTGACCCTTGCCTATGACCAGAAACTTATCCCACAACTGCCGATCGAGCCGATCAGCTTCGTGGCGCGGGAGTTCATTCTCGTGCACAGCCTGCGCGGGCTGACGCAATATGATTTTCTGGAACGTTGGCCGCTGATTGCGATGTAACGAAGGGGCCGCTGGTTCGCGCGACACCCCATCCTGACAGGGTCATGTCAGCTATCGACCTGTCCGCGATGGCAGGTCCGCAAGCGGTTCCCTACTTGCAATGCGTCTGAACAGGAGGAACAAAAATGACCGTCACGGAAATCGCCAAGGAGTTCACCGAACTTCTCAAGCAGGGCAACAACGAAGGTGCTGCCGAAAAATACAATGCCGACGATATCGCCAGCTACGAAGCGATGGAGGGACCGATGGCCGTCAGTCACGGCAAGGAGGCCCTCAGGCAGAAAAGCCAGTGGTGGCAAGAGAACCACGAAGTGCATGGCGGCTCGGTCGAGGGCCCTTATGTCAACGGCGATCAATTCGCGGTGCGCTTCACCTTTGACATAACGCCCAAGGCCACCGGCGAGCGTGTCACCATGGATGAGGTTGGCCTGTACACGGTCAAGAACGGCAAGATCACCGAAGAGCGCTTTTACTACTGAGGCCGGAAATCGGGCCTTCCTAGCTTTGCTCTCTTTGCGGCAAGGTTGAAAATGAGCACGGCGGCCAGAGGATCCTCTGGCCGCTGGGGGCGTTCAAATCGTCTTCACATACTGCGCAAGTTGATCGGCCACCGTGCCCCAGCCGTCGAAGAAACCCATCTCTTCATGGTTGTCGCGGGTGGCTTGGTCACGGTGAATGGCTGTAGCGGTATAGCGCGTACCCTGGCCATCCGGATGGAGCGAAATGACCGCGGTGATGAAAGGCTCCCCCGAGGGTCGATAGCCGGGCAGCAGCGCATCCGTCCACACCAGCCGCTCGTTGGGCACGATTTCCAGATAGCAGTAGTGGCGGTCACTGACCTCCTTGCCGTCGGGCGACTGCATGCGTGTCCGAAACAGGCCGCCCGGTCTGAGGTCGATCTCGCAGTCGGTGATCAGCCATGGCTTCGGCGTGAACCACTGCCTGACATGCTCAGGTGTCGTCCAGGCTCGCCAAAGCAATTCGCGCGGCGCATCGATTACGCGCTCCAGCGTCAGGTCCAGCCGGGGATCGGGCTCGAAGGAATAACTCATTTTTCCTGCTCCTTGAGGGTCATGACATAGGCATCGAACCGGTCGAGGCGGCGTTCCCAAACTGTACGCTGTTCGGCCAGCCAGCTTTCGGCGAGCTTCAACGGTTCAGGCGCAAGCTCGTAAGTCCTGACCCGTCCGGTCTTTTGCGAACGAACCAGCCCGCAGCCTTCGAGAATCTTGAGATGGTCGATGAAGGATGGCAGGGCCATCTCGAAAGGCTGGGCCAGTTCGCTGACCGAAGCAGGGCTCCTGTTCAGCCGCTCGACCACGCGCCGTCGCGTCGGGTCGGCAAGCGCGCGAAAAATGCCGTCGATCGGCGGGAGGCTTGGATTTGCACTCTGGAGGCTGGTCATCGATCGGTCCCGGGTCGTCAAAAAGCGATTAGAAACACTTAGGTAATTGCCTTAGTGTTGGCAAGCGCCAAATTTCCGGCAACGCTGACCAAGCTGCTGGCCAAGCGGGAAGGGCGGTTTTAGGCTGCGAAACGGATTCGACTGTCAGCCCAAGGGAAGAGCACTTTGACGATCACCATGTACGGCATCACCAATTGCGACACGATCAAGAAGGCGCGCGTCTGGCTGGAGAGCCATGACCTTCCCTATCGTTTCCACGACTATCGGGCCGAAGGGATCGAGGCGGGCAAGCTGAATGGCTGGGTCGGCAAGGTCGGTTGGGAAAAGCTGCTCAACAAGGGCAGCACGTTTCGCGAATTGCCGGAGGCGGACAAGCAAGGCCTCGACGAGAAGAAGGCGAAAGCGCTCATGCTGGCCAAGCCGACGATGATCAAGCGGCCGGTCTTGGAGATCGGCGATCGGGTGGTGGTTGGCTTCAAGCCGGAGGTTTATGAGCAGACGGTGGGGAAGTAGGCGGAAGCGTCGCGACGTCCGATCTCCACCCTCGTGGGGGAGATGTCCGGCAGGACAGAGGGGGGGCGCTGTCCCGCCTGCTTGCGAAGGTCCGAGCGCCTCAACCCGCGCTCAAATACTCCGCCAGCGCCACCGCATTATTGTGCGCCTCATCATGCGCGCCGTAGAGCAGCGTTACCTTGCCCTCGCCAAGCAAGCCGCGCAGCTGCGCAACCGCCTCACCATTCCCGTCGAGCTCAGCCCCGTACCGCTTCCGAAATTCCGCCCAACGTGCCGGCTCGTGCCCGAACCACTTCCGCAGGTCGTCGCTCGGCGCGATCTCCTTCAGCCACAGTGCCAGCGCGGCATGCTCCCTGCTGACGCCGCGCGGCCAGATGCGGTCAACCAACACCCGCTGCCCGTCATCGGCAGCGGGTGGTTCGTAAATCCGCTTGACCATCAGGTCGAAAGCCATTCGACCTCCCTACGCCGAACCCCTCAGGCCCACTCGCCCTTGCGCATCACCGGCACGCGGCTGCCATCCTTGGCGACGCCGTCAATGTCGATCTTGTCCGACCCGATCATCCAGTCGATATGGATGAAGCTCTTGTTGCCGCCGCGCGCCGCGATTTCGTCCTGGCTGAGCGAGGCGCCGTCGACGAAGCATTTCGAATAGCATTGGCCGAGCGCGATGTGGCAGGCGGCGTTTTCGTCGAACAGCGTGTTGAAGAACAACAGGCCGCTGGCCGAGATCGGCGAGGAATGCGGCACCAGCGCCACTTCGCCCAGCCGACGCGCGCCCTCGTCGGTGTCGAGCACCTTCTTCAGCACGTCCTCACCTTTCGAAGCCTTGGCCTCGACGATCCTGCCGCCCTCGAAGCGCACCGAGATGTCGTCGATCAGCGTGCCTTGGTAGGACAGCGGCTTGGTCGAGGAGACATGGCCCTCGACGCGCCGCGCATGCGGGGTGGTGAAAACTTCCTCGGTCGGGATGTTGGGATTGCAGGTGATGCCGTTCTTGGCGGTCGAGGCGCCGCCCATCCACTCATGGCCATCCGCCAGCCCGACCGTCAGGTCGGTGCCCGGTCCAGCGAAATGCAGGGCATGGAAATCATGGCCGTTGAGCCATTCGGTGCGGCCGCGCAGCGCCGCATTGTGCGCCGTCCAGTTGCCGATCGGGTCTTCCACATCCACCCGCGAGGCGGCGAAGATGGCGTCGGCGAGCTTCGCGACCGCCACGTCGTCGGCATCGCCGGGGAAAACCTGCCTGGCCCAGGCCAGATCCGGATAGGCGACGATGTTCCAGTTGATGTCGAAGCCGGTGATCTTCTCCAGCGCCGGCTGGTAGGCCATTGAATTGGCCTTGTTGGCGCGCGCCACCTTCGCCGGATCCTGCGCCGACAGGAGCGACGGATCCTCGCCGCGCACGGCAAGCCGGGCTGCGTTGTTGGAGAAGGCCTTAGCCATGCCTTCGTAGAGCCAGCCGGCGGCATGGTCGAAGCCAGCATCGGCGCCGAAGCGGTAGCGCGCCAGCGTCATCTCGTCATCGTTGAAGATCGGCGTCACCAGCCCGGCACCGGCCTTGTAGGCGTGTTCGACGATGCGCCTGGTCAGCGGCAGGGCCGCGATCGACGATGTCAGCACCAGGTCCTGTCCGGGCTGCAATTGCAGCCCCACCTTGATGGCGACTTCCGCCAGCCTGTCGAGCTTCACCGGGTCGATCGTTGCGGAAACGCCGCGCGAATGTGTGGTCATGATCCTGCCTGTCGTCTTGGGATGTTTGATTGAACATAGACCGGTGCCGCGGTGCTTTCCACCGTGATCGTGCCGCTGGGCTCCGCGACCGACGATCCGAACCGCGCCATCGTCGCCGCGATCTCTTCCTTGATCCAGATCATGAAGTCCCGGACCTTGCGGCTCTCGGCCTTGGTGGCGGAGGTCACCAGCCAGTAGCCGAGGCCGCTCTGGGCGCGAATTCCGAACGGCGCCACCAGGCGCCCGTCGGCCAGCGCATCGGCCGTCAGCAATTGCCAGCCGAGCATCACGCCATGGCCGGCGATCGCCGATTCCAGGCACAGCATCGGGTCGGTGAAGCTTGCGCCTTTCTGGAAGGTAACGGGTTGAACGCCGGCGGCCGCGAACCAGCTTTCCCAGTTGATCATCGCCCGCTCGTCGGTGATGGCGCAGGTCTGGGCGAGGTCGCAGATCGACGTTAGTTTTCTGGCAATCCCGGGCGCGCAGACCGGGAAGACTTCCTGCGCCAAAAGCAGCTCCGCCTTTCCACCCGGCCATTTGCCGTCGCCAAGCCGGATGGCAATGTCGACGTCCGAGTGATCGAGATTGGCCAGCCGCACTGAAGCGTCGATACGCAGCAGCACGTTGGGATGCCGGTCGAAGTGCCGCGACAGCCGTGGCAGCAGCCATTTGGAGGCAAAGGCCGGTGCCGCCGAAACGACCAATGTGCACTGGCTGGCTTCGTCGGCCAGTGCCACGGCCTGGGCAAGCTCGCGAAATCCAGTGCCAAGGCGGGCCGCGAAGACGGCGCCGAATTCGGTCAGGACCAGGCCGCTTGTGGTGCGCTCGAACAGTGCCTGGCCGAGCTGTTTTTCGGTGCGGCTGATCTGCTGGCTGACGGCGCTGACGGAAACATTGAGTTCTGCGGCGGCGGCGGCGAGCGAGCCGAGACGGGCGACGGTTTCCACGGCGCGAAGGCCGTTGAGATGAACGCGGTTGAGCATGGCCATTTGAGATTTTCTAAACCGATCCGGCCGAAATCTCAATTGAAAGGGATATCGAAACGGCAGACCTTATGGGTGGAAACAGGCCCATGGAGCCGGAAATGCTGAGCATGTTGCTGAAGGCCCTGGTCGCGGCCACTTCGCCGGATGACACGCGCTGCGACTTCGATACGCTGAGTTGGCTGACCGATCCGCTTGCCCATCCCGCGCTGGATGTAATGTCGGAGCGCGAACTCGGTGATGTGCCGTTCCGGTTGACGGCGCGCCGGACCGCCTATGAGACCGTTTCACCGAGCGCCGGTTTCGGCGATCGCTGCTGAGCGCGCGATCGCGATCAGGGCACTGGCCCAACACGAGGCGGATTGTTTCACCCGCTCGCACATCTATTGTGCACTGCAATGACTTCGCCCCAATCGACAGCGCTGCGTTACGCCTTCGCCGGCATGATCGCCATGGCCGTCGCCATGGGCATCGGCCGCTTCGTCTACACGCCGATCCTGCCTGGCATGATGGAGGAACTGCATCTGTCGCCGGCCAATGCCGGCTGGATCGCCTCGGCGAATTATCTGGGCTATCTCGTTGGCGCGTTGGTGGCGGCGGGCAGCTGGGCACATGGACGCGAGCGTTTGCTGATGCTGGGCGCCCTCGGTGCCAGCGCCGTGCTGGCCGCCTCGATGGGGCTGACCGACGCCATGGCCGCCTTCGTCGCCATTCGTTTTCTGGCCGGTCTGGCGAGCGCTTTCGTCATGGTGTTCATGGCCAGCATCGTTTTCAGCCATATCGCGGCCGCCGGGCGCGGCGACCTGCAGGCCTGGCATTTCGGCGGCGTCGGCCTCGGCATAGCGATATCGGCGGCGATGATGGCGGTGCTGGTCACCGAACATGCCGGCTGGGCGCAGGGCTGGCTGTGGTCGGGGGCGATTTCGGCTTGCGGCTTCGTCGCCGTGGTGCTGCTGGTGAACCAGGGGCCGCTCACCAACGGCGAGGTCCGCCGTGAACCGGCGCTGCCGAAGGATCGGTCGCTGATGAAGGTGATCGTCGCCTATGGGCTGTTCGGTTTCGGCTATGTGGTGACGGCGACCTTCCTCGTGGCCATCGTGCGCCAAGGCGGCGGCAGCCGCGTCTTCGAGGCCATGGTGTGGATGGTTGCCGGCCTTGCCGGTTTCCCTTCGGTCTGGCTGTGGCAGAAGATAGCGGCGCGGATCGGGCTTTATGCCGCCTATGCCTTGGGATGCTTCGTCGAAGTTGTCGGCGTTACCGCGAGCGTCGCCACCGGCGGGCGCATGGGGCCGCTGCTTGGTGGCGTGCTGCTCGGCGGCACGTTCATTGCCATCACGGCACTTGGCCTGCAGGCCGCCCGGCAGCAGGCCCCAGCGTCGCCCCGGCGCATCTTTGCCCTGATGACCGCCTCCTTCGGTCTTGGCCAGATCATCGGCCCGATCGCCGCCGGACTTTTGGCGCAGGCATCGGGCGATTTCTTCCTCGCCTCCATCGTCGCCGCGGCCGTCCTGGTCGTCTCCGGCGCCGTCACGTGGTCCGCTGCGCCAAAATCGCCATGATTTGTGGTCTTGCTCTGCACCGGCATCGGGCAGGCATTTTCTTTCCCCCTAATGTGTGACCTTATGCCGGCTCAAACCTGCTGATTTGCGCATCGATCGAGGAATTCGCCACAGTGTTCGTATCCTTCTTCCCGCAGCCGAAGCTGTTCTTCTCTTCGGCCGCCATCTGGAGCCTTGCGGCAATCCTGTTCTGGTTTTTCGGCGGGGAGCAATTGGGAGCGGTTTTCGGCATGCCGCCTGCTGCTCCCGGAGCGCCACCCATCATCGGCATCGCCATTCTCGTATCGAAGCCATTCCTCTGGTTTTATATCTACTTCACGCTTTGCGTGGCCATCTTCTACGCGTTCTGGAGTTGGTATTCGCCGCACCCATGGCAGCGCTGGTCGATCCTGATGACGGCGGTCATCCTGTTCTTCATCTATTTCAACGTGCAGGTCAGCGTCGCCGTCAACGCGTGGTACGGCCCGTTCTTCGACTATGTACAGGGGCTGATGTCGGGGACCGGAAAGTCGACGAACGCCGAGTTCTACACCGGATTGGCCGACTTCTCATGGCTGGCCCTGGTCGGCATGAACGTGCAGGTGGTCAACGCCTTTATCGTCAGCCACTGGATCTTCCGCTGGCGCACAGCCATGAACAACTACTTTATCGAGAACTGGAGCAGGCTGCGCCATATCGAGGGCGCTTCGCAGCGCATCCAGGAAGATACGATGCGGTTCTCGCAGATCATGGAGGATCTCGGTTCCAGCTTTGTCCAGTCGATCATGACCCTGATCGCCTTCCTGCCGGTGATGATCCAGTTGCAGGCCCACATCAGCGAACTGCCGATCATCGGCGCGATCCCGCAGCCATTGGTGGTCGCGGCACTTGCCTGGTGTCTGTTCGGCACGATCTCGGTGATGATTGCCGGCATGAAGCTTCCCGGCCTGCAGTTCCGCAACCAGCGCGTCGAAGCCGCTTACCGCAAGGAGCTGGTCTATGGCGAGGATCATGCGGACAGGGCGCAACCCGCCACCACCGCCGAGCTGTTCGCCAATGTCCGGCACAATTATTTCCGGCTCTATTTCCACTACATCTATTTCAACGTCGTCCGGTACACCTACCTTCAGGCCGACAACATTTTCTCGCTGCTGATCCTGGGCCCGTCGCTGGTCGCGCACAAGATAACGTTCGGCGCGCTGAATCAGATATCGAACGCGTTCGGCAAGGTGACGGGTTCGCTGCAGTTCCTGCTTACCTCATGGTCGACCATCGTCGAGCTGCAATCGGTGCACAAACGCCTGCGCGCCTTTGAGGCGACGCTGCAAGGCGAGCCGTTGCCCGACATCGACCAGCGCTATCTGGCAAGGCAAGGGGCCGGGGATCCGGCCTAGGAATGCTCTGACGAAACGCCGGTTGGCGGCTCAGCCGCCAACCGGCGCCTGCTTCTGGCCGCCATCCTGCCGCGAGATGTAATCGCGAAAGCTGATGCACTCGACATCTGATTTGACGCAGACTTCGCCGGCAAAATGCTCCAGCGCATTCCAGTAGGCGCCGTCATTCATCAGCGTGAAGTGGAAGCCGAGTTCCAGCGGAAGGCGCTTGCCCCGATATTGCGCGTCGAAGGCGGCGCGAAACGCCTGATAGGTCCGGTCCGCGAACTCGCCGGCGTTGCTCGGCCGCTCGAAGCCGCCGGAATGGCGGACGTACAGATTGTAGTCCATGGCGATCACCGGCCGTGATTTCGGCCCTTCGGGAATCTGCGGCAGGGAAAAGCGGGTGACGCCGCCAACGGTCGGCGGCAGGGCAGGACCCATTGAAACGCCGCTGGCGTCGAACCGATAACCGGCTGTCGGGAGTGCCTCGTAAAGCGCCTTGCCGGTCGACAGATAGGGCGCCCGGAAACCCGCCACCGCATGCCGCGCGAATTCCCGCCAGCCCTCGGGTTCGGGCCCAATGCCGTTGATCGCATAGGCGTTCTCAAAAATGTGCTCGAAGGAGGCGAACTCTTTCAGCCAGTCGGCCTTGCTCCAGTCCTTGCCGTCGAAATGGCCGCAGGCGTGGCTGGCAATGTCGTGACCCTCATGGGCGGCGAGGCCGATCTGTTCCAGCCGCTCTGCCACGTCCTGCCTGGAGGCGGCGAAGCCGATGTTGGATTTGCCCGCCGTCTTGCCAGGCGCGGTGTATTGGCCGCGTGTCTCGGGCGACAGCAGGAAGACGCAGGACAGGAAATAGGTGAAATGCGCGCCGGTGCGCTGGGCCAGCGCCCGGCTGCGCTTCCACTGCGAGATGTCGCGCGCGCTGTCGAAGGAGATGATCACGATCTGCTTCGGCCTTGCCGGTGCTGGTGGCGCGGGCGGATCGGCCAGGGCCGCGCCGGCGGTGGCGAGTGAGGCAAGCGAGAACAAAACAACGCGGGACAAACAAGGCATTGGCAAATTCACGGGCTCCGGGTGTCGGCAAGCCGGCTATCGCCCAAATGTGGCGCCGGTGCGATTGGGGAATTCGTGGGTTGCCCCCCGGGACGAACATTGGTTTGTCCCGGGGACAAACATTGGTTTGCGCCGGGGACAAACATTTGTTTGCCCCAGGAATAGCCGATTTTCCGGCCGAACCCCTTCCATGCCGACAAAATTTCGCTAAAACGCGGGCTCATGAACCGCCCCGGCCCCGGGGCAGGAATGGTTTTGATTGATGTCCGACGACAGTTTTATTCGCGAAGTCAATGATGAGATGCGTCGCGAGCAGGCGCAGAAGCTGTGGGACCGTTTTGGCCCGGCCTTGCTTGTCACTGCGGTGCTTGTGGTGCTCGGCACCGCGGCCTTCGTCGGCTATCGCTATTGGGACGAGACGCGCGCCAATCGCTCCGGCGATGCCTTCTCGCAGGCGCTGAAGCTCGCCAATGACGGTAAGAACGATGACGCGCTGGCCGCGCTCGATCAGCTGGAAAAGGATGGCTACGGCGCCTATCCGCTGCTCGCTCGCATGCGTGCCGCGACGGTCAAGGCCAACAAGGGCGACGTCGATGCCGCCGTCAAGGACTTCGACGATGTCGCCGCCGACACCGCCATTCCCCAGGGCCTGCGCGACATGGCGCGGCTGAGGGCGGCGTTCCTGCTCGTCGATCATGGCTCCTTCGCCGACGTGTCGAGCCGCGTCGAGGCGCTGACGTCGGACACCAACACGCTGCGCCACAGCGCGCGCGAGGCGCTTGGCCTTGCCGCCTGGAAGGAAGGCAAGACCCAGGATGCGCTGAAGCTGTTCGATCAGATCGCCGCCGATGATGGCGCCCCGCGCAACACGCGCGAGCGGGCGACCTTGATGTCCGAGCTGATCCGCGGGTCGGGCAGTGCATCGTGACCCCTTGCCCAAGGCGCGCAGCGGTTTGGCACCACGACATGCGTGGAAGATGTAGGGTCGGATGACATTCAAAGTCGCCATCATCGGCAGACCTAACGTCGGCAAGTCGACGCTTTTCAATCGGCTGGTGGGAAGAAAGCTGGCGCTCGTCGACGACACGCCGGGCGTGACCCGTGACCGCCGCGTCCACGCCGCCAAGCTTTACGATCTGCATTTCGATGTCATCGATACCGCGGGCTTCGAGGACGCCGGCGCTTCGACCTTGCCAGGCCGCATGCGCGCGCAGACCGAAATCGCCATCCGCGAGGCGGATCTGATCTTTTTCACCATCGACGCCAAGTCCGGCCTGCTGCCGGATGACAGGACCTTTGCCGAGATCGTGCGAAAATCCGGCAAGCCGGTCGTGCTGGTCGCCAACAAGGCCGAGGCGAAGGGCGCCCAGGGCGGCATGCTGGAGGCCTGGGAACTTGGCCTTGGCGAACCGATCCCGGTTTCTGCCGAGCACGGCCAGGGCATGCCCGACCTGCGCGACGCCGTGATCGAAGCGCTCGGCGAGGGGCGCGCCTTCGGTGAAGACGAGGATACAGACGACGAAGAGGCCGCCGCCAGCGAGGTGCTGATCGGCGAGGACATCGCCGATCCGGACGCCGAGCCATCCTATGACGATACCAAGCCGATGCGCATCGCCGTCGTCGGCCGGCCGAACGCCGGCAAATCGACCTTGATCAACGCGCTGATCGGCGAGGAGCGGCTGCTGACCGGACCGGAAGCCGGCATCACCCGCGATTCCATTTCGGTCGACTGGGACTGGCGCGGCCGCCGCATCAAACTGTTCGACACCGCCGGCATGCGCCGCAAGGCCAGGATCCACGAAAAGCTGGAAGTGATGTCGGTGCAGGATGGCCTGCGCGCCATCCGTTTCGCCGAGATCGTCATCATCGTACTCGACGCCACCATTCCCTTCGAGAAGCAGGACCTGCAGATCGCCGATCTGATCATCCGCGAGGGCCGGGCACCGGTGATTGCCTTCAACAAATGGGACCTGATCGACAACCCGCAGGAACTGTTGGCCGAACTGCGCGAGAAGACCGAGCGGCTGTTGCCGCAGGCGCGCGGCATCCAGGCCGTGCCGGTCTCGGCCGAGACCGGACGCGGCCTGAACAAGCTGATGGATGCGGTGTTGAGAACGCACAAGGTCTGGAACAGCCGTGTTTCGACCGGCAAGCTCAACCGCTGGCTTGAAGCCATCCTGACGCATCACCCGCCGCCCGCCGTCGCCGGACGCCGGCTGAAGGTCAAATACGTCACCCAGGCCAAGACCCGGCCGCCGGGCTTCGTGGTCCAGTGTTCACGGCCGGACGCGATGCCGCAAAGCTATGTCCGTTATCTCTCCAACAGCCTGCGCGAAGCCTTCGACATGCCGGGCGTGCCGATCCGCATCGCGCTGCGCACTTCGGACAATCCGTTCGCCGGCCGCGCGAAGAAGCGTTAACCATAGGGGCGGCGACCCCCTCCGCCGACAGCTGCGGCTAAGCGACTTTCAGCAGGTTCTCTTTCATTTCGGCGCCCTCGGGCAACGCTTCGAACGCCGATTGCAGCAGGATGCCGGCCAGCCGCGCCGCGACCGGATCGAGCTCGGCGTCCTTCTGATGCAGATGCAGCGCCATCTTCGGCAGCGGCGGCAGTCCTAGCATTCCGGGCGCGAGCGCCCGGACATTCGCGGGCAGGCCGATATCGGTGCGGATCGTCAGCCCGAGGCCCGCCGCCACCGCAGCCCATATGCCGCCAAGGCTGGGGCTGGAGAACGCCATCCGCCAGGGCCGCCCGGCACGATCCAGCGTCTCGGTCGCCACGGTGCGCAGCAGGCAAGGCGCCTCGAACACGACCAGCTGCAGCGCCTCGCCGTCGTGGGGGCCCGCCTCCATCGGTTTCGACGGGCCGATCCAGCGCGCCTGCACGTCGGCGACATGCCGGCTATACGGCAGCGTCGTACCATCATGCCAGGCGAGCGCAATGTCGAGGTTGCCGGAGAGGACACGCTCGGCCAATTCGTGGCTACGTCCAATCCGTGCTTCGATCCGAACCTTAGGGTGGGCGCGAGCGAAGCGACCGAGCACTTCCGGCAACACGGCCTCGCCGAAATCCTCCTGCAGGCCGAGCCGCACCCAGCCCTCCAGTTCGATGTCGCGGATTGCCAGGGCGGCCTCGTCATTGAGCTCGATCAGGCGCCGCGCATAGCCGAGCATCGTCTCGCCGGCTTCGGTCAGTGACAGGCCGCGCCCCGCTTTGCGGAAGATCGGCGTATCGGCCTGCTCTTCCAGTTTCTTCAGCTGCGCGCTGACGGCGGAGGTCGAGCGGCCAAGCCGCTCAGCTGCCCTCGCAAAACTTCCCAGGTCCATGCCGGTGACGAAAGTCCTCAGCACGTCGAGATCGAAGGTGACGCGGCGCATAAGATCATCCCTATTTTCAGGATTATTGATCAAAATATTCCTGATTTTATGGATGAAGCTATGGCGCTATATGCCTCCCGTCAAGGCCGCTCGGCCGGCGTCACGGGAATGGAATCATGTCTGCCACCGTCATTCGCAACGATTGCCAGCTATCCGGGCGAGGCATCGCCGCGGCCGGCCGGACCTTCGGCCCCAACCACCGCTGGAAGGTTCTTGGCATCGGGGTTGCCGCGAATGCCGGTTTCTCGGCCACTTTCTCCGGCATACCGGCAACGGCGGTCGTGCTTCGCCAGGGCTATCATTTGAGCAATGCCGAGCTTGGCCTGGCCCTCGGTCTTCTTGGACTGGGGGTTGCGCTCAGTGAGCTGCCATGGGGCCTGCTCACCGACCGCTGGGGGGATCGCCGCGTGCTTCTGATCGGCCTCGGTGCAACGGCGGCCTGGCTGCTTGCGATGGCGATGCTCGTCGTGCCGACAAGCTCAAGCATTCCCGATGTCACGTTGCTGGCGGCAAGCCTGCTCGTCACGGGATTGCTCGGCGGCAGTGTCAATGGCTCGAGCGGCCGCGCAATCATGGCCTGGTTCCGGCAGAATGAGCGTGGTTTTGCCATGAGCATCCGGCAGACGGCGGTGCCGCTTGGTGGCGGCCTTGGCGCGCTCGTCCTGCCTTCGCTTGCCCTGGCTTTCGGTTTCGCCGCGGTGTTCGGGCTTCTGGCGGCGGCATCCGCTCTCTCCGCCCTGTTCGCCTGGCGTTGGCTGCACGAACCGCCGATGGCGGGCGACGCCGTCTCATCTGATGTGGCCGGACCGGCACCGTTGCGCAACATCGAGGTCTGGCGCATCTCGACCGCCATCGGCCTGCTCTGCTTTCCGCAGGTGGCGGTCCTCACTTTCGCATCGGTGTTCCTGCACGACTTTGCCGGGCTTGGCACGACGGCGATCAGCGCCAGCCTCGCCGCTGTACAGGTCGGCGCCATGGTCATGCGCGTCTGGAGCGGCCGCTTTACCGACCGCCACGGCAACCGCCGTCAATTTCTTCGCTTGTGCAGTGCGCTGAGCGCGCTGGCCTTCGTGGTGCTCTGGTTGCTGGTTCTGGCCGCTCCCGCAACGCCTTGCAGCCAACCTTTCCTGATCGCTGTCCTGCCCCTGGTGCTTGTCGTTGCCGGCATCTCGGTCTCCGCCTGGCACGGCGTTGCCTATACCGAGCTTGCCACGCTTGCCGGTGCATGCCATGTCGGAACCGCACTCAGCCTTGCCAACAGCTTTGTCTTCGTCGGCTTCTTCCTGGTTCCGGTGGCCATTCCAGGGCTGCTGCACCTCTGGTCATGGCCCGGCGTGTGGCTGTCGGCAGCCGCCTGCGCCCTGGTCGCCTGGCCGATCTTCCTGCCGCGGACCTGAGCCTCCCGCCGCAAAATCGCCCGACTTCGAACCCACGACCTCTAGCCGACCGAGAAAACCTGACCGACCTCGTTAACGTCCCATCAAGGTTAATGCATCATTTTGCTCTCCAGTGGGGTCAGTTGCGTTCCTGGAGAGAGTTCCGTGCATCGACGTGTCTTGAAGCGGCTGATGGCCGTCGCCGGTGAGAAACGCAGCCTTGTGTCTCCGTTCATCATTGGTCTCGGTATCTGGATCGGCTTTCCGACCGTCGCTGCCTACCAGGACATGACCAGCCTCGTTTCCGGCCTTGAATCGCCGACCACGCGCTGGAATTCCTATGTCGAGAAATCCGTCGCCGGTTCGGTCCACGCCGCCGAGATGCCGTTCGTCGATTCCGACATCACCAGCTCGATCTCGGGTTCCGGTGTTCGCCTTCCCGGTGTCGGCGCCGTCTCGTTTCGCGGCAAGGGCGGCAAGGTCAGCGGGTCGCCCGACGAGGATCGCGTCGTGCGCGCCGACAAGAAGGGCCGCATCGTCCAGGTCTCTCCCGTGGCGCCACCGAAGAACTTCAATGCCGGCTCGATCTTCCAGCGGACCTCCTCGCTGATGCGGCCGAGCATGGACGGCGATCTGAAAATGGCCTTCGCCAAGCCGCGGATCAAAGGCAAGGAAATCCAGATCGCCGCGGCATTCCATGCGCGTGAGGACAAGAAGCCGGATCCCGGCGTGCCGGCCATGCTTGCGGCCCTGGTCAACAACGACCATCCCGATGTGCTGGCGACCGCCTATGCGCAATCCGCGCCGGACTATGCCAAGGCCTCGCCCTTTGAAGCCCTGCTTCAGGATGAAGAGCCCAACAGCGGCCGCTTCATTCCGCCGATGGCCAAGGGCGACCATTCGTGGATCCAGAATCCGCTTCCGGCCAGCGTCTTCTCCAAGCCGGAGCAGAAGTGCCTGGCCAACGGCATCTATTTCGAGGCCCGCGGCGAAGCAGTGCGCGGTCAGGCCGCCGTTGCCCAGGTGATCCTCAACCGGGTCCGCAATCCCGCCTATCCCAATTCGATCTGCGGCGTCGTCTACCAGAACGACAGCTGGCTCAACCGCTGCCAGTTCTCCTTCGCCTGCGACGGCAGGAAGAAGCGCATCGACAATCCGGTCGCCTACAAGACCGCTCAGGATGTCGGCATGGCCGTCACCGCTGGCAAGATCTTCATTCCGGAAGTGGGATCGTCGACCCACTACTATGCCAATTACGTCCATCCCGGCTGGGCCCGCACGATGCAGAAGATGACCAAGATCGGCCTGCATATCTTCTACCGGACCTATGGTGGTGGCTGGAGCTGAACGGTCCGCCGCCCGCCCGTCTTTTCGCACGGTCGCACGGTCGATCGGAGAGACATTGTCGGGGGGATTCGCGCGGCGCATCCCGCCGATCGCAAAGGGCACGATGTCGCACCTTTCTAACCGATTGATTTTACTAGCTAAAATACACAGCGCGGAACTTCCCTCCGTGGCTTGACGGGCGCAAACCCTCTAACTATGTTGCCGGCGACTTTAGAAGCGGACGGACGGTGACGGTCTGCCCGGGCAGGGGGGTTGCGATGGCCGAGAAAAACAGGCCAGACGGAACCGGAGAAACCGGCCGCGGCAAGCAGCATGACCCCGAAATCCGCGACGACGATCTTGAGCGACGTCGGCGTGAACTTGGAGCATCGCTTGCGACAAGGCTGCCGAACCGGCTCGAGGGGAAAGACGACGCGAAACCAGTGACCGGATACGGTCAGGCGATCAAGCTATCCAGCGAGTTTATCGCCGGGGTGGTGGTAGGCGCCGGCATCGGCTGGATCATCGACCGTATGGCGGGGACATCGCCGTGGGGTCTGATCATTTTCCTGCTGCTTGGTTTTGGCGCCGGCGTGCTCAATGTCATGCGTTCAGCTGGCGTTGTGGCGGAATTCGGACAGGGCGATAAATCGCGTCCTGACCGAGGCGACAGCAAATAGCCGCCCTGGCGCGGCAATGGTAATTTAGCCGTGCGCGGCATTGACGGGGTTTGAACGTGGCAGCTGACAAGGTCGATCCGATCCACCAGTTCCATATCATCAAGCTGGTTCCGATCGAGATCGGCGGCTATGATCTGTCCTTCACCAATTCCGCGCTGTTCATGGTCGCGACCGTGGTCATTGCCGCGGCCTTCCTGTACCTGACGACGTCGAGCCGCAGCCTGGTTCCCGGCCGGCTGCAGTCGGTCTCCGAAATGGCCTATGAATTCGTCGGCAACATGCTGCGCGATGCCGCCGGCACGCAGGGCATGAAATTCTTCCCCTTCGTGTTCTCGCTGTTCATGTTCGTGCTGGTCGCCAATCTGCTCGGCCTGTTCCCGTATTTCTTCACCATCACCAGCCACATCATCGTCACCTTCGGTTTGGCCATCATGGTGATTGGCACCGTGATCGTCTATGGATTCATGAAGCATGGCCTTGGCTTCCTGAAGCTGTTCGTGCCGAAGGGCGTGCCCCTCCTGATGATGGTGCTTGTCGTTCCGATCGAGGTGATTTCCTTCGTGTCGCGCCCGGTCAGCCTCTCGGTTCGTCTGTTCGCAAACATGCTCGCCGGCCACATCACGCTGAAGGTTTTTTCGGGATTTGTGGTCAGCCTCAGTGCGCTGGGTGCGCTCGGCATTGCGGGATCGATCCTGCCGCTGGCCATGGCGGTGGCGTTGACGGCGCTCGAATTGCTGGTGGCGCTGTTGCAGGCCTATGTCTTTGCGGTGCTGACCTGCATGTATCTCAACGACGCCCTCCATCCTTCGCACTAATCAGGTTTCCGGCACGACGCCGGATGGAATAGCAACGGAATTTTCAGATCCAAAGGAGTTGAACAAATGGACGCAGAAGCAGCAAAGTACATCGGCGCCGGCATCGCTTGCCTGGGCATGGGTGGCGCGGGCATTGGCCTGGGCAACATCTTCGGCAGCTACCTCTCGGGCGCGCTGCGCAATCCGTCGGCCGCCGACGGCCAGTTCGGCCGCCTGATTTTCGGCTTCGCCGTGACCGAAGCTCTGGGCATCTTCTCGCTTCTCATTGCGCTGCTGGCCCTGTTCGGCTGAGTACTGAGAAGATTGGACAGGTCGGCCGCGCAAGCGGCGGGCCTGATATCTGGGGATAGTCCATGTTCGTGACATCTGCCTTCGCGCAAGAGTCCGCGCCACCAGCCGACACCAGCCACGCTGCGACCGGAGGAGACACGCATTCCGGCACCAGCGTGCCTGCCGAAGCGCACGGCACGTTTCCGCCATTCAATCCGGAGACGTTTCCGTCGCAGCTTCTGTGGCTGGCGATCACGTTCGGGCTGTTCTACCTGTTCCTGAAGCGGGTCGTGATGCCGCGCGTCGGCGGCATCATCGATGTCCGCAACGACCGCATCAGCCAGGATCTCGACCAGGCGGCCAAGTTGAAGGGCGAGGCCGACGCCGCCGTTGCCGCTTACGAACAGGAACTGGCGGAAGCCAAGAAGAACGCGAACTCGATCGGCCAGCAGGCCAGCGATGCGGCGAAGGCGGAAGCCGACACCGCGCGCAAGAAGATCGAGGCCGCGCTCGATGAGAAGCTTGGCGAGGCCGAGGCACGCATTTCTTCCATCAAGGCCAATGCCATGAAGGAAGTCGGCAGCATCGCCGAGGATACCGCTTCGGCGATCGTCGAGGCACTCGTTGGCGGCAAGGCCAGCAAGGCCGAGATCGCGGCCGCGGTCAAATCCGTGGCCCGGTGAGGAGCGCATCATGGACGCTACATCTCTCGCAACGCTCTGGGCCACGATTGCCCTGATCATCTTCCTGGCCATCGCCATCTACATCAAGGTGCCCGGCATGATCGCCAAGGCGCTCGACGCCCGCGCCGCCAGGATCAGCAGTGAGCTCGACGAGGCCCGCAAGCTGCGCGACGAAGCCCAGCAACTGCTCGGCCAATACAAGAAGAAGCGCAAGGAAGCCGAGCAGGAGGCCGCCGACATTGTAGCGGCCGCCAAGCGTGAGGCCGAACTGCTGGCTGCCGACGCCCACAAGAAGACCGAGGACTACGTTGCCAGGCGCACCGCGCTTGCCGAGCAGAAGATCGGCCAAGCCGAGCGTGACGCGGTTGCCGAAGTGCGGGCCAGCGCCGTCGATATAGCCGTCGAGGCGGCACGCGCATTGCTCGCCGCCAAGGTTGACGCTAAGGCCGGAGCCGACCTGTTCAGGTCCGCGCTGCAGGATGTGAAGGCCAAGCTGAACTGAGCGTTCTTCAGTCGCTGACACGAAGCCGCCCGGGCAACCTGGCGGCTTTTTTGTTTGGGAGAAAGCGGCGCGTCAAAGCGGCCAATCTCCGCCCTCGTGGGGAAGATGGAATTGCCACTGCCGTCGCCCTACTCCAGCCCGGCCAAGCTCTCTTCCTCAACCACTTCAGTCCCGCCCAGCCGAAACGGCGCAAACGAGGTGCGATGCAGCCGAGCCACTGGCCCATGCGCCTCGATCGCCGTGCGGTGCCGGACCGTGGCGTAGCCCATATGGACTTCGAAGCCGTAGCGGCCGTGATGATTGCCGCAGCCGCGCATCATGCGGTCGCGCATGACCTTGGCGACGATCGAGGCTGCGGCGATCGATTGGGAGCGCTGGTCGCCCTTGATCAGCGCGCGCCCCTCGCAGGGCAATCCCGGCGGCACGTCGCGCCCATCCGCGAGCGCGAGCTTAGCCTGCACCGGCAGCCCGACCAGTGCGCGGCGCATCGCTTCGAGGCTCGCCTTGAGGATGTTGCTGCCATCGATGCCCTCGGCGCTGATCGAAGCCATCGAGACGCCGAGAGCGGAGCCGATGATGTGCAGGAACAGCGCTTCGCGCTGCAGGTGGCTAAGCCGCTTGGAATCGTCGAGACCCTCTGGAATATTGGCGGGGTCGAGCACCACTGCCGCCGCGACCACGGGACCCGCGAGCGGGCCGCGGCCGGCTTCGTCCATCCCCGCGACCGGCCACAAACCATCGGCCATCGCCTTCGTCTCGAAGGAGAAATCGGGTTTCTCGACGATTTCGAAGAGAGGCGGAGAATCAGAACGCGCGCGAGCCATGTTGCGGCGAGGTTCGCATCGGCTCCGATTCTCCGCAAGTCCCTCCGGGTCGGGTGGGGCGCCGGACCGGGAGGGCACCGTCTGCAGGCCGGGGCAGGCCGGACGGGATTTCTTTGCCACGGCGGCAATGAACAGCCGAGGCGATTTTCGGTTCAGAGCAGCATCAACTGCTCCTGGTCCTTGCCGGCAGCGACGAACTGGTCGGTCCGCAGCGTACGCCGCTCGGCATTGAGGCCGAGCCGCTTTGCGGTGATTTCGAAGCGCCGGCCGATCTGCCAGGCATAGGGTCCGGCGCCCTTCATGCGCTTGCCCCATTCCGAATCGTAGTCCTTGCCGTCGCGCATCGAACGGACCAGCGACATGACGTGGCGGTAGCGGTCGGGATAGTGGCGCAGCAGCCAGTCCTTGAAGATCGGGCTGACCTCCAGCGGCAGGCGCAGCACCACATAGCCGGCTTCGCGCGCCCCGGCATGGTGCGCCGAGTCGAGGATGCGTTCCATCTCCTGGTCGGTCAGGCCCGGAATGATCGGCGCCACCATCACCGAAGCGGGGATACCGGCATCCGAAAGCTGCCTGATCGCCTCCAGCCGCTTGGTCGGCGTCGATGCCCGAGGTTCCATCGTCCTGGCCAGCATGCGGTCAAGCGTCGTCACCGACAGCGCCACCTTGGCCAAGCCCCGCTCCGCCATGCGCGACAGAATGTCGATGTCGCGCACGACCAGGGCTGACTTGGTGACGATGCCGACCGGGTGGCCGCGCGCCTCCAGCACTTCGAGGATTTCGCGCATGATCCGGTACTGCTTCTCGATCGGCTGGTAGGGATCGGTGTTGGTGCCGATGGCGATGGTGCGCGGCTGGTAGCCATCCTTTGACAATTCCTTGTCGAGCAGGCGTGCCGCGTCGGGCTTGGCGAACAGCTTGGATTCGAAGTCCAGGCCCGGCGACAGGCCCATGAACGAGTGTGTCGGCCGCGCGAAGCAATAGACGCAACCGTGTTCGCAGCCGCGATAGGGATTGATCGACCGGTCGAAGGAGATGTCGGGCGATTCGTTGCGGGTGATGATGGTGCGCGGCTTTTCCACCTGCACCTCGGTCTTGAAGGGAGGAAGTTCCTCCAGCGAACTCCAGCCATCGTCGAAGACATGCCGGCTGACAGGTTCGAACCGACCGGACGGATTGATGCCTGCCGACCGGCCGCGGTTGCGGTCCGGACGGACCCGCATGCCGCTCTGCTCGATCATCGCGTTGGCCATTTCGGCTCGCCCTGCTCCGAAGGCAGCAATGTCGGCTCGCATGATCGGTTCCATCTTCGCCCGCTCCCAGGGACTGTCCATGTTGTGTCGAATCGCTCTGCTCATGAAACTATTCCTATTTTGTCGATGAGAACAAATCAAGAACTTTCTATGGTGCGCTGCAAAAACTGGCGCCGACCAACGCTTTCCGCTATTCGGCTAACCATGCTCAGTGTTCTGATTGAAACGCACAATGACGAGGAGGGTCTCGCCCGTACGCTGTCGACGCTGATTGGCGGCGCGGTCGAGGGCGTGGTGCGCGAGGTTGTCGTCTGCGACACGGGCTCCAGCGACCAGACGCATCGCGTCGCCGAGCATGCCGGCTGCCACTATGTGGGGAGCGGCGGCATCGCCGCCGGCATCCGCCAGGCCAAGGGTGACTGGCTGCTGTTTCTCGAACCGGGTGCCAGGCTGGTGGAGGGCTGGATCGACGCCGTCGTCGCCCATACGGCCAGGCAGACGATGGCGGCCCGGTTCTCGCGGGCGCGGGGCAGCCGTCCACCGCTCCTGGCCCGGGTCTTTTCGGCAAACCGCGCGCTCGCCGACGGACTGGTGATCAGCAAGCGACAGGCGGCATCTCTGTCCAAGAATGCCGGCAGCGCCGAGGCATTGGCACGCGGTCTGGCGACAAAGAAACTCGACGCCGAGATCTGGGCGGCGCCGCCCAGGCACGAGCGCCGCCCTTCGAGGTGATTTTTGCAGGTGCTCTGTTCATTGTACGTCATGCCGGAATGACAGGCACCGACGCTGTGTCGGCGCTGTCATCACACCCCGAGGATCACCATGGATCTTTCGACCCCTGACAAATCCGGCACTGCCAGTCTCGAACCTGCGCCGCATTGCCGATGTCGTCAGCCTGGCTAACAGGACCTGAAGCCGACACTTTGCCTAGGCTTTTACGGGGCCGATTTGCCGCGCCGCAGATGCTCGTCCAGGCGCGGCATGATCTCGACGAAGTTACAGGGCATGTGCCGGTAATCGAGCTGTGGCTCGAGGATGCCGTCCCAGGCGTCCTTGCAGGCGCCGGGCGATCCCGGCAGCACGAAGACGAAGGTGGCGTTGACGACACCGCCGGTCGCCCGGCTCTGGATAGTCGAGGTGCCGATCTTGTCATAGGAAATGCGGTGGAACACTTCCGAAAATCCGTCCATGCGCTTTTCGAAGATCGGCTCCAGCGCCTCGGGCGTCACATCGCGTCCGGTAAAACCGGTACCGCCAGTGGTGATCACGACGTCGATGGCCTTGTCCCGCGACCACGCCAGAACGGCGTCGCGGATTTTTTCGCGGTCGTCGGTGACGATATCGCGGGCGGCCAGGATGTGGCCGGCCTTGGTAATGCGATCGGCCAGTGTCTGGCCGGATTTGTCGTCGGCCAGGCTGCGTGTGTCGGAAACAGTCAGCACCGCGATGCGCACCGGAATGAAGGCACGGCTCTCGTCAATTCTGGCCATCTCGCCCAGCCTCCGACGCCATGCTGCGCGTTGCCGCGACGAACCAGTCGGGCTGGCGGTCGCGGATCTCGGCCGCCGCGCGCTTGGCGACATTGCCGGTCTCGAACAGGCCGAAGCACGTCGCGCCCGATCCGGACATTCGTGAAAAGCCCGATCCGGCCTTATCAAGCCATGAAAGCGCCCTGCCGATGGCGGGCTGCATCGCAAGGGCTGGCCGCTCGAGATCGTTGCGGGTGATTTCCAGCCAGTTGCGCAGGCTGTGAAAATCGATACTGCGCGGCAGCGGCGGCAGCGGCTCATTATCGCGATGCGAAAGTGCGGCGAAGATTTCCGCCGTCGAGACCGGCACACCCGGATTGACCAGCACGAGACCCAGTGCTGAAAAATCCGGCACCATCGACAGTTCCTCACCGATGCCGCGCGCGACCAGCGGCTTTGCCGCCAGGCACATCGGCACATCGGCGCCAAGCGAAAGACCGATCCGCGCCAGTTCGGCGCTATCGAGCTCCAGCCCCCAGCTCTCGGTCAGCCCGCGCAGCACGGCCGCTGCGTCGCTCGACCCTCCGCCCACGCCGGATGCGACCGGAAGGTTCTTTTCGAGCCTGATGCTTACCGGCGGCGTGCTCCGAACGCCGGCGGCCTGCCGCACGGCGTCGCGGCCCTTCAGCACAAGATTGCCGCCATCGAGCGGCACGTCCGCCGCATAGCGGCCGGACACGCTGAACTCATCGGCGTCGGCCGGCGCGATCTCGATCCTGTCGCCAAAGCGCGTGAACACAGCCAGGCTTTCGATGAGATGATAGCCGTCGGCGCGCCTGCCGGTGACGTGCAAAGCTAGGTTTATCTTGGCGGGTGCGGCCCATGTCCGGACACGCTGACCGGATTCCGCAGTCTCGATTGCGAGTGAAATGAGGGTCAGTCCTTGGCCAGCCGGTATTCGCCGGTCTGCGGATCCTTGACCAGCGTTCCCATCGCGCCGTTGGCCGCCTGTTTTTCGGTGCGCCGCACCTTGGCCGTCACGCGTTCAGCCTCGCGCACGAAGGTGCGGTAACCGAAATAGGCGGCGACGCCGACGACGGCGAAAAAAATGAGCTGCGGCATGTCAAACTCCTACCACGCTGGGCCGGTAAGACCGGCCGGTCGGGTCTTTCGGGCAACCATGCTAGACGCTTTCATGGCTTTTTCAAAGCCCGAAGCGCGCCCACGACGCGCGCTCTTCCGCCGCATTGATGACGCCGCTGGCGGCAGCCGCCGCGATATCGGGCGCCGAAAAGCCCTTGCTCGAGCCGAACAGGCCAAAGCGGCCGAACAAACCGCGCGGCGCCGCCACCAGCCTGAGCTGGGTCTTCGGCCCGAAGCGGGTCTTCAGCACCGTGCGCATGTCGCCCAGCGCATCGACGAGGCCGAGCTCCAGGCCTCGCTTGCCGGTCCAGAACAGCCCGGTGAACAGGTCTGGATCGTCCGCCAGCTTCGTACCGCGCCGCTCCTTGACCAGATCGATGAAGGTCTCGTGCACTTCGAGCTGCAGCACCTTGAGCCGCTCGACGTCTTCCTTCTTCTCGGGCTTGAACGGATCGAGCACCGCCTTGTTCTGGCCGGCGGTGTGGACACGGCGCTCGACACCGATCTTCTTCATCAGTTCCGGGAAACCGAACGAGGCCGACACCACGCCGATCGAGCCGACGATGGAGGAGGGATCGGCGAAGATTTCATCGCCGGCGACCGCGATCATGTAGCCGCCGGACGCCGCGACATCCTCGACGAAGACCAGGACCTTTTTATTCTTCTCGACCGCAAGGTCGCGGATGCGCTTGAAGATCAGCCGTGACTGCACCGGCGAGCCGCCCGGCGAATTGATCGAGATCGCGACCGCCGGCGCCTCGAAGGAAAACGCCTTTTCGATCAGTCCGGCGGTGGAAGCAAGCGACAGGCTCGGCCGGAACTGGCCTCCGCCGGCCATGATGGTGCCGTGCAGTCGGATGACCGGAACGGTGACGACGGAGGAGCGCCAGGACTTCGGCAGCAGGCGGTTGAAAAGACGTTTCACGATGGCGTGGTCTCCGGCGATGGTTGCAGGCATGTAGGGATTTCCCGGCCAACGGCAATGTGTAGGCCGCCAACAGCTCAGTCTCCGAACAGCGAGGCGAGCCCGTTGGTGATCATTTCGCTGCGCTCGTCGGGGCCGTTGCCCGATCGCGCGTGAAGCATCAGGGGCGGACGGATGGCGAGCTTTCCTCGTGCCCCAAGTGCTGCCCGCACGATAATGCGGATTGCGGCCGCGTCCGGGCGAGGGTGCACGGCGAGCATCTCGGCTTCGCCGAAGCGGCCTGAAATCGCGTCGAGAATGGCGCCGAGCTGTTCGGGCCGGGCGATGACGGCAAGCCCGCCACGCGGCCTGACAACCGCCGCCGCACTGCGGATCCAGCTTTCGAACAGTCCGTCCTCCATGACATGCGCTTCCTTTCTTAGCGGCTCGGGAGTGGCGCGGTCCCGTGCGGCGTTGAAAGGCGGGTTCATGATGACGAAGTCGAAATCATTGTCGGCAAGGCCGGTGGCGGCCCGGGCGCGGCCCGACACGGTGACATCGGCGACGAGCACGGCAGCGCGATCGCTGAGGTGCGCGTTGCCCGGATGGGCAAGCGTGGCTGCCGCGAAGGCCGCCATCTCAGGCGCGCGTTCGACCAGCACAGCCTGGGCACCCGGACAGCGCGACAGCACCGCAAGACCGGCAGCACCGGCGCCGGCCCCGAAATCGGCGAGCCGTCCGCCAAACGAGGACGGTACGGATGCGGCCAGCATCATTGCATCCATCCCGGCGCGATGGCCGCCATGCTTGGGCTGCACGAGCCAGAACCGGCCGCGGTGGAACGCGTCGACCGTGTGGGCCGGCGTATCCGGGACAAGGGCGGCTGGCGCGGCCGACATTATTTCCCCCGGATCTCGTTGGCGATGCCGGCATCGGTCAGGATGCGGCGCGCGGCGTCGGCCTGGTCGGCATCCACCATGACGCGTCGCGGCAGGATACCAAGCGAGCCGTCGAGCACGCTCATGTTCTGGTCGGCGACGAAGCAGCCGATCCCGGCATCGCGCATCAGCGATTCGACAAAGGAGATGATGACGGCGTCGTTGGTGCGGATGAGCTCTATCATCGCAAGAAACTCGCAGGTTGCGGCGTGCATGTAAACGTGCGGCCGCATTCCCGCATTTCCCGGCGTTGACACGCTGTCGCCGCCGCCGCGCCAATTCGCCACTTGCCGTGGCCGTGCCAGCCGCCCTAGAGTCTTGTCGGGACTAAGGGTGCCGTCGCACGCGTTATACCAAGACGGGAGTGATTGTCGTGGGTGTCGTTCTCAACATCGAAAACGGGAAGCGGGAGCCCGCCTCCATCAAGGATCTCATCGATCTGACTGCTGCCGATATGGGACGTGTCAACGAGCTGATCCTGTCCAAGGCCGGCTCCGACGTCGAGATGATTCCCGAGGTCGCCAACCACCTGATCTCTTCCGGCGGCAAGCGGCTCAGGCCAATGCTGACGCTGGCTGCGGCGCAGATGTTCGGCTATGCCGGCGAGGGCCACGTCAAGCTCGCCACTTCGGTCGAATTCATGCATACGGCCACGCTTCTGCATGACGACGTGGTCGATGAAAGCGGCATGCGGCGCGGCAAGAAGACCGCCCGCATGATCTGGGGCAACCAGGCCAGCGTGCTGGTCGGCGACTTCCTGCTCGGCCAGGCCTTCCGAATGATGGTCGATGTCGGCTCGCTCGAAGCGCTCGACATCCTGTCCAGCGCAGCCTCGATCATCGCCGAGGGCGAGGTCATGCAGCTGGCCGCCGCCAAGAACCTCGAAACCACCGAGGACGAGCATTTCGCCGTCATCAAGGCCAAGACCGCCGCGCTGTTTTCGGCCGCCGCCGAGGTTGGCCCGGTCATCGCCCAGGCGACCCGCAACGACCGTGCGGCGCTGCGTTCCTACGGCATGAATCTCGGCCTTGCCTTCCAGCTGATCGATGATGCGCTGGACTATGGCGGCACCAGCAAGGATCTGGGCAAGAATGTCGGTGACGATTTCCGCGAGGGCAAGGTGACCTTGCCGGTCATCCTCGCCTACCGGCGCGGCAGCAAGGCCGAACGCACCTTCTGGAAGCGCGCCATCGAGGACAATGTCACCGACGACGCCGGGCTGGAAAGGGCGATCGGCCTGATGACCCGCCACGGCGCCATTGCCGACACGATCGGGCGCGCTCGCCATTTCGGCGAGATCGCCCGCGACGCGCTGGCGCCGCTGGAAGAGACGCCGCAGAAATCGGCGCTGATCGACGTCATCGACTTCTGCATCAGCCGCGTGAACTGAGCGCCTGACGGCTTGCTACCGGGGCCGTCGGTAAAAAGACACCTGTGAATTCGCCCTGCCGTCTCGACAAGCAGCCCAGTCGCAAATTATCTATAAAACATGGCCAAGGGCACTGACGACACCATCGCGGTCCGCATCGGCAAGGTTTTGGCGGATCGCATCATCTCCGGCGCGATCGAGCCAGGGGCGAGGTTGCGGCAGGATCATGTCGCCGAGGAATTCAACACCAGCCACGTTCCCGTGCGCGAGGCCTTTCGCCGACTCGAGGCGCAGGGCCTCGCCGTCAGTGAGCCGCGTCGTGGCGTGCGTGTCGCGGCCTTCGATCTGGGCGAGGTCAAGGAGGTCGCCGAAATGCGGGCCGCACTCGAAGTGCTGGCACTGCGCCAAGCCGCGCCGCATCTGACCTCGGCCATTCTCGACCAGGCCGAGGAGGCGACAAAAGCCGGCGACAAATCCCATGACGTCAGGTCGTGGGAGGAGGCCAATCGCGCCTTTCACCGGCTGATCCTGACGCCCTGCGGCATGCCCCGCCTGCTTGCCACCATAGACGACCTGCACGCGGCAAGCGCGCGCTTCCTGTTCGCGGCTTGGCGCTCGGAGTGGGAGACGCGCACCGACCAGGACCACCGGGCGATCCTCACCGCCTTGCGGCAGGGAAACACCGAATCGGCCGCGGCAACATTGGGACGGCATGTCCAATGGATTGGCCGCAAGCCGGTCAAGACAGCCTCCGGCGCCACGCGCGAAGCTTTCGCGATCGTGGGTTGAACGATCTTTTCCCAAGCCCAGGCTTGCTATCGCTCCAGAAATGTGGATTCGATAATAGACCGAAAACAGAAATTATCTATAATTTCGGATCGACCGAAGGGAAGCCTATGACCAACCTCGCATTCTCGTCCGCCAGACCGTCCTTCAGCCCGCTGCGTCTCCAGCAGCGATCGCTCGGTTGGCAGGCCGGCGCCGTCGTGCTCGGCACGCTCTTCCTGGCGCTGTCCTCTTACATCGAGGTTCCGATGGTGCCGGTTCCGGTGACCATGCAGACCTTCGCCGTGACGCTGATCGGTGCGCTCTATGGCTGGCGGCTTGGCGCGGTGACGATCGCCGCATGGCTGGTCGAAGGTGCTGTCGGCTTTCCAGTCCTGGCCGGCGGCGCTGCCGGCATTCAGCATTTCGTGGGCCCGACGGGTGGCTATCTCTTTGCCTTTCCTGTCACCGGCGCACTGGTCGGTTGGTTGGCCGAGCGCGGCTGGAACGGCAACAGGGTTTTGCCTGCCTTCGCCGCCATGCTGCTCGGCAATCTTGCCTGCCTGACTCTCGGCACAGCCTGGCTTGCCGTCATGATCGGCGCCGAGAAGGCCATCACCTTCGGCTTCGTGCCGTTCATCGTCGGCGGGTTGCTGAAATCGGCGCTTGGCGCCGCGACGCTGATGGCGCTCCCGCGCGGCAAGATGAACTTGCCGAAGCCGTGACGGTCAGGCTGCGCGCCCACCATCTCCTTTGCCTGCTCACCTATGTGGGCAAGGGATACAGCCCCGCTTTCACCGCCAATTATGACGGAATCGCGGAGCGCTTGAGCCGGGGCGAGGACATCCTCCTCGTTTCCGGACCAGACGACATCTGCGCTCCGTTGCTTGGCGAGCCGGAACCGCACTGCCTGCGTGACGGCGCGGCCGGGCGGGACCGGCAGGCCGCGGAAGACGTGGAAGCGCTGCTGGCTCGGCCGATCCGGCACGGCATCCGCCTCGATCTCGATGCCGCCATCCTGACAAGGCTGCGGCAGGCGTTTTCGACCGGCCACGTGCGCAAGGCGTGCGGCGGCTGCGAATGGAGCGGGCTGTGCGGCGCGGTGGCAAGCGGCGGCTATCGCGATACGCGGCTGCGGCGGCCTGTTGACGCGCAAAACCGTCCCATTTAGCCATGGTTTGTTAATCGGGTGACCCGATTGTGAATTTCAGGCGGATTGAAGCGCGACCCCAAAAAGGCCATGCTTTGCCTGGAAAGATCGAGTCTGGGTCGATCCGCTGACGCGGAGATGGCGCCTGGCTGAAAGGGATATGATGCAGCAAGGACGTGCGCGCTGGCTGACAAGGCTGGCAATTGTGACGGGCATGGCGATTTCGGCATTGCCGGCCTATGCCAAGCAATCCACCGAACCGGTCAAGATCTCGTCGTTCTCGGGCGCCTATCTGGCTGCCAGGATCGCCGAGGGCGACAACGACCTCGACAGCGCCATCGCCTATTACAAGCAAGCCCTGGCCTTCAATCCTGGAGACACAGCCCTGCAGCAGAGCCTGATGCTGTCGCTGATCGCTCAAGGCCGCTTCGACGAATCGCTGGTCTATGCCGACAAGCTCAAGGAAGTGCCCGATGTCGAGCGCTTCTCGCGCCTGGCGCTGGCGGTCGACACCTTCCACAAGAAGGATTTCACCAAGGCACAGTACTGGCTCAAGCTGTCGCTGGAATCCGATCTCGATCGGCTGATCTCCGGCGTCATGTCCGGCTGGGCCGAGCAAGGTGCCGGCCAGGCCAGCGAAGCGATGGCTTCGATCGACAAGCTGCAGGGGCCTGACTGGTTCGGCCTGTTCAAATCCTTCCACCGCGCCCTGATCGCCGATGCGTCTGGTATGCCTGAAAAGGCCGAGGCTATCTATGCCGCGACGATGCAGGACACCACCGCCGGCGGTGCGGCGCCTGAAACCTGGATGCGCAATGCGCAGGCCTATGCCTCGTTCCTGGCCCGTAAGGGCGACAAGGCCAAGGCGATGTCGGTTCTCGACCAGGCCGAGGCGTTCTCGCCGGGCAAGCTGGAAATCGTCGCCTTGCGCGACAGGATCAGCAAGGGCGACAAGATCGCGCCCTTCGTGTCCGGTCCGTCCGACGGTGCTTCCGAAATCCTGCTCGATCTTGCCACCGCGCTCAACCGTGGCGGCGGCGAGCCATTCGTGCGCCTTTATTTGCAATATGCCTTGGCCCTGAAGCCCGACAGCGACGCTGCCCTCGTGCAGCTCGCCGCCGTTGCCGAACAGCTGAAGAACGGCGAGGGCGCCATCGCACTCTATCGGCGCATCCCCGACTCTTCGCCACTGAAGGAGATTTCGGACCTGCAGCTTGGCCTCAACCTTGCCGATCTCGACCGCCATGACGAGGCGATCACGCATCTGAAGGCCTTCGTCGAAGCTCATCCAAACGACATGCGCGCCTATCTGGCGCTCGGCGGTGTCTACTCCTCGAAGGAGGATTTCCGCTCCGCCGCCAATCTCTACGACAAGGCCGTCGAGGTGCTGAAGACACCGACCGCCGCCAACTGGAACATCTTCTACCAGCGCGGCATCGCCTATGAGCGGCTGAAGGAATGGCCAAAGGCCGAGCCGAATTTCCGCAAGGCGCTGGAATTGCAGCCAGACCAGCCGCAGGTGCTGAACTATCTCGGCTATTCCTGGGTCGACATGAACACCAACCTGAAGGAAGGGCTGGAGATGATCCAGAAGGCCGTCGATCTCAAGCCGAGCGACGGCTACATCGTCGATTCCCTGGGTTGGGCTTATTTCCGCCTCGGCCGGTTCGATGACGCGGTGCGCGAGATGGAACGCGCGGTCTCGCTGAAGCCGGAAGATCCGGTTCTGAACGACCATCTCGGCGATGCCTACTGGCGCGTCGGCCGCAAGCTGGAAGCCACCTTCCAATGGAACCAGGCCCGCGACCTGAAGCCGGATCCCGACGTGCTTGCCTCCTTGCAACAGAAGCTGATGAAGGGCCTGCCGCCGATCGAGTCCAACACGGCGCAGGAAACCCCGAAGGTCAAGCCGGAGCCGGTTCCCGCCCCGAAGGGGTGAAACGCCTTTTTGGAATCCGAACGGGGCTCTCGGAGCCCCGTTTTCGTTTTGATGTCCGTCTGCTCAGAACGCGCTCAGAACATCTTTCGATAGACGACGAAGCCAGAGCGTTCGCCGACCTTGTCATAAAGCTTCATCGCCGCGTGATTGGTTTCATGCGTCAGCCAGTATACTCGGCCGGAACCGGCCGCCTTGGCGCGCTCGTAGACGCCTTCGATCAGCGCCCGGCCGACGCCTTTGCCGCGCGAGGCCTCGCTGGTGAAAAGATCCTGCAGATAGCAGTTTGGCGCGATCGCCGTCGTGCTGCGGTGGAACAGGTAGTGGACGAGGCCAAGCAACTCGCCTTCGTTTTCCGCGACCAGCGCATGCACTGGCTCATAGGCGTCGAAGAAGCGGGACCACGTCATTGCCGTGATGTCGCTTGCCAGCGCCGTCTCGCCCGAACGGCCATAGAAAGCGTTGTAGCCGTCCCACAGCGGCAGCCATCGGTCGAAATCCTGGCGCGTGACGGGGCGGATGGTGACGGGGTTGGACATGGCTTGACCTGTCGTCGTTGACATGGGTGATACAGGGCTTCGAAGAGAGCGCAGGTCGCCACGTCCGGCAATGGGCCAGCCGCTCGCAAAGCTTTCGACCGGTCCTGCAAAGGTCGCGGGCGTGCGCCTTGCTTGACGCTTCGCCGCCGTGTCTCTAGGACGTGGCCGCAAGCTAGCCTGTGTCGCCGAGGCCACCGTGACGATTGAAATCCCAGCCCATATGCATCCCAGCCGCTCGTTCCAGGGGCTGATCCTCACTTTGCACAATTACTGGGCGGCTTATGGCTGCGTCATCCTCCAGCCCTATGACATGGAGGTCGGCGCCGGCACCTTTCATCCGGCAACGACGCTGCGCGCGCTAGGCCCCAAGGGCTGGAACGCCGCCTATGTCCAGCCTTCGCGCCGTCCCAAGGACGGCCGCTATGGCGAGAATCCGAACCGGCTGCAGCACTACTACCAGTACCAGGTGATCCTGAAGCCCAATCCGCCCAATCTGCAGGAGCTCTATCTCGGCTCGCTGGCGGCAATCGGCGTCGACCCGTTGCTGCACGACATACGTTTCGTCGAGGACGATTGGGAAAGCCCGACGTTGGGCGCCTGGGGGCTTGGCTGGGAATGCTGGTGCGACGGCATGGAGGTGTCGCAGTTCACCTATTTCCAGCAGGTCTGCGGCATCGAATGCGCGCCGGTGGCGGGGGAACTCACCTACGGCCTGGAGCGCCTGGCCATGTATGTGCAGGGCGTCGACAATGTCTACGACCTCAACTTCAACGGCCGCGAGGGCGCCGACAAGGTGACCTATGGCGATGTCTTCCTGCAGGCCGAGCAGGAATATTCCCGCCACAATTTCGAATACGCCAACACGGCGATGCTGCTCAGGCATTTCGAGGACGCCGAGGCCGAGTGCAAGGCTCTGCTCGAGGCCGGCGCGCCGGCCTCGAACGACAATCTGCCGATGCACAAGATGGTCTTCCCGGCCTATGACCAGTGCATCAAGGCCAGCCATGTCTTCAATTTGCTGGACGCGCGTGGCGTGATCTCTGTCACCGAGCGCCAGAGCTACATCCTGCGCGTGCGCAATCTGGCGAAGGCCTGCGGCGAGGCGTTCTTGAAGACGCAGGCCGGTGGATTGGCGGCCTGAGCCTCAAGCGTCCTCGATCACTCCGAGGGAAGCATGGATCGGCGGCAAGACCTGGCCGCTCTGGCCAGCCATTGTCCGTAGCGCCTGCCGCACGCCCGGCATCGAGAAGGCGCCGTGGGCCTGCGCGGTGAAGCAGGCGCTGAGCGCAAGGATCTGAAGAAGTCTGGATGCCGTTTTCATCGTCGTTCAGCCAATAGTTCCCTGCCTGAGCGTGGGTCGCTTCAGCGCAGCTTTCGGTTCATTGAAATCTTTGATCCAAGGACGGGCGGGTTCGGCTCGTCCCGACAGAGTGGCCAAAATTTATGGAAAGGGTGACAGCGGCCAGCCGAGTTGCTATGCCCCGCCCGGACCACTCTCCCGCATGAGCTGACCCCGATGCCTGACCTGCTTCTTGAACTTCGTTCCGAGGAAATTCCTGCCCGCATGCAGCGCAAGGCGGCGGGCGATTTGAAGAAGATGCTGACCGACGGTCTGGTCGAGGCGGGTCTCACCTATGAGGCGGCGCGTGAGTATTGGACGCCCCGGCGCCTGACGCTCGATATACGCGGGCTCACCGCACGCTCAAAAGACATTCACGAGGAAATCAAGGGTCCGTCGATATCGGCGCCAGAACAGGCGGTCCAGGGCTTCCTGCGCAAGGCCGGCCTGTCTTCGATCGCCGAGGCGCATGTCCATTCCGACCCGAAGAAGGGCGACTTCTACGTCGCCCATATTTCGAAGCCGGGCAGGGCGGCCGAAGAGATCATCGCCGGACTGGTGCCTGACCTCGTCCGCGATTTTCCGTGGCCGAAGTCGATGCGCTGGGGACCGGCCTCGGCCAAACCGGGCTCGCTGCGCTGGGTGCGCCCGCTGCAGTCGATCCTGTGCACCTTCGGCCCCGAGACCGAGGAGCCGGTGGTGGTCGATTTCGAGATCGACGGCATCCGTTCGGGCAACATCACCTACGGCCACCGTTTCCTCGCGCCCGGCGAAATCACCGTGCGCCGCTTCGACGATTATGTGGGCAAGCTGGAGGCGGGCAAGGTCGTGCTCGACGCCGACCGTCGCAAGGAGATCATCCTCGCCGACGCCCGCAACCTCGCCTTCGCCAACGGGCTCGACCTGGTCGAGGATGAGGGGCTGCTTGAAGAAGTGTCCGGGCTGGTCGAATGGCCCATCGTGCTGATGGGCGAGTTCGAGCAGGCCTTCCTTGCCATTCCGGCGGAAGTGATCCGGTTGACCATCCGCGCCAACCAGAAGTGTTTTGTCACGCGGCCGCAGGGGGAAAGCGAGGCGCTTTCCAACCGCTTCATCCTCACCGCCAACATCGAGGCGAAGGACGGCGGCAAGGAGATCGCCCACGGCAACGGCAAGGTGGTGCGCGCCCGCCTGTCCGATGCGCTCTATTTCTGGACTACCGACCAGGGCGATTTGCCGGACCTTGACCAACTCCAGGCATCAGCCGAGAAGTTCGGGCTCGATCTGAAAAAGCCGCTCGACCAGCGCATGGCGCGGCTCGACCATCTCAATGTGACCTTCCATGCCAAGCTCGGCACGCAGGGCGAGCGGGTGGAGCGCATCAAGCGATTGGCGGAAGAATTGGCGCCGGTCGTTGGCGCCGATCCCACGCCCGCGGGCCGTGCGGCGGTTCTCGCCAAGGCCGATCTCACCACTGAAGTGGTCGGCGAGTTTCCCGAATTGCAGGGGGCTATGGGCCGCAAATATGCGCTGCTGCAGGGCGAGCATCCATCCGTGGCCGCGGCCATCGAGGAGCACTACAAGCCACAAGGACCGTCCGATTATGTGCCGAGCGATCCAGTGTCGGTCGCCGTGGCGCTTGCTGACAAGCTAGATACGCTGGTCGGCTTCTGGGCCATCGATGAAAAGCCGACAGGCTCGAAGGATCCTTACGCGCTGCGTCGCGCTGCGCTTGGGATGGTGAGGCTGACTCTGGAGAATGGAACACCGCTATCGCTTCTTTCCACCATGGCCAAACATCGAAAGACCACTGTTGACCAGATTGATAAAAGGCAAGCCAGGGAGCAGGCCGAGTCAGGCGGCGACCATGCGCACGGGCGCGGGCAAGTCGGCGACGGGAAGTCCGTGGATCGCGACCTCCTCGCCTTCTTCCACGACCGCCTGAAAGTCTACCTCCGTGACCAAGGCGCCCGTCACGATCTCATCGACGCCGTGATCACACCTCAGTCCGACGACCTCCTCCAGATCGTGCGCCGCGTCGAGGCGCTTGGCTCTTTCCTTGACACCGAGGACGGCAAGAATTTGCTCGCCGGCACCAAGCGTGCCGCCAACATTCTGGCCGCCGAGGAGAAGAAGAAAACGGCCGTCGCCGAAACCGTTGAGCCGGCGTTGTTCCGGCAAGATGCGGAGAAGTCGCTGTTCGCCGCGGTGAATCAGGCCGAGAAGCAAGCCGGCGAAGCGATTCAAAACCAAGACTTTTCGGCTGCCATGATGGCGCTTAGCGTGTTGCGTGAACCCGTTGATTCATTCTTTGAGCATGTTCTCGTGAATGATGAGGACCTGTCCGTGCGTGCCAACCGACTGGCGCTGCTCGCGCGCATTCGCACGGCTACCGGTCAGGTCGCGGATTTCTCGAAAATCGCTGGTTGAGAAGCACTTTTCGAAAAGTCGGCACCGATTTTCTCGGACAAACGGTATCCGTTTGTCCTGAGATCACGCCGGGATAGAGGGGCCTCAGGCCCCTGGAAAAATATGTTCCGGCCGGCCCTTCGAGCCGGCTTACAGTCATATGACGATGATCTCTCCGTGGCAAAAGGGGTGTGTTCCCCATCCCAACGGAGGCTTCCATGAATTCCGATCACGAAATCGAAGTGACAGAAGAAACCTCGGCTCCTGCCGAGCCGCTTGAATCCGCTTCCGAAACCGCCCTCGATCACGCCGCTGCGATCACGGTCGAAGCCGCTGATCTGTCTGACGAAGACGGAGATGGCGATGACGAGGAAGGCGACGATGAAGACGGCGAAGAGTCTGACGAAGACGACGCCGATGACACCGTGAAGGGCGAAGGCGATGACGCCGAAGAATCCGAAGACGGCGAGTCCGAAGACGACGACGACAAGGAAGAAGCAGCCTGATTTTCAGTTAACAGATTCTCGAGGGCGGCGCTTTCGCGCCGCCCTTCCGCCGTCTTCCCAAATTGATTTGATCAGTTCTCCAGGATGCTGACGCGCACGCTGTTTTCATAGACGTCGACCTGGATCAGCGGCTCGCCATTGACGATGGCGCGCTTGGTCGAGGAACTCATCGCGCCAGGGCGCTCCAGCATGCGCTGCAGGTCGGCGCGCTGGTCGTTGGTCCTAAACCAGGCGTCGCCCTCGTCGTCGCCGTCGCGGCGATGGAATTTGTGCCAGTTGGCGCGGTCTTGCCGCACCATCTGCGCGGCGCCATCCAGCGCATAGCCGTCGCTCGCCTGGTGATCGCGATCGGAAATGCGCGCGACGTAGGATCCCAGCATGTCGTCCGCTTGGGCCACGCCACCAAGCAATGACGCCAGCAGAAGCCCTGCCACGGTAACGGTCGTCGAATTTTTCATGAGCAACCCCCTCTGCCTTGAACGATGCAATTGCGTCCGCTGGAGCCACTTGGCGAAAATCAGCCGCAGGGCCGCCAGCAAGATACTCTAGACGAAATTCGCCGGACAACGGTGCGCAGGACGCCAGACCGCCGTCAAGCCGCCGAGCATTTTGCCCGTCCGGTTTGCGTGGTCGCTACTTGACCTTGCCGGCTCCCGAAGCAGGCTGGTGGGCTGGCGGTGGCGGTACGGCTGTCGCCGGTGCCGCTGCTTTCCCGTGCGCTGCCGGCGCGGGGGCTGCCGAGGCTGTCGCCGTGGCGGGGGCGGCTGGGGTGGCCGGGGCCGTTGCCGCGGCCGGCGCCTTGGCCTGCACGGGTGTCGAGAAAGCGCCGCCGACGATGCCGCCCCTAATGATCATCGGGCTCTGCGCGAAGGAGTGCCTCGCCTCGGCCTTGCCGGGGATTGCCGCGACCTTTTCGTAGGTGACGTCAGGCTCGCCAAGCGCAACGACGGACACAACATCGCTCGCCTTGCCGTCGGCCGCCTTCAGCGCAAGGATGGAGGGTGTCGAGGCCGGCGCACCGGGAAAGACCAGCGACGAGGCCTGAGCCCCGCCACCCATTGAGGCCAAAGTGATGGCAAGCGCTCCCCAGATACGAACAGACACCGACATAGCTCCCATTGCCCAGAAGCCGCACGATAGTACTCGGCGATTGATGCCGGCTTTCGTGGAAAGATAGCATTTTAGGAATTGATGAATTGCCAATGCCCGCTTGCCCCGGCGGCCCCGTCGTATTACGCAGCCGGCATCCGCGAGGTGACGAGAGTGGCTGAAATACTTGCCGTCGGCGAAGCGATGGAACCGGCGTTGGCGCTGCTCCTGGGCGGCGATGTCGTCGCCATCCCGACGGAAACCGTCTACGGGCTTGCCGGCGATGCCACCAACGGCATTGGCGTGGCGCGCATTTTCGAAGCCAAGGGGCGGCCGCGTTTCAATCCGCTGATCGCCCATGTCGCCGACATGGCGATGGCCGAACGCATCGCCTCGTTCGATCCGCTGTCCAGGAAGCTCGCGCTTGCCTTCTGGCCGGGTCCGCTGACGCTGGTGCTGCCACAACGCCCCGGCAACGGCATTCATCCGCTGGTCACGGCCGGGCTCGACACGATCGCCGTGCGCATGCCGAGGGGTTTTGGCGGCGACCTGATCGGCAGGCTTGGCCGACCGCTTGCCGCGCCCAGCGCCAACTCATCCGGCAAGATCAGCGCGACGACGGCGCAGGCGGTGGCTGCGGATTTAGGCGGGCGCATCAAACTGGTGGTCGATGGTGGCGCCACGCCGGTCGGGCTGGAATCGACCATCGTCAAGGCCGAAGGCGAAAGGTTGCGCCTGCTTCGGCCCGGCGGCATTGCCGCCGACGAGATCGAGGCGGCCATCCGCATGGAGCTGCTGCGCGGCGGCATTGCCGGCGTCGAGGCGCCGGGCATGCTTGCCTCGCACTACGCACCGGGCGCGGCTGTTCGGCTCAATGCCGGCACGGTTGGTGAAGGAGAAGCGTTGCTTGCCTTCGGCGACCAGCGCGCGGAAGGCTGGCGCGGCGCGACCGCTTTCCTCAACCTCTCGCTGTCAGGTGACCTGCGTGAAGCGGCAAGCAATCTCTTTGCCTACATGCAGGATTTGGACCGTAGCGGCGCGCGGATTATCGCCGTCGAGCCAATTCCCTTTGACGGGCTCGGCGAGGCCATCAACGACCGGCTCTCCCGTGCCGCCGCTCCTCGTGACAACGCACAGCCCACAACGTAGTTTTCCCAGATGACCGCAACCGCAAAGACACTCGATCCCGCCCTCATCGATCGTTTCGCGGCGATCGTCGGCGACAAATATGCGCTGCGCGACCAGCAGGACATCGCGCCTTATCTGATCGAGCGACGCGGCCTCTGGCACGGCGCGACGTCCCTGGTGCTGCGGCCGGGCAGCGTCGACGAGGTCAGCCGGATCATGCGGCTGGCGACAGAGACCGGAACGCCGATCGTGCCGCAAAGCGGCAACACCGGGCTGGTCGGCGCGCAGGTGCCGGACAGATCCGGTCGCGAGATCGTCCTGTCGCTATCGCGGCTGAACCGCGTCCGCGAGATCGATGTCCTGTCCAATACGGTCACGGTCGAGGCCGGTGTCATCCTGCAGACCTTGCAGGAAGCGGCCGATGCCGCCGACCGGCTGTTTCCGCTGTCGCTCGCCGCGCAAGGCTCCTGCCAGATCGGCGGCAACCTGTCGTCCAATGCCGGCGGCACCGGCGTGCTGGCCTATGGCAATGCGCGCGAACTGTGCCTCGGCGTCGAGGTGGTGCTGCCGACCGGCGAGGTGTTCGACGATTTGCGCAAACTGAAGAAGGACAACACCGGCTACGACCTGAAGAACCTGTTCGTCGGCGCCGAAGGCACGCTCGGTGTCATCACCGCCGCCGTGCTCAAACTGTTCCCGAAGCCGAAGGGGACGGACGTCGCCTTCGTCGGCCTGTCGTCGCCCGAAGCCGCCCTTTCCCTGTTCAGCCTGGCCATGGACCGCGCCGGGGCCGCACTCACGGCCTTCGAACTGATCGGCAAGCGCCCGTATGACTTTACCCTTGCGCACGCCCAGGGCGTCGTGCGGCCGCTGGCCGAAGACTGGCCCTGGTACGTGCTGATGCAGATATCGTCCGGCCGCTCAGCGGAGGATTCTCGGGCGCTGATCGAGGATGTGCTTTCGGCGGGTCTAGAGCAGGAATTCGTCGGCGATGCCGTCATCGCCGCCAGCCTCGGGCAGGGCGATGCCTTCTGGGATTTTCGCGAGCTGTTGCCCGAGGCACAAAAGCCGGAAGGCGCTTCGATCAAGCACGACATTTCGGTGCCGATCGCATCGATACCGCGCTTCATAAGGGAGGCCGCCGGCGCCGTGGCGTCAGTGAGCGCCGGCGCCCGCGTGGTCTGTTTCGGCCATATGGGAGACGGCAACCTCCATTATAACATTTCACGGCCCGTCGATGGCGACGACGAGGCGTTCCTGGCGCTCTATCATGCGATGAACAAGGCCGTGCATGACGTGGTGCGCAGCCTGCACGGTTCGATCTCGGCCGAGCACGGCATCGGTCAGTTGAAGCGCGACGAACTGATCGCCACCGCGCCGCCGATGGCCATCGATCTGATGCGCCGGGTAAAGGCTGCCTTCGATCCGGCGGGCATCATGAATCCTAGTAAGGTTATCTGATTCTTTCACCATCCTGTGGCTGGTGGCATTCCGATAACCATCCCTGAGATCAGCAAAATTTAACCGACTTTCTTAAGCGCGGCGGTAAGGAGCCGGCGCTACTGTTTCCCCATAACGAGGCCGGGAAAACTGGCCCGGAGAGAACCGGACACCGGCTCTCAGGAGACAGACAGGAAGGCGCTCTATGAACGTGAACACTGGACTGAAGCCAGTCTGGGCGGGACGCAACATGCGTCTCGACCCATTCCGCCTGCCGCAGGTGGTGAGCTATGCCACGCGCGACGATTATGGCGACGTAACCTTCACCATCGACCAGCGCGGCGCAGTGATCCGCCGCCTGCTCGAGATGAGCGGCCTGCCGGCGATCATCGTGCTGCCCGCCAATGCATTTCGCGGCGTCGCCGCCCGTGCGATGGAGGATCCGGAAGGCAATGTCACGGTGACCCTGGAACTCCTGCACAACGATCCGATGCTGTCGGTGCCGCTGCTGGTGGCCGACGATCTCGAAGACGTCGCCGCCGACTGGCGGGCCTGGGCCGACGCCTACCGTCTGCCGATGCTGCTGATCGAATCCGATGGCGTCGCCCGCACCCTGGAAGAATCGCTCGGCGCCGCCATCAAGACATTGCCGCCGCGGGAGCGCCGCAAGGGCCGCGTTTCCAATATGCGCCGCCCCCGCTTCCTTGCCCGCCGCAGAGCCGGTGACCTCGGCCTCAGGCTGGTGATCGGCGGCGAGGAGATCATTTCAAGAGACTAGCGTTCTTCTCCCCGTATAGAGACGGGGAGAAGGAAAAGCCGCTACACCAGCGGCTTCAGCGCCACCCACAATGCGCCGCCGATCAGGCCGAGGAAGATCAGCCAGCCGACCTGGTTGTTCGACCGAAACAGCCGCAGGCACTGGTCTGGATCGTCGATATCCAGAACCGCGATCTGCCGCGCCATGTGGGCGCCGGCGGCGATCAATCCCGCCAGTGCCACCACCGGGGCCTGCGCCGAGGCGAAGGCGATGGCGAAGCAGATCAGCGTACCGCCATAAAGCCCCGCGAGCCATGCCTTGGTGTTGTCGCCGAACAGCCGCGCGGTCGAACGCACGCCGACAATGGCGTCGTCTTCCTTGTCCTGGTGGGCATAGATCGTGTCATAGCCGATCACCCACAGGATCGAACCGATATAGAGCATGATGGCGGGGCCATCGAGATCACCGAACTCTACCGCCCACCCCATCAGCGCGCCCCAGGAAAAGGCGAGGCCGAGAAACAGTTGCGGCCAGTTGGTTATCCGCTTCGTGAATGGATAGACAGCGACGATCACCAGCGAGCAAACGCCGAGCAGAATGGCAAAGCTGTTGAACTGCAGGAGAACCGCCAGGCCGACCAGGGCCTGCAGGAAAAGAAACAGCCAGGCCCGTCGGCGCGTGGTCTGGCCGGACGGTAGCGGGCGTGAGCGGGTGCGTTCGACCTGGTTATCGATGTCCTGGTCGACAATGTCGTTATAGGTGCAACCGGCGCCACGCATGGCGATGGCGCCAATCAGGAAGAGCACAAGGTACAAGGGCGCCGGCAGCAGCGAGAGCAGCGGGTCGCCTGGGCGCGGATAGGCGCTCGCCGCAAGTGCGGCCGACCACCAGCATGGCCACAAAAGCAATTGCCAGCCGATCGGCCTGTCCCACCGCGCCAGCTGCGCATAGGGCCAGATCGCGCGCGGCAGCACGCGATAGACCCAATGGCGGTTCGGCGCATCGGCGACGCGACCCTGGGCCGCTTTTGACTGGACAGGTTCCATTGGCATGGAGTGGCAGCAGTGGCGGAAACCGTCAAGCGGCAAGCGGAGGAGCGGCGGCCGCCAACCCGTCACGACGCGAAGATATCGCGTGTGGAAAACCAGACTTTCGCCACCGCGATGAAAGCCAGCGCCGCATTCGACACGCGCTGATGCGTATCGTGGGTGAGAATGATGCGCTGCATGGGCAGCGGATCCGACAGCGGTTTGCAGACGAGGCGCAAGCCGTCATAGCTGCGGTCGCCATGCGGGCGGGTATAGCTGACCGCGATGCCGAAGCCGTTGGCCACCATGCTGCGCTGGAGTTCGAACGAACTTGTGCGCATGTCGGCCACCGGCGACAGGCCACGGCCGCGGAACAGGTCGAGCATATGCTGCCAGCTATGCGGCTGGTCGGTCGTGATCAGCGGGTAGGCGGCCAGATCCGCCAGGCTGACCTCGGGCCGGCCCGCCAGTGCATGGCCCGCCGGCAGCAGCGCATGCGGCCGAAGCTCGTGCAGCAGGAAGCGGGCGAAATGCGACGGCAGGCCGAGATCGTAGCTGAGGCCGAGGTCGACTGTGGCGTCCGCCAGGCGTCGCCCAAGCGTCTCGAACGTCTCGTCACGGACGACAACCGCGACCCCTGGATGGCGTTCGGAGAAGGCACGGATAAGGCCCGGCGCGAAATAGGGCGCCAGATCCTCGAAGCAGCCGAGCACCAGCTCGCCACCGATGGCTGAATTGCCCGACCCCAGGCTCATGAGTTCGTCGGTCTCGGCAAGAACCTGCTTTGCCTTGGCTACCACGACACGGCCGAAGGAGGTCAGCGAAACGCCGCTTCCCCGCTGGCGTACGAATAGTTTTTGGCCGAAATCCCTTTCGATGGCGTCGATGGCCACTGAAATCGACGGCTGCGAAATGTTGATCGCCCGCGCCGCGCCGGTGACGCTGCCATGGCGGGCGACGGCGATGAGATAGCGGAGTTGCGTGAGAGTGAGACTCATAGCCAGAACCTATGTGTCAGATGAGAAGTTATTATTTTACGGAATGAGAGGACATTGCGATAGTGGCGTCGATCCTGAGAGGAGGACACCATGGCTTCCCAAACCGCAGCGCAGCCAATCGACACCGAAATCATCGATGCGCAGACAATCGCCGACTACCAGCGTGACGGCGCGGTCTGCATCCGCGGCGCCTTCAAGGGCTGGGTCGACACGATTGCCGCCGGCATTGAGCGCAACATGCGGAGCCGCAGCGCCACCGCGTCCGACATCGCTGGCGGCAAGGGCAGCTTCTTCGACGATTACTGCAACTGGGAGCGTATCCCTGAATTCGTCGATGTCGTGCGCAATTCGCCGGCGGCGCAGCTGGCGGCCGCGGTGATGCAGTCGCGCACCGCGCAGTTCTTCCACGACCATGTGCTGGTCAAGGAGCCCGGTACGCAGAAACCGACGCCGTGGCACCAGGACATCCCCTATTATTTTGTCGACGGCCAGCAGACGGTGAGCTTCTGGATCCCCATCGATCCGGTGAAGGAAGCGACGCTGCGCCTGATCGCCGGCTCGCACAAATGGGACAAGATGATCCTGCCGGTGCGCTGGCTGGACGATGGCAATTTTTACGCGACCGAGGGCGATTACCGTCCGGTGCCCGATCCCGACACCGATCCGTCGATGAAAGTTATCGAATGGGAGATGGAGCCGGGCGACGCCATTCTGTTCGACTTCAGGACGGCACACGGCGCGCGCGGCAATATGACCGCGGCCCGGCGCCGGGCGTTGTCGCTGCGCTGGGTCGGCGACGATGCCCATTATGTCGAGCGACCGGGCCGCACCTCGCCGCCCTATCACGGCCATGGCATGCAGCCGGGACAGAAGCTGCGCGAGGATTGGTTTCCGGTGGTCTTTCAGGGCTGAACGAGTGCCGGAATAGGGGGCGGCGGTGGCTGGCGCCCTATTCGACAGGGATAACGTTCCCGTGCGCAATCCACCCTGATGCCTTGACCCGTCGCCCAGAGAGCAATAGCGGGTTGTTCTCTCTATGGGATAGGCGGCATCAAGAGGTGGCCATGAACGTTCTTCTTCTCGGCTCCGGCGGCCGCGAACATGCGCTGGCCTGGAAGATCGCCGCTTCGCCGCTGCTGACCAAGCTCTACGCGGCCCCCGGCAATCCGGGCATTGGCAGCGAGGCCGAACTGGTGAAGCTTGATATCACCGATCACGCCGCGGTCGCCGCCTTCTGCCGGGAGAAAAAAATCGATCTCGTCGTGGTCGGCCCGGAAGGGCCGCTCGTCGCCGGCATCGCCGATGATCTGCGCGCCGAAAACATCCGCGTCTTCGGGCCTTCGAAGGCCGCCGCGCGGCTGGAAGGCTCGAAGGGTTTCACCAAGGACCTCTGCGCCCGGTACAACATTCCGACCGCCGCCTATGGCCGGTTCGGCGACCTGGCCTCGGCCAAGGCCTATGTCGAGAAGACAGGCGCGCCGATCGTCATCAAGGCCGACGGGCTCGCAGCTGGCAAGGGTGTCACCGTAGCCATGACGATGGACGAGGCACGGGCGGCACTCGCTTCCTGCTTTGACGGGTCCTTTGGTGCTGCCGGCGCGGAGGTGGTGGTCGAGGAATTCATGACCGGCGAGGAGGCGAGTTTCTTCTGCCTCTGCGACGGCACCACGGCGCTTCCCTTCGGCACCGCGCAGGACCACAAGCGCGTCGGTGACGGCGACGTCGGTCCCAACACCGGCGGCATGGGCGCCTATTCGCCGGCCCCGGTAATGACGCCTGACATGATCGAGCGCACCGTGCGCGAGATCATCGAGCCGACGATGCGCGGCATGGCCGAGCTTGGCGCGCCTTTCGCCGGGATTCTGTTCGCCGGATTGATGATCACGGAAAGCGGGCCGAAGCTGATCGAATACAACACCCGCTTCGGCGATCCCGAGTGCCAGGTGCTGATGATGCGGCTCAGGGATGACCTGCTGGTGCTGCTCAATGCCGCGACCGATGGCCAGCTCGCGCATATGTCGGTGCGCTGGCGTGACGAGGCGGCGCTGACCGTCGTGATGGCGGCCAGGGGCTATCCCGGCACACCGGAGAAAGGCTCCGTCATCCGCGGCGTCGAGGACGCCGCCGGTGAAGGCGTCCAGATTTTCCATGCCGGCACCGCAATCAATGGCGGTGCGCTGGTCGCCAATGGCGGCCGTGTGCTCAATGTCACGGCGAGCGGCGCCACGGTCGGAGAGGCGCAGGCGCGGGCCTATGCCGCCCTCGACCGCATCGACTGGCCGGACGGGTTCTGCCGCCGCGACATAGGCTGGCAGGCCGTGGCACGCGAGCAGGCCGGCTGAAGCTCCGACCGGGTGGCGGCTATTGCTGACCTCGGTCGAGGGTTGTCGAAGCGGTGCTGACCGGGTCGGCCGCGGCAAAGGCGGCGTCAAGCTGTTCGGGGGAAGGCTGCCCGCCCCGCTTCCAGGCCACATATTGGACAATGCCGAACCCCGGCCGTTGCGGCACCGTCTTCACGACTGGCATGCGGAACCCGTCGCGAAATTTTGACCAGCGCGAACCAAGCACGGCGACTATTTCCTCGAAGGTCGGCGGCGTCGCCACATCGGCATAAATGATGGTGGCCTTGCCGGCGAGCGCGGCTTCCCGCGAGAGCGGCACTGGTACGCTGGCAAGATAATCGGCAGGCACGTCGATCAGGCCACCGAAAGGCCATTGCTGGCGCAGAGTGACGGCATCCGTGGGCGCCACGTTGACGTCGATGTTGTCGGGTGTGCCGGCAACTCTGTAGGGGCAACGGAAGCGGCCGCAATTGGCCTGCGCCGAGAACTGCCAGAGCGCGTAGCCCTGCCAGTTGCCCATCGGAAAATGCACGTCGATGTCAGGCTTATAGCGCGCGTACCAAAGCGGCAGCCGCGACAAGAGCCGGTATTTGTAGCGGTTGTCGGCGATATATTGGGCGGTCTTGCCGTTGGTGTAGAGCACCGGGAAGCGGCCGATGCGCCGATGCACCTGGCGGGCGAACTCCTCGGCATCGTCGAGCGACATCCATTGCGAGGGATCGATGCCCTCGATGTCGAGGGCCATGAGGTCGTCCGGTGCGGGGTCGGCGAAATCGAGGAAATTGTTGGCCTGTTCGACCGGATTGCCGGGACGGGCGAGATGATAGGCGCCCCATTTCATGCCGAGCGCCTTGGCCACGACCCTGCGTGTCTGGAACAATTCGCGCGTCACCGCGTGGCGTTTCCACAGTGCCTTGCACAGTTTCACGTCAGTGTCGCCGCCGAAACAGAAATAGGGCGGCGGCATGCCATCGGAAGCCTTGTTGATGAAGGCGACGATGCGCTTGTCGGTGACAAGCTGGGCCCAGTCGATGGAATTGTATTCGTAGGCGTCGATGACGAGCGCGCGGTCAGCGCTCTTCCACGGCTCGGAGAAGTCCGAAGCCTTTGCCGCCGTGCCCAGCACAATCGCTGCCGCGAAAGCGAGAAGCGCCGTGCGGCGAAGGAGGCGCGCCGTCCTTTTCAAAACAGGGAATCCCCGTTGATCAAGGGTAAATCCTGGACCGCTATGGTTAAGAAAATGCTTCTCGGACCCTGGTGCGGGATAAGCTAGCGCAGGCTGAACGGTTGAAATTCGAACGGGTCGGGCGCGGGCTCCTGTTGCAGCGTACCTTCGACGGCGCGTTTGCGGTGGTGGGAAAGCGAGCATCGCGGCGAGCACAATATGCCGCGATCCGACCAGTAGGCGGCACCATTTCCCAGGTCGCCGTGATAATAGGAAAACCCGGTTGCCCGATAGGGCAAACCGCATTCGATGCAGCGATAGGCGTCAGGTCTGGCAAGCATGAGAATCTTCCGGTCGCTGGTTTTCCGTCGCCGGTCGATTTGGTCCGGCTATCTGTCGAATTTAATACAGCCCCGCCTGATTGCAAAATCAGCGTGACAAAATTTGACGTTTACGTAAAAAGGCGATGGGAGACCGCCCAAAGGCGGATGGTTTTGCGGCGGCACTGGCCCTAGGGTCGGCGAGGCCGATGCATAAGGGAGGATCGAGCGGCATGTATCGGGCACCGGTCGAGGATATCGCGTTCACCCTGAAGCATGTGGCCGGCATGAAATCCGCCATCGATACGGGAGCGTTCGGAGACCTCAGCGAGGATCTGGTCGACGCCGTCCTCGGCGAGGCGGGCCGTTTCGCCTCCGAGGAGGTGGCCCCCCTTTATAAAATCGGCGACGAGCATGGCGCCGTGCTCGGCGATGGCGCGGTCACCACCCCGCCGGGGTGGAAGGAACTCTATCGCCGCTGGATCGAAGGCGGCTGGAATGCGCTCTCCGGGCCGGAAGAGTATGGCGGCCAGGCGCTGCCGACCATGCTCGGCGTCGCCGCACTCGAAATGTGGAACTCCGCCGCCATGGCCTTCGGCATCGGCCCGACGCTGACCATGGGCGCGGTCGAGGCGCTCGACAAGCACGCTTCCGAGGAACTCAAGGCGACATATCTGGCAAAGCTCGTCTCCGGCGAATGGATGGGCACCATGAACCTGACCGAGCCGCAGGCCGGATCGGACCTCGCCGCCTTGCGCGCCCGCGCCGAGCCCGCCGGCGACGGCACCTACCGCCTCTTCGGCCAGAAGATATTCATCACTTACGGCGAGCACGATTTCACCGACAACATCATCCATCTGGTACTGGCGCGGCTTCCCGATGCGCCGGCCGGAACGCGTGGCATCTCGCTGTTCCTGGTGCCGAAATTCCTGGTCGGCGACGATGGCTCGCTCGGTGCGCGCAACGACGTCTTCTGTTCCGGCCTCGAGCACAAGCTCGGCATCCATGCCTCGCCGACCTGCACCATGATCTATGGCGATGGTTTTCAGGGCGCCAGGCCTGGCGCCATCGGCTGGCTGATCGGCGAGGAGAACAAGGGCCTCGCCTGCATGTTCACCATGATGAACAATGCCCGCCTCGCCGTCGGGATGCAGGGCGTCGCGGTCGCGGAAGCAGCGACCCAGAAGGCGATTGCCTATGCCAATGAACGCCGCCAGGGCAAGGCGGCGGATTACGCCGGCGCCGGCATGGCGCCGATCGTCCACCACCCCGACGTGCAGCGCAATCTCCTGACCATGAAGGCGCTAACCCAGATCGCGCGGTCGATCAGTTATTCCTGTGCCCACGCCATCGACATGGCGCGCGTGTCGTCAGGCGGCGAGGCGGCGCATTGGCGCGACCGTGCAAATTTGCTGACTCCGCTCGCCAAGGCGTTTTCGACCGATGTCGGCGTGGAAGTTGCCTCGCTTGGCGTCCAGGTGCATGGCGGCATGGGCTTCATCGAGGAAACGGGTGCGGCCGCGTACTATCGCGACGCGCGCATCGCGCCGATCTATGAAGGCACGAACGGCATCCAGGCGATCGACCTGGTGACCCGAAAACTGCCGCTTGGCGGCGGCGAGCATGTGCATGGCTATATTGACGAACTGGCCGGCATCGCGAATGCCGTGCGAACGTCGAACCTCGAAGGTTTTGGCCGCACCGCCGACACTCTCGATCAGGCGCTCTCCGATTTGACGCAAGCGACGCGTTTCCTGCAGAAATTGTCGGCCGAGGGCCGGACGGAGGAGGCGCTGGCTGGCGCGACACCGTATCTCCGGCTGATCTCGCTTGCCGCCGGCGGCGCTTATCTGGCGCGGGCCGCTCTTGCCGACCAGGGCCGCATCGCGCTTTGCCGCTTCTTCGCCGAGAACCTGCTTGGCGAAGCCAGCGCTTTGAAGGAGCGCGTCATCGATGGCGCCGTCAGCCTGGCTGCTGCCGCCGAGGCACTGATTTCCGCCTGACCTTCACAAGGAAAACACCGTGACAGACCACATCCTCGTCGACCGCCAGGGCGCCATCCAGATCATCCGCATGAACCGGCCGGACAAGAAGAACGCGCTGACGCGTGCCATGTATGCGAAAATGTCGGCGGCCCTTGCCGAAGGCGACGCCGATCCGGCGGTCCGCGTCCATGTCTTTCTCGGCGTGCCCGGCGCCTTTTCCTCCGGCAACGACCTTGCCGATTTCATGGTCGTGGCCACGGGCGGCGATGGCGGCACCGAAGTCTGGGATTTCCTGATCGCCCTGGCCGGGGTCGAAAAGCCCATCGTGTCCGGCGTCGACGGTATCGCGGTCGGCATCGGCACCACGATCAACCTGCACTGCGACCTGACTTTCGCCACGCCGCGCACCGTGTTTCGAACCCCCTTCGTCGATCTCGGCCTCGTGCCCGAGGCAGGATCGAGCCTTTTGGCGCCCCGCATCCTGGGCCAGCAGGGTGCTTTCGCCCTGCTCGGTCTCGGTGAGGGCTTTTCGGCCGAGCGCGCGAAGGCCGCCGGGCTGATCTACGAGGTGGTCGAGGAAGGTGGGCTGGAGGCTTCGGTGCTTGCAGCGGCCGGCCAGATCGCGGCCAAGCCACCGCAAGCGCTCAAGATCGCGCGCGACCTGATGCGTGGCTCACGCGACGATCTGGTTGCCCGCATCGGGATAGAGAGCGAGCATTTCCGCGAGCGGCTGAAATCCGACGAGGCGCGCGCCGCTCTCACGGCATTCATGACCAGGAAAAAGGGCTGAAGGTTTTTTCAGGGATAGAGCCTGGCCTTGTCCCAGCCGCCTGCCGCGTTGCGTGAAAAGACCACGCGGTCATGCAGCCGGAACGGCCGGTCGTGCCAGAATTCGATCGTCTTCGGCACGATCCGGAAGCCCGACCAATGTTTCGGCCGCGGGATTTCGCCGATGGCATAACGCGCCGTGTATTCTGCGACCGCCTTTTCCAGCGCGAAGCGGCTTTCCAGCGGGCGCGATTGCTTCGACGCCCAGGCGCCGATGCGGCTGCCGCGTGGCCGCGTGGCGTAATAGCTGTCGGCTTCCGCATCGCTGACGAGCTCCACCGGACCGCGAATGCGCACCTGGCGGCGCAGCGATTTCCAATGGAAACACATCGCCGCCTTCATGCTGCCAAGAATCTCCTGGCCCTTGGCGCTCTCGAAATTCGTGTAGAACACAAAGCCGCTTTCATCGAACCCCTTGAGCAGCACCATCCTTACGTCCGGCATGCCCTCGGCATCGACAGTCGCCAATGCCACGCCATTGGCATCGTTGATTTCGCTCTTGGTAGCGTCGTCCAGCCATGCGGCAAAGAGGCGAAACGGCTCGGCCGCCTCGGTAAAGTCACTGCTTGTTAACTCTGTGTCACTCATAGTTTTTCTCAAATTGTCACGAGACCAGGGAGGTTGCCGATTGTCGCGTATCGCGCAAGCTTTTGACAGCAGGCAATGGGGCGTTATCGCTTCAGCCAGCACGAAAGCGGCGATCGTGGCAGTCGCCCTGCCGCTCGCGGCCTGCGGTGCAGGTGGCTTCAGCCTGGAAAAGGCCGAAGTCGACCGCTCGATCCTGACCAGCAGCACATCGGCTTCGCCCAAGCCGGCCGATTCGGATCGCGACTCCGACCAGACGACGATCGGCAATGCGGTATCGTCCGCCGATATCGAGCAACTCGGCGGCCAGGCGGTGCCGTGGGCGAACACCGGCACCGGCTCGCGCGGCTCCATCACCGAACTGGCGGAATTGAAGGACAGCGGCCAGACCTGCCGCCGCTTCAAGGTTTCGCGCGAAAGCTTTGACGGCGTTGCCATGTTCCAGGGCGAACTCTGTCTTGCCGGTGCCGGCGGCTGGCGCATGCAGGGCTTCAAGGCACTCTGATTTTCCGCCGTCGATATGAAGGTCCGCTACTGGAATTTCTTCCTATGCGAGCGCATATAGGGGGCAAGTATGGACTCAACTCATTTCCAGGGCAGGAAGCATGCGCGACCCCTATGAGGTGCTGGGCGTTGCAAAGAACGCATCGGCCAAGGACATAAAATCGGCGTACCGGAAACTCGCCAAGAAGCATCATCCGGACCAGAATCCGAATGATCCCAAGGCGAAGGACCGTTTTGCCGCGGCCAATCAGGCCTATGAGGTCATCGGCGACGAGAAGAACCGTGCGGCTTTCGATCGTGGCGAGATCGACGCCGACGGCAAGCCGCGTTTCCAGGGTTTTGAAGGTGCGGCCGGCGGTGGCGACCCCTTTGCCGGGTTCCGCCGCCAGCAACAGGGCGCCGGAGGCTCGCGATTCGAGTTCCGTTCGGGCCGTCCGGGCGGCGATCCATTCGACGGCAACAGCGATATCTTCAGCCAGATCTTCGGCGATGCCTTTTCAGGCGCGCGCGGGCCAGGCGCGGGCGACCGCCGCCAGGCGGCGACAGCAGCCGACCTGAACGTCACGCTCGACGTCACCATCGAGGAAGCGGCCAATGCCGAGAAGGTGACGGCGATGTTCCCGGATGGCCGCAAGGTTGCGGTCAAGCTGCCGGCCTATGTCGAGGATGGCCAGACCATCCGGCTGAAGGGCCAGGGCGAGCAGGGACCGGGCCAACCCGGCGACGCACTGGTCAAGATCCATATCCGCCGGCATCCACGTTACCGCATCGAAGGCCGTGACCTGCACGCCGACCTGCCGGTTTCGCTGGCCGATGCGGTGCTGGGCGCCAAGGTGCCGGTCGAGACGCCGACAGGCAGGCTTGCGGTCAACGTTCCCGCCTGGTCGAGCTCGGACAAGGTCCTGCGGCTCAAGGGCAGGGGCTTGCCGGAGAAAGCCGGCGGCCATGGCGATCTCTATGCCCATGTGCGCATCATGCTGCCGGAAGGCGGCGACAGCGCGCTGGAATCGCTGTTGCGCGGCCAAAAAGGCTGATCGAGAGCTTTTGTCCCCCGAACTGTCCGCTTTGAACGCTTGAAGGGGCTGTATGCCTGTGCGATAGGCACTCCACAAAGCAGATATCTTGCGGAGAACACGCATATGGCGGGTGGACAGGGCCTGATGGCCGGCAAGCGCGGCCTGATTCTTGGCGTCGCCAACAACAGGTCGATCGCTTATGGCATTGCCAAAGCCTGCGTCGATCACGGCGCCGAGATAGCGCTGACCTATCAGGGCGAAGCCTTCAAGAAGCGCGTGGAGCCGCTGGCGGCGGAACTGGGCGCCTTTGTCGCCGGCCATTGCGACGTAACCGATCCGGCGAGCCTGGACGAGGTCTTCGCCAATGTCGCCAAGCATTGGGGCAAGCTCGACTTCCTCGTGCACGCCATTGCCTTTTCCGATAAGGACGAGCTGACCGGCCGCTATGTCGAGACGACGCGCGACAATTTCCTGCGCACCATGGACATTTCGGTCTATTCCTTCACCACCATCGCCAAGCGCGCTGAAGCGCTGATGACCGAGGGCGGTTCGCTGCTGACGCTGACCTATTACGGCGCCGAGAAGGTCATGCCGCACTATAACGTCATGGGCGTCGCCAAGGCGGCACTGGAGGCCAGCGTGCGTTATCTCGCCGTCGACCTTGGCGCCAAGAAGATCCGTGTCAACGCCATCTCGGCCGGTCCGATCAAGACGCTTGCCGCCTCCGGCATCGGCGACTTCCGCTACATCCTGAAGTGGAACGAATACAATTCGCCACTGAAGCAGACGGTCACGCAGGAAGAGGTCGGCGATTCCGGCGTCTATTTCCTGTCCGACCTGTCGCGTGGCGTCACCGGCGAAGTGCACCATGTCGATTCCGGCTACCACGTCGTCGGCATGAAAGCGGTCGACGCACCCGATATTTCGACGGTCAAGGATTAGCTCTCCCCGCCTTTCCTCCGTCCAGGCCCTGGCCCGATCTCCGGAAGAGCTGATGTACCCGCTGGTTTATATCGTGCGCCACGGCCAGACCGCGTGGAATGCCGAGTTCCGGCTTCAGGGCCAGGCCGATACCGATCTCAATGCTCTCGGCCGCGAACAGGCGAGCGCAAACGGGCATCGGCTGGCCGAACTCGTCGGCGCTCCCCAGGAATTCGACTTCGTCGCCAGTCCGATGAGACGCACGCGCGAAACGATGGAACGCATCCGCGCCGCCATGAGGCTCGATCCGCTCGCCTATCGAACCGATATCAGACTGATTGAAGTCAATTTCGGCGATTGGCAGAGTTTTACCTTCGCCGAGCTTGAGAGGCAGTCGCCCGGCGCGAGCCGATCCCGCGCACTGGACAAGTGGAATTTTCAGCCGCCAGGTGAAGGCGCGGAGAGCTACCAGATGCTGCTCGAACGGGTGAAGCCATGGTTCGATGAGCTTCGGGGGCAGACGATTTGCGTGACGCACGGGGGCGTCATGCGCACCCTGTTTCGCTTCGTGCTCGATATGGCCGAGGACGAGGCCGCGAACCTGGAGATACCGCAGGATCGCGTGCTCAAACTTGAAGGCAGGAGCCTGGAGTGGCTCGCCCGGTGACGCCAACTCCTAGTTCGTGTCGCTGTCCCCCGGCAGCTGCATGTCGGTGACGACGTTTTCGCCATCGGTCACATCGTAAGCAATGACGATGTCCATCCCCGGCTTCAGCGCATCAAGATCGGTTTCGGCGTTCAGCTTGTAAGATTTGCCGTCGTCCAGCGTCAGCGTCAGCGCGTCCTTGTCGATCTTCTTGATCAGGCCTTCGGTCTGGCCGGCAAAGGCGGCGGTGGAGAGCAGCAGCGTGGCGGCAACAGCGCCAATCAGGGTACGCATCATCGTCCTCTTTGGTCATTGCGCCGGCCTGGGTGGCGGCGGATCCTCAACGGCGAATGGAGGAGAGCAGAAACCAACCGAATGTGTCAAAACTAAATCCGTCGGATCACAGTTTGACCACTGTGGAAAACGCCAATAGAAGGCTGGCTTCAGCCGGTTTCGATGCCGGGCAGGGCACTTTCCATGTCTCACAACACGTTCGGCCATCTTTTCCGCGTCACCACCTGGGGCGAGAGCCATGGCGCGGCGCTCGGCTGCGTGGTCGATGGTTGTCCGCCGGGTATCCGTTTCACGCGCGATGAAATCCAGGCCGAACTCGACAAGCGCCGCCCGGGTCAGTCGCGCTTCGTCACGCAGCGCCGCGAGCCGGACGAAGTGAAGATCCTCTCAGGCTTCGTCCTCGACGAGGACGGCGCGACGATGATCACCACCGGCACGCCGGTGTCGATGTTGATCGAGAATGTCGATCAACGCTCGAAGGACTATGGCGAGATCGCCCGCCAGTTCCGGCCGGGCCATGCCGACTACACCTACGACGTCAAATACGGCATACGCGACTATCGCGGCGGCGGCCGCTCCTCGGCACGCGAGACCGCTGCCAGGGTCGCTGCCGGCGCGCTCGCCCGCAAAGTGGTGCCGGGCATGGTGGTGCGCGGCGCGCTCGTGTCGATGGGCGAAAAGTCGATCGACCGCGCCAACTGGAACTGGAATTTCATCGGCGATGCCGAGAACCCGTTCTTCACGCCGGATCCGGCTTCGATTCCTGTTTTCACGCGGTATCTCGACGGTATCCGCAAGGCCGGTTCCTCGGTTGGCGCGGTGATCGAGATCGTCGCCGACGGTGTGCCTGCCGGCCTCGGCGCGCCGATCTACGCCAAGCTCGACCAGGACATCGCGTCCGGCTTGATGTCGATCAACGCCGTCAAGGGCGTCGAGATCGGCAATGGTTTCGAGGCCGCCCGCATCACCGGCGAACAGAATGCCGACGAGATGCGCATGGGCAATGACGGCAAGCCGGTGTTCCTGTCCAACAATGCCGGCGGCATCCTGGGCGGCATCTCGACGGGCCAGGCGATCGTCGCCCGTTTTGCGGTGAAGCCGACTTCGTCGATCCTGACGCCCCGGAAGTCGATCGACAAGGACGGCAACGACGTGGAGGTGATGACCAAGGGTCGCCACGATCCTTGCGTCGGCATCCGAGCCGTGCCGATCGGCGAGGCCATGGTTGCCTGCGCCATTGCCGACCACTATCTGCGGCACAGAGGACAGACGGGGAAGGGAGGGGAATAGGGCCGTAGGGCAGTAGGGCAGTAGGGCAGTAGGTTACGCAGCCAGCCGAAACAGCCAGGATTTTCCTTTCCCCTACTGCCTTACTGCCCTATTCCCCTACTGCCCTGCGAGCAAAGCGAGCGTTCCATGCCTTACGACCAGAAGAAGATTGTCGAAGCCATCCGCGCCTTCGAACGCGGCGAGATCGTCGTCGTCATGGACGATGACGGGCGCGAGAACGAGGGCGACCTGATCGTCGCCGCCGTCCATTGCACGCCGGAGAAGATGGCCTTCATCGTTCGCAACACGTCGGGCATCGTCTGCACGCCGATGCCGCGCGAGGAGGCTAAACGGCTGAACCTCGCGCCGATGGTGGCCGACAATGATTCGGCTCACACCACCGCCTTTACCGTCAGCGTCGACTTCAAGCATGGCACGACGACAGGCATTTCGGCCGACGACCGCACGCTGACCGTGCGCAACCTCGCCAACGGCAATGTCGGCGCCTCCGATTTCGTCCGCCCTGGCCACATCTTCCCGCTCATCGCGCGCGAGGGCGGCGTCTTGATGCGCTCGGGTCATACCGAGGCGGCGGTCGATTTGTGCAAGCTCGCCGGCCTGCCGCCGATCGGCGTGATCTCGGAACTGGTCAACGACGACGGCACCGTCAAGCGCGGCCCGCAGGTCGCGGCTTTCGCCGAGGAGCATGGCCTCAAGCAGGTATCGGTCGCCGACCTCATCGCTTACCGGCAGCGCAAGGAGACCCTGGTCGAGCGCGTCGCCTGCTCCGACATCGAGACGCTGGGCGGCAAGGCGCAGGTCTTCACCTACACGCTGCCCTGGGACACGATGCATCACGTCGCCATCGTCTTCGGCGACATCCGCGATGGCGAGGAGGTGCCGGTGCGGCTGCATTCGGAGGATGTGGTGACCGACGTGTTCGGAACCAGCCACCGGCTCGACGGCATCATGAAGGCGATGGGCGAGCGCAAGCGCGGCGTCATTGTCTATCTCAGGGAAGGCTCGGTCGGCGTTGCCCACCAGGAGCGCAACCGGCCGGCGCCAGGCGACCGCGAGGACCATGAAGAGGCGCGCCGGCGCGAGAGCGAATGGCGCGAGATCGGCCTTGGCGCCCAGATCCTGAAGGACCTCGGCATTTCATCCATTAACCTGATTGCCTCGCGCGAACGCCACTATGTCGGCCTCGAGGGTTTTGGCATTCACATCGCCAAGACCGAGATCCTCTGATCTCGACAAACCCTGCCTGTCACTCGGCCGGGATTGCCGCCTCGCATCCTTCCAACTCGCATTCGTGGGTGGCGAGGCTGCGCTGGCCGAGCAGCACCGTGATCAGCGCGATAGCGCCTGACGTCACCGAGACCCAGAATCCGTTCTGGGCGCCGAATGCATCCACCACGGCGCCGGCGGCGAAGGAGCCCAGCGCCATGCCGATGCCGATCCCGGTGGTTACCCAGGTGATGCCTTCGGTCAGCATCGCTTCCGGGACATGCCGCTCGATCAGGCCGAAGGCGGTGATGAAGGTCGGCGAGATCGCCACGCCACTGATGAAGACAGTCAGCGCGAGCGCTGGCACGGTGCTGGCGGTAAGCGGCAGCAGTGTGCCGAGCGCGACCAAGGCAACCGCGATGGCGAGCTGGCGTTGCAGCGGTGCTTTCAGGTTGAGCGCGCCGATGATGATGCCGAGCACGAAGGAGCCCAGCGCATAGACGCCGATGACGAGACTGGCAGTGCCCGGCTGGCCGAGTTCCTTGGTGATCGCCACCGTGCTCACCTCCGTCGTCGCGAAGGTCGCGCCGATGAAGATCATGGCGAAGGTGATGATTTGGACCGGCCCCAGGCGGATTGCCGAGCCGCTGGAGCCATGGTCCACCGGCCGCACTTGCGGCTCGGTCGAACGCTGCAGAATGAAGGCTGTCGAGCCCAAGGCGAGGAACAGCGTGCTGACGAGCACGCCCGCTTCCGGGAACAGCGCGGCGCTGAGGCCCACAGACAGCGATGCGCCGGCGATATAGACCAGTTCGTCCGCCGCCGACTCGAAGGCGAAGGCGGTGTTCATCTCGGACCGGCCCCGGAAAATCTCGGTCCAGCGCGCCCGCACCATGGCCGGCATGCTTGGCATCGCCGCGGCCAGCAGTGCCGACGCGAACAGCGTCCATACCGGCCAGCCTTGATTGGCCGATGCGATCAGGGCCGCGAATGCGAGCACGGAGATGATGGTGGTGGGTACGACAACCCGCGTCTGGCCGAGGCGGTCGACCAACCTCGATATCTGCGGCGCCAGGAAGGCATTGGCCAAGGCGAATGTCGCCGAAACCGCACCCGCCAGCCAGTATTCGCCACGCGTCTGCGACAGCATCGCCACGATGCCGATCGGCGCCATGGCGATCGGCAGGCGCGCCATGAAGCCGGCGGCGGCAAAGCCCGTGGCTCCGGGAGCGCGAAAGATTTCCGAATAGGGGTTTTGCATGATCCTGTTCCTCGACAAGGGGCGATTCGACAATTACATACGAGACGTATAAGTGTTAAATAGAGCATACGTCGCGTATGTCAATTGGCATACGGAGCGTATGTAAGTAAGGCCAGAAGCATGCATCGACCGCGCAAGGAGATGATCGCCGAGACACGCGCCAAGCTGATCGCCGCGGCGCGCCAGGCTTTCGGCACCATCGGCTATGCCGAAGCGTCGATGGATGATTTCACCGCGTCGGCCGGGCTGACGCGCGGCGCCCTTTATCATCACTTCGGCGACAAGAAGGGACTGCTTGAGGCGGTTATCGCCGAAATCGACGCGGAAATGGCGGCCCGGGTGAATGAGGTCGCGTCGCGGGCGCCGACCCGCTGGCAGCATTTCGTCGACGAATGCACCACCTATATCGAAATGGCGCTGGAGCCGGAAATCCAGCGCATCATGTTCCGGGATGGTCCGGCTGTGCTGGGCGATCCGGCACTGTGGTCGAATGCCAATGCCTGCGTCGGTTCAATGACCGATCATCTGACAGCGCTGCAGCGGGAAGGGGTGGTCGTCCCCGGCGTCGACCCGGAGTCGGCAGCGCGGCTGATCAATGGGGCGAGCAGCCAGGCCGCGCAGCGCATCGCCAATTCGCAAGATCCCGAAGCGACATCGAAGATGGTGGTGGCCGCGTTCAAGCAATTGCTCGAAGGCCTGCTGAAAAAGCCGGAAGCGCTTTCAAGATGAACCACCATGGCAGTCCCGCCACTGCCTGCAATTGACAATAGCCGGTTTGAGCGCATCCTCCGCAGCCATCTCTGAGGGGAGATTCGGGCATGTGGGATTTCGATATCGGCAGGTCGGTGTCCATCATGATGCGGACCTGGCCTTTCATTGTCTTTCGCATGATCATCTATTTTGGGATCACCCTGGCCTACATCGTGGCCACCGGCACCGGCGCCTCCGTCGGCTATGGCGTCGGCCATATTTCCACCGATCCCGACGGACCATTGTCTTTTGCGATGTGGGGCGGCGTGGTCGGTTTCGGCATCGTCTCGATCGCCGTCCACTGGATCCGCGAATACATCCTCTACGTCGTCAAGGCGGGCCATATCGCCGTCATGGTGCATCTGATCGACGGCCATGATATTCCCAATGGCCAGAACCAGATCGCCTACGCGAAAGAGGTCGTGACCGAGCGTTTTGCCGAGGCCAACATCCTTTTCGTCGTCGACCAATTGGTCAAGGGCGCCATACGCGCCATCACCGGCCTGCTCGGCGGCATCGCGGCCTTCCTGCCCATTCCTGGCCTGAGCGGCCTGGTTTCGTTCCTCAACACGGTGATTCGCCTGTCGCTGACCTATGTCGACGAGATCATTCTCGGCTACAACATCCGCAACAGTTCGTCCTCGCCGTTCGAAACCGCGCGCCAAGGCGTTGTGCTCTACGCCCAGAACGGCAAGACCATGGTCAAGAATGCCGTCTGGCTAGGGGTCATCATGTGGGGCGTGTCGTTCGTGATTTTCCTGCTGATGCTGGCTCCGGCAGCCGCTATTCTTTACGTCATGCCCGGGCAGCTCGCCGGCTGGGCTTTCGTGCTGGCAATCGTCTTTGCCTGGGCTTTCAAGGCGGCCTTCATCGAGCCGTTCGCCATTGCCTGCCTGATGCAGGTCTATTTCAAGACCATCGAGGGTCAGGTGCCCGATGCCGCCTGGGACGCCAGGCTGGCCGAAGCCTCGTCGAAGTTCAGGGAACTCAAGGACAGGGCACTGGCTTCTTTCGGTGGCTCACGGTGGGGCACTGCCGGCGCGACGAGCTGATCAACCGGCCTCGCCGGCGCACCGGCGACGGTGCCGAGGCGCGCCACTGCTGATTTGAGCGGCGCTTCGCCTTGTCCGCGAAAAGTCTCGCTCATGATAAGCTCGGGCAACGGCAGCCGCCGGCCCCAGCCGTGTGTTTCGAGATCCGGCTTCGGTGCGAATTCGGAAACGCGGCCGACGCAGAGATAGGCGATCGGCGTCACTTGATCGGGAATACCCAGCAAGCTTTTCAGCGCTTGCGCCTCGATGATGCTGACCCAGCCGACGCCGACGCCCTCGGCGCGTGCCGCCAGCCAAAAATTCTGCACCGCGCAGACCGTGCTGTAGAGATCCATCTCCGGATTGTGCCAGCGCCCCAGCGGCGAGCCTTTCGAGCGCTCGCGGTCGCAGGTGATGCAGATGTTGAGCGCGCTTTCGCAAATGCCTTCGAGCTTGAGCTTGCGGTAGAGCGCCTGCCGTTCTGCCTCGATTTCAGGCAGTTCCCGTTCTCGCGCGGCCAGGAACAGGTCGCGCACTTCCGCCCGCCGCGCGGCATCGCGAATGACGATGAAGTTCCAGGGTTGCATGAAGCCGACCGATGGCGCGTGATGGGCGGCAAGCAGCAGCCGCGCCAGCACTTCGTCGTCGATCGCTTCCGATGTAAAATGGCTGCGGACGTCGCGCCGCGTAAACATGGCGCGGTAAACAGCGTCGCGCGCAATCTGGTCAAATCCATCGCCCATTGGAGCGGTCATAGCTTCCGGCATCGCTTGTCCCCTTGCGATTGCAATCGATGTCATCCGCCTGACCATGCGGATGACGATGCCTGCCAGGCCGGTCTTCTGGCTCGGGATCAACCCGCGTCCGGTGCCTTCCCGTCATCGACAGTGGCATTTTACCGGCGCGGTCCCCCTCACAGCGTTGGGCACGCCACGGAGTTCAACCGTGTTCCCGATTCTCCCGCCAAGGCATTTGCAGCCAAGTGGAATCACTTGGCGTCGCAGAATGTCGCTAAAACAAACAGCCCGGCGGGCACCAGGCAGTGGTTGCGACCTTACGCCGAAGGGCCGGCGCCGCCAATGCCCGCAGCGATATGAATGGACGCAGGTTCGATTTTCCCCAGCGATCAAGCCGCAACGCATGGCCATCACGACGCCGGGGCACTAGATAGGGGGCATGGCCACCCGTCTCTACACGCACCCGATCTTTCTCGAACACATCACGCCGCCCGGTCACCCCGAGCGGCCCGACCGCCTGCGCGCCATCGAGCGCGTGCTCGACGACGAAGCTTTTGCCACGCTTGACCGCGTCGAGGCACCGCACGGCGACGAGGCGACCATCCTCTACGCGCATCCCGCCGATTTCGTCGCGCGTGTCCGCGCCGCCATCCCCGACGAAGGCATTGCCCGCATCGACGCCGACACCACCGCCAGCCCGAAAAGCTGGCAAGCGGTGATTACGGCGATCGGTGCCGCCAATGCTGCCGTCGACGACGTCTTTGCGGGCCGCGCCGACAACGTTTTCGTCGCCGCCCGTCCGCCCGGCCACCATGCCGAAAAGACCACGGCCATGGGCTTCTGCTTCTTCAACACGGCGGCAATCGCAGCGCGCCATGCGCAGAAGAAGCACGGCGCCGAGCGTGTCGCGGTCGTCGACTGGGACGTGCACCACGGCAACGGCACGCAGGATATTTTCTGGGACGATCCCTCGGTGCTCTATTGCTCGACGCACCAGATGCCGCTTTATCCCGGCACGGGCGCGAAGAGTGAGACCGGCGCCGGCAACATCGTCAATGCGCCGCTGGCGCCTCGGACGGGCAGCGAGGTGTTTCGCGATGCGTTCCTGTCGCGCGTGCTGCCGGCACTCGACAATTTCGCGCCGGATCTGATTATCGTTTCGGCCGGCTTCGACGCGCACCATCGCGACCCGCTGGCGGAAATCAATCTGACCGAGGACGATTTCGACTGGGCGACCGGCCAGCTGATGCAGCGCGCCGCAATCCACGGCGGCAACCGGCTCGTCAGCCTGCTCGAGGGCGGCTACGATCTGCAGGGATTGGCATTTTCGGTCGCCGCCCATGTCGGGCGACTGATGAAAGGATGAATGATGACCGGTGAGATCAACGAAGACGTCAAGGCGATGAGCTTTGAACAGGCACTCGACGCACTGGAGAAGATCGTCGATGATCTGGAGCGTGGCGACGTGCCGCTCGACCAGTCGATCCGGATTTACGAGCGCGGGGAGGCGCTGAAGGTTCATTGCGACCGGCTGCTGAAGGCCGCCGAGGACAAGGTCGAGAAGATCAGGCTGTCGCGCGACGGCAAGCCGGTTGGAACCGAGCCGCTCGACGCGGACTGAGGTCCGGAGCAGCCTTACCGGTTTTTGGACACGATCATCATTGAGGATACAGTTCGTCCCGATTGAAACGGACAAGAGGAGATACGGAAGCGATGTGCAGAAACATCAAGACCCTGTTCAATTTTGATCCGCCGGCAACCAACGACGAAGTCCGCGACGCGGCACTGCAGTTTGTCCGCAAGCTGAGCGGCACGACGCGGCCTTCTGCCAAGAACCAGCATGTGTTCGATCATGCGGTCGAAGCCATCGCGGCATCCGCACGCGAATTGCTCGATTCCCTCGAAACCCACCAGCATCCTCGCAATCGCGAAGAGGTGGCGGCCAAATTAAAAGCGAAAGCGGCGATCCGGTTCGCCTGATATGCCCAAGCGCCCACTGACCGCTGACGAGGAGAGTTCATGAGCTTCTTCCCCGGCAAGGACCCTGAGGCCGGCGATGCCTTCGCCAGCGACCAGATCGAGCTGATGGTTATCCCCAACGCCAAGGACATTGGCGGTTTCGAGGTGCGTCGCGCCTTGCCGACCGCCAAGCGGCGCCTGGTCGGGCCGTTCATCTTCTTCGATCGAATGGGTCCCGCGATCATGCGCGCGGGCCAGGCGCTCGATGTCCGTCCCCACCCGCATATCGGCCTGTCGACCGTGACCTATCTGTTCGACGGCAAGATCAGGCACCGCGATTCGCTCGGCACCGAAATGGTCATTCAACCCGGCGACGTGAACCTGATGACGGCCGGTCGCGGCATCGTCCACTCCGAGCGCACGCCGCAGGAATTGCGCGGCGCGCCGATGTCGATCTCCGGCCTGCAGACCTGGTTGGCTCTGCCGGACGGCAAGGAAGAGGTGGCACCGGTGTTCGAGAACACAGCGGCGCTGCGGCTTCCCGAAATCGACGCCGAAGGCGTCAGCGGCCGCGTCGTCATCGGCGATTTCCAGGGGTTGCGGTCTCCGGTGCGGGCCGATTCCGAAACACTCTATGCAGATTTGCGGCTGGCGCCTGGCGCCAGCGTCAAAATCCCGCCCGAGGCCGAGGAGCGCGCCATCTACACGCTGGAGGGCGAGGTTTCGATTTCGGGTGATGCCTTTCCAGCGGAACGGCTGCTGGTGTTCCGGCCCGGCGACGAGATCATCATATCGTCATCGATGGGTGCGCATTTCATGCTGTTCGGCGGCGCGTCTCTCGGTTCGAAGCGCTACATCTGGTGGAATTTCGTTTCCTCGTCCAAGGAGCGCATCGAGCAGGCCAAGCAGGAATGGAAGACCGGCCGCTTCGATATCGTTCCTGGCGATGAGAAAGAATTCATCCCGCTGCCGGAAGGCTGAGAAGATCGGTGAGGGGCTGACCGTCCGCGTCAGCGACACGCATTTACTTTCGCCGGCCGGCGGCCTATCCGCCGATGAACAGAAAGTCTGGGCCCAACGTGAACGCAACGCCGCATACGCCGCTTCTCGATAGGGTTCGCGTCCCGGCCGACCTGCGCACGCTGGCCGAGAGCGACTTGCCGCAACTGGCATCAGAGCTTCGCCTCGAACTGATCGACGCGGTGTCGCGCACCGGCGGCCATCTCGGAGCCGGGCTTGGCGTGGTCGAACTGACCGTGGCGCTGCACTATGTCTTCAACACACCCGATGACCGGCTGATCTGGGATGTCGGCCACCAGGCCTATCCACACAAGATACTGACCGGCCGTCGCGACCGCATCCGCACCTTGCGCCAGGAAGGCGGGTTGTCGGGCTTCACCCGCCGAGCCGAGAGCGAATATGACCCGTTCGGCGCCGCCCACTCCTCGACATCGATATCGGCCGGCCTCGGCATGGCCGCCGCCCGCGACCTCTCAGGCGGGCGCAACAATGTCATCTCCGTCATCGGCGACGGCGCCATGTCGGCCGGCATGGCTTATGAGGCGATGAACAATGCCGGCGCGCTCGATGCGCGCCTCATCGTCATCCTCAACGACAATGACATGTCGATCGCCCCGCCAACCGGCGCCATGAGCGCCTATCTGGCGCGTCTGGCTTCCGGCAGGGCCTATATCGGCCTGCGCGACTTTGGCAAGAAGCTGACCTCCTATCTCGGCAAGCGGGCCGATCGAGCCATCACCCGCGCGGTCGAGCATGCGCGCGGTTACGTCACCGGCGGCACCTTGTTCGAGGAACTCGGCTTCTATCACATCGGCCCGATTGACGGTCACAATCTGGAGCATCTCATCCCGGTCCTGAAAAATGTCCGTGACAACGGCAAGGGTCCGGTGCTGATCCATGTCGTCACCCAGAAGGGCAAGGGCTACGCGCCGGCGGAGGCGGCTGCCGACAAGTATCATGGCGTCAACAAATTCGACGTCATCACCGGCGCACAGGCCAAGGCGCCGGCCAATGCACCGGCCTACACCAAGGTGTTTGCCGAAAGCCTGATCCAGGAGGGGCGCGAGGACGACCGCATCGTCGCCGTCACCGCCGCCATGCCGGGCGGCACCGGCCTCGACCTGTTCGGCGAGGTGTTTCCGTCAAGGACTTTCGACGTCGGCATTGCCGAGCAGCATGCGGTGACCTTCGCCGCCGGCCTGGCGACGGAAGGCTACAAGCCCTTCGCCGCGATCTATTCGACCTTCCTGCAGCGTGCCTACGATCAGGTCGTCCATGACGTCGCGATCCAGAAACTGCCGGTGCGTTTCCCCATCGATCGCGCCGGCTTTGTCGGCGCCGACGGTGCCACCCATTGCGGCGCGTTCGACACCACCTTCCTGGCAAGCCTGCCGGGCTTTGTCGTAATGGCCGCGGCCGACGAGGCGGAATTGCGTCACATGGTGCGCACCGCCGCCAGCTATGACGACGGGCCGATCGCCTTCCGCTATCCGCGCGGCAACGGCGTCGGCGTCGACATGCCCGAGCGCGGCTCTGTTCTGGAGATCGGCAAAGGCCGCGTCGTCCGGGAAGGCAGCAAGGTTGCCCTCCTGTCCTTCGGCACAAGGCTGCAGGATTGCCTCATCGCGGCCGAGGAACTCGGCGCGGCCGGGCTTTCCACCACGGTCGCCGATGCCCGTTTCGCCAAGCCGCTCGACCAGGATCTGATCCGGCGGCTGGCCCGCTCGCATGAGGTTCTGGTGACGGTGGAGGAGGGCGCAATTGGCGGCTTCGCCAGCCATGTGCTGCAATTCCTCGCCCATGAAGGACTGCTCGAAAGCGGCCTGAAGGTACGCCCGCTGGTGCTGCCGGATGACTTCACCGACCACGCCAAGCCAGAGAAGATGTATGCCGATGCTGGCCTCGACGTCGCCGGAATCGTGCGCACCGTATTCACCGCGCTCGGTCATACGGTCCGCGCCCAGCGCGCCTGAATCAAAACCTCAACAGCTTGAATCAGTTTGCCGGCTCGATTTTATAAGGCATTGTTAACGTTGCCGTTTGGCGTTTTGCTTACCCTGTTCCTTGGCCGTTTTTCAACGCCGCCCTGCTAGATCACAGCCAGGCAGGGAGACAACGAGAATGAAGACGCTTCTGTGCGGCGCGGCCTTCTTGGCGGTGATGGTCGTACCGGCTGCCGCCGAAACGCCCTACGACCGCAATCTTGAAAAGGCGGCGATAGGCATTGTCGCCGGCAAGATGGGCGATATCCGCGGCGGCTTTTCCTACAAGCAAATTCCGCAGCTTGTGATGCCGCCGGATCCTTCGCCTGTATCACCTGTTGCGACCGGGCATGCGCGTGAGCAGGCTTCAGGCGGTCGAGACGACGGTTTGTCTCCAGCCATCGAGCGCCAGGCTCCGCGAACCATCTTCTAAAACCACATGTCGCGTACGCAGCGGCCGTCGCGCGGCAGATCGTCGTACGTGTCGAGACCATCGAAATGGTCGATCGGCAGATCGGCGACGGCCTCGGGGGGCGCCAGCCGGACATTGACGGCCATGCGTCTTCGACCCGAGGCGCTGGCGCGCAGTCCGCGCCAGCCGAGCACGCAGGCGCAACGCGGGCAGAACAGGATCTCGAGCGACGGGTCTTCCTGTCCGGCGCGCGTATAGCTGCCCATTGGCCCCGAAACGCGAATGCGTTCGTCGACATAATCATAGGCCCAGAGCGTGCCATAGCGGCGGCAAAGCGTGCAGTTGCAGGCCGTCACCGGGCCGGGGTCGCCCTCCAGCGTCCAGTGGGCGGCGCCACAGTGGCAGGTTCCCGTCAGCATTCGTTCTCCTTCGAGTTGCGACAAACAGAGGGCTCTTCGTGACCAATATTCTGCCGGACCCGGCATGATGGGCGCAAGCCGCGGCCTGGTTCGATGCACCAGCCGCTCTCGTAGGATCACTTTGGTCCATCTAATGTCCTTGCCTTCACCGCGGGCTTTCGTCAGAGAAGGCCGATGAACTCGCCTCTGCCAGCCAGCACACGCCAGCGGCTCGACGACCTGCTCGTCCAGCGCGGGCTGTTTGCCAGCCGCTCGCGCGCCCGCGACGCGGTGGAGCGCGGCACGGTGACGGTCGACGGCGCCATAGCCCGCAAGCCCGGCCAGAACGTTTCGCCGCAATGCGTTGTCGCCATCGACGATCCGGCGCAAGCCTATGTCTCGCGCGCCGCGCTCAAGCTGATCGCCGGGCTCGACCATTTCAGCCTCGACCCGGCCGGTCGCGAGGCCCTCGACATCGGCGCCTCGACCGGCGGTTTCACCCAGGTGCTGCTCGAACGCGGCGCGTCCCATGTCACGGCAATCGATGTCGGGCATGGCCAGATGCATCCTGATGTCGGTGGTGATCCGCGCGTGACCGTGATCGAGGGCCTGAACGCGCGCGATCTCACCGTTGCCGATCTTGCCGGCCGCAATCCGGATTTCATCGTTTCCGACGTCAGTTTCATCTCGGTGAAACTGGCGCTGCCGCCGGCACTCGCCATTGCCAATCCCGGCGCCGGTGCGATCTTTCTGGTCAAGCCGCAATTCGAGGCCGGTCGCGAGGCGATCGGCAAGGGCGGTTTGTTGAAGGATCCCTTCGATGCCGCCCGTGTCGCGGGCCTGCTGCAGGATTGGCTGGATGCCGTTCCCGGCTGGCGCTCGCTTGGCCTGCATCTGTCGCCGATCGAAGGTGGCGACGGCAATCGCGAATTCCTGCTCGGTGGGATCAAGGACCGATGAGCGTACGCTTCACAATACGAAAGCTCGGATCGCAGGGCGACGGCATCGCCGAAACCGAGAGCGGCGATCTGTTCATTCCCTTCACGCTGCCAGGCGAGATCGTCACCGCCGCGCGCGAGCGGGATCGCGCCACGCTGATGGCGGTGCTGGAAGCCTCTCCGCTGCGCGTCGAACCAGCCTGCCGCCATTTCACCGAATGCGGCGGCTGTGCCCTCCAGCATTTCGAGACCGAAGCCTATCGCCGATGGAAACGCGAAAAGGTGGTGCACGCATTGAAGGGCAAGGGCATCGAGTGCGAGATTGGCGAACTGGTCGCCTGCGCGCCGCAGTCGCGCCGCCGCGTCGTGCTTGCCGCCCGGCGCACGGACGCAGGCATGCTGCTCGGCTTCAATCGCCATCTGTCGCCCGAGATCATCTCCATATCCGAATGCCCGATCTCACTGCCCGAGATCGTCGCGGCACTCGGCCAGCTGAGGGCGCTGGCCGAATTGATATGCGCCACCACCAAATCGTTCCGGATGGCGGTCACCGTTACGGGTTCCGGCCTCGACATCGCGGTGCACGAGTCAGGCAAGCTCGGCGAACACCAGCGCCGTATCGCCTCCAACTTTGTCGTTGCGCAAGGCTTTGCCAGGCTGTCCATCGATGACGAGATCGTCATCGAACCAAGGAAGCCCGTGGTCATGTTCGGCAGTGTTGCGGTCGCCGTGCCGCCCGGCGCCTTTCTGCAGGCGACGGAGGCCGCCGAACGGACCATGGCCGAGATCGTCGGCGGACATCTGAAGCGTGCAAAAAAAATTGCCGATCTCTTTGCCGGTTGCGGCAGCTTTGCCTTGCGGCTGGCGGCGAAATCGGAAGTCCATGCGGTCGAAGGCGACGCGGCCGCGCTTTCGGCGCTCGACCGGGCATCACGTTTCGCGACCGGCCTCAAGCGGGTGACGGGCGAACGACGCGACCTGTTTCGCCGGCCACTGACCTTCAAGGAGTTGAACGCCTTCGACGGCCTTGTCTTCGATCCGCCGCGCGCCGGCGCCGAAGACCAGTCGACGCAGATCGCCCGCTCGGACGTTCCATACGTTGCCGCGGTGTCTTGCAACCCGGTGACGCTGGCCCGCGACCTGCGCATTCTCATCGACGGCGGCTATACCTTGAACAGCGTGACGCCAATCGATCAGTTCCTGTGGTCGCCACATGTCGAGGCGGTCGCCTTGCTGGAAAAACCCAAGAAGAGGCGCGGCTGAGCACGTTTCGTTCAGACTGCTGAGGCCACAGAAAACCGCGCTTCCGAAGCGCTGCTGCGGGATCCTCCGGTTAAAGCGACTCCAGGAAGAATGGGTAGCGGTTTTCCGTCCGGAATTGCGTCGAAATGAAGAGAGAGCGGTTCAGCGATTCTATCAAACACCGAACCGCTCTAAAAAAGCCGCCGAACGCCTGTAATGCCTGAACCGTACGGTCCAGGCAGGCTCAATCTGCGAGCTTTGCAGCATTCGCGAAGGTTTTCGGCGTGCCGCCTCGCTGGTTGACCGACTGCCAGACATTCGGATTCTGCTGCGATTGACGTTTCAGGAAGTAGTAGCCGGTTGCGTTCCAAGGCCTGATTTGGTCGACCATATTGTCGAGGACAAGATCGCCTTTATCGGTTTTCACCGTCAGGATGGTGTGGCCCTCATTGTTGAGATCGCGCACGACCGTCATCAACAGCGCTTGCCGGGGAAATCCAGCCTCTTGAAGGAGCTTGCGTTTGTAGAGTGCGTAGATCTTGCAATCGCCTTTGCCGTCAACCGGATAATCCCAATGGTCCGCCATCGTGCCCCAGTGATCGAAATTGCTGACGGGTTTGATGGCGCTGTTCGCCTTCTGATTTATCCGCTTGAGGATGCGGAAGGTCCGCGCTGTCAGCTTGACATTCGCGGCCGGCAGAGCCGGCACCTTGCACTCTTTTGGGCGGCGATGACAGAAATCGATCCAACCGTAGGGGACGCTGGTGCTTCCACCCACGGAGGCAGAGCGTGATCCATCCATGGAAGATTGGGTCGATCGCGACTTGAACAAAGTCGACTGGGCCGACGCCGGACTGGCTAGCAGCGATGCCGCACCAATCAACGAAACAAAGCCAAGCAGGAGAGCCAGGACGGGGGAGTGCCGCATTGCCAAAACCACCACCGCAACGAGGAACTGGTGCTGCGTTCGTGCGCGAGAGGCAGCCCAGGCAGTCAAAGACCTAATAATTTGTTAATGTGGATTGTGTCCACTTCAAGGTCCCAGCCGCCGAAAAGCCGGTCCCTGTCAGGCCGGCCCCTGTCAGGATGACAATGGGCATGGTGGAGGGCGCCTGCATCCGGAAACGTCACGGCGGGTGATGACACCGGAACGGCACCGAGTTTCAAACCCGCGTGCCGCCGACCGTCATCTGGTTCATCCTGAGATGCGGCTGGCCAACGCCGACGGGTACGCCCTGGCCGGCCTTGCCGCACATGCCGATGCCGTTGTCGAGCTTCATGTCGTTGCCGACCATCGAGACGCGGTGCATGGCATCAGGCCCGTTGCCGATCAGCATCGCGCCTTTGATCGGCTGCGTCACCTTGCCGTTCTCGATCATGTAGGCCTCGGTGCAGCCGAACACGAATTTGCCCGACGTGATGTCGACCTGGCCACCGCCGAAGGAGACGGCGTAGATGCCGTTCTTGACGGAGGCGATGATTTCGTCCGGCTCCATGTCGCCCGAGGTCATGTAAGTGTTGGTCATGCGCGGCATCGGCTGGTGCGCATAGCCTTCTCGCCGGCCATTGCCGGTGGCTTTCATGCCCATCAGCCGGGCATTCTGCCGGTCCTGCATGTAGCCGACCAGTTTGCCGTCCTCGATCAAGACGTTGCGGGCCGAAGGCGTGCCTTCGTCGTCGACGGTGAGTGAGCCGCGCCGCTCTGGGATGGTGCCGTCGTCGACGACCGTCACCCCCTTGGCGGCCACCTGCTGCCCCATCAGGCCGGCGAACGCCGACGTTTTCTTGCGGTTGAAATCGCCTTCAAGACCATGGCCGACGGCTTCGTGCAGCATCACGCCCGGCCAGCCATTGGATAGCACGATGTCGAAAGTGCCTGCCGGGGCCGGGATTGCCTCCAGGTTGACCACCGCTTGCCGGAGCGCCTCCCTGGCGGCGTGCTTCCAACTATCCTCGATCAGGAATTCGCCGAATGCCTTGCGCCCGCCCATGCCATAGGAGCCGCTTTCCTGGCGGTCGCCGTCGCCGACGACGACCGAGACGTTGACGCGGACCATCGGCCTGATATCGCGCACCATCTGGCCGTCGGCACGAACGATCTCGACATGCTGCCAGGATGCGGCGATCGAGGCCGTTACCTGGCGCACGCGTGGATCCTCGGCGCGCAGCCAGGCGTCGATTTCTTGCAGCAGCTTCGCCTTGGCCTCGAAGGAAGGCGAGGGGATCGGGTTCTCGTCGCCGTAGAGATGGCGGTTGGTACGGGCGGGGGCTGCCGCAAGCGTGCCGGAATAGCCACCCTTGACGGTCGAGACGGCTTCGGCCGCGCGCAGCAGCGACGCCTCGGACAGGTCGCTGGAATGAGCGTAGCCGCTGGCCTCGCCGGCGACGGCCCGCAGGCCAAAGCCCTGGTCGGTGTTGAAATTGGCGGTCTTCAGCTTGCCATTGTCGAACATCAGCGCTTCGCTCTCGCTGTATTCGAGGAAAAGCTCGCCGTCGTCCGCGCCCTTGATGGTGTCAGCGACGATCTGCTTGATGCGGTCGTCTGAAATGTCGAATTGGCCGATCAGGCTGTTCATGGCGTCCGTCCGTGGGATGTTTGCTTTCCCCCGATGTAGGCGTGAAGCCGCGCCCACACAATCGGCAATGACGAATCGGCGCCGACGAATGATTTCGTTCGCTGAACGCAAGGCATGCGTCTGGGGTCGGCAAAAGCCGCGTCCAGGCCTGGTTCAGCGCGAAGCCGCGATCAGGGCAGAGCGGCGAAGCCTTCGGCGAAACCCTTGAGGTCGACGGGAATGCCGATACCCTCTTCCGGGGTCTGGAAAACGATGAATGTTGCCGACGTACCGGTCTTCAGCGTGTCGAGCAGCGGCTTTTCGAGAATGACCTCGGCATAACAGCCGTCCTGGAAGCAGCGCACGAAATAGGCGCGGCCAATGTCCTTGCCGTCGACGTTGAGCCCGAGGCCGTTCGGCAACAGCACGCCGAGCGGCGCCAGCACGCGCAGGATCTCGGCCTTGTTGTCGGCGGTGCGCAGCACGACGACCGAAAGGCCCATCTCCGGACGATCCTCGGCGACGACGTTCTGCATCATCACGCATTGTTCCGAGGTGGCGCCGGCCGGCGTGTCGCAGATGATCGACCATGCGCCATGCGTCGAGCGCACCGTGCCGCTTGGCTGGGCAGCATTGGCCTTGCCGGGGACGGACAGACCGGCCGCGCACAGGACCGCGAGAAACACGGCGTTTGCCAGGGTTCTCGAAAGGCCCAGTCGCGTATGCCTCAGTCTCGAAAGCCAAGAGTTCATGACGGCTCCATTGCGAATCACGGCACTTTAAGCCGCGCCAATGCCAAGTAAAGGACGAGACCGTGGCCGGACTGTCCCTAAAAAGGCAATGCGGCGCTTTTCCCTGCCAAATTTGCCTGAATTACGACGCTTTGCGGGTGTCGCCGGCACAAGGCGTGCGGGCCGCCGAACATACGCGATTCGCCACTACGGCCATTGCCCCGGAAGAGCCCCGTCAGCTTGCGCGCAAAAATGCCGCACGGTTTCGACCGCTCCTTTCTTGCGGAGGGAAAAAGAGTATGGTTTGAACCAGCTTGAGACTGTCCGGGATTCCCGTCCCGGGATTGTTGGTTATTCTAGCGGGCACAGCCGGCGAGAGACTGGGAGACGAAGAGGGCGATGAGAAAATTCCTAGCGAGCACCGGTGCTGCTGCCACGTTCCTCGCCTGCGGATCCGCTTATGCGGACCAGCCCAGGCCGTGGGAGACCGGCTTCCAGGCGCCTGCGACCGACATGATGCGGCAGATCGAGTGGTTCGGAAACTACACGATGTGGTTTATCATCCCGGTCACGGTCCTTGTGCTGTTTCTGCTGATCTACTGCATCGTCAAATTCCGCGCGAGCGCCAATCCGACCCCGTCCAAGACCAGCCACAACACGCTGATCGAGGTGATCTGGACCATCGGCCCTGTCGTCATCCTGCTTTGCCTCGCCATCCCCTCGTTCCAACTCCTGACCGCCCAGTATACGCCGCCGGAAGAGGCCAAGCTGACCGTCAAGGCAACCGGCAACCAGTGGAACTGGGATTACGAATACCAGACCGACAACACGCTCGCCTTCAATTCGGCCATCCTTCAGGATGGCGATCGTGCCAAGGCCGGCAAGGAGGATCGCGCGGTCTATCCGCGCCTGCTCGCCGTCGACAACGAGCTGGTCGTGCCGGTCAACACGATGACCCGCGTGCTTGTCACCGCGACCGACGTGATCCATTCCTTTGCCGTGCCGTCTTTCGGCATCAAGATCGACGCCGTTCCCGGCCGCACCAACGAGACCTGGTTCAAGGCGGAGAAAGAAGGCCTCTATTACGGTCAGTGCTCGCAGCTCTGCGGCAAGGACCATGCCTTCATGCCGATCGCCGTTCGTGTGGTGTCGGACACGCAGTTCAAGACCTGGCTGGCCGCGGCCAAGACCGACCTGCCAGGTGCCAACAAGACGCTCATGGCCGAGGTCGATGGCCAGAACAAGGTAGCGGCCGCCGGCAACTGATGTCGCGGGTTAGCAAGATTTAGGGAACGGAGCGGAACATGGCAGACGCTGCAGCTCACGACGGGCACGACCACAAGCCGTATCATGGCTGGGTGCGCTGGGTTTATTCGACCAATCACAAGGATATCGGTACGCTCTATCTGATCTTCGCGATCATGGCCGGCATAATCGGCGGCGCGCTTTCGGTCGCCATCCGCATGGAGCTGCAGGAGCCTGGCATCCAGATCTTCAGCGGTCTTGCGCAGATGGTCTATGGCATGAACGGCGACGCCGCGATCGACGGCGGCAAGAGCATGTACAATGCGTTTGCCACCGCGCACGCGCTGATCATGATTTTCTTCATGGTCATGCCGGCCCTGATCGGGGGTTTCGCCAACTGGATGGTGCCGATCATGATCGGTGCTCCCGATATGGCATTCCCGCGCATGAACAACATCTCATTCTGGCTGCTGCCGCCGGCGTTCATCCTGTTGCTCACGTCGATGTTCGTGCCGAGTGCGCCTGGCGCCTTTGGCGTGGGCGGCGGCTGGACGCTCTATCCGCCGCTTTCGACTTCGGGCCAGCCCGGTCCGGCGATGGATCTGGCGATCCTGTCGATCCACATCGCCGGCGCGTCCTCGATCCTCGGTGCCATCAACTTCATCACCACCATCTTCAACATGCGCGCGCCAGGCATGACCCTGCACAAGATGCCGCTGTTTGCCTGGTCGGTGCTGGTCACCGCCTTCCTGCTCTTGCTGTCCCTGCCGGTCCTGGCCGGCGGCATCACCATGCTGCTCACCGACCGCAACTTCGGCACGACGTTCTTCGCGCCTGACGGTGGTGGTGACCCGATCCTCTTCCAGCATCTGTTCTGGTTCTTCGGTCACCCGGAAGTCTACATCCTGATCTTGCCGGGCTTCGGCATCATCAGCCATATCGTCTCGACCTTCTCGAGGAAGCCGGTATTCGGTTACCTCGGCATGGCCTACGCCATGGTCGCGATCGGCGCGGTCGGCTTCATCGTCTGGGCGCACCATATGTATACGACGGGCCTGTCGCTCGATACGCAGCGCTACTTCGTCTTCGCCACCATGGTCATCGCGGTGCCGACAGGCGTGAAGATCTTTTCCTGGATCGCAACCATGTGGGGCGGATCGATTTCGTTCAAGCCGCCGATGCTGTGGGCGCTGGGCTTCATCTTCCTGTTCACCATCGGTGGCGTCACCGGTGTCCAGCTGGCCAATGCCGGCCTCGACCGGTCGCTGCATGACACCTATTTCGTCATTGCCCACTTCCACTACGTACTGTCGCTGGGCGCGGTGTTCGCCATCTTCGCCGGCTGGTACTACTGGTTCCCGAAGATGACCGGCTACATGTACTCGCCCGTCATCGCCAACACCCATTTTTGGGTCATGTTCGTCGGCGTGAACCTGATCTTTTTCCCGCAGCACTTCCTCGGCCTCGCCGGTATGCCGCGCCGCACCATCGACTATCCTGACGCGTTTGCGGGCTGGAACATGGTTTCGTCCTACGGTTCGTATATTTCGGCCGTCGGTGTGGTGATCTTCCTCTATGGCGTGTTCGAAGCCTTCCAGAAGAAGCGCATCGCCGGCGCCAACCCGTGGGGTGAGGGTGCTACCACGCTCGAATGGCAGCTGCCTTCGCCGCCGCCGTTCCACCAGTGGGAGCAACTGCCGAAGATCAAGTAAGGCGGCTCCCGCTCGAATACAAAACCGCCGGCCCGCCGGCGGTTTTGGCCAACGGAATGATGGACTTGAGTACGCATGGCCCTAGTCGACAAAACCAGCATTGACGAAGCGGGCTTCCGTATGTCGGAAGCTACGGCGGGCGATTTCTTCGCCCTGCTGAAGCCGCGCGTCATGTCGCTGGTGGTGTTCACCGCCTTTGTCGGACTGGTCGCGGCACCGATGACCATCAATCCGCTGCTGGCGGTGATCGCCATCCTTGCCATTGCGATTGGGGCCGGCGCCTCTGGCGCGCTCAACATGTGGTACGACGCCGACATCGACGCGGTGATGACCAGGACCGCTAGCCGCCCGGTGCCTTCCGGCCGGATCCAGCCGCACGAGGCGCTGAGCTTCGGCCTGGTGTTGTCGGTGCTGTCGGTGATGACGCTCGGCGTGTTGGTCAACTGGTTGTCGGCGACGCTGCTGGCCTTCACCATCTTCTTCTATGCCGTGGTCTACACGATGTGGCTGAAACGCTCGACACCGCAGAACATTGTCATTGGCGGTGCAGCGGGCGCCATCCCGCCGGTTATCGGCTGGGCCGCGGTGACCGGGTCGGTCAGCCTCGAAAGCATCATCCTGTTCCTGATCATTTTCCTGTGGACGCCGCCGCATTTCTGGGCGCTCGCGCTGTTCAAGTCCGAGGACTATGGCCGCGCCGGCATCCCGATGATGCCCAACGTCGCCGGCCATGCATCGACCCGCCGTCAGATTTTCGCCTACGCGCTGGTGCTGGCCCCGGTCGGCGTGCTGCCCTGGCTGCTCGGCTATACGACGCCGTTCTACGGCGTGGCCGCCTTGCTGTTGGGGGCTGGTTTCGTCTGGTATGCCTGGAAAGTGCTTGGCATGGCCGACGATGACCGCGTCATGAAGCCGGCCAAGGCCCTGTTCGCCTATTCGCTGCTCTATCTCTTCGCAATCTTCGCCGCCTATCTGGCTGACAGTGTCGTCGAACGCGCGCTTGCCATGGGTGGGGCATGACCATGGCCGAGAAAGAACTCGAAACGGTCACCTTGACCGATCGCCAGAAGAAGGCCCAGCGCAGCCGTTCCATCGCCATCGGCGTGGCGCTGGCGGTGCTGGTCGTGATCTTCTACATCGCGACAATCGTGAAGTTCGGCCACAATTTGTCGGGCTCGATGTGATGAGCGCCGAGACGTCCAAGAAGACGGTAGGCAAGACCGGCAACCGCGTTGTCGCGGCTGTCTGCCTTGCTTTCTTCACCGGCATGATCGGCATGGCCTATGCAGCCGTGCCGCTCTACAAGATGTTTTGCCAGGCGACCGGCTATGGCGGCACGACGCAACGTGCCGAGAAGCAATATGCCGGCCGCGTGCTCGATCGCGAGATCACCATTCGTTTCGACGCCAACATCGCCGGCGTGCCATGGGAGTTCCAGCCGGTCCAGCGCTCGATGACCATGAAGATCGGGCAGACCGTGCAGGCGCATTATCAGGCGACCAACAAGTTCGATCGCCCCGTCACCGGCCGCGCAACCTTCAACGTGCAGCCGGAACTGGCGGGTCCGTACTTCAACAAGGTCGAATGCTTCTGCTTCACCGATACGACGCTGAAGCCGGGCGAGACGCTGGACATGCCGGTCCTGTTCTATGTGGACCCCGACATCGTGAATGTGCCGGAACTGAAGGACGTGAAGACGATCACCCTGTCCTATACGATGTTCCCGGTCGAGAAGACCAAGCCGGTGGCGTCGTCGGGGCCGGCCCAGGGCAATAGCAAGACAGTTTCAGATACCGAAGGAAATCTCGGGGGTTGATATGGCAGACGCGCACGCAAAACCACACCATGACTACCATCTCGTCGACCCGAGCCCGTGGCCTTTTCTGGGATCGGTAGGGGCGCTTGTCACCGCTTTTGGCGGTGTCTGCCTCATGGAATACCTGAAAGGCGGCTCCTTCCCGATCTTCGGCGTCAACATCGCCAATCCGTGGCTGTTCTTCATCGGCATTGTGATCGTGCTGTACACCATGTTCGCCTGGTGGTCGGACACGATCAAGGAAGCGCATGAAGGCCACCATACGCGCGTCGTGTCGCTGCACCTGCGCTACGGCATGATCATGTTCATCGCCTCGGAGGTGATGTTCTTCGTTGCCTGGTTCTGGGCCTATTTCGATGCCAGCCTTTTTGCCGGTGAGGTGCAGAACTATGCGCGCCACACGTTTACCGGTGGTGTCTGGCCGCCGAAGGGCATGGAGGTTCTCGATCCCTTCCATTTGCCGCTCTACAACACCATCATCCTGCTGCTGTCGGGCACCACGGTCACCTGGGCGCACCACTCGCTCATCCATGGCGACCGCAAGGGCCTGATCAACGGCCTGGTGCTGACCGTCGGGCTTGGCATGCTGTTCACCATGGTGCAGGCTTACGAGTACATGCACGCGCCGTTCGGCTTCAAGGATTCCATCTACGGCGCCACCTTCTTCATGGCGACCGGCTTCCATGGCTTCCATGTCATCATCGGCACCATCTTCCTGCTGGTCTGCCTCATCCGGGCGATGAAGGGCGACTTCACCCCCAAGCAGCATTTCGGCTTCGAGGCGGCCGCCTGGTATTGGCACTTCGTTGACGTGGTCTGGCTGTTCCTGTTCGCCTCGATCTACGTCTGGGGATCGGTCGGCGCGGTGATCGAAGGCCACTGATCCAGCCTTTTGAGTTTCAATTTCGGGAAGGCGGCCGCGGCGACGTGGCCGCCTTTCTTCTTTTCGGCGCAAGGATCGCCAATCGATGAAAGATGCGGCTGACTTCAATTTGCGCATTTTATCGTCTTGGCATTCCGGCTCTTGCCCGAGAAGGTCTTGCGCGTCGAGGAGGCGAAGCGGCTTCAGCTAGTGGGGCTGGCTGCTTCAATTGGTCGACTGGACCGATGACTGCATTGGGGTTACGGAGTCCGATATGGACAAATCTGGGCGATGGTGGCCGATGGGACGCCGATCGAGATCGAGCAATAGCCATGAATTACGGCACTACGCATGAGTGAAGACAAGGCGATCTGGCCTCCGATCGATCCGATTTCGGCCGGCCTGCACGGCCGCTGCCCGCGTTGCGGCGAGGGGCGGCTGTTTTCCGGCTTTCTCACCGTCGGCAAGCGCTGCGTCAATTGCGGCCTCGACTATTCCTACGCCGATGCCGGCGATGGACCGGCCGTGTTCGTCATCCTGATCATCGGCTTCATCATCGTCGGTCTGGCGCTCTGGGTGGAAGTGACGCTGAGCCCGCCGCTCTGGCTGCATCTGCTGATATGGATCCCACTCGCCCTGGTGCTGTGTCTCACGGCGCTTCGGCTAATCAAGGGCGTGCTGCTCACCCTGCAATACAGCAACAAAGCAGCCGAGGGTCGGCTGGATCGCGGCGAATGAGCGAAGCGTCCCTCAAAGACCGCGGCCATTCGCGGCCACGATCGGCACTGTTGTTCGTCCTTGGCCTTGTGCTGTTCTTGATTCTGCTGGCGCTGGGCACCTGGCAGGTCCAGCGCCTGCACTGGAAGGAAGGCCTGCTGCAGACCATCGACCAGCGCACCCATGCGGCGCCACGACCGCTTTCCGAGGTCGAGAAGGAATTCGCCTCGACCGGCGACGTCGACTACACGCCGGTGACTGTCACCGGCACTTTCCTGCATTCCGGCGAGCGGCATTTCTACGCGACCTGGGAAGGGGATGCCGGCTTCAACGTCTATACGCCGCTGGCCCTAGACGACGGCCGTTTCGTCCTGATCAACCGCGGCTTTGTTCCCTACGACCTCAAGGATGCGGCGAAGCGCGCCAAGGGACAGGTAACGGGCAGGGTCACGGTCACCGGGCTTGCCCGCAACCCGCTGCCGGCAAAGCCCTCCATGATGCTTCCCGACAATGATGTGGGGAAGAACATCTTCTACTGGAAGGACCGCGACGTCATGGCCGCGAGCGCCGGCCTGCCGGCTGGGTTCACCTTGGTGCCGATCTTCATCGATGCCGACAAGACGCCAAATCCCGGCGGCCTTCCGGTCGGGGGTGTCACCATCATCGACCTGCCGAACAGCCATCTGCAATATGCCGTCACCTGGTACGGGCTTGCCGCGGCACTCGCCGCGGTGCTTGTCCTCCGGCTTCGCCGGCCCGCGAAAGAGGAATGAACGCAAGCGACGCCTCTCTTTCCACCGATACCCTTGACAGGGCAGGGGTAGGCACCTCATTTCGGCGCTGACCAACCGGCAGGATTTGATGCTTCACACAATCGCCAAGCCTCCTCTGACGATCCGGCTCTGCCAGCCGCGCGGTTTTTGCGCGGGCGTGGACCGTGCCATCCAGATCGTCGTGCTGGCGCTGAAAAAATATGGCGCCCCGGTCTATGTCCGCCACGAGATCGTCCACAACCGCTATGTCGTCGAGGGGCTGCAGAGCCTTGGGGCCGTCTTCATAGAGGAACTTTCCGAAATCCCGGCCGAACATCGGCAGTCGCCGGTCGTCTTCTCCGCGCACGGTGTGCCCAAGTCCGTGCCGGCGGACGCGCAGGCGCGCAACCTGTTCTATCTCGACGCAACCTGTCCGCTGGTCTCCAAAGTCCACAAGCAGGCGATGCGTCACCAGCGGCTTGGCCGCCATGTGCTGTTGATCGGTCATGCCGGGCACCCCGAGGTGATCGGCACAATGGGGCAGTTGCCGGAAGGCGCGGTAACGCTGATCGAGACCGAAGCCGACGCAGCCCGGCTTGTACCGGCCGATCCAAAAGCACTTGGTTTCGTCACCCAGACCACGCTCTCGGTCGAGGATACCGCCGGCATCATCCGCGCGTTGCAGGAGCGCTTTCCGGACCTGCAGGCGCCGGCGGCGGAATCGATCTGCTACGCCACCACCAACCGCCAGGAAGCGGTCAAGGACACCGCCCCGGGTGCTGATCTCTATCTGATCGTCGGCGCCCCCAATTCCTCGAATTCGCGCCGCCTTGTCGAAGTTGCGGAACGGGCAGGTGCCTCGATGTCGCTTCTCGTGCAGCGCGCCGCTGAAATTCCGTGGAATGATATCGGCACCATTTCGACGCTCGGCCTGTCGGCGGGAGCATCGGCGCCGGAGATCATCGTCGACGAGATCATCGACGCGTTCCGCCAGCGTTTCGACGTCACCATCGACCTGGCTGTCACGGCCACCGAAACAGAGGATTTTCCGGTCATGCGGGTACTGCGCGATGTCGAACTGACGCCGGCCGACATGGCCTTCGTCAATGGGACCGCGTGAACGGCCATGGCGGTCTATACCGACGTTGCGGAGGGCGAACTCGGCGCTTTCCTGAAGCACTACCCGGTCGGCGATCTCCTATCCTACAAGGGCATCGCCGAAGGCACCGAGAATTCGAACTTCCTGCTGCACACCTCGAGCGGCTCCTACATCCTGACGCTCTATGAAAAGCGGGTCGAGAAGGCGGATTTGCCGTTTTTCCTCGGGCTGATGGGCCATCTCGCCAGCAAGGGGGTGTCCTGCCCGCTGCCGGTGACCGCGCATGACGGCAGCGTCATCGGCACGCTGGCTGGCCGGCCGGCCGTGATCATCACCTTCCTCGAAGGACTTTCGCTGCGGCGACCGGCCGCAACGCATTGCGCCGAGGTCGGCAAGGCGCTGGCGGCGCTGCACTTGGCCGGCGCCGACTTTCCGATGACGCGTCCGAACGCGCTCGCCCTCGACGGCTGGCGCAAGCTTTGGGATGCGTCTCGCGGCCGCGCCGACGAGGTCGAGCCGGGTCTTGCGGCCGAGGTCGATGCCGACTTTGCCGATTTCGAGCGGAACTGGCCCAAGGGCCTCCCCGAGGGAATCATTCATGCCGATCTGTTCCCGGACAATGTCTTTTTCCTGGGCGAGAAGCTTTCGGGGCTGATCGATTTCTATTTCGCCTGTGACGATCTCTATGCCTATGATGTCGCCACCTGCCTCAACGCCTGGTGTTTCGAGAAGGATTTTTCCTTCAACCTTACCAAGGGCAAGGCACTGCTTGCCGGTTATCAAAGCGTGCGCCCCCTGAGCGATGACGAGAAAGCGGCGCTGCCGATGCTGGCGCGCGGTTCGGCGCTACGCTTCATGCTGACCCGGCTTTACGACTGGCTGACCGTCCCCGATGGCGGACTGGTGATGAAACGCGACCCGTCCGAATATATCCGAAGGATGCGGTTCCATCGGGCGATCAGATTTCCTTCGGAATATGGATTGGCCGAAAACGGGGTGTCATGAGCAAGCAGGTTGAAATCTTTACCGATGGCGCCTGTTCGGGCAATCCCGGCCCCGGCGGCTGGGGCGCCATCCTGCGCTTCAACGGCACCACCAAGGAACTCTTCGGCGGCGAGGCCGAAACCACCAACAACCGCATGGAATTGCTGGCGGCCATTTCGGCGCTGAATGCGTTGAAGGAGCCTTGCACGGTCGAGCTTCATACCGACAGCAAATACGTCATGGACGGAATTTCCAAATGGATCCATGGCTGGAAGAAGAATGGCTGGAAGACCGCCGACAAGAAGCCGGTCAAGAACGGCGAACTCTGGCAGGCGCTGGACGAGGCCAACCGGCGCCACAAGGTCACCTGGAACTGGGTGAAGGGCCATGCCGGCCACATCGAGAACGAGCGCGCCGACGAGCTGGCTAGGGAAGGCATGGCGCCGTTCAAGAAAGGGCCTTTCAGGCCGGTAGTGTCGGCGCCAAAGCCGGATGTCCAGGCAAAGCAGCCGCTGGCCCCGAAGGCGCGTCGTTCGACCCAGAGCTATTGAACTTCTGGCATTCGCTGCGCCCGGCCGACAGGAGAATTTCTGTTATGCCGATCGCCTATTACATCACCCATCCTCAGGTTCAGATCGACGCCAGCGTGCCCGTGCCGGATTGGGGTCTGTCCGACATCGGTCGTGCCAGGGCGCATGCAATGCTGAACCAGCCGTGGATCGCATCGATCGGGCGTGTGGTGTCGTCGGGCGAACGCAAGGCCGTTGAAACCGCCGAGGTGCTCGGGCGGCACCTCGACCTTGCGGTGCAGGTGAGGGAACGGATGCATGAGAACGACCGGTCGGCGACGGGTTTCCTGCCGCCTCCGGAGTTCGAGGCGGTCGCCGACCGGTTCTTCGCCAATCCGCACGAAAGCATTCGTGGCTGGGAGCGGGCCATCGACGCACAGCAGCGCATCGTGAGCGAGGTCGAGGCCGTCCTCGGTGCCGGCGGCGGCAACATCGCCCTTGTCGGACATGGCGGTGTCGGCACGCTCCTGCTGCTGTCGCTCAGCGGCAGACAAATCAGCCGCGAAGCCGATCAGCTGGCGGGCGGCGGCAACTATTTCGCCTTCGATACCCACACGCGCCAAATTATTCATGGATGGCGACCGATCGACAGGCTGTCCTGATCGGCGTACCGCAGCCGTACTCGTAGCGCAAGGACAGGCTCTTCTCGCGACATCGCAGTTGCTCGAGGATGTGGATGGGAGTAATATTTCCCACTATCGAGCAATGCAAGAGAGGACGCAGCGTGGCGAACGTTGAAAAAATGAGCGTGGCTGTGACCCCACAACAGGCAGCCCTGATGCGCGAGGCCGTGGAGGCGGGCGAGTATGCCACTGCAAGCGGGATCGTGCGTGAAGCGATGCGGGATTGGCTGGCCAAGCGCGAACTGCGGCATGACGATGTTCGTCGGCTGAGACGGTTGTGGGATGAAGGCAAGGCAAGCGGGAGACCGGAGCCTGTGGATTTCGACGTGTTGCGAAAGGAAGCTCGGCGAGAGCTGACGGAAGCCTCGCGGAATGGCCGTTAGGCTAGTCTGGTCACCCGCGGCCAAGGCTGACCTCATCGACATCTACGTGACGTAGGCAGCGAAAACATACGGGCGGCCGATCGTTACTACGATCAGTTAGAAGCGCGGGCCATGCAGCTGGCAGACCAGCCGCGCATGGGTGTCAGGCGACCGGATATCAGGCCTTCCGCACGAATGCTGGTGGAGGCGCCTTTTGTACTGCTCTACGAAACGATTCCAAACACGGACGATGGCCCAGTGGAGTGGGTTGAAATCGTCCGTGTGGTCGACGGGCGGCGGGATCTGAACAGTCTGTTCTAGCTGTCTACCGGATCAGCAGCGCCGTACCGTAGAGCCCGAGCGCGAACACCGTGTGCGAGACCAGATTGAGGGCGCGGACCCGCATCGGATTCGGCCGCTTCGAGGCCGCCCAGCCGGCGCCCATGCCTGGCGCCAGCAGGAACCAGCCGGCGCCGACGGTAACGATGCCGAGGATGAAGGCCGGCAGGAAGGTCGGCGCGGCCAGCCAGCCCGCGCCCGCCAGCATCACCAGGATTATGCCGTAGGCGATGCCGACGAAGTAATGGAAGGCCCAGCCCAGCGCCTGTTCATACGCGTAGGGCGCCGCATCGCCGATATCGTCGTGAAACACCTTGTCGCGGAGGTGCCAGACCCAGCGCCCGACCGGCCCCCAGTTCGGGCGTGGCTGGCCGAACGCCTTGTGCAGGACGAAGGCCCAGAGATCCATCAGGACGGTCGCGCCGACGCCGGTCGCGACAGCGCGCCAGAAGATGTCAAACATCGTAGGATCCCCCCGAAAACCGGCAATTCTGGAGCGCGGCTGCTTGTCACGCGAGGCCGGCCATTGCGGCCTCGCGTGATTGGCCGTCGAAGTTCAGAGCTGGCCCAGAATATGAGCCGCGCCGGACTCGTCGACGCCGGGTTTGGTCTCGACATTGAGCGCGGTAACCTTGCCGTCGTCGATAATCATCGAAAACCGCTTCGAGCGCAGGCCCATGCCGCCACCGGAATAGTCGGCGTCGAGGCCGACCGCCTTGGCGAAATCGCCATTGCCGTCGGCGAGGAACAGGATCTTGCCTTCGCCGCCGGTGAAGCGCGCCCAGGCGCCCATGACGTGGACGTCATTGACCGAAACGACGGCGATGGTGTCGACGCCGCGCGCCAGGATCGCGTCATGGTTCTCGAGATAGCCGGGCAGGTGGTTGTTGCTGCAGGTCGGCGTGAAGGCGCCGGGAACGCCGAACAGCACCACTTTCTTGCCCGGAAAAATCTCGGCCGACGTGATCGGCTTGGCGCCGTCCGCGGTCATGGTCTTGAAGGTCGCCTCGGGCAGCTTGTCGCCAACGGAGATGGTCATGAATTCCTCGCTTGGGATAGGACGCGTGCTTGCGTAACGAACTCGGCGGCTTCCTGCAACCATCGCGGCGTCTTCAAGGGAAAGGCAGCAACCCTTCGACCGCGCCCGCCGAACTCGTCAACGTGTAGTGAAGCCCGCCGTCGGTCGGCGTCGTCGAGGGGCGATCGAGGATCGGCACGGTGAAGATCAGCTTGCCGTCCTTTTCCGAGCGGGAAGGTGTGCCGAACATATAGTCGCGCTCGCCGGCAACGAAGAAATCCGCTGCTTGCGGATCGCCAGGAAAACTTGCCTCGACAACCAGCGTCTCGTGATCGCCGGGCAGCACCTTGATGCCGAAGTCAGGCTTTGCCGCCGCCGGCAGTGCGGTGAAACTCGCCTTCACCAACGCCGCGTCGTCGGCATTATCGGGATCGGAAGCGGGGTCGACGCTCAGCCGTGTCTGCACGGGGATGCAGATGGATTCGCAAATGCCGAGAAAGACGTCGGCATCGATGACCGCCGGCTGGTTCGGCGCCGCCAGCGTGAACGTCACGAGCAAGGAAACCGGATAATTGTAACCGGCCCATTTGCCATAGCCATCATCGTGGCGCTGCGGCGCGGGAAAAGACAGTGTCGCATCGGCTATATTGGTGCTGGCCGAAACGTCGAGCTGCGGCGGCACACCTGCATCGCCCGGGTCGCGCCAATAAGTCTTCCAGCCGGGTTTGAGCGCGATATCGAGAACACCGTATATGCGGCCGGCGGCGTCCGGCTTGCCTGATGTCACCAGCCGCACCTTGCCGCCTTCGCTGTTGTACCAGGCGGATGAGGAGGCGCTGGCTGGGAGGGCGGCCGCCAATCCAATGGCGGCGCCGAGCAACAGGATTTTCAAGCTTTGCATGGCGGTGATTTGATCGTCCCTTCGTGGCCGCGCAATGATTTCATGGCCGTGCTGATATCATATTTGCGTGACCTTTGCGGGCAAGCCAAGGCCGGACTCGCAATATGAGCTTTGGTCGAATCCGCTACGGCGCATCTTTTCGGCGCCGGGGAAACGCGTTACCTTCCCTGGCATGGATTTGTTGCGCCACAAAAAGACAGCCGCCGGCCGCGGCTTTCTCGACGATCAGTTCCTGATTGCCATGCCTGGTATGAAGGACGACCGTTTCACGCGCTCGGTCATCTACATCTGCGCCCATAGCGATGAAGGCGCGATGGGCCTGATCATCAACCAGACGCAGCAGATGCTGTTCCCGGACCTTCTGGTACAGCTTGGCATCATGAACGAGCAGGAGGCGATCCGCCTGCCGGCACAGGCGCGCGATTTCGTCGTGCGCAATGGCGGGCCTGTCGACCGCAGCCGGGGCTTCGTCCTGCATTCGGGCGACTACCGTGTGGATTCCTCGCTCACCGTTTCCGACGACATCTGCCTGACCGCGACCGTCGACATACTGCGGGCGATATCGTCAGGACGCGGGCCGCGCCGCGCGCTCATGGCGCTCGGTTATTCCGGCTGGGGCGCCGGCCAGTTGGAAACCGAGATCGCTGAGAACGGCTGGTTGACCTGCCCGGCGACGCCGGAATTGCTGTTCGACGCCGACATCGAACGCAAATACGACCGGATTCTCGCCTCCATCGGCATCGATCTCGCCCATCTCAGCCTGGCCGCCGGGCACGCTTGAGCCTCGTCTTTGCCGGCCAGGGCCCCTTCGCCAGGTAAGGCGCAGCCGGAACGCTGCGCCGTTAGCGCAATCTCATCCCATGGCGGTGCGCGAGAGCTGTTCAGGCTTGGAATTGGGTAAACAGGCGAAACCGCGTGTCCGGCTTGTTATCCGCTATGCCGGCTCATAGCCGTACGCTCCGTCCTCACGCATCACGCGGCCGATGCCCGGCCAGCCAAGGTGCGCTCCGGCGATCCATGTTCCAGCCTCGGCCGCGTCGCGGAAAACCTTCTGGCGCGTTGCGCGTGCGATCGCTTGGTCGTCGTCATAGCCCCAACTCAACGCGGGATTGCCAAACTGCAACGCCGGCACATGAACGATGTCCCCGAAGAACAGGAAGCGGGCCTCGTCCGTGTCGAATGCGTAGCCGATGTGACCGGGAGCATGACCCGGCAGGGCAACTGCTCGCAGTCGCTTGGCCACCTGGTCGCCATTCCGCACGGGCTTCAACATGGATCTGAACCGCGCAAGGTCTGTTTCGGCGAGAAAGCTCTCGACAGCCTCCTCGGCGATTACGATCGCTTTCAAATTCGGAAAGAGCACCCGGTCGTCCGGCGTCAAAAGCCCGTACACATGATCCTGGTGGGCATGGGTGAGCGCCAAGACCGTGATCGAGGCAGGATCGATGCTGGCTTCGGCTAGCGTCTGCTCGAGGCGTCCTGTTGTTGAGGCCCAGCCTCCTCCTCCACTGTCGATCAGAATGCCGTCAACGCCTGGACCTGCGAGGGCAAAGCAATTGACGGACAGGCGGAGCGCCCCTGCCTGCGCGACTTGCGGCACCGGTTTGTCGCGCGGATCGCGCAGAAGGTCCGCCGGCATCTCAATATAGCCGTCCGAGAGCGACCAGACCCGCCAGGCGCCGGCGGTACAGCCGAGGACGTTACCGCTGCGGAATGTTACGATCATAGAGTACCTCAATCTGCCGTTGCCGATCAAAGCTAGGACAGAGTCACCTATGAGGATAGGCCTGTTGCACAGCAAGGCCTCATGAGTGATACTCATGAATGATGAGAAGCGAACTGAACGAACTCGCCGCGTTCGCGATGGTCGCCCGGGAACGAAGCTTTACACGAGCCGCGGCAAAACTAGGCGTGTCTCAATCTGCGCTGAGTCACACTATCCGTGGGCTCGAGCAGCGGCTCGAGCTGCGGCTTTTGGCTCGAACGACGAAGAGCGTCGCGCCAACAGCCGCAGGGGCCGCTCTCTTGAAAGACCTGTCTCCGGCGCTTGAGCAAATCGCTGCTGCCCTTGACGGAGCGCGAAGCCTCAGGCGGCGCCCTGCGGGGCGCCTTCGAATTGTGATGTCACGCTCGGCCGCCGTAATGGTGCTGCTGCCCCGGCTCGCGGCATTCGCCCAGGCCTACCCCGATATCGTTCTCGACGTTGTCACCACGACAGGCCCTGTAGACCTCGTTGCCGGCGAGTTCGATGCCGGTATCCAGCTCGGCGAGTATATTCAGAAAGACATGATCGCGGTCCGCGTCACGCCGGAGTTGCGGCTGGCTGTGGTGGGATCGCCTGGTTATTTCTCATCACGAAGAATCCCGCAAAAGCCGAGGGATCTCAAGGATCATCAATGCATAGCCCTGCGTCTTCCAGGCGGTCCATCTCGGTGGGAGTTCGAGCGGGCGAGAAAGTCGGTCACGATCAACGCCAGCGGCTCGCTTATAATCGACGATACTCACCTGGTGATTCAGGCGGCGCTCGCCGGCGTTGGTCTCGGTCTCGCCTATGAAGAGCAAGTCGCGGAGTATATCGCGGAGCGACGGCTTGTCCGCGTCCTGGAGGAATGGACACCGCCAATCGCAGGCTTTTTCCTGTATTATCCCAGTCGTCAGCTTCAGCCAGCGGCGCTGTCAGCATTGGTCAATGCGCTGCGACTCTCGCAACAATAGTGATGCATGTCGTTGTTCCGGAACCGAGGACACTTCCGGGTGACATGCATTAGGCCTGCGTGAGCGGATACTGCTCCTTCAGCGTCTTCAGCACCTGGTCGCCTGGCATCGGCGCGCCGAACATGAAGCTCTGGACATATTCGCATCCCATCTGGCGCAGCTCCAACGCATCGCGCTCGTCCGATATGCCCTCGGCGACCACCGAAAGGCCGAGCTCATGTGCCATGTTGACCATGGATTTGAGCAACACCGCGCGTTTTGGCGTGCTGTCGTCGACGAAGCTCTTGTCGATCTTGATGGTGTCGAACGGGAACCGCGTCAGATAGGCGAGCGATGAATAGCCGGTGCCGAAATCGTCCAGCGACAGGCCGATGCCGAGCTGCTTGAGCTTGGTCAGCACATGGGCCGTCTGCTCGGGGTTGTCCATGACCAGCGACTCGGTCAGTTCGAGCCGGAAGCAGCGCGGCTTCAGATTGGCGCGCGCGATCACGGAACGCACGTCGCTGACCAGGTCGCGGCGGATGAGCTGGCGGCTTGACAAGTTGACCGACACCGACAGCGGCGCGTCGCCGATCTGCTTTTGCCATCCTGCCAGATCCTCAGCCGCCTGCTGCATGGCAAACAGCCCAAGCTGCACGATCAGCCCGCAGCTTTCCGCGACCGGGATGAAATCGGCCGGCGGGATCATGCCGCGGCGCGGATGGTCCCAGCGCAGCAGGGCCTCGAAGCCGGCGACGCTGCCATCCTCGAGCCGCACGATCGGCTGGTAGGCCAGCGTGAATTCGCGCCGCTCGATGGCGCGCCGCAGATCGGATTCGAACTGCAGGCGATCGGTGCCGACGGTGCGGAACGCCGGGCGGAACGGCTCGATCCTGTCGCCGCCGAAACGCTTGGCCTGATGCATGGCGAGCTCGGCGTCCTTGACCATGTCCTCGGCCGAGGTTTGCGCCGAGGTCCAGGTGATCAGGCCGATCGAGGCGGTCAGCACGATTTCGCGCTTGGCAAAGGTGATCGGATTGTTGATCGCATGCTTGATCGCATCGGCCACGCCGGCGATGCGGGCAGGGTCCTGCTCGGACAAAAGCATCAGGGCGAACTGGTCGCCGGCGAAGCGCGACAGCGAATCCTTCGGCTTGAGCAGCCGGTGCAGGCGGCGCGCTATGGTGAGCAGGATGGTGTCGCCGGCCGAGATGCCGAGCCCGTCATTGACCTGCTTGAAGCGGTCGATATCGATGACGAAGACGGTCGGCCGCACCTTCTCTTCGGTGCGGGCGATCGAAATGATCGCCTCCAGCCGGTTCATGAACAATTCGCGGTTCGGCAGGCCGGTCAGATTGTCGTGCACGGCGTCGTGCAGCAGCCGTTCCTCGGATTTCTTCTGTTCGGTGACGTCGACCATGGTACCGACGCAGCGGATGACCTCGCCGTCCGATCCGATGACGGGCCGCGCGCGCAGGGCAAACCAGTGATAGTGCCCATCGGCGCCACGCAGGCGGAAATTCTGCGACACCCGGCCGCGGCGATGTTCCAGCACCACGTCGAGCGTGGTGCGGAACGTGTCGCGGTCGTCGGCATGCAACACCGGCAGCCAGTTGCGGGCGGCGCCCCCCAGGCTGTTGGGCGCAAGGCCGAGCTGGATGCTGACGTCGGGTTTGGTCACCACGCGGTCGCGCAGCACGTCCCAATCCCACACCGTATCGCCCGATCCCGCCACGGCCAGCGCCTGCCGCTCGAGGTCGGAGAACAGCCCCTGATGCAGCGCACCGCCAGCAAAGGCGTGCTGCATGACGGTGAAGCCGATCAGCAGGATGATCAGGATCAAGCCGCCGCCAAGTGCCGGCTGGGCGATATCGTTGTCGAGCATGCCGGTGATCGCCATCCACGATCCGCATAACCACAACAGCACCATGACCCAGCTGGGCACCAGCATGATCGCTCGGTCATAACCACGAATTCCGAGGAAAATGATCAAGCCGAGCCCGGTCAGTGCGGTCGCGGCAAACGAGATGCGGGCGATGCCGGCGGCGACCGCCGGATCGACGATTGCGACGCCGGCGATCAGCAGCAGCCCCAGAATCCAGACCAGGGCGCCGTAGCTGAAATGGCCGTGCCATCGGTTGAGGTTGAGATAGGCAAACAGGAACACCACGAAGGTCGCTGCCAGCGCCACCTCGGTGCCGGCCCGCCACATCTGCTCGTTGCCGGGCGAGATCTCGATGACCTTGTTGAGGAAGCCGAAATCGACACAGATATAGGCAAGCACCGCCCAGGCGAGGGCCGCCGTCGCCGGGAACATCGACGTCCCCTTGACCACGAACAGGATGGTCAGGAACAGCGCCAGAAGGCCGGCGATACCGATGACGATGCCGCGAAACAGCGTGTAGGAATTGACCGAATCCTTGTAGGATTCCGGATCCCAGAGGTAGACCTGCGGCAGCTTCGGCGAGGCGAGTTCGGCGATGAAGGTGATCACCGTGCCGGGGTTCAGCGTCACCCGGAACACGTCGGCGTCGGGGCTGGTCTGGCGGTCGAGCGCGAAGCCTTCGCTGGGCGTGATGGCGGCGATGCGCGTAGAACCCAGATCCGGCCAGAAGATGCCGGAATTGACCAGCCGGAAGTGCGGCGCCACGATCAGCCGATCGAGTTGCTGGTCGGTGGTGTTGGCGAGCGCGAAGACAGCCCAGTCGCCGGTCGAGCGGGCATCGTTGGCTTCGACCTCGATCCGCCGCACGATGCCGTCCGGCCCGGGCGCGGTCGACACCTGGAAGTTCTCACCCTGGTTGCGGTAGATTTCGACGGCGCGCGAAAGATCGAGCGCGACATCGTCGCGGGCGATCTTGATCGGTTCTACGGCAAAGGCCGACGAAGCCGCGCACAGCGTCAGCATCGTCGCCAGAAGAAAGGCGAACAGCGGCCCGTTTCGCAGGGAATTCGTCAAAAGTCAGTCCTTCGTTCCAGCGCCCGGCGGATCGTCGGCGATCCGGGCGTAGAGGTAGTGATCCTGCCAGATGCCGTTGATCCTGAGATAGGATCGCAGAAGTCCTTCGCGCCGGAATCCGGCTTTTTCAAGCACGCGGATCGACCTGATATTGTCGGGAATACAGGCGGCTTCGATCCGGTGCAACCTCAGCGTCTCGAAGGCGAAGCGGGCCACCACCTTGACCGCGTCTGTCATCAGGCCGCGGCCGCCGAAGCGCTCGCCGATCCAGTAGCCGACATGGCCGCTTTGCGAGACGCCGTGGCGTATGTTGCCGAGCGTGATGCCGCCCGCGAGCTTGCCGCTCGACTTCTCGAAGATGAAGAAGGCGATCGCGGTTCCCTGTGCGTAGTCCTCGCGATAGCGGCTGATGCGCAGGCGCCATGCCGTGCGGTCGAGTTCGTCCGGGGTCCAGCGCGGCTCCCATGGCTCCAGGAACGCCCGGCTTTCGCCGCGCACCGCCGACCACTCGCGGTAGTCGTTGGTGAACGGCACGCGCAGCGTGACGAGGTTGCCCTTCAGTGCCGGCAGGTCACGGCGAAAGAAAGGGAGCGCGAACACGGCGCTTGGGACTTAGACGGCGAGCCTGCGGGCCGTGGTCTGCGTGCCCGGAAGCGAATCGAGGATCGCCTCGTATGGTGCCAGCGTACCCACGGGCCCGACAGCGGTAAGCGTCGGCTTGGTCGAGAACATCCGCGACGACAGGTCGGTCAGGCGCTCGATCGTCAGCGCCGCCAGGCGCTCCATCAACTCTTCTTTCGCGATCGGCCTGCCGAAAAGGAGTAGTTGCCGCGCGATCTGCGAGGCGCGGCTGGCCGGGCTTTCGGCCGACATGATCAGCCCGGCACGATATTGGGCGCGCGCACGGTCGAGCTCTTCCTGCAGGATGCTCTCGCCGGCCTTCTGCAACTCGTCGATGATGACAGGCACCAGCTTGGCGATGTCGCTCTGCCCCGTCGCGGCATGAACGCCGAATATGCCCGTATCGGAAAAGCCCCAGTGGAAGGCGTAGACCGAGTAACAGAGGCCGCGTTTTTCGCGGACCTCCTGGAACAGGCGCGATGACATGCCGCCGCCGAGGATCATCGACAGCACCTGCGAGGCGTAGAAATCCCGCACATGGTAGGCGCGGCCCTCGAAGCCCAGCACGATCTGCGCGTCCATCAGGTCGCGGTCCTCGCGGAAGTCGCCGCCGACATATTGCGCGTATTGCGGGATGGTGCTGTCGGCCTTGCTGCGGAAACCGCCGAGCCGGTTTTCGACCTCGCGCACAAACTTGTCGTGCTTGATGTCGCCTGCGGCCACGATCACCATCCGCTCGGCGCCATACTGGCGTTCTATGAAATCGTGCAACTGCTTGGAGGTGAAGGATTTTACCGTTTCGGGCGTACCCAGGATCGAGCGGCCGATGGTCTGGTGGCGAAAGGCCGTCTCGGTGAAACGGTCGAAGACGATGTCGTCGGGCGTGTCGTGCGCGGCGCCGATCTCCTGCAGGATGACATGCTGTTCGCGCTCAAGTTCCTGCGGGTCGAATTCGGACTCCTGCAGGATGTCGGACAGGATGTCGACGGCCAGCGGCACATCGTCGGAGAGCACCCTGGCGTAGTAGGACGTGGTCTCGACGCTGGTGGCCGCATTGATCTCGCCGCCAACGTCCTCGATTTCCGAGGCGATCTCGAAGGCGCTTCGCCGCTTCGTCCCCTTGAACGCCATGTGCTCGAGCAGATGGGCCATGCCGTGCTCGTCTTCGCGTTCATTGCGGGCACCCGACTTGACCCAGGCACCCAAGGCAACCGATTCGATACTTGGAAGGGTTTCGGTGGCGACTGTCAGGCCGTTCGACAGACGGCTTACCTCAACACCCATATGGCTCGTACTCCCTAACGCGCCGCCCGCGCGCGGCGACTGACGTAATCTTCCACCATTTTGAGGTCGGATGGAAGTACCGTGTATTTTTCCTCGAATGTCATCAATCCCCCTAGCCATGCGGGCAGGGCGGGCGAGACACCGCTGGCGGTTTCGACGGCGGCCGGGAATTTCGCCGGATGGGCGGTGCCGAGCACCACCATCGGCACGGCGCCCGCAGCCCTGGCCGCCGCCACATGCATGGCTGCCGCCGTATGTGGATCGAGCAGGTAGTTGCTGTTTGCCAGCGTCGAGCGGATGGTGGCGGCAACCTCGTCCATATCTGCGCGGCCGGCGTCGAATTCGGTTCGCATACCGGCGATTTCCGCGGCTTCGATGGTGAAGGCGCCCGATTGTTTGAGGCCGGCCATGTAGCGCCGCACCGTTGCGGCGTCGCGGTTTGACGCCTCGAAAAGCAGGCGTTCGAAGTTCGACGAAACCTGGATGTCCATCGACGGCGAGGTGGTCGCAAAGACCCCTTTGGTCCGGTATTCGCCGGTCGCGAAGGTGCGTGCCAATATGTCGTTGTCGTTGGTGGCGATGACCAGCCGGTCGATCGGCAGGCCCATTTTCTTGGCGGCGTAGCCGGCGAAGATATCGCCGAAATTCCCGGTCGGCACGGTGAAGGAGACCGGCCCGTCCGGCGCGCCGAGCGACAATGCCGAGGAGAAATAATAGACGATCTGGGCCATGATGCGTGCCCAGTTGATCGAATTGACCCCCGACAGCGACACCTGGTCGCGGAAGCCGTGATCGTTGAACATGTCCTTCAGCAAGCCCTGACAGTCGTCGAAATTGCCCTCGATCGCCAGCGCATGCACATTTTCAGCCTTCGACGTGGTCATCTGCCGCTGCTGCACCGGCGAGACGCGGCCATGCGGAAAAAGGATGAAGATGTCGGTGCGGCTGCGCCCGGCGAAGGCGTCTATGGCCGCGCCACCGGTATCGCCCGACGTGGCGCCGACGATGGTGGCGTGCTGGTCGCGTTCGGCAAGCACATGGTCCATCAGCCGGGCAAGCAACTGCATCGCCACGTCCTTGAACGCCAGTGTCGGCCCATGAAAGAGTTCGAGGACAAAAGTGTTGGCGCCGGTCTGCACCAGCGGGCAGACGGCCTCATGGCGGAAGGTGGCATAGGCTTCGCGGACCAGGCGCTCGAAGACCGGCGCGGCGATCTCGCCGCCCAGGAACGGCGTCAGCACGCGTATGGCGAGGTCGGGATAGGCGAGGCCGCGCATGGCTCGGATCTCGGATGGCGAGAAATGCGGCCATTCGCGCGGCACGTAGAGGCCGCCATCGCGCGCCAGGCCCGCCAGGATGGCGTCGGAAAATCCAAGCGCGGGCGCTTCGCCGCGGGTGCTCACATAATGCATGTCACAGATCCGTTTGCCGCCTGTTTTTCCGTTCACCACAAGGTGGTTAATTTCTGCACCGGCTCTAGTCGCATTTTTGCCGCGCGGTTGATATACGTCACCAGCTTTGCGAGAGGGAAGTGCAGTTTCATGGCGTTTCGTATATCAAGTGGTCGCTTTTTGGCGGGTCTTGCGCTCACGGGCTTTATGCTTGCCGCCGCGGGCTGCCAATCAGGCGACAATGGCATCCTGAACCTCGGTTTCGGCAAGAAGGATCCGACGGCGCCACCGCCGCCGCAGGATCCCAAGGTGCTGGCCAGCCAGCTGAACGCCTATTGCCCAAGGGTGACGGTGCGCGACGGCACGGCCTTCTTCAACACCTATGTCAACGAGGTGCAGAAGCCCAAGCCGAAGCTCAAGAAGACCGGCGATGCCGCTGCGGATGCCGCGGCCCAGGCCGCCGCTGACGCCGCTGCTGCTACGCCGCCCGACGATTCGGCGAGGATCATTTATCAGGCGTCGATCAGCGACGTGACCCGCGATTGCAGCCGTGCCGACGGACAACTGACGATGAAGATCGCGGTTGCCGGCAAGATCGTGCCAGGGCCGAAATTCACGCCAGGCACCATCACCATGCCGATCCGCACCGCGGTCATGCATGGCACTGACGTGCTTTATTCGCAGATCCACCAGTATCAGGTTCAGGTGACCGATCCCTCGGTCGCGACCCAGTTTGTCTTCACCGATTCCAATGTGGTCGTACCGGCGCCGACGGCGCAGGACTATCAAGCCTATGCCGGTTACGACGAAACCGCGCCCAAGGCGACGACCGACAAGCCGAGGAAGAAGACCCACAGGAAGAAGACGGCCGCGACGAACTAGGCGGCTGTCGGCCTGGCGTGCCTCCAGCCGGACGCACGCATCTCAGGCATCCGCCGACCACTCCGACAGAGCGGCAATGACACTCTTCAGTTCCGCCCAGCGGCGGATCACCGTCTCGGCACCGGCCTCTGTCAAGGCGTCGGCATGGCCGGGATAGCTGTGGCTGGCGCCCGTAAAGCCGATCACGCGCATGCCGGCGGCCTTGGCGCCGGTGACGCCGTGCACGGAATCCTCGATGACGAAGGTGTTCGCCGGGTTGACGCCGAGCTTTTCGGCGGCATGCAGGAACACGTCTGGAGCCGGCTTGGTCTTTCCGGTCGGCGTTTCCATCGCCGAGAAGATGCGCCCGGCGAAGAACGGCAACAGATGCACCTTCTCCAGCATGAACTCGATCCGCTCCGAACGTGAGTTGGAGCAGACGCAGCGTTGCGACGTGACCGAGGCGACCGCTTCGCGCACGCCTTCGATGGCGCGCACGTCGCTGCGCAGTTTGCGGTCGACCAGTTCCTCGGCGCGGTCGATCAGCGACACCTGGAACGGGATTTTGGACTTCTCCTCGATTCGTATCAGTATGTCCTTGAAGGTCAGGCCGGCATAGGTCTCGGCAATCTCCTCCGCCGAGATTTCGTATCCGGCCAAGGTTATCAGTTCAGCTTCGACCCGCGCGGCGATGATTTCGGAATCGACGAGCACGCCGTCGCAATCGAAGATGACAAGATCTGGCTGGGGCATGGTGATCCGAACGATGGAGGGTGGAGGAATGGCCGCTCAGGGCTCAAGCGGCGCGGCATACACCAATGGACACGGCTTCGCAAACTCCTCCACGGCATCGATAAAGCTTCACCGAATATTTACGCTGATCGGTAACCATAACGGGCAGTAAACAGTAACGCGTGCCTTGGGTGTAAAAATGTCAGCCGTGCGTCTTCTCGACGAGCTCTCCCACGCTCCCCAGCAATCCGAATGGCTGGACACGATCCTGAAAGGCGACTGCGTCGCGGCGCTCGACCGCCTGCCGGAAAAGTCGATCGACGTCATCTTTGCCGATCCGCCCTACAATCTGCAGCTCGACGGCGACCTGCACCGTCCCGACCAGTCCAAGGTCGATGCGGTCGACGACGACTGGGACCAGTTCGAGAGCTTCGAAGCCTATGACGCTTTCACCCGCGCCTGGCTGCTGGCGGCACGCCGCGTGCTGAAGCCCAACGGCACCATCTGGGTCATTGGCTCCTATCACAACATCTTCCGCGTCGGGGCCAAGATGCAGGATCTCGGCTTCTGGATTCTCAACGACGTGGTCTGGCGCAAGACCAATCCGATGCCGAATTTTCGCGGCCGCCGCTTCCAGAACGCGCATGAGACGATGATCTGGGCTTCGCGTGACCAGAAGGGCAAGGGCTATACCTTCAACTACGAAGCGCTGAAGGCGTCGAACGACGATATCCAGATGCGCTCCGACTGGCTGTTCCCGATCTGCACCGGCGGCGAGCGCCTGAAGAATGAGAATGGCGACAAGCTGCATCCGACTCAAAAGCCCGAGGCGCTGCTTGCCCGTATCATGATGGCCTCGACCAAGCCGGGTGACGTCGTGCTCGACCCGTTCTTCGGCTCCGGTACGACAGGCGCGGTTGCCAAGCGCCTCGGCCGTCACTTCGTCGGCATCGAGCGCGAGCAGGCCTATATCGACGCCGCCAATGAGCGCATCGACGCGGTGCGGCCACTCGACGAGGCGGATCTCACCGTGCTCACCGGCAAGCGCGCGGAGCCGCGCGTCGCCTTCGTCAGCCTGATCGACACCGGGCTGATGACGCCCGGCGCCACGCTCTATGACGCCAAGAAGCGCTGGGCCGCCAAGGTTCGCGCCGATGGGACCGTCGCGATCGGCGACAGCGCCGGCTCGATCCACAAGATCGGCGCCGAGGTGCAGGGATTGGACGCCTGCAACGGCTGGACCTTCTGGCATTATGAGCGCAGCGGCGGGCTTACCCCCATCGACGAACTGCGCCGCATCGCCCGGCTTGGCATGGAACGGGCAGGGGGCTGAGCTCTGCCGCCTGCCTCATATTTATTGATTCAAATGCTCAACGGATCGTCGCAAGCGATGGAGATCACGTCCTGATCCCCAATCGCTCAAGGTCTGCTTTAAGCGTGCTGGCATCGGTGAACAGCACCGCTTGCCAGCCGGCGGCCTTGGCGCCGTCGACATTTTTCTGGCTGTCGTCGATGAACAGCGTCGCCGATGGCTCGAGGCCGAACGCGGCCACGTGATGGTCGTAGATGCCACGATCCGGTTTGATCTTGCCAATCTCGCCCGAGATGGTGACGCCGCGCGGACGATCGAGGAAATCGAAGCGTTCGCGCGCTTCGGCCAGCGTGTCGGAAGCAAAGTTGGTCAGCATCGTCACATCGTGGCCGCTATCGATCAGGCCGAGCATGATGGTGACACTGTCGTCATAGGCATGCGGCACCATCTCGTGCCAGTGGCGACGGAAATTGCGGATGTTTTCGGCGTGCTCGGGGTGCTCCGCGATCAGCAGCGCTTCGGCCTCTTCCCACGTCCGGCCGCGATCCTGCTCTATGTTCCAGTCATGCGTGCAGATATTGTCGAAGAACCACTTTCTCTCTTCGTCGTCGGGAATGAGGCGGCTGAAGGGAATGTTCGGATCGTAATGGATCAGCACCTTGCCGATGTCGAAAACGATGTGGCGGATTTCAGTCATGGGGCCTCTTTGCACTCAATGGCGACGGTTTTTTCGTCGCGCCGGGTATCGCAGCCTCGATTGCCTTTTTCATGACGGTGGGCAGCGCCTCGCCTGAAATCTCATGGGCGGGCGACCAGAAATACCCTGCCAGGGCATCACCTTTGATGTGGGCACGAAAGACTTCGAGTTCGAGCGCGAAATGGGTGAACACATGCGCGATTGTCCCGGCGCGCCGCCAGTCGCCGGCAAAGGGCGCTGCCGCCTCTGTGGTGGCTCCGTCCACCCGCGCCGTCCAGGCGGTGGTCGGCACTTCCGTCATGCCGCCGAGCAGCCCTTTCTCAGGCCGCTTGCGCAAAAGAATGGCACCGTCGTCGCGCATGGCAACGAAAGCAGCCCCCCGCCGCAGCGGCTTGTCGGCCTTCGGCAGGCGCACCGGGAAATTTTCGGGATCTCCTGAAACAACGGCGCTGCAGTCCTCGCGCAGCGGGCACAGCATGCAGCGCGGCCGGCGCGGAGTGCATATCGTGGCGCCGAGATCCATCATCGCCTGGGCAAAGTCGCCGGGCCTTGTCGCCGGCATCATGCGCTCGACATGGACCCGTATCTCGGCCTTGGCTTCGCTGAGCGGCGTCGTGATCGAAAACAGCCGTGAGATGACGCGTTCGACATTGCCGTCGACGACGGCGGCGTGGCGGTCGAAGGCGATGGCCGTTATTGCCGCCGATGTATAGGCGCCGATCCCCGGCAATTCTCGAAGTCCGATCTCGGTGTCCGGAAACCGGCCGCCGCGCGCCGCCACCAGATCCGCGCAGGCCTTGAGGTTGCGGGCGCGGGAGTAGTAACCGAGCCCCGCCCAGGCTTTCATCACATCCTCCGTCGGCGCCGCGGCCAGCGCTTCGACATCGGGCCATTTCTCGACAAAGGCGAGGAAATACGATTTCACCGCTTCGACGGTGGTCTGCTGCAGCATCACCTCCGACAGCCAGATACGGTAGGGATCGGGCCGCACACCGCGTGCATGCTCGCGCGGCGTCACGCGCCACGGCAATTCGCGATGATGCGCGTCATACCAGGCGAGCAGGCGCGACGCCGTATCATCCGAGATGGCCTTGCTGGTCTGGGCCTTGCGGGTCTGGTCTGCTGGTGCCATTGATCTTGCGTTGGCCTGGCCGGTATCTGCTGGGTCGTGGCTGGAGAACGCACATGGCAGGGAAAAGGCGCTTCGGCAATCCCGTTCCGGTGAGCGATCTCGCCACCGACATCCTCGACCCGGTGCTGCGCAAGCGGGCAGGCATCTCGATCGGTCTGGTCCAGTCGTGGGAAGAGATTGCCGGACCGCGCCTGGCCATCCACTCGCGGCCCGAAAAGATCCAGTGGCCGCGCCGCCTGCACGAGGATGATCCGTTCGAGCCGGCCGTACTGGTCATCGCCTGCGAAGGCATGGCCGCGCTTCATCTGCAGCACGAGACCGGCGAGATCATCAACCGGGTGAACGCCTTCCTGGGTTTCAGGGCGATAGGCCGCATCAGGATCGTGCAGAAGCCGATAAGCTCGGGAAGAGCCCGGCCCAAATCCACCCTCAGGGCGTTGAGCGCGGCCGAAAAGGCGAAATTGTCCGATACTGTCGGGCTTATAGAGGATGACGGGCTGCGCGCCTCGCTGGAACGGCTGGGGGCGACCATTCTGGGCGCAAGGAAAGCCTAGACGGCTGCAATGACCCCAGGGACTATCCCGAGGCCGTCTGGCCAAGGGCGAAGTGGAACGGTTACAGTTGCCCCGGTCGGCCCAAACGGAGACGATCCCCTTGGTTCTGATTGGAAACGTCATAGGTTTGTCGTTAATCTCGCGCATTCGTGATCGCCCTTGTCAGGTTTCACGATTGGATTGGGGACAGGGATGCCTTAATTCGCGCCAACTCTCGCCTTTTCGTGCCTTTGCATTGCAAAATCCAACCCTTATCAGGTGATTCGTATGAGCCGTCCCCCGTTTGGCCAAAGCTTCTCTCGCAGAAACGTCCTGACATCGCTGGCCGCAATCCCGGCGGTGGCCCTGCTCGCCGCCTGCAGTGATTCCGGCGAAGAGGCGAAGGCCGCGGATGTCAAGCCCGCGAACCCGGCAACGCCCGCAAAGCCGGCCACGCCCGCCGCGGTCCAGGTGCCGGAAGCGCAAGGCACCGTCGACATGACCGAACTGATGAAGCCGGGCGCGCTGCCCGACAAGCAGCTCGGCAAGGACGACGCCAAGGTCACCATCGTCGAATACGCCTCGATGACCTGCCCGCACTGCGCGCATTTCGCCGAGACCACCTTTCCGGATTTGAAGACCAAGTACATCGATACCGGCAAGGCGCGCTACATCCTGCGCGAATTCCCATTCGATCCGAGCGCCGAAGCCGGTTTCATGCTGGCGCGTTGCGCCAAGGATAACTATTTCCCGATGGTCGACGTGCTGTTCAGGCAGCAGGCGAACTGGGTCGGCGTGTCGAACACCAAGGAAGCGCTGCTGCAAATTTCCAAGCTTGCCGGTTTTACACAGGAGTCCTTCGAGGCCTGCTTGACGGACCAGAAACTTCTGGACGATGTGAGATCGGTCCAGAAGCGTGGCGCCAATGAATTCAAGGTCGACTCGACGCCGACCTTCTTCATCAACGGTAAGACCTACAAAGGGGCGATGTCGATTGAGGAAATGTCGGCCATCATCGACCCTCTGCTCTGACATCGGCTCAGTGCTGAAGCGGCAGCGCTCCGGCGCTGCCTGCCTCTCTATCCGTTCGCGCGCTCTGCGTCCTATCGCAAAACCTCGGTACACTCTTGCCGAACCGGTGTATGAGGCGCGCGAATGAAGTTTTCGCGCCTCCGCCTCCTTGGTTTCAAGTCCTTCGTCGAACCCGGCGAGTTCGTCATCGAACGCGGCCTGACCGGCATTGTCGGGCCGAACGGCTGCGGCAAGTCGAACCTGGTCGAGGCGCTGCGCTGGGTGATGGGCGAAAGCTCCTACAAGAACATGCGCGCGTCCGGCATGGACGACGTCATCTTTTCCGGCTCGGGAACCCGCCCCGCCCGCAACACCGCCGAAGTCACGCTTTTCCTGGACAACAGCGACCGCTCGGCTCCATCCGCCTTCAACGATGCCGACGAACTGCAGGTGTCGCGCCGCATCGAGCGCGAGGCGGGCTCGCTCTACCGCATCAACGGCAAGGAAGCGCGCGCCAAGGACGTGCAGCTTCTGTTCGCCGACCAGTCGACCGGCGCGCGCTCGCCCTCGATGGTCGGGCAAGGCCGTATCGGCGAACTGATCCAGGCCAAGCCGCAGGCCCGTCGCGCCCTGCTCGAAGAAGCGGCCGGCATTTCCGGCCTGCACACCCGTCGCCACGAGGCGGAATTGCGGCTTAAGGCGGCCGAGCAGAACCTCGAACGCCTGGACGATGTCGTGGGCGAGCTGGAAAGCCAGATCGAAAGCCTCAAGCGCCAGGCGCGCCAGGCTTCCCGCTTCAAGAACCTGTCGGCCGACATCCGCAAGGCCGAAGCAACGCTCTTGCACCTGCGCTGGACGCTGGCCAAGACACAGGAAGGCGAGGCGCGTTCGGCGCTGGCCACGGCCACGGCGCTCGTCGGCGACCGCGCCGCCACGCAGATGAACGCGGCCAAGGAGCAAGGCATCTCCGCCCATCGCCTGCCTGACCTGCGCGACGCGGAAGCCGCGGCTGCCGCGGCTTTCCAGCGCCTGTCGATCGCCAGGTCGCAGATCGAGGAAGAAGCTGGCCGTATCCGCAACCGGCAGGCCGAACTCGAACGTCGGCTGCAGCAGCTCGACGGCGACATTGCCCGCGAAGAGCGGATGGTGCGCGACAATGCCGACGTTCTCGAGCGCCTGCGTGCGGAAGAGGCCACGCTGAACTCCGAAAACGCCGGTGCCGCCGAGCGTGAGGCCACCACCCGCGCTGTATTCGAACAGGCCGCCTCGACGCTTGCGCAAAGCGAAGCCAAACTTGCCGCGCTGACCGCCGAGCGCGCCGAGGCCGCCGCCTCGCGCCACCAGATCGAACGGACTTTGCGCGAAACCGCGGAGCGTCGCGACCGCTTCGCCCGCCAACTCGCCGACGTCGACCGCGAATTGTCGGACATCCTCTCCAAGGTCGCCGGCTTGCCGGATCCGGCCGAGAAGCAGGTACTGGTCGAGCAGGCGATGGCATTGCTGGAGGAGTCCGAGGCAGCGGTGGAGCAGGCTGAACAGTCGGTCATCGACGGCCGTGGCGCTGAAAGCGCTGCCCGCCCGCCGCTTCAGGACGCCAAGGCGGAGCTGGCGCGGATCGAAACCGAAGCGCGCACGCTGGCCAAGATCCTGAACGCGGCCAGCGGCGATCTCTTCCCTTCGGTGCTGGAGCAGATCAGCGTCGAGCGCGGCTTCGAGACGGCACTGGGGGCCGCCCTTGGCGAAGACCTCGACGTGCCGCTCGACCGCAGTGCACCGGCGCATTGGGGCGAAAGCGAAATCCAGCCCGGTGATGCCGCGCTTCCGGAAGGGATCAAGAGCCTTGCCAGCGTGGTTCGCGCGCCGGCGCAACTAGCCCGACGTCTTGCGCAGATCGGCATCGTCGAGGCCGCTGACGGCCGCCGGTTGCAGGGGCTTCTGGCTCCAGGCCAGCGCCTGGTCAGCCGCCAGGGTGCGCTGTGGCGCTGGGACGGCCTGACCGCCAGCGCCGATGCACCGACCGCCGCGGCACAAAGGCTGGCACAGAAGAACCGGCTTGCGGAACTCGATGCCGAAGCGGTGCAAGCGACGCTTGTGCTGCGCCAGGCCGAGGAAGCGCTAGCGCAGGCCGAGCAGGCGCTCCGCCAGGCAAGCGAAGCCGAACGCAACACGCGCCAGGCGGGACGTGAGGCCCAGCACCGGCTGGACGCCGCCCGCAATGCGCTGGCCGAGGCGGAAAAGGCCGGCGGTGAACTATCGAGCCGGCGTGCCGCGCTGGACGAGGCGCGCGCCCGCATCGTCGACAGCCATGAGGAGACGTTAGCGGCTTTCGTCGAGGCCGAGATGCTGCTGCAGGATGCGCCCGACCTCGGCGACCTGCAATTGCAGCTCGAACAGTCCTCGGCCAATGTCTCGCGCGACCGCGCCGCGCTTGCAGACGCGCGCGCCGTCCACGAGGGCTTGCGGCGAGAAGCCGAGGCACGCACACGCCGGCTTGATGCCATCGGTGCCGAACGCAGCAATTGGCTGGTACGCGCCGAAAACGCCTCGACGCAGATCGCGTCGCTTGCCGAACGCAAGGCAGAGGCCGAAGCCGAGCGCGAACGGCTGGCCGATGCGCCCGACGAGATCGACGCCAAGCGGCGTGCGCTGCTGTCGCAGCTCACCGAGGCCGAAACCTTGCGCAAGGCGGCAGCCGACCGGTTGCAGGAGGCGGAGAACAGGCAGGCCGAACTGGACAAGGCGGCCACATCAGCCATCCAGTCGCTGGCCGAAGCGCGCGAAACCCGCGCCCGTGCCGAGGAACGGCTGACGGCGGCCGACGAACGCCGGCTGGAGGTCGAGGCGCGCATCCAGGAAACGTTGAACACGCCGCCGCATCTGGTCATTCGCCACACCGGCCTGGAAGCCGACGATCCGATGCCCGAAATGCCCGAGATCGAACGCCAGTTGGATCGGCTGAAGGTCGAGCGCGAGCGGCTCGGCGCCGTCAATCTGCGCGCCGAGGAAGAGCAGAGGGAGCTTTCCGAGCGCCTGGAGGCGATCGTTTCCGAGCGAGAGGACATTATCGAAGCGATCCGCAAACTCAGGCAAGCGATCCAGAGCCTCAATCGTGAAGGCCGCGAACGGCTGCTGGCCGCCTTCGATGTCGTCAACAGCCACTTTCAGCGACTGTTCTCGCATCTGTTCGGTGGCGGCACGGCGGAATTGCAGTTGATCGAATCCGAGGATCCGCTGGAGGCGGGCCTGGAGATTCTTGCCCGACCGCCCGGCAAGAAGCCGCAGACCATGACGCTGCTGTCGGGCGGCGAGCAGGCGCTGACGGCGATGTCGCTGATCTTCGCTGTCTTCCTGACCAACCCGGCACCGATCTGCGTGCTCGACGAAGTCGATGCGCCGCTCGACGATCACAATGTCGAGCGCTTCTGCAATCTCATGGACGAGATGGCCAAGACCACCGAGACGCGTTTCGTCATCATCACCCACAATCCCATCACCATGGCCCGCATGGACCGGCTGTTCGGCGTGACCATGGCCGAGCAGGGCGTCAGCCAGCTTGTCTCTGTTGATTTGCAGGCGGCAGAGGCGATGCGCGAGGCGAGTTGACGCGTCCGGCAGCCATCGGCGGACCGCTTAGGTTTTCTGATCGTGTCCGTGGGACTGGTGTTTGGCCGAGGCCCGGAGGAATAGAGCGGGCCCATTTTCAGCACAGGCACACGACGATCCCGCTCGCGATCGCGCAGTTCGTGGTAGACCTTCACCTTCAGCGGCAACTTGCTGATTTGGCTATCTCAATGCACGCGTCGCGAAATCCAGTTCGCGCAGATTGCCGCCAGAAGTCCGCAAGCCATGCCGACGCAATCGGCGATCCAGTCGAACACGTCGAGATCACGCTCTATCAGCGACGTGCCCTGGAGGATTTCGATCGCGGCTCCAACCAGGGCGAGGAAGATGATCAGCCTCCCCTTGCGGCCCGGCCAGCCCAGACTTCCCAGAAACGCCAGGATCGCGAAGGCGCTCGCATGGTTGGCCTTGTCGTAGTGGAAGCCGATATCGATGCCGAATTCGTCGAGGCGAGATATCGGCAGCAACGCGAGCACCAAGACCGCAATGAGCGTGGCGATAAAGGCAATCCGCTCGGCGGCTGAGTAAAATTTCATTCTGTTCCGTCGATACACCAGCCATCGAGGTCGGGTCCGGAGATCTTGGTCAGGTGGCATGCCGGTGTAAGCGGCAGGCTGGCGTCCATGGCCACGATTGCATAAGCCGGCTTCGAAAAGCAACGAGCCCGTCTCGCGATCACGAGGGGATCCCAAGGCGTGCCCGCCCATTTGCCGGCAGGGCACGCCTTCCGCCTATTGGCGATAGAATGGTGACGGCTCGTCAGATTGAAGCGCGTTGAATACGCGACAGTCCAAAACCGCTTTTGCCCGACAAGCTCTCTTCGGCAGGCCGGAACATGTCCTCGAAGTCCAGGTCCTGCTCGAAAACCACGCCCCCGACGGACACGGCCAGGATCTCCTCGGCTCCCTGAGGGGCGAAATAGACCTGCGAGACAGTGGCACGGATACGCTCGCCAACCGTCCTGGCTTCGGCCTCGCTCGTTCCGGGAAGGAACACACCGAACATGGAGGCACCTATGCGGCCGACGACGTCTTGCGAGCGCACGCAAGACCGGATGGTTGAAGCGATCAGGCGCAAGGCCTCGTCGCCCCAGTTCAGGCCGAAGCGCAAGTTGATGGCGTTCAGGTGTTCAGGATGAATGACCAGGAACGCGCCCGATCGCTCGCCTTGTGGGGAAGACCTGATCGCCCGTCTCTCGATCAGCGACGTGAAGACCCTCCCGTTCAGGCAACCGGTCAGCGTATCGAAGGTCGCGGCCCGGTTGAGTTCCCGCCGATAGCGACGGATCTCGGCCAGTTTCAGGCCTATGAACACAAACAGCGGCAGGCAGATCACCACAGGCAAAAGTGTTGCCGTGATCATGCCGCGCCCGAAAGGCGTCAGCGCCTCGCTGAACAACAGCAGATAGTTCAGGACGAGGGACACGCACAGGCTGCCGACGGTTCCAAGAAATGCCAGCCAGGCAATGGTCTTCCATTCATGATGGACCGGGACATCAGCTGCTGCATTGCTCATCGTCGATCTCCGTTCGATCGCCAAGCATAAGACCGGCAAGTTACGATTTCGGTTTCGAAGAACAATACAATTTGACACGTTGGTTAGATCGCCAAGCTTCTGAACGGAGGATGCTGCCCTTTGTGGCGAATCCGGTGCTGTCGCCTATGGCGGGCCGAAGATTCCCATCTCCGCCGCCCTGGCTGTTGCTTCGGCCTTGCCATAGATGCCGCTCGGCAAGGCCAGCGCCCAGCCATTCGATACCAGCCAGGCACCGACATCCTGTTTGCCCAGCCTGCATGTCACCGCGACAGGGAAGCGGTCGACCACCGGAGGCACGAAGCAGTTCAGCGCTCGCCCGCGCATCCAGTTGTTGAAAGCCGCGTAGGCCCGCTGTCCGCATGGCCACGCGCTCTCGTGAAACAGGCAGACCCTGTCGGTCTGGACGCCCTGGGTTCCACTGATGAACAGTTTCCGCCCCATGGAGTCGAAAGCAGCCGACGACGTGGCCACTGGATCGTAAAGCAATGTTTCCCGCCAATCCCTGGGCATCCATGACTTGGGGCGTGATGCGAGGCCGAGGTCGCCAAGCGGCAAACGAGGTTCCACCCGCTCCATCTCCGATCCCTCGATCTGCGGCGGTGCGATGAGATCCTCGGCAATCTTGCGGGCTGAGTTGACGATCGATCGAGCCGGATGTCGCGCGACGTCATCGCCGACGTCAGGGGCTGGGTCGGTGAGGCTTCGTTCGACGGGGAACAGGGTCGCTGCCTTGACCAGCAGCAGGATGCCGATGACAAGCTCGAGGCCCGCGAGCGCGATCATCATGCGAACGCGCCCCCGATGTCCCATCGGGCCGCCCGCGTCCAATTCGCTAGAAGCTGGACGTCGATTTGGCAACCAGTTTGAGCGCACCTTTTTCAATCCGGTAAAACGGCATTGAGCGTTCGCTGGATCCATCCGCGCGGAACCTGAACAAGCCGGTCGATCCGCGAAAGCCATTCGGGTTCTCGAAAACCTGCCTGTTGAAGCCATTGGGTCCGGCAGCGCTCGCGATCCCCGCAGTAAGGGCGACCATATCATAGGCATAAGCGACATTGACGTCGGCCTGGTAATTGAAGCTTGCCTTGAAACGATCCGAAATGGGGCCTGTTTCATGTTGGTCGAGCGTCGCGATATAGGCGCCTTCGAAAAGCGGACTGGTCGGGTGCTCCAGCCAGCGGTTCGTGCCAACCACGGAGGTTGATTTTCCAGGGATGCCTTTTGCCTTCAGGGCGATCAGGATTGGCGATGGATTGCTGTCGCCGCTGGCGACGATCACGGCGTCGGGGGCGTCAACCAGCGAGCCCATGTCCGCGACCGCCTTTGCCGCGCTGTCGGCGCTCGTGTAGGGGATGGTGATCGCAAGTGCGGCGCCGTACACGCTGAGGCTGTTGGCGACCCGTTTTTCGGCAATATCGGCACCCGCGCCCGCTGGCACCAGCAGGACGAATTTCTTGCCGCCCTTGGCCGCGATTGCGCCGGCGCCTGCCGCGGCGCTGTCAGCCTCGCCAAGGCATACCGCATAGACGCCCGGGCCGCCGGCAAAATTGTCCGCGAGAGCCAGAACCACCGGCCGGTTCGAGCCCGACAGTTTGGCGACATGCTGCGCCGCCGGCAGTTCGGTCGGACCGATGACCACTTTCGCTCCCGAAGTTATGGCCTTTACCGCCAGTTGCTGGGAGTAAGCCGCGTCTCCCCTTGTGTCTTCGACGGTAAGCGTCAGCAGGGGATTACCGAGGTCCGTCATGGCGAGCTTGGCGGCGTCGAGCATCTTTTTGCCGTTTTCGCCCGCTGATCCGGAAGCGGACAGCGGCAGCAGCATGGCGACTTTCGTGGGTCCCGTGCCGAGGGACTGCGTCGCCTGGCTTGCGTTTGCCACAGCAACAACAGCAGCCGGCTGATTGGCGACCTGGATGGCAGCGGGGTCGAGCGCGTCCGACACCGAGCCTTTGGATTGGCAGCCGAGCAGCGATAGCGCCAGCGCGCAAGCGACCACCCATGTCCGCAGGCGGTGAACCTGCCGGTCAGATTCCATTTTCTGCCAGCGCTTTCGCTCTTGCGGTCAGTTCATGTACTCGACCATGCGGTCGTGAAAACACTCGCATTTATTGAGCGTGTCTTCGTCCTTGTAGTTGGTCTTCAGGTAGCCGTAAGCCATGCCGCAGGCGACCTTGGCTTCCGATGCCCAGACGAAGACCGGCCGGGATGAATGGATCCATTCCGGGCTGTTGGCGACGGCAACCGACTCATCCATCAGCTTGACGACCTGTTTCGTGAGGTCGACCGTGTTGTCGGTCAGCACCAGATTGGAGGTTCCAACGGTGCGACAATAGTCGGCCACGGGTCCCTCGATGATGTCGGCGGCAAAGCCGGTCGATCCCGCCAACAGCAGCGCCGTGGCCGAAATCAGCAACCTTGAACGAATTCTCATGTAAGCCCCTCTCCAAATTGCCATTTCATGTCCCGCTAATGCATAGCATGGGAGCACGAGCGCGCAGAAGCGTTAAATCGTAACATGCTGCTGCGTGTGTGTTGCGTCGTCATAGAGGATGTTGATGGTGCCGGCCGCGGGCGCGTTCTGCAGTACAGCCACATCCACGAAGTTTGCCGCGTTGCCTGAGCCGCTGGTGTCGACGCTTACCGTGCTGGTCGCGCTGTTGTAATGCACGTAGTCGGCGATATTGCCCGCGGCGGCTTTGTCGAACAGAGCGGTCAGATCGATCTTATCGCCCTCGGCGCCATGGTAGTCGGCGATCAGATCCTTGATGTTCAGATTGTCGATCTTGAACGTGTCGGCTCCCGAAGTGCCGTCGATGGCCATCGACTGCTGCGCCGGGGCAACCAGCGAAGTATCAAGTTCCACCTCGACATAGTTGCCGCTTGTGCCGTCGGCCATCTGGAAAGTGCCGTTGCCGGTGACGGTCTGCCCGTCGATTTCGCCGACAGCCGGCTGCGCTGCCGTGCTGATGGAGACAATACCGTTGTCGGCGAGGTGCGACAATTCCCCGGCGTCGCTGGTGCCGTTGGCATTGGCGTCCTTCCAGATCAGCAGGCTGCTGAACGCCGCATCGTTGTGATCGATGACGCCGTCATGATTGCTGTCGAGCGATGCCAAAGCAGCCGCGCCGCTGGCGAAGTGGCCGCCGTCGAAGTTCGGCGTGAACAGCTCCGTGCCATCGTCGATCTTGCCGTCATGGTTGAGGTCGACCGCCAACATGCCATCATTCGATGTGTTCCAGGCGAGTTGTTCCTTGGTGCCGTCGCCGTTCATATCGAACTGAACACCATGGCTGACATCGGAGAAGGCAAAGCCATTGTGGTTCAGGTCGAGAATGATGGGATCGACCGATCCTCCGATGAGGGTGTTCAGGTCCGCAACCGTGACGTTCTGCAGGTCGACCAGCGTTCCGCCGCCGGCATCGGCAGTTGGCTGAGTGTAGACGAAGGTGTGGTTTATCCCCGAGATCGTCGCCGCGAAAGCGAGCGTTGCTCCGGCGTTGCCGATGTCTGTGCCCATAAGATACTGAACAGCCGCAGCGACGCCTGACGTTGTGGTGATAATTAACGGCGAGGCGCCGGCATCGGTTCCGAAGAAATTGGCGATGCCATTCGTGACCGAATGAGACTCCACCGTGTCTCCACCGATCGTCAAGACCGAGTCACCTGCGCCGTCAACGAGACCGGCTGTAGCAGCCAGCAGCACACCCGGCAGGGTCAACTTGTCGGTTCCGGCGATGAAGTCGGTGATGATGTCGTAGCCGGAGATCGTACCGGCGTTGCCTGATCCACCTATTACGGGCGTCGAGTCGCCAGCCCCGATCAAGAACGTGTCGTTGCCGATGCCGCCAGTCATCGTGTCCGCGCCGGCGCCGCCGACGAGAGTGTCGTTGCCGTCGCCACCGTTTAGGATGTCGTTACCTGAGCCGCCGATCAGCAAATCGTTGCCGCCCGCACCGTTCAGGGTGTCGTTACCGTCCAGGCCGGCCAGAACGTTCGCGGAGCCATTCCCGGTAAGCGAATCCCCGAAATTGGAGCCGATGATGTTGTCTACTCCCGCACCGGCGGTCTCATTTATTAACGAGCCGGAACTCGAATGATCCGTGGTCGCGCTACCTGACGAAAGCAGATCGACGACCAGAGGACTGGTGGAAGTATCGCCATCCGCGTCCGTCAATGCGAGGTTGAAGTTGAGTTCGACTGAGGGAACATTCGTGACGGTGCTGACGAATGCAAATGCACCAATATCGAATGCCTCGCCGTCGAGGCTGGGGTTCACGCCGTTGATGGAACGGGCATTCTCGATTTCAATCCTGTCATAGCCGGTTCCCGATGCCGTCACGAGAACGGTGTCGTTGAGGTCGAGACCAGTGACTAGGTATCCGCCATGCCCGTCCGTCGTCAGCGAAGCAAGACTCAGACTCACGCCGTTCACCTTGATATCGGTGATCGTATTGAGCTGCGCATCGTTCGCCAGCGCGGCGGAGTCGTTGACGGTATTGGGGTCATCGCCAGCATTGTAGATGCGCACCCAGGTTTCGATGGAATCGGCCGGGGGACTACCGTTGACCTGAACAATGGCGAACTGGAAACTGTTCACGTTGTAATGTGTCGTGTAACCATATGAATTGTTGTTGCCGGATGAGGCAGTCGCACTATTGACGAAGTCAATACGCAAATTGTCTCCGTCGTTCATCGAGTTGTTGGCGACGCCGATGCCGGTCGTGCTTGCCGAGACCGATGATCCCGATGCTGCGTTGCTTGTACCATTCGCTTGGCGTTCGTAGCCGGAGAACAGCACGTCCTGGGTGGTGCCAGCCACGTCCAACACCTTGAATTGCTGCGTGTTCGAGCCAAGCGCCGAAAAATTGTCGATGTGCGTCTGTTGCGTGGCACCAATCGCGGCGAACACTTGAACCTGGTAGTGGTCGGCACTGGTGGCCAGGCTTCCGTCCGGTTGCAGCGTTATCTGGAAGATCTCGGTTCCGGTGCCCAGACCACCTGTCCACCCTTGCAGTTGCAGCGGGGTGGCGGGGTTGAGGTCGTGATCGACAAGGAACAGCTGGATAGGCTGACCTCCTGATGTCAGATTGACCGAAGCCCCATTTATGATGCCGGTGGCCAACTGGCCGTTCGTGATGTTGGAAAAGCTGATCGAGCCAAGCTGGTCGGCGCCAACATTGTTGTCAATATTGGCATCCGCATCCAGGTCGAATGTGGCGGTGCTGCCAGCGACGTTGACGAGAACTGCCCTCTCTGGAGATAGCATCGTCGGGACGTCATCGACGATATCGACCAGGATGGTGCCGGTGGTGGTGTTGCCGTGGGCGTCGGTGACCGTATAGGTGAAGCTGTCCTTGTCCTGCTCTGTGGTGATGCCGTTGTTGGTGGTCGCGCCGTCATAGGTATGGGTCAGCGTGTAGGTGTAGGTGCCGTTGGCATTGAGCACCAGGTTGCCGTAGCCGCCGGTAGCCGGCGAGGTCAGCGTATAGGTATAGGGACCGGTGCCGCCGGCGGGCGTGATGGCGCCGTCGAAGATCTGGCTGCCGTCCAGCGGCGAGCTGCCCGTGGCAAGTCCCTTCTCGTGAACCAGCGCATCGGTGTCGGAGGCCGTCACCGTGACGTTGTTGACGGTGATGTCGAGGGTCACCGTCGAGGTGTCGCCGTCGCCGTCGGTAATGGTGTAGACGAAGTGATCGACCGCGTTGGTGGTCACCGCATTGGGATTGGCCGTGTAGGTGTAGGTGCCGTTGGCGTTCAGGACCAGCGTGCCGTACTGGCCCGCGATCCCGGTTCCGCCGAGATTGCCGCTGACCGGGTTCGCGACGTTCGAGCCGGTGGCCACGCCCGTCACCGCGCCGCCGGGTGCTGCGCCGTCGGCGCCCAGCACGTCCGCCGTGCCGTCGCTCAGCACATTGCCCGAGGCCTGCGCGCCTTCCGTGACGCTGTTGGTGTCGGCATGGGCCGTCGGGACGTCATCGACGATATCGACCAGGATGGTGCCGGTGGTGGTGTTGCCGTGGGCGTCGGTGACCGTATAGG
>NZ_VFVT01000008.1:0-321399 GCF_006442275.1 Mesorhizobium sp. B2-3-10
GATCCCCCACCGCCAGCCCCCGGAACACGAACGCCGTGGTCTCGCGCGGCCTCTCCCGCCCCGCAAAGTCCCCGCAAACCAGCCCGGTCAAATCTCCGGCAACCAGCGCCGGGTCGACCATCGGCTTGGCCATGGTTCTCTCCTGCTCCAGATCATCCACGATGATGCGGTCGAAGCGGGGCATGGTCTCTCGCAGCCAGGGCAGGGCCTGGTCGGTCATCACGGTGAAGCTTCCAGGCTTCAGCCAGTTGGCGTCGAGGAAGGGTTCGGGCTTGGGCACCAGGGTCACTGTCGTCACCACCATGTCGGCGCCTTCGACCGCTTCCCTTGCCGTGTCGCAGGGCACGGCGTCCAGTCCGCGCGATTGTGCCATTTGGCACAGCGCGTCGCGGTTGGCGGTGCCGCGGCCGAAGGCGCGGATTTCGCGCAAGGGGAAGAGGTCGGCGAAGGCTTCGAGGTGGCCACGCGCTTGCACCCCGCAGCCGATGAAGGCCAGGGATGACGCATCGCCGCGCGCCATGCGCCTGGCGGCGACGGCGCTCAAGGCGGCGGTGCGTTTCTCCGTCACCCAATTGCCGTCGACCAGGGCAAGCGGCAGGCCGGTTTCGGCGTCGAGCAGCGTGATCAGCGAATTGAGCGTCGGCAGCCCGCGCCCGGCGTTGCGCGGATTGACGACCAGCGATTTCGTCGCCAGCACGGGCGGCGTGGAGGCGACGCCCAGCGTCGCCATGATGTAGCGGTCGTCGCCCGGCAGCACGACCGCCTTCGGCGCGCACCAGACCTCGCCGCGCCGCTGGCCGACGATCTGGCGTTCGATCTCGTCGACCATGTCGACTGTCGAGATCGACAGGCGGTCGAGCAGCTGGGATGACAGATAGGGCAGGGTTTCGGCGGTGTTCATCTTGTCACTTTCCAAGGGGACGATCAGACTACACGATGTGCGCGGGGCCGAAAGCCTCGCGGCCGGCGGCCTGACGGCATGCCTGGGAGGCGGGAACCGCGTCCAGCGGGTGCCGATCTTCCCGGCGGGTGGAGCGGCAGTCGGTGACCTTGCTTAAGACCGCGCTCTCGGGCTGAATGGCGGGAGGAGGAGGGCATCGAGATGAGCCAGGACAGTCCACGGCCACTTGCCGAGATCGCCAGCTATCACGCGCATGTCTATTTCGACGGGCAGGCCGAGCGGCAGCATGCCGAATGGCTGCGTCTTCGCATCGGCGAGCGTTTCCGCGTGCGCCTGGGCAATTGGCACGACAGACAGGTCGGGCCGCATGACAAGGCCATGTACCAGGTCTCCTTCGCGACCGGGATCTTCGGCGCGCTGGTTCCGTGGCTGATGCTGAACCATGGCGGGCTGAGCATCCTCGTCCACCCGAACACGAGCAATCCCAAGCGCGACCATCTGGTCGATCCCATCTGGATCGGCCGGCCGCTGGCGGTGCATGGCGACGTGCTTCCGGACGACCATGAGGCGGAAGAGGCGCTGGAACCCAACACCGAGCCGTCCCTGCCGGCGTAGACCGGCGTCGGTTCCACGCAGCGCAGGGCATTGCGCGATGCCGTTGGGTGCGCTTCTATCCCTGCCGCGCCATGGGGGGTCATCATTTGTCTGGCAGGAACCAAACGTCCACCGGTCACGAAGCGAGCGAGGCCGGCTGGCTCGATCTTCATTTCGAATCGTCGCGGCCCGAATACGAGGCGGCCTTGCTCGACGCCGGCATCCGCCCGGGCTGGCGCGTGCTCGACGCCGGTTGCGGCAGCGGCGGCTTCCTGCCGCTCATCGCGAGCGCCGTCGGCTCCTCCGGCTTCATCGCCGCGCTCGACCTCGCGCCCGAAAACATCGACCGGGTCGAGGCGCTCGCGGGCACGCTGCCCGAGCCGCCGGAAGTCGCCACGCATGTCGGCAGCATCCTGTCGCTGCCCTTCGCCGACGCATCGTTCGATTGCGTCTGGTCCGGCAATGTCATGCAGTATCTGACGCCGGCCGAGTTCGAGCTTGCCGTCGGCGAGGCCAGGCGCGTGCTGAAGCCGGGCGGCATCCTGGCGGTCAAGGATTTCGATTCGACCATCCTGCAGATCCTGCCCATGGACCGGGCCCTGCTGGCGCGCTTCATGGCCGCCAGGCTGCAGGGGTTCCGCGACCGGGGCGTGCTCGGCACCGATTGCGGTTCGACGCTTCCGGCACGCCTGCGGCAGGCGGGCCTGGAGGTCGTCAGCCGCAAGGGCTGGCTGGTCGAGCGCTGGGCGCCGGCGCCTCGCTTCACGCGCGACTATGTTCGCGACCTGCTGGCCTATTTTGCCAGCGTCGCGCCGGGCTACGCCCTGCCTGACGCCGACCAGGCCTATTGGCGGGAGCTCAAGCAGCGGCCGGATCGCCTGCTCGACGATCCCGATTTCTGCTACCGCGAGTTCTTCGTCATGGCGGTCTGCCGGATTTAGCGCTCAGCCGCGACGACGGGTGCCCGGCGGCTGCGCGAGGCCGCGGGCAAACCCGCTTCCGAGATCCAGGCCAAGCCAAGGCGCATTCGCCAGTCATCCAGTCGAATGGCCGGCTTTCGATCGAATTTCTTTGCAACCCGTTAATGCGGCCATGCGTCAATAAGCATCTGCTAATTATCCGATGGCGTGGGGTACGCAATGACCAAGAATCTTGGCAATGGACGCTATGTGCCGCCCAAGGACACAAGCGTCTCCTTGTTCGGCAAGGTCGCGCCGGCGCTGTTTCCGCTCGTCGCGGCGGCGCTGGGCTACATGATCGGACGGCAATTCCTCGGCCTGTAGGCGCAATTCCAGGAACAGCGCGTAGCGCTTCCCCGGGGGAATCGCGTCCTCCGGCAAGGCCGACAGGCATCAAGCCCCAGTCTCGGCTGCCGCCTCCTCGGCGGCGGCTTCGGTTCGCCGCACGCGGTCGCTGGCCAGAAGCACGACCGGGCAGGCGGCGGCGGCCAGAACCGCGCTCGCCGTGTCGCCGAAGAACAGCTCGTCGCCTGGCCGCTGCGTGACGCCCATCACCACCATGGCGGCGCCCTTGGCTGCTTCCCTGGCGATCGCCCTGTCGGGCGTGGCGCGCGTCCTGATCGCTGTGTCGACGGCGACGCCATAGCGGTCGGCGAGATCGGCGACATCCTTGAGCACGGCCTCCTCGCGGCGGTGCGAAACCGAGCTCGGCCGGCTGCCCTTGCGGGCCTGCGAGACATAAAGGACTTTCACGCGCGCCCGGTGCGGCCGCGCCAAGGCGAGCGCGAAATCGGCCGCGCGCCGCGCCACCTCGGTGCCGTTGACGGGAACCAGGATGGTCGCGCCGGCGCGCAGCATCGGCATCTTGCCATCGGCCTTGGCGCCATTCAGCACCAGGCAGAGCGGGCCGTCGAAGCCGCTGGTGATGGCGTTCAGCGTGCCGCTGAAGGTGCCTTCGGCCAGCGCGTTGTCCAGCCCGACCAGCAGCAGGCCGTAGCCCTTGCGGGCTTCCGCGGCGATCGTCTCGGCGGTGGCTTCAAGCTCGGTGCGGGCCGTGAGGTGGACCTTGTCGACGGGCGTATCCTCGGCCTTCCTGACAGCCCTGGCGCTTCTGGCCGCCCCCCTCTTGACCTGCTTGGAGGCCCGCTCGGGACCTTTGTCGCGGGCCGGGCCGGACAATTTGCCATCCTCGAGGTGGAGCAGCGTGGTCGGCATGCCGCTGCCCCCGCCGACGAGACCGGCGAGATAGGCGGTGAATTTGCCGACCGGGCTGTCGTCGACAAGCAGCAGCAACCGCTCCAGCTTGGAGACGAAGCCGCGCTCGTCGAGCAGTTCGCGGTCGACGCGCTGCTTTTCGGTGTCGCCGACCGGCAGCCGGCCGAGCGCCCAGCGCAACATCGGCGGCATGGCCAGCGTGGTGATGACGGCCATGGTGACGATCATGGTGAACAGATTGTGGGAGAGGATGTTCATCGACAGGCCGATCGAAGCGACGATGACCTCTGTCGAGCCGCGTGCGTTCATGGCGCTGCCGACGGCAGTGGACTCCTTCAGCGACATGCCGGCCAGCCGGCCGCCGAGGAAGGCGCCCGAGAACTTGCCGATGCTGGCGATCGCCACCAGCGCCAGCGTCAGCAGCGCCAGCGTCGGGTCGGCAAGCACGGTGAGGTCCGCGGACAGGCCGGCCATGCCGAAGAACACCGGCATGAACAGCGCCGTGATGACGCCGCGCAACTGGCCCTCGATGTGGTCCGACAGGATCGGCGATTCCCCGACCAGTATGCCCGCGACGAAGGCGCCGAGCACGGTGTGGACGCCGATCAGGTTGGTGATCAGCGCCATCACGCCCATGATGATGAGGATAACGGTGATGACGGCGTATTCGCTGCGGAAGGAATCGTTGCTCCAGCGGATCAGGGTGAACACCAGGCGGCGGCCTATGGTGAAGGAGAACACCATGAACAGCGCCACTTCGGCCACCGTCAGCACCAGCGGCAGCACCTGCAGGCTGCCATTGGTGGCGATGCCGAACGTGACGGCGATGATCAGCCAGCCGATCGTGTCCTCGATGATGGCCGAGGAGACGATGACCTGGCCGAGGTTGCGGCGCATGAAATTCATCTCGCGCACCACCATGGCGACGATTTTGACCGAGGAGATCGACAGCGCCGTGCCGAGGAACAGCCCGGCGACGATGCGCTCGCTCGGCTCGGGCAGAAGCGTATCCGGCAGCACCTGCGCCAGCGCGAAACCGCAGGCAAAGGGCAGGACGACGCCGGTGATCGAGATCGAAAAACAGGCCGCGCCCACCCGCCGCACGAGCCGCAGATCCGTCTCCATGCCGGTCAGCAGCAGGAGCAGCAGGATGCCGAGCTGCGAGACGGCATCGATCATGCCTTTCTGCGCCGGATCGGTGGAGAAGATAAGATGCTGGGCGCCGGGCCAGAGCCAGCCGAACAGCGACGGCCCGAGCAGGATGCCGCCGATCAGCTGGCCCATGATCGCCGGCTGCCGGTAGCGCTGGAAGATCTCGCCAAGGCCGCGGCCGACCAGAAGCAGAAGCACGATCTCGGCGACGAACAGGCCCTCCGCCGAGCCGCCCATGCCCGAGGCGTGGCCGGCCGGCTGCGCGGCCAGCGCCTGGCTTGCCGGGGCGAGGGCGACAATCGCCAGCGAAAGGGCGGCCGCGGTGCCGTGCGACCTTGTTGCCAGTGGGTGGATCATGGGTCCCTTCAAGACGCCGCCGCGGACTGACCATCACAACGCGCGGCCGGGGTTTGCGTTGCAGCCATCCATCACGAGGTATCGAACTCAGACGTGGACGTCGCCGAAGGAGAGTTCGCCGTCGTCGCCCGGTGTCAGGAAGGCGGCTGCCAGCAGGACGGCATAGAGGAGGGCAACCACGGCGACGATGACCACGCCCGGAATGGGACCGAGCGCCGCGGCGCCGACAGCTTCGCGCATCGTGCCGACAAAGCCGACCGGCACGCCTTGGTCGATCAGGCTCGGGGTCGACAGTTTGAGGATCCAGGCGAGCAGCAGGATCAGCATCATGTGCAGGTAGTTGCGGCGCAAGCGGCGCGCCAGCGCCACGCGCTGCGAGACCAGGAATTTGGGCGTGCGCAGGCTCTCACCGAGGATCAGCAGCCAGTCGGAGGCAAAGTCGGGCTGCGGCGAGAAGATCTGCGCGAAATAATGGCGCTCGAACTGGCGCACGCGGGCGCGGTAGACATCGAAGAAGCGGTAGCGGCGCGCCTCGATCCACAACAAGAGCAGCACCAGCAGCATGGCGAACAGCAGCACGCCGTGATGGGCGCTGGCCGTCGACAGCGACACCGACAGCATCGCCGCGACAACGGTGATCGCCCAATTGCTGGTGCGGTCGAGGCGGTCGCGCCAGCCCGCCATGCGGGCGATCTCGGCGCGATGGAAATGGGACATCACGGTGACCAGCTCGCCAGGCGAAAGCGGCCTGCCGACGGGCGTTGCCGGCGCATCGTTCATGACTTCCTCCCCGCCGACAACGCTTATGAGGCAATGTCGTTCCGGCCAGCGGTCATTCGGGCCCGCCGGTCCAGTCGACCAGCAGGGCAGCGAGACCAAAGGCGGCGCCGATGGCGCAGAGACAGGGCCAGCCGCCCAGGGTCCAGCCGATGCCGGCCAGCAAGGAGCCGATTGCGCCGCCGATGAAGAAGATGCCGACGAACAGGCCGTTGAGGCGGCCGCGCGCCTCGGGACGCAGCAGGTTGATGGCGCGGCGGCCGAGCGTCTGGTCGCCGGTGACGCCGATGTCGAGCAGCACGGCGCTGACGCCCATCAGCGCGAGCGGTGTCCATGACACTCCGGACTGAAAGGAGCCGGCCCAGGCCGCGAGCACCAGCGCGCCGATCAGCACGAGATGGCAGAAGATCGTCGCCGCCCGCGTCCAGCCACGGTCGCCGGCGCGACCGAACAGCGGCGTAACCACGGCACCGCCGGCGCCGACGAGCGCGAAAAGCGCGATGCCGCGTTGCCCGAGGCCGAAAGGCGGCTGCGCCAGGCGCAGGGCCACCGCCGTCCAGAACAGACTGAACGCCGCCATCACCAGCGCCGCGGTCAAGGCGCGGCGCCGCAGCACCGGCTCTTGGCGCAGCAGATGGAACAGTGAAGCAATCAGCGCGCCATAGGACGATTTCACCTCCGGCCGCCGTCGCGGCAGGGTGAAGGCGAGCACGATGGCGAGCAGCGTCAGGGCGGCGGCGCTGAGGCCATAGAAGGCGCGCCAGCCCCAGGCATCGGCGACGAGGCTGGCCAGCGGCCGTGCGAGCAGGATGCCGATCATCAGTCCGCTCATCACATCGCCGATGACGCGGCCGGCCTCGCCGGGCGGCGCCATCGAGGCGGCGATTGGCACCAGTATCTGGATCGCCGAACAGGCGGCGCCGAGCACGAACAGGACGATCAGCAGCGAGGCGATGGTGGGCGCCAGCGCGGCGATGCCGGCCGCAAGAGCCGCCGCGCCCAGCATGCGCAGGATCAGGGTGCGGTTTTCGCCGAGATCGGCCATCGGCACCAGGAAGAACAGGCCGGCGGCATAGCCGAGTAGCGTCGCCATGGCGACCAGACCGACGCTCGCGGCGCCGGCGCCGAGCGACGGGCCGATCAGGCCGACCAGTGTCTGCGGCGCGAACAGATTGGTGACGATAATGCCGGTAGAGGCTGCAAAAAGCAGCGTCTGCGGGCCGGTGATGGTTCGAGCCGGCAGCCGTCCGGCCAATTGACCATCATTGGTATCGAGCATGAAATCCTCAATGAAGTTGCATGTCCCGTGAGGACTTTATGCCGAAGTTTTATCATGCTACAATTCAATCAAATCGATAATGATTATGCGAGATGCGCATGAATATCCATGATCTCGAAGCTTTCGTCGCCGTGGTGGAAACTGGCTCGATCGTCGGCGCCTCGGCCAGGCTCAATCTCACCCAGCCGGGCGTCACGCGCCGCATCCAGAACCTCGAGGATGGGTTGGCGACAGCATTGCTCGACCGCCAGTCGAAGCCGCTGAAGCCGACCGCCTCGGGACGCGAGGCTTATGAGCATGGCCGGCGCGTGCTGCGTTCGCTGGAGGACCTGAAGGCAGGCGTGTCGCCGCAAGGCGAGGTCAGGGGCGAATTCCGCCTGGGCATCATGCCCTATCTCTCGGATGCGGCGCTGGCGCTGCCGCTCGATGGCCTGCGCGCCGCCTTCCCGCAATTGACGCTGCGCATCACGTCGGGCTGGTCGCCAAGGCTGGTCGAGCAGGTGGCGCGCAGCGAGGTCGACGCGGTGGCGGTGTGCCTCGCCGAAGGCCTGGCGCCACCGGACGAACTGGTCTGCGACGATCTCGGCGTACAATCGGTGCTGCTGGTCGCGTCTCCCGGCCTTCGCGTGCCGAAGCAGGCGAAGCTTGCCGATCTATCGCGCTTTGCCTGGGTGATGAACGAAAACGGCTGCGGTTTTCGCGCCTTCATCCGTCAGAGCTTCGAGGCCGCGAGGCTGCCTTTCCAGGTCGGCGTCGAAGCGCTCAGCGTCGATCTCAGAATGTCGCTGGTGGCGCGCGGCCATGGCATCGGCATCGTCACGCCGGGCGCCTTCGCCGACAGTCGCTGGCGCGATGCCGTCGAGGTGATCGACTGCCCCGACTTCAAGCCGCAAGTGCGCGCCTGGCTGCTGCACCGCCCGCCTGCCGGGCGGCTGGGGCGCCCCATCGCGCTGTTCCGCGATGCGCTGATCGATGGGCTCAAGCTGCCGATGCCGCTGGTGTCATAGGCACGCCGAACGTCGCCCGATTTTGTTGAATCTGATCAAGCTGCTGCACGGGATGGCTCAGGTATGGATTCCAGGTTTCGAACGGTTCTGGCTCTTGAGAATCCCCTAGCCTTCAGCAACATGGCTGCCATGGCCGAGGCACGACAATGAGCAAGCCGATTTCCGCCGCACCGCGCAAATCACTGCCACGCAAGGCGCCGATGGCGCTGACCGAGGCGCTGGTGGCGCGCACCTTGCGCGTGGTCGAGGATGCCGGGCCGGTGCCGGGCATGATCCCGATGATCGATGACGACTATGCGCGGTTTCGCGACGAGATCCTGGCCTCGGCACCACCCGGGCCGCTGAAGCTGTTCGCCTATGGCTCATTGTTGTGGAAGCCGGCGGGCGAGGTGAGGGGCGGTGAGCGGGCGGTGGCGCGGGGCTGGCACCGGTCGTTCTGCTTCACGGTGCAGCGCTTTCGCGGCACGCTCGAGCAGCCCGGGCTGATGATGGCGCTCGACCGTGGCGGCCAGTGCCAGGGCATGGTGTTCGAGATCGCCGAACCGGTAGCCGAAAATCTGGAAGCGCTGCTGCGCCGCGAAATGACCATCCTGCCCGCCGTCAACGTGCCGCGCTGGCTGCGGGTCAGCACCGAAAGCGGGCCGTGCCTGGCGCTCGGCTTCGTCGTCGATCCCGCCAACCCGCGCTATGCCGGCAAACTGGACAAGCCCGCGGTCGCGGCGACGCTGGCGAACGCCGTCGGCCATTGGGGCTCGGGCGCGCAATATCTGTTCGAGACCATCCGCCATCTCGACGCCTGCGGCATACGCGACCGCAATCTGTGGCAACTGCAGGAACTGGTGGCGCGCGAGATCGGTCGCAGCCACGTCGCCGTCTAGCCACCACCGTATTCAGGACGCTGCAATCTTTCGCTTGACGAACATATATCCCTGTGGTTATACGCCAACCAATAGCCAACGGGTTATCGATTAGAGATGCCAGACGCTCATGACACGCTCTTCAGGACCCTCGCCGACCCGACACGGCGGGCGATCTTCGAGCGGCTGTGCCGCCAGGGAGAGCAGACGGTCGGGGCGCTGACCAGCCAGTCCGGCGTCTCGCAGCCGGCGGTGTCGAAGCATCTCGGCGTGCTGAAGCAGGCCGGGCTGGTGCGCGACCGCCATCAAGGCCGCCAGACGCATTACAGCGCCCAGCTTGCCGCGCTGGCGCCGCTGATGGACTGGACACGCCATATGGCGGGGTTCTGGGAAAGCCGGTTCGACGACCTCGAGGATTTGCTCAAAAGGATGGACCAGTGAACGACAGTGCACAGCAAACCCGCACTGTCGTCGTCGAGCGGGAGATCTCCCATCCGCCCGAAAAACTCTGGCGCGCGTTGACGCAACCGCATCTGATCGAGGAGTGGCTGATGAAGAACGATTTCAAACCCGCCGTGGGCCATCGCTTCAACATCAGCGCCGACTGGGGCGGCGTGCTGGACTGCGAGGTGCTTGCCGTGGAGCCGCACAAGAGGTTGTCCTACAGCTGGAACCTCGCGCATCAGGACCCAGCGTTCGATCTCAGGAGCGTGGTGACTTTCACGCTCACCCCGACGCCAACGGGAACCCATTTGCGCATGGAGCAGGCCGGTTTCCGGCCCGACCAGAAGCGGGCCTATGGCGGCGCCAAGGTGGGTTGGCCGCAATTCCTGGAAAAGCTGGAAGAGCTTCTGGCGCGGACGGACTGAGGCCTCTCGGCCGAACTGAAAGCCACACAGAAATATTAGAGGGCGGGTTTCCCGCCGGCAAAACCATGGAGAAAAAGCGATGAAGATCAAACTGACCAGCATCTATGTCGACGATCAGGAAAAGGCGCTTGCCTTCTACACCGGCGTGCTGGGCTTCACCAAAAAAGCCGATTTCAGCAATGGGCCGTTCCGTTGGCTGACGGTCGTCTCGGCCGAAGAGCCCGACGGCACCGAATTGCAGCTGGCGCTGAACGACAACCCGGCGGCAAAGGCCTACCAGCAGGCGATCTTCAAGCAGGGCCAGCCGGCGCTGATGCTCTTCACCGACGACATCAAGGGCGACCATGAGCGCATCAAGGCGAAGGGCGGTGCCTTTGCCATGGCGCCTACCGACGTGACCGGCTCGACCATCGCCAAGTTGGAGGATGGCTGCGGCAATCTCATCCAGATCACCGAACTGGCGCGCTGGTAGGGCGCCGGGTTTCAACGCATAGCGCAAGAGGAGGCAGAATTGGACTGGAGCAAATGGATGCGGCAAGCGCATCGCTGGCTGTCGATCATCTTCACGGCGACCGTCGTCGCCAATTTCGTCACCATGGCGTTTGGACAGCCGCCGGCCTGGGTGGTCTATTCGCCACTGCCGCCGCTCTTCCTTATGCTGTTCAGCGGCCTCTATATGTTCGTGCTGCCCTATGTCGCGAAAGGACGCAGCGCACAGCGGGCCAATGGATAGGAGGAAAGCGCATGGCCAAGGCGACCCGGCCAAGGCTGAGCCGAAGCTGCTTTCCGGCGGCAACCCGCAGATCGCCAAGGATTATGGCGACGCTCCGGTGCAGGCCTATATCGCGGCAATGCCGGGCTGGAAGCGCGAGATGGGCGGGCGGCTCGACGCGCTCATCGAGCGCGCCGTGCCCGGGGTGAACAAGGCGGTGAAATGGAACTCGCCTTTCTACGGCGTCGAGGGCGAAGGCTGGTTCCTCAGCTTCCATTGCTTCACCAGATACATCAAGGTGGCCTTCTTTCGCGGCATGTCGCTGGATCCGGTGCCGCCGGGCGAATCCAGGAACCAGGACACGCGCTACCTCGACATTCATGAGGACGACGCGTTCGACGAAGCGCAGTTCAGCGCCTGGGTGAAGCAGGCGAGCCTCTTGCCTGGCGAGCGCATGTGAGTGCCCTATCTAGCATTCGAAGGAGAAACGGCATGACGACCACCCAGGACAGCAAATCTCCCTCCGAGCTGATCGACGGCAGGATCAAGGACTTGGGCGACTGGCGCGGCGAGATGCTGGGGCGGCTGCGCACGCTGATCCATCAAGCCGATCCCGACGTGGTCGAGACGTGGAAATGGCGCGGCGTGCCGGTGTGGGAGGATGCCGGCATAATCTGCACCGGCGAGACCTACAAGGCCGTCGTCAAGCTGACCTTCGCCAAGGGTGCCGCGCTGCCCGATCCCGCGCGCCTGTTCAATTCCAGCCTCGAAGGCAACACACGGCGCGCCATCGATTTCCAGAAAGGCGAGGAGGTCGACCAGGAGGCCTTCAAGGCGCTGGTACGCGCGGCGGTGGCTTTGAACAAATCCAAGTCCCGAAAGTAATCGTTCATTGCGCATAAAGGTCACGGTCGGCGCTGCCCCTCACTGTCCTGCCGGACATCTCCCCGTAAACGGGGCGAGAGGGCTACCGCGAGGCCGACGCTCTTTCCGCAACGCCGGCGATTGGCGAAATCGGCGAGAACGGCGTCCCTCGCCCCGTTTACGGGGAGATGATGCCGGCAGGCAGGCGAGGGGCAGCGCGGACGGCAGATGATTGCCAACGGCTTCAACACGGCGGCCCGCGGACCTGCCAGCCTCACCGCAAGACAGCCGCGTTTACGATCTGGGAAGCTTGATGGTGCTAGACATTGCGGGATGATGGCTGGCCAGCCGGGCCGGCCGGTTTGGATTCGCCGCCATGAACAGCAGCCCGATGCGCATGCCCTGGGTGGACACGGCCAAAGGTCTCTCGATCATCCTCGTGGTCATGATGTACTCGGCCTACAACACCGGCGAGTATACAGGCGGCGTCGGCTTTCTCCACTATGTCATCGGCTTCGCGACGCCGTTTCGGATGCCGGAATTCTTCCTGATCTCGGGGCTGTTCCTGTCGCAGGTGATCGACCGGCCGTGGCTGCGCTATATCGACCGGCGCGTCGTCCATTACCTCTATTTCTACGTGCTGTGGGCGATCATCTCGATCGGGCTGAAGATCGGCATCTTCAGCCGGGATCCCGCCGGCATGCTGCACGACCTGGCAATGGCCGTCGTCCAGCCCTATGGCGTCCTGTGGTTCATCTACATGCTGGCGGTGTTCGGTCTTGCCGCGAAACTGCTGCGGCAGCTTGCCGTGCCCGCCTGGATCGTCATCCCGATCGCCGCCGGTCTGCAGATGTGGGCGCCGCATCCCGACAGCTACGCGGTCGAACAATTCGCCGCCTACTTCGTCTTTTTCTACGTTGGCTTCGTCATGGCGCCGCTGGTGTTCCGGCTCGTCGAATGGACGCAAGCCCGCCCGGCGGTGGCTGTCGCCGGGCTCGTCCTGTGGGCTGTCGTCAATGGCCTGCTGGTCTATTCGCCGGGTTATGCCATGCAGCCGGTCGGCATGCAGATGGGCCTGGCGGCATGGCCGCCGCTGCATCTCGTCCTGGCCGTCGCCGGTGCCGTGGCGCTTTGCGTGCTTGGCGGTTTCCTGTCGAAATTTCCCGCCATGGAATGGCTGCGCTGGCTCGGCGAACATTCGCTGGTCGTCTATGTCGCCTTCACCATTCCGATGTCGCTGTTCCGCGGCGCCGCACTGGCAAGCGGCCTGCTGACCGACACGGGCTTGCTCAGCCTGGCGGTGCTGCTGGTCTCGATCGTCAGCCCCGTCGTGCTTTACTTCATTGTCCAGCGCATCGGCTTCGGCATGTTCCTGTTCGAGCGGCCGGCCTGGGCGCATATTGACGGCAGCGCCGCGAAAACAGCGCCGAAAAAGCCGCTGACCGCCGCCGCCCAGTCGAGCCGGACATAACCGGCCGCCCCATGGCGTTACGGCCGACCTCAACCATCGCGCAGCCAGACCAGCATCTCGCCCGGCTCGCGGTTGTCCCAGGCGAAATAGGGGACGGCGGTCAGGCGGGTCTCGACCTTGGCCGGCGGCTCGGAGCGATAAAGGCCGTCCTGCCAGCCATCCCCGGCATCGGCTTGTGCCGTGGCTGAAAGCGTCACCACACCGCCGAGCAGATCCGGTTCGTCATGCGCCTCGATGCCGGCCGTGCGCGGCAGGGTCAGGCGATGCAGGCGACTGTCATTGTCGGTCGCCTCGACGCAGTAGATCAGCGGCCCGCGCGACAGTGCGACGCGGCCGGCATCCTGCCTCACCTCGGGATTGGCATAGAGCCGCTCGATCGGCATTTCGAGATCGAGCCGGACACGGTCGCCCTTCTGCCACCTGCGCCGGATCGCGGCGTAGCCGTCACTGGTCAAATCCTCGAGGTCGACCGTCTCGCCATTGACGGCCAGGCCGGCGTTGCCGCTCCAGGCCGGCACACGCAGGTGCAGCGTGAACTCTACCGGCGCCTGCGGCTCAACGGTAATCTCGACGGCACCATCCCAGGGATAGCGGCTCGCCTGCGTCAGCGTGACCGGTGTGTCTGCAATGTCGAAGCGGGCGGTGGAGTCGCCATAGAGATGAACCGCCAGCGCGTCGTCCGCCAGGCTGTAGAAATAGCTGCCGATCGAGGCGACCATGCGCCCGATATTGGGCGGGCAGCAAGGGCAGCGGTGCCATTTCCAGCGGTTATGCTTGCCCCGGCTTTCCAGCGGATTCTCGTAGAAGAACAGCGAGCCGTCGAGCGACAGGCCGGAAATGGAACCATTGTAGAGCGCGCGCTCCATCATGTCGGCGTAGCGCGCGTTCGGCCCCATGCCGAGCATGCGGCTCGCCCAGAACACCAGCCCGACCGATGCACAGGTCTCGGCATAGGCGGTTTCGTTGGGCAGGTCGTAGTCGCTGGTGAAGCCCTCATTGTGCGCCGACGGGCCGAGCCCGCCGGTGATGTAGAGGTTCTTGGTGGTGAGGTCGTCCCACAGCCGGTCGAGCGCCACCCGCAACGTGTCGTCGCCATATTCGGTCGCGATGTCGGCCATCCCCGAATAAAGGTACATGGCCCGCACCGCGTGGCCGACGACCTTGTCCTGCTCGCGCACCGGTATGTGCGACTGGCTGTATTCGTAGGTCTTGAAATGATAAGCCTTCGGGTCGGCGCCACGGGCGCGCGCCTCCTCGTCGAAATAGTGCGGCTGCTGCCCGCGCTGGTCGATGAAGTATTTGGCCAATTCCATGTACTTTTGTTCGCCCGTCACCCGCGCCAGCTTGACCAGCGCCAGCTCGATCTCCTCATGGCCGCAATAGCCCTTTTTCTTGCCGGGCTCGGGCCCCAGCACCGAAGCGATGTGGTCGGCATAGCGGCACATGATCTCGAGCAGCTTGCGCTTGCCCGTCGCCTGGTAGTAGGCGACCGCGCCCTCGATGAGGTGGCCGGCGCAATAAAGCTCATGGCAGTCGCGCAGATTGGTCCAGCGCTTGCCCGGCTGGATGCGCTGGTACCAGCTGGAGAGATAGCCGTCCTCCTGCTGCAGCCTGCCATACATGTCGATGACGGCGTCGATCTTCTTCTCCAGTTCGGGATTCTTACGCCGGTAGAGCGAATAGGCCGCGGTCTCGATCGTCTTGCCGAGATCGGAATCCCAGAACATCTGCGTGGTCACCGTCGAGCCGGTGAAGCCGGCGGAGGCCGCCTCGTCGGGCGAGGGCGAGTGGAACGGAATGACGACGCCTGGCGAGGGCTGGTCCGGATCGATCTGCTCCAGCATGCGCGCCGCCACGCAGCGGTCGTAAAGGATGTCGGCGGTGCGCGTGGCAACCGCCTCGGCGCGGTCGCCCCAGAAGCCGCGCACGTCGACCTGCGGCACCGGCAGCGGGCGGAAGGCGAGCTTCGGCTTGCCCGTCTCCTGCGATTTATTTGGGGTGGCGTGGCGGGGGGATGGCGATGCGGTCATGAACTCACTCCATTCGATCTGACGTCTATCTCTTTGTTGGAGCATGATCTTTCCGAAAACCGGTTCCCACTTTTCGGGATCATGCTCTATTTGACGGCCCCGGCCATCAGGCCGCGGATGTAGAAGCGCTGCAAAGCCAGGAACAGGATCAGGCACGGCACCATCATCACGGTGACGCCCGCCTGCACCGCGCCCCAGTCGATGGCGCCGAAGCGGCCGGACTGAAGTGCGGTCATCATCACCGGCAGCGTGAACTTGGACTGGTCGGTCATCAGCACCAGGGCAGCGAGGAATTCGTTCCAGGCGCCGAGGAAGGCAAACAGCGCGATGGTGACGACACCAGGCCAGACCAGCGGCAGCATGACCTTTATGAGCATGGTGGCGTTGCCGGCGCCGTCCATGCGCGCGGCTTCCTCGATCTCGCGCGGCACCGCATCGAAGGCGTTGCGCATCATGAAGATCGAGAACGGCAGCTGCAGCGTCACATAGACGCCGACCAGGCCGGTCAGCGTGTTGTGCAGGCCAAGCTTGGTCAGCACCAGGAAGATCGGCGTCAGGATCGACTGGAACGGGATCATGATCGTCGACAGGATGAGGACGAAGAACAAGTCCTTGAACGGGAACCGAAACCGCGAAAAGCCGTAGCCGGCGAGCACGCTGACGATGACCGACAGCATGACCGTCATCACCGAGACATAGATGCTGTTCTGCGCCGAGGCCCACAGGCCGTCGCCGAAACTGTTCAGCGTTTGATAGTTCTCCAGCGAGAAGCCTGTCGTCGGCCAGGGCGGCAGCGGCGGCAGGCGCGCCTCCTGTGCCGGCTTGAAGGCCGACAGCACCGTCCACACGATCGGCGCCACGAACAGCACCGAGGCGACGATGCCGGTGGAATGCCTGGCCAAGCGTGCGGCAAGCTTGCCTGTGCCCGATATCGCCTGCGCCATCAGTCGAGCCCCTCGGGTTTGCGCAGCAACCAGAGCTGGACGAGGCTGAGCGCCACCAGGATGACCAGCAGCACCATCGAGAGTGCCGCGCCATAGCCGAGCTTGAACGAGACGAAGGACTGGTTGAAGATCCAGTACACCGCCGTCAGCGTCTGGTTGCGCGGGCCGCCGCGCAGGATGATGTAGAACTGGTCGAAGGCAAGGATGGAGCCCGCGACCGACAGGATCAGCGCCAGCGCCAGGGTGCGGCGCATCAGCGGCAAGGTGATCGCCCGGAACCTGGCGAACGGCCCGGCGCCGTCGATGACGGCGGCCTCCTGCAGATCCTGCGGGATCGACTGCAGGCCGGTCATCAGGATGATCATGGTGAAGCCAGCGACCTTCCACACCACCATGGCGATGATCGACCAGAAGGCCGGTTGGAAGGTGGCGAGCAGGTTGAACTTCTTGTCGATCAGGCCGAGATCGTAGGCGGCGGGGCTGAACAGGCCGGAATCGACGTTGAGCAGCCACGACCACAAAAGGCTCGCCGAGGCAAAGCCGACCACCGCCGGCATGAAGAACATGGTGCGGTAGAGGTTGGTGAATGGGCGCGGCCGCTCGATGAAGATCGCCAGCGGAAAGGCGACGGCGAAGATCGCGATGGTGACGATCAGCGTGTAGTAGCCGGTGAATCTCAGCGCGTTCCAGAACCTGGTGTCGCGCAGGATTGCCCAGTAATTACCGAGGCCGATGAAGGAGTGCTCGCCCATCAAGGGCCAGTTGTGCAGCGACATCCAGGCCGTCATGCCGAGCGGAATGACGAAGAACAGCATGACCAGCGCCACCGCCGGCGCGACATAGAGCAGGCCAATCCATTGCCGGCGCCCGGCGCCAACGCGTTTGCGGACGCGGGGTGGGGCGGTGGTTGCGGTGATGGTGGTCATGGCTGTTTCCCTGGCGCTGCGTCCCCTCCTCCTCGAGGGGAGGGTCCGGCCGAAGGCCGGGGGTGGGGTCCTCCGCCAAGCGCGCCGACATCAAGGAACGTCGGAGCACTGCCGAGACGACCCACCCGGACCTGCGGTCCGACCTCCCCTCAAGGGGGAGGTGGAGGCGGCGCTACTTCTGCGGCGCCTGGTCGATGATCGACTGCATGGTCTCCTGCGCGTTTGCTATGGCGCCATCGACGTCGTCGCCGAAGAACACCTCGTTGATCATCTGCGTCCACGGGCCGTTGGCGGAGTTGATCAGGTCGTTGAACACCACCGAATACGGCGTCTTGCCCTTGGCCATCGCCTCGGCGGCGATCTGGTAGCGCGGGTCGAGCTCCTTCAGCGCGTCCTTGGCGATGTCGCCGCGCACCGGCAGGCTGCCGTATTTGGCGAGGATCGTCTGGCCTTCGAGCGAATAGGCGAAGTCCAGGAACTCCTTCACCACGGCGAGTTTCTTGGTGCCCTTGGTGACGACGAAATTGTCGCCGCCGGCAAAGGACGACCAGTTGCCATCCTTGCCCGGCAGGAAGGTGACGCCGTAGTCGACATCAGGATATTGCGTGTTGAGCGCGCCGATGGCGAAGGCGCCGGAGGGCGAGATGCCGATATTGCCGGCGGCGAAGGCGGCAAAGAAATTGGCGCCGGTGTCGGTCTGCGCGCCCGCCGGCACCAAATCCTTCTTGACCATCGAGCGGTAGAGATCGATGGCGCCGCGCAATTGCGGGCTGTCCAGCGTCGCCTTGGAGCCGTCCTCCGACAGGATGTCGCCGCCCGAGGCCCAGATCAGCGGCGTGAAGGTGAAGATGTTGCAGCCACCGCAATTGCCGGAGAAGTAGAAGCCCTTGATGTTGCCGCCAAGAGCGTTGACCTTCTCGGCGTCGGCTTCGATCTCGGCCCAGTTGGCCGGGCCTTTTTCAGGGTCGAGGCCTGCCTGCTTGAACAGCTTCTTGTTCCAGATCAGCACCGAGGCGTCGGCCGAGAAGGGCAGGCCGTAAATGCGATCCTTGTAGGTGCCGGTCTTCACATGCGCGGGCGACAGGCTGGCGAAATAGGGGAGCGATTTCGCCCAGTCGGTGATGTCCTCCAACTGGCCGGCGGCCGCGAAGGAGGGCGTGTAGATCAGATCGAGCGACAGCGCGTCGGGCGCCGTGCCGCCGGCCGCGGCCGCGCCATATTTCGGGATGATCTCGGCATTGGGAATGATGTCGAGCTTGACCTGGTCCTTGTTCGCCTTGTTGAAGGCGTCGACGATCCTCGGCATGAAGTTCGAGCCGTCGGCGCGTACCCAGATGTTGGCGGTTTCGGCGGCGGCAAATTGCAAGCCGCAACCCAGAACGGCAGCCGTCAACGTCAATTTGGTCAGGGCCAATTTGGTCGGGGCCAGTTTGGCAATCAAAGTCCTCATGTTCTCCTCCTCCTCATTTGGCCGCGATGCGCGGCTTGCCGCCGATCGCGGCGCTTCGTTTCTCAGCCGTCTTTTCAGCCGTCGGGCAGGCGGCCGCAGGACTGCCGCACCACCAGCCGGCACGGCAGTTTTCTGATGCCCGGCGCGGCGGGCTTGCCGCCGACCAGGGAAAGCAGGGTCAGCCCGGCCTCGCGGCCGAGCGCTGTCAGGTTCATGTCGACCGAGGTCAGCGGCGGGCGGGTCGCCTCGGCCACGATCTCCCAATTGTCGAAGCCGATGACGCCGACATCGCCGGGAACGCTCAAGCCACGCTCGCGCAGAGCATCGATGACGCCGCGCGCGATCTGGTCGTTGCCGCAGAAGACGGCGTCCGGCTTTTCTCCCCCGCCATCGAAAAGGAACGTCACCGCCTCATGCCCCCAGGCTTCCGACCAGGCGCCGAGCAGGGGTTCGATGACGGACAGGCCGTTCTCGATCAGCGCGGCGCGATAGGCCTGCGCCCGTTCATGCACCACGGCAAAACTGGCCGGGCCGGTGACATGGGCGATGCGCTTGCGGCCGAGCCGGCAGAAATGGTCGACGGCCAGCCGCGCCCCCCCGGCATCGTCGGAAACGAAGGCGACGGCGTCGGGATCGGGCTGAGTGAAGGCGTAGATCACGGGGATGCGCAAATTGGCGAGATCGATCGGCAGATGGCGGTCGATGCGCTTGCCGGTGGCGATGATGCCGTCGACGCGCTTGTCGAGCATGGCCTCGACATGGAGCTGGCCGAGACGGGGATCCTCCTCGACATTGCACAGGAATACCGAGACGCCGGCATCGACCAGCGCATCCGAAATGCCCGACATCAGCGGCAGCGAGAAACGGCCATAGGTGTCGTTGGTGAGCAGGCCGACAGTAAAGGAGCGGCGCCTCAGCAGGCTCTGCGCCAGGCTGTTAGGCCGGAAGCCCAGGTTGCGCGCCGTCTCGCGAATGCGCTCGCGGGTCTCGGCGGTCATGCGCCCCTGATCGTTGAGCGCCTTGGATGCAGTGGCAACGCTGACGCCGGCCTGCGCGGCCACGTCGCGCAAGGTGACGGGTTTGGGAAAGACCGGAACTGGCTGGTCGTCCGATGCCATCGCGGCAGAAATCCTTGGTTGGAAAAAGGTTTTCCCTTACCGGCCGGAATAAAGCCCGGCTAACGGCCGAACCCCATCGGGACTGTCTGGAAAAACCTTTTCTCAACTTGAAGGCTAGGCCAGATCGGGGGACCGATCAAGAGGAAAATGGCCAGATCAGGGTTCCTCGCTACCATCCGCTATTTCGCGCGCGGCCGCGACGTTTCGCATCTTCGAGGCCGAAAGGCAGGTAAAAGGGAACGCGCCGCGGTGTGGAGCTGGACGCTCTTGCCCTTGGTCGGCAGGATCCTTGCATGGAGCCGCCGCATTCCTCGACTTGGTGCAAGCCCAGCGGGAGACCGCTCACGTCCTTGGAGTTACTCTATGCCTTCTTGGCCACACGCTTCTTTTTCGGCGCCGGGTTCAGCGCTTCCGCCACGCGATCGGCTTCTTCCTTGGCCAGGCGCAATTCCCTCAGCCTTGCCGTCTTGATCTCCCTGGCCCTCGCCTCGGACATGTATTCGGCGGTTGCCTTATTGCGCTCCGCGGTTTTCTTCTGCTTGTCGACAAAGCGGGCTTCAGCTTTTTGCATGATCGTCTGATTGCCGTCGGCCATTGAAGAAATCTCCTTCGCGCGTGAAATCGTGAAAATGAACTTCTCGATAAATAGGCGCCCGGAAGGAAAAATTCAATCTTTCGAATAATTTGGCCTCCTTGTCGGCGTCAGGAGACCGCGCTTCGAAATAATACTTTTGAAATTTTTCTCCCGCCGGAATCAAATCTTGCGCCGGGAAAGGAGATAGCGCCAAGGCGCCAACGGACAGAATTTCGAACGGAAAACCGTTTCGCATTTTCCTGGAATTGCCTAGGATGGTCCGGTGGTCGTTTGGTGCAGGGTTTGCGGAAACGGAACCGCGATTCCCAGTTTGGAGACAAGTCATGTTCGCGGCCCAGGCCATCGATATCTCAGACAAGGCCGCGTTCTACCGCGACCTTGCCAAGCAATTGAAGGCGCTGCTCGAGGGCGAGCACGATTCGATCGCCAACGCCGCCAACACCGCGGCGCTGATCTTCCAGATGGTCCCCGACCTCAACTGGGCCGGCTTCTATTTCCTGGCATCGGACGAAGAGTTGGTGCTGGGGCCCTTTCAGGGCAAGCCGGCCTGCGTGCGCATCGCCGTCGGCCAGGGCGTATGCGGAACGGCGGTCGAGCTCGGCACGTCGATGCTGATCAAGGACGTGCATGATTTCCCTGGCCACATCGCCTGTGACGCAGCCTCGCGCTCCGAACTGGTCGTGCTGCTTGAGGACGAGGAGGGCGTGTTCGGCGTGCTCGATCTCGACAGCCCGCTGCCCGGCCGCTTCGACAGTGCCGACCAGACCGGCATCGAGGCGCTGGCGGCGATCTATGTCGCGGCGAGCTCGTTCCAGGATTAGTTAGCCTGAGACCTTCACCAGCATCAGGCTGAAGCCGCCGATGAACATGAAGGCGCACAAGGCGAGCGCCAGCGGGCGCAGGCCGCGCGAGCGCAGTTGCGAAATGTCTGCCTGCAGGCCCATGGCGGCCAGCCCCATGGTGAGCATGATGGTGGTGGCCAGCACTACCGCCTGCTTCACTTCGGCTGGTATCGCAACCAGGCTGTTCATTGCCACGACGGCGACAAAGGCGGCGACGAACCATGGCATGGGCGGGCGTGCAGCCGACTGGTCGTCACTTTTGCGGCGTGCCATCAGGCCGAGCGCAACGACCATCGGCGCCAGCATGGCGACGCGGGTCAGCTTGGCGACGGTGGCGATCTCGCCGGACTGGGTGCCGTTCTGGAAACCGGCGCCGATGACCTGCGCCACCTCATGGATGGAGGCGCCGGCCCACAGTCCGAAGGCGTGCTGGTCGAGGCCGAGCAGCGGCGCCAGCAGCGGGAAGCCGAGCATGGCGATGGTGCCGAACAAGGTGATCGAGGCGACGGCATAGGTGACGTCCTCGTCGCGCGCATCGGTGACGATGTTGGTGGCGACGATCGCCGAGGCACCGCAGATCGAGGTGCCGGCGGCAATCAACTGGGTGAGCTTGGCGTCGACGCCGATCAGCCGACCGAGCGTGATGGTGAAGACGAAGGTGGCGCCAAGGGTCAGCGCGACGATGCCGACGCCGCCGGCGCCGATCGAGACGACCTGGCCAAGCGTCAGCTGGAAGCCGAGCAGCACGATGGCGAAGCGCAGCAGGCGCTTTTGCGAAAAAGCGATGCCCGCCTTGGCGTGCACCGGTGTGCCGAGCACGTTGGAATAGACCATCCCGGCGACGACGGCCAGGATCATCGGGCTGAACAGGGCAAAACCGGAGACATTGCGGGCCGAGAAGGCGACGGCCGTGATCATCGCCACCAGCACGATGCCGGGAATGATGCCGTTTCCCAGGGAATCGAGGCGCTTGCGACCTTGGGCCAGATCGGCGGAAATCAGGCCTTTCGGAATACCGTTTGCGATGGGAGTCAGGGACGACAATGCAATTCTCCGTGCAGGCCTGCCGGAGAAATGTCATTCCAAGACTAATCTTTCCAACGAATTATTTTCGTTAGAATGATCGATTTTTATGAACGGTCTTAGGCGCGCTTCGAAAAGCAGACGAGCGGTGAAGGGCCGGCCTACAGCTGCGCTTCGATCGCCGCCTTGTCGATCACCGACCAGACGTGCCTGATCCTGCCGTCGAGAAACTCGTAGAAGACGTTCTCGCTGAAGGACACTTTCCTGCCGTTGACCGGCAGGCCGAGAAAAGTTTCCTTCGGCGTGCAGTTGAATTGAAGGCGGCTCGCTATGAAAGGCGTATCGGCGATCAGCAGCTGGATGTCGAAATAGAGATCGGGAATTTCGCGAAAATCCCGCTCCAGCATGTCGTGGTAACCCGACAGGCCGACCCGGTCGCCATTGTAGTGCACCTCCTGGTGTACGAAGCGGTCTAGGCTCCGCCAGTCCTGGGCGTTGAGGCAGGCGATGTAACCACGATAGCTATTGGCAAGATCTTCATCGGTCATAGCATGCTCCGGTGCTTTGCCAACCGCATGTCTTCCACGACTGTTCCGGACGGCGAGAAATGCTTGTTCGGGGAAGACATAGAGCGGCGATGCCGGAATGCGAGTGCGGCATCAGGGAAGGACTTCGAATTCCGGTCCGCCGATCACCTCGTCGATCGCCTGTGGGTCGACGTGCTCGCTGTCGACCGAGGCTTCGAGCTGCGACAAGGGGGCTTCAAGGGTCCAGGTGACGCCGTGGCTGTCATATTCGAGAACGCCGGTGCCACTTACAGCTGCTGGAGCGACGCGCTGGAGCACGACGGTGCCGAAACCGCCATGGCCGATGTTCTGCACCTGAGGACCATCGCGCTCTTTCCAGATCAGCTGGAACCGTTTCAGGGCGCCTGCCTGGCTCACCTTCCATTGCACCGATATCGTTCCCTCGGCGGCCGAAAGCACGCCATATTTGGCGGAGTTGGTCGCCAGTTCATGAAAGGCGATGCCGAGATACTGGACGGCATTGGGGTTCAGCGTCAGGGAAGGGCCAGCCATGGAAATCCGTTCCTCGTTGCCGAACGGTTTGGCTTGTGCCAGGAGCAGCTCGAAAATCGTCGCGCCTCGCCAGTCGCCGGACACCAGCAGGTCGTGCGAGAGCGACAGCGCCATGATGCGCTCGCGCACCTGGCGTTCGAACTCCGCCGGTGTCGAGGACCTCTTGCTGGTCTCGCGGATCATAGAGATGATGACGGAATACTGGTTCTTGACCCGATGGTTGACCTCGCGCATCAGCATGCGGATGCGATATTCGCTCTCCTTGGCTATCGAGATGTCGCGGGCGATCTTGGAGGCGCCGATGATCCGGCCGACGGCATTGCGTACGGGCGAGATCGTCAGGGATACGGGCACTAGGCTGCCGTCCTTGCGGCGGCGGATGGTCTCGTAGGTCTCGACCCGCTCGCCTTTGCGGATGCGCTCCAATATGCGCGGCTCCTCGTCCAGGTGGTCATCGGGTATCAGCATCGTCACGGACCTGCCGACCGCTTCGTCGGCGGTGTAGCCGAACAGGCGCTGGGCGCCTGAGTTCCAGCTCTTGATGACGCCGTTCAAATCCTTGCTGACGATTGCATCGAAGGAGGATTCCACGATGGCCGACAGATGATGCCTGGCCTCGTCGGCAAGATGCCGGTCGGTGAGGTCGAACAGCATGTTGACGGCCCCGACCAGCCTGCCTTGGTCGTCATGGAGCGGCGTGGGATAGGGAAGGAAGGGCACGCGCGTGCCGTCGGGACGCTGCGAGATGGCCGACTGGTTTCTGACCGGCCGGTTCTCCCGCAACGCAACGGCCATCGGGCATTGGTCGTGCGGCAACACCTGCCCGTCGGTCGTGAACAGCTTGTGCGTTACGCACCACTGGTCTTTTCCGAGCTCGGGCTCGCGCCCGGCAAAATCGGCCGCGGCCCGGTTGAAATAGGTGATCCTGCCTTCGCTATCGGTCGTGTAGATGGCGACAGGAAGATTATCGAGGATTTGATGGGATAGATCGAGTGTCGAACTGTTCGACAGGTCCGTCATGCGCAAGGTTCCATTTAACCACCGTGAACGCTGTCCGGCTGAATTGGTTCCTGGACCCGTAAGCTAGCCGCGATAACGCAGCGCATCGACCAGCAGCGTAAAGGCGGGCGTCGCCTGGCGGCGGCTGGGATAGTAGAGGTGGTAGCCGGGAAACGGCGGGCACCAGTCGGCCATGAGCCGCAACAAACGGCCATCGGCGAGATGCGCCGTCACTTGATCCTCCGGGAGATAGGCGAGGCCGACGCCGGCCAACACGGCATTCATGCGCAGCCCCGCCGTGTTGAAGATCAACTGGCCGTCGACGCGCACCTTCAGCTCGCGTCCGGCCTTCTCGAATTCCCAGGCATAGAGCCCGCCATGGGTCGGCAGGCGCAGGTTGATGCAATTGTGATCGGTCAGGTCCTGCGGCGTGCGCGGCTTCGGCCGGCTTGCGAAATAGGCCGGAGATCCGACCACCGCCATGCGCATGTCCGGCCCGATGCGCACCGCGATCATGTCTCGCGCCACCTGTTCGCCCAGCCGTACACCGGCGTCGTAACGCCCGGCGACGATGTCGGTCAGGCCGTAGTCGACGACGATCTCGATCCGGATGTCGGGATATTGCGGCAACAGCCGGGCAATGGCCGGCCATAGGACCGTGTCGGCCGAATGTTCGCCGGCGGTGATGCGGATGGTCCCCGCGGGCTTTTCTCGCAATGCGCTCAAGGCGGCGAGCTCACTTTCGATCTCGTCGAGCCTCGGTCCGACGGTGCGGGCCAGGCGTTCGCCGGCTTCGGTCGGCGAGACACTGCGCGTGGTGCGGGTCAAAAGCCGGACGCCCAGCCGCTCTTCCAACGTGCGCAAGGCATGGCTGAGCGCCGATTGGGATACGCCAAGCTTGGCCGCCGCCCTGGTGAAGCTCTTCTCGCGCGCGACGGCGAGGAAGGCGGTCAACTCATTCAGATTGTCGCGTGGCATTGATGAATTTCTCTCATAAGTACATGCCGGATATAGCAGCTACTCATGACCTCGCAGCCCCTAAATAGATTGCAATCGGCCGGACAAGCCGGCGCTCCTGGCCTGGCGGCAATGTCCTCCAGGCATCACGAAAGGACGGAAAACGTGGAGATCACACGAAGCGGCTCGCAGCCCTCGGCGAAGGGGCCCGCCGAATATTTCACCGGGGCGGTGCGCATCGATGCACCCTTCAAGGGCAGCGACCCCGCGCGCGTCGGCGGGGCCACCGTGACCTTCGAGCCCGGCGCGCGCACGGCCTGGCACACGCACCCGCTCGGCCAGACGCTTATCGTTCTGTCGGGCGCCGGTCTGGTGCAATGCGAAGGCGGCCCGATCCAACAGATCCGTCCCGGCGACATCATCTGGTTCGCGCCGGGCGAAAAGCATTGGCATGGGGCGTCGCCGACAACGGCGATGAGCCATATCGCCATTGCCGAAGCGCTCGACGGCAAGGTCGTCGACTGGATGGAGCATGTCACCGACGAACAATACGGGATTTGACCACCAGGCCTCGCCCACCGACGACACAAGAAGGAGATCCTCATGACCCATGCCCCAGCGCCTCCCAAAAGCCCGTTTTCCGACATCGCTCCAGCACTCGGCACCTATACCGACGAGGTGCTTTTCGGCGACGTCTGGAAACGCCCCGGCCTCTCGCCGCGCGACCGCAGCCTCGTCACCGTCGCCAGCCTGGTCTCGGGATACCGGATCAACGAGATGCCGTTCCACATGAAGCGGGCGCTCGAGAATGGCGTAACCCATGACGAGCTCATCGAGGCCATCACGCATCTTGCCTTCTATGCTGGATGGCCGCCGGCAAGCACCGCGATCGGCATCGCCCGCAAGGTCTTCGAACAGGCCGACGCCGAGAAGAAGGGACAGTGACGATGCAAAAGCGCGCACTTGGAAACAGCGGCCTCGAAGTCTCGGCCATCGGCCTTGGCTGCATGGGCATGAGCCAGTCATATGGGCAGCCGATGGAGACGCCGGATGCAGTCCGTCTGATCCGGGCGGCATTCGAGCGCGGGGTCACCTTCTTCGACACGGCGGAGGTCTACGGACCGTTCAGGAACGAAGAGGTCGTCGGCGAGGCGTTGCAGCCAATCCGCGACCAGGTGGTGATCGCCACCAAATTCGGCATCGACATCGCCGGTGCGGCCGGACACCAGGGCATGGACAGCCGGCCGCAGCATATTCGCGACGTCGTCGAGGCCTCTCTCAAGCGGCTGAGGACGGACTACATCGATCTTCTCTACCAGCATCGTGTCGATCCGGTCGTGCCGATCGAAGAGGTGGCTGGCGTGGTGAAGGACTTGATCAGCCAAGGCAAGGTGAAGCATTTCGGCCTCTCGGAAGCGGGCGTGCGCACCATCCGCCGCGCTCATGCGGTGCAGCCGGTCGCCGCGCTTCAGAGCGAATATTCACTCTGGTGGCGTGAACCCGAGGAGGCGATCCTGCCGGTCCTCGAGGAACTGGGAATCGGCTTTGTGCCTTTCAGTCCGCTGGGCAAGGGTTTCCTCACCGGCGCCATCAACGCCGGGACGACATTCGATGCCAACGATTTCCGCAACAGCGTTCCGCGGTTCACGGAGGAAGCCCGCCAGGCAAACCAGGCACTGGTCGACGCCATCGTCGCGATCGCGGCTGACAAGAACGCGACATCGGCACAGGTCGCGCTTGCCTGGCTGCTGGCGCGCAAGCCCTGGATCGTTCCCATCCCAGGCACGACCAAGCTAAACCGCCTTGAGGAAAACATCGGATCTCTCGCCGTTGCCCTGACCGCGGACGATCTTCGCGATATCGAGAACGCGGTCTCGGCGATTGCCGTCCAGGGAGAACGATACTCCCCGCAACAGGCGGCGAGGATCGATCGCTGAGGGTCCCAGCCGTATCAGGCCAAGGCGTTGCCGACGGTTTGGCCCAATGACAGGCCGAGGCGGTGTCTTGACGCGGGACCGTTGCTGCTCCAGCTTGCCGCGATGTTCGTTCCCGCGCCCGTCATCGCCAAGCGACGCCGCTTCCGCCCAGCGTGGAGCGGCACGCTGATTGCGCGACGACAAAGGCCGGCAGGATAAATCCGCTTCGCTCGTTTCCAGCCCCGCCCGCGACAACAGCCGGCGGGGTTTTTCATGCCTGGAGCACTGTCATGATCATCGAGTCTGCCATCCGGTTTCGGCCGGCCGAACCCGCCGATGCCGCCGCCATCCGCGACATTGTGCGTGCCGCCTATGCCAAATGGGTGCCGGTGATCGGCCGCGAGCCGCTGCCGATGCGCGCCGACTACGAAAAGGCCGTCGCCGAGCATCCGTTCGACCTCGCCGTCGAGGACGGCCGCATCGTCGGCATGATCGAGACCACGCTGGCCGACGATCACCTGTGGATCGAGAACGTCTGCGTCGCGCCGGAAGCGCAGGGCAGGGGTATCGGCCGCCTCCTGCTGGAGCGTGCGGAAATCAAGGCGCGCGAGGCGGGCCGCAACGAGCTTCGCCTGTTGACCAACGGCGCCTTCGAAGCCAACGTGTCGCTCTACAAGCGGCACGGCTATACGGTCGACCGGGAAGGGCCGTTCATGAATGGGGTGACGGTCTATATGAGCAAGAGGTTGACATGACGATCAGAGCGCGACGATGGCTGCGAGGATAACGCTGAAGCAACTGTCCGGGCTCTACGCGATTTCGCGGCTTCAAGCCGCTGACGGTATTCCTGGCTGGGCGGACGGACCAGGTTTCGTCAGCATCACCAGGACCGACGACGAGCTCTCGATCACCTGCCTTCAGGATCGCGTGCCCGATGCCGTCAAGCATGACCGCGACTGGGTCGCCTTCAAATTGCAGGGGCCGTTCGCGTTCGACGAAACCGGCATCGTGCTGTCCGTCATCAGGCCGCTGTCGGAAAACGGGCTGGGCATCTTCCTGGTATCGACCTTCGATGGCGACCACCTGCTGGTGAAGGACAAGGACCGGCCGGCGGCAACACGGCTGCTGGGCGAAGCCGGGCATACGCTGCTATAGTCCGCCCTTCGCTGGTCCAGCCGTCTGGCTCAACCACTGCCGCGCTGGCTCAACCGGTTCGGGGATTGCGTTTGACAGCGCCGTTCGCGCATCGTTATTTCTAGCCAGATATCACGGCCTGACCGGCCATGCGGCACCCCAAGGAGAGACCATGTCACACGATCTGCAGTTCTACATCGATGGCGCGTGGGTCGATCCTGTCGTGCCCAACACGCTCGACGTTATCGATCCATCGAACGAGGATGCTTTCGCGCGGATTTCGCTCGGCTCCAGGGCCGATGTCGATAAGGCGGTAGCCGCCGCCAAGCGCGCCTTCAACACATATGGCTTCACCTCGGTCGAGGAGCGCCTCGACATCCTCAACCGCGTCATCGAGGTCTACAAGAAGCGCAGCAAGGACCTGGCGGTCGCCGTGTCGCGCGAGATGGGCGCGCCGCGCCAGATGGCGCTCGACAGCCAGGTCGGCATCGGCCTGGCGCATCTGGCCAAAATGGCCGAGACGCTGAAGAATTTCCAGTTCCGCCACGTCAAGGGCAACCATCTCGTGGTCAAGGAGCCGATCGGCGTCGTCGGCCTGATCACGCCCTGGAACTGGCCGCTGAACCAGATCACCTGCAAGGTCGGTCCGGCACTCGCCGCCGGCTGCACCATGGTGCTGAAGCCGTCGGAAATCGCGCCGCTCGATGCCATCATCTTCGCCGAGATCATCGACGAGGCCGGTGTGCCGAAGGGCGTGTTCAACCTCGTCAATGGCGACGGCCCTGGCGTCGGCCAGGCGCTGTCCAGCCATCCCGACATCGACATGATGTCGTTCACCGGTTCGACGCGAGCCGGCATATTGGTGGCCAAGGCCGCCGCCGACACCGTCAAGCGCGTGCATCAGGAGCTTGGCGGCAAGTCGGCCAACATCCTGTTCCCGGATGTCGACCTCGCCACCGCCGTCAGCAAGGGCGTCGCCGGCTGCTTCAGCAACAGCGGCCAGTCCTGCAACGCGCCGACGCGCATGTTCGTGCCGCGCGACCGCCACGACGAGGCCGCGGGATATGCCAGGACGGCGGCGGAAAAGTTCACGGTCGGTCCAGCCGACGGCGCCAACACCAAGCTCGGCCCCGTCGTCAGCCAGGTCCAGTTCGACAAGATCCAGGACCTGATCCAGAGCGGCATCGACGAGGGTGCCACGCTGGTCGCCGGCGGCCCCGGCCGCCCTGCCGAACTCAATCGCGGCTACTATGTCAGGCCGACCGTGTTCGCCGACGTCACCCACGACATGCGCATCGCGCGCGAGGAGGTTTTCGGGCCGGTGTTGGCGATCCTGCCCTACGACACGGTCGAGCAGGCTGTCGAGCAGGCCAACGACACCGTCTACGGCCTTGCCTCCTACATCCAGGCCAAGGACCTACAGAAGGCGCGCGAGGTCGCGGCCCGCATGCGCTCGGGCAATGTCTACATCAACTATCCCCAATGGGACGCCGGCCTGCCCTTCGGCGGCTACAAGCAGTCGGGCAACGGCCGCGAATACGCCGAATACGGGCTGGAGGATTTCCTCGAGATCAAGGGCATCGCGGGATACGAAGCGGCGGAGTAGTGCAGGACTTTCGGGCCGGCGCAACTCGGGCCCGTCAGAAGCGACAGGTCCCGTTGAAAGGCTCTATTTCAGCGGCAGAAACAATTCGCAGATCACATCAGGCACCGGCACATTCGGGAACATCGAAAAGTGCCGTTGGCAATAGATCGGGAAGTCACGCGCTTCCTCGCCGCTGGCAGGAAGCCAGTCGCGATAAAGGTAGAGCGCGGCTGGCTCCAAATTGTTGGTATTGTGGACGACGCGCAACACGGCGCAGCGTCCGCCGGGGATCACGCCAGCCTTCATCTGCTTATCATCGTCGATCGGCAGGTCAGTCCCGACACACAGGTCCATGCTGTAATCGGCTGGGTTGGCGGGAATCCTCTCGGAACGGAAGACGTTGAAGGTCGGGCTCGTCTCCGGTGACAGGCCGGCGGCCTTGCGCCAGGCGATGAACCGCTGGATGGTGTCGCCGAGTGTCGCCCGGTCGCCTCGATGTTCCATGATCGCCACCGGCGTCGGGGGCACATCGCGGATCGTCACGTCGTCGTGGTCATAGGTAATGTGCATGAGCTTGCTCCTTGCATTGTCCATAGGCCCGAAGGCCGCAAGCCACGGTGCCCAGTCGGGCGACTTCCGGAACGATGAAGGAGACTGCCCGAACCGTTGCCGAAAGGCGCGGGCGAAGGCGTCCGGTGCATCGTAACCGGCATCCATCGCTATGTCAGTGACGCTTTCGGCATCCCTGAAGGCCAGCCGGTATGAAGCGCGCTTCATGCGGGCAAGCTGGACATAGCGATGAACGGACAGCCCGAAGGTCGCCGTAAACTGCCGGTGGAAATGGTATTTGGAAAATGCCGCGATGCCGCTCAAAGCATCCAGGTCCAGATTGCCGTTCAAATGCTGGTCGATATGATCCAACACTCTCTGCATCCGGGCATGGTAGTTTTGAAGCGCCGCCTTCATCATTCCGTTCTCCGTGGCAGCACCAGCTAAAGCGTATGCGGACATGACGCGCTCGACCGATCTTGCGGTTTGTCACGGGTCGCGGAACCGCGCCAAGGACCGTTTAGGGGCACGCGCGACCTTAGTTGGAATCCAACTACCGGGAAATTCGACCGTAATTGTTGATGCAACATTGTTCGGACCATCTAATCGCCATCAGTGCGGTCTTCACTGGCAATGGCTCCCCGCCTTGCCAATTGGCATATACATGCTATATATCTGCCAATTAGCGAGGTCTAAACATGCAGCTTCAAGCCATCACCGCCACACCGGCCACGGTCGGCTCAGCCATTTCGGATGAAGAGGCAGGCGCTTTGGCGCGCACCACGGTCAACCTGTTCAAGGCCTGGAACCTCACCGACTTCGAGGCCTGCGTCCTGCTTGGCGGCATTTCGGCGCGCACCTGGGCGCGGTGGAAGGAGGGCGGCATCGGCCGGATCGACCGCGACCTGCGCACCCGCATGGCGCATCTGATGGGCATCCACAAGGGGCTGCGCTACCTCTTCACCGAGCCGGCGCGCGGCTATGCCTGGATACGCAAGCCCAATGCCACCTTCGGCGGGCAGTCGGCGCTCGACGTGATGCTGCGCGGCGACATTTCCGATCTCGCGGCGATGCGCGAATGGCTCGACGCGGAGCGTGGTGCATGGTGAGTGGGCTCGCGGTCCGGCGCCGCGTCCACTGGCCCCAGACCTATCGCATCATCCGCTCCATCCATCCGCCGATCGATCTCTTCGAAGACATCGCCGATCCGCGCGACTGGGAGGCGCTCGCCGCCGTCGAGGAGAAGACCAACCCGCGCATCCGGCTGGAGCTTGGCGATCTCGGCAAGGTGCCGGCCGCAAGGCGGGTTTCCGGTCCCGGGGCCAGTTTCGTCATGGCGCCTTTCGTGCATTGTTCCGTCCTTCGGCCCGGCCGGTTTTCGGACGGCAGCTACGGCATCTACTATGCCGGCGACAGCGAGGACGTGGCGCTGGCCGAAACCATCCACCATCACCAGAAATTCATGCGCGCCACCAACGAGGCGCCCGGCTGGACGGCCGATTTCCGCGTGCTGATCGGCAGCGTCGATCGCGACCTCGACGACGTCAACGCCGTGCCCGGCGTGCTCGATCCCGACGACTACACGGCGTCGCAGGCGGAAGGGCGGGCGCTGCGGGCCGCCGGCAGCGACGGGCTGGTGTGGAACAGCGTGCGCATGCCCGATGGGGAGTGCATCGGCATCTTCTGGCCCGACGCCATCGGTGTCCCGGTTCAGGGCCGCCACTACAGCTACCACTGGGACGGCGGCCGCGTCGATTTCGTGCGCCAGCACGACACGGGCAAGGTGCTGGAAGTGGTTTGAGCGAAGGCCGCCGCGGCAACCAGTCCCAGGCCTTTACGTGGGCTTGCGTGCCTGCGTGACGGCCAGCCATACGGCCGAGACGAGGAAATAGAAGGCGCCGAACGCGGCATAGGGCGCGATGTCGGTGATGCCAGGCGTCGCGGTGCCGATTGCCTGTTTGATGAAGAAGCCACCGGCCAGCGCTGACTGCGCACCGCTCAGCACCATCGCCCATTGCGCGCCTGCCCGCCAACGGCGCACGCCGGTCGCAAGCTGGAACAGGCCGGCGAGAACCGCCCACGCACCGAACACCGCCAGAACCGCGTGCGGGCCCTGTCCGAGTGCGATGACGACGGCAATGGCAGTGATCGTGCTGACCACCGCGTTGAGCGCCTGGCTGGGATTGGCTTTCAGGCCGCCGCTGCGCTGCGCGTCCAGAATATTGGCGACAGCGTCCCACAAGGGATAGGCGACCAGGAGTAGCGCCGCGACCGGCGGCACGCTTTTGCCAAGGGTGAAGGCCGCCGCCACCCAGGCGACCGAAAAGCCGGCCCGGAGGAAATAATAGGATTTCAGCCACTGCGATGCGGCGCCGGGCGCCTGGATGGTTTGAGTGCTCATTGGAATTTCCTGTCTTGTTGTTGGACGGTGATTGATCCGCTTGATCGATTTGGAATCACGCCCCGCCGGGTTGGATGATTGGAACAGCCCGTTCTCGCAGCCTTGGCTGCGGGAATGGTTTTGATCCAAGGAAAAAACGGCGCATAATCAGCACGAAAATGCGCTATCGTCGTGAGGAATGTAGGGGAGCCGGCCGGTCGCATCCATGATGGAATCGCCTGAAAATTTGACCATTCTTCCGGATGGAGGGCCGCGTGCCGGTGTCTCCGGGGACCTTCTCTCGCATGTGCTGGCGCAGATCAGGCTTACCGGCGACGAGGTTTTTTCACGCACGCTGGCACAGGCGGAGCAACTCGATCTCGACGAGGGCCAAGCCCATATCGTCGTGGTGACCGTCGGCGCGCTGCGCATGGAGAGTGGGGATCAGGCCCCTGTCGTCATGGAGGCCGGCGACCTCGTGCTCCTGCCTCGTGGTCCCGGCGCGTTGCGGCTGGTGGCGTCGCATCCGCAGGTGGCGATCGTCGCCTGCCGCTTCTGGTTCGATCCTGACAGCCTGCGGGGAATGATCTTCGCCTTGCCGCGATGCATCCATATCGAGCGTGCCCAGGGGGCAGGGTGGGTCGATGGAATGCTGCCTTTCCTGATGGTCGAAACCAGCGACGCCCAGCCCGGGGCGGCTTTGATGATTTCCCGCATCATCGATCTCATGGTCATCCGCACGTTGCGCAGTTGGGTCCACGAAGGACGCGCCACGGGCTGGCTCGGCGGGCTTTCGGATGCACGCATCGCCCGTTCCCTGAAAGCCATTCACGAAAGGCCGCTGCAGCGGTGGAGCATCAATGAACTGGCCGACAAGGCCGGCATGTCCCGTTCCAGCTTCTGCGAGCGTTTCGCCGCGCTCGTCGGGCGCTCGCCGCTGCGCTACCAGAATGAATGGCGGCTGGGCCTGGCTCGCGATCTGCTGGCCAGGCGAGACGCACGCGTGGGTGAGATCGGCTTGCGCATCGGCTACGAGTCCGAAGCCGCCTTCAGCCGCGCCTACAAACAGCTCTTCGGGCATCCGCCACGGGTTGAATATGCCCTGACGAATGAAGCCGCACCGGTGAAACCGCGCTGACCGATGGCGCCAGCTTGAAAATATCGGGTTGCGGCCGCTACCGCACCACCAGCACCGGGATCTCGGTGTAGGACAGCACTTCCGCCGTCTGGCTGCCCAGAAGCAGCCTGCCGAGGCCACGGCGGCCGTGCGAGGCCATGACAATCAGGTCGCAGCCTTGCCCCCGCGACAGTTCCAGGATCGCTTCGGCCGGCCTTTTGTCCTCGACATGGACCAGCGTGGCGGACACGCCGGCGGCGTCGGCGGATGCCTTGCACTTGTCGAGCACTTCCTTGCCATAGCGGCGCGCTTCCTCCTGATAGGTGACCAGTTCGTCGCCGGCGGCATAGCCGGCCATGGCGCCGCCCCAGGCGAAGATCGGGAATTGTTCCGAGACGGTAACGAAGGTGACGGCGGCGCCGATGCCCTTGGCCAGTGTGAGGCCCTGGGCGACACCCTTGCCGGCCAGGTCAGAACCGTCGGTGGCGATGAGCAGATGTTTGTACATGATGGTGTTGCCTGTCGTGCCTGATGACTATCCAGCAGAGATAGTTATGCCGCACGCTCAATCATTGTGCCAATGCGGCGGGAATCAGGGCCAGGCGAGGTTTCGCCAGTACCCCGGATTCCCCTTTGCCGCATCGTCCTCTAAGGTGCCGCCGACATCGAAAGGTACCCCATGAGCAGTGCGTTCCCCCAAATCCATCTGGTCCGGCATGGCGAGACGGCATGGAGCCTTTCGGGGCAGCATACCGGGCGCACCGACATGCCGCTGACGCCGGCCGGCGAGGCGGCCGCGCGGGGTGTTGCGGAGCGGTTGAAAGGCCTACCTTTCTCAGCCGTCTGGTCGAGCCCCTCGCAGCGCGCCTACAACACCAGCGTGCTTGCCGGCTTTGGCGCGACAAGCGTCAAGATGGACGATCTGCAGGAGTGGGACTACGGCGCCTATGAAGGGCGCACGACGAAAGAGATCCTGGCCGAGCGGCCGGGCTGGACAGTGTTTCGCGACGGCTGTCCGCAAGGTGAGGTGGCGGCCGATGTCGGCACCCGCGCCGACAGGATCATCGAGCGCCTGCGCAAGGCCAATGCCGACATACTGATCTTTTCCAGCGCGCACTTCCTGCGCGTGCTGGCCGCCCGCTGGCTCGGCCTGCCGCCGGAAGGCGGGGCGCTGTTCGTGCTCGACACGGCCAGCATCAGCGTGCTCGGCTACGAGCATGATTTCGGTGAGCCGGTCGTGCGCAAGTGGAACGGGAAGTAGGGCGGGCACCGGCTCGGCGCGGAAGCGCTGTCTTTTCGTCATCCACGGGCGGAGCAAGGAGCGTAGCGACGCGGCGCAGACCCGAGGATCCATGCCGCGACCTCCGAGCGCGGCCACGGTGCGGAATCTGCTCCGCTGCACTCCACGGCCAGCATCGCGGCATGGATCCCAGGGTCTCCGCGACGCCGCTTTCGCGGCTGCTCCGCCCTGGGATGACGAACGCGGGGAGGCTTCGGCAATTCCCAAACCCTAGCCAATCCCGACCGTCTCTATCTGTCGAACTTCCGGATCGCCTCGGCGGTGACGGGCTGGAAGAAATTCACCAGATTGCCGTCGGGGTCGCGGAACAGCAGCGAGCGGTTTCCCCAGGGCATGGTGGTCGGCTGCTGCACGGTCGTGTTCTTGATGAGGTCCGACAGCCGGGCGAATTCGGCATCGACGTCGCCGACGCGGAATTCGAGGATGGCCGTGTGGTTGTCGGCGGGGCGGGCGATGTCGCCGCCGAACAGCATCAAGGTGCGCGTGCTGCCGATCGCCAGCGTGCAGGCCGGCGTCGCCAGTTCGGCGAAGTCTTCGGTATAGACCGTCACCGGCATGCCGGTGACCTCACCGTAGAAGCGCACGAGGCGCTGGACATCCGATGTGATGATGCGGACTGAGACGAAATTCATCGCTTAGGTTCCTTGGTCGCTGAAGCCCGGGCCGGGCTTTCGACCAATCTATAAAGCAGGCCTCCTGACAGCTTTCTGTCAGGAGACGGGTTGCGATGACCAGGCTTCCGGTTCGGACCAGAGCGGCGGCAAGCATGGTCGCGCCCTCGCGCAGCGCAGCTTCCACGATCGAGCGGCCGACGCCCCGGCTGCCTCCGACCACGACGACATTTTGATCTTGCAACGATCCATGGATCACCTCGCTCTTCCGGCGGCGGACCATTCCGGCGCCTGTAGATCAGGACAAAGCGGGTGGGGGAAAATCATCGGTGGTGGCGTTTTTTTTCGAGGCATTTGTCCGCGAAAGCCAGACGCAAGATAACGCTGCCTTGGGGCTTCGCTCACTGCGCCAGCAGCGCCAGTTCCTCCGGCGTGAGGTGCCGCGCGGCGCCCTTGGCGAGGTCGCCGAGGGGCAGGCGGCCGATGGCGACGCGGATCAGGCGCTTGACCTCGATGCCGTGAGCGGCGAGCAGGCGGCGGATGTGGCGGTTCTTGCCTTCGTCGAGCACGATCTCCAGCCAGGCCGTGCGACCGCCGCTGCGCAGGAATTCGATCGAATTGGCCGCCAAGGCCTCGCCGTCGATGGTGGCGCCCGCGCGGAGTTTGTCCAGCAGCGTTTCATCCGGCACCGTGGCGACCTGCACGTGATAGGTCTTGGGCAGATGCGAGGCCGGGTCCATCAGCCGGTTGGCGAAGCGTGTGTCGTTGGTCATCAGCAGCAGGCCTTCGCTGGCCTTGTCCAGCCGGCCGACCGGCGAAACGAAGGGCAGGTCGAGCCCTTCGAGACAGGCATAGACGGTGTCGCGCTCGAGCGGGTCGTGGCGAGTGGTGACCAGCCCACGCGGCTTGTTCACCATCAGATAGACCTTGCGCTCGGCAACCACCTCGACGCCATCGACGACGATCCTGTCGCGGTTCATGTCGACGCGCAGCGCGGCATCGCGCACCACCTTGCCGCCGACGCGCACGCGGCCTTGCGCGATCAGCGCCTCGCCCTGCGTGCGCGAGCACAGGCCGAGTTTTGAGAGCGCTCGGTTCAGGCTGACGCCGGGAGGGCCGGCGCTGCGTGGCTTGCCGGGTGGCGGCCTCCCGGGCGGTGGTGGTCGTGCTGCCATGCTGCTTGGGGTCGATCCGTGGTATCGGACAGATGCCATGGGCAGCGTCAGCTTGGCAAGCTGCCGCCGAGGCCGCATCGAGGCCTCGGCGGCAGGCCGGCCAAACAGCAATGGTAATATCCGGCAAGGGCCTTTCGACGCGTCAAGCAGCCTGCTCGGTCTCGCCTGCTATGCCGTTCAAGACCTGGACGGCATCCGCCGGCAGCTTAAGCTCGGCCGCCGCCAGGTTCTCCCTAAGATGCCCGACCGACGAGGTGCCGGGGATGAGCAGGATGTTGGGCGAGCGCTGCAACAGCCAGGCGAGCGCCACCTGCATGGGGGTAGCGCCGAGCTTTTGCGCGACGTCGGCAAGCGTGCTCGACTGCAGCGGCGTGAAGCCGCCGAGCGGGAAGAACGGCACATAGGCGATGCCGTCGGCGGCAAGCTCGCCGATCAGCGCGTCGTCCTGGCGATGGGCGATGTTGTATTGGTTCTGCACGCAGACGATGTCGGCCATGCCGCGTCCCTGCGCGATCTGCTTGCGGGTGACATTGCTCAAGCCAATATGGCGCACAAGCCCCTGGCGCTGCAGTTCGGCGAGCGTTTCGAGTTGCGGCTCGAGCGAGCCTTCGGCGGGCCCGTGGATGCCATGCATGGAGCGCAGGTTCACGACCTCGATCACGTCCAGCCCGAGATTGCGCAGATTGTCGTGCACGGCCTGCGTCAGTTCCTGTGGCGACATCGCCGGGATCCACGAGGCATCCTCGCCGCGCCGCGCACTGATCTTGGTGACGATGGTGAGGTCCGCGGGATAGGGGTGCAGCGCCTCGCGGATGATCTGGTTGGTGACGTGCGGACCATAGAAATCCGATGTGTCGATATGGTCGACGCCGCTGGCAACGGCCTCGCGCAGCACGGCGATCGCCGCATCGCGGTCCTTCGGCGGGCCGAAGACGCCGGGTCCGGCCAGTTGCATGGCGCCATAGCCCAGGCGCTTCACGGTGCGGTCGCCGAGCTTGAAAGTTCCGGCCTTGCTGATGTCGGTCATGGGTCTCGATCTCCTTTGGATCGGCTCGATATAGACAGTCCCCGCACGCGCGATAATATGGCGCAGTCGGCACAGGCTGTGCGGAAAGGAGAACAATGGCGACGGATCTGGGTGACCTCCAGGCATTCATGGTGGTGGCGCGCGCCGGCGGGTTTCGGCAGGCGGCGCGGACGACCGGCTTCAGCGCCTCCAGCCTGAGCGAGACGGTGCGACGGCTGGAAACGGGGCTTGGCGTGCGGCTCCTCAACCGTACCACGCGCAGCGTCGCCCCCACCGAAGCCGGCGCGCGCCTGCTGGAGCGGCTCGGTCCCGCGCTCGGCGAGGTCGAGGCCGCGCTCGACGTGGTCAACGGGTTTCGCGGCCGTCCGGCCGGCACGCTACGGCTCAACGTGCCGGTGGTGGCGGCGAAACTGGTGCTGCCGCGCCTTCTGCCGCCCTTCCTCGCGGCCTATCCCGACATCCGCGTCGAAGTGACCGCCGAGGACAGTTTCGTCGACATACTGGCGAGCGGCTGCGATGCCGGCATCCGCTATGACGAACGGCTGGAGCAGGACATGATCGCGGTGCCGATCGGCCCGCGCCGGCAGCGCTTCGCCACCGCCGCCGCACCGGCCTATCTCGATCGGCGCGGCCGGCCCGGCCATCCACGCGACCTGCTCGATCACGCCTGCCTGCGCGGCCGCTTCGCCAGCGGCTCCATGCCGCCCTGGGACTTCGAACGCAACGGCGAGACGGTGAGCGTCGACCCGACCGGCCCGCTGCTGGTCAGCACCGGCACGGCGATGGACCTCGCTGTCAGCGTGGCGGTCGACGGCGGCGGTATCGTCTCATTGTTCGAGGACTGGCTGCGCCCCTATTTCGACGATGGCAGGCTCGAGCCCGTGCTGGAGCCTTGGTGGCAGGAATTCTCGGGTCCGTTCCTTTACTACCCCGGCCGCCGCCTGACGCCAGCGCCGCTGCGGGCATTCATCGATTTTGTCGACGGGATGCGGTGGTGAGGGGGGGCGCGACGGCCTGGCTCCTTCGACCAAAGGCAATCCCTGATGTAACACTTTGTTGTCATTGAGGGTCTATCGAGGAGGCGGTACGGCGAAAGCCCGGTAACAGGAAAGGCGCCCAATGGGTTCGCCCTGGTCCGAATTGCTGGCCAATCTGGCGGTCGTGGCGATGTTCGTGTCGGTCTGGATCCACACCCATGTGTGGCTGGACCGCTGGGCGCCCGCCGCAAAGGCGGCGACCTTCGGCCTGCTGATGGGCGCCGGAGCCATCATCCTGATGCTCACACCAATGCAGCTGCAGCCTGGCGTGCTCGCCGATCTCAGGGCGACGATGATTGCCGTTGCCGGCTTCTTCGGCGGTCCCGTCGCCGGCGTCGTCGCCGGGGTTATGGCCGGTGCGTTCCGGACTTTCGAGGGTGGCATCGGCGCCTTCGCCGGCGCGGTGGGGATCGCGGCCGCCATGCTGGTCGGTGTTGCCGGAAACCTTGCCCTTAGGGGCCGCCGGCCCACCATGGTCGACATCATGACCCTCGGCGCGGCGGCAGCGGCGGCGTCGCTGCTTGGCCTCAGCGTCCTGCCGCGGGATGTACTGCAAACAGTCCTGCCGAAGGTTGCGCTGCCTTCCTCCCTGCTCATCTTCGTCTCGGTGGTGCTGTCGGGGCTTACGCTTTACCAGGAGCGGCGGCGCCTCGAGGCGCTGCAGTCGCGGCGCATCTACAAGGCCGTGGTGGAGACGCTGCCGGATTGCCTGAACGTCAAGGACCTCGACGGGCGGTTCATCGCGGCCAATCCGGCAACGGCCGAACTGATGCAGGCGCCAGACGCCAAGGCGCTGATCGGCAAGACGGACTTCGACTTCTATCCGCGCGAGACGGCGAAAGGTTTCCGCGAGGACGAGCTTGCCGTGCTGGCGTCGGGCGTCTCGTCCACCATCGAACAGCACCTTCATCACGAGGATGGAACCGAAGGCTGGCTGGCGACCTTGAAGGCGCCCTTTCGCGACAGGAGCGGGGCCGTCGTCGGCCTGATCACGCACAATCGCGACATCACGGCGCGCAAGCAGCTCGAGACCGAGCTGGCGGAAAGTCGGGTCCGGCTCGGAGACGCCTTGACACACATGGCCGACGGTCTGGTGATGTTCGACCCGGACGGCAGGCTGGTGCTGTGCAACGACCAGTATCGCGCCATGTTTCCTAAGACGGCTGAGATGAGGGTGCCCGGCGCCGACTATCGCGACATCCTGCGCGCCTCGGCGGCGCGCGGCGAGGGGACCACACCGCCAGACGCGGTCGAGGGCTGGATCGACGGCATCATGGCCTCGCAGAAGCTTGTCAGCCACCGCCAGGTCCGGCTCGCCGACGGCCGCTGGCTCGACGTACGCACCCGGCCGACAGGCGACGGCGGCAGCCTCAGCGTCTTTTCCGACATCACCGAGGCCAAGCAGGTCGAGGCCGAACTGCTGGCCGTCAACGAGAAGCTGAACCTTCTGGCGCACCGCGACGGGCTGACCGAACTGTGGACGCGCCGCGCCTTCGATGAAGCGCTGGCGCGCGAATTCTCGCGCGCCAGGCGCAATGCGGCGCCGCTCAGCCTGGTGATCATCGATGTCGACTGGTTTAAGCGGTTCAACGACCATTACGGCCATCCGGCGGGCGATGATTGCCTGCGTGCCGTGAGCCGCTGCATCCAGGCGACTGCCCGCCGTCCGGCCGACGCGGCGGCCCGCTACGGCGGCGAGGAGTTCGCGCTCATCCTGCCGGAGACCGACGCCCGGGGCGCCTTCGTCATCGCCGAGACCCTCAGGAGCAAGGTGCGCGACCTTGCCATGGCGCATGCCGGCAGCGAAAAGGGTATCGTCACGGTCAGCATTGGGGTGAGCACCCTCGATGCGGACGGCGCCGCGATGGAGATTGCCGATCTTCTGAGACGCGCCGACGAGGCGCTTTACGGCGCCAAGGCCGCCGGGCGGGACCGGGTGCATGGCTGGCGCCCGCATCTCAGCGACCAACGCTCGACCGGTTCCCGGCGCAAGATATGAGACTTGCAAGGCCACTGCCGGTGGATTTGGATCAAGGCTGAGCTTGCGATTGCCTGAACGAGGGTCCGGGCGGGAAGCTCTCTCGGTGGCGCGTAAGCTTCAGCCGGAGTGAACTGAATCCGTGCTGGCGCGATCGAGCTTCACAAGACGAGCCTTCGCTTCGCCGACGCGTTGTTGCGCGGATCTTATCCTGTCACAAAGCCGCAGATTGATACCGACGCCACAGTCTTCGTCCAGCATCGCGTTTGCGCGTTCAAGGGCGAGTTCCGCCCGGTTAAGTCGCTGCCTCGCCCTGGCAAGTTCCAAGGTCAAAAGTTCCATTGCTGCTTCCGTGGTTTGCGGTCCCTTCCATTGGGAAACCGCTGCCGGGTGGTTTGGTTCCGGGCCGTTCGTGAAGCTGTATTCGCTGCCGGGGTCAGGCGCCTGCCTGGAGATGCGGCGGCCGCCACGCTTCCAGGATTGGGCTGGTGATTGGCAGTCATGTCTTTGTTTATTGACCCCGCCAATGGCTGGCGTAACTTGTCAAAGGCCGTCCGCGACGCGAAGACACGTGGGCGCTTGGGAGCGATCATCCTGCTTCCACCCAAATCCAGGAGGAAGCTGTGCGCAGGCTACTACAGACGCGCCCTGGCGAATATCTCGATCACCGATTGGAGTGCCCTTTTTGCGGCACCATCCGCCTGCAAATCCCGGCCGATGCGACACCATCGACGCGGATCAGTTGCGCCGAGTGCGGCAGATATCTTGGTATCTGGGATGAGCTGCAGACCGACTTCGAGCAACAAGGCGGCAACGATGGCGTGTTCCGTCTCGACAAAGGGCGCATCCAGAAGCTCGACTAGGCTTGCAGGCTTGCCGCAAGCAGCGCTCCGTCGCACCGGCCAGCGTCGGCTCCCCCATCGCCGATGCCCATCAGGACGGCCTTGGATGGGCAAGGCCGGTGTCGAAGGTGCCTGGCAGCGCGGGTGGGCCACTGCGGCTGGTCGAGGCTGTCGCCATCGCGTCAACCGGCACGATGATGATCATGCGGGCATGCTGCTCCGGCCACAATGGCTTCCCGAAAAGGAAGAATGTGCTGGCGAGAAAACAGACCAGCAAGAGGATGGCCAAGGTGTTGGCGATGATCTCACCAAGCCGCATTGCTCTTCTCCAATTCACGCGTCCCTCTCGGCAACGAGCGCCAGCAAACTATGTTCAATGTTTGGGACCAATGCGCCTGGTTCGCAGGACTTCAGTCCGAGTTGCGGGTCGAGCGATAAACGCACAACCTGCCTTTGCACCGGCCCGAGCCTCCGCCAAGTGTGGCAGCCGGAGCATAGCCCGGCCTGCTCGCAACGTGCCGAGCCCTCCGCCAAAGCAGGCCGGGCTCCTTTCTCGAAAGCGGAAAGCGCGCCGGTTCCGTCCGCCTTGCTCCACGGCGACAAAGGCGCGATTCTCCTCCCTTTGGCGGCTAGCATGGTCAGATCGGGCCAGCATGGTCAGGTTGGGATTGTATGGACGGATCTGTTGTCCCATGGCCTCAACTCGACCCCACGATTGGCGGTAAAGGCAGCAGGGCTGCTACCAGTTCAAAGTAAGGCTGACGAGCAGGACGGCGATCAAGGCCGACAACGGGACCGCCATCACCAGCGCCGCCTCCATAAGGCGGGTTTCCTTGTCGCTGAACATTAAACCTCCTCACTTATCGGCTGACGCCGAGGGTTTAGGGTTCGCTCACCGCCTGAAGCAGTGAGCGAACCCTATTGGCGCAGGAAGGGACGTAGCTGCGCCAATTCGCAAAAAACACACCCGCAGTGCTGCCCGACATCCGTCAGGTATCCGCGATGAACTTGCAGCGAACAACGAGCGCGAAAGACGGCCGTTCCCGGCGGCGGCGCCGGCAGGACTATTGCGTTTTTCGATGGGACCTAAGTCCGGTGCTGGCCGGACCGAAGCCCAAGCCTGGAACATTCAATCATGCCTGAAGTTCGATCCGGCAGCGCGGTGACAATGTTGTGCTGTGCAGGTTTCAGATGGAGGTACTCATGAAAAAAGATCTTGCCGCCGTAGCCGCCGTTCTCTTGCTCGCAGGTGTCGGCGCAGCCGCTGCCGAGGACGTCGTCATCCAGCCCGAGCAGGAAACAGTGATCAAGGAGTATGTGCATAAGCAGCCGCTGGCTTCGGTCAAGGTTCCCGGCGTGGAACTCAACGTCGGCACGGCCTTGCCCGATACCGTCGAGCTTCACGAAGTCCCCAACGTCAAGTATCGCTACACCGTCGTCGACGACCGGACCGTGATCGTGGATCCAAGCACCCGCAAGATCGTCAAGATCATCCAGTAGCGGCGCCTGGCCCGCTGCCGGCTGGCGGCGGGCCAACCGTGCAAATGCGTTGCCTGACAATCAGAATTTGTGTGAGTGGATGCCGGCCTTGCGCAAGCTGAACGGGTGTGCGAACGCCGCCTTGAATGGGATCCAGAGTCAACGCGACAGGTCCAGCTCTCGCTCCTGGTGCCGCCGGGCGAGATCGCGGATCCGATCGGCGACCTTGCTGTCCACCGGATTGTAGACGGTCAGGCTCAGATCCGGCCGGCCATCCACCGCGAAGGCTGAATATTCCAGCTCGATGTCGCCGAGTTCGGGATGCTTCAGGCGCTTTGTCCCGTCGCCATGGCTGAGCACGTCGTTTTCCCGCCACAGCGCGTCGAATTCCGGGCTGGCGCTGCAAAGCTCCTCCACCAGTTGGGCGACCTCTGACACCGCGCCGGCGCGCGCCGCATCGGCCCGGAACGCGCCGACCACGAAACGGGCGAGGTTCTCCCAATCGTGCTGCTTGGCGCGGATGGTGGGGCTCAGGAACATAAACCGCAGGATGTTGCGCTGGCCAGCGGGCAAGGTGCTGTAATCGGTCATCACGACTTGCGCGGCGCGGTTCCAGGCGACGACATCCCAGGTCGCCGTCTTGATCAGGGCCGGGCTTGCCTCGAGCGTGTCGATAAGGCGCTGCAGCCTGGGGCTGACGCCGTCGGCGCCGATGTAGCGGACCTCGGGCGGGCGCCCGAGCCCCAGCATGAAAAGATGTTCGCGCTCGGCCTCGGTCAGCAGCAGGCCCTTGGCGATCCGGTTCAGCACGTCGGCCGAAGGCGCGCCGCCGCGTCCCTGTTCCAGCCATGTGTACCAGGTCGGGCTGATGTTGGCGCGTTGCGCGACCTCTTCCCGGCGCAGTCCCGGCGTGCGCCTGCGCCCGGAAAAGCCGAACGATGAGGGGTCGAGCCGGGTGCGTCTGTCTTTCAGGAATGCTGCGAGCGAACCGGCGGAAGTGTTGGACATCCTGTTAGCCATTATACCATGATAAGATCACTACTTTAATGGAATAATAGAGCAGCGATAGTACGCAGGCAACTGTGCAGGAGATTTTGCATGCGTATCTTTTTAACCGGCGCGACCGGTTTCATCGGTTCGGCCATCGTTCCCGAACTTCTTCAGGCCGGCCATCAGGTCGTCGGCGTCACCCGCTCCGATGCCGGTGCCGAGGCGTTGGCCGCCGCCGGCGCCGAGGTGTATCGGGGAACCCTCGAGAATCCCCAAGGCCTGCGCGACGGCGCGGCGGAGGCGGAAGCCGTGATCCACACCGCGTTCGACCATGATTTTTCGCGGTTCGCCGAGAATTGCGAAAAGGACAGCCGTGTCATCGCCGCGCTCGGCCAGGCACTCGCCGGCTCCGACCGGCCGCTGGTGATCACCTCGGGCGTCGGCATGGGCAGTCCCGGCCACGGCCAACTGGCCGTCGAGGATGTCTTCAACCCCGATCACCCCAATCCGCGCATCGCCTCGGAACTCGCCGGGAATGCGTTGCTGGAGGCGGGCATCAACCTGTCGGTGATGCGCCTGCCGCAGGTCCACAACACGCTTAAGCAGGGGCTGATTTCGCCGCTCATCGAGATCGCGCGCCAGAAGGGCACCTCGGCCTATGTCGGCGAGGGCCGCAACCGCTATTCGGCCGGCCATGTCGCGGACGCCGCGCGTCTTTACCGGCTCGCGGTGGAGAAGCGGCAGCCCGGCGCGCGCTATCACGCCGTCGGCGAGGAAGGCGTCGAGGTACGCGCGATCGCCGAGGCGCTTGGCCGGGGACTGAACCTGCCGGTGGTTTCGATCGCGCCGGAAAAGGCGGCGGAGCATTTCGGCTGGATGGCGATGTTCGCCCCCATGGACCTGCCGGCCTCCAGCGCGCTGACCCAGGCGCGGCTCGGCTGGCGTCCGACCGGCCCGACGCTGATCGCCGATCTGGACGCGATGCGATACTGAGGCGCGTAAGAGGCGGCCTTAGCCCGGGGTGACGGCATAGCGCAAATGGACGAGCCCATGCGCGAGGGCTTTGCAATCCTTGAGCGACAACCGCACCTTGTCGGCAAGGCCGCTTTCACCGAACTCGACAAAGCCCTGGTTTGCCGCCCGCGCGTCGAGCGCGGGGGCAATGAGAAGGCTGAGTTCATCGACCAGCCCCGCCGCCAGGAAGGAGCCGTTGATGCCGGCGCCGCCTTCGAGCAGCAGACGGCGGATGCCGAGCTCACGGGCAAGCACGTCCAGCATGGCGGCGAGATCGATGCCGGGCGTTTGCGACACGATATAAGACACGCCGTCAGTGGCGAGCTCGGCCAGATGGCTGTCGGCCACATCATACCCGAGCAGCACCACGACATGGTCGCCGCCGATATCGGGTTTGGCGAAGTGCAGCTTGCCCGAGGCATCGAGCGCCACGGCAAAGCTGCCCGCGTCGCGCCGCGCGAAATGATGCGGCCGATCGACCTTGCCCACATGCTCGGGCGGATGCGCGGCGGCCTTGCTCATCTCGGCCATGGTGACGCGGCCGACGATCCAGGCGTCACCTTCGAGGTCGTTGTGGATCTTTTCATAGAGGCCCGACCACTCCGCCCGGCTGCCGTCGGGGCTTTCAGTATAGCGGCTCGGATGAAGGCTGCCGTCGAGCGAGGCAAGCATGTGGCAGATGATGCGCGGCTTCATATGGTGTCTCCATTTCGTCGGCCTGGCCGTCCCAAAGGTAGTGGCGCACCGGGAAAATGGAAGCCGATGCGGTGTGCCTTGAGGCTGCACGCCCCGGCAGGTAAAAATGACTGGATCTGCGCGACCTAGGGGCCGGTGCATGACGGACATCATCCTGTTTCACTCGGTTCTTGGCCTTCGCCCGATCGAGCGTCATCTTGCGGAATGCCTTCGCGTCTGCGGCCATGCGGTCGCACTGCCAGATCTTTATCAGGGTGCGGCGACGGATGATCTGGATGAAGGTTTCGCGATCAAGGCGCGGATCGGCTGGGGTGCCATCTGCCTGAAGGCGCGAGAGGCTCTGGCCTCGACGCCGGGGGATGCGGTGCTGGCGGGTATCTCGATGGGAGCCGGCGTGGTGGCGGAATTCTGGGAGTCGCGGCCGCTGGCAGCGGGTGTTCTGCTGCTGCATGGTTTGGCGACCGTGCCTGCCAACACACGACCCGGCTTGCCCATCCAACTGCATGTCGCGGACACCGATCCACTGTTCCCCGAGCCCGACGTCACTGCCTGGCAGGAAAGCGCGGAGGCAGCGAGAGCGGATGTGCAGGTTTTCCGCTATCCAAACGCGGGACATTATTTTTCCGACCCGGCACTGTCCGATTACAATGCAACGGCGGCCGCGCAGCTCTGGAGCCGCTCCTTGGCGTTCCTGACGTAGAAGGCCTTCGGACCGAAGAGTCCAAAATTCAGACAATTCCGACAAGTTGCTGTCCTGGCTGTTATATCGATGTTGCACAAATGGTTGACCCTGGGTTAGCATCCTCTTGTTGACGCCGATCGGAGGAATTTAGGCGGCTGTCAGCTGGAGCGGCATGCGTTCTTGGCGCAAGGAGGATGCTCCAACACTTTAACCGGCGCATGATCCTTCCTGAAACCGGTCCCGGTTTTTAGGGGCCGTGCGCTTCTGTGGAGGAGGAACCCATGAACAGACGCGAATTCCTGATGACGTCCGTGGCCGCGGGCGCCATGATGCTCGCCGCACGCTCGGCTTTCGCCGAGGACAAACTCACCATACTGGGCTCGGTGCCCAGTCTCGGCTTTCCGTTCTTCGTGCACATGCTGAACGAGATCAAGGCCGAAGCGCAGGCGCAAGGCGTCAACCTGACCGAGAGCGACGGCCAGAACTCGGCCACCAAGCAGACCGCCGACATCGAGGCGGCGCTGGTGCAGAAGGTCAACGCCATCGTCATCTCGCCGCTCGACGTCAACGCGCTGGCGCCAGCCATCGAGGAAGCGGTGAAGGCCGGCGTTCCCGTGGTGACGATCGACCGCCGCGTCGACGGTGTCCAGGGCATTCTGGCCCATGTCGGCGCCGACAATGTCAAGGGCGGCGAGGCGGAAGCCCAGGCCGTGGTGGCCGCGTTCCCCAATGGCGCCAAGTTGTTCCACCTGCAAGGCCAGCCGGGCGCGGGTCCCGCGATCGACCGCAACAAGGGCGTGCACAATGTGCTCGATCCGCTGAAGGACAAGTACCAGATCGTCTACGAGCAGACCGCCAACTTCGCCCGCGCCGAGGCGCTGACGGTGACGGAAGCCGGCCTTGCCGCCAACGGCAAGCCGGACGCCATCATCTGCGCCAATGACGACATGGCGCTCGGCGCGCTCGAAGCGTGTGCCGCGCGCAATTTCAGCGACGTCAAGATCTACGGCTTCGACGCGCTGCCGGAAGCGCTGGTGGCCGTGCGCGACGGCAAGCTCGCCGGCACGGTCGAACAGTTCCCAGGCAAGCAGTCGCGCACCGCCGTGCAGATCGCGGTCGCCTACGCCAAGGACAAGACGGAGCCGAAGGAGAAGCTGGTGCTGCTCACGCCTATCGTCATCGGCAAGGACAATCTCGACAAGGCGGAGAGGCTGAACGAGACGAAGTAGGGGCGGGTGGACATCGGCCGATTGGCGAGGCGGGCGGGACAGCACCCCCCTCTGTCCTGCCGGACATCTCCCCCGCAAGGGGGGAGATTGACTGTTCGTCTCCTTTCGCCAACCTCAAACGTTGCAGGAAAAGCGCGGTCAGAGACACTGGTGATCTCCCCCCTTGCGGGGGAGATGGCCGGCAGGCCAGAGGGGGGTGTTCAAGCACAGCCTGAACCGCATCAAGGAGCACTCCTTGTCTCCATCTGAAGCCGCATCCCCCATCCTGCTTGCCGTCGAGGGCGTCACCAAGCATTTCGCCGGGGTGACCGCGCTGAGCGATGTCTCGCTCGATGCCCGCGCCGGCGAAATCCTCGGCCTGCTTGGCGAAAACGGCGCGGGGAAATCGACGCTTCTGAAAATCCTGTCGGGCGTCATGCCACCGTCCGGCGGCCGCATCACCTTCGACGGCGCCGACTACCAGCCGGCGAGCCCGCAGGAGGCCAAGCGGCTGGGCATCGTCACCATCTACCAGGAACTCAGCCTGATCCCGACGCTGACCGTGGCGGAGAACATTTTCATCGGCCGCGCGCCGATCGGCCGGCTTGGGCTGGTGAGCTGGCGCAAGATGGAACAGGATTCCCGCGCCATCATTGCCCGTGTCGGCCTTACCATCGATCCGATGACGCCGGTTTCGGCGCTGTCGGTGGCCGAGCAGCAGTTGGTCGAGATCGCCCGCGCGTTGTCCTTGAAAAGCCGGCTGATCATCATGGACGAGCCGACCTCGGCGCTGACCGAGACGGAGGTGCAGAGGCTGCTGTCGATCATGGACCGGCTGCGCAAGGACCATGTTGCCATCATGTTCGTCACCCACCGGCTGGACGAGGCATCCGCCATCTGCGACCGCATGACGGTGCTGCGCGACGGCAGGCTGGCGGGGCATCTCGAGCGTCAGGGCGGGCCCATCAAATTGCCCGCCATCATCGAAAAGATGGTCGGCCGCGCCGCTTCCGAACTTTACGCCCGTCCGGCGCATCGCGCGGCGGCCGGCGATGTGGTGCTGTCGGTTCGGGGCTTGCGCACCGTGCGCGATCCCGAAGCGCCGCACGCCATCGTGCTCGACGGTGTCGATATCGACCTCAAGGCGGGCGAGATCCTCGGCGTCGCCGGTCTTGTCGGCTCCGGCCGCACGGAACTGGCGCGCGCCATTTTCGGCGCCGACCGCATCGCGGCGGGAACGATCACGCTCGACGGCAAGCAGATCGCGCCCGCATCGCCGGCCGACGCCATCGCGCTCGGCATTGGGCTGGTGCCGGAAGACCGCAAGCACCAGGCGATCTTTGCAGCCCTTGGTATCCTGCCGAATTTCTCCGTCGCCTCCCTCGGGCGCTTCAGCAACGGCTTCGGCTTCATGGCCGAGCGGCGCGAGCGCGACGCGCTGTCGGGGTTCAGGAAGATGCTGTCGATCCGCATGGCTTCGGCCGAGCAGGCGATCGAGGGCCTGTCGGGCGGCAACCAGCAGAAGGTGATCCTGGCGCGCTGGCTGGCGCGCGACCCGAAAGTGCTGATCGTCGACGAGCCGACGCGCGGCGTCGATGTCGGCGCCAAGGCGGAGGTGCACCAGATCCTGGTGCAGCTGGCGGCGCGCGGCATCGCGGTGATGATGATCTCGTCCGAGCTGCCCGAGGTGCTGGCGGTGTCGGACCGCATCGTCACCATGCGCAAGGGGCGCATCACCGGCGAAATGCCGGGCGTCGAGGCAAACGAGGAAAGATTGATGGAACTGATGGCGCTCGACAGGCAGGATGCGGCGGCACAGGATGCGGAGGGGCAGGCACGATGAGCATCGCCGAGGAACAGAGCCAGCGCGGCGGCGTGACGATCGCGCGGCTTTTGATGAGCTTTGGGCCGCTGCTGTTCCTGGCGGCGCTGGTCATCGTCTTCACCGTGCTGAAGCCGAGCTTCATCGACCCGATCAACCTGTTCAACATCACCAGGCAGATCTCGATCACCGGGCTGATCGCGCTCGGCATGACCTTCGTCATCCTCACCGCCGGCATCGATCTTTCGGTCGGCTCGCTGCTCGCCTTCTGTGGCATGGTGGCGGCCGTGGTCGCCAAGGGCGGCACCGCCAACACGCTGTCGCTGTCGACGTCAGGCACGCAGGGTTTTGGCTGGTTCGCCGCCCTGCTGGCCGCTGTCGTGGTCGGTGCGCTCGCCGGCGGCGTGCAGGGGTACGCCATCACAAGGCTGAAAGTGCCGCCCTTCGTCGTCACGCTGGGTGGGCTGACGGTGTTCCGCGGGCTGACGCTGACCATTTCCAACGGCGGCCCGATCTCCGGCTTCGACGCCTCGATGCGCTGGTTCGGCACGGGGCTGATCGGTCCGGTGCCGGTGCCGGCGATCATCTTCGCCATCGCCGCCATCCTGTGCCATATCGTGCTGCGCTACACCCGCTATGGCCGCGCCGTCTATGCCGTCGGCGGCAATGCCGAGGCCGCGCGGCTGTCGGGCCTGCGCGTCGACCGTATCCTGGTCTCGGTCTATGTCATCGTCGGCTTCTTCGCCGGGCTTGCCGCCTTCGTGCTGTCGGCCAGGCTGAATTCTTCCGAAGCGGTCGCCGGCATCGGCTACGAATTGACGGTGATCTCCGCCGTCGTCATCGGCGGCACCTCGCTGTTCGGCGGCATCGGCTCGGTCGGCGGCACGGTGGTGGGGGCTGCCCTGATCGGGGTGCTGCAGAACGGCCTGCAGTTCAACAACGTCTCGTCCTACACGCAAAGCATCGTCATCGGGCTGATCCTGATCCTGGCGGTGGCGTTCGACCGCTGGCTGAAGTCGCGGGTGAGGCGATAGGAGCGAGAGGTTGTGCGCTCACCCTAGCCATTTGCCAGGAAGCTGCCCCATTTCTTGCAAAACATCCGCGCCTTGCTAGAAAGGCTTCGCGCGGGGCAGCGTGAAAGAATCTCATGGTTGCCGACATCATCGGGCCGATCAGCTTGAGTTTTTCGCTGCTGCGGCGCTTCTGGCCGCAGCTCGTGGCGCTGGTGCTGGCCGGGGTGCTGGCCGGCGATCTCCTGCTGCAGCTGGCTGCCAGGGTGGCGCTCGCCAACCATTTCGCCGGGCTTGCCATGCTGACGCTGGTGGCGCTGGCGCAGCTGGTGGTGACGGTTGCGATGTTCCATGTGCTGCGGCCAGGCCTGCCCAATGTGCTGGCCGCGCAGCGCGGCGCGGACAAGGCCGCGGCCTCCGAGAGCGAAGTCGCTGGCAAGGAGGCGAGAGGTACTGACCGGCACGGCTCGCGGCTGGTGCGCATGATCACCATCGCGCTGCTGCCGTTCTTTGCCTATTACGCCGCCTGGGGGTTCCTCGGCGATATCGTGCGCCAATATTCGCGCGCCTCGCTCGAACAGGCCGATTTCGGCCAGAGCGGCAATGTGCTCGACGTGCTCGATTCGCGCTGGCTGCTGATTTCCGTCGCCGTGTCATGGCTGATCCGCCGGTTGGCCAAGTTCATGCAGACGAAGACGACGGCAACGTCGTTCTGGCAGATCGTGGTGGTGATCTGCGAGACCAACTGGATCTTCGTCGGTCTCTACGTCATCAGCCGCTGGAAGGACAGCGCGCTGCACTGGCTGATGAGCCGCAATTTCTGGTCCGTGCTGCAGGCGTCCATCGACGGGCTGGCGAGCCCGGTGACGGCGACGAGCGCCGCACCTGTGGTGACGGTCGAGATCACCTCGATCGCGCCCTCGACGGTGGCGGTCAATCTGTTTTTCTACATGCTTTTGCCGCTGATCTGGCTGGTGATGGCGGCGCTGATCTATGGCTATGACGTGCGCGACGACGCGGCGTTGATGCGGGTCGACAGCCGCGTCGAGCGGTTCGGCCGGCGCTATGCCGGACTGCCGAAATTCCTGCGCGATTTCGTCGAGCATTTCATCGCCGGCTACCGTTCGCGCTATCTGCCAATCGCCAATGGCGTGCGGCTGACGGTGAGTTCCAGCCTGGTGCTTTTGTGCACGCTGATCGTCGGCTACCGCCTGCTCGACTGGGGCGCGGCCTGGCTGTGGCTTGGCGCGACGCGGCTGATTGGCCCGCACGAGCTCGATGTCTGGCAGATTTTCTCCCATGGACTGACGCTGCTGTTCGGCAGCCCGTTCCAGGATTCCTCCACCGGCATTTTGATCGAGCCGATCAGGATATGTTTTCTCGCCGCCGTGCTGGAGACGGCGTTCTCGCTGCCCAAGCGGGTGACCGAGACTGTCGAAGCGCGGAAGTAGAGGATTTGTTGGCGCCGGCCTTGCAGAGCCGAGCCTGGGGCGCTGTCACTTCGGCGGCCGCTGGAAACGCAGATACCACGGCCGTTCGCTGCCCAGCCCGACGGCGGGGCGAATGGTTTTCACCGCGTCCTCGGGCACGATGAAGGTGTCGCCGACGGTGATGACATCGCCTTTTTTGGCGCCGGAGAAGATGGCCGAAGCGCAATTCATCACGCCGTCGGGCAGGCTGACGCCGCTGATGAAATCGGGCAGCCATCGGCGCCCGGCGGCGTCGGTCAGCATCAGCTTGCAGCCCAGCCATTGTTTCTGCAGGTCTGGGTCGCCAATGGTCACGGTGAAGGTAGCGATGACGGCGAAGGCGTGGTTGGGCAGGCGGCCGGCCTTGCCGCCGCGCAAATCGGCCAGTTTCCAGCCGCTGCCGCCGAACGGCACGGATTGGCCGAACTCGACATCCCTGGCGACAAGGTCCTCGCCATGCAGCCATTCGCGGACGCTGTCATGGCTGGTCTCGGCCAATGTCAGCGGCAGCAGGATGGCGAGCGCCATCAAGCCGCGCCGGCGCCATCGTCGCTCGGATTGCCGGTCCACGGTCGGGGTGTCTGTCGAAACGGCGCTCATGTCTTGCCCTGCGGTGTCTTGTCCTGCGGTGTCAGGCCCGGCGCCGCGTCGAGGTCGAATTCCGGCAGGATGTCGGCCGGCTGGCCGTCAGCGCCGGTCGGCAGCGCGTCGAGGCTGATGCGGGCCTGCGCGTCGAGCGGGCCGAACTGGCGCGCCGATATCAGCAGCCTGGCGCCGCGGATCTGGTCCGGTGGTACCTCGAAGACGAACAGGCCATGGTTGTCCAGGCCCGGATCGACGCCGTGCGGCGGCATGTCGGGGCGGTAGCCCAGCCGCTCCGTCTGGTGATATCGCAGCCCGGTCGGGCCTTGCCAGAAGCCGTCGGCGACCGCCGTGGAGGTGCTGGTCGCGGTGAGGTTTGTTGTTACCACCGCCCATAGGCCGCTGGTCGTCAAAAGCTTTTCCTGACCGAACTGATTGGTCTTGAGCTGGCGCGCGAAGATCACCTTGTCCAAGCTGACAGCGAAGCTGCGCGCGCGCACCGTGTCATGCATCGAACCATCGATGGGGATAGGTGCGGTGAGGTCGGCATAATGCGGCTTCGTCATCTGCATGCCGTAGCTCAGCACCACGGTGGCGCAAAGGATCGCGAGATTGCCAAGCACGCGTATCCTCATGGGCCGCTTTCCGGCTGCCCACTCTGAGACTGCCCACTCTGCGACTGCCCGGCCGCCGGCAGGTCGGCGACCGGCAAGGTGACGGTGCCGAGCCGGTAGGGGTTGTACCAGCCTGGTGTGCCATAGAGATTGTCGCGCGGCTTGAAGATCTCGGCGGTGACGCCGAAGGCGAGGCTTGCCGGCACGGCGGCGTCCCCGGCAAGCGGCCAGACATAGGCCATGCGCTCGGTCATGCCGGGATGCAGTTCCGGCGTCATCGTGGAATCGCGTGTCAACACGATCATCGGCACGGGATCGGACAGGATGACGCCGTCCGGCGCGAAGACGTTGAAATAGCCCTTGTCGGATTGCGCGGTGCGGTTGGTCATGTCGACTTCCAGCACCAGCGCCTTCTGGCCCGGCTTCAGCGGCACGCCGTGGACCCTGGCATGGCCGACATAGGCGCGCACCGGCTGCAGGCGCCAGCGGCCGGCCTCGATGACGGCATCTGGCGGCAATTGTGGTGGACCATGGGCGGGCAGGGCGCCGAATGCCCCCATCAGGCCGGCGACGAACAAGGCGGCAATGGTTCCCGCGCCGGCCGTTATCCAGGTCTGAACTTTTGAGCGGGCAGTCTTGAACATTCCAAATTATGCGCGTCGAACGAACAGGCACCCCGGGCGCAATCTAGAAAGAAAAATCAGGGATTGAAACCCGCAAATGGCTCGGTCCAGCCGTGCTCGGGCCTCAGGCTGCTTCAAGTGCCCAAAGACGATGGCCGAAACGGCGGAAGAAGCGCGCCACGAGCCGCTGCTGCTTCGCCCTGGCGAGATCGGCCAGGCGCCGTTCCTGGCGCCAGCGCGGCATGTTGCGCCAGCCGGCGATAAAACGGGCTGTATCCTCGACAGCTTCGTGCGCCGACAGCGCCGGGCCGATCGCGGCCAGGAACAGCGGCTCGGCGCGCTTCAACTCGTCGATGACGGCCTTGCGCCTGAAATGATCCAGGCGGGCCTGCGCGATGCCGGTGCGGCGGATCGCCTCGAAGGCTTCGAGCAAGGCGGGACTGTCGCCGGTGTAGCCGCAGGCGCGGGCGAAATCGGCGGCATCCATTCTTGCTCCCGGATCTGGCGCGAGGTGATCCCGCGCCGACTCACATTTGCAAGTATGATATAAGCATAACTCAAACATACATAGAAGGGAGACTTTTGGAGGAGTTTGGAAACTGCGACTCGACTCCTGCTTCGAAACACGGGAAGATAGGAACAAAGCACGAACAAAAGGACGGAGAAGTGATGGCGTTGCCAGGCAGGGAAGCAGTGATCGCGCAGGTCGCCTCGCTGTCGGTCGAGTGCGCCGATTGCGGCCGCAACAGGTGGTGGCGGCCCGATCAGTTGAAGCGCTTCGGTGTGAATGGGAGCACGCCGCTGGCCGCGCTGTCGGGCCGCATTGTCTGCTCGGCCTGCCGGGCCGACGGTCTGCCTGGCACGGCGATCTCGATCCAGGCCGCTTTCATCGACGAGCGCCAGCGCGTGCGCTCGGAAGCGCGCATGCTGAGCGGCCGCGACGTGCCGCTGGAGGGGTCGAGGCGGGCTTGAGGGCGCCGGCTGCCTAAGGCGTCAGCAGACGTCGTCTTCGTCGAAGAGGGCAACGTCTCGCCCGCCGTGAAAGGCTTGCAAGACCGTCACGGTGTTGTCCTTGACGCTGAATGCTATCGTGGCTCGCGGGCGATAGCCCACGCCACGCAGGCCCGGTCTAGTATCCCAGCAGTTCCTTCAGCGGAATCACCCGCCAGACGTGCTTGATGGCGTAGCGATTGAAGGTCAGCGTCTTGGGCGGATTGTACTGCTCGACCACCAGCTCGCCCGCCGTGCGCCGGACCAGTTTCTTGATGAAGGCCTTGCCGTTCTTCTCGTTCTCGTCGGGAAAGGTCTCGATCACCACATGGTCGCCCGGCACCGCGTCGCGGCCGCCGCAATAGATCATGTCGCCGGGTTCGTAGCGCGGCACCATGGAATCCGAGAGGACATGGAGCGCGAATACTCTCGGCAGGTTGCGGACCCCTGGCGGACGCTGCACGTATCCTGCCGGCTCGCCGTTGAAGGTGAAGTCGCCGTCGTCGCCGCCGACGGCGGCGCCCAGCACCGGAATGTCCATCGCTCCGGCCGGCAGCGGGCCGGCGTCGGTGACGATCTCGGCGTCCGCCACCGGGCCGGCATCGTCGAGGAAGACAACCTGCCCTTGGCCCAGCGCCACGGGGTCGACGCGCAGGAAGGCGGCGGTCTTCAGCAAGTTTTCGGTCTTGGGCAGGTTGCGCCCGGTTTCCCAGTTGCCGACGGCGGCGACATCGGTATCGTTGTGCTCGGCGATGTGGCGCATGACCAGGCCACGCTGCTTGCGTGCCTGGCGGATCGCGGCCCCGACCCTGATCGACAGTTGCGTTTTCACCATGGCCTCATGTGAGCGGCAAGTCCTGCTTTCGTCCATGAAAGAATGGCTTGCATCAATTTTTGAGTTATGCTTATATCAACTCATGCAAAAGCTCAACCCTCTCAGAGTCGACAGCACCTCCAGACCGGCCTTGCCGGCCTGCCCTTTCCCTTCCGCCCCGGCCGCCTCCTCCCCGGCCGGGGCGAAGCGCGAAGCCGATTGCGTTGGTGCATCGGCCTTGCGTCCGGTCCGCCCGTTCCCGGCGGCCGGAACGGCCGGAGCCGCCGCTCCCCGCGGCTCCGGCCCCCCATTCGACCCGGCCGCGGGTGTTGCCTGTCGCCCGCAGAACGGCACCGTAGATCCTGTACGAGCCGATGACGGGCAGGGCTGGTTCGGCCCCCGATAGAGACCTGGCGCGGGCGCGGCTTGCGCGCCTCGCCGCAGGTCGCCCGGCGAGGCTGAGAGCCGGCTCGTCCACAGCAATCCCAGCGGCCGACAGGCCGACCAGGCCCGACAGCGCCCATGACGGCCGCGGGCAAACCGACGCTTGCCTGACGGCGCCGTCCACGGCGGCCGCTGGCCGCGCAATGGAGACGGACATGGCAAGCTACAGTGACAGCGAATTGCAGGCGATTGCCGCCTGGCTCGGGGATGGGCTTTCGGCCTCCAGGATCGCGGCGGCGTTCAGCGCACAGCGCGGCAGCCCAGTATCGCGCAACGCCATTATCGGCATCGTCCATCGCAATGCCATGCTGGGCGCGATCGGCTTCGCCAATGGCAAGGGCCCGTCGGCAGCCGGCACGGCGATGGCCAAGGCGGCGAGCCGAGCCGCCAAGGCGGAACCTCTAACGAGCCGTGCCGGCGCCATCCCGCAGCCGGGGAGCACACCGGCCGTGCGGCCGAAGCAGGCCCCTTCGCCCGTCCGGCCACGGCTTTTCCAACGCGAGGCGGGCGTGCTGATCGCTGATGGGCAAACCTACCGCTTCAAGGTGCCGGCGTCGCCGCGCGGTCCTATCGGCCGGCAGCCGCATGGCGTGGCCATGCGCTTCATCGATTGCCTGTTCACCCGCTGCCGTGCTCCGCTCGACCTAGCGCCGGAGGAAGATGCTAAAAATGGTCAGCCCGGCGGACGGCCCGGCCAGGACATGCTGTGCTGCGGCATGCGCATCACTGCGATGAAAAGCTACTGCAGCTATCATCAGGCGCGCTTTCACCGCCCTGTTTGCGAAGCCGGGTGAAGCTCGGTCCCTTCTCCCCGTTGAATGGAGGAAAAGGCGCTTCTCGCGCCGCCGTCACCAGTTTCGATCGCCGCCAATACCGGGAGAATTACCGTGAACGCCTATCGCGCCGCACCGCTATTTCGGCATCTGGCGCCCTTGTTTGGGCGGCTGCACCGCCCGTCGCTCCAGCATCGTCGCCGGGCCGCCGCCGGCAACCAGAATGCCGGCAACCCGGGCAAAGCCGGTGAACACCTTCATCGCATCGGATTGCGAGATCTGCGCCGCGATGGCGGCGCTGCAGGCGTTGAGGGCGCTGCGATAGACGTGGCCCCGCCGCTCGATCGGCCAGCGCTGCAGGAAATCGGCGGCCTCGCTGACAGTCTCGATCTCCTCGACATGGCCGTCCAGGCAGACTTTGAGCGGCACTCCGGTCTTCATCGTACCCACGGCATTCACCTTCGGTGCGGGCGCGGCTTTCGAGCCGACGCTCATAAACGCACAAGGCCTGCCGCCGGTTGCATCGCGGCCGTCTCAGGGGCTCGCTGCCGCGTCGAGCCACTCATGTGCGCGGCTTCTTGGCTTGGCCACCAATATGCCTTGTTGCCTGGCCGCCTCGCGGAAGGCCTCGAAGGCGGGCCGCGGACAGCAAGTACCCTCGACCGCGAGCCGGACGAGCCGTGCCGCCTCGAGATAGCCCGGCGCGGTTTTGTCGGGCCATTGGTGACGAAGCGCTGTCGCCGCATCGGCCACCGAGCCGACCAGCATGGTCTTGTTGTCGCAGAAACGCAGGGTCACCGGCATGAAAGCCGTCATGGGCAATCCTCCCTTGGGCATGGACGCGTCACAACGTCCGGACCGGCGGCGGGTTCCATTAGCGCGGCTGTAAGAACGAGGTGGTGCACGGCATGAGCGAACGGCCCTTCATGCAGCTCTACGTCTCCGATTTCGTCGGCGACACGCTGCAACTCTCGACCGAGCAGATCGGCGCCTACATGCTGCTGCTGATGGCGATGTGGAATGCCGGGGGAAGCCTGCCCGATGATGACGCCAGGCTGGCGCGCGTGGCGCGCCTGCCGTTGAAGCGATGGCGGGCGATCAGCGCCGAGCTGCTCGCCTTCTTCGAGCGCGAGGGCGACGAGATCGGACACAAGAGACTGACGAAGGAGCTGCGCAAGGCGCGGCTCAAGAGCGAGGCGAGAGCGGCCGCCGGCGCGCGCGGCGGAGCCGCCACCGCCTTGAAAACAAAGGCGCATACCCAAGCAAATGCCGATGTTTTGACGCGGCATTCTCCAGAGTCCAGAAACCAGATGGAAAAAGCTTCGGCTTTTTCAGCGCGCGAAGGGCGCGAAAGACCGGGCCGGCTCAAAAAGCCGCCGGGCTGGACCAGGCCGAAAACCCACGGGGACGCCGCCAACGCCATCATCGAGGAGATCCGCGGATATGACCACGGCCGAACTGCAGCAGGCAACGAAGGCGCTGGCGGCAATGTTCTCCTGCTTCCCGCAATCCGCCCTGACTGACGTCGAGATGCAACTGCGCGGCTACCTCGGCGCGATCAGGGATGCCGAACTAGGCGACCTGCAGGCCGCCATCCAGCGCTTCGTGCGCGGCGAGGTGAGGAGCGGCAACGCGCAGTTCTGTCCTTCGAGCGCGCAGCTCTGCATCGAAGTGCGCGAGCGGCGGGTGATGCGGGAGTTGCTGGCGCGGAGGGGCGTCGGCCTGGTTTCCTCGCCTGTGCGAAGCGGCGGGCAGGTGGCCCGGCGAAGCCGGGACGGAGAGGGGGACGCCCTCGGCCACGCCAGAGCCGACTGAGAATTGGCCACCACTCGAACACAACCAAGGAGCCACCCATGCCCAAAAAAACCAAGGCCGCCAGGCCGCAAGCGCCGAAACTGCCGAGAGGCGAGGCCGAGCAGGTGCGCATCCGCCGCGAGGTCGGCCATGATTTCGCGCTGAAGGACGATGCCTTCGGCCGCAAGCGGCTGACACCGGGCACGGCCGAGGCGCGGCGCGTCTACGAGGTGTCGAATGACGGCCACACTTCCACCGGCGGCATCGTGCGGGTGCGCAATGTCGACCCGCTGCTGGGCATCACCTCGCTGACCCGCCAACAGCGCGAGGCCGGCATGCGCTACCGCGAGCACTTCCGGTGCAGCCAGCAGGCCGATATCAAGCCGATGCGCTGGACGGAGCGCGTCGACGGCGGCCGCATCGGCGGCGGCATCGCCGACAGCGTGCTCAACGCCGGCCGCGCGCACGCCGCCGCGACACGGGCCCTCGGGCATTGGGATGTGGCGGCAATCGTGCATAAGGTCGTGTGCCTGGAACAGCCGGTGAAGACCGTGGCCGAACAGGATGGCGAAGGCCGCGACGTGGTGACGAGGCTGCTGAAGGTAGGGCTCGACCTGCTGGCCGTGCACTATGGGATGATGATGGGACGGTGAGCAGCGAAGGGCGCGGCTGTTTGATAGGCCCTTCTACCCCTTTGAAACCGCGATTACTTCAGCCTGGGGGTAATCACGTTTCTCTTTGTAGAGGATGATGTAACCGGGCAGGGCGGTTGCCTGCCATCCTTGAGGCAAGGGATTCACGATATGACGGATCGCTGCCCTTGGAGTTATAGGGCCGCTCAACGCCGCCAGCTTGGTTGCATCGAAATCCGAGTCAGCTTTCTGGAAACGGAACGTGTACGGCAAGGCCTCTTTGAGCCGAGCGAGGGCGCTTGACGCGGTCTCGCCATGGTCGATGGCGAACGCCATTTGCCGGTCAATGTCGATCGGGAACTTAGCGTCATAGTTCTTGGATTTGACCTTAGTGGTGTCGCGCTGCCTGCCTGGATCGTTGGAGCCGAACCCGCTTCCATTCCAATCTATGGCCTTTACGCCGCCATAGTGGCGTATGAGATTCGCCTCCAGATCCATGGCTGTGAACACGAAAATGCGCACGGCCTTGAAGCTAACGCGCGCTGGATCCAGGTCAACCCGATGCATGATCTTGCGGGCATGGCGGGACAGGCGCTTCTGTAGTCCGGCCTCGGCGTCAGTCTTGCCCACATAGACGAGCTGACCATCAAGCAGGAGTTGATAGACGCCCTGTTCCTCGGGGACCGCCTGCAAGCTCGCGGTGTTGAGCGGGGCAGTATCAAGCCTGTCAAGCACGTCGATAAGTCGTGCCAACAGTGCGCCTGGAAGGTCGAATTCGAATTCGACATAACCCTTCATTTCAAGAAATCCGACCCACCGAAGTCGAGATGGCGTTTCACGCTGCGCGCGACGATGTTCGCCAGTTCCACCGGGACAGCATTGCCGAGCTGACGCATGGTTTCGGACCATGCGCCGTGGAAACGGAAATTATCCGGGAATGTCTGCAAGCGCGCGCTTTCGCGCACGGTGAAGTAGCGCACGCTGCCATCTGGCCGTAGCAGCATGTTCTCGCCACCCGGAACGCCATGGACACCTGCTTTCAGCGTCTTGGCCGGTTCGTCGAGTGGGCTTCCGGTGTGCCCGGGATAGGATCGCGCTCCGGGTTGGAACCGGTGGTTGTTATGGTTCGCGGCTTTTCGCAACTCATGCTCGGGATCGGGCAGATCGCCTATCGCGTCTCGCGTTGTCCGCCACGGCGCGGTTTTTGGTTTGACGTCGAGTCGTGCCGCGCGCTCGGAATGCCTATCGCCAACCTTACGATCAGCATTGCGGACCTTGTGTCGATCCCAGTAGTCCCCTTTTTCCTGATCCCACAGCAAGGCCTCGAGAGAGTGCGTCTCCAACGGGAAAGCCCATTTGATGTCGAGGTCGGCTCGGAAGCCCACGAAAATTACCCGCTCCCGACGCTGCGGGATACCGTAATTCGCCGCGTTTAACGATCGTGGAACAACCCGATATTCAAGGCCTCTTGGTCCACGACGGCCGGTATGATGCTTTTCAAGCCGCCGCAGATGGCTTTCCCAACCCTCGTCGGATTCGGCGACCAGCTCCGGGTAGGTCATTTGCAGCACGATGTGCGAAAAATACGTCGCGAAGGTTTCGCGAGTCAGCCCTTTGACATTCTCGAAGATGAAGGCGCGTGGCTTGGCTTCCCGAACCGCCCGGACCGCTTCCGGCCACATATCACGCGAATCCAGATGGGCGCGATGCTTGCCGCCCAACGAGAATGGTTGGCAGGGCGGGCCGCCTGTCACCAGATCTATCTTGCCCTCGTGTGCCCGAAAATCCACGCCGCGAACATCGCCCTCGATAGGCTCCGGCCAATCACCAACCAGGCCGAGGCCATCGGCCCGGTTTTCGCGAATGGTGTCGCAGCACCACCGGTCCCACTCGATTACGGCTTCCGGCGTGAATCCGGCACGGCTCACACCCATGCCAAGCCCGCCAGCGCCCGCGAACAGCTCGATCGATTTCATGCTATTCCCCCACGAATTGGCGCAGCTTGTTCTCTAATTGTTCACTTTGCCGCAATTCGCATTCCCAGACAACCAGGACGTTCCAGCCGAGCCGCTTTAGTGCATCCTGTTTGAGCGCGTCGCGCTCCGCGTTCGCCGACAATTTAGGTTCCCAGAAGTCCAACCGGGACTTTGGAAGACGGGCGAGCCGGCACGCCGGATCGTCGTGACGATGCCAAAAGCACCCATGAATGAAAATCGCTTTTTTGCGTTTTCCAAAAACAATGTCCGGTTTTCCAGGCAGGTCGCCACGGTGGAGCCGGTAACGATAGCCCATCCCGTGGAGTAGCCGGCGCACGACCATCTCCGGCTTCGTATCCCTGCCATGGATACGCGCCATCCGTTCACTTCGTTCGGTGGTCGAGAGGGTGTCCACTTTTCATCGTCTCATGATTCGGGAAGATGGTGTTGCGTTTTGGCACGAAAGTGAAGGGCCAGAGGCGCAAGCATTGTTGGAAGGAGCCATCTCGCACGATGTTCGAAACGCGGCTAAATTCCAGTCCGTGTAGTGCCGAGGGGAATCGTGAAAGCCATTTTCGATTTGAAATCGGGGTCTGGTTATAAGGATGGCCAAGGCCATTATCACTTTCCGGCTCGCTATCTGGAAGTGGCTCGAAATTCGGTTGGCGATTGGGTGCTTTACCGTGAACCTCGACGCAATAATGGTAGCCAAGCTTATATTGCCGTCGCTCGGGTGGCCGATATTGAGCCGGATCTGGAATTGGCCGGCCACTACTATGCCAATGTGACGGACTACCTGGACTTTCCGACACCTGTGCCTTTCAAGAAGGACGGCCGCTACGCAGAGACAGCGCTACGCCATGTCGGTGACCCGCGCCGCGTTGGTCGGGAGATACAAGGCAGATCGATACGGTTGATCCCGCAGGAGGATTTCGACGAGATCGTCCTGGCTGGCTTGCGGGAACCACTCGACCCCGCAAATGCCAGAAGACTTAGCCCTGATATGCTTCCGCTCGACGTTCCATGGTCGATGCAGCCTCGTTTCGGTGGACAGTCCGGTTTTGCCGAGACAGTCGATCGTCGGGTCGAGCGGATTTTGCTAAACCGCAAAGTCCGTGACGCGACTTTCCGGCTGGAGGTCTGTCGCGCCTACGAGGATACCTGCGCCGTCACCGGCTTGCGCATCATCAATGGTGGTGGTCGAGCTGAGGTTCAGGCCGCACATATCAAGCCGGTCGCGGCTGGTGGTCCCGATGTTGTGCGCAATGGCATCGCGCTATCAGCCACCGTGCACTGGCTATTTGACCGACACCTGATTTCGATAGACGAGAACCATCGGCTGCTGGTCGCTCATAATCGGGTCCCCAGTGAATTGAGAAATCTCTTTCGCCCTGAATCCCAAGGTTTGCACTGGCCCAAGGATTCGCGATTGATGCCCCATCCGGCGTTCTTGGCTCACCACCGAGAGCGGTTCGCGGGCGTGCACTGATCTTGAGGCACACTCTTTTATCCGCCCGTTAACAAGCCACCGGCCGGCTAACGCCGGCCGGGCCAAATCCCAAGGTCAGTAGCCGCAGACCCGCACTCTCTCGATTACACGGTGGTGGTGGCGCCAATGCTTCACCAGCTCGGTGTGGCAGCGGCGATGGTACATGCCGTAATAGCGCGGCCGGTAGCCGTCGTCGTACACGCCATAACGATAGTGGTGACGGCGGTAATAGGCTCCATCGTCGGAGTAGCCACCGTAATAGTCGCTATCGTCGGAGTAGTGACGGTAATAGTCGCGATGTCTGGGAACGTAGTAGTCGTCATCATAGCCGTTCCCGATGCCGAGCGTGATGCTGGCGGCATTTGCCGGAGCGATCACCGCCACCGCCGAAGCGACCGCGATCACGGATGCAAGCAAGAGCTTTTTCATGACAACCTCCTTCTTAAGGTGTGCCTAATAAACGCTGCAGCCGCGGCCCTGTTCCCATAAATCGGTGGATCGATCGTTCGAGCTGTTTGCCGGGGCGAAAGGACCTGTCCGGCGATGCCGCCCTGGCCATACCTGTCAACATGGTGGGGCGCGTTTTGAACCTTGGCCGCCGCCGTCCATTTCCCCTGGATGCAACCAGCAAGGCATGCAACCACCAAGGGAGATTGGACCACGGGGGCCGAGTAAGCGGGCGCTCTTCCTTTTCCCACAAGGGGAAAGGAACCCTCTAAAACAGCGCCTTTTCCAGCGGTGCTGTCAGTGTCTCGGCAAAGGCCGTCGCCAGATGATGCCTGTCGCGGAAGGCGAGTTTGCCATCGATGAAGACGTGGCATTCGGTCGGGCCGCAGAAGCGGTCGGTGAGGTCGACATAGAGCGTGTCGGGGATGCTTTTCACCACCGCGCGCTCGGCGGCGGCCACGTCGTCATTGGCGGCCTCGGCCCTCGGCGTGTCGCACAGCGACGGCGCCTCGCGCCACCACAGCGCGCGGGCGACGCAGGCGTTCGCGAAGCTGTCGCCGATCGGCGTGTCGCGGATGACGGCGGCCTCGACGCCTGCCTGGCTGAAGGCCTCCAAGGTGGAGCGCAGGCCAGCCTGCCAGCGAGCTATCTCGGCCTTGCGGCTGGCGGCGGACATGTCGCGTGTCAGATTGCCGATCGAGAATTCCGAGATCACCACCAGGCGCGGCTTGCTGCGGATAATGTCTGAAATCGCCTGTTCGCGCCAGGCGTCGCATTCGGTGTAGTCGCGCTTGAGCACGGCGTTGAAGGTCGACAGGCGTGAAGCGCGGCACGAGGATTTGAGGTAGGTGACCACTTTGGTGTCGTTACGTTTTGCCGCCTCGACCAGCGGCGTCGACCAGTGGTCGGCATGCGAATCGCCGAACAGCACAATGGTGTGGGCGGCGTCGGCCGGCCCGAAGGTGCAAGGCTTCGGCTCCACCGTGTGAAAATCGAGCAGGCAGTCCTTGTCGACGGCGCGCGCGATGGACGGCTGTTCGGCGGCCTCTTCGATGCCGCGCTGGGTCGGGTCGATGTTGCGCGTGGCCAGATGCGCGTTGGCGTAGGCCGCCGCCACGCCGGCGGCGGTCAGCACGAGGGCCGGGGCGAGGGCAAGGCCGGGGAAAAGCCGAAGCGGTCTTGCGGCCGGGCTGGCGTCGAAGCGAAAGGCCCTGGCTGTCGCCGCCAGCCAGTCACCGCGCCGCGCGGGGTTTTCGATCAGCCGGTAGGTGGCCGCCGACAGCGCCAGCGCCAGCACGGCGCAGCCGATACGCTGCGCCACGCCGAGGTCGGGCTCCAGCATGGTGGCATAGACGATGATGGGCCAATGCCAGAGATAGAGCGAATAGGAGAGCGTGCCGACCCACTGCAAGGGCGCCAGCGAGAGCATGGCGGCGGGCGCCAAGGCCTGCCAGCGAGTCCTGGCCGGGGCATCGCCCTGTTCGCCGGCGCCGCTCAACAGTACCAGCACGGAGCCGGCAACCGGCAGCAGCGCGTACCAGCCGGGGAAGGGCAGGTCTTCGCTCAAACAGAGATAGGCGACGGCGATCAGCGCCAGGCCCAGCCATCCCTGTGCCGCCCGCAGCCAGAACTGATGCCGCCATAAGATTGGCGCGCCAAAGGTCGCCAGGCCGCCGGCGGCGAATTCCCAGGCCCGCAGCGGCGAGAAATAGAAGGCCCAGGCCGGCGAGAGACTGGTGAGCCAGAGACAAGCCGCGAAGGAGGCGAGGCCGACGGTACCGATCACGGCCACCGTCATGCGTCGGCCCCGATGCAGCCAGGCGGCGAAGACAAGCAGTGCCGGCCAGACGAGATAGAACTGTTCCTCCACCGACAGCGACCAGAAGTGGATGAAGGGATTGCTCAAAGCATCGGCGGCGAAATAGTCGAACGACCAGCGCAGCAGCCACAGATTGATGGTGTAGGCCGCGGCATACATGGCGCCGCGCGAATAGAGCGCCTGTTCCTGCGGCGCCATGATGAAGGTGCCGACGGCGAGCGTAACCAGGATGACGAAGATGGCGGCCGGCAGAAGGCGCCGTGCGCGCCTGGCATAGAAGCGCCAGAGGTCGAGGCGGCCGGTCTCGGTGATCTCCTGCATCAGATGCGTGGTGATCAGCCAGCCGGAAATGACAAAGAAGATGTCGACCCCGGCAAAGCCGCCAGGCAGCGCCGTGAGGCCGAAATGGTAGGCGACGACGCCGCCAACCGCCAGCGCGCGCAAGCCCTGTATGTCAGGCCGAAACGATGCCGCCACGACAGCTCCTTCGTTTGCGCCCAGCCGTCACCCTGTCCGGCCGGGGAGCCGATATTGCAATGCAGCATATATTTTGCAGTGCAACATGGCCAGAGCAAGGACGCTGTTTTTTCCTCTTCTTGAAAACGCGGGAAATGTGTCGATCGACGGCAAAACTCGTGGCGTCAGGGACCTGGAGTGGGAATCGAATGAGCAACGGCAAGGCAAAGCACGGCGGTCACGAAAACAGCCCCGAACGGGGCTGTTTTCACGGCTGCGGCGCGTTATCAACTGCCGCCGTTCAGCTTCACACTGCTGCAGAATTCCGGATGCGTGTTGGTCGGGTTGGCGTTCTTGGCCTCGTCGGCGCAAGCGGTCTTCATGGCGGTCTGGTCCTCGGGCGTGAGGGCCTTCCAGGCTTTGACGAAGGCATCATTGCCGACCATCTTCTTCATGCCGGAGTCCGTGTAGAACGGCTTCATCTTGGCAGGATCGTCGAGAGCGGATGTTCCCGTGCTGGCTCCGGCGAGAGCCGAACCGGTGGCCATCGAAAGCGCCATCGCGCCAAGACAGATCATCTTGATGTTCATGACTGGGTCCTTCCCTGTTGCTTTGCGACCGTCGAAGCAACGATCAAGGTTATAACGAAACAATTTGCCCGAAAGTTCCGGTTTATCAGACCAAAATTCCCCAACTTCGCCAGAATATGGTCTGGCGAACCTTTGTCACCTTTGCGATAGCTGAGCGCGCTCCACGGCGTCCAGGCGGTTGCTTGGTTTTGGGCAGCCTTCCCTGTCGCCGCTCATCGCCGCTGACGCTGGAGACGGCCAGGCTTCCGGCTGTCTGGACAATTTCGCGGTTCGCGGATGGTTCCGGGTTCCGGCAGGATGGCCTCGTCGCCGCACAAAAAAGGCCTCGCGGGCGCGGCCAGCGAGGCATTGATGGAGGGTCTTGTCATCGCCTCAGAAGGCGATTGCGCAGCAACGAGGCCGGCTTGCGGAAAGTTTCAGCGCCCAGCGACCGTCAAGCGCCTCTCCTATGAAAGCCACGATCAGCTTCGCCGGCACCTTGCAGACTTCGTCTGAGCCTACAACTTCGCTCGAACCTAGGAGGAAGCCTCGCTATCCCGCTGGATCAGCGTGCGCGCCGCGTCTGCCCCTGCCGCGAGGACGCGTTCCGAGAGTTCCGTTCCGTCCACGGCGCGGGCCATCTGAAGGGCGCCGATAAGGGTCGCAAAGATGCCCAGCGCAACGCTTTCCCGATTCTGGGTCCGCGGCGGCAGTTCCGCCGCCACCTGGCGCACCTGGGTCAGCAAGCGCTCGGTATAGAGTTGACGTGTTTCGGAAGGCTCGCGTGCGATCTCGGGCAGCAATGCGGCGGACGCGCAGCCCTGTCCCGGATTGTCCCGGTGTGCCGTCGACAGATAAGCGTCGATGGCCATATCCAGGCCGCCGGCAGCCAAAGCTTCGCGGATCTGGTCCGACTGATCCTCCAAGGCCGCTGCCACGGTTTCACGGACAAGCGCCGCCTTGGATTGAAAGTGCGGATAGAAGGCCCCGTTGGTCAGGCCGGCGTCTTTCATGATGGTTGCGAGCCCGGACGCGGCGATACCGTCACCGCGAAAACGGTTGGCGGCAACCTCCATGATCCGGCTGCGCGAGGCGTCCTTCCGGCCTTTTTCATAGCGCATGGCTGCGATTCCTTTCTTCTATTGCATTATGAGTGTAATATGATATTACGATCATAATTCTAGCGAGGAGAAAAAGCTAGCCCTCATGATTTTGGAGCACCAAATGAACAGGAATTCGGGAAAGACCGCGCTCGTCACGGGAGCCTCCTCGGGCATCGGCCGCGCCAGCGCGGAAGCGCTGGCGCGAGCGGGATTTACCGTGTTCGGCACAAGCCGCCGCAAGCTCGGCGACAGCCCGAACGGAGTAACCATGCTGGTTTGCGATGTGACCGACGACAAGGCCATCGATGCACTCGTTTCAACCATACACGCGCGGACCGGCCGCATCGATCTGCTGGTCAACAATGCCGGCGTCGGCATGTTTGGAGGAGCCGAAGAATCCTCGATCTCGCAGGTGCAGGCGCTGTTCGACGTCAATTTGTTCGGCGTCATGCGCGTGACCAATGCGGTGTTGCCGTCGATGCGGCGGCAGGGCGTAGGACGCATCATAAATATCGGCTCGATCCTGGGATTGGTACCCGCGCCATATTCGGCGCATTACTCCGCGGTCAAGCACGCGCTCGAAGGTTATTCGGAATCGCTCGATCATGAGATTCGTGCCTTCAATATTCGCGTCTCGGTCATCGAGCCGGCATTCGTGCGCACCGTCTTCGACCAGAATGGAATAGAACCGGATTCCGTGCTGAAGGAATACGATCGGGCGCGAGCCGGCTTCAAGGCGTTGCTTGCCGATGTGATGCCCAAAGCCGATCGGCCGGAAGTGGTGGCGGATGTGGTCGTCAAAGCGGCGACCGCCAGCCAGCCGCGCCGGCGCTACACCGCGGGCAAGGCGGCCCGGCAGGTCAGCCTGCTGCGTCGCTTCGCGCCCGCCGGGATGTTCGACAAGACCTTGCGCAAGCAGTTCCGCTTGCCTGCCTGAGCAAACGATTTTCAGAAAGTGACCATGATGAAAGCCTTTGTCGTCGACAAATATCAGAAGAAGGGCGCCCTGCGGCTGGCCGAAATGCCAGAGCCGGATCCGCGGGACGATGATGTCCTGGTCGAGATCCATGCCGCCGCCGTGAACCTCCTGGATGCCAAAGTCCGGGACGGAGAGTTCAAACCCATCCTGCCCTATCGCCCGCCCTTCATTCTGGGCCACGACGTGGCAGGAATCGTCGTGCGGGTCGGATCGAAAGTCCGCGGCTTCAAGCCAGGCGACGAAGTCTATGCCCGGCCGCGCGATGGCCGGATCGGGACATTCGCGCAATCCATAGCCATGAACGAAGCCGACGTGGCCCTGAAGCCAAAAAACCTCAGCATGGAAGAGGCCGCCTCGATCCCGCTCGTCGGCCTGACTGCCTGGCAGGTGCTGGTCGAGAAAGCCAAACTGAGGAAGGGGCAGAAAGTCTTCATCCAGGCCGGTTCCGGCGGGGTGGGGACCTTCGCCATCCAGCTGGCGAAGCATCTCGGCGCGACGGTCGCGACAACAGCGAGCGCGGCGAGCACCGATCTGGTCAAAAGTCTCGGCGCCGATATCGTCGTCGATTACAAGAAGGATGATTTCGAAAACGTCCTGCAGGGCTGCGACGTTGTCCTGAACAGCCAGGACGCCAAGACGCTCGAAAAATCGCTGCGCGTTCTGAAGCCGGGCGGCAAGCTGATCTCCATCTCCGGTCCCCCGGATTCCGATTTTGCCAGGAAACAAGGCCTCAACATCGTCCTGAGGCTGATCGTGGGCCTGCTGAGCCGTGGCATACGCCGCAAGGCAAAACGCGCCGGTGTCGACTATTCGTTCCTGTTCATGTGGGCGCAGGGCGACCAGCTGGGCAAGATCACGTCGCTCATCGAATCCGGCGCCGTACGCCCCGTCGTCGATCGGGTCTTCCCATTCGAACAGACCAACGAAGCATTGACCTATGTCGGGACCGGACGGGCAAAAGGCAAGGTCGTCATCAAGGTCAGATAGAATGGCGCGGCAGCGCGTCACCTGTACCCGGCACTGCCCGTCATCCTTGGCCGGCGTCGCGGCCCACCGGTCCCATCTCGACCTCCCTCAGATAAAACGCCTTGCTCGGCTGCAGGTGGTCGACGCAGAGCTGCGCCAGCACCCAATTGTCGCTGCGCTTCAGCGCCTCGATCATCATCAGATGATGCTGGCGCGAGATTTCGAGCTTGTCCCGGTCGGCCAGCGAATTCGCCCGTACCGGCAGGCTGAGGCGCATATAGTGCTCGATCGAGGACACGAGATAGGCGTTGCCGCAGGCCGAGAACATGGTGAGGTGGAAGCGGTCGTTGGCCTCATGGATGCCTCTGAGGTAGCCGGCGTCGACATGGGTGCTGTAGACGCGGTGGATCTCGATCAGCTCGGCGATCAGCGCCTCGCTCGCCGGCAGCCGGATCATCAGCGCGGCCTGGCGCTGCAGCATCTCGCGCACCTCGTATATCTGGCGGACTTCCTCGGGCGCGAGTCGGCGCACCGTGGCGCCCTTGTTGCGCTCGCGCGTGGCGACGCCAAGCCTTTCCAGCTGGTAGAGGGCCTGGCGGATGGTGTGGCGCGAGACCGGGAAGCGGGCCAGCAGCACGTCCTCGACCAGCCGCGTGCCGGGCGCCAGCCGGCCAAAGATGATGTCTTCCTCCAGCGCATGGACGATATCGGCTTCCTTGCCGCCATAGTCGACCGTGTTGAGCATCGCGATCCTCTTGCTGGCCCGGCCAAATCGTCATTGGCCCTGACCACTCTAGCGTTCGCGCGCGAGGCTGGCCACAAGCTGGTCGAGGCTGACGACGCCGCACATCCGCATCGCGTGGCGCAGGCTGATCCTGCCGACTTGCTGGCGCATGATGACCGGCAGGCAGGCCGGCCCCGCTCCGGTCAGCACGAAGGCCTGGCCGACCAGGACCGGTTCGGAGAAGGGCGCCCACTGCACGGCCACGAATGGGACCTTCGGCCAATATCGCTGCTGGACATGGAAAGGCCCGCCACCGACGCGACTCGTGACGGGCCTTCCGAGTACGCCGGGCTTCCCACCGCCCGGCCATTTGCAAAACCAGCCGGCGGCGCGATCGTTCCATCAGGAAGCGCGGGCATCTCTGGGAGACGGGCTCACGGACCTTTGCGGGTCACTATTTGTGGATGAGCCATTCTATCAAGCCGGTCTCGACCAGCTCGCAGCCGGTAAACTCGTGAACCAGGCTTTTGGCCAGATCGCGCCATTGACACTCGGGCACGTTCGCTTGCGAGACCAGATCTCGAAATACAGCGCGCAGAATGTCGGCATCGAACGCTGAGACGGCAAAGGGAACCGGGTCTGTAGCTTCCCAGGCTCGACTGTTGCCATCGCGCTGGCGTTGGCGAAGGCGTTTCAGAAGCTCGCGCGATTGCGCGATCGCGCGCCTGGAATGGTCCATTTCGCGGCGAAAGGCGATGTTTCCAGCAATGGAACGATGTCGTAGCAGGAAGCTGGCTTCGATAGCTGCCCGCGCCACGTCTATATGGCTTCCAACCATCGCTACCTCCCTGAGGTTGTTTTTTACGCCTCCGAAGGTGCATCTCAAAGGGGATTCAGCGTACGGTTTGGTACAAAACCCGCCTATGCGGTTGAGCACACCCGCGCGGTTGCTCAATTCCTGTCGGACGGCTTCGAGCGCATCCTCGACACCGTCTCGCGCTCGGCGCGTTTGGAGCGCAGCGGCGGCAGGCCACGGTCGATCAGGTCCATGTCCTCCAGCACCATGTCGCCCATGCGTTTGAAGGCGATGTTGAGGGCGCCGGCGCGATGGGCGGAGCGCAGGAAGCCGGGCAGCGCACGCACGGGATGGTCGACTGCCAGCGGCTCCTCGGGAAAGACATCGCTGGCGGCAAGGATGTGGCCGCTCCTCACAGCCGCCATCAAGGCGGGGAAATCGACCACGCCGGCACGGCTGAGCAGGATGAAGGCGGCTCCCTTGCGCATCTTGCCAAAAGCATCGGCGCCCAGAAACCCTTGATTCTCGGAGGTTACCGAGGCGACGACGAAGACGAAGTCGCTTGATGACAGCACCTCGTCCAGCGAGGCCGGCTCGACGCCGTTTTCCCTCAGGATCGACGGCGGCAGCCAGGGGTCGAACACCTTCGTGTGGGTGCGGAAGCCCAACAGCAGGCGGTTGAGGGCGCGGCCGAGATCGCCAAAGCCGATGATGCCGACATCGGCTCCCGAAAGCAGCCGCGCCGTCTGGTTGCCGTCGCCGCCCCACAGTTCCTCGCCTTTGCGGAAAGCAAGGTCGGCATCGACGATGCCGCGGGCAAGGTTGAGCGCCATGGCCAGGCCGAGCTCGGCTACCGGCTCGGCGAAGACCTGGCCCGTCGTGACGACATGGATACCCCGTGCGAACAGTGTTTCGTAGGGCATGTTGTCGAGGAGGTTGCTCTCGACATTGAAGACGCAGCGCAGCGCCTTCATCGCTTCAAGCGTCCGCGGGGAGATCGGCGGCTGGCCGACGATGTAGCGGGCCTCGGCCAGCACCTGGGCCGGCAGCCGCGCCACGCCGTCGGGCGTCGTCTCGACGATGCGATAATGCGCCTTGAGGCGCGCCAGCTGCGGCGGCGTGAAGATCAGTTCGAGCGTGCGCGGCTCGGGCGCGCTGATCACCAGCGGCAAGGCGGTGTCTGACATTGGCAAGGTCCTCCCACGCGCCTTGTGGCGCTTTCTCGATCCTAAATCTATCCCGTGCCGGCGGATTTGAAAGCACGGTGGACCAATTCACCCGGCGCGGGGCGTTTCGAACAATCACCACGGCCGTCCTGGTACGATTGACATTGGCGGCGAAGCCGGTCTTCTCTGCGGTTTCCAACAAGGGGAGATGGCTGGTGAAGAAATACGAGAAGCCAACCTGGCAGAAGCGCGAACGGCTTTCGGCCGTCACTGCTCTCAGCGGATCTTCAGGGTTACCGACCACGCTCTGAATGGGCTAGTGCATTCGCCGGTCGAACAAAGGCGCGATCGACCGATCGCGCCTTTTGCCTTTGCGAACGAGCAGGCCGTCACCCACGCCGCTTCGGCGGTGCGGGCTTCTGTCGCTCGCCGCTCGGCTCGGCGGACAGTCGCTGCTTGCGAAGGCGCTCGGTCTTTGCGTCGCGGGCCTGCCGTTCGGCGTCGAGAATAAGCCGCGACTCGCGATCAGCTCTCTCAAGCTTATGCTTGTCGACCAATCGGGCCACTTTGTCCTCCGGCGGCGTATCGCATTCCATGAAACCAACGCCGGTCGGCAAGGTTCCCTTGGGTCCGGGCTTTGAGATCGCGTCAGGATTCTGCGTGGTCCGGCCGCTCGGCGCGGTGACCAGTCTGCCAACTGGTGAGTTGGCGCTCGGCCTCCGATATGGTCACGCTCATCAAGCCGTCAAATTCGGCCATGGCTTCCATATGCCCATGATCAATGATGGATTTGCGAAGAATGCGCATTGCCAGAATAGCATCCTGCAACGCGCGGTCGATATTCTTGACCATGACAGGATCTCCTGCGGGAATAACCTGTCGGCAAGCCGCTTGTTCCCACCGAACGGCACTGGATCTGCTTTTTGAGCGCGATGTCGCTGTCCCAGTGAAGCGCTCCAGCGGTTTCCTTCTCCGGGAGGGGTGGAGCCAGGTTAGAGGTACGGCCCTCAGGACAGAACCACGATGACGATGAAGGGTGGGAGACCCCTCACGCCATGCCCGGCTCCCTCCGCATTCCCAAATGGCGCACCTTGCGGCCGATGATCATCAGCCTGCGTGCCGTGTTGTTGCGCAGGCGCCGCGCGCGCCATTCCAGCCCGGTTTCGGTGGTGATCCGCCTGGCGTAGACGCTCACACGCATGCCGGCCTCATCGGAGGCCAGCTTGACCGGATCGTCATAGAAAGCGGCGATCTTGTCCGCCGCCATGCCTGGCGTTTCCAGCCAGCGTGGAATGTGAACGGAATGGAGCTGATCGACGTCGATCATGACCCGCCCTATGCCGACGCCCGGCGTCGGGCATGTCGTCCAGAACGCGTCACCGATGAAGACGACCCCGTCGCGGCGATGGCCTTGCGTCGTGGTCAGGTTGATCTGCCGCACCTCGACGGGACTTGAGACAGCGAAGTTGCCGCATTGCGCCGATATTTCAGGCATCAATTCGCAAAGCATCTTCTGCGGATCGGCCCGAAAATCCCTCGTCCATTGCTCGGCCACGGTGCGATAGACGAACATGTTGGCCCGCATCTTGTCGCCGAGAGGAAAGACGGTGATGTAGGCGACGCGGTCGCTGGCCCGCCTGCCGTAGCAGGTGACGGCCTGGTAGACGCATTCGCGCGGCGGAATGGCGAGGTCGAAACCCATCGAGAGCGAATGAGCTTTCGATTGCTCGACCCGCTCGACGCCGATGGCGCGCCGCACCGCTTCGCTATGACCGGTGGCGACCACCAGCAGGCGAGCCGTGATGACCCTGCCGTCGTTCAGCACGAGGCGCTGCCGATCCGGTCCGGTCGAGACCTCGGCGACCTTGCCGACCGTTATCGGCACTTGCGGGGGAAGGGCATCGCGCAGCCCGTTGATCAACGCTCCATAGGAAAATGCGTATTCGGGCCTGCGCTCACGCGCGAACAGCTGGCCAAGGCGGAACACATGAATGTCGTCAAACGGCGTGACGAGCCGCATGACCGTTTCGTCGAGGCCGAGCTTCTCGAACAGCCGTATCTGATCGGTACCGATTTTCTCGGCCCGGAACTCGTCGTGATGAACGCGGTGCGGATCGATCAGTGCCACCTTGCGGCCAGCTTTTGCCAACACGGTTGCCAGCGTGGTGCCGGCCATTCCGGCGCCAACGATCGCCACGTCGACTTCGATGGGGCCAGCGTCGGCGGGGGTGATTTCGCTGCCCTTCATGCTGGTCATCTTCTGTCTCCACAATCCGTGGTGGAAAATATCTTCCGGACCATAATCAACCTCAAGCAACCAGCGCGGGTGGCCGGTAGTAACAAACGCTTAGGTTAACCACCGTCACCACTTTTCCAGCGCGGCGCGATCGCCGAGCCGTCGATGAACTCCAGGCCGCCCGCCTCGTTGAGCGTGTGCAGCTTACGCCCACTCCATAGCGCGCCGGGGGTTAAGATCGTCTCGACACGCTGCTCCATGCCGTTCAAATCAAGGTGAGTGACGCGTGCGATGCCAAGGGCGCCGCCATAGCTCCTGCGGCAGTCCTGTACCGGACGCAGCAACTGGCCGTCACGTTCGACCATGCGTCCGGCCGGCCGCGCCGAGGCGATGTCGATCAGCACCGGATTCCTGGGATGCGGCGTCCAGGGGCCGCGAAAGTCCGGCGCCGACCACAGATGCAGCGCGTCCGAGAAGGCGCCGCCGCCGCCCCGGGCGCTGCCTTCACCGTCCCGGACGGTGGCGAACAGCCACCACGAGCCGCCATGCTCGACCAAGGTGGCGTCGCTGGCGACGATGTCGGACAGCAGCGTCGCTTCCTTGACCCATCCGCCCGGGAAGGCCGTGGCGCGGTAGAGATCCACCGTCCGGTTGGCGCAGCTTTCGGGAACCATCCAAACCTCGCCGTCACGCTCGAAGACGAAGGGGTAGGAGAGATGGTAGGGCAGATCGAGCACCGGCTCCGGACTGCCGATTGGCCCCGACGGACCAAAGGGCACGGCGGAAATGATGGCTCGGCCCAGGCGGTGGATATAGTCCTCGACGAACAGGGTTACCTGTCCCTGATGAAGGATCGGGAACGGATCGGCGTAGAAGCGGCTGCCGTCGTCGGGCAATTCTCGCCAGCCAGAGGCCGGATGCGCGCGCAGGTCGAACAGATCCCGCCCGCCGGTCTGGCGCCAGCCGACCTTCCAGTGCGGGGCGTTGTAGCAGAGATGGTAGATCTTCTGGACGACGCGGCGCGCCAATGCCTTGCCCGCCCTGACGCCGAGCTTGCCGGCCGAGGGCAGCGATGGCGGCCCCCTGCCGTCCTCCGGCTCGGGCAGGGCGGGCAGGGCGCCCCGCGCCGCGCCCGTCACCGCCGCCAGGATCAGGCTTGCCGTGCGCGCCAGCATGTCTTGGAACGAGGCGAGCGCGATGCCGCCATATTCGGTGCCCAGGCGTCCTTCGGCGACGACGGCGCCGTTCTCCTCGATGCCGGCCCGCGGGGTCCGGCCATCGAGGATCGACGCCAGCAGGGCCGCTTCGCCGCCGGCGCCGTCATAGGTCACATGCCAGACGCGTGTTCCTTCCATTCGCACATCGCCGCAGAGGTCGAGCACGAGGTCGGGCGCGGCGGCGGGCTGCGTGCGGTAGGGTGCCAGCGCCGACAACGGCATGCGCTTGGCCAGTCCGTCCGCGGGCAAGCCATGGATGACCGTTTCAAGCTGGAACAGTGCCGCGACGCTGCCTGGAATGCCGCTCCCGGCTGGGCGTGCGTCGACGCTGACCGCGACCTCGGCGAGCGCGGCCAGGCGCTGCAGCAGCAGCAGGTGAAAGGCACGGAGGCAGTCGCTGTCCAGGCGCAGGCTCACCTGCATGTCGCACCCCTAGAATTCTGATATTCGGTATTGGCCGGTGTTCGATTTTTAGGCACGATCGGTGGGCGACGGTCGGACTGGAGGAAGATGTTGCTCCATTCCATTCGTTTCCCGCTCGCTCGCGCCCTGTCAACACGGCCCATGCCTCTGCTACGCAAACTCCGTGCCAAAAATCAGAAGAGCTCCCAACATAATTAACAGTGTTTTAACAGTTGGAGTAATAGCTAAGCTTAAGCCGCAATTTAAGCTTTTGGGGCACATGGAGTGTTGTCGGAGCGACCTTTGCAATCATCCCTGCTCTCGTTGCCGCAACAACACGCTCCAGAGGTGATGCAATATGCGCCGGAGCCACCGCCGGCCGCGTCCTATCCGTCCTCGACCGTCGAGCTGGGTGACCTGAAGCGCATTCTGGTGCGCCGCCGTTTCCTGATCCTCGCCACCGCCGCGCTGCTGACCCTCGGGGCGCTGCTCTATGGACTGTTCACGCCGGCGCTTTACAGCTCGGTGGCGGAGATCATCGTCGATCCGCAGGACCTGCAGGTGGTCACCAACGACGTCAATCCGAGCCGCGTTCCGCCTGATGGCGGCATCACCATGGTGGAAAGCCAGGTTGCCGTCGTCCAGTCGAGCGGCGTGCTGCTCAGGGCAATCGCGGCGACCAACCTGACCGAGGACCCGGAATTCAACGGGCAGGGCGGGTTGTTGAGCCGCCTGCTCGGCGGCGTGCTGGGCTCGGGCTCGGCCGAAACCGACAAGGCGGGCAAGACGCTCGATGCGCTGCGCCGGCGGCTTGCGGTCAAGCGGGCCGACAAGGTGCTGGTCCTCGACGTGATCGTTACCGCCAAGAGCGCCGACAAGGCGGCGAAGCTCGCCAATGCCATCGCGCAGGCTTACCTGGCGGATCAGGCGAGCGCGCGCGCGAAGATGGCCACGGATGCTTCCGACTCGATCACGGCGCGGCTGGACGAGCAGCGCAAGCGCGTCCAGCGGGCCGAGAATGCGGTCGAGGCCTACAGGTCGGCCAACAACATGGTCATGGCCGCCGGCAATCTGGTCAGCGACCAGGAACTGACCGAGATCAACACGCAGCTCGCCGCCGCGCAGAGCCGCACCGCGACGCTGAAGGCGCAGGTCGACCAGTTGCGCCGGTCCGGCGGCGCGCCGGACGCGACCTCGGAAGCGATGCGCTCGGCGGTGATTTCGAGCCTGCGGGCGCAGGAGGCGACACTTGTCGACCAGGTTTCGCAGCTCGGCACGGAGCTCGGGCCGCGCCATCCTTCGATGATGGCGGCCCAGCAGCAATTGCGCGACACGCGCGCGCTCATCGCGCGCGAACTCGGTCGAATCGCCGCCGCCGCCGAAACCGACTACGAGCGCGCGCTGGCCAACCAGCAGGCGCTGGAAGCGAAGGTCGCGGGCATGAAGAGCAAGTCGCTCGACACCGACCAGGCCTCGGTCAAGCTGCGCGAACTGCAACGCGATCTCGAGGCGGTGCGCTCCGTCTATGCCACTTATCTGCAACGGGCGCAGGAAACGCGCGAGCAGGTCAATGTCGACAGCACCAATGCGCGCATCATCTCCGACGCCATGCCGGCCCTGAAGAAGAGCTGGCCGCCGCTGTTGCTGCTGGTGTTCGGCGCGTTCTTCGGCGGGCTGGGGCTCGGCACCGGCATGGCGCTGATCGCGGAATATTCATCGCCAACGGTGCTTTCCAGCGCGCAGATGCAATCGGCCATCGACGCGCCCGTGGTGGGCGTGCTGCCGGCAAAATCAGCGCGCCGCCGCTGGTGGCCTTTCGGCGGCGCCGCCGCGCCGGCCGGACAGAAGATGGACGCCGTCGCCGGCCTGGCGTTGAGACGCCTGTTCTCCTCCAGCCGGCGTCCGCCGAACTGGCCACTGGTACCGTCGATCCTGGTGACGTCGGCGCCAGAGGACGCCGCGCAGCGGGGCCGGGTGGCGCGCCTGCTGGCCAACGCGGCGGCTGCCAGGGGCAGCCGTGTCCTGTTCATCGACACCAACAATGCCGGCGGCAGCCAGAAGGAGCCGCAGCCAGGTCTCCTCGACGTGCTGCGCGGCGAATACGCCTTCGAAGCGCTCAGCCAGTACGCGCCCGGCAGCAACGTCGCGCTTCTGGGCAAGGGTCGGCCGAAGGCTGCTTTTTCCGAGGCGCAGGGCGTCTATTTCACACAGCATATGCTGGCCCAGGCGAGCCGCAATTTCGAACTCGTCGTCGTCGATGGCGGCGCGCTGGCCGACAATCTCAACGCCTCACCGCTGGTCGCCATGGTCGACGAGATCGTGCTCGTCGCCACGCTGAACGCGACGCCGATGCGCGACGTCACGGCGGCCTCGCAAGCCATTTCGGTCATGGGGCGGTTGCCGACTGGCGCCTTGCTGGTCGACGAGGCGGCCTGACATGGCTGCCATCCGGGGCGCCGCCCGGTCCGCCACCCCGGCGGCCGGCTGGGCTGGCCAGGGTCAAGCCCCGACCGCGCCCCGCACCGGCAATTCCGTCGACTGGGTGACCGGCTACGGCCTGGTCGCGGTGGTGGCGCTGCTGTTCAGCATTTCGGGCGGCATGCTGTGGCTGGTGGGCTACAATTACGACGGCCTGACCGGCAATCCGGCGACCAAGATCCATCCTTCCACCTATCTGCTCGTGCTGATGTTTGCCTGGCGCGCCTGCACGTTCGGCAACCCGGTAGGCTATACGCTGGCCATCGCCGACAGGCGGCCTGCCAGCGCGCTGCTAGCCGTCATGTCGATCATGCTGCTGGTCGTCGTCATCGTCAGGCAGCGCCCCGGCATGGCCGGCATGATCGACACGTTCGTGGCGGCGGCGCTGCTGGCGATGATGCTGGCCGAGGCCGACGAAAAGACGTTCGCCCGCATGCAAACCGTGGTGCACGCGGTGATGACGGTCAACGCGCTGCTGGCGCTGTTCGAGTTCGCCACCAAGACGCTGGTCTTTCCCTACCGGCTCGACGGCGAGGTGTTCATGAACGACCTGCGCTCGACGGCGCTCCAGGGCCATCCTCTGTCCAACGCCACGATCACCTCGATCTATGTGCTGGCGCTGCTCTCCGGTTCGAAATCCCTGTCCATGCCGCTGCGGCTCGGGCTGATCGGCCTGCAATGCGCGGCGCTGGTGGTATTTGGCGGGCGCTCGGCGATGGTGACGACGATCGCGCTCGGCGGCATCTATCTGCTTTTCAGTGGCGTGGCTTATCTGCGGCGAGGACGCATCAGCCTGCCGGGTGCCGCCCTTGCCGTCATGCTCGCCTCGCTGCTGCCGGTCGTGGTGGTCATGCTGTTCTCCTACGGCTTCTTCGACGCGCTGCTGGAGCGCTTCGTGTCGGACAGCGGCAGCGCCAATGCCCGCGTCGAAATGTTCGAGTTGTTCAAGCATTTCGAACTGCGCGACCTGATCGTGGGGCCCGACATCGATCTCATCGAAAGCCTGCGCCGCATCAACGGCCTCGAACAGGGTATCGAGAACCCGATCATCCGCCTGCTCCTCTATCAGGGCGCCTTCTTCACCCTGCTGTTGTTTTTCGGCTTCGCGCTGTTCATGCACGAAGTGGCACGCCGCTGCCATCCCGGCATCTGGCTGCCGATGCTGGGCTGGCTGATCCTGCTCAACACCTCCGAAAGCCTGGCGTCCAAGACGACGCTGATGACCAAGTTCGTGGTGATCGCGCTGGCGCTTTACAGGCCGGTGCGGCCAGCGCGGACGGCGGGGCGTCCGGGCGCACAAGGGGTGCCGAGGTAGCGCTCTACGGCGACAAGGAACTCGGCCGCATTTGGAAGGCGGTTATTCCGGCATCCTCAACCCGAGTGCATCCACCATCGCCGGGTCGAGCGAGCGGGTTTTGTCGTCCATCATGCCCATGCCGTCGAACAGGTCCCAGAAGGCCCAGGGGAAGCCGGATGCCTCGGCGCTCTGCCTGACATCGGCGATGTAGCGGGCGCGGTCGGGATTGGGGGCGGCGACGTAGCGGGCGTCGGTGCGCAGCGCGCCGAATTCGCCCATGATGACGCGCGTCGGGGCGATGCCGTGGCTGTCGGCCCAATCGCGCGCCTGGCCGATATATTTGTCGACGAACCAGCGATCTGGCCTGGCGTCGAAATAGACCTTCAGCACGCGTTCGGTCTCGGCATAGGCGGCCTGCTTGTCCGCTTCCGAGGTTTCGGTGTCCCCGGCCATGCGGGCCCTGACCGAGGCCAGCGTCCGTTCGAGCGAACCGGCGGAGGCTGGCCATGGCACGTTGTTGAGCGCGCGGTAGACCGGCTCGCGCATCCAGGGTGCGCCCTGATGGCTGAACAGATAGGGTTCGTAGAAATGGAAGGTGAACAGGATCGGCTCGAAGGCCGCCAGCGGTTCCGGATCGAGCGCGGCAAGCCCGCTCACCATCGAGCCGCAGCCGCCGGTGACGACCAACGGCAACGTCTGGGATGACGCCCTGGCCGCCGCCAGGAGGGCCGCCTGGACGTTCGACCAGACGTTGGAGGAGCAGGATTGCGGCGGTTCGTTGACCGGCTCCAGCGCCACCGACGGGAACCGCTGCAGCCTGCCGGCAAGCGTGCCGACCAGCGCGCGATAGGCTTCGAATTCGGGCGCGGCTGTGCTGGAGACCATGCGGTCGGGATTCCAGTAATGAGTGGCGCCGTTGGCCTGCACGTTGACGATGATGCCGAGATCCGCATCGATGACTGCCGCGACGGCATCGTCCAGCATCGCCAGCAATTTTGCGCGCGTGGCGGCATCGGCGGCCAGGAACGGGCCGGGATCGACCGGCAGGCGGACGAAGTCGAGCCCGGTCCGGCGCAGCCGGCGAAGGTCGTCCGGTGTCGGCACCGGCCGCTGCGACTGGAAGGGCGGCCAGTCATAGTCGGTGCGCGGCGCGGGAAACTCACGCGTCAGCGCGAACCAGGGCCAGGCGTTGACGCCGCGGCGAAAACGCCATTCGCCGGTGGCGGCCAGCGCGGGCGATGCGGACGAGAGTGCTGCCGTTGCGGGCACCAGCGCCGTCGACAGCGCGGTCCTCAGCAGCCGCCGTCGCGACCAGCCCGTCATACGGCGCCGGGCGAGGGACGGTCGACCGGCTGGGCTGCGGCGGCGCTCACGCCCAGAAGCCGGTAGGCTTCGGTTTCATAGGCAAGCAGGACATCGTCCCAGCGGAAAGCTTCGTTGGCGCGGGCTCTCGCGGCCGCGCCGCAGGTCCTGACCAGCGCGTCATCCTCCATCGCCTGCCGCATCCGCTCGGCGCAACTCTGCCGGTCGGTGAAATAGATGGCGGCCGCGCCGGCGGTCCATCTGTTATAGGGGTTGTCGTGGGCGATCACCATGTTGCCGGCGGCCAACGCCTCGACCAGCGACGGGTTGGTGCCGCCGACGGTGTGGCCATGCAGATAGGCGCGCGCGTGAAAACGCAGCGCCTTCACCGCCGCCTGGTCGTAGATGGCGCCGGGCAGCACCACCGAGGCGTTCGCCGCCTTGCGGACGGCGACATGGTAAGGGATATCGGGGGAAAGCGTGCCCAGGACCACCAGCTTCATGTCGCGCTTCTGGCTGCAGAAGGCTTCGACCATGGGCAGAATGTTGTTGTCGGGCTCGATACGCGCGATCGAGATCAGGTAGTTGCCAGGCTCAAGGCCGAGCGCGCGCACCGGCGCCTCCGGTGCCGATGTCACCGGGTCGGCGCCATAGGTGATGGTGGCGATGGCGCTGCGCGGCCGGCGCGTCGCCAGGTGATCCGCGATCACCGGATGGTCGGCGACCAGGCGGTGCGAGGCCCAGGCGCCGATCCATTCGTTTAGCCAGAACCATGTGCGCGCAGCCATACCCCATTTTGGCCGGCGCCACTCGATGCCGTCCATGTTGGTGATGATCTTGCGCCGCATCAGCCTCAGCCAGGTCAGGAAGACCGCGCCATTATAGCCGAGCACCAGGCAGATGCCGGGCCGCCGGGCGGCGTCGAGCGCGCATTGCCAGTCGAATTCCAGCGTCGCGCGGGGACCTTTCGAGGCGACCTGGACGTGGATGAGATCGATACCGTTCCAGGTGTCGACACGCACCCTTTGGTCGACCCGCTCGACCTCCTCCTGGCAATAGACGCCGACCTTCCAGCCGCGCCCGGCAAGAAACAGCGCCAGCTTCTCGGCGAAGGTTTCAAAGCCACCATGGGCCGCTGGAATGCCGCGCGTCCCGAGGATCAGGATGGTGGGCATTTCAGGTTTCATGGCTGCTGGCGCTTTCAAATCCGCTCGATTCCGCAATGCGCGGCCGTCCCCTCTGGAAACCACAGCCCAGCGATATCCGTGCCAGACTCAGTTCCAGCCATCATCGCACCGGGGTGTAAAATATTTCTTCCAGCGGCCGGAGTTGTTTCACTATCGGTCAACTATCCCAGCGTATGTGTATCGAAACAAGGCAATGCCGCGACCGGGCGACCTGCAGACGGAGAAATCAGGGCCGGCATGATCCTTGCTCATGGACTTCTGTGCGCCACACCGGCGGAGGACGTGCAGCATTTGGTATGGTGATCCGGGTTCTACATCCGCTCGTCACCATGCCGGCAACAAGTGAAGTCCAAAGGGGTGTTGGGCTTGAAGTCTCCAGTCGCCTGTTCTGTCAGGCGGCGGGATCGTCAAACTACCCCTGGCAGAAAGATGCATGGGAATATGCGGATTGCATGCGTCCATCAGGGCTATGAACTCTATGGTTCCGATCGCAGCTTCGCGGAGAGCGTCGCCGCGTTGCGCGCCGCGTTTCCTTCAGCCGATATCGAGGTCGTCCTGCCGCGCAGCGGACCGATCGTGCGGATCCTCGAACCGCATGCGACCCGGATCGTCTTCGAGCCGCTCTGGGTGCTGAGGCGCCAGGCGATTGCGCGCCTTGCCACCATCGAGATGGCGCGGCTGCCGGTCGCGGTGCTGAGGGCCTGGCGGCGGCTCCGGGATTGCGATCTCACCTATGTCAACACCTCGATCGTGGCCGACTATGCGCTTGCCGCGCGCCTGCTGCCGCACAAGGCCGTGCTGCACATCCACGAAATTCCCGAAGGCGCCATGCGCAGGATCCTAGTCGGCCTGATGCACTGGAGCCATGCCGATCTCATCTTCAACTCGCGCGCCACACGCGCCGCGTTCGGCGAGCCCAGATACGCGCGCTCCCATGTGGTCTATAACGGCGTTGCCGGCCCGGCCGCGGCCGAAGCGACGACCTATGACGGCAAGCGGCCGCTCAAGGTGCTGCTGCTTGGCCGCATCAACAGGATCAAGGGCCAGGAAGTGCTTTTGGAGGCGATCGCCTCGTTGCCGGCGGAACTCAAGTCGAGGATCGAGGTGCGGCTGGTCGGCGGCGCCTTCGAAAGTACCGAGCGCGAACGCGCGCTCGCCGAACTGGTCGGCAGCATGGGGCTCGGCGGACGCGTCAGCGTGCTGCCCTTCATCCCCGATCCCTCCGAGCATTATCGCTGGGCCGATATCGTCACCGTGCCCTCGCGGCGTCCCGAATCGCTCGGCCGCGTCGCCATCGAGGCGATGGCCTACGGCCGGCCGCCGCTGGTGTCGGCGATCGGCGGGCTGGTCGAGGTGGTGAGCGACGGTGAGACCGGCTGGCATGTTCCGCCCGGCGATGCCGCCGCCCTTGCAGCCAAACTCGAGGAGATCATCCTGCGGCCCGAGGCCTGGCGCTCCTTTGTCGCTGCCGGGCGGGCGCGCTACGAGGCGGTCTTCAGCGAACCGGTCGCGGCGGCGGCGATCGCGGCGATAGCCGCCGACAAGCTGAAGACACCCATAGCGAGGCCGGGGCGGGCGGCAACCGCCCGCCAGGCGGAGACACGGCCGTGAAACTTCCTGGCCATCTGGTGCGGCGTCTCGTGCTGATGATCGGCGGCGAGGCGATGCAGAGCGGCTTCCACTTCGCCCTCAACATCGCGCTGCTGCACATGCTTTCGGCGCAAGGCTACGGCCTCTTTGCCATCGGCATGGTGATGGGCGGCGTCGGCCTGTCCTACATCAGGTCGCTCACCGCCGTTCCGGCCTCGATATGGATGGGCAAGAGCACCAACAGCGCCGGCGTCGATGCCTATGACGTTGCCTTCGGGACGGCGGCGCTGGTCGTTGCCTTGCTGATGGCCGTCGGCACGGCGATCGTGATGCGTCTCTTGGGCGACCCCAGCGGAATTGCCGCGGGCTGTTTCGTCGGCGCATGGTCGCTGCGCAGCCACATGCGCACGGCCTTCTTCGCGCGCCGCCAGCAGGTGATCGTTTCCGTCAGCGATGCCGCCTTCACGATCGCCGGCACGGTCATGGCCGGCCTGGCGATCTGGCTGGCCAAGGACGCGCTGCAGACTGTGTTCTATGCGCTCGCGGCGGCCAATGTGTTTGGCATCTTCGTCCTGGTCAGGCTGGCGCGCCGCACGATGCGCATCAGCTTCCGCATGCCGACACGGCGGCGCTATGCGAGGCTGTGGTCCCAGCTCTGCTGGTCGGCATTCAGCGCCACCACCACCAACATCCAGGGGCAATGCCTGGCGCTGCTGGTCGCGGGCATTGCCGGGCCGGCCGCCTATGCGCCGCTGGCGGCGGTGCTGGTGCTGTTCGCGCCGCTGCGCATCAGCAGTCTTGCCTTTGTGAACATGACGCAGCCCGAACTCGCCAAGCTGATGCGCAACAACGAAACGCGCCGTGTCTGGGCGCAGGCAAAGCTGTGGGCCGTTGTCATGGGGCTTGGCGCGGTTGTCTATGGATGCGCCATCCTGTTCGTCCTGCCGATGATAAAGTCCCAGGCTCTCCAGGACGCGTCGGTGGGATTCATCGGGTTTTTCGTGATCGCGAATTTCGTTCCGATCATGCTCTACATCATGCCCCGCATCGTGCTCGAGATAATGGGTGACTTCCGCATCGTCGCCTTCATCACCCTGGGCGGCGCCATCGTCGGGCTGGCGTTGATCGCCATCCTGCTGTCGATCGCCTCCCCGCCATGGGCGCTGCTGGGTTCGGCGGTCTCCGAGATCTTCGTGCTCGTGGCATCATGGTATTTCGTGCATCACCGCATGTGGAACATCGAACACCCGGACCAGCAGCGCGACAGCCGCCTGGGCTCCTGGCGACGGGCGGTTTCGTTCGCCGCGGTCAAGCGATAGGAGAAGGATGTGACAGGCCACGCAGTGCAAATTGCCGCGATGACCGACTTGCCTGGCGGGCAGGTCTCGCATCCCACCTCCGTCGCGGCGAACGACGCCTATACGGCAAAACTGCACACCAGCCTCGAGGCGGTCAGGCCACTCTGGCTGCGCCTCCAGGAAAGCGGTGTGTGCACCGGCCACCAGAATTACGCCTGGGCGGAAGGGATCGCCACGCGGCTGCTGCCGGAAGGCGCCGAACTCCTCATCGTCGAGGTGGGCGACGCCACGACTGGCGAACCCAGGATGCTGGTGCCGCTGATGCGGCGCAGGGCCTTCCATCATTGGGTGGTCGAGTGGTTGAGCTGCGGCGTCTGCGACTATTCGGCACCGCTGCTGGCCGATGCCAGCCCGTGGACGCGGCAATCCGCGCAGGCTGCGTGGGCGGCGGTGCGCTCGGCGCTGCCGCCGGCGGACCGCGTCCACATCGTGGGGATTCCGCGACAGATCCAGGGCGTCGCCAATCCGCTGGCCTTGCTGTCGGCCACACGCGATTCCATCCAGACCACTTTCGGCCTCGCCATCGACGGCGATCCCGAAACAGTGCTCAAGCGTCTCTGCAGGCCATCCTTCGTCAAGGAATTCGGCAAGGACTGGCGCCGCCTCGAACGGCTTGGCGGCGTGGAACTGGTCGAAGCCGGGGCACCGGCCGAGGTTGACCGTATCTTCGGCGAACTGGTGCGGATGCGGCTCGACCGCTTTCGCGAGCTTGGTCGCTTCGATCTGCTGACCCAGGAGAACATCGTCGATTTCTACCGGAACGCGGCTATTCAGGGCCTGTTGGACGGCTCTGTACGGCTTTTCGGGCTGCTCGTCGGCGAGGCTCTGATCGCGGTACAATATCTGCTCGTGCATCAAGGGACTGTTCATGCTCTGCTGATAGCAATGGACCAGGGCGTCGTGCCCAATGTCTCGCCGGGGCTTGCAATCATGGGCAGGTTGATCGGCTGGGCGCGCGAACGAGGCTTTGGATATTTCGACCTGTCGGTCGGCAACCAGAGCTACAAGGAACATATGGGCGCCAAGGGTTCGGTATTGGTCGAACTCTGCCATGGGTTCACGATGCGTGGCAATGTGGCGACCACCGCCATCGAGTTCCGCAGGCGGGCCGAGGCTTTCGTACGCTCCAGCCCAAGGCTGCTCAACGCAGTCCAGGGAACGATGCGGGGTTTTCGGCGCTTGCGTGGATGATGCCCATGCGCCCCCGAACGAATGGGAGAGGCATGTGGCAAGCCAGGCAGTGCGGTTGGTCGCGACAGCGGATGCACCGGTTCAACCGGTTTCGCCGGTTAGAGCAGGCATGGGCGCCACCGCGCGCTATACGGCGCGGCTGCACACGAGCTTCGACACCGTAAGGCAGCTCTGGCAGCGTCTTGAGGAGACCGGTTTGTGCACCGGTCACCAGGGCCTTGCCTGGGTGGAAGGGATCGCCGGGCGGCTGATGCCCAAAAGCGCCGATCTGCTCGTCGTCGAGGTCAATGATGCCGCCACGGGCCTGCATGTCATGCTGCTGCCGCTGATGCGGCGCCGGGCGCTCGGCCACTCCGTGATCGAATGGCTGAGCTGCGGCGTGTGCGATTATTCGGCGCCGCTGCTGGCCGATGCCAGGCCTTGGACCAGGCAAAACGCCGACGCCGCCTGGGCCGCGGTCCGCGCCGTGCTGCCGCCCGCCGACCGCATCCATATTGCGGGGATTTCGCGGGAAATCCACGGCGTGGCCAATCCGCTGGCGCTGCTTTCGGCGGCGCGCGACTCCATTCAGATCGCCTCGGGTCTCGTCATGGATGGCGAGCCGGAGACGCTGGTCAAGCGTATCTGCAAATCCTCCTTCACCAAGAATTTCAACAAGCACTGCCGCCGCTTCGAACAACTCGGAGGCCTCGCACTGGTCGAAGCCGAGACGCCTGAGATGATCGAGGAGCAGTTCGGCAGACTGCTCGACCTCAGGCTCAACCGCTTTCGCGAACTCGGGCGCTTCGACCTTTTGACGCAGGCGCCGATCGTGGAGTTCTACCGCAACGCCGCCCTGCAGGGGCTTTCCGACGGCTCGGTGCGGCTGTTCGGGCTGCGCGTCGGCCAGGCCTATCTCGCTGTCATGTACGTGCTGGTCATGAAGGGCACCTTGCACGCCCTGCTGCTCGGGATCGACCAGGACGCGGTGGCCAACGTCGCGCCGGGCCTGACGATGATCGGCAAGCTGATGGTGTGGGCACGGGCGCAAGGGCTCGGCTATTTCGACCTCTCGGTCGGCGGACAGGGATACAAGCAGCATATCGGCGCCTCGAACTCGGTGCTGGCCGAACTGTGCGAGGCGATGACGCTGAAGGGCAGGGGCTCGACCGCCTATATCAGGCTGCGCTGCAAGGCCGAGCTGTTCGTGCGCTCCAAGCCGCGGCTTTACAAGGCCGTGCAGGGCGTGATGCGCCGTTTGCGGCGGTTGAAGACCTGAAGGACGCCGCCCGCGAAATTGACAGGCGCGCGTGTCTCCGCCATCCTTGGGGCCAGTCGCCGGGCCGCCAAAAGCGGCCGAGTTCCGTGTCAGGCGACCGAGGGCGAAGCGCATGTCCACTGCCGTGAACGGCCAGAACTCCAAGCGCGCCGCGGTGCGCAAGGCACTTGACCGCCACAAGGTCTACGTCACCGCGCAGCGTTTCTCAGGCGGCACCTACAGTGCGCGCGTGCTGGTCGACGGCGAGGCCTACTGGGTGGATGAGTTTCGGCTGAGCCAGTTGCAGCAGGGTTTGTCGCCGGCCGAGCTGGAGCTGACGCCGGCGACGGACGACTGAGACCACGTGATAAATCGCGAGCGGTGCCAAGATAGCGCCCCACGGCGCGAAGGAACGAGGCGGTTGTTGGTTTCCGCCAGGCTCGGCTTTTGACATGCCGCCCGCCAAGCTCGGATCCTATCGCGCCAAGCGCGAATTCTCGAAGACGCCGGAGCCGGCCGGCGGGCTGATGACTGGGGGCGGCAACCGCTTCGTCATCCATAAGCATCACGCCACGGCGGACCACTACGATCTGCGCCTGCAGGTTGGCGATGTCTTGAAAAGCTGGGCGGTGCCGCGCGGGCCATCGCTCAACCCAGCCGACAAAAGGCTGGCGGTGGAGACCGAGGACCATCCGCTCGAATACATCGATTTCGAGGGCGTCATCCCCGAAGGCGAATATGGCGGCGGGCCGATGATCGTCTGGGACACCGGCAGCTGGGCGCCGATGGACGATGTCGACAAAAGCCTGCGCACCGGCGCCTTCAAGTTCCGGCTGGCCGGCGAAAAGCTCAATGGCGGCTGGATGTTGACCCGGCTGAAGCCAAAGCCCGGCGAAGACGAGAACAAGAAGAACTGGCTGCTGTTCAAGGAGCGCGACCTCGCCGCCGACACGGGGCTGAATATCCTCGAAGCGCGGCCGGAAAGCGTGAAATCCGGCCTGCGCATCGAGGAGCTGGCAGCGCCACCTAAGCCGGCCGCGAAGTCCGCGCCAAAGCCCGGTTCGCTGAAGCCGAGCGACCTGCCGGGCGCGGCCAAGGCGCCAGCGCTGAGCCGCATCGAGCCGCAACTGGCGAGCCAGGTGCCGAAGCCGCCGGGCGGCGAAGGCCTTGCCGAGAATACGAACGAGCTCTGGCTGCACGAGATCAAATTCGACGGCTACCGCACCATGGCGCATATCTCCGACGGGGAGGTGCGGCTGATCACGCGCGGTGGCATCGACTGGACGAGACGCTATGGCGACTTGCCACATGCGTTCGCCAAGCTGCCGTGCCGCGAGGCGATCGTCGACGGTGAGATCGTCGTGCTCGATGCCAAGGGCATTTCCCGCTTTGCGCTGTTGCAGGACGCGCTGGCAGCGGGCGCCGGCAGCAAGCTGCATTTCTACGCCTTCGACCTGCTGCATCTCGACGGCTGGGACCTGATGAAGGTGCCGCTCATCCGGCGCAAGGCGCTGTTGGCCGAACTGCTTGGCGGGCTTGGCGCCAACTCCGCGATCCAGTTCTCCGACCATGTCGAGGGTTCCGGGCAAGCGCTTTACGACCAGGTGACGGAACTCGGCCTGGAGGGCGTGGTCTCCAAACGCGCCACCGCGATCTATCAGAGCGGCCGCACCAAGAGCTGGACCAAGACCAAGGCGCTCGAAAAGGACGATTTCGTCATCGCCGGCTACACCATTTCGGACGCGGCCGAGGGGCTGGCCGCGCTCGGCATGGCCGAGTGGGTGGACGGCGAACTGCACTATCGCGGCAAGGTCGGCACCGGCTTCGATGCCGGGACCGCGGCCGACCTGCTGGCCCGGCTTGAGCCGCTCACATCCGGCGCCACGCCGCCGGAAGGCGTGCCGCGCGAAATCATGCGCGAGATGCACTGGGTCAAGCCGCTGTTTTCGGCGCGCATCCACTACGCCAATCGAACCGCGGACAATTCGTTGCGCCACGGTGTGTTCCGGGGCCTCAGGGATGTCGGCCTGTCGACGCCGGTCTCCTCGACGCGCAAGCGCCTGATCGCCGAAACCGATCTCGCCACCATCTGGGTGACAAACCCGACGCGGCGGCTGTTCGGCAAGACCGGCCCGACCAAGCTCGACATCGCCGTCTATTACGCGCTGGTCGGCGACTTCATGCTGCCGCACATCCTTGGCCGCCCGGTGTCGCTGGTGCGCTGCCCGACCGGCCTGCCCAAGGACTGCTTCTTCCAGCGTCATGCGTTCACCGGCATGCCGCCTTCGGTGGTGACGTTCCAGGCGACCAATTCCGAGGGCGAGACCAAGTCCTATCTCTCGGTCGAGGGCGCGAAAGGATACCTGGCGCTGGCGCAGTTCGGCGTCGTCGAGTTCCACACCTGGGGCACGCATCGCTCGAGCCTCGACAAGCCCGACCAGATCGTCCTCGACCTCGACCCGGGCGAGGGGATTTCCTGGCGCGAGGTGGTGGAGGCCGCCGTGCACATCAAGGGCGAGCTGGAGGGGCTTGGCCTGGTGCCGTTCGCAAAAACCTCCGGCGGCAGCGGTATCCACATCACCGTGCCGGTGACGCAAAAGCAGAACTGGAAGAAGCTGCATCAGGCAACCAGCGCCATATCAACGCATCTAGCGGCCACCGCGCCCGACACCTTCACCACCACAATGGGCAAGGAAAACCGCAAGCGGCGCATCTTCATCGACTATCACCGCAACGCGCGCGGCCACACCTCCGCCGCCCCCTATTCGCTGCGCGCCCGCACCAACCTGCCGGCCTCGACACCGGTGAGCTGGGCCGATCTGGAGGCGATCGATGCACCGCAGGATTTAAATTATGCGTCGCTGCCGGGGTTGCTGGAGACGTCGGGCGATCCGTGGGCTGAGATCGACGACTTCGCCAGGGATTTGCCGGTGGTCTCGGGAAAGGTAAACGGGCTTTGAGGCATCCTTCGACGACCAGGGCTCCTGAACTTCGTCATCCTAGGGCGAAGCAGGAGCGAAGCTCCGTCGCGAAGACCCTAGGATGACGAAGCGTGGAGCGTTCGCTGTGGTCGCCGGCGTGTCGGCTCAAACGCCATCGACGCTTTCGACAATTTGAATTATCTTGTCGCCGGTCCTCTCGCAGCCCCGGCGGGAAGATTTCGTCAGGGATTTGTCGGTATTGTGCGGGGTCGGTGTAGGATTCGCGCAGCGTTGTTCGTCCTTCGGACGAAGCGCTGCGAAGCAACAGTCAGTGCATGGCCGCGTAGGAGTTCATCATGGCGCCCAGGGCAAGTTGGAAGGGTTACCTCAAACTCAGTCTCGTCAGCTGTCCGGTGCGGCTATACCCCGCCACCAGCGCCAGCGAGCGCATCTCGTTCAACCAGCTGCACAAGAAGACCCACAACCGCATCAACATGAAGCCGGTCGACCCTGAACTGGGGCTCGTCGAGCGGGCGGATCTGGTCAAGGGCTACGAGTACGAGGACAAGCAGTACATCATCATCGACGATGCCGACCTCGACGCGGTGCGCATCGAATCCAACCACACGATGAACATCGAAGCCTTCGTCGATGAGGACGAGGTCGACGTCATCTACCAGGACGCGCCCTATTACATGGCGCCGGACGGGGCGATGGCGGAAGAGACTTTCGCCGTGCTGCGCGAAGCGATGCGCAAATCCGGCAAGCTCGCCATCGCCAGGCTGGTGCTGTCCAGCCGCGAGCGCGTGGTGACGATCGGCGCGCGCGAGAACGGGATGTTCGTGTGCACGTTGAGGAACCCGAACGAAGTGCGTGGGACGGCTGAATATTTCGGCAACATTCCAGCCGGCAAGCCTGACCCGGAAATGCTGCAGCTTGCCGAAGCGCTGATCAAGCAGAAGGAAACCACCTTCGATCCGAAGAATTACGAGGACCGCTACGAGGTCGCGCTGATGACGATGATCCGCGAGAAGCTGAAGGGCCACAAGCCGATCATCGCGGCGGCACCGGAGCGCGGCAACGTCATCAACCTGATGGATGCGCTGAAGGCCAGCCTGTCTCAGTCGAAGCCGCCGGCCAAGTCGAAGAGCAAGGCCGACGAGCCCGCCAAGCCCGCCGCGAAGAAGGCGGCCGCGGGTGGTGCGCCTGAAAATCCGCTCAAGGCCAACCTGCTCAAGGCGGTCGGCAAGAGCAAGAAATGACGGCTCCGGCCGTTCCGGGCGCTGTCTTTGGCACGATCGGCGCACTGGCGGCGTTTCCGCTCAGGCTTGCCGCACGCGAGGTGGAGCGCCAGCACGGCCAGCTCAGGCGCGGCGTCACCCGCCGCACCACGCATGTCGTGTTCGGACGCGCATTGTTGGTCAAGGCGGGACTGACCAAGGCCGGACTCGGCAAAAATAGCGATAGCGAGATCGAACGTCGCGTTGGCGCCGAGCGCGCGGCCGGGCGCATTCTCATGAGCGAGAACGGTTTCCTGCGGCTGCTCGGGCTGATGAAGGCGCCCGAGGCCTCTTCGCTGTCGCGCCAATCGCTGATCGACCAGTCAAGGCTGTCCGGCGCCGATCTCGACAGGCTCAGCCTGTTTGATGCCTTCGAGCATGATGGCGAGCCCTATTCCTTCCGCGACCTGATTCTGGCGCGCAAATATGCGGGGCTGATCGCCGGGGGCGCGACATGGGGCGCGATCGCGCGCTCCGTCCACCGCTCCGGCCCGGTGGCTTCGCTGACCGCCAAGTCGCTCAATGTCGGCTCGCAGCACGGCCGCCCCGACGCCATCTACCTCGAAGGCGGCCAGAGCGAGCTCGACGGGCAGCTGCTGTTCGATCTCGGTGCCGCGGCACAAGGCGACGACACGCTGGAAGATTTGTTCGCCGAGGCGGAAGCCGCCGAGGAGGGCGGGGACCATGACGGGGCCGCCGCACTCTATCAGCGCTGCCTCGCCATCGATCCCACCGACGCCATCGCCGCCTTCAACCGCGCCAACTGTTTGCGCGGGTCCGGGCGCGTGGCGGAAGCCGCGCATGATTATGCCAGGGCGATCAAGCTCGATCCGGCCTTCGTCGAAGCCTGGTTCAACTTGGCCGGGCTGATGAGCGAGCAAGGGCGCGACGCTTCGGCGCGAAGGCATTTGCAGAAGGCGATCGCGCTCGACAAGACTTATGCCGACCCGGTGTTCAATCTGGCGCGGCTGGAGTTTGACGCCGGCAATCTGCTCGAGGCGCGGCGGTTGTGGATGCGGTACCTGGAGCTCGACGCGGTCTCGGAATGGGCAGGGGTGGCTGCCAGGGGTGTGCAGTTCGTGGACATGCAGCTGGCGAAGTCGGCGGGGTGACGATGGTGGGCGAAGGCCGCGATGACAGCCGATCTCTCGCTTCGTGGGGGGAGATCGGCAGCTTCGCCGTCGCGCGGGGTGTCACATCATGACCAGCTTCCTCTTCGACGGCCACGAGACCGCTCCCGTCACCATCCTGCTTGCCCATGGCGCCGGCGCTTCAATGGACTCTCCCTCCATGACAGCCACCGCAAAGGCGCTGGCCGCCGCTGGCTTCCAGATCGTGCGCTTCGAGTTCCACTATATGGCCGCGCGCCGCTACGGCCAGCGCAAGCCGCCGCCGCGTGCCGAGACGGTGAACCCGGAATACATCAACGCGATCGCCGACCTCAGGGCGAAGGGCGTGACGGGCAAGCTCATCATCGGCGGCAAGTCGATGGGTGGGCGGGTCGCGTCGATGATCGCCGACGAGATGTTTTCCAAGGGCGAAATATTAGGACTGGTCTGCCTCGGCTATCCCTTCCATCCGCCTGGCAAGCCCGAGCAATTGCGGACAAAACATCTCACCGGGCTGAAGACGCCGACGCTGATCTTCCAAGGCACACGCGACGAGTTCGGCACCAAGGACGAGGTCGCGACCTACAACCTTTCCGATGCCATCGAAGTGATCTGGCTGGAGGACGGCGACCATGATTTGAAGCCGCGCAAGAGCATTTCGGGTTTCTCGACCACGGATCATCTGACGACGCTGGCGGAGACGGTGAGGGCTTGGGTGGGCAGGATCGCCCCCTGATCCCAATGAAGATCGCCAGCTTCAACATCAACAACATCAACAGCCGGCTGGACAACCTGTTGGCGTGGCTCGGCTCCGCAAAACCCGATGTCGTCTGCCTGCAGGAACTGAAGGCGCGCGACACGCAGTTTCCGCGCACCGCGCTTGCCGATGCCGGCTATGGCGCGGTGTGGAAAGGCGAGCCGACCTGGAACGGCGTCGCCATACTCGCGCGCGGTGCCGAGCCGGTGCTGACCCGCGATGTGTTGCCCGGCGACGATGCCGACCGGCAGAGCCGCTACATCGAGGCTGCGGTCAACGGCATCGTCATCGCCTGCCTTTATGCGCCCAACGGCAACCCGCAACCGGGGCCGAAATTCACCTACAAGCTCGCCTGGCACGCAAGGCTCGAAGCGCATGCCGAACAGCTCATCGACACCGGCCTGCCGGTAGTGCTGGCCGGCGACTACAACATCGTGCCCGAACCGCGCGACATCTACGCCACACGCTCCTATGACGACAACGCGCTGGTGCAGCCGGAAAGCCGCGCTGCCTTCGCCGCGCTGCTCGAACAAGGCTGGACCGATGCGTTGCGCAAGAAATACCCGAAGGAGACGCTCTACACCTTCTGGGATTACCGACGGAACCGCTGGCCACGCAACGCGGGCCTGCGGCTCGACCACATCCTGTTGTCGACGACGCTGGTGCGCAAGCTCAGGGCGGCAGGCATCGATCGTGACGTGCGCGGGCAAGATGGCGCCAGCGACCACGCGCCGGTCTGGGTGGAATTGGGGTGAGGGATTTCACGTCCGTCAGCGGCGCACGCACCCTTTTCCGCGGGTTGTCTCTCGCGCTAAGCTGGACAGGATCGGCGGGGATAGTTGATGCATTGCATTTGTGACAATGGCGAGCGGCTACCGAAGCCGGTCTGCCATGAGTGACCTCGCTCTTGTCGGCCTGCTTGTGGCGGCGCTCGCGATCATTGCCGCCGCGGTTGCCGCCATTCAGCTGTTGCGCAAGGCGCGCCTGCGCCGTCGGGCGCTGCGCCGGGCCAATCCTGCCAACGACTACGCCGTGCGCACCGACTGGAGCCGCAGCACCGGCACCGTCAACTACTCGTCCTTCGTCTATTTCGACGTCGACCGCGACGGCAGCTACGGCGTGGCCGACCGGCCCATGGCCGGCATCATGGTGCGGCTGTTCGACGGGCAGGGTGGCTTTGTCGCGTCCTCGAGGACGAACAATGGCGGTTATGCCAATTTCGCCATGTCGACATCTGCGCTGACGGCTGCGATCCGCGTGCCGGCCGCCTACCGGTTCTCCGTTTCAGTGCCGCCGGGCTGGCGCTCGCCAAGCGCCAACGACACGCAGTCGATAGAGTTCCGGCTGGCACCCGGCTCGCCCGCCGGGCTGATATCGCAGGACCTGCCGCGGCCGGTCGGGCTGGCACCGGTGCGCAGCCTGGCCGGCAGGATGGCGGCAGGCGGTAGCGCGACCCTGTCGGTGATGGCGCGGGGGCAGGTGACGGAGAGCCGGACGCTGGCGCCGGCTTCGGCCTTCCGGTTCGAGCTTGCCGACGACGCCGACACTGTGGTGATCACCGGCGGCGGGCTCGACCGCCGGCTGGTGCTGTCGCCTTACCCCACCGATCTCGGGTTGCTTTCGCCCCGGGCGCCGGTGGATGAGGCGGCGGCGCGCACGATCGGCTTCGACGACGTCACCGGGCGCGGCTTCCGCAAGATCCCATGCGGCCACGCCGGGCTCGACTGGCGCAACCTGAACGCCATGGCGAATGACCACACCAAGGACAGCGAGGGCTATGTCAACGGCAATGTTTCAGGCGACCACGTGGCATACACCAGCAGCGGCTATCCGGCCGAGTTCAGCCGCGAGACGCCATTTGTCTTCCACTCGGTGCTGCTCAGCGCTGCCTGGCTGAAGGCGGAGGGGGAAACGGCGCTGATCGAAAGCTGGTCGGGCGACCGGTTGGTCGCCAGCGATGAAATGGTGCTGTCGGCGCTCACGCCGCTGCGCTACGCCCCGATGCTCAGGGAGATCACCCGTGTCCGCCTTTCGACGAAACACCACTGGCAAATGGTTGTAGACGACCTGGTTCTGACCAGCTGATTACTTCGTGATCGAGATCACAATCGGCCCGTTGGTCGCGGCTGTGATCAATTTCAGATTGCCCTTCCTGATCAAAACGGGCCGTTCATAAATCTTCTTCATGATGCAAGCTCTCCACTATATCCCGGGCGGAGTGTGTCATAACTCCGTCCGCTGTCAATATTTCGCCGGGGATGGCTGAGTTCCTATCGGCAGCGACCGTGGTAAATTGAACACTAACCTTTGTCGGCGTCGTCTGGTCGAACCGGAGATCGTGGCCACGACGGAGGCGGCGCAATCAACCTCAAGCTGGGTTTTCTTGAGCAGGGCCGCCGCAGATCTTCTTATACCGCGGCTGTCTGCGTCCGTCTCACGCGATGCCCGGCGGCATTTTGCGATACGCCCATGACGCTGATAGTCTGACCTGAAGGCCAGGCGAGGAGGATGCGCGATGAACAGGTTGGCTGACAGGTCGCTGGCGCTTGTCCTGGCTGTGGTCGCGGCTGCCTGTCTGGCCCAGGTCTATCCGCTGATCGACATCCTGGCCGGGCGTGGCCTTGCCGGGCTCGACGTTGCCACGCTGCGGCCGGCGGCATATTCGGCGGCGGCACTTGCCTGTTTCATCGGTGCGTTGCTGTTCCTGGCGGGTCAATTGCCCGGCCGGCCCGTGCACGCGGCCGGGGTGCCGCTGTTCGGCAGGGACGCCGAATTGGAGCCGGCGGGCCGCCCACGCCTGCGCCAAACTTTCCTGGTGCTGCCAGTGGTTGTCTTGCTGGTGCTGCTTGGCGACGGGTTCGGCTCGTGGCGGCCGCATGAGGGTGGCGAGCATGTCGCCAGCGCGCCGCCCATGGAATCCGTGCCAAAGCCGGAATCGCCGTCGCCGGTTGCTCGGACACCGCCCTTGCCGCCGGCCCTGCCGTCCGAGCAGGCGGCCACGCCGCCAGCCGCTGCAAACCCGCCGGCTTTGCCGGTGCAACCAGCTCCGCCGGTGGCCGAGCCTGCTGTTCCGCCGGCGTCTACGGCCCCGATGCCGCCGGAGGTCGCGGTCATTCCGCCGCCGACGGTGGCGCCGTTGCCGCCGTCGCCGCCGGCGGCACCAACGCAGCCCGACGGCCATCGCGATGCGGTCGTCTGGCTGGCGGTGGCGCCGGATGGGCGTTCGATCATGAGCGCCAGCACCGACCACACGATCAAGCTCTGGGACATGGGCGGCAAGCACCTGATGCGCAATCTCGGCGTTCACAAGGACATGGCGCGTACCGCGCTCTACATGCCCGACGGCACCAGCGCGCTGACGGCCGGCGACGATGGTGAGATCGTGCAGCGAAAACTCGCCGACGGCGCGGTGCTGCACGTCTTCCAATCCGGCCAGAACGGTGGCGTCAACAAGCTGGCGATCAGCCCGGACGGCAGGCGCGCCGTCAGCGGGCACGACACCGGCAACGTCATCATCTGGGACCTCGTCAACGGGTCCGTGCTGCATGTGCTGACCGGCCACGACTGGTCGATCAGCGCGGTCGCCGTCTCGCCCGATGGCAAGCAGGCCCTCTCGGGCAGCATCGACGGGACGCTGAAACTCTGGGACATCGACAGCGGCAAGCAGTTGCGCAGCTGGCACGGCCATGAGCAAGGCACCTATGGCGCCGTGTTCACCGCCGACGGGCATCATCTGATCACCGGTAGCGGCGACCTGACGATCAAGGTCTGGGACGTCGACAGCGGCCGCGAGGTGAAGCGCTTCGAGGGCCACGAGGGCACGGTCTACGCGCTGGTGCTATCGGCCGACGGCAAACACCTGCTGTCCGGATCGCTCGACGGCACTGCAAGGCTGTGGGACATGGCAAGCGGCAACCAGATCGCCATGTTCGACAGCCAGACCGGACCGATCTACGCAGTCGCCTTCGCCGCCGATGGCACGGTGCTGACCGGCGGCTCCGACCGCACCATCAGGGATTGGCCGGCGGCCGGTGGTGACGGCGTCGTGCTGTTTGCAGGGGCGCCGGGGTGAGTGCCTGGAGAGGCTGGGCCGGGGCATGGACGCTGGTCAAGTAATCGGGGCGCTTGCCATGGTCGACGCGGACGGGGGGGCGCATTGTTGGGGTGTGCTCGGCGCCCGCGCCAACCAGGGCGGCTCGTACCGCCGCAACAACACCATCGCACATCGCCCACACGTCGGAAACTTCCGCGAAAGCGGAATAGGCAGGGGCTGCAAGACCCGGCATTCTAGCCGGGCATGATCGGCCAACCCCAGGCGGCTGGCGAGGCGGTAACGCAGTATGGCAAAGTGCTGGTCCATGGATTGACCGGGGACGTTGCGTTGCTATCTGACTCGATGGGCTGCGGCCTGCGGATCGAACTGATCGGTTTTCCTTGTAGGACCAAGGTCTTGTTTCGTGCGCCCGAAAGTCCGAGAGGCCCCGTTCGGTTCCGGCAATGTCCATTGGACGTTCCGCTATTTTATCCAATCGAGATATGATCACCCGGCCTCGCCGCCAGGTTCAAGAACGGTAGCCTGCTCGGACAGGCATGGGCTGGTGGCTGCCCGGCAGGCAAAGACAAGCGCAAAATTCCGGCGAGAGCCGCTGTCAGCCAGCCTGCCCGCGTGAAAGCGGGTAGCTCTTGAGGTCGTTTGTTTCGGAGCGAAAAACTTGACCGCTCCATGCAGGCAAGGGATCGAACTGCCTGGGCTTGCCGTTACCCCAGCCACCACCACAATGCCGCGATCACCGCCGCGATGGCGGCCATCGTCAGCCCCAGCATGATGTAGGAGCCTTTGATGATGTCGCGGATGATCTTCTTGATCGTTTCGCGGTCGTTCAGGTTGGGGAAGGTTTCGTTTGGCTGGGCGACGTCGAGGAAATGGCAGAGCGGCCCCCAGCCTTCGCTGACGTTGAACACCAGCAGCTTTTCCGGCGGCACGGCTGCTCTCACTTCGTCGACATAGCTGGCGTAGCGGGCAACCGCCTTGTCGCGGTCACCCATGACGCCGGCCAATGTGCGGCCCCAGATGAGCTTGCGCGACATGTCGCCGAACTTGCGGCCGAACGGTGTGAGCCATTCCAGGACCTTGAACTGCCACAGGTTCTCGGTGAAGTAGATCGTGTCGATGGTGCTTTCATACCAGGCCTCGGCGCCGCGTGGGTGTAATGTCAGCAGCACCTTGGCGTCGGGGTAGGCAGCCATCAATTCCTTCCAGACGCAGCAGCCTGGATTGTCGACGGTGGCCGTATAGCTTGCGAACACGCGGTTCCAGTCGTGCTGGGTGCCGGGCGGGCTGTTGGCCACCGCGCGCCAGAAATCAAGATGGCCCTTATTGGCCTTGTTCATGATCACTTCCTGCATGTGATAGCAGGGCAGGCCGAGCCTGTTAAGCGCTGCAAAGGTCGACCATGTGCCGGTGCGGCCGAAACCGGCGCCGATAAGCTTGAGCGTCATTTCCAATCCCCACCGGACTTCTTTTCCCTGATATCGCGGTCCGTGAGCATCAAACTGCTCCTGCCGGGGCCGCCCCGCAACAAACTTCTACATGGATGCCTAGGCGGACGCCATACTTGCGTAGTTGCTAAAATAATGAAAGCCTGTGCGCGGGTGTGGAGATGGGCAGGGAGTCGCCGGACCGGAATCGGTTCGGCGATCTTGATGGTCGATGTATTTTGGGTCTTTTCTCGTCGGGATGTCGGCGACCACGATCGTTGTCGCAGTGTGGACCTATATTGCTACCGGTTCGTTCTGGGTGGCGCTTGGCTGGACAGTGGTGGTCCTGGTCGTCCTGCAGGTCGGCTATTTCGTGCTCGTCGTGGGGCTGATCTACAGGCGCGCGCAAAACGTCGCGATGAGCCCGGATGCAGTCAACCCGGTGCCGCCGCTCCATCGGGACGGCGTCCGATTCTGACGAAGAGCTCCCGCTCCGGTATCGAGCGTTGCGCACCTTCCGCCAAATCGCGGCGGCCGGTGGAACGAAGCTGTGATGCGTGCGTTTTCCTGCCGCGATCGGTGAGGCGCCACCTCCACCGGTCCGTTGAAGGCCCGTTCTGCTCCCGGCAGGGCGGGCCTTTTTTGGAGGCCCGGTAGAGCATTTGGAACGACACTCTCCGCTATACGTTAGTTGTTCCTAAGGAGCGGGTAATCCGAGAAAGAGGCGACATTGCTTGCGCTGCAACGCGCGATGCTTTTGCTATTTCCGCAAATTAGAAGAAGTTTCTTCAGAAAAGCAAAGCATACCATTGCTTATCTTCACATGTGTGCATAATAAAATGTGGCATGTTTCTGGTTGCGCGCCACATTTATTTCACAAACAAGGATGGAACCTCCCAGTTGCGTGAGAGTTTCCCCTGAGGCGGAGCGAAATACCCAATCATGGAGGTTGTTATGAAGCATTATCTTACGAGCGCCGCGGCTGCCATCGTCCTGCTGGGCGGCGTCGGAGCGGCCCTGGCGGACACGATCGTGGTCCAGCCGGAACAGGAGACGGTGGTTCGCGAATACATCAAGAAGGAGCCGCTGGCGTCGGTGAACCTTCTGGGCGTCGAGCTCAAGCTCGGCTCGTCCGTGCCGGACAAGGTCGAACTGCGCGAGGTCCCCAACGTCAAGTATCGCGTTGCGGTGATCAACGATCAGACCGTGCTGGTCGACCCGGACACCCGTCAGATCGTGGAAGTTCTTCACTGATCCGTCTCATGCATCAAGCAAAAAGCCCATCACCGATTTAATCCGGTGATGGGCTTTTGTTTGTCGCCCGCCAGTTCTCCAGAATTTACTCGGCGGCCAGCTTGTCCTGCGTCCTGGTGTCGAAGTCGCTGGCGTCATGGCGTTCGTGCAGTTGCATGGACGGTTCGCCAAAGGCGCGGTTGACCATGCGGCCACGCTGGACAGCGGGCCGTTCGTCGATCGCCTTTGCCCAGCGCTGAACGTGCTTGTAATCCTGAACCGACAGGAATTCGGCGGAATCATTGTACATCCGGCCGAGCGCCAGCCCGCCATACCAGGGCCAGACCGCCATGTCGGCGACCGAATAATCCTTGCCACCGAGATACTCGACCTCGGCCAGCCGGCGGTCGAGCACGTCCATCTGCCGCTTCACCTCCATCGAGAAGCGGTCGATGGCGTATTCGAACTTCTCCGGCGCATAGGCGTAGAAATGGCCAAAACCGCCGCCGAGATACGGCGCAGAACCCATCTGCCAAAACAGCCAGGACAGCACTTCCGCCCGGTCCGGCTGTTCGGTGGGCAGGAATTCACCGAATTTTTCGGCGAGATAGACCAGGATCGAGCCGGATTCGAAGACGCGCAACGGGGTCTTGCCGCTGCGATCCATCAGGGCGGGGATCTTGGAATTGGGATTGACCTCGACAAAGCCGCTGCCGAACTGGTCGCCATCGTTGATCCGGATCAGCCAGGCGTCGTATTCGGCGCCCTTGTGGCCAAGCGCCAGAAGCTCCTCCAGCATCACCGTCACCTTGACGCCGTTCGGCGTCGCCAGCGAATAAAGCTGCAGCGGGTGCTTGCCGACGGGCAGGTCCTTGTCATGCGTCGGACCGGCGATCGGCCGGTTGATGCTGGCAAAGGTGCCGCCATTGGCCTTGTTCCAGGTCCATACTTTCGGCGGGGTGTATTCAGTCATTGCACGGCCTCTTGTCGTGGGAAGGATGGATAGGCGTTTATAGGTAGGGCCGTGGAGGGGGAAGTTCAACTTGTGTTGAACTATGTTAATCTTGGGCCGCCGCATTGCCCTGCCGGGCGTTCGAAACTCGAAAGGCCAAGTGATTGGCTTCGTGGTCCATGCTCACCGTTCTCACCCCTTGCGCCTTCTCCCGCGTGGCATACCTATACAACAAGCCGCCAGGCATTCGCACCGCAGGACAAAATCATGACCATCAATCCCAATCCGCGCTCCGTGGTTGCCGTGCGGGCGACCGTTCCGGAGGATGCCTTCACGGCCGGGGCCCTCGGCACGCTCAGGGAAGGCAGCGGCGTCGTCATCCGCGATGACGGGCTGGTGCTGACCATCGGCTATCTCATCACCGAGGCGGAAGAGGTCTGGCTGACCTCGCATGACGGCCGTGTCATCCCCGCGCACGCGCTGGCCTACGACCAGGAATCAGGCTTTGGCCTCGTCCAGGCGCTGGCTCCGACGGGCCTGCCGGCCGTGGCGCTGGGCGATGCCGGCAAGGCCAGGATCGGCGACGCGGTGGTGCTTGCCGACGGCATCGGCCGGGCAGTCGAGGCCAAGATCGTCACCAAGCAGGAATTCGCCGGCTATTGGGAGTATCTGCTCGACGAGGCGATCTTCATCGCGCCGGCGCATCCGTCCTGGGGCGGCGCGCCCTTGTTCAGCGCCGAGGGCGCACTGCTCGGCATCGGTTCGCTGCGCCTGCAGATGAGCCGCGCCGGCGAGGTGGCCGATATCAACATGGTGGTGCCGATCGACCTGTTGCCGCCGATCCTCGACGACCTGCTGACGCGTGGCCAGGTGGCCAAGCCGCCGCGCCCGTGGCTCGGGGCGCTGTCGGCCGAAAGCGACGGTAAGGTGGTGGTGATGAGCGTGACCGAGGGCGGCCCGGCCGCCAAGGCCGGCCTGCGCGAAGGGGACGTCATCTCCGAGGTCCGTGACGGCGCGGTCGACGGGCTCGCCGATTTCTATCGCAAGCTGTGGGAAAGCGGTTCGGCCGGTGCCGAGATCCCGATGCGGGTGGTGCGCGATGGCCGCGAAACGTGGCTGCGTGTGAAATCCGCCGACCGCGGCAGTTTCCTGAAAAAGCCGCAGCTGCAGTAGGCCGGGCGATTTCGGCCAGCCGATGCATCCAAGACTGCTCAAGACCTTCCTCGTGGTGGCGCGCTGCCGTACCGTCACGCGCGCCGCCGAGACGGTTCATCTCGCCCAGTCGAGTGTGAGCGACCAGATCCAGTCGCTGGAGGCCGAGCTGGGCGCTGTCTTGTTCACGCGCTTGAAGTCGGGCCTGGAACTGACCTCGGCGGGACTGGCGTTGAAGCCCATCGCCGAGGAACTGCTGCGGCTCGATGCCGAAGCGCGGGCGGCGGTGCTCGCGGCGGCGGGACAGACCAGCGGAGCGCTGACCATCGGCGCGCTGGAGACGATCGCCTCGGCCCGGCTGGCGCCCTGGCTGCCGGGGTTCCAGGCCAGTTATCCTGATATCGCCGTGCGCATGAAAGTGACTGATAGCGGCGCGCTGCTGCGCCTGCTGGAGGAGGGCGACATCGATGTCGCCTTCTGTTTCGAGCGCCGCGATATGTTCAACGGCGGCGCCAATCAGCGCTTCGCCAGGCGCACGATTTTGGCCGAACCGCTGGCGCTGGTCACCGCGCCGGGGCAGAAGCCGGTTCCGTGCGACCTGGCCGCCCTTGCCGCGCTGCGCTTCGTGGCAACGGAGCCTGGATGCATCTACCGGCACATGTTCGACACCGCCTTTGCCGAGGCGGGCACTGGTACGCCTGAACTTGCCGCCGAAGTCGGCAGCATCGGTGCCATTGCCCGGCTGGTGGCGGCCGGCGCGGGGCTGGGCCTCATTCCACGTCTGGCGGTCAGCGACGCGCTCAAGCGTCGTGAGCTGATCGAACTGCCTTGGCCTGGCCCGGAACCGGCGGCGCCGCTGACGATGATCTGGCGGCGCCGGCGCGTCCAGCCGCCGGCATTGCGCCGCCTGCTTACCGCCGCGAGCGACATGCAGGCGCCGGCATCCTCGAAAGCCAGTTCAGACGCTGAATCCTCAAGCCGCTCCAAGGTCCTGCTTTAACAGCATTTCGCAGAGCCGTCCGTTTTAGACGAGACGATGTCCGCCCTCGACGTGGAGCGTCGTGCCGGTGGCAAAGCCATTGCCGATGAGGAAGGCGATCGCGTCGGCGATGTCCTCGGGCTGGCCGATCCTGCCGACCGGCAGCCGCTCGGCCATCGCCGCAAGCGTGTCTGCCTTCCTGTCGCCCGCCACTTGCGCCCAAATTTCGGTATCGACCCAGCCGGGTGACACCGCGTTGACGCGGAGCGGCGCGAGTTCTATGGCCAACGCCCGCACCAGCCCTTCGAGCGCGGCATTGACAGCGGCGACGACCGAGCCGCGCGCGGCCGGCCGGTAGGCGGCGATGCCGGAGACGAAGGTCATCGATCCAGCCGCTGCCAGCCGTGGCGCACCATGCTTGGCAAGCAGCAGCGGGCCGAAGAGCTTGCTGTCGACCACGCGTTGCGCCGCCTCGAGACCGAGCTCCGGCAGCAGCCGGTAGGCGCCTTCGATGTCGGCGGCGGTGCTGACGATATGGTCGAGGCCGCCGATCCCGGCGAACAACGCCCCGACCTGGTCTTCCCGCGCAATATCGACAGTGGCCATCCCCAGCCCTGCGGGATTGCCCAGCGCCTCACGCGCCTGCCGCAGCCTGTTCTCGCCGCGCCCGGCGATGATGACTTCGGCCCCGGCTGCCAGGCAGCGCCTTGCAAGCGCGAGGCCCATGCCGGATCCGCCGCCGACGATCAGGATTCTCTGGTTCGAAATGCTCATTCCGCTCTGCCTTCGTTGGTTGGACAAGGGCAGGGAATTGGCAGCTCGATGCGGTGAGGGGAAACGGAAGAAACCGATGGTGCTATCGGAGATGCCGATTGGTCCCGACGCGGTGCGGTTTGGAAACCCGATTGCCTCGATGGCCGGAGCTTGCTCAACGGGCCAGCGGGCTATCCCAGACTGCGAACAAGAGCGCCTTAAGTTCGGCGAAGCGCTTCGGCCCAAGTTCGGTGCGCCAGTCCTCCTCGATGTCGCGCAATATGTCGAGCATTTTCCAGAAAGCGGCGTGGCCGCGCTCGGTGGACCGCACCACGCGCGCGCTGCCTTCGCCGTCGGAGCGGACGAGATAACCGTAGCCTTCCAGACTGGTGAGCAGCTGGTTGATGGCCTGCTTGCTCATGCCGGCACGCTCGGCGATCGTGCCGGGCCGCGCGCCGTCCGGGCCGGGAAACTGCAGCACGGCCATATGCGGCAGACGCAGTTCGTCGAAGCCGGCGGCATTGAGCTCCCTGATCAGCCGGCGCTGGATCGCCTGGGCTGGCACGCGCAGCAGGGCGCCGATCAAAAGGTCCTCGGTCTTGGTCTGCAGAACTTCGGTGGAGGTGGCCATTGACGATCCGGTAAATTGAGTTTACTGATGACTAGTAAATGTAATTTACCGGAGGGGTTTGCGCAATGTCATCCATGAATCCTGGGGTCAACCCAGCCGATGAAACCATCGGCACCAAGGGGCTGTCGGTCCGTTTCCTGGTGTCGGGCGAAAATTCGAACGGCAGCGTCGCCGCTTTCGAACTGATGGTGCCAAGCGCGCAGCGCTTGCCCGCGCCGGCGCACAGCCACGACCATTACGAGGAAACGATCTACGGCATTGACGGGGTTTTGACCTGGACCGTGAACGGCAAGCCGATCGAGGTTGGGCCGGGGGAGGCGCTGTGCATTCCACGCGGCGCCGTCCACCGCTTCGACAATAACGGCACCCGGGATGCCAAGACGCTGTGCGTCATCACGCCGGCGGCAATTGGTCCGGACTATTTCCGCGAGGCATTCGGTCTGCTTAACGCCGCTGCCGGCGGGCCGCCCGACAAAGCTGCGATGATGGAGATCATGCGCCGTCACGGCCTGACGCCGGCAATGCCGCCACCGGCCTGATGCCGGCCGAAGCCCAGCGAGCCATTATTCCTGGCAAGCAGCGAAGGCGTCGCCCGAGTTCCAGTCCCGGAATGCGATGGTCTTGCCTTCCGCCGACACGGTCTTGTGCTTCGTGCTGCCGTCCGGCTGCTGCTTCGAGCTGGTGCCCTTGCCGGTCAGCACATTGTAGTCACAGGCGCTGGCGGCATTCTCCTGCAGGTAATCATCGGAATCGTAGGCGAAGCCGGCAACGATGAAGGCGCCGTTGCGGTAGGCCACGGTCAGCGTCTGGTTGGTGCGCTCGCTGCCGATCTCCGGCGCCGGCAGATGGAATTTGATCGACCCGTTGGGCAGCATTGTCAGCTCCGGCTCGGCGTCGGAGTTTTCGTAGCCCGCCCGGTCGTAGCCGTTCCACTCGCCACCGATCTGTTCGCGCACGATCTCGACAGGCTTGAGGTAATTGTGCTCCTTGTCCCCGAGGAAGAAATGGATGTCCATCGGGTCGGTCGGGCCGGTCTCGACCACCATGGCAAGGTCGGGAGCGCCGTCGCCGTTGAAGTCGCCGGTCAGCGCGGTGATGATCTTGCGGGTTTCGATCGGTTCGGCCAGCGCCACGCCCGGCAGCAACAAGGCAAGGCCGAAGAGCAGAGATTTCATTGCGGCATATCCCCCCGCGTGGCATTTGTGGTCCTATAGCACGGTGGGGAAGCGTCGTGCTCCTCCATCTGGTCGGGCGCGCTTCAGCCGCAACGCGGCAATCCATGGTGTGTTTCCAACTTCATGACAGCGTCTCCACTGCTGACGGGAATTGACAGTGGGCGATGCCATGATGCCGAGACCGCAGGATGACGGAGGCAAGATGACAGGGGCCCCAGCGACAACAATTCTGAACCGGCAGGCCCGCTGATGGCTCCGGTCAAGGTCGATCCCGAAAAGGTCAGGGAATTTCCCGACGCGGCCAGTTTCCATACCTGGCTCGGCCAGCACCACGCCACGGAAACCGAAGTGTGGATCAAGGTTCACAAGGTAGGCTCGGGACTGAAGTCGATCACACCGAAGGAAGCCATCGACGTCGCGCTGTGCTTCGGCTGGATCGACGCCGTGCGCAAGGGGCTGGACGAGAACAGTTTCCTGCAGCGCTACACGCCGCGCGGCAAAAAAAGCATCTGGAGCAAGATCAACATCGACAATGTCGCGCGGCTCATCGAGGAGGGCCGCATGACCGAGCACGGGCTGAAACAGGTCGAGGCGGCCAAGGCCGACGGGCGCTGGGCACGTGCCTATGGCAGCGGCAAGGAGATGAAAATCCCCGATGATCTGCAAGCGGCGATCGATGCCGAGCCGGCGGCCAAGGCGATGTTGGAAAAGCTCAGCGCGCAGAACCGCTTCTCGCTCGCCTTCCGCACCCACAACATGAAGACCGAAGCCGGGCGCAAGAAGAAGATCGAAGCCTTCGTGGCGATGCTGAAGCGCGGCGAGACGATCTATCCGCAGGGAAAGAAATAGCAGCCTTCAGACGCGGTAGTGTGGGTCAAGGGTCCGGGAATTGTCCGCACGGGCGCCGACGACGCCATCAAGACATCGCCGCGGACGGCCTGGATAAGAAAGTCGAGCACCGTTGTCACACGCAGCGGGATATTCCGGCGGGACGGGTAGACGACATTGATCGGCAGGCGCGTCGGCGGAAAATCCGGCATCAGCTTGACCAGCCTGCCCGCTTCGATGTCCGATCCGGCGAGGATGTGGGAAAGCACCGCAAGCCCGGCTCCCGCCAGGGTCGCGCGATGGACGGCCATCGAATTGTTGGCGACGAGGCGGGGCTCAATCCGCAGAACCACTTCCTCCGCTCCACTGGAGAACGACCACGACCGGCCGTCCCCGCCACGGCTGTAGCAAATGCAGGAGTGATCCTTGATGTCTTGCGGCGTTCGCGGTGTGTCGCGCCCCTCGATGTAGGCTGGCGAGGCCACGAGAAAGGCTGTTGTCCAGCCGATCCGGCGGCAGATCAGGCTGCTGTCACAGACCGGCCCGAGGCGTACCTCTAGATCGATCGCATTCGCGACCACGTCCGACGGTTCATCCCGAAGGAGCAGTTCGACCTGAAGTGCCGGATGGCGCTCCAACAGCCCTGCCAGACGGTCGCTGAGGAAGAAGCCGAGGGGCGTCGGCAGGCTGAGCCTAACCTTTCCGGATATGGCTGCCGCTTCGGCGCCGCTGGCTTCGCCGAGCGCTTCGACCGCTTCGATGACGCGCAACGCCATCGGCAGCATCCGTTCACCCTCCGCCGTCAAGGCGAGCGCGCTCGTCGTGCGATGCAGGAGGCGCGTCTTGAGATGCGATTCCAGCGCGGAGACCTGCCGGGATACAGCCGGCTGCGTCAGATCGAGGTCGATGGCGGCCGCTGAGAAGGATTTTGTCTGCGCCACCCGCAGGAACGTTCGCAACGCCGATACGACGTCCATCCTCGCCCTCATACTTTTCGACATAAGCCTTATGTTCGCATCGTAGGCGTGTGGCGCTTTACTGTCCAGTCATTGTGGATATTAATTGTCCTTAAGGACACAAGATATCCAAAAAAGGAAAAGCCATGACGCAGCGCCTGAACGCCGCCCAGCAATCGCCTGAACTCTTCAAGAAGCTCCTCGATTTCAGCATGGCCGAGACACATGGCGCGATCGAAGAGAAGCTCCGCGATCTGGTCCACGTCAGGGCATCCCAGATCAATGGCTGCGCCTTCTGCCTCGACATGCACGTCAAGGAAGCAAAGATCCACGGCGAGAGCGAGCTGCGGCTGTACCATCTCGCCGTCTGGCGCGAATCGATCCTATTCATTCCCCGAGAACGTGCCGCCCTTGCCTGGACCGAAGCCGTCACCAAACTCCCCGAAGGCGGTATCCCGGACGAGCTCTATGAACGCGTGCGCGGGCAGCTTTCGGAGAAGGAAATCTCCGACCTCACCTTCTCGATCATGGCCATCAACGCCTGGAACCGTGTCAGCGTCGCCTTCAAGACCGTGCCCGGCTCCGCGGACAAGCTCTACGGCCTCGACAAGGCCGGCCTGAACTGACCTCTCCCTCAACGAAACCAGCAACGACGCGGCGCGGCCGCGAACGGAGACTATCATGAAAATCGTCATCATCGGGGGCACCGGGCTTATCGGCTCCAAGACGGTCGAACGGCTGCGCAAGCAGGGCTGCGAGGTGGTTGCCGCCGCCCCGAATACCGGCGTCAACACCATCACGGGCGAAGGCCTGGAGGTGGCGCTGGGTGGCGCCGAGGTCGTCATCGACCTCGCCAATTCACCTTCGTTCGAGGACCAGCCCGCCGTGGATTTCTTCACCACTTCAGGCCGCAACCTGCTCGCCGCGGGCAAAATTGCCGGGGTCAGGCACCACATCGCGCTCTCGGTTGTCGGGACCGAACGCCTGCAGGACTGCGGCTATTTTCGCGCCAAGCTCGTCCAGGAAGAGCTGATCAAGGCCTCCGGCATCCCCTACACCATCGTTCATTCGACGCAGTTCATGGAATTCCTGGCCAGCATCGCCAAGTCAGGCACGGTCGGCGAGGCCGTGCACCTGTCGCCGGCCTATGTGCAGCCTATCGCATCGGACGACGTCGCCGATGTGATGGCCGGGATCGCGCTCGGCGCGCCGATCAACGGCATGATCGAGATTTCCGGTCCGGAGCGTGCGCGCATGAGCGAACTCGTCGCCCGCTACCTCAAGGCTGTCGGCGATCCCCGCGAGGTCGTGGCTGATCCGGAGGCGCTCTACTTCGGCGCGAGGCTGAACGACACTTCGCTCGTCTCCGACAACAATCCGCGCCTTGGCCGCATCACCTTCGAACAATGGTTCGCCACCGCGGCGCGGAAATGACCGCCAGGATGCGCCGTAGCTCAACACACAAAGGAGTTTTCGAATGATCAAGTCAATCGCCATCGCGCTCGCCCTGACGGCGGCACTGGCCGGCCCGGTTGGAGCCAAGGAGGCCCATCGCGCCGGCGAGAAGGCCGCCAAGGTCACCCTCGTCTATGAGCATGAACTGCCGAATGCCCCCGGCAAGAGCATCAAGGGCATCCTCGTCGAATATGGCCCGGGCGGCTATTCGGAGGCGCATACGCATCCAAGCTCCGCCTTTATCTATGCCACCGTTCTGGAAGGCTCCATCCGCAGCCAGGTCAACGACGACCCGGTCAAGGTCTACAAGGCCGGCGAGAGCTTTTCGGAGATGCCGGGTGATCGCCACAGTGTTAGCGAAAACGGCAGCGAGACGAAGCCCGCGAAGCTGCTGGCGGTGTTCGTGGTCGATAGCGCCCAGAAGGAAATGACCTATCCGGCCAAGAAATAGGGGCGCAAGGCCGGTCGCCCTTCCTCGCGTCCGGCCCTGCCGCCAGCCAAAATACTGTCGGTGAGCCCATGTTCGGCGATCATCATTTCCTGGCTCTGGTCTTGATCAACCTTCTCGGGCTTGCCGGCATCGTGTCTGGTATTTCCAGGGCCGTGGGCGTCCCATGGCACGCCTGAGGCCGCGAGAAGCGCGCCTGCTCCAGGACCTGGTGGTCGCCGCCATCTATCTCGGCGTGGCGCTGTCGATAACGGGCGCCCGGAACGATGCGGGCATGGCTAGCCGCCTGCATGCCGGCGACGGGGGACCGGCCGCCCGCGACGGTCATGCGGCCACGTTCATCCGGCGCGCTCTAGCACCCATTCGAAGCTGTTTTTCCAAAGCTCCGCGGGGATGTCGAGCGCCAACGCTTCGGTGAGGTCGGAAAGCCTGACGGCGCGCAATTTTGCGCGCCAGGCCTCATCGGCCTCCCACATGATGCGCGCCACCGGGCAAGGATTGCTTTCGCAATAGCCCTGGGGACGACACGGATTGTTCTCGCGGATATTGTTGCAGACAAACGTCCGCGCCTTGCCCTCAACCGCCTCCACGATGTCGAGGAAGGTCAGCTCTGCCGGCGTCCGCGCCAACCGGTATCCACCCGACGGCCCCAGCGTCGTGTGCACCAGTCCCGCCTGCGACAGGCTTTGCAGTGCCTTGGAGAGATATTCCTTGGGAAGGCCGTGGAACTCGGCAAGCGCTTTTGTGGAGAGATACCGCCCCTCGGGCAGACCGGCGAGAATGGCGCAGCAGTGCAGTGCCCATTCGACTTGGCTTTTCAGGATCATCCACGGGTTCCCGGGTCGGTACCGACCGACTTATTAAGGATAAAAAGTATCCCTATTCCACCGTGGTGTAAACAGAGACGGATTCTGGCGGGAGCCAGATCCGTCAGCACATGCGCTCAGGCTCCGGAATGCGGATCGATGCTGTAGGGATGGACGGGGTAGCCGGGTCCGATGGCATCGCGCACGCGCTCCGCCCATGCGGCAAACGCCGGATACTCAGGCAGCGAAAAGCCGCAATCCCCGGCGCGATGGCTGTAGGCATAGACGGCGATGTCGGCGACGGTGAAGTCGCTGCCGGCGAGGAACGGCGTCTCGCCAAGGCTGCGGTCCAGGGCGGCGAGCGTCCGGGCTGCGGCTTCGCGTTTTCCGGCAACCATGGCCTGGTTGCGCTCGAGCCGTCCGGTCAAGGTCCAGAAGCGCAGCGAGCCGATGACGGGCTCGATATTGTACTGTTCGAAGAACAGCCATTGCATGACCTTGGCACGCCGATAGCGGTCCGACGGCAGGAAGGACGTGCCTTCGGCGAGGTAGGTGAGGATCGCATTGGATTCAGCAATGGCGCTGCCGTCTCGGAGTTGAAGTACGGGAACAGCGCCTGCCGGGTTGAGCGCCAGGAAGGCGTCGGTATGGCTCTCGCCCTCGAAAATCGAGACGGGATGACTGTCGTAGGGAATCTCAAGCAATCCGAGCAGGACCCGGACCTTCCAGCCGTTCTGCGATGGCAGATAATCGTGGAGCGTGAGCATGACCGGTCCTCATGATGGATCAACGATCGCATGGCGCAGCGCCGGCCGACACCCGATTCCTGCGCAAACCAATCCATGCAATCGATCGCACAATGACTGCGATCTCCGCCGCCTAATAAATCAATTCCCTCCGTGCCATCTTCGCTTCGATGATCGGCAGCCACAAAGGCATGACAGATGAACACCCATTCCGACAAAGTCGCCCTCGTCACAGGTGCCAATCGCGGCATCGGTCAGGAAACCGGCCGGCAATTGGCCAAGCTCGGCTTCACCGTACTGCTCGGCGTGCGCGATATCGCCAAGGGCGAGGCGGCGGCCAAGGCGCTCGATGGCCATGTCGAGGTCATCGCGCTCGATGTCGCCGCGCCTGACGCGGCTCAGACGGCAGCCGAAGAGGTGCAGCGGCGGTTCGGCCGGCTCGACGTGCTGATCAACAATACCGCCATCCATTACGACACCGGCTCGCGCGCCTCGCGGCCCGACTGGACCGTCATCCGCGAGGCGTTCGAGACCAACGTCTTCGGCGCCTGGCGAGCGGCCGCCGCCTTCGCGCCGCTGCTCGGGGCGGGCGGCCATGGCCGACTGGTCAATGTGTCGTCCGAAGGCGGTTCGCTAGCCTCGATGGGGGCGGGGACGCCGGCCTATTCGACCTCGAAGGCGACGCTCAACGCGCTGACGCGCGTGCTGGCGGCGGAGCTGCGCGGCTCCGGCGTGCTGGTCAATGCCGTCTGCCCTGGCTGGGTCGCCACCGACATGGGGGGACCGGGCGGACGCCCGGTCGCGCAAGGGGCGGCCGGCATCGTCTGGGCCGCGACCTTGCCGGACGACGGCCCGACCGGCGGCTTTTTTCGCGATGGCGAGAGATTGCCGTGGTGACGGCAGGACTGCCGTGGTGATGGCGTGCAGAATTCCTCGACCGCGTTCTACCCGGATTCCATCCAGATCCGTCATCAGGACTTTGCCGCCATCCAGCAAGGGCAAGACACGCTGTGCGAGGGCGGACCGCTCCCGCATTGCTCGCAGGAAAAGGCCGCCCTTTCGTGACGGGTCTTCAAGGGTGATGACTGCTCGTCACTGGTTGAGGTCGACCGGTGTCACACCGAGGAGCTTCAGGGCGTTGGCGTAGGTCCGGATGCCTTGCGCCTGCTTGCTCTCGGCACAGAACCGGTTCGCCTTGTCCTGCAGTGCCGTTGCCTGCGCGATCTGGCTCGCACTGGCACCGGGCCTGGGCTTGGTCTGGATGGCGCCGTCGAGTTGAAGACCGAGCCGGCTGCAATATTCGCTACGGGTGACCGCCGCCTCCGCACCCGACTGTGCGCCCGCGAGCATGGCCAGCGAAATGCCTGCGAGGGCACTCATCCATCCGGTCGAATGTCGTTGCATCGCTGGCAGCATCCCTTTGCATTGGTGGCGACCGCTGTCCGGTTGCCACGAGCATGTTATGCCCGACGATGTTTTCCTCAGTTTTTCCCGGATGTTGAATCTTGTTTCTGGAGTGTTTCTGGCGGTCGGGATCACACCTCGTCGGCGTCGAACAACAGCATCGTCAGATCGTCGTCGCCCGGAGCCAGTATCCGCCGGTCGGCGGCGCAGGCGACGCCGACTTCCGAGGCGAAGGCGGTGCGGATGTCGTCGAGGCTGTCGAAATACAATGTTCCCACCAGATAAGGCATCTCGCCCGCCGAGAGCTTGACGATGGGCCGCCTGCTGACATCATAGCGCCGCAGCCCGGGAAGCTTCTTGGCAAGCGGTATGTGAACGTCGAAATAGTGGCGGTCGAAGGCGGCCGGATCGGCCGGGGTTTTGTAGATCACGAGCATCTTGGCCATTGCCATGGTCCTGTCCTGTTGGCGTTGCTGGTCAGGCCGTAAAGGCCGCCAAACCGAAGTCGTTCGACAATCGCGAATTTCGACCGCCCGCCGATTTTCATGGGCGCCGGCAGGCAGGAGCAGCCATGCAAACCGCCGATTTCCCCTGGCTGAGGAGATCGGCGCCTCGTACTCCGCCAGGCATCTGCGGCGCTTCTGCCTCTTCCCCTGGCATCTTCATTCGCGTAAGGGCGCGGGCAAATCCTCCAATCTCCTTTGAGCCTCCCCGGATCACCATGATCAGACTTGAAAACATCGGCAAACAGAACGGCCGTCAGCTTGTCTTCATCGAGGCGTCGGCCACGCTGCAGAAGGGCGAGAAGATCGGCCTCGTCGGGCCGAACGGCGCCGGCAAGACGACCTTGTTTCGCATGATCACCGGCCAGGAGCAGCCTGACGAGGGCCAGGTGCAGGTCGATCGTGGCGTCACCATCGGCTATTTCAGCCAGGATGTCGGCGACATGGCCGGCCACAGCGCGGTCGCGGAAGTGATGAACGGTGCTGGGCCGGTGAGCGACGTGGCGGCCGAAATGGCGGAACTCGAGGCTGCGATGGCCGACCCCGACCAGGCCGACCGGATGGATGAGATCATCGAAAAGTATGGCGAGGCGCAGCATCGCTTCGAGGAACTCGACGGTTATGCGCTGGACGGGCGTGCCCGCGAGGTGCTGGACGGTCTGGGCTTCAGCCAGGAGATGATGGACGGCGACGTCGGCAAACTCTCGGGCGGCTGGAAGATGCGCGTGGCGCTGGCCCGCATCCTGCTGATGCGGCCAGACGCCATGCTGCTCGACGAACCGTCGAACCATCTCGACCTGGAAAGCCTGATCTGGCTGGAGCAGTTCCTGAAAGGCTATGACGGCGCGCTGCTGATGACCTCGCACGACCGCGAGTTCATGAACCGCATCGTCAACAAGATCGTCGAGATCGATGCGGGATCGCTCACCGCCTATTCCGGCAATTACGAATTCTACCAGCAGCAGCGGGCGATCGCCGACAAGCAGCAGCAGGCTCAGTTCGAACGTCAGCAGGCGATGCTGGCCAAGGAGATCGCCTTCATCGAGCGCTTCAAGGCGCGTGCCTCGCATGCCGCGCAGGTGCAGAGCCGGGTGAAGAAGCTAGACAAAATCGACCGCGTCGAGCCGCCAAAGCGCCGCCAGGTGGTGAATTTCGAGTTCCAGCCAGCGCCGCGCTGTGGCGAGGACGTCGTCACCTTGAAGAACGTGCACAAGGCCTATGGCAGCCGCACCATCTATGAAGGGCTCGACTTCCAGGTCCGCCGCCGCGAGCGCTGGTGCATCATGGGCGTCAATGGCGCGGGGAAATCGACGCTGCTGAAGCTGGTGGCCGGTGCTTCCGATCCCGATACCGGTACGGTGGCGCGGGGACCGAGTGTGAAAATGGGCTATTTCGCCCAGCACGCCATGGAGTTGCTCGAAGGCGAGCGCACCGTGTTCCAGACGCTGGAGGATAATTTTCCGCAGGCCGGCCAGGCGCCGCTTCGGGCACTTGCCGGCTGTTTCGGCTTTTCCGGCGACGAGATCGAGAAGAAATGCCGGGTGCTGTCAGGCGGCGAGAAGGCGCGGCTGGTGATGGCGCTGATGCTGTTCGACCCGCCCAACCTCCTGGTGCTGGACGAACCGACCAACCATCTGGACATCACCACCAAGCAGATGCTGATCGAGGCGCTGTCGCAGTATGAAGGCACGATGCTGTTCGTCTCGCACGACCGGCATTTCCTGGCCGCGCTGTCGAACCGTGTGCTCGAACTGACGCCGGAAGGCATCCACACCTATGGTGGCGGCTATACGGAATATGTCGAGCGCACTGGACAGGAAGCGCCGGGGTTGAGGAGCTGATTTCCAGTTTCAAAATGTGCGCCGGAGCGCGTCGCACGGTCATGGCGACGCGCTTCACGCCACGAGGCTTATCTCATCGAGATGGCGAGCCCGCTCAGATCGGCGTTGACCTGCAGGCCTACCTGTCGGCCCGTGAGTTCAAGCTGGGCGCCCTTGTCGTTGGTCATCACGATCACCTGGGCGCCTTTGCCGAGCGTGCCGCCGCCGCCGGCGGCGCCGTACACGCCAGTCACGTCCCGGACGCGCTTGATGTGGCGCACGGTGCCCTGGAAATAAGTCTTGGAGACGCCGAAGGCGAGGCCGCCCGAGACACCGCCGATCGAGATCGGGTATTTGCGGCCATGGAAAGTCAGCGTGCCCTCGCCACCGGAGCCTCCGACAAAGAAGGCCGCCTTGTAGACGGAGAAGCGGATTTTACCGCTGTCGGCATGCGCGGCGCTGGCCAGGCTGACGCCCGCAGCGGCGATCGCGGCAATGGCGATTGAACGAAATCCGGACGAAATAGTCATGATGGGAACTCCTGAAGATGGCCGCCTTGCCCGCCCGCAAGAATGTCAGCGTCGTATCAAGTTACAACTGAACAGTCTCGCCCATCATTGGTTCCCAGCTGCGGTCCAAATCTGGCGACGGGCGGGCCCCAGGAAACGAGGCCGGGCTCTCTGGTCGCAACGCTTCCCTTGTGAGATGAAGGCGTCCATGTACTCTCCACGGTGGTTGGCAAAGGGCTTCTGGATGAAAATTGCGGTGGGGCTTGCAACGTCCGCATTGGCCGCGACGATGGCCGGATGCGCGACCTCTCCAGTCGATTACGGAGCCTCGCTTTCGCAGCAGGACCAGAAATGGGCGACGCCGCAATGCCAGCAAGCTCGAGCGGCGGCTTCGGACTACGCGGTCCGCGAAAAAACGCATCCGGGTTGGGAATTCGTTGCACTTGGCCCGTATGGATTGGGGATCATAGCGGCCACCAAGGAGCACGAGCAGAAGCAGCGAAAGCTGCTCGCCCGCGACGTCCATCTGCAATGTTCGAGCCTTCCCCTGCCCAAGGAATTGCAGGGCGATCTCGGCGCTTCCGGCCCCGGTAAGGCGCAATATCCGTAGACGGGAATGGGGCGCGAGCGCGATCGTCGCCGGAAAATCGTTTCCTGGGGTTGCTCTACCGCAGCAATCCTTCCGCCTCGAACGTGTCCCAGCCCTCGAGCTTTGGCGCATCGTCTTTTCCCGAATTCCTGGTCTTGCGGGCGTTGCCCGTCCGCTTGCCTGCTCGCGTCAGCGCGGCCTTGCCAGCTCCGCGCCTCCTGTTTTCGGATGTTTCCCGCGCGTCCTCCTCCCGCCAGGCGGTCGCCAGGTCACGATCAAGAACGTCCTCGATGTGGCGTGGATCGAAGACATGGAAGGTCACGGCCTTGGATCGCCCGCGCATCTTCACGGTGCGCGTGCCGATGCTTTTCAGGCGACCGTCCCTGAGCCACTTGTGCCGCTCGCGCGACGAGATGGTGAGAATGTCCTCCGCTTCTCGCGGAAGCACGGCCAGCGCTTCGATCCCCTCCAGCATCCTGGAGATGGTTGCCGAGGCGGCCCGGAACGCATCCGCGTCGGCTTGCAGCATGCGCAAGACGATGCGGCCGGTCTCGGCCTTGGCAAATTTCCTCACTGTCCAGGGCAGCCTGGCTCGTACTTCGCGTTCGATCCCTTTCAGGCGCAAGGAGGAGCCAAGCGTCGTCGACGGCGGCAGCGGCCATTCGGCAACCATTGACGCGGTGCTCGCGCCTTGCTCGGCCCTCCGGTCAGGGGTGGTCGCAATCGCCGCTGCGATGCCACCTAGGACCTTCCGCAGGGAACCGCGCCGCTTGGCTGCAGGTTTCATATTTTATCTTCGCTCGTCAGGTGCCTGCCGTGCAACGATCGTTCGCACAACAGACAACCGAAATCAGGCTCGATCAGTTCCCCTAGCATGGGACCCGGCGGGTGTTCGGCTTCATCGGCGGGGCAGTTGGATTCGCCGCCCGATGGACACGCTTCATTCGGGTTCGCCAAATTACCGCGCCGCGGCCTTGGCAATTCCCTCGAGGTCCGGATCAGCGTCGGTGGCCCTGGGGCCGCCACCGCAGCCAATAAGCCAGCGCGCGCGAAGTGTCTCGCCGCCGGCGCGGACGGTCGTGCTCATCCGACTGCTCGAAGTCCTCGACTCCGAGGCCGCGCCTGATCTCGGCGCTGATCGCGCGGCGAGAAGGGTTGCGCTCGCCTTCATGTCGGACGCGACGGGCCCTTGAGCAGCGTCCGATGTTCGTCGCGGGGATCTCGTGCACGAAGCCGAAGACCAGAACTTTCCCGGCGAAAGGAATTCGCTGGCGAAAGGAGTTGGGCTTACCAAACCAACTCTGCCTTTTCCGACACGGGCTATATAAGGGGTGGCGAGTGATGCGCAACAGGGTGCAATCAGAGGGCACGAGGACGGTTCCGAACAACAATGGCCAGGCGTTTTGCGTTTCTCCTCGTTCGCGACTTCACGCTGTCGCCGCTATCGTTGTTCATCGACACGCTGCGGCTGGCGGGCGATGAGGGCGACCGCAGCCGCAGGATAGAGTTCGACTGGGAGATCGTCGGCGAACGCGGCCTGCCGATCCGGGCAAGTTGCGGCGTCGAATTGCTGCCGACTGGGGGGATCGGCAACCCCGAGGATTTCGATAACGTGGTCGTGGTCGGCGGCCTGCTCGACACAAACCGCAGCCTGAGTTCCGAGAAGGAGGCGTTTCTTTTGCGTGCCGCCGGCAAGGGCGTGCCGCTGACGGCGCTCTGCACGGGAAGCTTCGTGCTGGCGCGCTACGGGTTGCTCGACGGCTACAGCGCTGCCGTCAGCTGGTTCCACATCAAGGATTTCCGCAGCCGGTTCCCGGAGGTCAACGCCCATGCCGACAGCCTTTTTACCGTCGACCGGGGCCGCGCGACATGCGCGGGCGGCACGGGTGCCGCCGACCTCGCGGGCCATTTCGTGTCCCAGTTCATCGGCCAGAAGGCGGCCGAGAAGGCCGCCAAGATCCTGGTGCTCGACCGGATCAGGAGCAGCCGCGACGTGCAGCCCGTCGGCGACCTGTTTCCGGCGGCGTCGAGCCGGGCGGTGAAGCGGGCCTTGCTGTTGATGGAGAGCAACCTGCAGGAGACGCTGTCGGTGGCCGAGATCGCAAGCCGCCTGAACTGCTCGCGGCGCCAGCTCGAACGGCTCTTCGGGTTGGAACTGGGAATCGGCCCGATGGCGGCATATCTGGCGCTCAGGGTGCATCATGCGAAGTCGCTGCTGGAAGGCAGCGACTTGCAGATCGGCGACATCGCCTACCGCTGCGGCTTCACCAATGCCGGCCATTTCAGCCGTGTGTTCCGCCAGCAGACCGGCATCACGCCAACCCACCTCAGGCATCCGAACCGGGCAGTGGCGGCGGGAGGATAATGGTCAGTGACGGCCTGGTCGTGTCGCATACTCCGCCTGGCCGATTGCGTCGGTGCAGAAGCTGGCCATAGCATTGCGACGAGCGGCGGTGCCGCCGCTGCCTTGACGGTCAAATTCGCCAGCGAGAGCCATGCCGCATTATCCCGACGCCATGCCTGGATCAAAGAGCCTCTTCGAGCGCGCCAAGAAGGTGATGCCGGGCGGCAATACGCGCACCACCGTCTTTGTCGATCCGTTTCCGATCTATGCCGCGCGAGGCGAGGGGTGCAGGGTCTGGGATGTCGACGGCAACGTCTACTATGACTGCATCAACAATTTCACCTCGATGATCCATGGCTACACGCATCCCGATGTCGCTGCCGCCGTGGTCGAGCAACTGCCGTTCGGCACGGCCTTCGGCGCCCCGACGCTCAGCGAGATCGAGCTTGCCGAGCTTCTCGTCGACCGGCTGCCCTCCGTCGACCGGATCCGCTTCACCAACTCTGGCACGGAGGGGGTGATGATGGCCATCAAGGCCGCGCGCGCCTTCACCGGGCGGCCGAAGATCGTCAAGATCGAAGGCGCCTACCATGGGTCGTATGATTTCGCCGAGGTGAGCCTGGACAGTTCCCCGTCCAATTGGGGCGACATGCCAAGCTCGACGCCTTACGCAAAGGGAACGCCGCGCGGGGTGCTGGACGATGTGATTGCCGTGCCCTTCAACGATGTCGAGGCGCTTCGCGCCGTCTTCGCCACCCAGGGCGACAGCATAGCAGGCGTGCTGATCGACCCGATACCCAATCGTGCCGGCCTCATCCCGGCACGCCGGGACTATCTGCACGCAATGGTCGAGATCGCCTGGGCGGCCGGGGCCCTGATTGTCTTCGACGAAGTCATCTCGTTTCGCCTTGGCTGGTCGGGCGCGCAGGGGTTGTGGGGCATCGAGCCCGACCTGACCGCGCTCGGAAAGATCATCGGCGGCGGCTTCCCCGTGGGCGCCGTTGGCGGGCGCGCCGATGTCATGGCGGTGTTCGATCCGACCAGGGGCAAGCCCGCTCTTCCCCATGGCGGCACGTTCACCGCCAATCCGGTGACCATGCGGGCCGGGCTCGCCTCGATGCGGGCGCTGACGAAGGAGAGCTTTGCCCATCTCGATACACTGGGCGCATTCCTGCGCGAAGGGGTGTCCGCCTCGTTCGACAGGCATGGCCTTGCCGGCCAATGCGTGGGCCTCGGTTCGCTGTTCAAGGTTCATTTTACCTCGCATCCGGTTACGGACTATAGATCCGTCTATCCGGACCAGGCCGAGCACCGGAGGTTCGAGACATTCCACAAGGGCTTGCTCGGCCGCGGCGTCCTGTCTGCCAGCTACGGCCTGTTCGCGCTCTCGACGCCCATGACACAGGCGGACGCGCGCAGCATTCTGCATGCGATCGACGACACCTTGGGCGAGATCGCCGCGCAGCGTGGATCAGGATGACGTTTGGTCGATTCGCCTCCCTATCTCTTTGTCGAAGCATGAGCTCTGGAACATCGGGGATCATGCCTGAAAGCAGGTGACCCTATATGACAGCTTCCTTCCATGTCGTGGTGATCGGTGCGGGCACGCTGGGCCTATGCACGGCGCTCACCCTCCTCGAACAGGGCGCGCGCGTGACGGTGCTGGAAGCGCAGTCGATCGCTTCAGGCTCGAGCGGCAGGTCGGTCGGCGTTGTCGGGTCGCAATTTACCGATCCGTTCGAGATCATGCTTCGCGTTCATTCGTTCCGCCGGTTTCGCCAGTGGGAGGGGCAGGGGCTTCAATTCAACCACATCGGTTATCTTCGGCTCGCGCGCACGCCCGCGCAGATGGAGCTGTTCGCGAAATCAGTCGAGATTCAGGGCGGGGCCGGCCTGAAGTCGCGCCTGATCCGTGCGAACGAACTCAGGGACCTTGTTCCCCACCTTAGCCCCGACGGGCTCGAAGGCGGTTTGTTCGGACCCGACAACGGCTTTCTCGATCCCTATGACATGTGCAATTTCCTGGCGCGGATCATCCGTGAAAAGGGCGGCGACATTCGCCAGTACCGCAAGGTGCTCGGGGTGGGAAGGCGGCCAGGCGGCTACAGGCTGGAGACCAATGGCGATCCGGTCGAATGCGATGCCGTGGTCAACACAGGCGGCGCATGGGCGCCGCGGGTCGCCGAGCTCTTCGGCCAGCGCCTGCACATTTGGCCCGAGCGCCATGAGGCGGTCGTCATCCATCTGGACAGGCCGCTCGACTATACGATGCCGATGGTCATGGACCTCGTGGACGGCGAGGGCAGCGGCCTTAATTTCCGCCACGACAAGCCTGGCGCGCTGATTGCCGAGATCCACAAGGTGACGTCCATCGCTCCCGAGGATCCGGACAATTACAACGATCAGTGCGAGGAGCAATCGAAGGTCCACCTGGCCGAACTGCTGCTGGAACGGCTGCCCGATCTGCCGGGCGCGCGGCTTGGCCGTGGCTGGGCCGGCCTTTATCCTGTCACGGCCGATCATCGGCCGCTCGTCGGACCGATCGATGCCTCGGAACCGGCATTGGTCACCGCCGCCGGCGCCGGCGGCTATGGCATCCAGCTGGCGCCGGTGATCGGGCAGATCGCGGCGGATTGGGTTCTTCAAGGCGCGCCGGCTTCAGTGCCCGGAGCCGGGAGCCTTGCACCCACGGCGGAGCGCAACATCCGCAAAGTCGATCACTGACCGGTGCGAGTTGAAACCAGACCGGCGCTGCCGGAATTGCGGAAACAAGCGTTTAGAGCCCCGATGGGGATCTGCAGACCCCACGCCTTCAGGCGGCTGGGATCTGGGCTGTTGCGCGAGACGGCACGGGCGCGTCAAATGGTGGCTGAACCGCACCAAGCGCCCGCGACCTTCAGGAAATCCGCTTCCCGGCCCCGTCCAGCAGCACGCAGCCGTCCGGGGCAAAACCCAACTCGATCGTCTCGCCTTCGCGAAGCACGCGGCCAGTGATCGGTGTATTGGCGCGGAGGCTGGTCTTGCCGCCGATGTCGATCTCGTAGATCGCGCTGCCGCCCAGATAGGAGGCCGAGATCACGCGGCCGGACAGCCGATTGGCGCTCGTTCCAGCACCGACCGAAAATTTCTGCGGCCGCACCACGACGGTGACCTTGCTGCCGTCGGCAAGCGGCCTTGGACAAGCCACGCTGACCGTCTGGCTGGTGCCAAGCACCACCGTTACCGTTCCTTGGCCGGACCGGCTCACGGTCCCGGCAAGCATGTTGGCCTTGCCGAGGAAGTCGGCGACGAAGGCTGTCGCCGGCGCCTCGTAGACCTCCTCCGGAGTGCCGATCTGCTCCACCGCGCCCGCGTTCATCACCACGATGCGATCCGACATGGAAAGGGCTTCTTCCTGGTCGTGCGTGACGAAAATGGCGGTGATGCCGGTTTCCTTCTGGATCTTCTTGATCTCGACGCGCATCTCCTCGCGCATGTTGGCGTCCAGCGCCGACAACGGCTCATCCAGCAGCAGCACCTGCGGCTCGAAGACGATGGCGCGGGCGAGCGCGATGCGCTGCTGCTGCCCGCCTGACAGTTGCGACGGCAGCTTCTTCTCGCTGCCCGGCAGCCGCACCATTTCGAGCGCCTTGCCGACCTTGCGCACGATCTCGGGCTTCGGCACGTTGCGGTACTTCAGGCCGAAGGCGACGTTGTCGAATACGTTCTTGTGCGGGAAGAGCGCGTAGCTCTGGAAGACCAGCCCGATGTTGCGCTTGTAGATCGGGACGTCGTCGACGCGCCGCCCGTCGATCATGATTTGGCCGCCCGAAATATCGACCAGGCCGGCGATGGAGCGCAGGATCGTGGTCTTGCCGCAACCCGAGGGCCCGAGCAGGGTGACGAAGCTGCCCTTGCGGATCGAGAGCGAGAAATCGCGCACCGCGACGAACTTGCCGTAGGCGATGTCGATGTCGCGGAACTCGACCGCCGGGCTGTTCGCCTCGGCGGCCGCGCTCGCGCCGGCTGCCCCGGCCTGAACAGGCCGGGGATGGAGTGTCGTTTCCTGGCTGTCAGGCACCCTTCGAGATCCTGTTCCACTGCTTGGTCCAGGCGTCCTCGTTGGTCGCCCAGTAGGTCGGATCGGCAAAGGTCAGCGACTTCATCGTGCCCGTCTTGTCGAATGCCGGCAGCTTCTCGATCTTCTCGGTCAGCTTGACCTTGTTAGGATCGAGCGACGGCGGATAGCTCTGGCCTTCGGCCACCGCGATCGAGGTCGCCGGGTCGAGCATGAAGTTGATGAGTTCCTCGCATTCGGCCATGGGCGAACCCTTCAGGATCAGCATGTCCTCCATCCAGGCGTAGGAGCCGGCCGGATCGAGATAGCCGATAGGATGGCCCTGGTCCTGCAGCGCGGCGACGCGGCCCGACCAGGCATCGGTCACCACGATCTCACCCTTGGAAAGCAGGTCCATCAGCTCCGCGCCGGAACTCCAGAACTTCTTGGCGAGGTCGCGCGTTTCGCGCACCTTGGCCCAGATGGCGTCCATGTCCTTGAGGTTGTTGGGGTCCTGCCCGGTGGCGAGCGCCGCATACCAGACGCGCGTCGTCATGTCGGAATAGCCGCCGACCTTGCCGGCATATTTCTTGTCGAGCAGGAGCCCGGCGCCCTTTTCCTTGGCTTCCTCCGGCGAGATCACCTTGGTGTTGTAGGCGATGCCGGTGGTGCCGTAGTCGTAGGGCACGGCCGATAGCTTTGGCGTCAGCTTGCGGAACGGCTCGATCATCGGCTGCAGCACGTTCGCCATGTTGGGAATGTTGGCCTCGTTGATTTCCGAGGTCAGGCCGGCGTTCACGTATTTGATGTAGTAGTTCACGCCGGAGGAATGGATGACCTGGTAGTCGCCGGGCTTGGCGGTCTTGATCTTGGTGATGATCTCGTCCTCGTCGCCGAACGTGCCCTGGACCACCTTGATCTTGGTCTTGGTCGTGTAGGGCTGGAAGGCGAACTTGTCGATCGCGTCCTGCACCGTGCCGCCCCAGCCGTCGAAGCGAACCTCCTGGACCGCGGCGAGCGCCCGGCCCATCCAGGGCATCGAAAGGCCCGCCGATGCTGCCGCTGCTGCGGTCAGCGTCAGGAACGTGCGGCGGCTCAGGTCGCCATTGGCGTATCGATCGTGCAGCCGTTCCAGCCGCTTGGTGGTGGTGAGTTTCATTGTATTTCCTCCTTTGGTTCGCCACGTCTTCTCAGTTTTGTCAGGCTTTGCAGGATCAGGCCACCGATCAGCGGGATGCCGACGGTCACCAGGATCATCACGGTGCCGAGCGCGTTGATCTCCGGGCTGATCGAAATCTTGAGCATGGAAAGGATCTGGGTCGGCATGGTCTCGACGCCGGCCGGCCGCCAGAACAGGCTGGCCGAGGTGTTGTCGAACGAAATGGTGAAGGCGAGCAGGGCGCCGCCGACAACGGCCGGGATGAGCAGCGGCAGCGTGATCTCGCGGAAGGACGAGAAGCGAGAGGCGCCAAGCGACAGTGCGGCCTCCTCGTAGACGCGCCGGATGCCGATCATGCGCGCCTGGGCGATCAGCACCACATAGGGCACGGCGAGCAGGATATGGCCAAGCACCAGGAGCAGCATGGTCCTCGGCTGGTCGACGGCCTTGATCAGCACCAGCAGGCCGACGCCGAGGATGGTTTCCGGCACCAATGCCGGCAGGATCACCAGGGTGCTCAGCGCCTGCTTGCCGCGAAATTCGAAGCGGACCAAGGCAAACGCCGTGGTGACGCCGATGGCGGTGGTGACGATGGCGGTGACCAATGCGATCCACAAGGATGTTCGAAAGGCAGCCAGCACCGCCTCGTTGGCCATCAGCTTGCCGTACCATTGCAGGCTGAAGCCGGTCATCGGGAATCCGCCGAACATCGAGGCGTTGAACGACAGGACCACTGTCGCCACGATCGGCGCGAACATGAAGACGTAGACGCAGACCGTGACGAAGCCGGTCAGCCGCCAGGCCCATCTGCCTTCCTGCCTGCGCCGTGTTCCCCTCATCCTGCAAGCCCCGTCATCCGCCAAGCCCTTTGACGATCTGCGACATGCCCATGTAGCGCGTGTAGACGGCGGCGAAGAAGCCGAGCACGATGAACAGCACGATCGAAAGCGTGGCTCCCATCGGCCAGTTCAATTCGCCCATGATGGTGTCGTAGATCAGGTTGCCGAACAGAGCGTCGCGGCCCGAGCCGAGAAGCTGCGGCGTCACATAGCTGCCGGCGGCCAGCACGAAGCAGAGCAGCAGGCCCGCAGCCAGGCCGGGCAGCGACAGCGGTAGCGTGACCTCCCGGAACGCCTGCGCGCTCGTGCAGCCCATCGAGCGGGCCGCCGAAATCAACGTCCGATCAATGCTCTCCAGGCTGACATAGACATTGAGGATCGTGTAGGGCAGCAGGAAGTGCAGCATGCCCAGGATGACCGCGCCTTCGTTGTAGAGCATCTGCAGCGGCTCATGGATGATGCCCATTTTGAGCAGCGCGACGTTGATGACGCCCTGTTCCCCCAGGATGTTGATCCAGGAAAAGGTGCGGATGGTGAAGCTGATCCAGAACGGCACGATCAGCAAAAGCAGCAGCAGCCATTTGTGCTTGAAGGTCGTGGCCCAGATGAAATAGGCAGGGAAGTAGCCGAGCACGCCGCACAGCAGCGCCGTCATGGCTCCGACTCTCAAGGTCTTCAGGAGGAAGCCGTGATAGTAGCTGTCGGTGAGGAATTCGTGCCAGTTCGCGGTCGTGAGCGCGCTCGTTTCCACGCCGGCGGTGACAAAGGTGAAGAAGGTATAGCCGGCCATCACGGCGATCGGCAGCACCAGGAAAAAGATCAGCAGCAAGAGCACCGGCGCGACCAGCATCCAGGCCAGCCGTGGATCATACAATGTCCATCGTCGTTTCATGAGCACCCGGTGCGCTCTCTTTGAAGCGCCTGTTTTGTTCCCGGGCCAAGATTGAGGGATTGCAGGCGCGATGTCCACAGTCGGCGATTGAGCCAGCGGACTTCAGCGCGTTGCCGGGTGCGAGAGATGCCGAAATTTGTCGGGAGACGGGGTCGCCACGCAACCCCGTTCGACCACACGTCGGGAACGGCTGGCCGGCGTCTCCTCAGCCCTTCGAAATACCGCGCGCGATCAGCCGGGCGAGGCGCTCCGAAAACGCCCTTGCGTCGGCCGGCTTGTCGCCGTCGAGGACGCGAGCCTCGTCGTAGAGAAGGTGGGCGGCATCCTCCTTGAAGGCCTGCTCGTCTTCGCCGAGGCTGGCGAGCGCCAGGACGCGCTGGTGGCGGGGGTTGATCTCGAGGATCGGTTTGGCTGTCTTGTCGAGGCGGCCGGCGGCGTTGAGCAGCCGCTCGAACTGCCGGTCGGGACCGTGTTCGGGCGCGACCAGGCAGACCGCGCTTTCGGTGAGGCGGTCGGAGGCCTTCACGTCCGACACGGCATCGCCAAGCGCCGCCTTGACGAAGGCCAGGAAGCCATCGACCTCGGGCGCCGCCGCCGCATCCGGCTTGTTCGCCTCGTCGAGCAGCGGGATCTCGGACAGTTCGGCCACGCCCTGCGTCACCGACTTGAACGGCTTGCCGTCGAATTCGGGCGCCATCGACGTCCAGAAACTGTCGACCGGGTCGGTGAGCAGCAGCACCTCGATGCCGCGTGCCTTGAAGCCTTCGAGCTGCGGCGAGGCTTCGAGCCGTGCACGGTCGTCGCCGGCCATGAAGAAGATCGCCTTCTGGCCTTCCTTCATCGCCGAGACGTAGTCGGCAAGGCCGCGCCAGCCTTCGCCGGAGGCGGTTGAGCGGAAGCGGGCGAGCTTCAAGAGCTGCTCGCGCCGCTCATGGTCCTCGTAGAGTCCTTCCTTGAGGACGACGCCGAAGTTTTCCCAGATTTTCGCATAGGCCTCGGTCTCGTTCTCCGCCAGCTTGGCGAGATCGCCAAGCACGCGGTTGGTCAGGCCCTTGCGGATCGCGGCCAGCAGCGGGCTTTCCTGGATCATCTCGCGCGAGACGTTGAGCGGCAGGTCGGCGGAATCGACCAGCCCGCGCATGAAGCGCAGGTAGCGCGGCAACAGATCGGCATCGTCGGTGATGAAGACGCGGCGCACATAGAGCTTCATGCGGCCCTTGCGGTCCTGGTCGAAGAGATCGAAGGGACGCGAGCCGGGCACGAAGGCCAGCACGCTATATTCCTGCCGGCCCTCGGCGCGGAAATGGATGGTGGCGGCCGGCTCGTCATACTGGCCGGAGACGCCGCGGTAAAAGTCGGTGTATTCCTCGGGCTTGATCTCGCTCTTCGGCCTGACCCAAAGGGCCGTGCCATCGGCAATGTCGCGCGCCTCGGCACCGGGCCTCTCGATGAGCGTGATCGGCACCGGCACATGGCCCGACTGCGACTTGGCCAGTTGCTCGAGCCGATAGGATCCGGTGTAGGACACGGCGTCGTCCATCAGATGCAGCACGACGCGGGTGCCGCGCTTGGGGGCGGCTTCGAGCGGGGCGGGCGCGATCTCGTAGGAACCCTTGCCGTCGGACGACCAGCGCCAGGCTTCTTCGCTTCCCGCCAGGCGGCTGATGACGTCGACGCGGGTCGCGACCATGAAGGCGGAGTAGAAGCCGACGCCGAACTGGCCGATCAGCTGCGTGTCCTCGCTCGAATTGCCGGCGCCGACGCGCTCGATGAAAGCGCGCGTGCCCGAGCGCGCGATCGTGCCCAGCGCCTCCGTCATGTCGTCGCGGCTCATGCCGATGCCGTTGTCCTCGACGGTGATCAGCTTGCCGTCGGGATCGGCTGCAATCGAGATGCGGGGCTTCGGATCGTCGGCCAGCAATTCGGGGCGACTGACGGCCTCGAAGCGCAGCTTCTCGCAGGCGTCGGCGGCGTTGGAAATCAGTTCGCGCAGGAAGACGTCCTTATCAGAATAGACCGAATGCACCATCATGTGCAGCAGCCGCGAAACATCCGCCTCGAATGCCTTGGTTTCCGTCGCTTTCGTGTCTGTCGTCATTCCGGGTTTCCCACGCTTTCATCCGCCCGTCGCGCCATGCGCGATCGGGACTTCCTTTCATCAATTTTCAACGGTGCTGGCAACTGCCGTCAGCAAGACCAGCGCGCCGGCAATATCGTGATGGGGTGCGGAGGCCGCAAGGGGTGGAAACGGTGCTGACGACGAAACAGCCAATCTTTCCCCCCGAGGGGGAGATTGGCAGCGTCGGCGCCGCGTCCGCCTTGCGCGCCCTACTTCCCAGCCATCTGGTCAGCAAGCGTCTGCGCCTGGGCAAGCAGCGCGGGGAAGGCCGGGTTGTCGCGCAGGTTCTTGCCCATGCAGGCGCGGAAGTCGCTGTCGCCTTTTGCCCAGGCGGCGTCGGCGGCATCGGATGTATTTTCGTCGCTGTCGTCGGTGGCCTGCTTGACCAGTTTCTGGGCGGCGGCGTCGGCCGCGGTCCAGACCGCCTCGCAGGCCGCGATCCTTGGGACGGGCGGTGTCGCGGGCGCCTCGGCGATCATGACACTGTTGCCCTTGACTAGCGTGACGACGATTTCCTGGTCGTAGTTAGGTCCGACATCCTGTGCCCAGCCGCCAAGGCGGGCGATCGCCATGTCGGCGCCGTCGGGCGTCTTCAGGGTGAAGTCGAGCGTGCCTGTGAAAGCGGCGTCGCTGCCGATGGCCTGGGTGTAGAACGCATCGAGCTTCAGCGCCGCGTCGAAGCTGGTGGGCAGTTTGAGATCGGCGTCCGTCTCCGCCGCACGCGATTGCAGCCAGCGCTCGACCAGCCCGCGTGTCGACGCGACGATGCTGGGGCCGTCCTCGGTGCCGTGACGCAGCCCGTCCAGCATGCCGAAGCCGACATCGGAGGAACTGAGGCTTTCGATATTGATCCTGCCGGCCGCCGGAAAACCCTTGACCGTGAAAGGTCCAAGAAGCGTCGAAAGGCGCTGTTCGAGATCGGCGCGGGCCTTCTCATTGGCGGCGTCGAGCGTTTCCACGGGAGCGTTCGCGCTTTCCATCGCGGCGATGGCCGCGATCGCCTTGTCGCGCGCGGCGATGTAGTCGTCCTCCGGCGAAGCCGCATACGCCGCACCGCTCGCCAGCGCGAACACCAAAGTCCAGACCAGACGCATCGTGAAAACCTCCGTTTTACAAGCTCTTCGCGTGGCTTGGTGGCGATTGTGCGGCGGTGAACTCATGGCGAGACGTGGCGGATATCGGGGCACCAGGACAGCCCTGGCAAGGTCGCAAGCCCTCATGATGAAACCTTCCGATACCCAGGCCGTTATGGCCGTTGTGGCAGACATCAAACCCAAACAGAGGCCGGCCGGCGGCGCCAAGCCAAACGGTGCCAGGAAGCCCCGCCGGGAGAAGGTACCCGATGTCGAGGCCGCATCCGAGGTCGTCGGCGAGGCGGCGCCGCCGCCTGCGGCGGTGGAACCTGATCCGCAGCTGAGCCCCGAACAGGCCGAACAGGCGCGCAAGAAATACCTGCTGAAGCGCTTCTGGATCAGCGCGCGCGGCTATTGGAGCCGGCGGGGCGACAAGCTCGCCTGGCCATGCACGATCGCGCTCCTGATCCTGATCTGCGTCAATGTCGGCTTCCAGTACGGGATCAATGTCTGGAACCGCTCGATCTTCGACGCCATCGAGCAGCGCAATGCGCCGACCGTCTATTTCCTGAGCGCCGTGTTCGTGCCGCTGGTGCTTGGAAGCGTCAGCCTTGTCGTTGCGCAGGTCTATCTGCGCATGACGATCCAGCGCCGCTGGCGCTCCTGGCTCACTACATCCATCATCGGCCGCTGGCTCACCAACGGCCGCTACTACCAGCTCAATCTCGTCAGCGGCGATCACCAGAACCCGGAAGCCCGCATCGCCGACGATTTGCGGATCGCCACCGAATCGCCTGTTGATTTCGTCTCCGGCGTGCTCAACGCGTTCCTGGCGGCCTCGACCTTCATCGTCGTCTTGTGGACCATCGGCGGCGCGCTGACGCTGCCGATCGGCTCCTCGACCGTCACCATTCCGGGCTTTCTCGTCATCACCGCGGTCATCTATGCCGGCATCACCTCCACCTCGATGGTGGTCATCGGCCGGCATTTCGTCGAACTTTCCGAGCAGAAGAACCAGGCGGAAGCGGAATTTCGCTACACGCTGATGCGCGTGCGCGAAAACGGCGAGAGCATCGCCCTGCTCGGCGGCGAGGAGGAGGAGCGCAGCGGCATCGACAGGACCTTCGCCGGCGTGCTGGGGAAGTGGGCGATGCTTGCTGGCCAGCACATGCGCACGGCGCTGGTCTCGCAGGGATCGAGCCTGTTCGCGCCGGTGGTGCCGGTGCTTTTGTGCGCGCCAAAATTCCTCGACGGCTCGATGTCGCTTGGGCAGGTCATGCAGGCGGCATCCGCCTTTGCCATCGTGCAGGGCGCGTTCGGATGGCTGGTCGACAATTACCCGCGCCTGGCCGACTGGAACGCCTCGGCACGGCGCATCGCCTCGCTGATGATGTCGCTGGATGGGCTCGAGCGCGCGGAAGAGAGCGACGCGCTCGGACGCATCAATCGCGGCGAGACCAAGGACGACACGATGCTCAACCTCAACAATCTGTCCGTGTCGCTCGATGACGGCACCGCCGTGGTCAAGGAAACCGAGGTGGTGATCCAGCCGGGCGAGCGGCTGCTGGTGGCCGGCGAATCCGGTTCGGGCAAGAGCACGCTGGTGCGGGCGATAGCGGGCTTGTGGCCGTGGGGCGGCGGCAGCGTCGATTTCCACCCGGGCAAGCGCATGTTCATGCTGCCGCAGCGCCCCTACATCCCCTCGGGCACGCTGCGCCGGGCCGCTGCCTATCCAGGCGCCGCCGGGGATTGGACGATCCCGCAGATCAGGGCTGCCCTCGACAAGGTTGGGCTCGGTCATCTTGGCGACCGGATCGAGGAAGACGCGCCGTGGGACCAGACCCTGTCGGGCGGCGAGAAGCAGCGCCTGGCCTTCGCGCGGCTGCTCCTGCACGCGCCCGATATCATCGTGCTGGACGAGGCGACGGCGGCACTCGACGAGAAGAGCCAGGACAGGATGATGGAGACCATCATCCACGAATTGCCTAATGTGACCATCTTGAGCGTGGCGCACCGCGCCGAGCTGGAGGCCTTCCACAGCCGCAAGATCACGCTCGAGCGGCGCAAGGGTGGCGCCAAGCTGGTCAGCGATATCGACCTCGCCCCGCGCAAACGCAGGGGCTTGCTCGGCCGCGCCCTGTGGGGTTCCGGCACTTCCGCCGAAAAGCGCGGCGCCGCCCGTAAAAAGAGTTGATGGCGCTCAGGCGAGTTCTGGTTTCAGCTCAAGGGATGGCCTTCTATCAGCCGCCCAATTCTTCCTGATGCGCCTTGGCGAGGTCGGCCATGCTGTCGAAGCGGAAGTCCACCTTCGGCATCTCGCCGGGATGCATCGTGGCGCCGAAACCCTGATCGGCATGCCGGCGGTGGATCCAGCACGATTTAAGGCCCAGGCGGTTGGTCACGGCATGGTCATGAAACAGGCTTTCGGCCGTGTGCAGGACTTGCTTGTCGCCGATCCCGAGCGTCGCCAGTTTTTCCAGCATATAGTCGAAATTCCGGGGCGACGGCTTGTAGGAGCCGATGTCCTCCGCCGTGTAGATCGCATCGAAATCGACGCCGAGCTTCCTGTTGCTGAAGGAGAAGCTCGTATTGTCGACGTTGGAGAGGATGACGAGCTTGTAGTGCTGCTTGAGGTATTGCAGGGCGGCGGCGGTATCGGCAAAGGCCGGCCAGTCCTTCACGCTTTGGCCATAGGCGATGCATTCCTCCGGCGTGGTCACGACGCCCCATTCCTCGGCGAGCCGCTTGTAGACGACAGCCAGAAGGTCGCAGTAGCGCTTTTGCGGCGTCCAGTCCTGCTGGCTGGATTCGTGCCTGGCATGCGCCTGCAGGATCTCGTCGCGGCCGAGGCCGCGGCCAACCCGCCCGGTCAGCGGCTTCAGGGCGTCGATCATGCCGGATTCCCAATCGATCAGCGTACCGTAGCAGTCGAAGGTCAAGGCCTTGAAATCAGTCAGCTTCATGGTTCACTCCCTTGAGTTGGATAATTGGCTGGCGTTTGCGTGGATCGTGATCAATCGGCTGGCTGCCCGGCTGGGCGCAAACCTGCCTCGCCCTTCGGTGCGGTGCCGCGCGACGATGTCAGCCAGATGCCGACCAGCGTCACCGCGAGGCCAAGGACCATCGCCGCAGAAAGGGGCTCGCCGAAGAGCAGCCAGGCCCAGAGCATCGTCACCGGCGGGCTGAGATAGATCATGCTGCTGACCTGCGCGGCGCTGTGGAGGCGCAGGCTCGCATAATAGACGCCGTAGCAGAAGAAGGTCGAAAACAGCACCAGCCAGGCGATGCCGAACTCGAACCGGCCATCAAGGGGCGGCATCAGCCCGCCTTTCCATTCGGCGCAAGCGGCAAAAAACAGCGCCGCCGTCAGGCATTGGATGCACAGGCTCTGGTGGATGGGCATGTTGATCGTCCCCATCCGCTTCTGCAGCACGGTCGCCAGAGCGAAGACCATCATGGAAGCGATCGTGACCACGTACGCCCAGGCCGGCGCGGTGCCGAGACTGAGGCTGTTCAGCGAGACGACCAGCACGCCGAGCACGCCGAGAGCCGTTCCGGTCCACTGCCTCGATGTCAGCCGGTGGCCGAGAACGGGCTGCGACAGTGCCGCGATGGCGAGGGGGACGAGGTCCGAGATCAGCGCGACAAGGCCGGTCGGCACGCGCTGGCCGATGGCAAGCGCGAAGCCGCCGAGATAGAGGAACATCATCGCCACGCCGAACGCCATCTGCTGGAGCAGCGCCCGGACGCCGATGCGCGGCCCGACCATGAGCGCGAAGGGCAGGAGGACCAGCCCTGACATCAGGGTTCGCCAGAACAGCACCAGCATGACGTCGGCGCTCTCGCTGGCGTAACGGATGCCGACAAAGCCCGAGCTCCAGCTTACGACCAGGGCTGCCGCGAGAAGCGGCCAGGCCAGGCGACGGGACGGAGGTTTCGGGAGCGTCATGCGGTCTCTTCGTCGAAGCGGGTTCGCCAGCGGATTACGGCCGATCTCGGATGCGGGATTTATGGCGGCGCGCAGGCGCCTTTGCACATGACAAATTTCGATGTATTCATGAAATAGGCGCGAGATGTGGCATATCTGATTGCCTCAAAGCCCGTTCTCTGCCGAGACCCTGGAGCGCTGCTTTCGTTTCAAACGAGGATTGTCATGGCTGGAGTGATGAGCCGCCGCCTGGATGTCGATGCCTTGCGGGCGATGGTGGCGATCGAGAAACATGGCGGTGTTACCCGGGCTGCCGAGATGCTCGGCCTGTCGCAATCGGCCGTCAGCCACAAGATCAGGCGGCTGGAAGCAAGTCTCGACTGCGAAATCCTCAGCCGCAAGGCGAATGCGCCGATGTTCACCAGTTCAGGGCAGGATCTGCTGGGCTATGCCAGGCGGATCCTGGGCATCCATGACGAGGCGATCCTGAGCCTGTCGAAGAGCACGCTGCAAGGCAAGATCGCTTTGGGGATGACCGAGGATACGACCTGCACGGACCTTTCGCGCATCCTTGGCCGGTTTCGCCGGCTGTACCCTGAGGTGAGCGTGCGCACGCAGGTGCGCATGAGCCTGGCCTTGCAGAAGCTGTTGGGCGAGGGCGCGCTCGACGCGGCCATCATCCAGGTGTTCCAGCACGACGTCCGCCCCACCGATGTCCTGCTGTTCCGCGAGACCCTGCATTGGGTGAAGTCGCCCGAGCTGACCCTTGGGAAAGGCGACCCGGTGCCGTTCCTGTCCTTCGACGAGAACTGCTTCTATCGCCGTTGGGGCCTCGATCTCGGCCAGGACGAGGGAACGGTGTTCGAGATCGTGTTCGAATGTTCGAGCGCGGCCGGCATCATCGCCGGCGTGACCTCCGGCCTCGGCGTCGCGCTGCTCAGCCAGCGGCATCTGCGGCCCGGCATGGAGATCGTCGACAAGTCGTTCCCCAAGCCTCCGGACCTCGCCTACGTCATTCGCCGCGCCCGCAACGTCCGCAATCCCGCGCTGGAGACGCTGGTGCGGGAGATAGAGGCTGAGGTGAAGCGCCACGGGACCCTGCAGATCGCGGTGTGAGGAGGCGTGATTAGCGTTGGCGCCCGTGCGCCCGGTCGATGATATCGCGCGCTCGAGCCTCTCGCCTCATTTCCGGAGTATCTTCTCCATCGCTTTCCCCTTCGCAAGCTCGTCGATCAGCTTATCGAGGTAGCGAATTTCCTTCATCAGTGGATCCTCAATATGTTCCACGCGGACGCCGCAGACCACCCCTGTAATCAAATTCCGCAAAGGATTCAGTCGGGAGGCCTGACCAAAGAAATCCTCGAAGCTGGTTTTCTTCTCCAGTTCGGCGTCGAGTTCCTTTTCGGTGTAGCCCGTCAGCCAGCAGATGATCTCATCGACCTCGGCTCTGGTGCGTCCTTTCCTTTGCGCCTTGGCGACATAGTGCGGATAGACGCTGGCAAAGCTTGTGGAATAGATTCGATGCTCCGTCATGACGTGCCCTTACCGGTGGCGCCTATCGCCCGCACTCAACTTTGCCTCCAATGCGCAGGTCTCAGCAATTGGCGCAGGACCGACTCCAATCTTCCCGCCGCCCTTCACCCGTTCCTTTTCTCCACCTCAGCCTTGCGCAACAAGAACCGTTGGATCTTGCCGCTAGGGGTCTTCGGCAATTCCCCGACGAAGTCGATCTCGCGCGGATAGGCATGGGCCGAGAGGCGTTTGCGGACATGCTGCGCCAATTCTTCGGCGAGTTCCGGGCTGCCCTCGTAGGCGGGCGCCAGGATGACGAAGGCCTTGACGATCTCGGTGCGCTGCGGGTCGGGTACGCCGACCACCGCCGCCTCGTTGACGGCGGGATGTTCGATCAGCGCGCTTTCGACGTCGAAGGGGCCGATGCGGTAGCCTGACGAGGTGATGACGTCGTCGGCGCGGCCGATGAAGGAGACCGAGCCGTCCGGCTCGTATTCCACCGTGTCGCCGGTGCGGTAGTAGCCGCCCGATATGGCCGGCGTTTCGGCCTGGTGGTAGCCGTCGAACCAGCGCAACGGCGAGTTGGCGATGTCGACGGCGAGGATGCCGGGCTGGTTGGGGCCGAGCTCGTTGCCGGCCTCGTCCAGCACCACCATGCGATAGCCCGGCATGGCAAAGCCCGCCGAGCCGGCGCGGACAGGGTGCGCCAGGCCGTGATGGTTGTTGACCATCATGCCGTTCTCGGTCTGGCCGTAATGGTCGTGGATGGGCGCGGCGAGATGGGCGTCGAACCAGCGGATCACTTCCGGGTTGAGCGGCTCGCCAGCGCTGCTCACCACACGCAGCCGGCCTTTTGCACGCGCGGCGGCGTCGGGACCTTCGGCGAGCAGCAGGCGGAAGGCGGTGGGCGAGCCGGCAAGGCTGGTGACGCCAAGCCGCTCGATGACATCATAGGTGTTTTTGGCGGTGAAGGCGCCCTCGTTGAAGGTCGTGGCGATGCCGAGCAGCAGGGGTCCCGTGATGGCGTAGTAGAGGCCATAGGCCCAGCCCGGATCGGCGATGTTCCAGAAGATGTCGTCTGGGCGCAGGCCGATCGCGTCGCGCATATAGGCGCCGAAGGCGAGCAGCGCGTTGAGCGGCACCGGCACGCCCTTCGGCAGGCCGGTGGTGCCCGAGGTCGACATCATCATGAACAGGTCTTCGCCCTTGCGCATCACCGGGTCGCAGTTGGGTGAGGCGGCGGCAAGCGCAGCACGGAAATCGATGTCGCCCGGGGACAGGGCGTCGCCAGCACCGAGGATGGTGGCGATTTGCGGAGGGTTCGCGACCTCGTCGAGCTTGCCGCGATTGGCCGGATTGGTCACCACCAGCCTGGCGCCGCTGTAGCCGAGCCGGTGTTCGATCGCCTTCGGGCCGAAGGCAGTGAACAGCGGCTGGTAGACCGCGCCGATGCGCCAGGCGCCGAGGATCAGCGCCACCAGTTCGGGGATGCGCGGCAGCATGCCGGCCACGACATCGCCCGGGCCGACGCCCAATTCCTTCAGCAGAGTACCGACGCGGCCGGACATGTCGGCGAGATCCTCGAAGCTGAATTCGCTGAGTTCGCCGCCGGCAGAGATGGCGCGCAGCGCCAGGCGGTTTCCGCCGGTGTTCCGGCCGCAGCATTCGACATAGGCGTTGATGGCGGTCGCGGGGTCGCCCTGCAGTCTCGCGATCTCATCCTCAATACGAAAGCTTGCAACGGCATCGTCATAGCGCGGCAAGCCGGCTTGCTGCTTGGTCATGGAAATCCTCCCTGGCGGTGCGCCATCTCCCCATGGCGCGCTGTCGCGGCGACATTGACATCAGATGGCGCCGATGGGCAACGGCGAGTGCCTGTTCCTTTGTGCTGACGCGTTCCGGACGGAAAACCGCTACACACTTTTCCCGGAATTGCTCTTACAAGTTCGCCTCGGCGAAAATGCGTGCCGCCCAGTCGAGAAAGACGCGCAGGCGCGGCGAAAGCTGCCGGTTCTGCGGATAGAGCGCCGACAGCGGTGTCGGCGAGGGCGGATACTCGGCCAGCACCTCGACCAGTGTTCCCTCTGCCAAATCCTTCTCGAAGCGATAGCGCGGCGCCTGGATGAGGCCGAGGCCAAGCCGGGCGAGGTCGGCGGCGGTGTCGGAATTGTTGGCGGCGACGCGGCCGGGCAGCCTGACCTCGCGCGTCTTGCCGCCGACGGTGAATTCGAAGGGCAGCACTTCGCCGGTGCGGGAGGAGACGAAACCGATCGCCTGGTGGCCGTCCAGCGCATCGGGGGAGGCGGGCGTGCCGTGGCGGGAGAGATAGGCGGGGCTGGCGCAGGTCATCTCGCGGATCATGCCAAGGCGGCGCATGATCATGCCGCTGTCCGGCGGCTCGCCGACGCGGATGACGCAGTCGACACCCTCGCGCACCAAGTCGACCAGCCGGTCGCTCTGGCCGATCTGCAGGTCGATCCTGGCATAGCGGGCGAGGAATTCCGGCAGGCGCGGCAACAGGAAGGTGCGTGTGAGCAGCGTGCTGGCGTCGATGCGCAGCAGGCCGAACGGTTCGGCATTGCGGAAGGCGGCTTCGGCATCCTCGATCTCGGCCAGGATGGACAGGCAGCGCCGGTAATAGGCCGCGCCATCCTGCGTGGCGTTCACCTGGCGCGTGGTGCGCTCGAGCAGCCTTGCGCCGAGATGTTCTTCCAGCCGCCGGACCGCTTCCGTCGCGGTCGAGCGCGGCAGGCCGAGATCGGCGGCGGCAGCGGTGAAGCTGCGCCGCTCCAGCACGCGAACGAAGAGCCGCATCGTGTCCAGGCGATCCATGGTCTTTGTTCGCAGTTTCCGAATAGTGATGTCAAGACAAGGCTGATTATCCGGAAGTTGGTTCGGCCTATATCCGTCTCACCAACAAGAAGGAGAGACTTCCATGACTTCAGGCCAAACGAGCACGGGCCAAACTAAAGCGGCGATCGTGACCGGCGCCTCCAAGGGCATCGGCGCGGCGATCGCGCGGCGGCTGGCCCGCGACGGCATCGCCGTCGTCGTCAATTACGCGCGGGGACAGGCCGAGGCCGAGGCGCTGGTGCGCGCCATCGAAGCCGATGGCGGCAAGGCGATCGCCGTGCAAGCCGATATCGCGGTTCCGGCCGGTATCGCCAGCCTCTTCGACGCCGGCGAGAAGGCGTTCGGAGGCATCGATATACTGGTCAACAATGCCGGCATCATGAAGCTTTCGCCGATCGCACAGGCCGATGATGCCTTCTTCGACACCCAGGTCGCGATCAATCTCGGCGGCGTGTTCCGTGGCATGCGCGAAGGCGCAAAACGCATTCGCGATGGCGGCCGCATCGTCAATTTTTCGAGCAGCGTGGTCGGCCTCTACCAGCCGGGTTACGGCGTCTATGCCGCCACCAAGGCGGCGGTCGAGGCGATGACGCACATTCTGGCCAAGGAGCTTGGCGCGCGCGGCATCACCGTCAACGCGGTGGCGCCCGGACCGGTCGAGACGGCGCTGTTCACCGATGGCAAGAGCGCGGCGCAGATCGAGGCCACGGCCAAGATGATCCCGCTCGGCAGGCTCGGCCAGCCCGACGACATTGCCGGCGTGGTCTCGTTCCTGGCCGGGCCGGACAGTGCCTGGGTCAACGGGCAAATCATCCGCGCCAATGGCGGCGTGATCTGAAGGAGGCTGGCCGCTGCTGCTGTGGCGGTCTGCCTCCCGTTCCATTCGAAACCTAGCCCAAACGATTGAGAAGACAAGGAAAAGACCATGCCATTCGCCAATATCAAGATGCCGCAGGCGGCGCTCTCCAAGGCACAGAAAGAAGACCTCATCCATCGCACGACCGCCATGTTCGTCGACTTTTTCGGCGAGGGCGTGCGGCCCTACACGATGGTGCTTGTGGAGGAAGTCGCCGATGGCGGCTATGGCCGCGCCGACGAAGTGTTCGTGGTGCCGGACGCTTTTCGCGCCAAGGACTAAGGTTGCCGATGTCCGGCCGGCCTGCACATGGCTCACGCCCGCGCTTCCGGTACTCACATGCTCAAAAGCACCCTCTTCTTTTCCTCCTCCAGCCAGCGGTCGCGCGGCTTGCAACTCGCTGGCCGTGGCGCAAGCGCGACATGCACGGCGCCGTCGGCCAGCCGGGGCAGGGCGGCCCGGTAGAGCTGCATCGGGCGCACGCCGTCGCTGACCTCGAAGGTCAGCTTGGCCGCCTGGTCGAGACCGACATGCTCGGTCACTTTCCGGATGATCGCCGCGAATTTTCCAGCCGGCATATGGGTGCGGTCCTCATTGACGTCCCATAGCTGCACGAAGATCTCCGACCATGATTCCGGATTCCCGCCGCAGTCGAGCGCGTCGAAGCGGCCGGCCTTGACCTCGGTGACATGGTAGCCCGGCAACACTGGCCTGCCTTCATGGAAAAACACCAGTGGCTTTTCCCTGTGATCCGCCAGAAAGCCCAGCAAGCCGGCCATGGTGATGTCCCGCGGGTCGGCCGTGATCACGGGATCAAATTCCCGATTGTCAGAGGCGAGCACGTGCGATAATCCTTGTTTCAATATTCATAGGATTGTTGAAATATGAATGAACGTCAAGCACTGGCGGCCTTCGCGGCGCTGTCGCAGGAAACACGGCTGCGCGTGCTGCGCCATTTGGTGATCGCCGGCCCCGACGGCATCGCCGCCGGGGCGATAGCCGAAAAGGTCGAGGTTTCGGCGTCCAACGTCAGCTTCCACCTCAAGGAGCTTGAACGCGCGGGGCTGGTGAGCGTGCGCCGCGATTCCCGCTCCATGGTCTACAGCGCCGAGTATGACATGCTGAGCGGTCTTATCCGCTTCCTGATGGAGGATTGTTGCTCCGGCCGGCCGGAAATCTGCGCGCCGGCGGTGTTGCCGGGCTGCTGTGCGGCCGACACGCGGGAGCCTGCCCGATGACTGGCGACCACCCTGTGTCTGGCGCGTCCTCCATCAGGGACATCGCCGGTTTTGATTTGCCGCGCCGGCTCACGGCGGAAGCTCTCGGCACCGGCTTGCTGGTGGCCACGGTGGTCGGCTCCGGTATCATGGCGCAGTCGCTGACGCCCGATCGCGCACTGACGCTGCTTGGCAACACTTTGCCGACGGGCGCGATCCTCGTGGTGCTCATCACCATACTGGGGCCGGTCTCGGGCGCTCATTTCAATCCGGCCGTTTCAATGGTCCTGGCGCTGTCGCGCCGGCTGCCGGCGAGCGACTGCGCCTGGTATGTGCTCGCCCAACTCTCGGGCGGCGTCGCCGGCACGGTCGGCGCGCACCTGATGTTCGGGCTTTCGCCGCTCGCCTTGTCGACGCATGACCGAACGGGACCCGCGCTCTGGCTTTCGGAAGGGATTGCGACCTTCGGGTTGCTGGCGGTCATTCTCGCCGGCCTGCGTTTCAAGCGCTCGGCCATCCCCTGGCTAGTCGGCCTCTATATCACCGCCGCCTACTGGTTCACCGCATCGACATCGTTCGCCAACCCAGCGGTCGCGGCCGCACGGTCACTGACGAACAGTTTTTCCGGAATCAGTCCGGCAAGCCTGCCGGGCTTCATCGCCGCCGAACTGGCCGGCGCGGGCATTGCCCTGGCGCTGACGACATGGCTGCTGCAGCCGCACGTTCAACCGTTCCCCATCGAGGCCAGGCCATGACGATCACCATCTACCACAATCCGGACTGCGGCACCTCGCGCAACACGCTCGCCATGATCAGGGCGAGCGGCGAGGAGCCGACCATCGTCGAATATCTGAAACATCCGCCGCCACGTGCGCGGCTGGAGCAGTTGATAGCGACGCTCGAAATTCCCGTGCGCGCCCTGCTGCGTGAAAAGGGCACCCCCTACGCCGAACTGGGCCTGGCCGATCCAAAATGGTCCGACGGCCAACTGCTCGATGCCATGCTCGAGCATCCGATCCTGATCAACCGGCCGATCGTCGAAACGCCGAGAGGGACACGGCTGTGCCGTCCGTCCGAGCTTGTGCTGGATCTGCTCGACCACCCGGTGAGCCGGTTCACCAAGGAAGACGGCGAGGTGGTGAGCCATGACCGCGGTGGGCAATGATGGAAGCCTTGCAAAAGCCGAAACCGCGGAGCGTGCGCCGATAGCGGCTGTCGCCGCGCTCGGGATCACCCAGATTATCGGCTACGGCACGCTCTATTACAGTTTCAGCATCCTTGCCGGCGACATGGCGAAGGATATGGGCTGGCCAACCGAATGGATATTCGGCGCGCTATCGGCCGCGCTGCTGGCCGGCGGGCTGACCGCACCCTTGCTCGGCGGCTGGATCGACCGTTTTGGCGCGGGACGGATCATGACCGCCGGCTCGGCCGTTGCTGCCGCTGCGCTTGCCGCCTGTGCCTATGCGCCCAACGGTCCAGCCTTCGTCGCCGCGCTGATTGCCCTGGAGGCAGCATCGAACCTTGTCCAATACGGCGCGGCCTTCGCGCTGCTGGTCCAGATCCGGCCGCGTGCCGCGCAGCGCAGCATAACCTATCTCACCCTCATCGCCGGTTTCGCATCGACCGTCTTCTGGCCGATCACATCGGCGCTGCATGGGCATTTGCCTTGGCGAGACGTCTACCTCGTCTTTGCCGGGCTGAACCTGCTGGTCTGCCTGCCGCTGCACGCCTGGCTCTCGCAGGGGCTGGCCAGGAGCAGGCGCGCGGCGATCGAGCCGCCACGGCACGTCGCGGGATCGCTGCCGGCCCCGGCGCGGCCGCTCGGCTTTGCCTTGATGGTTGTCGCTTTCTCGCTCCAGAACCTGGTCAGCGCCGCCGTGCTGGTCCATATGGTGCCGCTGCTGTCCGGGCTCGGTCTGGGTGCCGCCGCCGCCATCGTTGGAACGCTGTTCGGGCCGTCGCAGGTGCTCAGCCGTTTCATCAATATGGTCTTCGGGATCAACCTGCCGCCGCTGCGGCTCGCCATCATCTCGGCCGTGCTGATGACGGCGGGCGTGGTCATCCTGCTTGGCACCGCGCCTTCGATCGCCGGCGCGATGGCGTTCGCCATCGTCTTCGGAATGGGCAACGGGCTGTTCAGCATCGTCACCGGGGCACTGCCACTGATGCTGTTCGGCAGCGAAGGCTATGGCCGGCTGCAGGGACGCGCCATGTCCGCCCGCCTGATCGTCTCGGCGGTCGCGCCGTTCGCCCTGGCATTGGCGATGGCCCATATCGGCATTTCCTGGTCGCTGGGCCTGATGGCGCTTGTTGGCTGTCTGGCTCTGCTGGTGCTGGCGGCAATCGCGAAAGTGTCGAGCGCCACCTGAAACCGGGCAGGAATGCCCAGAGGCGGTTTGGCGCCACTCCGCCGGCTCAATTTCCCCTCTCGGAACCGTCGTGGATCGGCTTGTGATGCCTCAAATCGTCCGGCCGCAGCAGCGGATGTCTGGCGTTTCAAAACCGGCTCGCCGAACAGTGGCTACGCGCCTTTGTCACGACGGCAGGTTCATCTGTTTTCGGAGGCTTTTGTCGAAAGCATGCGCGGGAACAAACCGTCGCAGCAGGTATAGGCGACGCGCCTGCTTGCTGGCGGGATAGCGCAGCTTCGGCGATGTCGCGGTGGCCGCGGTGACGACCGCCTGGCCGACGACCTCGGGAGCATCGCCGGTTTCGATCGCCCTGTTCCAGACCGCGGTTGCCGTTGCCCGCGCCTGGTCATAGACACTCATCATCCTGTCCGGCTTCGTCGCATTGTGATCGAGAGCCGTACGGGTGAAGGCCGGTTCGACCAGCAGGACGCGAATACCGAAGGGGCGGACCTCATGGTCCAGCGACTCGGAGTAGCCCTCGACGGCATGTTTCGTGGATGTGTAGAGCGCGCTGAACGGGCTGGGGACAAAGCCGACAACCGAGCTGATGTTGACGATCCGGCCGCCGCCCTGACGTCGCATGATCGGCAGCACCTCGTTTGTGACGCGGATGAGACCGAAGACGTTGACGTCGAAAAGGGTCTTTGCCTGTTCAACGGACGATTCTTCCGCACCCGCGATCAGTGCATTGCCAGCATTGTTGACCAGCAGGTCGATGCGCCCGACCTGGCTTATCACTTGCGACACCATGCTTGCGACGGAGTCCGCGTCGGTCACGTCGCAGCTCAGCATCGTGATCCCGGGCGGTGACCCGGTCGCGGCTTTCCGGCTCGTGCCGAAGACGCGGTAGCCGGCCGACTGAAGGGCTTTGGCTGTCGCAAGCCCGATGCCGCCCGCTGCTCCGGTGACGACGGCGACGCCACGATTTTTGTTGTTCATTTCAATATCCTTCGAGATGCATGATCATGACGGTTTGTGCCGACGGACTTGTCAGCCGTGTACGCTCAGATGAAGCATGGGGTGATGTTCGTAATGGCCGGCGCCATTTCTCACGATGGGGTCTTGTGAGGTTATCGCCTGGATGTCCTGGTCGTCGGCGATCCGGTATAGTGACAAGCCATAGCCGCCGCCTGGATCCATCACCGGACCATGGGCGACGATCAGTCCGCGGTCGAGCAACTCGTCCAAGAAGGCGCCATGCTGCCTCATCCATTCCCGCTCGTCGCCGGTCATGGATGCAAGAAAGTCGGCACGGGGCGGGATGTACTTGCACAGATAGAATTTCATTTGGGACTCCCAGCGGCGCGATGACCGGCCGTCACCATCATTTTTCGGTGGAACGGCCTCGCGATATCAGATACTATCAAATTAATAGTAAGTCACTATCAAAATGGTATCGACGTGAAGAATCTTTCCAACCAGCCCTGTTTGATCGCCCGCAGCCTCGGCACGATGGGTGACACGTGGAGCATGCTGATCATGCGCGATGCCCATGCGGGGCTCAGCCGTTTCGACGAATTTCGCAAGAACCTCGGCATCGCTCCGACGATGCTGACCAGCCGGTTGGCGACCTTGACTCAGGAAGGGCTGCTGGAGAAACGGCGATATTCGGAGCGGCCGCCACGGGATGAATATGTGCTGACCGAGGCCGGTCGGGATTTGCTTCCGGTGCTGTTCTCGCTCGCCGCCTGGGGCAGCAAGCACCGGGGCGGTGGCAATTTCACCCGGTTCTTCGACGCCGAGACAGGAACCGAAATCGACCCAGTCAGCATCGATCGCGGGACCGGAACGCCGATCGGGAGCCGTCCCATACGGATCGTGATGCCCAAGCTGCCTGACGGCCCGTCGGACTGACTGGATGCGCCGGAGCGAAAGGCGATAGCTGGCCGGCAAGAGAGGGAATTCAGGTGGGCGTTCCTCGGATCAGCCGCTCTTCTTCGCACCAATCCAGTCGGCGGCCACTTCGGCGAACAGCCAGTCACGGAACGCCCTGATCTTTTTCTGGCGCAGCGCGCCTTCGGGATAGACGACGTAGTAGCTGGCCGCCGATTTCAGCGCGAGATCGAAGGGCCGGACCAGCCGGCCTGCCGCGAGGTCGGCCGAGACCAGCGCGCTGCGGCCGAGCAGCACGCCTTCGCCATGCACGGCGGCCTCGACGGCGAAGGTGGCGGAATCGAAGCGCACGCCGCGTGTGGGGTCGATGCCTTCGACACCGGCCTGCTCAAGCCATGTCGCCCAGTCGATGCGAAAGGCGTCGTGGATCAGTTTGTGGTGCCTGAGGTCCGCTGGCAGATGCAGCGGATGCTCGCCTTGCAGCAGTTCCGGGCTGCAGACGGGGAAAACCTCCTCGTCGGCGAGGAATTCCGCCGTCACCCCGCTATAGCCGCCGCGGCCGTAGCGGATGGATATGTCGATGCCGTCGCTGACGAAATCGGCCAGCACGCCCGAAGTCGCCAGCCGCACGTCGATGTCGGGATTGGCGCGATGGAAACGATGCAGCCTCGGCACCAGCCAGCGGCCGGCGAAACCGTCGGACGTGCTGACATTGAGGATGCGCGTCGAGCGGTCGGGTGTGGCGGCGATGGTGGCGGCGGCGATCTGGTCGAGCGCCTTGCCGACCTCCGCCGCATAGGCCGCGCCGACGCCCGTAAGGCGCACGGAGCGTGTGCCGCGATCGAAGAGCTGGATGCCCAGCCTGTCCTCGATGTTGCGGATGGCGCGGCTGACCGCGCCATGGGTGAGGTTGAGCTCCTCCGCGGCCTTGGAGAAACTCAAATGCCTGGCTGCCGCGTCGAAGGCGGGCAAAGCGGTGAGGGGCGGCAGTCTGCGCGGCATTGGATCGACCTGTGAGTGTTACTCACAAATCCTGCACAAAGAGTCGTTTGTCGTCCAGCCCTCAATGGCCCAATATTCAGGCGTACCAAGCATCCACACCGGCTTTCCGGTTCATCGATGCGCTGAATTGACCAGACAAGTGTGAGCAATCGTCATGCTCGCCCCACTCGGGCGACATCGGCAGGCTTGCGCCCAGTGAAACACAGGAGACGGACTATGACCTTGACCCTTCGACCCATCGGCGCCGCGATGAGCGGCCTTGCCATGCGAAGCGCGGCAGCGTTCGAGCGCCGCCGCACATTGCGCCAGATCTCCCGGCTTTCCGATCGCCGTTTGCATGACATCGGCCTCGAACGCGACTGGGACGGTTCCATCCTTGCTAACGGAATTCTGGCCAATGGGAGGACGATATGACCAGCACCCTGATCATCGGCGCGACCGGACTGCTCGGCAGCGAGATGGCCAAGGCCAGCGCGCGCAATGGCGACAGCCTGCATGTTCTGGTCCGGCAGGCAACGTCGGCCAATGAAGCGCGGATGCGCCCGCTGAAGGATCTCGGCGCCACCGTGCATGTCGGCGATCTCGACGACTATGACAGCCTCGTGCGCGCTGTCGGCAAGGTCGACCGCGTCATCAGCTCGGTGCATGTGGGGTCGGCCAGCGAGATGACGCTGGTGCGCGCCATCAGGGATGCCGGTATCTCCCGCTATGTGCCGTCCGCCGGTTTCGGCCTCGACTTTGCCGCCGCCGCACCCGGCTCGATCGAACCGCTCGACATCAAGCGGGCCGTCTTCGACGCGGTCCGGGAGGCCGACCTGCCCTATACGGTGATCTACACCAACGGCTTCTTCTCGACCTGGGTGGCGACGCTGGGCGACCTGACGCGCTTCGGCTCGTCGCCGCTGCCGCCCGACGAGGTGACGCTCTATGGCGAGGGCAACGTTCCGGCGACCTTCGTCAGCGAGAAGGATATCGCTGCGGTCACCATGCGCGCACTGGAGGATGCCAATGCTGTTCGCAGCGAGATACGGATCGCGCAAAACAAGATCACCCAAGGTGAAATGATCGAGCTGTGGCGGCAAGTGAGCGGCCGTTCGCCCCGCGTCAAGCAGATGAGCGCCGAGGAGCTGGAGGCGCTGATCGCGGCGGTTCCCGGCCTTGGATTGCTGCGCGCATTCTGGATCCGCGGCGAGACCGCGCTCGAGACGGCCACCCCGGAAGCCGGGACGCTTTATCCGGAGCTGAGGTTTGAAAGCATCGAAAGCGCTTTTGTGGCGATGGCTGGCGCGGGTGGGCACAGGTTGTGAAGGCGGCGGACATGGCTGGCGTTGCGACAGCGGTTGACCGCGCTGTCCATCCGGCCGATAGGTCCGCGCAAACAGCCGAGACGCCCGATGCCCAATCTCAAAGATGCGACCCGCGCCGCCGACAGCGCCTGGCAGGAGGATGTCCGCGCCGGCGTGCGCCATGTGCGCGACCTCGCTTCCCTGCCGCTCTCGCCGGCCGAGCGCGAAGCCGCGCAAGCCGCCGCGGCGCTTCACAAAGTGCGGGCGCCAAAGGCCTATCTCGACTTGATCGACTGGAACGATCCCGCCGATCCGATCCGGGCGCAGGTGATCCCGTCGCCTGGGGAATTGGACGAGGCTGAGGGTGAGCTTGGCGACCCGATCGCCGATCATGAATTCAGCCCGGTGCCGCGGCTGACGCATCGCCATGCGGATAGGGTACTGTTGTTCCCGACCTATCAATGCGCGGTCTATTGCCGGTTCTGCTTCCGCAAGGAATCGCTGACGTCGATCGGCCGTGGTTATACGCGCGAGGCGCTGGAGCCGGCGCTGGCCTATATATCGGACCATCCCAAAATCCGCGAAGTGATCCTGACCGGCGGCGATCCGCTGTCGCTGCCCGACAAGGCACTGGCCGAGATCCGGGCGCGCATCGAGGACATTGCCCATGTGCGGTTGCTGCGCCTCCACACGCGCGTGCCGGTGGCACTGCCGTCGCGCATCACGCCAGGGCTGGTCGCGGCGCTGCAGGGTCGGCTGATGGTGACGGTGGTCACCCACTTCAACCACGCGCGCGAGATCACCGACGCCACCGAAGTGGCCTGCCGCGCCTTGCGACAGGCCGGCTTCGTGATGCTCAACCAGAGCGTTCTGCTGAAGGGCGTCAACGATACGGTCGAAGCGCTGGAAGAGCTCTGCCGCGAGCTGATGTACCGGCTGGGGATAAAACCCTACTACCTCCACCATGGCGATCTCGCACGCGGCATGGCACACAGGCGCACCACGATCGCGCAGGGGCAGGCGCTGGTGGAAGCGCTGCGCGCGCGCCTGTCGGGCATCTGCAACCCTGTCTATGTGCTCGACCTGCCCGACGGGGGAGGGAAAGTGCCGCTCGGACCTTGCCATGTCGAGGAACAGGACGGGCAAAGCTGGCGCATACGTGGGCTGGATGGTGCGGTGAGGGCCTATCGAGAGGTGGTTGGCGAATAGGCCAACGCCTATCTGGCAACAAACGCCAGCACGACCACGCGCGGGGCGATACAGTGTGCGAGGCTGACCTTGCGGCCCGTCCTCGTTGTCGCATGGCCGGTTTCGAGGTCCACGGCGATATCCTCATAGCCCAGCACCTCGCGATCCAGCGGATAGGCGGCCTTGTAGACCGCTTCCTTGGCGGCGAAAAGGATGCGGCCGGCAAGCTGCCGGTCGGCGGCGTCGATCCGGTCTTCGGGAATTGCCACGAGCGAGAAAATCTCATCGGGCAGGGGCAGCGCCGGCTCGACGTCGATGCCGAGCGAGGCGATGCGGCCAACAGGCGCGACCGCCGCCACGGCCATGTCGTCGTCATGCGCGAGCGAGCCCGTTATCCCGTCCGGCCATGCGGGTGCACCGGACGGCGTGCGCAAGAGGGCGAAACCGTCGAAGCCGGCATCCGTCAGCAGTCGGTGCGCGAGCAATCGCGCCGCGCCGCTGGCCCGCCGCATGGACGGCTGGCGAGCGGGGATGGAGCGTGCTTCCGCCGGCAACAGATGGGTCTCGTCGCCTTCGCGGATGATCCGGCAACCGGTGCGGACCCCGGCAGGAGCCATGGCGGCCATGGCGCGCGCCATGGCGATTTCCTCGGACGGATCGGCGGGCGGCGTCATCGGTCGCCGGTGGGCAGAATGAGATCCGCGATCATTTCGCCGTCCTCGTCGAGCCCCTGTTCGACGAAACCGGCACTGCGATAGAGCTGCCGTGCCGCCTCGTTCTCCGGTTCGTAGCAGATCGACACGTGCCTGATGTGGCCGAGCCCGTCGATTTCCTCCAGCACTTCACGCAACGCGGCCTTGCCGTAACCCCGGCCTTGCGAGGCACGGTCGATCATGAAGCGGTAGATGCGCGCCTCGTCATCGTCCCGCGGCGCCTCGTACATCAGGAACCCGACGATCTGGTCGCCTGCCATGACGGCGCGTGGCCGCGCGTCCCGATCGGATCTGGCCTCACGCAGGGAGGCTGCATTGCTGGCGACGAAATCCATCTGCTCCGGCGCCAGCTGCAATGCGGTGACCAAAGCGCGATTGGCTGGGGTCACCGGGCCGATCCGGATGTCCGCGGTGCTTCCGGATCGCTCTGCCACGTGGCCCTCCGACGATATCGGGATCGAGCGTCAGGACGACGCCCTGGAGCCGTCTTCCATGACCGGCTCGACGAACCGGTGCAGCTTGGCCGGATTGCCGCGCCAGATCGAGTTGGGCTCCAAATCCTCGCCCTTCATCACGAAGGAATCGGCATCGACCATCGACCCCTTGCCCATCACCACGCCGTAATGGACGAAGGCGGAAGGTCCGAGCGTGCAGCCATCGCCGATACGGATGAAGTCGGACTTGAACGCACCTTCTTCCAGCGAGTGGGCCTGGATGACGCAGCCTTCATTGAGCGTGACGTCATCGCCGATCACCACGAGGGAACGCTCGGTCAGGTTGGCGCCGCCGTCATAGACGCGCTTGCCCACCTTGACCCCAAGCATGCGCAGGATCATCGGCCGGAACGGGGTGCCGGCGAACAGGCGCACAACAGGCGAATCCGCGAGCTTCCAGTGGCGCTCGTGGCGCCAGAATGTGACGTCGTAGATCGTCGTTATCTGCGGCTTCAGCTTGCGAAAACCGAGGCTTGCCCGCTCGACGAAGATGTAGAACGGAATGGTGATCGCCGAGGTCAAAAGCACCGCCACGAAGAGGGCGATCTCAGCCCATTCGGTGTAGTAGTTCAGTGCCCGGTCCCAGATCGCAAGCGTGGCGAACAGCATGACCCATTGCGTTGCCATGAACAGGAGGATCGTCACCAGATTGTGACGGTTCTTGAGCGGGATGCGCTGGCGTCGGTCTTGCTCGTCGATGCCGGCGATGAGTTCCTTGTCGCGGTTCACCATGCGCGGGATTTCAAAGGGCGGCGAGCCCAGAAGGCCGACATTCTCGCGCAGTGGCCCGTCGATGGGGACCATCACCTTGGTGCCGAGCAGGACGTTGTCGCCCGTGCGTCCATCCGGCGGATAGTAGATGTTGTTGCCGAGATAGTTGCGCTCGCCGATCCGGGTCGGCTCGAGCCGGAACGCGGAAGCGGACTTGTGCATGTTGATCATGAAAAGCCCGTCCGACACCATGGTCTGGGTGCCGATCTCGCACAGGAGCGGGTTTTCGTGCTGCTGGTTGGAGCCGAAATTGGAGCCCGTCTGCACCACCTTGTTGAGGTTCCAGCCGATGGCGCTCATGTAATGGACGATGGCCGAGCTGTCACCGAACAGCAGCCCGAGCACGCGGGAGTTGCTGGAGAACTCGGCAACTGTCTGCAGCCAGTAGCGGAAGCCATAAAGCGTGTAGGTACGGCCGGGTTTCAGGATCAGGCTGAACAGGCGCGGTACCACCGTGGCGGCGAAAAAGGCCGCGGCGATGTAGCCGAACAGTGTGACCGTGGTGCCGATCGCCACAATGCCGATGGTCTCCTGATAGTCGTCGCCGACATTCTCCCAATAGCTGTGGAACAAAAGCGGCAGCGGGGTGACGATGGCAAACAGGCCTATCAGCTGCACGGCCTCATAGAGGAAGCGCCGGATGCGGGGAGGATTGACGTTGCGCACCTTGCAATAGTCCGCCGTGGTCGGCACCGCGGGCGATCCATGCCAGTGTTCGCCGTCGGGGATGCTTTGCCCGTGCTGCAGCGAGGAGGAATGACCGAGCTGGCCGCCGTCGCCGATCGCGGTGTCGATGTCGAGCGTGCAGCCGACGCCGACGAAGGCGTCGCGGCCGATGGTCAGCGGCCCGGTGTGGATATAGCCGGCCTGGGCGCGATAGCCGAGGATCAATGATTCCTTGCGCAGGATCGTTCGGTCGCCGATCGAAATCAGGTCCGTGCACACCGGCACGGCCCGGGATTCGATGACCACGTTCTTGCCGATCCTGGTTCCCAGAAGCTGCAGGTAGAGGCTGTAGAGCGGGCTTCCGCGGAACAGCACGACGGGTGCCGTGCGGATCAAGGTTTTGACCACCCAGAAGCGATAGTAGCGCAGGCCCCAGATTGGGAACGCTTCCGCCTTCCAGCGGCCGACCAGCAGCCATTTGGCGGCAATGGCGAAGCCCGACATGCCGAAGAACACGCCGGCTGAGAGCACCACGCACCTGACATAAAGCTGCAGCGGGTCGTCGAGCGTGTCATAGACCCAGTTGAGGCCGTCATTGATCGCCCACAAGGCCACGTAGCTGTAGAGCGCGTAAAACAGCAACTGCGCCGCGCCGCAGGTCCAGTAGACGAAATTGGACGCCTGGCGGGTGAGAACGGGCTCGTTGGTGGCCGTCGTCATCTCTTCCGCCACGCTCAGGTGCTTGGCCAGGCGCGCCACCGTCGGATAGAGATAGATGTCGCGCATCGACGTCGTCGCCCATTCCTTGCGGGTGCGCACACGCGCGCAAAAATGCGCCATCAGCAACGAGTTGGCGCCGAGATCGTCGAAGAAATTGTCCTCGACGGACACGTCGTCGAACTTCAGCACGGCGCATAGCGCGTCGGCCAGGAAACGCTCGTCGTCATTGCCGGGCGGCACCATGGCGCGATCGGCCGAGAGCCGGACGCTGGTTGGTTTGGGCAACTGGCGAAGGTCGACCTTGTTGGAGACCGTCATCGGGATCGCCGGCAGTTCCTCCAGATAGGAGGGCACCATGTAGTCGGGCAGCCGCCGCTTCATCGTCTGGGCAATGTCGGCGCGCGAGAGCGCCGGCTGGCCGACCTTGGGCGCGTAATAGGCAACGAGTTCGACGCGGCCGGGCTCGATCTCCCAGGTGGTGACGGCGGCCTGCGCGATCTCGGGCTGGTCGAGCAGCACGGCCTCGATCTCGCCGAGTTCAATGCGATAGCCGCGGATCTTCACCTGGGTATCGATGCGCCCGGCATACTCGATCTCGCCGGGGTCACTGATCCGGCCAAGGTCGCCGGTGCGGTAGATGCGCTTCGACGGGTTGTTCGGCAGGCCGAGGAAATCGGCGATGAATTTCTGTTCGGTCAGGTCCGGCCGGTTGAGATAGCCGACCGCCAGCCCGATGCCTGCAATGCCGATCTCGCCCAGTTCGCCAGGTTCGGCGAGCCGCGGCAGCGAAGGGTCGAGAATGACGATCGAGTAGGTGGGCAGCGGCGCGCCGATCGTCACCGGCCGGTCCGGCGTCAATGCACCCATGGTTGCCGTGACGGTCGCCTCGGTGGGGCCATAGGTGTTGAGGATCTGCCGGCCGGGCTTCGACCAGCGCACCACCAGATTGTGCGGGCAGGCCTCGCCGCCGACCAGCAGCGTGCGCAGGCTGGGCACGTCCGATGTCATGGACGACAGAAGCGTCGGGCTGCAGGCCATGCAGGTGATGTCGTGATGGCGCAGGAAATCGGCGAGCTCTTCGCCCACGAGAGGCATCTGGCCTGGTGCCGGCACGACCGTCGCGCCGGCGACGAATGGCACCCAGATCTCCTCGGAGGAAAAGTCGAAGGCGATGGTCATGCCCTGGTAGACGCGATCGCCCGGCCGGTAGCCGTAGGATGCGGCGGCGACGCGGATGAAGTTGACGAAGCTCTGGTGGCGGATGGCGACGCCCTTCGGCCTGCCGGTGGTGCCGGACGTATAGAGGATGTAACAGATGTCTTCGACCGCCGTGGGGGCCGGCGCCTTATGCGGCTTCAGCGGCGCGTCGGACTGGGCTGATATTTCGGCGGCGGCGCTGTCGATCAACAGGTGCGGAACCGGCAGCTGGTCGGCCCGCGAAGCGTAGGTGGCGATGGTGACGACCAGGCTGACGCTGGCGTCTTCGATGATGAGCGCCATGCGCTCTTGCGGAAAGGCGGTGGCCAGCGGCACGAAGGCGGCACCCGCCTTCACCACGGCGAGCAGGGCCACATAGGTTTCCGCGGACCGGTCGAGGATGAGCCCGACACGGTGACCCGGCCGCACGCCGCGCTTGACCAGCAGGCGAGCAAATTGGTTGGCGCGCTTGTCCAGCTCCCGATAGGTCCAGGTGCGGCCCTCGGAGATCACCGCCGGCAGCGTGGCGAATGTTCCGGCGAGTTGCTCGAAGACTTTGTCGAGCCGCTCGTCCGGTTGGCCTGCCCGGGCAAAATCGGCGCCCGCCAGGACCTGGCCGTGCGCTCCGGAGGCAATTCCCGCAAGTGCATCGACGCTGTCGGAGCTGGTCTCGGGCCCTGCGCCCAATCGTGCCGCTTCCCTGTCCAGTTCGGCGATATCGATACCGTGGTCCATTTCCAAACTTTCTCGTCCTGGCAAGCCGTTACAGGCACATCTCGGTCACGCCGCCGCGCCGGCGGGCATTGCCGGCTATACCGTCGCTGCAATTTGATCGTTGTTCATGGAGGGGGAACGACTGAAGCTTCCAGAACGGAAGATTCCGGAATTCAGACCGGCGATCGCCGGCCGCACCCTCTTTGGCCGGGCGGTTATCACGGAATCGACCGCCCCGTCTTCACAGTTTCGGGAGCATGGGCGTAGGGCGCAAGCGCGCGCATTGCCTGGGCGCTGCCGGCGGCGAGCGACATGCCGGGCGGGGCACCCATCGATCCGTTCGAACCTCGTTGCATTGCCGTACCCAATTCCGTGCGCCTGTGTCCGTGCGCTTGTGCGGCGGCCAGATTTCCGGCCGTTGAGGGATGCTTATGCCATCCGATCTTTTCGCCAGTTTTTCCGAACTGTTGAATCTTGTTTCTGAATTGTGTCTGGGCAGCCTTCCGTAGGGCCGCTTCCTGCAGTTTCAGCCCTTCCAGAAAAAATCTCATAGCGCCCAGGAATAAAGCGCGGCCCTTGCGGGTCTTCTCTGCAAGCGGGGCAATCTTGCGGTCCGCGACCCATAGAAAACGAAACAAGGATTTACCGAAATGACCAAGCTCGCTCTCAGCGCGGCTGCGATGTTGCTTGCCTCGACTTCTGCCTTTGCCGGCAGCGACCATTTCAACGCCAATGCCTCCAACCAGCCGGGCGCCGCCGTCGACACCAATGCCACCGCCTCGATCCCCTACGCGGCACGTCCTCATGGCGTCGATACCAAGGTGACGACCGGGCCGAGCCGGCCGGTGACCAAATCCGATGCGGACGAACCCGGCCAGGGCATCTGGGGCAACTGAGTTCACGGGTCGGCGCCGGATCCCGGCGGCGCCGATCCGATCCGCGATCAGCGACGGAGGGCCAGGGCTTGGCGCTCCGTCATTCCATTCGATCTTTCGCCTTAGCCTTAGCCACCACTCAACAGAGGAGATCACCATGTTCAGCATGTCACGCCGCACAGTGCTTCAATCCGCCGCCGCCGCTGCCGCCTTCGGCCTTGCCGGCAAGCTGGAATTCACCCGTCCCGCTTTCGCGCAGACGCCGGTGGAACCCACCGTCGGCTTCTACAAATACACAGTCGGCGATATCGAGGTGACCGCCGTCTATGACGGCATCTGGAAGAAGCCGCACGACCCGGCCTTCATCAAGGATGTTTCGGTCGACGATACCAAGGCAGCGCTCGCCAAGGCGGGGCTGACGACCGACTTCATGCCCATTCCGCTCACCGTAGCCGTGCTCAAGATGGGCGGCAGGCTGATCATGATGGATGCCGGCTCGGGCGTCGGCCAGTGGCAGGCCAACGCCACGCACCTGCCGGCCAACATGGCCGCCGCCGGCATCGACTACAAGGCGATCGACACCATCATGATCTCGCATTTCCACCCCGACCATGTCTGGGGCCTCATGGAGAAGGGCACCAACACGCCGGTGTTCCCCAATGCCGAGCTGATCGTCAACGCCACCGAATACAAGTGGTGGACCGACCCGAGCAGGCTGGCGAAGCTGCCCGAGGGCCGCAAGCCGGCGGGCAAGCGCATCGCGGAGAATTTCCCGAAATGGAAGAACTGGAAGCTGGTCGAGGACGGCGCCGAGGTCGCGCCCGGCATCCAGATCATCGCCGCCCCCGGCCACACGCCCGGCCATTCGGTGTACCTCGCCAATTCCGGCAAGGAACAACTGATGATCTCGGCCGACACCATGTATGTGCCGGCGCTTCTCGCACCGCATCCGGAATGGCAGGGCGCCTATGACCAGGACGGGCCGACGGCGATCGCCACGCGCCACAAGATCATCGACCGGGTGATCGCGGACAACATCCGCATTTCCGGTTCGCACTTCCCGTTCCCGGGCACCGGCGTCTTCGTCAAGGACGGCAATGCCTACGGCTTCACGCCTGTCGAAATCTGAGCGCGAGCTCCCAACCCAAGCGAGACAGACAATGAAACAATCCTTTTTGGGCAAGCACGCCCTGTTCGGCCTGCTCGGCGCCATTGCCGTGCTGACCGTGGTTCCCGTCGCAACCATCATCCCGGCCTATGCGGTCGACGACATCGAGGGCGCCGACGCGCCCGACCTCACCGCCGTCAAGGCCAAGATCGACGCAAAAGATTACAACGGCGCGCTGGCGGACCTGCGCGACCTCGCGCAGGACAACCAGCAGGCCGACGTCTACAATTTGCTCGGCTTCACGCTGCGCAAGACCGGCGACTTCACCACCGCGCTGACCTACTACAACAAGGCGCTGGAGCTGAAACCCGACCACAAGGCCGCCCGCGAATATCTGGGCGAGCTCTATGTCGAAACCGGCGACATGGCCAAGGCCGATGAGCAACTGGCCTCGCTGCAGAAACTGTGCCCGACCGGCTGCGACGAGCTTTCCGACCTGCGGAAAGCCATCGATACCAAGGTGACGAAGTAAGTTCTCCCCCCGGATTGCCCCACTTGCGAAGGGCAATTCGGGGCATCCGACCTCTCCCCGAGGGGAGAGGAAGCGCCGCCTTTCTCTTCTCCCCGCTGGGGAGAGGTGGCCGCGAAGCGCCCGGATGAGGGGCTTGGCGCTAACCCACCAAAGTTCGGGCGCTCGTGGCTGGCGCCCATTGCCGGAGCCGGCGCCTCTCCCTCGAGCCGGCTCCGGCCCTTTCAAGCATCACATTCGGCAGGCGCCGTCCTCGCGCGGCGCATGCACGGTGTCAAAATATCGGAGGCTGACCATGACCCTGAACGAACGCGCCGAGAAGCTGCACGCCCTCGCCATCAAACTCTATGTCAGGGATCTGACCCTGCTTGTCGGGCGCCTGCTCATGTCCTTCATCTTCCTGCATGAGGGGGTGACACTGGCCACCCATTTCGACGGCGCCGCCAAGGCGATGGCCGCGCAAGGCGTCGGTCTGCCGCTGTTTGTCGCCACCATCGCGTTGCAACTGGGGGCAGGGCTCTCGGTGGCAACGGGCGTGCTGACGCGGCTGGGGGCGATCGGCCTCGGCCTCTTCTGCCTGGCAACGGCCACACTGTTCCACACCAACTTCGCCAGCCAGAGCGAGCTGCTGAATTTCGAAAAGGATCTGGCGATCGCCGGCGGCATGTTCGTTCTGGCCGTAGCCGGCGCCGGCCGGATCTCGCTGGATTGGCTGCTGGCCTGCACTCTGCAGCAGCGCCAGCGCGATCGGGAAACGGTGGCGTCGCTGCTGGCGGTCGAGAACCAGTTTTCCCAGAGGTGAGGCTGCCGGTCTGAGGAGGAGCTGAGCGCGCGCGACCCGTTCAAGCGCCTGCGACACGTACTTTGCTGGAACCAGCCTTGATGCTCCGCATTCTATAAGCAGGGGCTGAAGGAGCGTGACGTGAAAGCGATTTTGGCATTGGTCGGCGGCTTTGTCTTGACCCTTGCGGTCTTCGGCAGCGGGCTGGGCTTTGCCGCCTGGTTGCTCGCCGCCAAGCCCGCGCATGAGGCAAGGCCGACCGTCAGCGTGGCGGAACTGTGGACCAGGGACGCGCGGCCGGTGAACAAGGCGGCGCAAAATCTGCAACGCTTGCCGGCCGACCAGCCCGCGCCGCCCGATATCGCCGTCAAGCCGCGGGCACCCGATCCGGCCGCGACCGGATCGATCGCGCCGGCGGCTGGAGCCGACGCGCTGCCGGCGTCCCATGTCAGTTGGTGCGCGAACCGCTACCGCTCCTACAATCCGGATGACAACAGCTACATGTCCTATAGCGGGCAGCAGCGCCCCTGCGTCTCGCCCTATCTCGACGCCGGCGACGACCAGGGCGCGCAGCCATCGGCAGCCGTCAGCTATGTCGAGGGCGGTGTCGCCCCGGCGGTCGCGACGACGGCGCTTTCCGCCGACCATGTCGATTCCTGCTTCAGCCGCTACCGCTCCTACAGGCCCGACGACAACAGCTATCAGCCATATTCCGGCGGACCCAGGCGCCAGTGCGAGTAGCCGCCGTTGCCGTGCAGGCCTGGCTGAAGGGTTGCATCTTGTCGTCCCGACGATCACGCAGATTTTTTGGATCGTTCGCACCGGCGCGGCGTTCATGCCTCACATGAGTGGAGGAATGACATGAGCGACGACCGCGACGACAAGATCAGGAACCGCGCCTACGAGATCTGGCAACGCGAAGGCGGCGGCCATGGCGACCATGAGCGGCACTGGAGCCGGGCCGAGATGGAGATCGACAGGGAAGCCGCCCTGCCGCTGACGGCGGATGACGCGCTGCCACAAACCGGCGAGATCGCGAGCTCCGACGTTCTGACGGTGGAGGAACTGGCGATCCGCGCGGGCATATCGGGCGAGGAGGCGCAGGAGCTGATCGACCGTCTCGGCACCGACCGCGCCGCGATCGAGCAAGCCGCGCGCAGCCTCAAGCCAAAGCGCGGGCGCTGAACGCGCGAGCCTTTCGAAACAACGCGTTGGTGCAACTCGATGACAAGATGATTCATCGAGCCACCGAGCGCAAAACCATGATCGCCCCGAAGCCGGCGCTCTCTTGGAGCGCTATCCCTGGTCATCTCCGACAATGTCGGAACCCTTGGCCGCCTCGGAGGTTCACCCTGTCCCACCGCAAAGGAGATGCACTCATGGACCACGCCAATCACGTAAGGCTCAGCCGCGCCGAACTGACCCCGGATACGCTTGAAGGCGCGACCATCTACGGCCCCAACGACGAGAAGATCGGCTCCGTCGACCATATGCATGGCAGCAGCCAGGTCGTCATCGACGTCGGCGGCTTCCTCGGCATCGGCGCCAAGCCGGTCGCCGTCGCCGCCAACGAACTCGATTTCATGCGCGACGAGGACGGCGACGTTCACGCCGTGACCAGCTGGACCAAGGACCAGCTGAAAGCCATGCCCGAACACCGCGACTGACAATAGGAAGGGCTCGGCGATCGCCGGGCCCTTCGTCCTTTCCTGAGGAGAGACCAATGATCAGGAAGCTGAAACACGGAAAATATCGGCTTTATTCAAGGAAAAAGGACGAGAAGACGGGCAAGCGGCGAAATCTGGGCACGTTCGACAGCCGCGAAGCGGCGGAGAAGCACGAAAGGGAAGTGCAGTATTTCAAGCGGCATTGATGAGGATCGCAGTGCGCAGCGGTACACAGAGGCCGAGACCGCTGTAGGCCAACCGGCCTTCTTCGTCCTCCTAGGGGGCCAGCAAAGCGCGGCGGACCTTTCAGCCGCGCTTGCAAGCCATATGGAACCAAATACGCGGCCACGCGTTAAGGGCTTCGGCCCGATCCGGCCGGGGGTTCGCGTGGAGGGGTTTTTGGGCGCATCTCGGTTACCAAAAGAACAACTGGACTCTCGACAAATCCTTAGCGCTCTCAAAGCTTTTCGAAACGGCGATTTCTCCGTCCGCATCGAAAACGTCTATGATGGGCTGAGTGGCGAGATTGCAGACACGTTCAATCAAATCGTCGAACTCAATGACCAGGTGACGCGGGAATTCGCGCGGCTCAGCCGGGTGGTCGGCAAGGACGGGCGCATCAGCGAGCGCGGCCATGTCAGGAACGCCAAAGGTAGCTGGGAATCGAGCGTCCGATCGGTCAACGACCTGATCGAGGACATGGTGCAACCGACCGCCGAGGTGGCCCGGGTCATCGGCGCCGTCGCCAAGGGCGATCTGTCCCAGACCATGATGGTGGAGATCGACGGCAGGCCGCTGCGCGGCGAATTCCTGCGGATCGGCAAGATCGTCAACACAATGGTCGAGCAACTCGCCTCGTTCACTTCGGAGGTGACGCGCGTGGCGCGCGAGGTCGGCACCGAGGGCAAGCTAGGCGGTCAGGCCCGGGTCAAGGGGGTGGCGGGCACCTGGAAGGATCTGACCGACAATGTGAACGCGATGGCGACCAACCTGACGAGCCAGGTGCGCAACATCGCGGAGGTGACCACCGCAGTCGCTTCGGGCGATTTGTCGAAGAAGATCACCGTCGACGTGAAGGGCGAGATCCTGGAGCTGAAGTCGACCATCAACACCATGGTCGACCAGCTCAACTCGTTTGCCGGCGAGGTGACGCGCGTCGCGCGCGAAGTCGGCACCGAGGGAAAGCTCGGCGGCCAAGCCCGCGTCGAGGGCGTCGGTGGCACCTGGAAGGACCTGACGGACAGCGTGAACCTGATGGCCGCCAATTTGACCGGCCAGGTCCGCAATATCGCCGATGTGACGACCGCGGTGGCGCTCGGCGACCTGTCGAAGAAGATCACCGTCGACGTGAAGGGAGAGATTTTGGAGCTGAAGTCCACCATCAATACGATGGTCGACCAGCTCAACTCATTTGCCGGCGAGGTGACGCGCGTTGCACGCGAGGTCGGCACGGAGGGAAAGCTCGGCGGGCAGGCGCAGGTGCGGGGTGTCGCCGGAACCTGGAAGGATTTGACCGATAACGTCAATTCAATGGCGGCCAACCTGACCGGCCAGGTGCGCAACATCGCCGAAGTGACCACCGCGGTGGCTCTTGGCGATCTGTCGAAGAAGATCACGGTCGACGTGAAGGGCGAGATCCTGGAGCTCAAGAACACCATCAACACGATGGTGGACCAGCTGAATTCCTTCGCCTCGGAAGTGACGCGCGTCGCGCGCGAAGTCGGCACCGAGGGAAAGCTCGGCGGTCAGGCGGAAGTCCGTGGCGTCGGAGGCACCTGGAAAGACCTGACCGACAACGTCAATTTGATGGCCGCCAATCTCACCGGCCAGGTGCGCAACATCGCCGATGTGACGACGGCCGTCGCGCGGGGTGATCTCTCCAAGAAGATCACGGTCGACGTGAAGGGCGAAATCCTCGAGCTCAAGAACACCGTCAACACGATGGTGGACCAGCTCAACTCATTCGCCTCCGAAGTCACGCGCGTTGCCCGCGAAGTGGGCTCGGAGGGAAAACTCGGCGGCCAGGCCCATGTCGAGGGGGTCGGCGGCACCTGGAAGGACCTGACCGACAACGTCAACGCCATGGCCGGCAACCTGACCGTGCAGTTGCGCGATGTCTCCAAGGTCGCGACCGCGATCGCGACCGGCGATCTCACCCAGAAAATCACCGTCGATGCGCTGGGAGAGATTCTGCAGATCAAGGACGTCATCAACACGATGGTGGACCAGCTGAACTCCTTCGCATCCGAGGTGACGCGCGTTGCCCGCGAAGTGGGATCGGACGGCAAGCTTGGCGGCCAGGCACAGGTCCGCGGTGTCGCCGGCACGTGGAAGGACCTGACGGATAACGTCAACGCCATGGCCGCCAATCTGACGGGCCAGGTCCGCAACATCGCGGAAGTGACGACCGCCGTTGCGCTGGGCGACCTGTCGAAAAAGATCACGGTCGACGTTCGCGGCGAAATTCTCGAGCTCAAGGACACCATCAACACGATGGTGGATCAGCTCAACTCTTTCGCCTCGGAAGTGACGCGTGTCGCGCGCGAAGTCGGCACCGAGGGGAAGCTTGGCGGCCAGGCACAGGTGCGCGGTGTCGCCGGCACCTGGAAGGACCTGACCGACAACGTCAATTCGATGGCCGAGAATCTGACCGGCCAGGTGCGCAACATCGCCGATGTGACGACCGCTGTGGCGCGAGGCGATCTGTCGAAGAAGATCACCGTCGACGTCAAGGGCGAGATCCTGGAGCTGAAGTCCACCATCAACACCATGGTAGACCAGCTCAACTCATTCGCGGGCGAGGTGACGCGCGTGGCGCGCGAAGTCGGCACGGAGGGAAAGCTCGGCGGCCAGGCACAGGTCGAGGGCGTGGCGGGCACCTGGAAGGACCTGACCGACAACGTCAACCTCATGGCGACCAACCTGACCAACCAGGTGCGCGGCATCGCCGATGTCGTCACCGCCGTGGCGCAGGGCAATCTCAAGCGCAAACTCGCCGTCGATGCCAAGGGCGAGATCGCGTCCTTGGCAGACACCATCAACGGCATGATCGAAACGCTGGCGACCTTCGCCGATCAGGTGACCAACGTCGCCCGCGAGGTCGGCATCGAGGGCAAGCTCGGCGGCCAGGCGAGGGTGCCTGGCGCCGCCGGCCTGTGGCGCGACCTGACCGACAACGTCAATCAGCTGGCGGCGAACCTGACCACCCAGGTGCGGGCCATCGCCGAGGTGTCAACCGCGGTCACCAAGGGCGATCTTACGCGTTCGATCAGCGTCCAGGCTTCCGGGGAGGTCGCGGCGCTCAAGGACAACATCAACGAGATGATCCGCAACCTGAAGGATCAGACGCTCAAGAATGCCGAGCAGGATTGGCTGAAGACCAACCTCGCTCGGTTCTCGCGCATGCTGCAGGGCGAGCGCGATCTGGCCACGGTGTCGCGCATGATCATATCGGAACTGGCGCCGCTGGTGAACGCGCAGTATGGCGTTTTCTACGTAACCAATCGCGACGAGGATGAGTCCTATCTGGAACTGGCAGCGTCCTACGCCGCCGAGGGCAAAGCCAAGATCCGCCAGCGTGTGGACTTTCGGGAAGGCCTGATCGGTCAAAGCGCGGCCGACAAACGGGCGATCATGCTCGACGAGGTTCCCTCGAGCTTCCTGCGCATCAGCTCGGGCCTCGGCGAAGCACCGCCGGCCAGCGCTATCGTTCTGCCGGCATTGTTCGAGGAAGAGGTCAAGGCGGTCATCGAACTCGCTTCGTTCAGCCGCTTCAGCGACACGCATCGCCTGTTCCTCGAGCAATTGATGGAGTCGGTCGGCATCGTGCTCAACACGATCGCCGCGACCATGCGCACGGAAGGGCTTCTCAAGCAGTCACAGCTTCTGACGTCCGAACTGCAGTCGCGCCAGACCGAGCTCACCAAGAAACAGGAAGAGCTTCACGCCACCAACGAGGAATTGCAGGAGAAGGCGCAGCTTCTCGAGAACGAGAAAAAGCAGGTCGAGAACAAGAATCTCGAGATCGAAATGGCCAGACGGGCACTCGAGGAGAAGGCGGAACAGCTGGCGCTGACGTCCAAGTACAAGTCCGAATTCCTGGCCAATATGAGCCACGAGCTGAGAACGCCGCTGAACTCGCTGCTGATCCTGTCCAACCTGCTCGCGACCAACCAGCAGGGCAACCTGAACGACAAGCAGATCGAGTTCGCTCGCACGATCAACTCGGCGGGCACGGACCTGCTCAGTCTCATCAACGACATACTGGATCTTTCGAAAATCGAATCCGGCACGGTTTCGATCGAGCTCAACGACATGCCGCTCGCACATCTGCGCCAGCATATGGAGCGAACCTTCCGGCAGCTTGCGGCCGACAAGGGGCTTGGGTTTACTATCAAGATCGATCAGATCCTGCCCGAGACGATCCGTACGGACGAAAAACGGCTGCAGCAGATCGTCCTCAACCTTTTGTCCAACGCCTTCAAGTTTACCTCTCAAGGCGACGTGACGCTCAGCATCCATGCCGAGCGGACCGGCCGCGCAAACGGCGCGGCGGCACTGCCGCAAGCGCTGGCCATCGCCGTCACCGACACGGGCATCGGCATTCCGGAGGACAAGCAAAAGCTGATCTTCGAGGCGTTCCAACAAGCCGACGGCACCACCAGCCGCAAATATGGCGGCACTGGCCTCGGCCTCTCGATCAGCCGGGAAATCGCCCGCCTGCTCGGCGGCGAGTTGCGCGTCGAAAGCCAGCCTGGAACGGGATCGACCTTCACGCTTGTCATTCCCTTCGACGGCCCGCGCAGCAGCAGTCTTGCACCGCAGGTCGAGCTTTCGCCGGCCGCCGTTTCCGTTGCGGCCAGCAGCACGACAGGAACGCCGGAACTCGCCGACGACCGTGATGCGATCGATCCATCGGACAGGGTGGTGCTGATCGTGGAGGACGACCCCACTTTTGGCGGGCTGCTGCTTGGTCTTGCGCGATCGGCCGGATTGAAAGGCGTGCTCTCCACGGCCGGCTCGGGAACGCTGGCGCTTACGCGCAAGCTCATGCCCGATGCGATCACGTTGGATCTCGGCCTTTCGGACATTGATGGCTGGGTGCTTTTCGACCTTTTACGGCACGATCCGAAGACCAGGAACATACCCATCCACGTTATCTCCGGCGCCGAAGACATCGAGCTCCTCACGCGCCGAGGCGCCGCAAGCGTTTCCAGCAAGCCGGTGTCCGCCGGCGAACTTTCGCGTGTCTTCGACGACATTCAGTCGAGGACGCTCAGGACACAACGCAATGTGCTGGTCGCGGATCCGGACCCCGAGCGTCGCCTGGCGCTGGTCGAAGCCATTCGCGACGGCGTCACATCGGTCACCGCCATCGGCCGTGTCGCGGCCAATGCCGACGGGGGTGGTATTGCCGGATATGATGCCGTCGTGTTCGGTTTTGGCCGTTCGGCCAAGGACAACGCCCAGATGCTCGATGAGATCATGTCGCAGTTCGGCGATTTTGTCCCGCGCCTGCTCTTCTTCACGCCCCATCCGGACGCCTTTCAACAGCAGATCGCCCTGCATCCGCCGCTCAGCGATGTTCCGCGTGCCGACAACTTTGCCCAGCTTGGCTTGTTGATGTCCGCAGCCCTTCCAGGCGACAGGCCCGACAAGGAAATCCTGGCTTCCGAACAACTCGACAACGCCGATCTGGCCGAGGCCAAGGTTCTGATCGTCGACGACGACATTCGCAACATCTATTCGCTGACCAGCGTGCTGGAAACTTACGGTATCGAGGTGCAGCATGCCGAGCGGGGGCGGGACGGCATAGCCATGCTTGAAGAGGCACCGGACGTCGATGTCGCCCTGATCGACATCATGATGCCCGAGATGGACGGGTACGAGACAATGCGCCGGATCCGCTCCCAGCCGGAAATCGCGCACATTCCGCTGATTTCCGTCACGGCCAAGGCGATGAAAGGAGATCGCCAGAAATGTCTGGACGCCGGCGCGTCCGACTACATCGCCAAGCCCGTCGACCTCGACCTGCTCCTCGCCCTGCTGCGGGTTTGGGTCGGTCGCTCGCGCTCGCGAGCGGGGACATCGCGGGCAGACGGCGACGACCGCAATCTGATCGCGCCCCGGCGGATTTAGCCAATGGCGGCGATGGAAGCAGAAAGCAGCGAACCGTTCGAAAAGCTGGGGCCGGTTCGCGTTCTCGCTGTCGACGACGACGCGCGAAATCTCCTTGCCATTGAGGAGGCACTTGACGGGGTCGGGCAGGTGATTTGCGCCCAGTCGGGCGACGAGGCGCTGCGCTTTCTGCTCAAGGACGACTTCGCCGTCATTCTGCTGGATGTGCTGATGCCCGGTCTCGACGGCTACGAAACCGCTTCGCTGATCCGGAGGCGCGAACGTTCGAACGCCACGCCGATCATCTTCCTGACCGCCATCAACAAGGAAGAAGCACATATGTTGCGCGGCTATGACGCCGGCGCGGTGGATTATCTGTTCAAGCCATTCGACCCGTCGATGCTGCGGTCCAAGGTCATGGTCTTCGTCGATCTCTATGAAAAGACGAGGGAAATCGAACGGAATGCGGCCAGGGAGCAACTGCTGCTTGAGCGAGCGCTGAAGGCGACCTCCGACAAGCTCGACGCCGAGCGGGCGCTGCGGCATTCCGAGGCCCGGCAGGAGACGATCCTCGCTTCGCTGCCGATCTGTTTTCACGCCCGCGCGGCCGAGGCGCCATTCGCCGCAAGCTATGTTTCCAAGGGGGTCGAGCGGTTGACGGGATTTTCTCCGGACCGGTTCATGGCGGATCCAGATTTCGGCATCAGCCGGGTCCATCCGGCTGATCGGGACGCGGTGACAAGATCGCTTTCGGCCGCCCACGAGACCGGCTCTTATGGGTGTGAGTTCCGCTGGCGATGCGCCAATGAGGAATATCGGGTATTCCTCGACCAGGGAGTGGTCGCCAGGAATGGCGCCGGGCTCGAACTGCTGGGCACCATGCAGGACATCACCGAGCAGCGCCATCTGGAAAGTCAATTGCTGCAATCGCAGCGGCTCGATGCGATCGGCAAGCTGACCGGCGGACTTGCCCACGATTTCAACAATCTGCTTGCGGCGATCCTCTCCGGGCTGAGCCTGCTCGAAAGGCAAGTGAGCCTCGACGGCAAGGCGGCCCAGGTTCTCGACATGACGCGCCGCTCCGCTTCCCAAGGCAAGGACCTCATCCAGCGCATGCTCGCCTTTTCAAGGCGCCAGGATCTGAAACCGGTTGCCGTGCGGATGTCGAGCCTCGGAGACACGATGACCGGCCTTGTGGCACCGATCCTGGGCGGCCTGGTGCGCTTCGACTGGCATGTCGGTGACGACATATGGCCGGTGCATGCGGACCCGGCGCAGCTTGAGCTTGCTTTGATGAACCTGGTCTTCAATGCCCGCGACGCGATGCCTTCCGGCGGGACAATCTGCGTCAGGGCCCACAATCGCAGCGTCGGCCATTCCGGCCAGGGGCTTGCCGCGGGCGACTATGTCAGGCTTGCGGTCGAGGACACCGGGACAGGTATCGCCGCGGATGTCATCAGCAAGGTGATCGAGCCGTTCTTCACGACAAAGCCGATCGGGAAGGGCACGGGTCTGGGCCTCAGCACTGTCTATGGTTTCGCCAAGCAGTCGGGTGGCACGCTCAGGATTGACAGCGAGCTTGGCCACGGCACCACCATGGAGCTCTGGCTGCCCCGTTCACGCGAGGCGCAAGACGTTACCGCCAAGGATGAGCTCGTTTTCGAAGCCAGTGCCGCCGACAATGCCGGCACGGACCTCCCGACGGCGGCCGAGGATCAGTTGCCGACTGTTCTGCTCGTCGACGACAGTCAATCCCTGCGGGAGTTGACGGCGATGTCGCTGCGGCAATCGGGTTTCGACGTGACGGCGTTTTCCGGCGGCGCCCAGGCACTGGCCGCCATCGAAAAGGAACCGGACCGTTTCGACGTCATCGTAACCGACTTCGCCATGCCGCTGATTTCGGGCATCGACGTCATCCGCTTCGCCCGAAGCCTGCGCGCGGATTGGCCGGCACTCATCGTCACGGGCTACGCCGATGCCGAGAAGATCTCGGACCGCCCTCACGACGTGGCGTTGATCAGCAAGCCCTTCGAAGATGCCCACCTGGTAGCAGCCATTCGATCAGCTTCGCGCCGCCGCTGATGCCCTTGCTTCGGAGGAGCCGCACCTGCCGTCGGTCTTCGCAGGCGCTTAGCCGACCTCCCAATTTCTCGCACCAGCTGCCGAGTTGCCCTCTCCACGTTAACCATTCGTTAACCATTAACCCCCTAGCGTTTACCTCTCAGTAAGGATTCGCTGGCCGTGACCTTTGCCGCCCCCGTCGAAACAAAATCCATTCGTTTTCGCGCCCGTTCTTTCGTGGCCTTTACGCTCACGCCGGAGGCGCCGATTTCCGCCTGGCTGGAGGGGCTGGATCACTGGATCGGCAATTCGCCGGGGTATTTTGCGGGACGGCCGGTGGTGCTCGATCTGAACGTGCTGAAGCCCGACGTCGCCGACATCGGGCTGCTGGTTGCTTCGCTCGGTGCGCGAGGTATCCGGGTCTATGCGATCGAGCTTGAAGGCGCCTCGATCGGGCTTGACCTGCCGCCGTTGCTTGGCGGCGCCAAGGAGGCCACCACGGATGGCCTGCTGTCGCAGCCCGGCCGCAAGGGCAAGGCGGAGGCGGCTGATGAAGCCGGCCAGCTGGAAACGGTGTTTTCGGATCGCGGCAAGGATGCCGGCAAGGCCGGCGAAGTAAAGGCCGGCGAAGTCAAGGCAGGCGAAGCCAGGGCCGAGGCCGGCAAGGGCAAGGCGGCCAAGGCCGCCGAAGCCGGCGCGATCGAAACTGTCCAGGCCGGCACGCTTATGGTCAAGTCGCCGATCCGCTCGGGTCAGTCGATCTTCCATCCGCATGGCGATGTCATCGTTTTGGGCTCGGTCGCGTCCGGCTCCGAAATCATCGCGGCGGGCTCTATCCATGTCTATGGCACCTTACGCGGCCGCGCCATCGCCGGCTCGCAGGGCAACCGCTCGGCACGCATCTTCTGCCGCAAGAACGAGGCGGAGCTGATTTCGGTCGACGGCTGGTACACCACCGCCGAAGAGATGGAAGGCGTCTCGCGCGGCAAGGCCGTGCAGGCCTTCCTCGAAGGCGACATGCTCGCCGTCGTGCCGCTGAACTAGGGCGGCGCGATGCTGACGCCCGGCTTCACGGTTCCGGCCCGGACAAGCGCCGAGGCACCATCGCCGCGCGCAAGCCTCGGACCGGTTTGGGATGGCATGATGGCAGGCTCTGACAACAGCCGTGCGGCGCACGGCACAACAAACGACAACAGGCAACGGAGGCTTTTTCCATGGGCAAGGTAGTGGTCGTCACATCGGGCAAGGGGGGCGTCGGCAAGACCACCTCGACGGCCGCGCTGGGTGCCGCGGTCGCCAAGACCGGCAAGAAGGTGGCGCTGGTCGATTTCGATGTCGGCCTGCGCAATCTCGACCTGATCATGGGCGCCGAGCGGCGCGTCGTGTTCGACCTCGTCAATGTCATCCAGGGTCAGGCCAAGCTGTCGCAGGCACTGATCCGCGACAAGCGCGTCGACACGCTGTTCCTGCTGCCGGCCTCTCAGACGCGGGACAAGGACGCGCTGACCGAGGACGGCGTCGGCGAAGTGATCGACAAGCTGCGTTCGGTCTTTGACTATGTCTTCTGCGACAGCCCGGCCGGCATCGAGCGCGGCGCGCAGCTCGCCATGCGCTTTGCCGACGAGGCCGTCATCGTCACCAATCCGGAAGTGTCGTCGGTGCGCGATTCCGACCGCATCATCGGCCTGCTCGACGCCCGCACCATGCGCGCCGAACAGGGCGAGCAGATCGCCAAGCATGTGCTGGTCACGCGCTATGACGCGGCGCGCGCCGCGCGGGGAGAAATGCTCTCGATCGACGACGTGCTGGAAATCCTGTCGGTGCCGCTGCTCGGCATCATCCCGGAAAGCCAGGATGTGCTGCGCGCCTCCAACCTCGGTTCGCCGGTGACGCTGTCGGAACCGCTCAACAACGCCGCCAAGGCCTATCTCGAAGCGGCACGGCGGCTTGAAGGCGAAGACTTGCCGGTGGTGGTGCCCTTCGAACGCAAGGGTTTCCTCGACCGTCTGCTCGGAAGGAGGGCCGCATGAGCATCCTCGACCTCTTCAAGCGGCGCACCAGCGCGCCGGTGGCGCGCGAGCGGCTGCAGGTGCTGCTCGCCTATGAGCGCCGCAGCCGTGGCCAGCCCGACCTCGTCTCCATTCTGCGCGAGGAAATCATGGCTGTGATCGCCAAGCATGTGCAGATCGACCAGGACTATCTCCAGGTGTCGATGGATCGGGGCGAGACCATGTCGACGCTGGAAATCGACATCCAGATCCCCAACAAGAGCGCCGTGCCGCTAGCCATGGCGGGGTAAAAAACGGTGCGCCTTTTCCTCGCCCCGCTCCACAGGGGGCGAGGAACCCGGATTGCCGGGCCGGCACCGCCGGTTTTCGTCCAGATCAGTTCAGCGAAAATCTCGACCTGAAGCCCGCGGCGCTGTTGCGATTGGGATAATCCTGATCCGGTATCGCAACGCCCAGATGAGTGCACAGCGGTTCCCAGCCATCGCCAAGAGCGTGGACCAGCAGCCGCTCCGGTGGCACTTCGGCGTACACCGCACGGACATTGGCCTCGTAGCAGGCAATGGCATGCGCTCGATCGCCGGGCCGGCCGCCGAACACCTGCCTGGCGATCAGGGCAAGGCCCAGCGATTCTTGATCCACGCTTTGCTCAAGTCCCGCCGCGATCGTTTTTTCAAAACTCTCCCACCAGCTTTCGGCCGAGCGGTAGGTCAGGATCACCCTGGCATTCGGATAGAATTCGATCAGTTCGCGCCAGTAGTACGCCGAAGGCCAGTCCAGGCAGGAGACATAGCCCGACAGCAGCTGGTTCCAATCCGGCGCGGCACCTTGGGCCAGCGCACGCCACATCCGTTTCTGCTCCTCGTTGCCGATCACTTCATGCATGTGATGACAGGGGCCGTAGCCGAGAATGGCCAGCGCCTCGCGCATCGAATCCGTGCCCGTTCGGCCAAAGCCGGTTCCGATCACCTTGATCGACATCTCCATCCCCTCCCGTTCGACCTGCAAGCCGTTTGCTGGCAGCATATCAGGCTGCACACCGAATATGCACGAGAAGCGTTGACATCGCGCCGAACACTACGGTCTGCGCCAACCCGAGGCTGGGCACTTGCTGTCGCGGCGGTGCAAATCCCCAAATGTCCGAAATTTACATTTCCCTAGGGGGGCTTCCCCTGCGGAATAAGCGGATGTAAGGATACATATTAGCAGTTTGTTAAATATCTGGTTTTGATTGCGTAAGAGGGAGTTCCGTATGAACTTCAAGAGCCTGATCAAGCGTGCTGAAGACGTAGACGACGCACTCCAGGAATTGCAGGACGATCTGGCAGACGCCCTGGATGCCAGCCTCGACAGCGAATTCGAGGCACCGCCACAGGGCGACGATGTCCCCGATAACGCGTCAACCGTCTCGCCACCCCAAGCCGATGCAGCGCAAGCGGAGGGCGCGGACAATCCCGACGATGCGGGCAACACCGACACCGCCGAAACCACGCCACGACTGACGCCTCATGCCCAGACCCGGCTCGCGGCGTTGAACGCCTTCGAAGGAATGTTCCACGACGCCAGGGATTATCTGGATGAGATCAACGGCAAATTGTCGGAGATCTCGACCTCGCACCATCTGACGCGCGAATTCCTCAACATCCTCCACACCGACATTCTTCGTGCCAATGAGCTGGAGCTCGCAAACGCCGGCCTGATCGCCGAGCAAAGAGCGCTGTCGGAAAAGCTGCACGACACGGCGGCGAAGCTGCGCGAGCGTGACAGCACGTGCGAAGTGCTGCAGCAGCGCGAGACAGACCTGGTCCAGGACCGGGACGCGCTTCGCACAGCGCTCGCGGCGGCAAGGCTCGAGCTCGCCGAGATGGGCAATGCCAGCGCCAAACGCGACGCGGAATTCGGCGACATCGCCAACCGGCTGACGGCAAGGACGGTCGAGGCCAACAGGCGCTTGCGCGAGAGCAAGATGCTGCGGGAAAAACATGTCAGCCTGTCGGTCGAACTCGACAAGGTGCTGAAGCGGGAGAGCCAGGCGCGCCACAGGCTGGACGAGCTTTCGGCAGTCCACGCCAGCGAAGCGGCGCGCCTTGCCGAACTGATGGCGGCGCTCGGCAAGAGCGAGAAAGAGGAGATCCGGCTGCAGAAGGCGCTGGAGGCCACACAGGCCAAGCTGGCGGAAAAGACCGAAACGGCCAGTCTGATGCAAGGCGACTGGGAAGCGGAACGGGCGCGCGGCCAGACCGAAATGCGCGGATTGCGGTCCGAGATACAAGACTTGGAAACGCGGCTGGAGCGGGCCTCGACCGAGAACAGTGCGGCCGCCGCCGAAATCGCCAGGCTCAAGACCGATCTGGACGACGCAGTGGCCGAAAAGAAAATCGCCGATGAAAGATTGTCCGCGCTCACCGACGAGAACGAAGCCGACAAGCTGAGCCTTTCGAAAGCGAACGCCAATCTTTCGCAACTTGCGCTGCAACAGGCATCGGAGGACATACAACGGGATGTCCAGCGGCAGGAATGCGAGGATTTGCGGGCCGAAATCGCGTCGCTCAATGCCCGGATCAAGGAATTGCTGCCCTACGAGCGGCTCCACAAGGCCACCAACGGCAAATCGCGCGAGGGCGAGGTGGTGGAGATCGCTGCCGTGGTGGCCGAGAAAGCCCGTGCAACGGGCAGGCGTCCCATCCGCAGGAATCTGCGCGCCACGTCGTAGCGCGCTTCGCAGACCTCGTTGCTTGGCAGTCCCAGCATTGGGCTGCCTTTCGCGATGTGGACGGGCCTGACCCAATCACACCGCCGCGAACACCACCGTCTGCGCCAGCCCGCCGCCCTGGCGGTTCTCCAGCGTCACGGTGCCGCCGTAGCGCTCGATGATCTCCTTGGCTATGGCGAGGCCGAGGCCGGCGCCTGGAATGGATTGCTGGCGGCCGGGGTCGACGCGGAAGAAGGGCTCGAAGGCCTTGTTGATGAGGTCGGGCGGAATGCCCGGGCCGACGTCCGATATGGAGAGCACGGCGCGCCTGTCGGCGAGGTCGAGCGCGATCGTGCAGGCCTTGCCGTGGGTGGCGGCGTTGACGACCAGATTGCGCAGGGCGCGGCGCAGGCCGAGCGCGCCGGCGCGGACCGCAACCCTGTCCAGATGCCCGATCGAGACGGAATGGCCGAGCGTGACCATCTCGGCGGATATGTCGCGCACCATCTTTTCCAGGTCGAGCGGTTCGACGGCATCCTGGTTCACCTCCTCGCGCACCAGGCGGATGGCGCTGTCGGCGATGCGGTCGAGCTCATCGAGATCGTGCAGCCACTTGTCGCGCTCCTCGTCGAGAAATTCGGCGCGCAGCCGCATGCGCGTCATCGGCGTGCGCAGGTCGTGGCCGGCGGCGGCCACCAGCCGCATGCGGCTTTCCATTGCGGTCTTCAGCCTGGACGAGAGCTGGTTCAGTGCGTGCGCCGTGGCCTTGACCTCGGCCGAGCCCACCTCCGGCACCGGCGCCAGCACGCCGTCCCTGCCGATCTTGGAGACGGTGGCCTCCAGCATTTCGAGCGGCCGGATCAGCACCGAGGTGAAATAGACAGAGACGGCGGTGGCGCCGGCAACGATCAGCGAGATCCAGCCGGCCAGAACCAGCCATTCTCGCCTGGGCGGGTCGATATGCGCAATTTCGAGGATCGCCCACCGGCTGTCGGGCAGGCGCATCGAGGCACGTTGGCTGGGTTCACCCGGTTTGTCGCTGACGATGGCCAGCACGTCGAAACCGCGGCGGCGCAGCAGATCATTGAGCATCGCCGTCTCCTGCCGGTCCACCTTGCCATCCGCCGGCCCGTCGCTGAATTGCACCCGCAGCACATCGGGTATGGGCCCCGGCAGCAGCCGCACGACGAGTTCCATCTGCTGGGCAACCCATGGCACGACGAGTTCCGGCGGCGGCCCGCCGCCGCGCACGCTGAGGACCGCCGCCGTCGCCAGGCCGACGACGCCGACGATCGAGGCGACCAGCAACAGGATGAGGCGGCGGCGCAGCGAGTTCACGCCTGCGCCTCCACCGTCTCGACGCGCGCGGTCAGCTGGTAGCCGCCATTGCGCACCGTCTTGAACAGCGGCCCGTCGCCGGTGTCGGTGAATTTGCGGCGCAGCCGGCTCATCAGCACGTCGACCGAGCGTTCGAGCGGGTCGCGCTCGCGGCCTTGCGTGAGATCAAGCAGCTGGTCGCGCGACAGCAGCCGGCCGGGGCGGTCGAGGAACACCTGCAACAGGTCGAATTCGGCGCCGGTGAGATCGACGGCCGCGCCCTGCGCATCCGTCACCTTGCGGGTGTCCGGCTCCAGCCTGTAGCTGGCGAAGCGGTAGGCGCGGGGCGGAGGCGCGGGCGCCGCTTCTTCCGGCGTCGAGCGCCTGAGCACGGCGCGGATGCGGGCGGTGAGCTCGCGCGGGTTGAACGGCTTGCCGAGATAGTCGTCGGCGCCGAGTTCCAGCCCGATGATGCGGTCGACATCCTCCTTCAGCGCCGTCAGCAGGATGACGGGAATATGCGGCTTGCGGTCGCGCAAGGCCCGGCAGATGTCGAGCCCCGAACCATCCGGCAGCATGACGTCGAGCACGGCCAGGTCGAACTGGCCAGTGGCCAGCTTCTGCTCGCATTCGCGCCTGTCGGCCGCCACCGAGACGCGAAAACCCTGGCCATCGAGATAGCGTCCGAGCAGTGTGCGGATTTCGCGGTCGTCGTCGACGACGAGGATATGGGGTTGTGACTGCATTATCGTGCCCTTGCCCATGATCCCGGGCTTGTCCTGATTATAGGGAGCGCGCGCGCAAGCGGCATGGAAAATTGCAACCCAATGTTTCTGGCCGGGGGATGGAAACATTCGGAAACAAATTGCCCTTTTGCGGAAACCTTCGGCAACATGCCGACGCGAAGCAGACAAACACGCTTCCTATCCTCCTGACGTCCAAAGCAGGGATGAAAGGAATACCGTCATGCGAAGCAGACTTCTTGCGCTCGGCCTGTTTTCCGCCGCCGCCATCCACCCCGCGCTGGCGGCGCAGCCCGACCCGGGCGCGGCGCCAGGCGGGCCGCCGCCTGCCATGGCAATGCAGGATGGAACGGACCATGGCTCGATGCCGCATCCTTCGCAAGGATGGGGTCCGCAAGGTTTTGGCCCGCACAGTTTCGGCCCGCAAGGCTTCGGCCCCCGCCGCGTGGGGCCGCCGCCGGAATTCATGCTGGCCGCCCGGCTCGCCGCGCTCGAAACACGCGTCGGCATCCGCAGCGAACAGCTCGACGCCTGGCGCGACTACACCAGCGCGCTGCAGGCGGTGCTTTCGCCACCGCGGCCGGACCGTGGTCCGGGTGGCACTGGCGGGCCTGGAGGGCCGGATGGCGGGCCGCAGGCGAAAGGCCCCGATGCAGGGCCGGCCGGCAAGCCCGATCCGTTCGCCTTCCAGGAAAGGCTGGCAGACGACGTCACGGCGCGTGCGGCTTCGGCCGCCAAGCTGAAGGACGCGATCGCCGAGCTGCGCGCCAAGCTCACGCCTGAACAGCTCGAAATCCTCGTTTCGGCGGAACGCCCATATGGACCACCCCCCGGTCCATGGGGCGGCCCGCCGAATGACGCAGTCGGTCCGGCAGGCCCGCCCAATGATGGCCCGATGCCGCCGCCCCAGCCCGGGAACGGCTGACAACGACCGGCTGCGCCGGCCGGCCCCGGTACCCAACCCGTTCCCGGGCCGGCCGGGTTTCCTTCTCCGGGATGGCGGATCGCGCCTTCCCGGATTCACCCCATGCAACAAGGCACGACAATGTGGGAAGCCCTGATGCTGCTGCGGCTGATCGCATCGGCCAGCCCGAAATATTCGTTCGGCCGGCGCATCGATCATGCCGCAACGCCGCCGGCCTTGCCGGTCGACACGCTGCAAGGCGCGATCCGGCTGGAATTCGCCGCCTGGCGCCTGTCGCTGCCGATCTCGCGGCACGCCGATGGCCACGGAAATCATGACCGCAAGATCGCGTGAGACCTGGCAAGGCGCTTGGCATGTCGGTGCTGATCGGCATAATGGCGCGGAGGGCATCGCGGCCAGCCATCCGATCCTCGGGTGCGCTCCAGCCACGAAGAAGGAGCGCGACATGAGCCGCTTCGAAGCACTGCTCGACGCCGCCCGCAAGTGGGCGCGACCCCTCGTCACGACATCGTCCGTCTCAAGCCTCACCTGCGACCGCCGGCGTTCGCCCTCGCTTTGTATTGGCCAATGCCCATGCGGTCACCGCACCCCCAGCGAAAGATCATTCAGCCATGTCCATGCAGTCTAGCCAGTCCTCCCCGCCGGTTCGCCGGCTCGCGTCCTGGACGGCGCTTGCCGCAGCCCTTCTCCTGGCGGCCTGCTCACAGGAGGGCGGCAAGGCTCCCGCAGGCATGGGCGGCGTCGGCAAACCGGAAGTCGGCGTCGTCACGCTGCATCCGCAATCGGTGGCGATCACAGCCGAACTGTCGGGGCGCACGGCGGCCTCGCTGATCGCCGAGGTGCGTCCACAAGTGAACGGCATCGTCCAGCAACGGCTGTTCAAGGAAGGCAGCGAGGTGGCGGCGGGACAGCCGCTCTACCTCATCGACCCGGCGAGCTACAAGGCGGCTTATGACAGCGCGGTCGCGGCGCAGCAGAAGGCGGCGGCGGCGGTGCCTACCGCGCAGGCCAAGTTCGACAGATACGCCGGCCTGTTGAAGCAGAACGTTGTTTCCAAACAGGATTATGATGACGCCGCCGCCACGCTTGCGCAGGCGCAGGCGGATGTGGCTTCCGCCAAGGCGAGCGCCGAAACCGCGCGCATCAGCCTCGACCGCACCTCGATCACCGCGCCGATCGCAGGCCGCATCGACAAGTCCACGCTGACACCGGGCGCGCTGGTGACCGCCAACCAGGAGACGGTGCTGACCACGATCCGTTCGCTCGACCCGATCAATGTCGACGTCACGCAGTCGAGCACCAATTTGCTCAACCTGCGCCAGGCGATCTCGGAAGGGCGGCTGAAGTTCAGCGGCCCCAATGTCAGCGTCAAGCTGAAGCTCGAGAACGGCACCATCTACGCGCAGACCGGCAAGCTGGAATTCGCCGGCGCCAATGTCGACCAGACCACCGGCACGTTCGCGCTCAGGGCCGAGTTCCCCAACCCCGACCGCCTGCTTCTGCCGGGCATGTATGTGCGGGCGCTGGTCGAGGAGGGCGTTGCCCAGAACAGTTTTCTCGTGCCGCAGCGCGCCGTCACCCGCAACACGAAGGGTGAGGCGACGGCCATGGTCATCAATGCGCAGGGGAAGGTCGAGACGCGCGTGCTTGCCGTGCGCAACACCGTCGGCAACAGCTGGCTGGTCGACAGCGGCGTGGGCGATGGTGACCGTGTCGTCGTCGAGGGCCTGCAGCTCGTGCGCCCCGGCGGCGATGCGACCGGCGTCGAAGTGACGATCGACGAGGCGACCGGTGAGATCAAGGATCGCGGCCAGACCTCCGCCTTGCCGGCCCCATCCAAGATGGCCAGCACCGGCCGGCAACCCGCCGCGTCGACCGGGAACTGAGACGATGTCAGCATTTTTCATCAACCGGCCGATCTTCGCCTGGGTGATCGCCATCGTGATCATGCTGGGCGGTCTGCTCGCACTCACCACGCTGCCGATCTCGCAATATCCGCAGATCGCGCCGACCACGGTCAATATCAGCGCCACCTATCCGGGCGCGGACGCCCAGACGGTCGAGAACTCGGTGACCAAGGTCATCGAGCAAGGCATGACCGGCATCGACAATCTCGACTACATGACGGCGACCTCGACCTCGACCGGTTCGGCCTCGATCACGCTGACCTTCACCAGTTCGGCCGACCCCGACACCGCCCAGGTGCAGACGCAGAACAAGCTGCAGCTGGTGCAGTCGCAACTGCCGCAGGTGGTGCAGAGCAACGGCATCACCGTCTCCAAATCCTCGACCGGCTTCCTGATGGTCATCGGCTTCGTCTCCAGCGACGGCAAGATGAACTCGACCGACCTCGCCGACTATGTCGACGCCACCGTCAACGACACGCTGAAGCGCGTCGAAGGCGTGGGCTCGACGCAGCTCTTCGGCTCGGGCTATGCGATGCGGATCTGGCTCGACCCCGACAAGCTGGCCAAATACGCGCTGATGCCAAGCGACGTGGCGAGTGCCATCGAGGCGCAGAACACGCAGGTTTCGGCTGGCCAGCTCGGTGGCCTGCCGGCGCGCAAGGGCCAGCAGCTCAACGCCACGGTAACCGCCAAGAGCCGGCTGCAAACCGCCGAACAGTTCCGCAACATCATCCTGAAGAGCCAGACGGACGGCTCGCTGGTCCGGCTGAACGACGTCGCCACCGTCGAACTCGGCGCCGAAAGCTATACGACGCAAGCCAACTACAACGGCAAGCCGGCGGCGGGCGTCGCCGTCAACCTGGCGACCGGTGCCAACGCGATCAGCACCGCCGAAGCGGTGCGCTCGACGATAAACCGGCTGAGCTCGACCTTCCCGCAAGGCGTCGAGGTCGTCTATCCCTACGACACCTCGCCCTTCGTGCGGCTGTCGATCGAGGAGGTGGTCAAGACGCTAGCCGAGGCGATCGTGCTGGTGTTCCTGGTGATGTTCATCTTCCTGCAGAACTTGCGGGCGACGATCATCCCGACCATCGCGGTGCCGGTGGTGCTGCTGGGCACGTTCGGCGTGCTGTCGCTGTTCGGCTATTCGGTCAACACGCTGACCATGTTCGCCATGGTGCTGGCCATCGGCCTGCTCGTCGACGACGCCATCGTCGTGGTCGAGAATGTCGAACGCGTCATGCAGGAGGAAGATCTGTCGCCGAAAGAAGCGACGCGAAAATCGATGAACGAGATCACCGGCGCGCTGGTCGGCATCGCCACCGTGCTGTCGGCGGTGTTCGTGCCGATGGCCTTCTTCGGCGGCTCGACGGGCATCATCTACCGGCAGTTCTCGGTGACCATCGTCTCGGCCATGGTGCTGTCCGTGCTGGTGGCGCTGGTGCTGACGCCGGCATTGTGCGCCACGATCCTGCGGCGGCCGAAGGACCATGCCACGCAGACCGGTCCGTTCGGCTGGTTCAACAGGATGTTCGATCGCGGCACGACGGCCTATCGCGACGGCTCGCATGGCATCATCAACCGATCGTGGCGATTTCTTGCCATCTTCCTCGCCATTGTCGTCGCCATGGGCTGGATGTTTGCGCGGTTGCCGAGCTCGTTCCTGCCGGAAGAAGACCAGGGCATCCTGATCACCAGCGTGCAATTGCCGGTCGGCGCCACACAGGACCGCACGGAGCGCGTGCTGAAGCAAGTCACCGACCACTATCTCAACGACGAAAAGGACGCCGTCGACGGGGTCTTCACCGCGTCGGGCTTCGGCTTCGGCGGAGCCGGGCAGAATGTCGGCATCGGCTTCGTGCGGCTGAAGGATTTCGCCCAGCGCAAGTCGTCCGCAATGGCCGCGCAGGCGATCGCCGGCCGCGCCATGGGCGCGTTCTCCAAGATCACGGATGCGCAGGTCTTCGCGCTGGCGCCCCCGGCCATCCAGGGTTTCGGCAACACCAACGGCTTCGATTTCTACCTGCAGGACGTCAACGGCGCCGGCCATGACGCGCTGATCCAGACGCGCAACCAGCTTCTGGCCTTGGCTGGGCAGAGCAAGGTGCTCGCAAACACGCGTCCCAACGGCCAGGAGGACCAGCCGCAATTCTCGGTCGACATCGACCAGGAGAAGGCGAGCGCGCTGGGCGTCAGCCTTGCCGACATCAACAACACGTTGTCCAGCGCCTGGGGCAGCGATTACGTCAACGACTTCATCGATCGGGGACGGGTGAAGCCGGTCTACATGCAATCGGACGCGAATTTCCGCATGCAGCCGGAGGATCTCGACAAATGGCAGGTCCGCAATTCAAGCGGCGCCATGGTGCCGTTCTCGGCCTTTGCCTCCAGCCACTGGACATTCGGTTCGCCCCGGCTCGAACGCTATAATGGTTCGGCCGCGGTCGAGATTCAGGGCGCGGCGGCAGCGGGCGTGAGCTCGGGTGCGGCGATGGACGAGATCGACAAACTCGTCGCGCAACTGCCGGCCGGCTATTCGCATGAATGGACCGGGCTGTCGCATCAGGAGCGGCTTTCGGGCAACCAGGCGATGTCGCTCTATGCGATCTCGGCCTTGGTCGTGTTCCTGTGCCTGGCCGCGCTCTATGAGAGCTGGTCGATCCCGTTCGCGGTGATGCTGTCGGTACCGATCGGCATCTTCGGCGCGCTGCTGGCGGCAAGCCTGTTCGGCCAGACCAACGACGTCTATTTCAAGGTCGGCCTGCTGACCACGATCGGCCTCGCCGCCAAGAACGCCATCCTGATCGTCGAGTTCGCCATCGAACGGCAGGCGGCCGGCATGGGGCTGGTGGAGGCAACGCTCGAGGCGGCGCGACAGCGGTTGCGGCCGATCCTGATGACGTCGCTGGCCTTCATCCTCGGCGTCACGCCGCTTGCGATCGCCAGCGGCGCCGGCTCGGGCGCGCAGAACTCCGTGGGCATCGGCGTGATGGGCGGCATGATCGCCGCGACCGTGATCGGTGTGTTCCTGGTGCCGCTGCTGTTCGTCACGGTGCGGCGCATCTTCAAGGGCAGGGTGGCCAAACCAGATCCCGGGCAGGATAAGGGCGAAATGCCGGTGACGGCCAACCAGCAGTAAGGGTTCTTGCATGAGAGGTTTTGAACGTGGCTCGGTGGCCGAGGCGGCCCAGCGCTCGCTCTACTCGGCCGAGGATTCGCTGTTGCAGAGCCGCGTCCTTCTGGCGACCGACTACATCGCCCTCAACAAGGCGCTCTACGGCGGCTGGGACGGCGCGGTCGACAGCGCCAGGCCCGAAATTGTCGACGGCAAGACCGGTCCGCGGCTGGCGAAGGTGGCCGGCCAGAGTGGACCGGTTCGGGTTCCTGCAGGGTTCCAGGCTGGGGAACGCTTGCAATGCGATGCCATCATCAAGCTGAATTATCTTGGCGACGGCCTGGATTTCACCATGGCGCTGCCGTTGCGCGGGACCAGGCCGGCGCGGGCCTAGTCCTGATGCCGGTGAAAGTGGCACTTTTGGCGATAGCTCGCGCATCGCTTCGCTGATATTGGTGGCGTCCAGAAAATTCCTGGATGCAAGAGATGACATCGAATTCAGATAAGGCGGAAACGGTCGAGCAGTTGCTGGAAACGCCCGACCTTGCCAGCGCGCTGGAAAGCGAACAGTTCAAGAAGTTCCTCGACCAGGTGCCGATTGCCATCGCCGTTTCGGACCTCGGCGGGCAGGAACGTGTCGTCTATGCCAATCCGGAGTTCGAGAAACTGTCGGGCCTGAAGGCGGCGAGCCTCGCCAGAAGCATTGGGCGGCACTTTCCGGCATTGGCCTGCACCAGCAGAAGGACAGCGCGCTGTCCCATGCGGTGGTCGACGGGACCGATTTCGTCGGCACGTTTCGGCTCGAGCGGGCCGAGGACAAGCCTGCAATCGTCGACGTCTATTCCAACGTCATCGAGGATGACAATGGCAAGGCCTGCTTCCGGCTGGTGGCACTGGTCGACGTCTCGGCGCATGGCGAGACTGAAGATGCGCGCTCGATCGAGGAGCGCGTCCGCGAGAAAGACACGCTGCTGCGGGAGTTGCAGCACCGGGTGAAGAACAATCTGCAGATGATCACCGCCCTGATCCGCCTCGAAACGCGCAATGCGACCGAGCCGGACCGGAAACGCTTCGAAAGACTGGCCGGCCGCGTCGACGCCTTGGCCATCCTCTATCAAACGCTATCGGGCGAGGAGCACAAGGAGGAGGTCGATCTCGGCGTCTATCTGAGCCAGATCGCGTCAGCCGTGATGAGTTCGCATGCTGTCGAGGGCATTCGCCTCGACATGAAGGTGGACACCTACCCGGTTTCGATCAACGTTGCCATGCCCACCGGCCTGGTGGTCAACGAATTGCTGACCAACGCGCTCAAGCATGCATTTCGCGGGCGTGACAGCGGGACGATCACGCTGCACAGCGTCGTGAACGGGGATGGCTGCCGCGTCGTCGTCGCCGATGATGGGATCGGGTTGCCGGAAGGCGAGAGCTGGCCCAAGCAAGGCAAGCTCGGCGCGCTCATCGCACAATCGCTGACAGAGAACGCCAAGGCCGAGTTCGACGTGACTTCCAGCGCCGACGAAGGCACCCGGGTCACGATCGTGTTCAAGCGCTCCGCCGCCGCGGCCTAGGGCAATTCCAGGAAACCAACTGGTTAGGGCGGGTTCGGCGTTCTGCCAAATCCAGTCTGGAGCGGCGATCCTGCGCGTGCTGCGCGACGACGGTCCGCAGTCGTGCCGAACTGGCGCGGCGCACGGCGCTTTCGCCCACCACGCTGACCGACTACGGCGCATCTGCTCAGGGCAGGGACCGTCGTCGAACTCAACCAGGCCGCCGCCAGCGACGCGTCCGTGGGCCGGCGGCCATCGGTGTCGCGCCGGTGCCGGATGCCCTGTCGGTGGCGGAATCGCCCTACGGCATCGGCCGTCTCTGGCCGTGCCCCCATCGAGGCATCCGCGCTGTCTCACGACAGCCAGGCCGGTTCATCCTATTGCATTGCTGCCGGGCAGGTTTTCGCCTCGGGGCATGGAGGGATGAAGCACAAGTGACATCAATGCCGGTTGCCAGCCGCGAAGCCGCACCCTTGCCGGTCGCGGCGCTGATGGGGGCCATGGTGTCGATCCAGATCGGCGCCACCTTCGCCAAGACGCTGTTTCCGGTGATCGGCGCGCAAGGCACGACGACGCTCAGGCTGGTCATCGGCGCGCTGATGCTGATCGCGGTGCTGCGGCCCTGGCAGGTACGGCCCTCGCGCGCCACCATGCCGTGGCTCGTCGCCTATGGGGTGACGCTGTGCGCGCTCAACCTTCTGTTCTACGCGGCACTTGCCAGGATCCCGCTTGGCGTCGCGGTAGCGCTGGAGTTTTCCGGTCCGCTGCTTGTGGCGACCCTGACCTCTCGGCGGGCCAGCGACTTCGCCTGGATCGCGCTTGCGGTCGCCGGCATCGTGCTGTTGTCGCCCTTCATCCACTCGCTAAAGCCGCTCGACCCGATCGGCGTGATGCTGGCGCTGGCGGCCGGCGGGTTCTGGGCGCTCTACATCGTTCTGGCGCAGAAGGCGGGCGCGGAACTCGGCACCCGCACCACCGCCTATGGCATGGCGATCGCCGCTGTGCTGGTGCTGCCCTTTGGCATTGCCGAGGCGGGAAGCGGCCTGCTCGCGCCGTCGATCCTGGTCAGCGCGTTGCTCGTCGGCCTGTTCTCCAGCGCGCTGCCGTTCTTCCTGGAAATGGTGGCGCTGACCCGCATGCCGGCGCGCATCTATGGCACGCTGACCTGCCTCGAGCCGGGGCTCGGCGCGCTGGCCGGTTTCCTGTTCCTGCGGGAAAGCCTGACCACGCCGCAACTGGCCGGCATCGCCGCCGTGATCGTGGCCGCCGCCGGCACCGCGCTGACCTCGAAACCGCCGGTGCCGTCGCCGGAGTAGGGGACAGACGCCAGGACCGCCCGCGACGTCAATTTGGCGCGAGCCGGCGGCCTGTTGTCGTCAGAACTTGACGCTGAGGTTTGCCTTGGCGCCCTTGTCGAAGGCGCCACCACCGAACTGCCCGGAATAGGACAGGCCGAGCGTGGCATTGGGCGACACTTTCATGTCGATGCCGGCTTCGATAACCGCCGCGTCCCTGGCGATCGGCACGCCGGCGATGGTGAAGGCGTCGCCGCCGGCGAAGGCGAAACTTGAGGTCGGCGTGACGTCGCCGAAAGCGTGGCGCCAGCCGAGCATGCCGCGCGCGGTGGCATTGACGCCGCCAAGCGCAAAATCGGTCGAGCCGCGCAAGCCGAGCGTAGTGAAGGTGGCGTTGCTGCTCGCGCCGGCGCTGGTCAAGGCCGCCGCACCGCCGGTTTCGCTGAAGCCGTCAGTGTGCAGGCTGACATAAGCGAGGTTAGCGAAGGGTTCGAACTTGAAGCCCCCGCTGGTCTCGGCCTTGTAGGCGAGTTCGCCGAACATCTGCGCGGTGCCGGCATCATAGTCGGCCGAGAGCTGATCGGCAAAACCGGTGAAGGCGACGGACCGCTTGGTCGAGAGGCTGCTCCTTACGGCCTCCAAATGCATTCCGCGGCATTCGATCCCCTGACATGACAGTCGTTTCACCCTGAGGCTGACATGTCATTGGAGCCCGGCCTTGTCTTGGGCAGGGCCGCACCGGAATTGGACTGGAGTGAAAAGCAGCGTGTTTTGCGCGCATTGTGGCAGTTCGGCGTCATCGGTGGCGCAAGCCGCTGCGGAACGGCCTCGCACGGGCGGTACCGGACTGCTGGCGAAGGCTGCAAAACTTATCTGGCGCTTGTCGGCGTATAGCCGAAACGGCGACGAAAGCAGCGGTTGAAGTACGATACGTCGCTGAATCCGCTTGTCAGGGCGATGTCACTGACCCGCATGTCGCTGTGTTTGTGCGAGAGCATCCTGTGGGCGCTCTGCAGACGCAATTCGAGAACGCGTTCGGAGAAGCTCATTCCCGTCTCCTGAAGGAGGTCGTGGACGTAGCGCACCGACAGGCCGAGTTGTAGAGCGACACTTTGGGCGGAGATGCCGGGGTCGATAAAATCCTCGGCGATCCTTGCGAGGACGGCCTCCAGCCTGGCAGCGCGCAGGCCCCGAAGCCCGGCCAGTTCGGCAGCCCGACCTTTTGCGCCGGTCGCCAGGCCGATCAGATCCACGATCGTGTCCGTCGCGTGCGTGATCAGATCCGCGGAGGCAAGCGGGCTGCCGCTTTCAAGAAGCAGGCAATAGCGTTTGAGAAGCTCGAGGGCTTCGCTGTCGGCGCCGATCTTCAGCCCCAGCCTGTCATCGATCTGCGGGAAGGCGCGCAGGAGGATCGCGCGTGGGACCACCACATTCGTCCAGACATTGCTGTCGGCACCGTTCATTTTCAGAGCTTCCGATGCGGTGACAAGCACGGCCTCTCCCCGGCCGACGGCATATTCGCGGCCGGCATGTACCCCTGGCAGCATGGTGTCGGCCTTGTTGATCATCAGCAGATAGCCGTCCTTGTCGTCATTGGCGATGTTGCTCGCTTTGCGTGTGGCATGCTTGACGGGTCCGGACATCTGGCAGAGAACCGCTGAACCGACGGCCGTGGCTTCGATGGCTTCGAAGTGCAGGTTTTCCGGACTGTCGTATTCGGCCGACCGTATTTCCGCGACAGGGATGTCTTGCCACGGGGAAAATCGTTCTCGTTCATCAAGATGCGGTGGCAACCGAGCCGATGAAAGCACCGTCTTTCGCGACAATGGGGAACCTCGACAACTGTCCACGGCTTAAAAAAATATCGAACGCGATGCTTTCCATTGCGACAATAACCGGCAACAGTGGCGGCCCGGCGTTCAAGCGACCAAGTTCAACCCATAGTCGAGAGCGGCCGCGACTTGCGTCATCCAAAAGTATGATGTCACAAATTCCTCCGAGGCGAGATCGGGGCGTGCCTGGAGGTGTGATGGAAAGGCTGAGCAGCGAAGTCCTGAGTTCGATTATCGGCGATATCTACGATTGCGTTTTGAACCCGGAAGGCTGGGCCGGAGTCATGACCCGCGTCACGAAAGCTGTCGACGCGGCCTATACCACCATCGCGCTTGCCGGCACCGCCCATAATAGTGGCCGTTTCGCGGCTCAGTCGCCCTGGGATCCCGTACGGATGCGGGCCCTCGAGGAAGACTATGACTTTGATGGAATTCCCGGGCTGAAGGCAGCGGTCGTCGGCGATGTCGACCGGCCCGTTGCGACGCTGTCGCTCATGAGCGAAAGCGAACTCCAACTGACGCCGTTTTTTCAGAACTGGGCCAAACCGCAGGGACTGCGCGAGGCTTGCATCACCAAATTCGTTCATACGCCGGACCGAATCGGGCTTCTGGGCTGCACCACGCGAGCCAGCAGGGGAGGCATCTCGATCGAAGAGCAGCATTTCCTGGCATTGCTCTCGCCGCATCTGCGCCGTGCTTCGCTGATCGGCGATCTGCTCGACCAGGGCCGCATCACCATCGATCTTTATCGTCAGGCGCTCGATCATTTGGCTGTGCCTGTCGTGCTTACCCACGCCAATGGAGCAATCCTCCATGCGAATGCGGCCGCCGAACAGATGTTTTCGGTGCAGGGGCCCATTCTCTCCAGGAACGGCCTGCTCCAGGCACAGAATCGGGTCGTGGCCCGCGCCCTGCTCGACGCGATCGCCAGCACGGCGAGCGCGGATGCCTCGCTTGGCGCGCGCGGCATAGGGCTGCCGGTTTCGGCCCAAGGCCAGCCGCCCGCCGTTGCCTATGTGTTGCCGTTGACTGAAGGAACGGCGCGCGCGGTTTTCCGGCCGGCATGCGCGGCTGTGTTCATATCGACGACGACATCGGCTTCTCCCCTCCCGGAGGCCGTTCTGACCACGCTGTTCGATCTTACGCCCTCGGAGGCGCGGGTGCTGCTGCGGATCGGCAGCGGATTGTCAGCGTCCAAGAGCGCGTTGGCGCTCGGCATTGGCGAAAACACCTTGAAGACCCACCTCAACCGAATCTTTGCCAAAACCGGCACGAGACGCCAGGCCGACCTCGTCAAACTCGTGTCGGACATCGGCATGCCGCTGGCGGCTCATGGGCCCTGAAGCGCGCAGTCTCTACCGCGAGCGGGTCAGCGGCTTTACCGCCAGGGCGGTTCCGGCGCGAAGCGCTTGCCGATCCAGTCGGTGAAGGCGCGGGTCTTGGCGGCTTTTCCCTTGGCCGAGGGCGTGACGACATAGACGGCGCCTTCATCCGCCAAGGTCCACTCCTCCAGCACAGGCACCAGCCGTCCATCGGCAAGCTCGCGCCCGACCAGCCAGTCGGTGCTCATCATCAGGCCGAGCCCCTGCACGGCGGCCTCGACCAGCACCTCGGCATCGTCGCTGACCAACGGCCCGGAAACCTCGACGCGCGCGCGCCGGCCCTCGCGGTCGGTCATCTCCCAGGCCGGAAAGGTCTGGAAGCCCGAGAAGCCCAGGCAGGAATGATCGAGCAGCGCCTGCGGCGTCTCCGGCGTGCCCCTGCGGGCGAGATAGGAGGGAGCCGCGCAGAGCAGCCTGCGTCGCGTCGCCACCTTGCGTGCCACCAGGCGCGAATCCTCCAGGCTGCCCAGCCGCACGGCGACGTCGAAATTCTCGGCGACCAGATCGGTGAAGCGGTTGGAGAATTCGGCCTCGATGCGGACATCGGGAAATTCGGCGAGGAATTGAGGCAGCAGCGGCCCGATCCACATGCGCCCGAACGTGCCGGGCAGCGCCAGCCTGAGCACGCCGCGCGGGCGGCCTCCGGCATGCGCGGACGCGACGGCCTCGGCCTCGTCGACGGATGCAAGGATGGCGCGCACGCGCATCAGGAATTCGGCGCCCGCTTCGGTCAGCGAGACGCTGCGCGTCGTGCGCGAGAGCAATCTCACCCCCAGCCGCGTTTCCAGCGATTGCAGGCGCCGCGACAGAATGGTCGCGTCGCGCCCGACCCGCGCCGCCGCTTTGGTGAAGGAGCGCGCCTCGGCGATGGCCGCGAACGCAGCCATCTCGGCAAGGGCAGCGGGTTCGTGAGATTGCTGCATCATTCACAGTTCTCAATTTCGCGAAACGAGGATTATCCAGAGATAACGCAGCAAATAGGTTCACTCAACCACCAATCGTCCACCGGAGTGAAACCATGAAAGCCATCGAACTCAGCCAGCCCAGGCTGGACGCCTTCCGCGCCGCCACCGTTGCAACCCCCGAACCGCAGCGCGGAGAGGTGCTGATCCGCCAGCGTGCGGCGAGCCTCAATTTCGTCGATGTGGCGGTGGCAAGCGGCAATTATCCCGGACCGAGCTTTCCGCTCATCCCCGTAGCCGACGGCGCCGGCGAGATCGTCGCGCTGGGCGAGGGCGTTGCGAGATTCGCCATCGGCGATCGCGTCATCGCCCATGCCAAGCCGCGCTGGATCGGTGGGCCGCCGCGGCCTTACGAGATGACGCAGATGCGCGGCATTTCGCTGCCGGGGTCACTGGCCGAATATGTCGCATTGCCGGCCAATTCGCTGGTGCCGGTGCCGGCGCATCTTTCCTTCGAGGCGGCGTCGACGCTGCCCATCGCCGGCACCACCGCGTGGAACGCCATTTGCGCCGCCGATGTCGGGCCGGGCTCGGTCGTCGTGCTGCTTGGCACTGGCGGCGTCTCCATCTTCACCCTGCAGCTCGCCAAAGCCGCCGGCGCGACCGTCATCATCACCTCGTCGTCGGACGAAAAGCTGGAGCGGGCGAAGGCGCTCGGCGCCGATCATCTCATCAACTACCGCGCGACGCCCGAGTGGGATGGCAAGGTGCTGGAGCTGACCGGCGGCCTCGGCGCCGACCTTGTCGTCGAGACCGGGGGCAGCGCCACCTTCGCCCGCGCCGTCAACGCCACCGCGCCCGGCGGTACGCTGTTCACCATCGGCTTCGTCACCGGTGCCGAAGCCACGATCAATCTGCTGCCGATCATCATCAAGGCGCTGAAGGTGGTCGGCAACAACACCGGATCGGTGTCCGATCTCAGCGACGCCGCCCGCGCCGTCGGCGCGGCCCGGATCGAGCCGGTGGTCGACAAGGTGTTTTCGCCCGACGAAGCGGCCGAAGCCTACGCCCACATGGCCGCCGGCGGCCTGCACTTCGGCAAGCTGGTGTTCGGGCTGGAGTGGTGATCGGCGCAGGCGCTTTTTTTTCAATGTTGAAAATTGGCGGAACCGCCGCGACATCCAATCTCCCCCACGAGGGGGAAGATTGGCAGCCTCACCGTCAGATCAGCTTCTCCAGCGTGATCGGCAGATCCCGCACGCGCTTGCCTGTGGCATGGAACACCGCGTTGGCAATGGCCGGCGCCATGCCGACGATCGCCAGCTCGCCGACGCCCTTGCCGCCGAGCACCGAGGAGTGCGGGTCGGGAATCCCCACCGAGATCACCTCGATGTCGGGGATGTCGGCATTGGTGGGGATGAGATAGTCGGCGAGGTTGTTGTTGACGATGCGGCCGTGGCGGCGATCGACGATGCCTTCTTCGAGCAGCGCCTGGCCGATGCCCATGATGATGCCGCCCTTCCACTGGCTCTCGGCGAGTTTCGGATTGTAGAGGCGGCCCGAATCCAGCGCCGACACGACGCGCGACACACGCACCGTGCCGAAATCCTCGTCGACGCGCACCTCGACGAAATGCGCGCACCAGGAATGGCGCGAATAGTCACCCTCCGTGTGTGGCAGCGCCATGGCGATGGTGGTGTAGTTCTTGTAGCGATCCTCGACGCTCGAATTGGCCGGCATGGTGTCGCCCGTCGCCTCGATGCGGTCGCGGCCAACGCTTTTGAGCAGTTCGGCGATCGAGACGTCGGGGCCGTCGCCCCGCGGCGCGGTGATGCGGCCATTGACGACGACCAGCGTGTTGGCCTGCAGCGCATGCAAGGGCGAGCGCGGATCGCTGATCGCCAGGCCGACCAGCTGGTCGAGCGCCGAGGTCGCGGCCTTGTGGACGGCGCCCGTCATCACGCCGGCCAGCCGCGAGCCGCCGGCGACGCCGGCGCGGGGGAAGCGCGAATCGCCGAGCTTCACCACCACGTCGTCGGCCGCAACGCCGACCGTTTCGGCGGCCGTCTGCGCCAGGATGGTGTAGGTGCCCTGGCCCATGTCGATGGAGGAGCTTTCGACCTCGACCGAGCCGTCGGCCAGGATGCGCACGATCGCCTCGCCATAGGCGCGCCGCACCGGATAGGTGCCGGCGGCCACGCCCCAGCCGACCAGATGGTTGCCGTCGCGCATCGAGCGTGGCTCAGGCGTGCGCCTGGCCCAGCCGAAGCGTTCGGCACCCGCTGCGAAAGCCTCGCGCAACTGCCTGGTCGACCAGGCTTTTTTCGCGTGCGGATCCTGTTCGGCGTAGTTGCGCAGCCGGATTTCCAGCGGATCGATGCCGACCTCGTAAGCGAGCTCGTCGATGGCGCTTTCGATGCCGAAGGCGGACGGGTTTTCACCCGGTGCGCGCATGGCGCCCGGTACCACCGAATTCACCCGCACGACATTCTGTTTCGAAGAGAAGTTCGGCGTCGCGTACATGATCGAGGTGACCGAGCCCAGCGGCTCGACCCACATGCCGTCGATGGAGGTTTCGTTGACGCCGCGATGCACGATCGACTGGATTCTTCCGTCATGGTCGGCGCCGATCGTCACCGTCTGCCGCGTCGCGGCGCGACCGCCATAGCCGGTGAAGGTCTGCGGCCGCGTCATGACCAGCCGCACCGGCCGGCCGAGCATTTTCGCGGCACTTGCGGCAATCGCGCCATGGCTGAGCGCCAGCGCCTTGGAGCCAAAGCCGCCGCCGACATAGGGCGATACCAGCCGCACATTCTCGAACGGCACGCCGAACCATTCGGCATAGGTGCGCGCCATGCCGTCCAGCCATTGGCTCGGCTCCCACACGGTGAGACGGTCGCCCTCCCAGCGGGCGATCAGGCCATGCGGCTCCATCGGCGCCTGGTATTCGCGCGGCGTGTTGTAGGCGGCGCAGACGCGCACCGGGGCGGAGGCGAAGGCGGCGGCCGCGTCGCCCCATTCCTTGGTCATGGCGTCGACCGGGACGCCGTCACCGGCCTTGCCGTCGCTGAGGTCGACGATGGCCGGAGCCTCATCATAGCTGACCTTGACCATCGTCGCGGCGGCCACGGCCTGCTCGAAGGTCTCGGCGACCACGGCGGCGACGTGCTGGCCCGAGAAGGTGACGTCGCGCGCCAGCGGACAATAGGGTTTGTCCGGCGGTGGCGTGCCGAACCAGTCCGAGGCGGTTTTCAGGCTGATGATCGTGTCTGGTGTCAACACCTTGAGGACGCCCGGCGCAGTCTCGGCCTCCGCCGTCTCGATGGCGCGCACCTTGCCGGATGCGATGGTGCTTTCGACCAGCACGGCATAGGCGAGCCCTTCGAGCTGCTGCTCGACGGCGTATTTCGCCGCACCCGTGATCTTGGCCGGGCCGTCGACGCGCGACAGCCGGCCGCCGACGGCCTCCACCTGCGCGCCGTCGGACGCGTCGCCATGTCTTCCGACGTAAACAGTGCTTGCGATGTGAACGGTCATGCCGCTTCTCCCAATTTGAGGATGGCGCGTGCGACGACGCGCGGCGCGAGTTCGATCTTGTAGCGGTTGGCGCCATGGTCGACGGCCCCTTCGACGGCGAGCAGGCTGGCCGTGCGAACAGCTTCCGGCTCAAGCACCTTGCCTTTCAGCGCGGCTTCCGCGGCTCGCGCCCGCCAGGGTTTGGTCGCGACGCCACCGAGCGCCACGCGCAGGTCGCGGATGGTGCGCCCGTCGGCCTCCAGTTCGAGCCCGACAGCGGCACTGGCCGCGGCGAACTCATAGGACTGCCGGTCGCGGATCTTCAGATAGGTCGAACGGCGGGCGACGGCGGAAGAAGGGATTTCGATGGCGGTGATCATCTCGCCCGGTCCGATCGCGTGTTCCCTGTCGGGCGTCGTGCCTGGCAGCAGGAAAAAGTCCTCCACCGGCACGCGCCGTTCGCCGAGATGGACCGTTGCGTCGAAGGCGACGAGCGCGGTGGCGAGGTCGCCGGGATACATGGCGATGCAAGCCTCGCTGGTGCCAAGCACGGCATGGCCCCTGGTAACGCCGCCGATCGCCGAACAGCCGCTGCCTGGTTCGCGCTTGTTGCAGGCGGTAAAGTTCGAGGGATCGCGGAAATAGGGGCAACGCGTGCGCTGCATCAGATTGCCGCCGATGGTCGCCATGTTGCGGATCTGCGCCGAGGCTGCCTGCCAGAGCGCTTCGGAGATGGCGGGGAAGCGGCTCTTGATGTCGTCATGGTCGGCGACATGGCCCATCCTGGCGAGCGCGCCGATGACGGCGCCGCGCTCGTCGATCTCGATCTGGTCGAACCCCTCGAGATGGGTGATATCGACCAGCGTGTCGGGCTCGGCGACACCGCATTTGGCGAGGTCGATCAGCGTGGTGCCGCCGGCCAGAAGCATGGCGCCGGGCAGCGCGGCCGCCTGGCGGGCGGCATCAGCCGAGGTGGCGCGAAAATAGGAAAAATCCCTCATGACGCGGCCTCCAGCGCCGCCTGGCGCACGGCGGCGACAATGTGCGGATAGGCGCCGCAGCGGCAGAGATTGCCGGCCATGTATTCGCGGATTTCCTCGTCCGAGCCGGCATGGCCCTCGCGGATGCAGGCCACCGCCGACATGATCTGGCCTGGCGTGCAGTAGCCGCACTGGAAGGCGTCCTGCTCGAGGAAAGCAGCCTGCACGGGATGCAGTTCGCCCTCCCGTGCAAGCCCCTCTATGGTGGTGATGGCGCGGCCCTCGGCCTGTGCGGCCAGCGTCAGGCAGGCCAGCACGCGCTCGCCGTCGACATGGACGGTGCAGGCGCCGCACTGGCCGTGGTCGCAGCCCTTCTTGGTGCCGGTCAGGCCGAGCCTGTCACGCAAGGCGTCGAGCAGCGTGACACGCGGCTCGAGTTCTAGCGTGTGATGCTGGCCGTTGATATCGAGATGGACGGGAATCGTGGTCTTGCTCGTCATGGGCGTCTGGCTCCAGTTGCTTGACGCTGGGAGAATGAATTGAAACTGGGCAGGGCGCTCCAACCGACCGCTTGCCTGCCCTAGAGCCGGATGATTTCAGGTCCGTTCGACCTGAAATCTGAATCCGCGTCTAAATCAAAGAGATAGAGCATGATGTCGTCCGAAAACCGGTTCCCACTTTTCGGCATCATGCTCTGGCGCAGGCCTGTCGTTTCGGGCGGACCGCTCGTCACCCCAGCAGGTCCTCGATCCGGATCGGAAAGCGCCGTGGGCGCACGCCGGTCGCGTGCCAGACCGCATTGGCGATGGCGCCGGCAGTGCCGGTGATGCCGATTTCGCCAACGCCCTTGATGCCGAGGGCGTTCACGTAAGGGTCGTCCTCGTGAACCAGCAGCGCCTCGACCGAGGGCACGTCGGCATTCACCGGGACATGATAGTCCGCCAGGTTGGCATTCTGAATGCGGCCGGAACGCCGGTCCGTGACGGCTTCCTCATGCAGCGCGAAGGAAACGCCCCAGATCATCCCGCCATAATACTGGCTGCGCACCAGCCGCGGATTGATGACCCGTCCGGCGGCGAATGCGCCGACCAGCCGGGTGACGCGGATCTGGCCGAGATCCGGGTCGACCTTCACCTCGGCGAAGACGGCCCCATGCGCGTGCTTGGCGTACGTCTCCTGGGAGGCCGGGTCCGGAGCGCCTTTGCCCCGGCCCTCGATTTCGGTCAGGCCCGCGCGGACGAGGATCTCGGTATAGCTTTCGCCGCGGCTTTCGTCATCGCGCCGGTAAAGGCGTCCGCCGCGTGCAACAACGCCTTCATTGCCGGCGCCGAACAGCGGCGAGCCTTCGTCGCCGGTGGCGAGACCGGCAAGGTTGGCGATGACGGCCGCACCCGCATTGTGGATGGCCATGCCGGCCGTCGCCGTGTGACCCGAACCGCCGGCGATGCCCGCATTGGGCAGGTCGGAACTGCCGGCCCTGAAATCGACCTGGTCGATGTCGAGCCCCAGCCCGTCTGCTGCAATCTGGGCAAAAGCCGTCCAGGCGCCTTGGCCCATGTCCTGGGCGCCGGTCTCCATCAAGCCGGTGCCGTCGGCCCTCAGCACCGCGCGTGCCTCTGCCTGGAACATGAGTGCAGGGAACGTCGCCGTGCCCATGCCCCAGCCGGTGAGGAAACCGTCGGCGTCGCGCATCCGCCGCGGCTGCAGCGGGCGACTCGCCCAGCCGAACGCCTCGGCGGCCTGTTCGTAACATTCGCGCAGCGCCTTGGAGGAGAACGGCTTGCCGGTCATCGGTTCGACCTCGGCGTAATTCCTGAGCCGGAATTCCAGCGGGTCCATGCCGCAGGCATGGGCCGCCTCGTCGATGGCGCTCTCAAGCGCGATCGATCCGGTGGCCTCGCCTGGCGCCCGCATGAACAGCGGCGTGCCGGTGTCGAGCCGCACGGCATCGTGCGAGGTGGCGATGGCCGGGCTGGCATAGAGCGTGTGCGAGGCATCGGCCGCCGGTTCGAAGAAATCGTCGAACGTGCTCGACGTGGTCCTGGCGTGATGGGAGATCGCGGTCAGCAGCCCTTCGCCATCCATGCCCATGCGCAATGTCTGGCGGGTGGGGGCACGGTGACCGACCGGGCCGTACATCTGCTCGCGCCGGAGCACCAGCTTGACCGGGCGGCCGACGAGACGCGCCGCCAGGATGCCGAGCACTTGCGGTCCGGAAATCATGCCCTTGGAGCCGAAGCCGCCGCCCAGGAATGGGCTGCGGATATGGACGTTTTGCGGCGCGATGCCGAACAGGCCGGCGATGCGGCCTTGCGCCATGGCCAGGCCCTGGCTCGGCGTGTCGATCGACAGCCGGTCGCCATCCCAGGCAGCGACGATCGCGTGGGGCTCCATGGCGTTGTGGTACTGGGCCGGCGTCTCGTAGGTCGCCTCGATCCGCGTCCTTGCCGATTTGAGGCCGGCCTCGACATCGCCCTTCTCCTGCACAGCCGGATTGCCGACGCCGACGCCGCGCGGCACGAAGCTTTTGGCGCCGTCCAGACCAACGCGCGCCGGCAACTCCTCATAGCGAGGCGACAACAGTGCCGCCCCTTCGGTCGCCGCTTCCAGCGTCTGTGCGATCACCACGGCAATGCTCTGGTTGGGGTAGCGAACCCCATCGTTCTGCAGCAGGTCGAGCCGGAACATGAAGGGATGGTCCTTGGCATCCGGATCGACGGCGAGCGCCGGCCGGTTCAGTGGCGTCATCACCTCGACCACGCCCGCATGCGCCTTGGCCGCCTCGACATCCAGCGAGACAACCCGGCCGCGTGCGATGCTGGAGACGGCAAGCACGGCATAGAGCATGCCGGGCGGATTGTTATCGGCGGCAAAGCGCGCGGCCCCGGTGACTTTCAAAAATCCGTCGCGACGCGTCAGCGGCTGGCCGATGCTGGAGCCCTGGCGCGTATGGGCAGGCTGTTGGTTGAGGCCGAGTTCAAGCGTCATGACGCACTCCGGGAAGGGAGGAAAAAGGGGAAGCAGGCAAAGCGGGCATCAGAGCGGGCGTTCCCGCCTGTGCGGACATCAGCGCCCTGACGACAATGCGGCGGGCAAGCTCGATCTTGAACGCATTGTCGCCGGAGGGGCTGGCGTCGGCCAGAGCCGCATCCGCGGCCCGAACGAAGCTCGCTTCATTGGCATCGGCGCCGAGCAGCACCGCTTCCGCCGAGCGCGCCCGCCATGGCTTGGCCGCGACACCGCCGAGCGCCAGCCGCGCGGCGCGGATCTTGCCGTCGGCGACGGTCAGGGCCGCGGCAGCCGAAACGACGGCGAAGGCATAGGAGGTGCGTTCGCGTAGCTTCAGGTAGCGGGCGTGGGCGGCGAAGGACGCTGCTTCCGCCGGCAGGCGCACCGCAACGAGCAGGTCGCCTGGCTGCAGCACGGTTTCGCGCTGCGGCGTGTCGCCCGGAAGCCGGTGGAATTCCTCCAAGGTCACGTGGCGCCGGCCTCCCTTGCCCTCGATCTCGACGACGGCGTCCAGCGCCACCAGCGGCACACAGAAATCGGAGGGATGGGTGGCGATGCAGGCATCGCTCCAGCCCAGCACCGCATGCAGGCGGTTCTCGCCGCCAAGCGCCGAGCAGCCGGAACCGGGTTCGCGCCTGTTGCAGGCGCTGGCGGTGTCGTAGAAGTAACTGCACCGCGTGCGCTGCAACAGATTGCCGCCGACAGTGGCGGCGTTGCGAAGCTGCGCAGAGGCGCCCGAAAGCAGCGCTTCGGCCACCGCCGGATAGGCTCTGGCGAAGGCCGGATCATGTGCGAGATCGGCATTGCGGACCAGCGCGCCGATGCGCAGGCCGCCATCATCGAGCGTTTCGATGCGATTGAGTTCCGGCAGGCGGGTAATGTCGACGATCCGTTCGGGGCTGGTGATGCCGCCCTTCATCAGATCGAGCAGATTGGTGCCGCCGGCGAGATAGGCCGAACCCGGTTCGGCCGCCGCCGCTATGGCGTCGGAGACGGTGGCCGGCCTGATGAAATCGAAGTCTCTCATGCCGCGGTCCTCCTGCGTGCCTCGGTGGTGGCGGTGTCGGCCATGTTTTTCTGGGCTTCCATGTTTTTTTGGGCTTCCAGGACGGCCTCGACGATGCCGCCATAAGCCGCGCAGCGGCAGATGTTGCCGCTCAGCCCCTCGCGGATGCGCTCGGGATCGGCGCCAGCCTGTCCTTCGGCGATCAGGCCGAGCGTGCTCATGATCTGGCCGGGCGTGCAGAAACCGCACTGGAAACCGTCATGGGCGATGAAGGCGGCCTGCACAGGGTGCAGTTCTTCACCGTGAGCGATACCTTCGATGGTCAGCACTTCGGCGCCGTCATGGCTGACCGCCAGCGCCAGGCAGGAGTTTATGCGCTTGCCGTCGACCAGCACCGTGCAGGCGCCACACTGGCCGCGGTCGCAGCCCTTCTTCGTGCCAGTGAGCTCAAGCCGCTCGCGCAGCAGGTCAAGCAAGGTGACGCGTGGGTCGACCTCCAGTTCGTGTCGATGTCCGTTGACGGTAAGCGAGATGGGAAGGCTGGTCATGGGCGTCTGGCTCCAGTTGCTTGACGCTGAGGGGAATGAAGTGGGGTAGGGGCGGGGAAGGGCAAGGTCAGGCGACGGCCAATCTCCTGCGGGTTGGGAAAGTGGCGGGTTGCGGCTTCGAAAGACGTGACATACCGGTTCCCCTGATTATATGATGAGGGTTCTCCACTAAAAGCGGAGGTGCCTCCGTTTATTTACGTGGGGGCTGGCCAGGCGTGGTTCAAGCCCCCATATCCCTGGTGGAGAAAAAAAATTGGCTTTTGCGCCCGTCACAACCGCTGACCAAAAAACCGCCGCCGCCGACAAGCCGTTGCGTGCCGATGCACGGCGCAATCGCGACCGGCTGGTCGAGGTGGCGGCTGCGGTCTTTGCCGAGCGCGGCATCGACGGCTCGCTGGAGGAGATCGCTCGGCGCGCCGGCGTCGGCATCGGCACGCTCTACCGGCATTTTCCGACACGCGAGCATCTGGTCGAGGTGGTCTACCGCCGCGAGGCGGAGGGGTTGTGCGCGGCGGCCGGCGAGCTCGCTGCAAGATATCCCTCCGATGTGGCGCTGGAAGAATGGATGCGCCGCTTCGTCGACTACATCGCTACCAAGCGCGGCCTGGCGACCAGCCTGCGCATCCTGTTCACCACCAATTCGACGCTGTTTTCCGACACGTCGGGACGGGTGTCGCAGGCGCTGCGGCAACTGGTCGAGGCGGCGGTGGCCGACGGCACCATCCGCGGCGATGTCGATGCCTCCGACGTGCTGCATGCGCTCGGCGGCATCTACTCGGCGCCCGACACGCCCGAATGGCGCGACCGCTCGCGCCGCCTGGTCAAGCTCCTGATGGACGGGTTGCGGTTCGGGGCGAGGAAGGCTGGATGAGAGGGCGAACGCCGCTTGCCCCGGCATGAGGCGAGCGATGACAAACGCTGATCGTGCGATCGTGTTTGGGGGCGGCTGAATTTGGCTCCGGCATGGCAGCTCGGCGACTGCTCCGGGTCCGGGAACAGGATCAGTCAGTCCGCCGTCGATCCGTAACCAGACTCCCTGCCTTCGCCGGCTGCTCGAGCCGGCGAACCGCGCTTGGAAACTCCTTGAAGATCAACGATCGCAGCCAGCGATGCACGGGATCGGCATCCATGCGGGGGTGCCATGCCTGGGTGATGGTGAAGCCTGGGCTTGCCACCGGCAGATCAAACATCTGGGTACGGCCTGTCGCACCCAGATGGTACGAGCGCGGCACCAGTCCAACGAGATCGGATGCGGCCGCGACCGCGACGACCGCCGGATAGCTCGGCACCACCAGATCGACATTTCGCGAAAGGCCGAGTTCGGCGAGTGCTTCATCGATCGGTTCGATGAAATGGCCTCGCCGGGATGAGACCACGTGCCGGCACGCGGCGTAACGCTCAGCGGTTATTTCGGTCTCCAGAAGCGGATGCCCGGTTCTCGCCACGCCGACAAAACGGTCCTCGAACAACGCCTGACCGCGCAATTCGGCACCATCACCCGAAAGCACGCCAATATCGAGGTCGATCGTGGCTTCTCTCAGCAGTTCGATGCGCTTGTCCGGTCGGGGCGCGAAGCGCAGTCTTATGCCGGGCGCGGCACTGGTGACAAGGGCATGGAGACGCGCGGCGTAGAGCAGCACGAAGGCTTCATTGGCCCGGATGGTGAAATCGCGCCGCACCTGGCTGATGTCGATCTCCGGCGAGGGGCTGAGCACGGACCGGACCGCCGACGTCAGCGTGTGCACCTGTTCGGCAATCGCTTCGGCATGAGGCGTCGCCACCATGGCGCGTCCCGCCGAAACCAGGATGGGATCGCTCAGCGCCAACCGCAATCTCGACAGTGTGCGGCTCATCGCGGACGTGCTGAGGCCAAGTTTCTTGGCGGCGCCCGAGACGCTGCGCTCCCGCAGCAAGGCGTCAAGCGCCACCAGAAGGTTCAGGTCGAGATTGAGCATGAGAGAGCCTAACGAGATGAGGCGTTTGACGCAACTGTCAATTTACTCCGTTGCGTCTGGTGCAATCATGGGGTGAGCGGTATCGATGCGGCGACACCAACGAAGCGGAGCCTGCGATGTCCATAGCCGCAACGATCAATCCCGCCCATGACGGCCTGCCGTCGCCACGCCGCTACCTGGCCATCGCCGTCCTGCTGATGACGCTGGTGCTCGTCGTGCTGGACGGCGCCATCGCCAATGTCGCGCTGCCATCCATCGCGGCCTCGCTCAATGCCAGTGCCAGCAGCACCGTTTGGGTGGTGTCGAGCTACCAGCTTGCGGTCCTTGTGGCTCTTTTGCCTTGCGGCGCGCTGGGCGAGATCCACGGCCCCCGGCGTGTCTTTCTTCTGGGTGTCGCGCTGTTCACGGTGGCTTCGGCCGCCTGCGCCTTCGCCGGCAGCCTGCCTGTTCTTGTGGCTGCCCGGTCCATCCAGGGACTGGGGGCGGGCGCCATCATGGCGACCGGGCCGATGAACCTGCGCGTTTCGGTGCCGCAGCGGCTGCTCGGAACCGTCATCGGCTTCAACGCGATGACGATCGCGATTTCCGCGGCCGCCGGCCCTGGTGTCGCCGGCGCGATCCTCTCCGTTTCCAGCTGGCCGTGGCTGTTCGCCGTCAACATCCCGATCGGCATCATCGTCCTGTTGTCTGGCGGGTTGCTTGCGCATCTGGATGGCGTGAAGCGTCACCTCAACCTCGTGGCATTGCTGGCCAACACACTGATGTTCATCCTGTTCTTCACGGGCGCCGACCGCATCGCCGGTGCGCCGGTCAGCGGGTCGATCCTGATCGGTTGTTCCGTCCTGTGCCTCGTCATCTTGTTGTCTCTCGAACGCAGGAGTGCCGCACCGATCGTGCCGACCGACCTCTTGGCCGATCCAGCCTTCCGGGTAGCCGTCATCGCTTCGATCGCGTGCTTCACCGGGCAGATGCTCAGCTACGTCGCGCTGCCATTCTACCTGCAGCACACCTTGCACATGAGCCCGGTCCAGGCGGGCCTCTACATGATGCCATGGCCCATCGCGACGATCATCATCGCTCCGATTTCGGGGCGGCTGGCCGATCGTTTCAAGACAGCGTGGCTGTGCGCCGCCGGCGGCGGGTTGCTGGCGATCGGCCTTCTGATCGCGGGCCTGACACCGCCCGGTCCAAGGGCGATTGCCTTCCTGGTCGGAACCGTCGTCGCGGGCACGGGTTTTGGTCTTTTCCAGACGCCGAACAATCGCATCCTGCTTCTCTCCGCACCCAAGGCGCGCAGCGGTGCGGCGGGAGCCATGCAGGGCACGGCACGGCTGTTGGGACAAACGCTTGGCGCCATTTCGATGTCGATCATTTTCGCGACCGTGCCGCTGACAGGCGCACCCAGCCTCGCGCTGGTCCTGGCCGGCATCTGCGCGGCCATCGCCTGCCTGGTCAGCCTGAGCCGCGCCCGCTACGAGAAGGTGGCATGAGACCAGCTGGCGCTCGACACGCTGTCCTCGATTCGCGCGCAAGGCATCGACATTCCGATACCACGGTCGATCTCGGCCTGCGCTCGGCAATCGAGATCGCCAAAGGCTACCGGCTCGTGGCGTCCCGATGACAAGGGCGTCGCCGAGGCGCTTGCCATGATGAAGTCGCTTATTGGTGAACCCACGCCGGCGTCGATCGGAGTCCAGGCCTTGCCGACGGTGCAGTCCGGTGCTGCTGGAATCCTTCAAGACGGTCTTCCACAACCACTCGCCGGGCGGAACTGGCGGACGCCTGCAACTCGCCAAGCCGAAGTGCAATTGAGATAGGGGGAACGATCACGGGCGCGGGCGAGATCCCGTGCCCATGGCGGCGTCCTGCGCACACCGCGGTCGACGGCTCTTCGCCCTGTGCAAACGATATGATAGGCGTCAGGCTACCGGTGGTCCGATTGCCGCCCGTTCGTGATTGAGGGGCATTTCAATGTATGTAGGCCGTTCCTACAAGGTGATCGATTTCGCACTGTGGTCACGGCGCAGCGTCCTCTACATGGTGGTGGTGAGTGGGCTGGCCGTGGCTGCCTACCGCTTTCCGGGCATTGCCGGGTTCTCCGTGCCATGGTCGGTGGTGCTGGTGCTCGGCACCACGGTGTCGCTGGTCGCCGGCTTCAAGAACTCGCAGGTGTTCACCCGCAGCAGTGAGGCGCTGCAGGCCTTCACGCAGATCACGGCCAGCAGCCGCGTATGGTCGAATTTCTGTCGGGATTTCCTCGATGCGCCGACGGCCAGGCAGCTCATCTACCGCCATATCGCCTGGATGACGGCGCTGCGATATGCGCTGCGGCGGCCGATGCCGTGGGAATCCATGGGGAACGCCGCCAATATCGAATACCGACGGCGTTACCACATTCAGGAGGACAAGGGTTCGATCGCCGACGAATTACGCCCGCTGCTGGGCGACCAGACCGCGGATGTCCTGAAATCGCCTCGTCCGGCGATAGCCCTGCTCGAATTGCAGTCCGTCCAGGTCAATGCACTGTTCAAGGACGCCAAGGTCCCGCCGCAGATCCATGGCGAACTGACGAAGCTGATCCGCGACTTCCACGACCAGCAGGCGCGCTGCGACCGCATCAAGAACAATCCCTATCCCCGGCAATACGCCATCGTCAGTTCCATGTTCGTCATGATCTTCTGCACGCTGCTGCCGTTCGGCGTGGTTCCGGTGTTCGCCGACATGGGCAAGCTGGGGGGCATGCTCGGCTCGATCGGCATCTGGCTGACGATCCCGTTCAGCACGCTGCTGGGCTGGGCCTACATGTCCCTCGACCAGGTCGGCGAGAGCAGCGCCAACCCTTTCGAGGGCAACGCCAACGACGTGCCGATCTCGCAAATCTGCCGCGACATCGAGATCGAGATGCGCGCCGGGCTCGGCGAGAGCGATCTTCCCAAGCCATTGCTGCCGGTCAATGACATCGCGACGTGAGGTCGGGCGCCGGAGTCGGGCAGAGCCATGCCTTCTCAGCGCCTAGCGGCGGGACATCACCCTCAGCCACGGCGCCAGATGGAAAGCGCTCATCAGCAGATACATGGCCGGCATGCCGGTCAGGATCGAGCCGGCCAGCGGCGAGGCGCCCATGCACAGCATGGTCCCGTCGCCGCCGTGAAGACGGGAAAGCAGCGCCATCACCGCAAAGGTCGGCGCCGCGGCGAGGCATAGCCAGTCGGCTATGCCATGGGGGACGACATTTTCGGGGGTCACGCTGCCGATGCCGGAAGGGATATCGCTCATGATCTTATTCCCTTGATGGTTGCGGCCCGTCATGACCTGGGGTCCTCGGCCCTGCCGGAGGCGGGAAGAGGAACCCAGGCTGGACGGACTTGCGCCAGCTTACTGGTTGCCCTTGTCGCGGAACGCGGCCTCGCCGGCAGCTGACACTTCGGCCCATTTCTTGTCGGCTCCGGCATCGTAATTGTCGTGCCAGTTCCACCAGCTGTAGAGTGGCGTCTGCGGGTAGCCTTCGGGCGAGTCTTCCCACACCTCCTGGCGGCCGAGCGGCGTGATGTCGAGATAGCTCCAGACGGTGCCCAAAGCCTCGTCGCCGCGGTTGTTGATGAAATAGGTGCGGAAGATGCGGTTCCCGTCATGGATGAACACGTTGTGGCCGTGCCATTCGTCGACGCCGAAGTCCTTGTCGAAGCTATCGGTGATCGTATACCAGGGCATCTCCCAACCCATCCGTGTCTTCAGCCGCTCGATGTCTTCCTGCGGGGCGCGAGAGGCGTAGGCGAGGGTGGTGTCGCGGGCGTTGAGATGGGCGAGGTGGCCGACCTGGTCGGCGCCGAGCGAGCAGCCGCGGCAGGCGTGATCGGGCCAGCCATAGACGCCGGGCTCGAAGAAGGCGCGGTAGACGATGAGCTGGCGGCGGCCTTCGAACAGGTCGAGCAGGCTCACCTTGCCGTCAGGGCCCTCGAAGACATAGGCCTTGTCCACTTCCGTCCACGGCATGCGCCGGCGTTCGGCCGACAGCGCGTCCCTGGCGCGCATCGTCGCCTTCTCCTTCACCAGCATCTTTTCGTGCGCGGCGTTCCAATCCTGCTGTGAGACGATCGGTGGGGTGTTCATGGTCATGGTCATTGGTCTTCTCCTTTGCCGGTCGTGGCGTCGTTGCGGTGTGGTGTTGCCTGGACGTGTGGGGGAGCCGCAGGCGCGGCGAAATCCGAAAGATCCGGCCCGGCGCAGCAGGGGTGGCGTGCGGCGCGCTTGGCCGTATCATTGGCCGCGTCGAGGTCGAGGTTGGTGGAGGCAGGCATTTTCTGGTTCTCCCATGCTGCCGTCATTGCCGGCACGTCTTGCTGGTTGACGGTACTGACGTAAGTTAGGGCGGCGCTGCGCCGAGATGGGAGTTACAAGTGTGACGGGATTTGAATGGACTCGCTGATCACCGCGGCAGCGCTGGCGCTGGCGGCCGGCGATCCGCTCGGCGCGCTCGACCGCGTTGCCCTGCGCGAGGATGCGCCGGCGCTGGCGCTGCGCGGCATTGCCATGGCGCAGCTCGGCGACTTCGATCGCGCCAAGCTCTTGTTGCGGCGGGCCGCGCGTGCCTTCAGTCCGAAAGAGGCGGTGGCGCGCGCCAGATGCGTCGTCGCCGAGGCCGAGATCGCGCTGGTTTCGCGCGATTTGGGCTGGCCGGCCAAGGCGCTCGACGCGGCCCGCACGGCGCTGGAAAAGCATGGCGACCGGTTGAACGCAGCGCATGCCGGTCACCTCAAGGTACGGCGCCTGCTCTTGATCGGCCGCCTCGACGAGGCCGAGCAGGTGCTCGCCGGGCTCGACCCGGCGCCGCTGCCGCCGGCGGCAAGAGCCGCGCACGAACTCGCCGTCGCCGGCATCGCCATGCGGCGCCTGCGGACCAGGCCGGCGCGCGCGGCGCTGGAGTGGGCGCGCCATGCCGCTCGCAAGGCCGGCATTCCCGGCCTCATCGCGGAGGTCGACAGCGCGTGGCTGGCACTGGAGACACCCGCGGCGCGGCTGATCGCGCAGGGCAGGGAGCAGCCGCTGCTGCTCGAAGAGGTCGAGGCATTGCAGGGATCGCCGGCGCTGGTCGTCGATGCTTTCCGCTACGCCGTGCGCGTTGGGCGGACCACGGTTTCGCTGGCGAGCCGGCCTGTGCTGTTCGCCTTGGCGCGGACGCTCGCCGAAGCCTGGCCCGGTGATGTTTCGCGGGGGGAACTCGTGGCGCGGGCCTTCGGCGGCAAGCATGCCGATGAATCGCATCGCGCGCGCCTGCGCGTCGAGATCGGGCGGCTGCGTGCCGAGCTTCGCGCATTGGCCGGCATCGACGCCACCAGGCATGGCTTCACGCTGGTGCCGCGCCAGGCCCATGCGGTGATGGTGCTGGCGCGGCCGATCGAGGAACGGCATGCGGCCGTGCTTGCCTTGCTGGCCGACGGCGAGGCCTGGTCGAGCTCGGCCCTGGCGCTGGCACTTGGAACCGGCCAGCGCAGCGTGCAGCGGGCGCTTGAGCCGCTTGCCGACGCCGGCAAGGTACAGTCCTTCGGCCATGGCCGGGCGCGCCGGTGGATGACGCCGCCGGTGGCGGGTTTCACGACCACCTTGTTACTCCCCGCGCCGCTTCCCAATGGCTAGAAAGTGACGACGACCACCATTGAGGGACAAGGACATGAAACATTCGGCAGCCGAAATCTTGAGGGAATACGGGCCCTTTCCCGGTGCCAACACGGTGGCCGGGGTAAGCTTTGACGGCAAGAATGTCTGGTTCGCCTCGGGCGACAGGCTGAACGCCTTCGATCCGGAGAGCGGGCAGGCCCTGCGCTCGATTGATGTCGCGGCACATGCCGGCACCGCCTATGACGGCCGGCATTTCTTCCAGCTTGCCAAGGACCGCATCCAGAAGATCGATCCCGACACGGGCGAGGTGCTTTCCACCATTCCAGCCCCCGGCAATGGCGGCGATTCCGGGCTGACCTGGGCCGAAGGCACGCTGTGGGTCGGCCAGCACCGGGAGCGCAAGATCCACCAGATCGACCCCGAGACCGGCACGATCCTGCGCACCATCGAATCCAACCGGTTCGTCACCGGGGTGACCTGGGTCGACGGCGAATTGTGGCACGCCACCTGGGAGGGCGACGAAAGCGATCTGCGCCGCGTCGACCCTCTGACGGGCAAGGTTCTGGAGAAGCTCGACATGCCTGCCGGCATGGGCGTCTCGGGGCTGGAGTCCGATGGCGCCGACCGACTGTTCTGCGGCAGCGGAAACGCCGGCGTGGTGAGGGCGGTGCGCCGGCCTAAATGAGGGTCCGCGAATTTTCCCCAATCGACTGGCCGTCGTGCGATGCCAAACCTAGATAGGCTGGACCATCCCCGCAAAAGGATTCTCCCATGCCCGAACAGATCACGCTGAACGACGGCACCGCCATTCCCCAGCTTGGCCTTGGCGTCTGGCAGGTGGATCACGACATCACGGCACAGGTGGTGGGCTGGGCGATCCAGGCCGGTTACCGGCTGATCGACACCGCCGAGGGTTACCGGAACGAGGAAGGGGTCGGCGAGGCGATCCGCGCCGCCGGCGTGCCGGCGGCAGAACTGTTCATCACCTCGAAGCTGCGCAACGGCGCCCACCAGCGCGATGCGGCGCTTCGGGCCTTCGACGACACGATGAAGAAGCTCGGCGTCGAGCAGCTCGACCTGTTCCTGATCCATTGGCCGGTGCCCAGCCAGGACAAATATGTCGAGGCCTGGAAGACGCTCGTCGAGCTGAAGCAGGCCGGCCGCGTCAAGTCGATCGGCGTTTCGAATTTCAACAGGGATCATCTGGAGCGCATCATCGGCGAGACGGGCGTGACGCCCGTCGTCAACCAGATCGAGCTGCACCCTCGCTTCCAGCAGCGCGATCTGAGAGAATTTCACGCCCGGCACGACATCCATACGGAAAGCTGGAGTCCGCTGGGCAGCGGCCGGCTGCTGAGCGACCCGACCATATCAGGCATTGCCCGCAAACACGGCAAGTCCACCGCGCAGACAATGATCCGCTGGCATCTCCAGCAAGGGCTGATCGTCATCCCGAAGTCGGTGCGCCAGGACCGCATCGCGGCCAATTTCGACGTCTTCGATTTCGAACTGGACGCGCAGGACCTGGAGACGATCGCCGGCATGGATTCGGCTGACGGCCGTAACGGTCCGAATCCGGCGACGGCGGCGTTTCTGTTCTGAGAGGACGAAGCGGCCGGCGCGCTAAATCCCCGAGCCGTCCAGCTGTTGCGCGTCGTCGCCTTCCCACGGCGCCGGCATCGAGGCGCCCCGGCTGAGATTGGCCGAGGGCATCGGCATCCAGCACTTCAGCTCCGGCTCGGCATATTCGACGACGCGGCCGGGCGAGGAATCGGAGGCGCGCCAGCCCTCGTCACCGAACTGATCGGCGCGTGACCAGTAGGCGAGGTCGACTTCCGCCGGCCCCTGCTCGGATGGGCGGACCGTCACGAGGATCCGGCTGCCATCTTTTGGCGCGCTCGACATGTGGCGCCAGCGGTCGGGCTCGTCCATCGTATTTCCTCCTGCCTTGCTGTGGGATGAAGTGTCGCCTCGTCGTCGGAGACGGTCAACCCAAACTTTGCGCAACCCATCCTGTTTCGATGGGCTGCTCGTTCCGCCCGGCGCGCGGGCAGTGGATGATTTGTCGGATTGCACCAGCCGTATCCGTCCTTGATCTGGCGACGGTCGCCGGGACAAGGAGAGGCATTCATGAGTGACGAAGTCGAGCCGGTGCCGGCTGGGCTGGAGACAAAACTGTACTTCAGCCGCAACCCCAATCCGCGCCTGGGGTCGCGGTGGCGCGTCATCTCGGGGCGAGGGTGACCTTCGAATTCGCGTCGCCCTTCGCGCCGGGGCAAGCGGAGCGATTCCGGCCCCTCAACCCCAACCTTTCCCTGCCCATACTGGTCTGGCCCGGCGGAAGCTTGTGGGAGGCCGACGCCATAGCGTGCCGGTTGTCGCGCGACATGGGTTCCGATTTCTGGCGCAGCGGCGACGATGAGCCCGAGATGATCCGCTGGCTGAGTTGGGGCAAGGAGAATTTCATGCGGGCCTGCGACATGGTGCATTTCGAGCGCGGCACCAAGCAGCGCTATCACATCGGGCCGATCGATCACCAACTGGTCGAGGATGGGCTGAAACTGTTCCGCACGACGGCGGCGATCCTGGAGACCGCGCTTGCGGGCCGGCAATGGCTGGTGGGAGACGAAGTCTCTTATGCCGATTTCCGCATGGCGACCTTCCTGCCTTTCAACGATGTCGCGGGCCTGCCGCTCGGCGACTATCGACTGGTCGATCGCTGGTACCGGCGGCTCGAAGCGATCGACGCCTGGCGTGATCCCTTCGAGGGTCTGGACGCGCCGCGATTGCCGCCAGTCCCAGGACAGGCCGAGCCGCATGAGGCGCCGAGGCTGTAGTCGAAAGGGGTGGCGACCGGCGTATACGTTTGGAGAGAAACTTGAAAACGCCGGCCGCCATTTGGGGGCGTTGGGGTGCATCGCTTTGGGGGGCGATGCAGAGGCCAGGCTAAGCGGATGGCCGGCCGCCGCAATCGAAACGCCGGCTCATGGTGAACAGGCGGTTACTATCCACAGGTCAGGGCCGTAAACGCCAGACGGCCCGCCGGATCGCGGCCGTCCATCGCGGCCAGATCGTCGTTGTCTCGGCTGTGCGCAACGCGAATCGCCGGCCATGCCACGCTCGACGGGCCGCGATCGGATTGCTAAGCCCGTCTGCGAAGGAGCTGATGAGTCTGGCATGACCGTTGCGATCGAGATGGGACACACGACAGCGGGCGCGCCGGCGAAACTCGATCTCGAGGAGTTGCTGGCGACCCGCCTTCTGGTGCAGGGCAATTCGGGCTCCGGCAAGTCGCACCTCTTGCGGCGTCTCCTGGAACAGAGCGCGCCTTGGGTGCAGCAGACCATCATTGATCCGGAAGGCGACTTCGTATCCCTGGGCGAACGCTACGGCCATCTGGTGATCGATGCCGAGGAGCATACCGAGCGCGGCTTGCAGGCGGCCGGCGAGCGGGCGCGCATCCACCGTGTCTCGACCGTGCTCAACCTCGAAGGCCTCGATGCCGAGAACCAGATGCGGCGCGCCGCCGCTTTTCTCGGCGGGCTATTCGAGGTCGCGCGCGACCACTGGTACCCGATGCTGGTGGTGGTCGACGAAGCTCAGCTTTTCGCGCCGGCGGTGGCCGGCGAGGTGTCGGACGAGGCGCGCAAGCTTTCGCTCGGCGCCATGACCAACCTGATGTGCCGGGGCCGCAAGCGCGGGCTTGCCGGCATCATCGCCACGCAGCGGCTGGCCAAGCTCGCCAAGAACGTCGCGGCGGAAGCCTCCAATTTCCTGATGGGCCGCACCTTCCTCGATATCGACATGGCGCGCGCGGCCGATCTCCTAGGCATGGAGCGGCGGCAGGCGGAGGCGTTCCGCGATCTGGAGCGCGGCCAGTTCATGGCGCTGGGGCCGGCACTGTCGCGCCGGCCGCTCGGCCTGCGCATCGGCCCGACCGACACCAGCCCGCGCAACGGCACGCCCAAGCTGATGCCGCTGCCGGAGGCGGCGCTCGAGGATGCCCGCGCCATCATCCTGGCCGCCCCGCCGCCCGAGACGATGCGTGCGCCGCGCCGGGTGGCGTCGCCGGACCTGCTCGACCAGTTGATGGCGGCGAAGTCGGCTGCGCTGGAAATCCGCCCCGAACCGGCGGAGCCGCAAGTCAGCGCCGAGGATCTGGCGGAGCGGCGCGAGCGGGTGGACCGCGTGCTGCGCGCCATTCTTGCACAACCTGACGCGGGCTTCCGCGTGATCGGGGTGCTCTACCAGGAGTTTGTCGTGCGCTGCCGCATCGAGGGCCTCGCCTCGGTCGTGCCTGATCTGCCCGCCTTCCGGCGCATGTTGACGCGCGCCCGTGCCGGGCTGGGGGCCGAAGCCAGCGAGGACGATGTGTGGCGCGACGTCTCGGTGCGCGCTTCGCTGCTGCCGGAGGACATGCAAGGCGTGTTCATGATGATCGCGCGCGCGGCGAAGGAGGGCTGGCCGTGCCCGAGCGATGGCGCGATTGCCCGCGCCTACGGCTCGCATTCCATGCGCCGCGCCCGGCGGCTGCTCACCTATATCGAGGAGCAGGGCCTCATCGTCTGCCAGGTCGACGGCACGGGGAAGCGCACCGTGACGCTGGTCGAACTCGCCTGGGCAACGGCGCCCGGCGATCCCAATGCCGAGGGGGCGGAGCAGGGGAGTTTGGCGCTGTGAGGGCGGCCATGGCGGCCGTGGCGCATCGCGATCTCATCGACAAACGCTGATCCGCTGGTTCTCGATGACGAACTTGGCGGCGGTCGGCATCGCCTCGCTGGCGCTTGCGCGGTCCCCGGCAAGCGGCGCCGGGTGGCTGGTGCCGGGAACCCGCGGCTCGATCCTTGCCGGGCTCGGCGTGACGCTGGTCAACCATCGTATCTGAAGCTTGCTTGCAGACGGCGGGTGCGAAGGCGATGCTGAGGTCGCTGGTCGGCTTCTGGTAAGGTCAGCACCGCGCGATGACGCCGCCCTTACTGGACCGTGATGACACCGTCGACCGCCCGCCATTCCGATGGGGTGATGAGCCGGTGGTGGGCGATGTGGACGGAGTGAAGCGGCCCGTCCAATTCGCGCTCCCAATAGGAGAGAAAGCCCTTGAGTTCGGGGAACTCCGGCGCCAGGTCGTAGTCCTGCCAGACATAAAGCTGCAGCAGGCTCCGATGGTCAGGCAGACGGTAATGGATTTGTGCGGTGGTCAGGCCATAGCCTTCCATCTGGAGGCGGAACTCCTTGCTGACGCTTGCGATCATTCGTGTCTCCTTTCGGCGGCAGCCGTGGCCGTAACGGCGAAAAAGTCTCTCGGCCCATCGATGTGCGCCGTCGGCAAACAACTCCTTCAGAGGGTGAGCGGTTCCGGCGCCGGCGATGGTACCGGCTCGGATAATTTTGCCGGATCTAGGCGTAAATTCAAGCGGCGGCTCCCGACGCAGAGCGAATAAGACCGCCATAACGTTGGCACTCCGCCGGCGTGAGTGCTAAAATTTTCTGGCCGGCCTCTTGAAACCGAAAAAAGGGAAAACTAGCTCGATATGCGCGCGCGATGCCTGACAAAGGGTCGCCGCATTCCGCATCGGCCCGAATTGCCGGTCCGGTGTGGAGGAAGCTGAAAACCTGTTTGTCCCAAGAGGAGAACGACATGGCGTTCCGTCCATTGCATGACCGTATCTTGGTCCGCCGCATCGAGGCCGAGGAAAAGACCTCCGGCGGCATCATCATTCCCGATACCGCCAAGGAAAAACCGCAGGAAGGCGAAGTCATCGCCGTCGGTCCCGGCGCGCGCGACGACAGCGGCAAACTGACCGAGCTGGATGTCAGGGTGGGTGACCGTATCCTTTTCGGCAAATGGTCCGGCACCGAGATCAAGCTCAATGGCGAGGACCTGCTCATCATGAAGGAAAGTGACGTGATGGGCGTGATCGAACAGACCGCGCAAGTGAAGAAGGCCGCCTGACGGCTTCTTAGAAAATCCACCAGTCAACGAATGCTGCCTAGAGATAGAGGAGTGATCCAATGGCTGCCAAAGAGGTAAAATTCCATACCGAAGCGCGCGAGAAGATGCTGCGCGGCGTCGATATCCTGGCCAATGCGGTGAAGGTGACGCTCGGCCCCAAGGGGCGCAATGTCGTCATTGAAAAGTCGTTCGGTGCGCCGCGCATTACCAAGGATGGCGTCACCGTCGCCAAGGAAATCGAGCTTGAGGACAAGTTCGAGAACATGGGCGCGCAGATGGTGCGCGAAGTCGCCTCCAAGACCAATGACCTTGCCGGCGACGGCACCACCACCGCGACCGTGCTGGCCCAGGCCATCGTCAAGGAGGGCGCCAAGGCCGTTGCCTCGGGCATGAACCCGATGGACCTGAAGCGCGGCATCGACAAGGCGGTGGACGCCGTCGTCGCCGAGCTGAAGGCCAACGCCCGCAAGGTGACCCGCAACGACGAGATCGCGCAGGTCGGCACCATCTCTGCCAATGGCGACGCCGAGATCGGCCGCTTCCTCGCCGAAGCGATGGAGAAGGTCGGCAATGAAGGCGTCATTACGGTGGAGGAAGCCAAGACCGCCGAGACCGAGTTGGAAGTCGTCGAAGGCATGCAGTTCGACCGTGGCTATCTCTCGCCCTATTTCGTCACCAACCAGGACAAGATGCGCGTCGAACTTGACGAGCCCTACGTGCTGATCCACGAAAAGAAGCTCGCCAACCTGCAGGCGCTGCTTCCGGTGCTGGAAGCGGTGGTCCAGTCGGGCAAGCCGCTGCTGATCATCGCCGAGGATGTCGAGGGCGAGGCGCTGGCGACGCTGGTCGTCAACAAGCTGCGCGGCGGCCTCAAGGTCGCGGCCGTCAAGGCGCCGGGCTTCGGCGACCGCCGCAAGGCCATGCTGGAAGACATCGCGATCCTCACCGGCGGCACCGCGATCTCCGAGGATCTCGGCATCAAGCTCGAGAATGTGACGCTGGAGATGCTGGGCCGCGCCAAGAAGGTGGTGATCGAAAAGGAAAACACCACCATCGTCGACGGCGTCGGGCGCAAGGAAGAAATCCAGGGCCGCGTCGTGCAGATCAAGGCCCAGATCGAGGAGACCACCTCCGACTATGACCGCGAGAAGCTGCAGGAGCGGCTGGCCAAGCTTGCCGGCGGTGTCGCGGTGATTCGCGTCGGCGGCTCGACCGAGGTTGAGGTCAAGGAGCGCAAGGACCGCGTCGACGATGCCTTGCACGCGACCCGCGCGGCTGTCGAGGAAGGCGTGCTGCCCGGCGGCGGCGTCGCGCTGCTTCGGGCCGCCAAGGCGCTCGATGCTGTCCAGACGGACAATGCCGACCAGAAGACCGGTGTCGAGATCGTGCGCCGCGCCATCGAGACGCCGGTCCGCCAGATCGCGGAAAATGCCGGTGCTGAAGGCTCGATCATCGTCGGCAAGCTGCGCGAGAAGGGCGAATTCGGCTGGGGCTGGAACGCTCAGACCAACGAGTTCGGCGATCTCTATGGCCAGGGCGTGATCGACCCGGCCAAGGTGGTGCGCACCGCGCTGCAGGATGCCGCGTCGGTCGCCGGCCTGCTGGTGACCACCGAGGCAATGGTGGCCGAGAAGCCGAAGAAGGAAGCCGCCAGCCCGGCAATGCCGGCCGGCGCCGGCATGGACTTCTGAGGTCCGACCAGTCCGCCCGCTCCTCGACAGGGAGCGGGCATCGGTTGAAGGGAGAGAGATATGGATGCGCTTGCTGACCTTGGGCCCGTGCCCGCGCCGACACATCAGGCAAAGGAGTTCCTGGCCTATGAAAGCGAATGCCGCGGTGCGCTGAAGCCGCTGCTGGCGGAACTGCTCGACAGGGCCGAAGCCGCCGGCTGGAAGCGGCGGACCGTTGCCGCGACGCTGATGTTTCTGGCCGCGCAACAGGTGTCGGAGGCGTCCGAGGCCTCGGCCGGCGGCTGAGCGCTGACGTTCAGTCCCATGAACCTTACGGGCAGTCCCATGAACCTTACGGGCAGTCCCATGAACCTTACGCGGCGGGCCGCGCCTTCCGGTGTTCGGCCCGCCGCGGGTCCGCACAATCGAGAGGAGGCACAAGCCATGAATCGCTGGCAGTTTGAAGAACCGGTGACCATTCTGGTCGGAATGGGCTTTCCGAGGAAGATCGAAAGCGTGATGGAAGCCTACGCGCTGTTGCAGGACTGGCCGGCCGCCAGCCGCAACGGCGCTCATGCCGTCGCCCTCAATGCCTGCAAGGCGGGCATCGCCGGTGAGATCGACCCGGAGACGGTGCGCGCGACGCTGGTCACCTTCGCACGCCGCAACGACATATTGCTGCCGGATATGGTTTCGCCGGCCGCTGCGATGGACAATGCGCTGCAGGCAGGGCGAGGCGGCAGGTCCGCCTGATCTTCAGCGATCCGCCTCGCGGCGGTGGCGGGCGCGAGCCCGCGGGGAACCAAGCGATGGCCATCGGGTTGAATCAGCGTTGGTTCCCCGAGGCGAGGCGACGTCGTGGCCGAACAGGTGACCGGTGCCGCAAGACCGGACAGCCGTCATGCGGCCGACCTTGTCAGGCCGCGCAAAGCGAACGAGTTCAGGTTTGGCGATGATGGCCTGGTGCCCAATCATCCGTCCTGGCCGCTGGTCGTCTATCGCGGCGCAGTGAGATTGCCGGAAGACTTCGATCCCGCGGCCGTGTTAGAGGCGCTTTTCTCGGCCAATGGCTGGGGAGACAGCTGGCGCAACGGCATCTACGATTATGTTCACTACCATTCGCGCATCCACGAAGTGCTCGGCGTGGCGCGTGGCACGGCGAAGGTCCGGTTTGGCGGCAAGAAGGGCCGAACGCTGGCGCTGAAGGCCGGCGATGTCGCGGTTCTTCCGGCCGGCACGGGGCACCAGCGCATCTCCGCTTCGGACGACTTTCTCGTCGTTGGCGCCTATCCGCCGGCCGGTACCTATGACGAATGCACGACCACCGCCGACCACGCCAAGGCGGTGGTGACGATCCCCAAGGTCGGCCGTCCGCGCAAGGACCCCGTCTATGGAAGCAAGGGCCCGCTGCTGGCGGCGTGGAAGAAAGATTGAGTTCGCCGAAGGCGAAAGAGAGCAGGCCCTGCCTCGGAACGATCGACGGGCAGATCGAAGCATAGTTCATCACTCCGGTGGAACGCTCTCGGGCATTGGAGGTTGATAGCCGTCGAATGCTTTATCAACGGACTGGAAAACGGAGAGAGCCCGCCTTCGGTTGACGCCGGGGCGGGTTCTTTTTTGTCTGAGATTCTCGGGATTGATGGCGCGCGGGAACATGTCCGGCATGCCAGGCGCAATGGGAGCAAGCCTGGAGAAAGCAGGTGGTGAAGAGATTGCGCCTGCCTCGGAGCGGACAGACGACTGATACCGTCTACATTCCGTAGGTGAGGGCAACATAGATCGCCGGGATAAGCGTCAGGCAGATCGCCATTCCCACGACAACGGCGATGGCCAAGCGCTCGGTTCGCCTGACAAGATCGACCATGTTGGCGTCCTCACTCAGACAGACGGGCGGGCCCGACGGGATTTCCGGGGCCTGAACATCATTGTCATTTGCGGGGCGATTGTCGTCGTGGATGCTCGGTCTCTGGGCTGATGTCACTGCTTGCCTCGCTCTCAGAATATCCGGCGGTCGAGCTGGATTCCGCGATGATGGGTGATTGGCTGCGTTGCTCCGGCGCGAAACCCAACGTATCGGCAAGAAATGGGTTGCCGCATACGACTTCAGTCTTGCCAATTATTAGACCTAAGCCTTGCCTGGGAACGCAATGCAGCGGGAGCCGTTGCTGACCGGTGACAACTCAAAGAATAGGAGAGGAGAAAGTCATGGCTGACGGCCCAACTGTTGTTAACTCTGGAGGTGGCGGCGGCACTGCGGTCGCTATTGTTCTTGCGATAATCGCCATCGTTGTCCTGCTGATATTTACCGGTGTCATCAACATCGGCGGCGGCGGCGGGAAGGACATCAACGTGAAGGTTGAGGCGCCAAAGGTGGAAGCTCCGGCCACTTCAGCGCCCGCGAAGCCAGCGGCACCTGCCAATGGTGGCTGATTGGCTGCGGCAGAGGCCAGAATTGTTCTGGCCTCTGAAAATGTGTCTTAGTTCACAAAAGGACTTGTCATGAAAAGGTATCTTGTCGGCGCTGTCGCGGCCCTCGCGCTTGTGGCTGGAATTGGTGCTTCCTTCGCGGGAGACGTCGTAATTCTCAAGCCTGAGCAGCAGACGGTCGTTCGCGAATACATCCACAAGCAAAAACTCGCGTCAGTCAGCCTGCTCGGCGTCGAACTCAACGTCGGCTCCGCTCTCCCTGACACTGTCGAGCTTCATACAATCGACGTCCCCGACGTCAGATACAAATACACTGTTGTCGGCGATCATGCGGTTCTGGTTGATCCCGATACACGCAGGGTCGTGCAGATCATCGAGTGATGCTGGTAGCTTGCCCCTGGCCAACGGGGGCGGCCCGCCGTGCCGCAAATGGCGCGGCGGGCTTTCTATGCGGAGCCACTTAATCCCTGTGAACATCGCCGAAACCTTCACCCGTCAGGCCTTGGCGTGGGTTAGCCGCTCCAGCGCATCGACGATCAGGCCGCAGAATTTCGGATGGTCAAGTTTCATCGCCACGGTATGGCGGAAGTCGACCTGCTCGCTCGCAGTGCCGCCAAAATGGTGCATCCCGCCCATCTTCTCGAAATTGCACACCGTCATGCCCTTGGTCCACCGCCCGGCGATTTCGACGCGGATATCGGCCTTCTCGGTGGTGAAGACGGTCGGGTCGATCATGGCCGCGACGCAGCACGCGTCGTGGACGGCTGGATACTCGATCTGCAGGAGGCCGCCATGCGTGGTCGCTATGAACTCCCAGATATCGAGGATGAACTTGGCGATCGGGCCGCCGACGGCGCGCACCCTGTTTTGCAGGTCCGGAGTGGCCAGCGCCTGGTGCGTGAGGTCGAGGCCGACCATGGTGACATCCCAATCGGCGCGGAACACGACGTCTGCGGCCTCGGGGTCGCCATAGACATTGAACTCCGCCGCTGGCGTGATGTTGCCGCGCGTGTAGGCTCCGCCCATCGCGACGACGCCCTTCACTCGATCGATGATGCGTGGGTCCTTGCGGATGGCGAGCGCGATGTTGGTGTAGGGACCGACCGGCACCAGCGTGATGGTTTTCGGCTCGTGTGCCATGACCGTGTCGATGATGAAGTCGACGGCATGCCGCTTGTCGAGTTCGAACGAGGCGGGCGGCAGGACGGGGCCGTCGAGCCCGGTATCGCCATGGATTTCGACGGCCAGCACCTGGTCGCCGATGAGCGGGCCGGGTGAGCCCTTCGCCACCGGCACCTTGATGCCGTAGGCGGTGCATACGGCCAGAGCATTGCGCGTGGTGTTCTCGACATTGTGGTTTCCCGAAACCGTCGTGATGCCGAGAAGGTCGATATTCGGGTTTCCCGCCGCAAGCAGGATGGCGATGGCGTCGTCGTGCCCCGGATCGCAGTCCAGGATGATTTTTTCCATGATTTCGTCTCCCTTGTCGCCAAAGCCTGTGGCTGCCCCGTGCCAATAGTCGGCCCGCGCCTACTTGTCCTCGACAATGCGCAGATAGGCCGCCGTCACGAACAGGACGATCAACCCGAACAGTATCCGCCTCGCTCCCTCCGGCATCTGCAAAATCGTCAGCAGCGTCGTCAGCACCGTGAGGATCAGCGCGCCGATGATGGTGCCGGTGTAGCCGCCGCGGCCGCCGAAGATGGAGGTGCCGCCGATGACGGCCGCCGCCACCGAGGGCAGCACCAGCGGTTCGGCGAGCGACAGCGACGGCGCCTTGATCAGGCCGATATAGAGCAGGCCGGTGACGCCGGCGAGCACGCTGGAGGTGACGTAGAGCGCCGTGATGACCTGCCAGTATTGCACGCCCGACAAGCGCGTCGCGCGCTCATTGTCGCCGACGGCGTAGAGCAGGCGGCCGAAGCCGGTGCGGGCAAGCGTGAAGACGATGAGGGCCGCCAGCGGCACGAACAGCAGCAGGGCGTTGGGGAAGGCAAAGCCGAGTACAGGGGTGACAGCGGTACCCAGCCAGGCGAGAAAGTCGGGGATCTTGGCGCCGGACGCGATCACCGTGCGCTGGTAGACCTGCAGGCAGCCGGTGCCGATCAGGCTGGTGCCCAGCGTCATGATCAGCGGGTGGACGCGGAAGACACCGACGCCGATGCCGTTGACGAGGCCGATCAGCACCGCCGGCATCATCGCCAGGAGGAAGGCCACAGCCGGGTCCTGGCTGACGATCTGCGTTGCCATGATGAAGGCGCTCATCGTCGCCACCGTGCCGACCGAAAGGTCGATGCCGCCGGTCAGCATGGTCATGGTCTGGCAGCCGGCGAGGATCGCCAGCGGAATGGCGAATTTGATGGTGTTGGCGATCCAGCGCTCGTTGACGATGCCGGGGCGCAGGATCTGCAGGATCACCACCAGGATAACCAGCAGGATGATCAGCGGGATGAGGGGCCGGTCGGCCATGAAGCGTTTTATGCGGCGGCCGAAGGAGACCGGCGCGGGCGTGATCGCGGTGGTGCTCATGGAGTGGCTCCCGTTCGCGAGGAGGGGGGCTTGGTGGTGGTGTTCTGGAGGGATGGTGCTCTACGGCGCCGTACAGCGCTGCGGGTGAATTTCATGATTGCCGCCCTCGCATCGTGATGAAGGCGCCGAACATCACCACGGCGACCATGATCAGGCCTTCGATGATGGCGGTGACGTTGGGGTCGATGGCGAGCAAGGTGAGATCCGTGCGCACCAGCCGCAGCACGAAGACGGCGACGATGGGGCCGAGCAGGCCGCCCTTGCCGCCGCCGAGCGCCACGCCGCCCAGCACGACCGCGGCGACGCTGGCCAGGAGATAGGGGCCGGGGATCGGCGCGCCGATGCCCGTGCTCATGGTCAGCGCCAACCCGCCCATGGCCGCGAACAGGCCTGACAGCGCGTAGGCGATGACCCTGGTGCGGGCGACAGGCACGCCGCTGCGGAACGCCGCCAGTTCGCTGGAGCCGATGGCGTAGATGGAAAGGCCGAGGCGCGACCGTCGAAGCGGTATCCAGACGATGCAGAGGCAGACGATCAGCACCAGCAGCGCCTTGGGCAGCCACGCGTCGACGGCGTCGGGCAGGCCCGGGATCGGCACGGTGCCCGAGATCAGCGCCTTCAGCCATTCGGCCGCCGCGCCGCCCGGGGCGCCGAGCACCAGAAGGGCCGCGCCTTGCAGCACGAACAGCATGGCCAGCGTGACGACGATGTCCGGCACGCGGGTGACGACGATGAGCATCCCGTTGACGGCGCCCAGCACGAACCCCATGGCGAGCACGAAAGGCACCACGAACAGCGCGTATTCCTCGCTCGCGCCCGCCATCATCGAGGCGGCGGTGACGCTGGTCAACGCCATCATGGCTGCGACCGAGAGATCGATGCCGCCGGCGATGACGACGACCGTCTGCGCGGCGACGGCAAAGGCGTAGGGTAGCACGGCCCGCGCCAGCGAGCCGAAATCGCCGCTGCCATAGCCGGGCTGGATGATCTTGGTGGCGATGAACAGGATGACGAGGAGGGCGAACAGGCCTGTTACCCAGCCCTGCCGGCGCAGGAAATGGCTCATGGCGTTGCCTCCGGCGCATCGGAAGCATTCGCCGTGGGTGCGGCCAAAATACCGATATCCGCCTTGACGCCGCGCGGCAGGCCGTAGGCGGCGCGCATCAGCGTCGGCTCGTCGGCCTCCTCGACAGGGAAAATATCGACCAGGCGGCCGCCGAAGATGACGATGACGCGGTCGCAGACGCGCTGCACTTCTTCCAGTTCGGAGGTGTAGAACAGAACCGACTTGCCGTTGCCGGCGAGCTCGCGCAGCAGACGATAGATCTCCTGCTTGGTGCCGACATCGATGCCGCGCGTCGGGTCGAAACACAGGATGGTGCGCGCGTCGGCCGCGATCCAGCGAGCGATGGTGACCTTTTGCTGGTTGCCGCCGGACAGGCGCTGCACCTCGCCTTGAGCGCGGGTGTCGATCTGCAGGCGCTGGATGGCGCTCGCCACGGTGGCGCGCTCCTTGCGCATACGAATAGGCCCCCAGTTGCGCAGGGCGGCACTGAAGGGGAGCGCAATGTTCTCCCGCACCGAGCGCTGCATGGCGAGCGCCTCGGAACGGTCGCCCGGCACATAGGCGACCCCCGATCGGATGGCGTCGATCGGGTGGGCGAATTTCACCGGGCTGCCGTCGACCTCGATCGTGCCGCCCGATGGTTTGATCGAGCCGGCAAGGGCGGCGAACAGTTCGTCCTGGCCCTGGCCTTCCAGCGCCACGACGCCGGCCACCTCGCCATCGCGGAGATCGAAGGAGACATCGCTGAGCTTGGTCCCGACGCGCAGGTTTCGCACGGCGATGCGCGGGCGAGCAGGGGGGCGGGCCTCTTCGCTGGCGCCGCGGGCGGCGACATGGGTCTTGACAATGCGAGTGCCGAGCATCAGCTCGACGATCTTTTCCTCGACGCCCGGCACGATGTCGACGACGCCGACGGTCGCGCCGTCGCGCAGCACCGTGGCGCGGTCGCAAAGGGCCGAGATTTCGACGAAGCGGTGGGAGATGAAGATCACGGCGCGGCCGGCGTCGCCCTGCCGGCGCACCACTTCCAGCACCTTTTCGGCAAGGTTGGCGGGGAGTGCGGCCGTCATCTCGTCGAGCAGCAGCACGTCGGGCTCGACGGCCAGCGCGCGGGCCAGGTCGAGCACGCGCAGGATGGCGAGCGGGATGTCGCGCGCGGTGTCGCGCAGGTCGAGGTCAGGTATGCCGAGTTCGCGTACCCAGGCGCGGAACGGCTCGACCGGCGTGCCGGTCAGCCGCAGATTGGACAGCACATCGAGATCGGGGATCAGCGACGGCTCCTGGTAGACAGGCAGCAGCCCGGCCCGGCGCGCGGCGGCCGGCGAGCGTATGTCGCGCGCCTCGCCACGGATCAGGATGCGTCCGGCATTGGCTGATATCGCGCCGGTCAGGATCTTCACCAGCGTCGACTTGCCGGCGCCATTGGCACCCATCAGCGCATGCACCTCGCCCGGCAGCACGGAGAGCGACGCATCGCGGAGAGCCGCGACCGCGCCGTAGTTCTTGGCGACGCCTGACGCGTCGAGGAGGGGACTGGTGGTCAAATGATTTGGGTCTCGATTTATGTGCCTAATAACCGCGAATGTCAGCGCCGCCCCTCACCTGCCTGCCGGCATCCTCTCCCCGTATAGAGACGGGGAGAGGGGCTTGCCTCCGGCGTTGCGGCCAGCTTCTCTCGCCCCGTTTTACCGGGAGAGATGTCCGGCAGGACAGTGAGGGGCGGCGCCGACCATGGTCAGCAAAGCCGCTGCTTACTCGCCCGGGCCCTTGCAGGCCACGATCTGGTCCTTGGTATACGTCGTCCAGTCGGGGATCATGATCGAGACCGGCCATTCAGGGCTCAGCGACGGGTCGGCGGCGGCTTTCAGCTTGGCCTTGCCTTCCTCGGTGGCATTCTCCCACAGCTGCGGGTCGACCAGCACGGTCTGCTGGGCCGGCTTCTTGCCGTCGAGGATCTGCAGCGCCAGCGTCACGCCGGCACCACCGATCGAGCCGGGGTTGGTGACGGCGGCACCCACGAGGCCCTTGACCGAGCTCAGCTGGCCGACGAAGCCGGCATTGTCGGCGCCGACCACGGGCACCAGCGGCGCCTGCGATTCGACCAGCGCGTCGACGATGACGTTATCGATGCCCGACGTCCACACGCCGTTGAACGGCGTGCCGGTGGCCAGGAAAGACAGCATCTGCTGCTTGGCCTGGTCCTGCTGCCAGCCGGTGAAGACCTCCTGCGCCACCTTCACGTCGGGGAATTCGGCCAGTGCCTTCTTGAAGCCTTTGTCGCGATCGCTATCGGCCGAAGCGCCCGCCGCGCCGCGCATGTAAAACACCTCGCCCTTGCCGCCCATCTGCTGGAACAGCCATTTGGCACCGAGATACGCATACTGCTCCTGGTTGTTGGAAATGATGTAAGCCGACGGCTCGGTGACCGCCTGGTCGACGGCGACGACGACGATGCCGGCCTTGGTGGCTTCTTCCAGGCCGGCCTTGATGCCGGCCGGGTCGGCGGGGTTGACGACGATGGCGTCGACCTTGGCGCTGATCAGGTTGCGGATGTCTTCCAGCTGGCCGGCGGCATCGGTGTTGCGGTGGGCGATGTTGAGCTTGGTCACTTCGCCGGAGGCGAGCGCCTGCGCCTTCATGGCGCAAACCATTTCCTCGCGCCAGCCATTGCCCTGCACGGTGTTGGAAATGCCGATCGTGTATTTGCCGGCAGCGGACGACACGCCCACCGAGGCCAGCAGCGCCGCGCTGGCAAGCAGCGGGACCATGGTCAGATAGTTCTTCATTTCAGTCTTCCTCCACATTGTTTTTCAGTTCAGTTTTAACCTGTTGGGCCGCGCCACTCACAATCAGAGTCAAGTGGCTCGCTTTGCCGTTACTTGACGAAGGGACGCAGCACGTCGCGGGCGAGCAGAAAGCCCCGCTTCACCTGCTCGTCGCTGCCTTCAAATCGCCTGTCCTCGTGTTCGATGATGACCGATCCGTCATAACCGGCGCGGTAGAGGCCCGAGAAGAAGCCGCTCCAGTCGACATCGCCCAGCCCCGGCATGCGCGGCACCTGCCAGCCTATGCCCGCCGACAGAATTCCGCGCTCGTACAAACCATCATGATCAATCATCAGGTCCTTGGCGTGGACATGCAGCATATAGGGGCCGAATTCCCGGATGAAGCGGGCCTGGTCGATCATCTGCCAGACCAGATGCGAGGGGTCGAAATTCATGCCGACATCGCCGCCCCAGGCTTCGAGAATGCGACGCCAGACCTGCGGCGAATAGGCGATGTTGTGCCCGCCCGGCCATTCATCATGGCTGAAGATCATTGGGCAGTTTTCGAAGGCGAGTTTTACCCCGTGGCCGCGCGCATGGGCAACGATTTCCGGCCAGACTTTCAGCGCGTCCTGCCAGTTGACGTCGACTGTCTTGGAGGCATCGCCGCCGCAGAAGGTGTTGACCAGGGGAACGCCCATGTTGGCGGCCAGGACGATGACCTTCTTCAGGTGGCCGATGACCGCCTCGCGATGGGCGGTATCCGGGTGCAGCGGGTTGGGGTAATAACCGAGACCGGAGACCGTGAGGTTCTTTTCCGCCAGCGATGCAACGATTTCTTTCGCCCGCGAGGCCGAAGTGCCATCGACATCGATATGGCTGGTGCCGGCATAGCGGCGGGTCGCGCCGGAGGTTTTCGGCCAGCAGGCGATTTCCAGTGCCTCGAAGCCGACAGAGCTTGCCCAGCCGGCGACCTCGCCAAGCAGCGTGTCCGCGAACGGTGCGGTGAGCAGTCCAAGTTTCATCATGCCTCCCCTGGCCGCGAACCCGCGATCGATTCCTATAATGCCGATTGTTTGGATCGCTTCAACCTCGCGACCTCATCTTGTTCGAGACTGTGACGGACTGCCGCCATCGGATCGCCCGAAAGCAGTTCGCCAAGCGCTGACGTGACGGCCCGCCGGAACGTCTCGTCCGCGGCAAGGCCCGGGTCGAATATCGTGTCGATGGCCAGGATGGCGGAAGCCAGCGCCCGCGCATCGTGGCCGGTTTCGTCCGCAATCGCGGCGACCTTGCCGGCATAGGGATCCGACACCGGCCAGCGCTTGCCGAAGCGCGCCGAGGCCAGGATCAGATAAGCCATCCAGCCGGCGACCGGCACCGACAGCAGGCCGATGCTGGCCCCCAGGTTCAGGCGGTCGCGGATCGGGTTGAGCAGGCGCTGCACGATTTTTTGCGAGCCATCGGTGGCGATCTGGTGGTTGCGATGGTGGATCGCGGTGTTCTTCAACCGGCCAAGGCTCTGCTCGACATAAGCAGATGGATTCATGCCAGCCACCGGCATCAGTGTCGGCAGGGTTTGCTCGACCAGCATGCGCCTGACGAAGACCGAAAGCAGCGGGTCGGCGATGGCATCCGACGTGTGTTCGAGGCCGGCCAGTACGCCGAGCGTGGCGAGTGTCGTCTGGGCGCCGTTGAGCACCCGCATCTTGAGATGCTCGAACGGGGTGACGTCGTCGACAAAGGTCGCGCCGGCCAGGTCCCAGCGCGGCATGCGGCCGGCGAACTTTTTCTCGATCACCCATTGCCGGAAGGGTTCGCCGACAGCGACGGCGGCGTCGCGATAGCCGAACCGTCGCTCGACGCCGTCGAGATCGTCCTGTGTCACCGCCGGAGCGATGCGGTCGACCATGGCCGAGGGGAAGGCGGCATTGGCCGCGATCCAGTCGGCCAGGCCATTGCCGCGCCGTTCGGCAAAGCTCCGCACGACATTTTCCAGGATGACGCCGTTGGTCGGAATGTTGTCGCAGGAGAGCAGCGTCAGCTTCCGGCCATGCGTGGCCCTGCGTTGCTCCAGCGCCCGCGTGAGGATGCTGGGCACGCTGCGGGGCGCTTCCGGGTTGGCGAGGTCGTGGACGATGTCGGGATGATCGAGGTCGAGCGCGCCAGTCGAGGGCACATGGCAATAGCCTTTTTCGGTCACCGTCATCGTCACCAGCTCGATGTCGGCGGAGACGAGCACCTCGAGCGCCGGTGCGGCGCTGTCCTGGCTGTCGACCACCTTCACGATGCTGCCGATGACGCGTGCCTCGACATCATCGTTCTCGCGGATCAGCCTTGTGTAGAGGCCGTCTTGCCGGCCAAGCGTCTCGGCCAGGGCGGGCGGGCGAATGTTGATGCCGACGATGCCCCAGCGGTCGAACCGTCGCGAAAGCAGGTCGTCGGTGTATTCGGCCTGGTGACAGCGATGGAAGGCTCCGACGCCCAGATGCGCCATGCCTGGTGAGAGCGCCGCGCGGTCGTATGACGGCTTTTGCACGGCCGCGGGGAGCCGCTCCAGCAGTCTGGGCCCGAGCCTTTCGATGGCGTTCACCGGTTCGCCCCGATCACCGACTGTTCCTGATCGATCACCGCGCCGGTCATCGGCCCGGCCGCGTCGGAAAGCAGGAACACGGCGAGATTGGCGATATCGTCCGGCTTGAGCAGCCGACCGAAGGGCTGCGCGGCATTGGCGGCGTCGAGCCATCCCGGGCCATTGCCCAGCGTCCGCGCCTGCATGATGCGTTCGGCCGGCGTGTCGGTCCAGCCGACATTGATGCCGTTGACGCGGATGCGGTCGAAGCGGTGGGCGTTGGCGGCGTTCTTGGTCAGCGTCGCCAGCGCACCCTTGGTGGCGGAATAGACGGCGAGTTCCGGCGAGCCGCAATGGGCGTTGATCGACAGGATGTTGACGATCGCGCCGCCCTGGCCACGCTTCTTCATGTCGGCGATCGCGGCCTGCATCAGGAAGAAGGGCGCACGGGCGTTGACGGCAAACAGCGCCGACCAGTCGTCCGGCGTGGCGTCGAGGAAGGAGGCACGGTCGGTCAGGCCGGCGGCGTTGACGAGGCCGTCGATGCGGCCGAAACGCCCGATGCAGGCCTGCGCCAAGAGGGCGGGAGTTTCCGGGTCTCCAAGGTCGGCGGCGACGAAGAGCGTCGGCGTACCGATGGCCGACAGTTCCGCAGCCACGGCCTCGCCGCGCTTGCTGTCGCGCCCGGTGATCAGCAGGCCGGCAGCGCCGGAGCGCGCCAGCGTCTCGGCGATGGCACGGCCGATGCCTTGCGTCGACCCGGTGACCAGCGCCACCTTGCCTTCGAGCCTGATCTCCATTCCTCCTCCCGGAACAAAGTTTCTATTTCCTGAAATATGGAATGCCAATTCCCGATAGTCAATTGTACCAGCGGCGCCTCATGTGCCGCGGCGCGCCGCGACGCCTTGGACCAGCGCCATGCCCACCGCCAGCGACGCCGCCAGCGAGCGGAAGCCGGCGAAGTCGGATTCCACCACTTCCAGCCAGCTGTCCGACAGCCGGATCAGCGGCGAGAAGGTGCTGTCGGTGATGGTGACGATGCGCGCCTTGCGCTCATGCGCGACGGCCACCAGGTCCGGCGTGATCGAATTGTAGGGGCTGAAGGACACCGCCAGCACGGCGTCGCGTGCGCCAATGCAGCCGACCTGATCGAGCGCAGTCGAGCCGACATTGTCGACCAGCACATTGCGCACGCCTTGCTGCGAAAGCGTCAGCGACAGATAGGTGGTGACGGGGAAGGCGCGCTTGGAGCCGATGACGTAGATCAGGTCCGCCTTGGCCAGCGTCGCCACCATCTTCTCGAAGCTTTCGATATCGAGGCCGCTTTCGATGCGGCCGAGCGAGGCCTGCGAGGCGCCAACCATGCCGCGCAGGAAATGCGTGGCGGCATTGGGCTCGGCCTCGGCGCGCTGCTCGCCGCGGCCTTCCGGCCACGATCCCTTGACGTGGTCCTTGAACAGGCCCTGGAAATCGGAAAAGCCGGAATAGCCGAAGATCTGGGCGAAGCGAACCAGCGTCGAGGGCTGCACGCCGGCCTGTGCCGCCACCTGGGCAATGGTGCCGAGCGCCACCTCGCTCGGGTGCTGCCACAGGAAGATCGCCACCTGGCGCAGGCGCTTGGGAAAATGCACGGTGCCGGAAGACAGCACCGCGCGCAGCTCCTCATAGGTTCGCGGCTGTATATAGCCAAGTGCCGCCAGCGAACGGCCGCGTTTGCGCGTCGCTGCCTCGTCGGCACTGGATCGTCCGGATGGTTTTCTCGCCCCGCTCATGAATTCAGGCTAGCGCGATACGATCGTTTTACAATATGGATTTTGGAAATGGTGTTCGATGAGGATAGGGCGAGGCTCGGCGATTTCGTCATCCCATGGCGAAGCAGCCGCGCAGATCCTGGGTCTACGCGCGTCGCTTCGCTCCTTGCTACGCCCTGGGATGACGACCCCGCTATTGATCAGCCCCGAGGAGAAAACATGGTCTATGCAACATCGGATGGATCGACGCGCCAGCGTCTGTGCGTCGGCATGGTCGGCGGCGGCCGCAATGCCTTCATCGGCGCCGTGCACCGGCTGGCCATGCGCCTCGACGACCAGATCGCGCTGGTTGCTGGCGCGCTGTCGTCCGACCCGGACAATGCCGCCGCCTCGGCCGCCGAGATCGGCATCGCGCCGGAGCGCAGCTATGCCGATTACCGCGCCATGGCCAAAGCGGAGGCCGCGCGGCCGGATGGCATAGAGGCGGTCGTCATCGTCACGCCCAACCATCTGCACGCGCCGATCGCCACCGCCTTCCTCGAGGCCGGCATCGACGTGATCTGCGACAAGCCGCTGTCGACGACGCTGGCCGACGCCGAGGCACTGGTTGCACTCGCGAGGGCGAAAAACCGCCGCTTCGTCGTCACGCTCAACAACACCGGCTACGCGATGGTGCGCCAGGCGCGCGAGATGGTGATGGCGGGCGAGCTTGGCCGGATCGTGTCGGTGCATGGCGCCTACATCCAGGACTGGCTGACCAGGCCGATCGACGCCGACGGCCAGAAGCAGGCGGAATGGCGCACCGATCCGGCGAGGGCGGGGCAGTCGGCGGTGCTGGCCGATATCGGCGTGCATGCCTTCAACCTGGCAGGCTTCATTTCGGGCCGCGAGGCCGAGACGGTGTCGGCCGACCTCTTCACCGCGGTGCCCGGACGCCGGCTCGACGACAATGCCCATGTGCTGGTGCGCTGGACCGATGGGGCACGCGGCACGATCCTGGCCAGCCAGACATCGCCCGGCCACTACAACGACCTCTCCGTGCGCATCTATGGCGACAGGGCCGGGCTCGAATGGTCGGGCGGCCGGCCGGAGGAACTGCGCTTTTCCAGATATGGCGAGGAAACCCGCACGCTGGTGCGCGGCGGCCATGGCTCGACGGAGGAATCCCGCCGCGTGTCGCGCATGCCGGCGGCGCATCCGGAGGGCTATATCGAGGCCTTCGCCAATTTCTACCGCGACGCCGCCGACATCATCCGCGCCCACCGCTCGGGCGGCGCGGTGGATCCGGCCCGCGCGGCGCAAGTGCCCGACGTGATCGACGGGGCGCGCGGCGTGAAGTTCGTCGCCGCCGCGGTGGAGTCGAATGCTGCAGGCGGGGCTTGGACCGCGGCCAGGTTTGCGGGATGAACAGCCGACCTCCGAGGGGAGATCGGCGGCTTTTGCCGTCGGCAATTATTCGATATCCAACTGTTCCGCCAAGTCCGACAGCATCGGGCGCTGACCCTGCAGAATCTTCACCCCGGCTTCGGCCAAGGTGAACCAGCCGGCTCTGTCGACCTCCGGGAATTCCTTCATCGATCCGGACCGCGGCGGCCATTCCATGGTGAAGGTGTTGCTCTTGATGGCGGCCACATCGATGTCGGTCTCGACCGACCAGGCGATGACGATCTTGCCGCCCGGCTGCCTGTAGTCGCCGAGGCGAGCGAAGGGGCCTTCGACCTTCATGCCGAGCTCTTCCTCGGTCTCGCGTCGTGCCGCCGCCAATTCGTCCTCATCCCCGTCGACGAGGCCCTTCGGGATCGACCAGGCGCCATCGTCCTTCTTTGCCCAGAAGGGGCCGCCCGGATGAACCAGCAGCACCCTTATACCATCATCGCTCCGGCGATAGATCAGCAGACCCGCGCTGCGTTTTGCCATGTTTGCATGTCCGTTTGCGGCACCGGTGCGAAGCCGGCCGATTCTGAGCGATCATGGCTGCCGATCTTGCACCTGGAAATTGCGACGCTATGTCAGATGCATCCGCATTGCACCTCATACGCGAGTCCGGCAAACTGATAGCATCGTTTCTGGGGCGGCGTCGAAAATCAGGTGAGGCGTCCGAATGCAGCTGGGTCTGATCGGCTACTACAGCGACTTCGTGGTCTATCCCCTGGTGATCGCCATATTGGGGGTGGCCGGACTGATCGAGGCCGGAGAAGAAAGCGCGCCGGACTGGGTCGGCACGATGCTGATCTGCCTTGGCCTGTGGACGCTGATCGAATATGTGCTGCACCGCTTCGTGCTGCACCACGTCCCGTGGATCCGGGACCTGCACGACCGTCACCATGTCGAGGAGCGCAGTCCGGTGGGCACGCCCACCTGGCTCAGCCTGGGCGTGCACGCGCTGGTGGCGTTCCTGCCCGTCTGGATGGTCTCCGACTTCGCGACCGCCAGCGCCGTGAGTTGCGGGTTGATGCTGGGCTATCTCTGGTACATCAGCGTCCACCACATGATCCATCACTGGCATCCGGCCCATCCGAGCTATCTCTACACGCTCAAGCGCCGCCACGCGGTGCACCACCATATCGACGACAACGCCAATTTCGGCGTGACGTCGCTATTCTGGGACCGGATTTTCGGCACCGCTAGGCTTTGACGTGGGGAACCTTTCGACCAGGCGACCAACTTCATTCGTGGTCTGCCGGGCGACGGGAAACGCCCAGCCTGAAATCCATATCAGGCCGAGCGATCTGGCCAGAATAACCAGATGAGCGCGGCGGCCATCAGAACCCAAATTCCGACGATGAATGCGAGGCCGCCGCGGCTGGTCGGCCTCGATCGGCGAATGGCCTCCGCGCGAAACTCCGCCATCAGATCGGCGGGGATCAACTTCACCGCGAGCAGGATGCCAAGCGGCACGATGATCAGATCGTCCAGATATCCGAGTACGGGAATGAAATCGGGTATCAGATCGATGGGACTGAGCGCGTAGGCGGCGACGATGCCGGCGGCAAGTTTGGCGTACCAGGGAACGCGAGGATCGCGGGCGGCCAGCCACAGGGCCATCACATCGCGTTTGATGGCTCTCGCCCATTGCTTTGCCTTGTCGAGGACAGTCACCCGGCAACTCTCTTTAGAAGGCCCCGAACATCGGGCGCCTCCGCTCTTTCCCTCGATCATTGCAGCGATGTCGACGATCCGCAAACTGACTCCGCCGCCCAACGGGCGTGCCGTGAAGAAGACCTATTGAAAGCCGGCGCTGGTGACGACCACCGCGCCGCCTGGTTCGGGACGTCGATCCGCAAAGCGTGAGCGACGGGGAGGGCTCCTCCGCTCACAATTCCTTCTCCGCCAGTTCCCTGAATGCGTCGGGTACTGAGCGGGCCGCTTCCAGGGCCACCGTATCGTAGCCGACCGCCTGTTTGCCGAAAGGCTGGCGGATCTTGTCGACAAGGCGGCCGAGGAGGCCTGGCCGGCGATTCATCGCCTCCCGGTTGGCCGCCTGTTTGTCCAGGTACCCCGCCAGCGCCAGGTCGTGGCGCTGCGGCGCGACCCGGTCCGGAGACCGCGACGTAAGCCAGGGATCGCCGTAAAACAGGAGCGGCCAGTCTGTTGGGTGCGGGAGCAGCATGGTATTCTCCATGACAGTTGTCAGCAGCACCGTGCGACACACCCGTCGGAATCGCGTTCGCGCCAGCGTGACGAAATCGTGAAAAGCGTCGCGCGACGCGGAAAGCCGGTTGAATTGGTATCGGCACCGGTAAAGGATTGCCGCTGAAGCTGTGGTGGATCCGATGGCGCGCCTCTCACTGTTGGGTGGGTTCGATTTCGCTGGCGGTGCCGTGGCCCCGTCCTTCACCCGCAAGGCGCGCGCCATGGTCGCCTATCTTGCGATCCATTCGGGGCATTCCCTCTCGCGCGAAAAGCTTGCCGCCCTGCTGTGGGGCGACACCGGCGAGCCGCAGGCACGCATGAACCTTCGGCAGGCTCTTTCTGTCGTGAGGAAGGCTATGCCCTCGGCCCATGGCGTTCGCTTCCTGACCGATGGCGACAGCATCATGCTGGCGCTGGATGATCTCGATTTCGACGTCGCCCGGTTCGAGGTGCTGGCCGCCGAGGCGGCACCCGAGCAGCTTGAGCAGGCCATCAGCCTCTATCGAGGCGATCTCCTCGATGGCTTCAGCCTGAAGGAGGAACCCTTCGAGGACTGGCTGCGGATCGAACGCGCACGGCTGCGGGCCACGGCCGTCTTGGTGCTGGAAAAGCTCGTCGCGCATTACTTCGCGCAGAACGATCTGGCGTCCTGCGTGCAGGCGGCGACACGCTTGCTAGCCTGGGAGCCGCTGCGTGAAGACGTCCACCGGGCCTTGATGCGGGCCTGTGCGGCCCAGGGCCGCGTCAATTTGGCGCTGAAACAATATGAGCTCTGCCGCGACGCCTTGCAGCGGCAGCTACGTGTTCAGCCGGAACCGGAAACGAGGCAGCTCTATGAACAGCTTCGGGCCCGACGCACGGCGTCGGCTGCTCCAGCAGCCGCCGGGCCGGTTGCGCCCGGTGCTCAGGCTGCATCGCCGCCGACCCACTATGTCAAATCGGCTTGCAGCAACATCGCGTATCAGGTAACGGGCAACGGCCCCGTAGACCTCATTTATGTGCCAGGCTGGGTTTCCAATCTCGACCTTGCCTGGGCATCGCCCAGGCTGGCGCATGTCCTGCACCGTCTCGGCTCTTTTTGCCGGCTGATCCGGATGGACAAGCGTGGCACCGGACTGTCGGATCGCAATGTCGGCCTGCCGACGCTCGAAGAGCGTATGGAAGACGTGCGCGCGGTCCTGGACGCGGTCGGTTCGAAGCGTACCGTCCTGTTCGGCAGCTCCGAGGGCGGCAGCATGTGCATGCTGTTTGCCGCGACCTATCCTGAACGCACGGCAGCCCTCATCTTGAACGGGACCTATGCCCGAGGTGTATGGGCGCCGGACTACCCCTGGGCCAAAACCAAGGCGCAGGTGGAAAGAGAACTCGTCGCCATCGAGCGCGAATGGGGAGAGCCGGCCGACCTCAGCAATGCCGCGCCCAGCCTGATGAACGATGCATTCGAGCGCGAATGGTTCGCGGCCTTCCTGCGCAATTCAGCTTCGCCCGCCGATGCGATCTCGCTGTGGTACTGGAGCACCGAAATCGACGTTCGGGAGATACTGGGAGCCATCCACGTTCCAACGCTAATCGTTCAGAGAACGGGCGATCGCTGGGTCAAGGCCGAGGAGGGGCGCTACCTGGCGAGACACATACCGGGAGCGAGCTACATCGAGCTCGCGGGCAACGACCATGTCATCTGGGGGGAAGGCTCCGATCGCCTGATCGATGAGATTCAGTCCTTTGTCAGCGGCACCTTGCCGGCGGCACCCGGCGAGCGTGTGCTGGTCACCATTCTCTGCGTGGACATCACCTCGCCATCCGCGTCCCCCGATGGCCAGGATTTGAGGCGGGGATATGTCGACGCGATCTGCGATCAAGTCCAACTGGCCCAGGGCAGGGAGATACGGCGCAACGCGAATGGCCTCCTCGCTGCCTTCCAGCGTCCGACGCGGGCGATCCAATGCGCCATGGCGATCCGCGACGGTTTGAAGCCATCCGGCCTCGGCGTCCGTGCCGCGGTGCATATTGGCGAGTGCGAAAAGCAAGACGGTGATTTAACCGGCACCGCCATCGACCAAGCAGTGCTGATGCTCGACCAAGCCTTGCCGGGCGAGATCGTTACGTCGCGCACAATCCGCGATCTCGTGCCGGGCTCCGGCCTTGTGTTTACAGAGCGCGGCGGGACGGAAACAGGCGCCGTGCCGGGAGGCGGGCAACTCTATGGGGTCGGTGCAGCGTCGGCCCGACAGTAGCGAAGCGCGCCATGGTGTCGGTTGGCGCGCCGTCGGGGACAGTCCCTTTTCCACTCAAAGCTCCTTTTCCGCCAGTTCCCTGAATGCGTCGGGCACCGAGCGGGCCGCTTCCAGGGCCACCGTACCGTAGCCGACCGCCTGTTTGCCGAAACGCTGGCGGATCTTGTCGATGGCGCGGTCGGCGCCGAAGCGCGCGAGGCCTTTTTGGCTGCCCGGGCGGCGCTTCTCGTCGGCGAGGCCGAGCGGCAGGTCGAGCTGCAGTTCGGCGCTCTCCTCCAGGTGCGAGACCGAGATCGCCAGCAGCGAGATCGTTTTCTCCCGGGGATGCTCGGCGAGCACGCCGCGCACCAAATCCCCTGCGATCTCGGCCAGCATGGCGGTCGCCGAGATCGGCTGTTCCAGCGTGATCGAGCGCGTGACGGCGCTGAGATCGGCAAAGCGCACGCGCACGGTTACCGTGCGGCCGGGGCGGTTCTTGGCGCGCAGCCGGCTGGCGACGCGATCGGCCAGATGCAGCAGTGTCGGCACGATCACTCGCGCCACGGCCGGCTTTTGCCCGAGCGCCGATTGCGCGCCGGCCGAGTGCGCCCGGCGCTTCGTCTGCAGCTTGCGCGGATCGCGGTTCCACGACAGCGCCGCGAGCTTTTCGCCGGCCGCGGGGCCTAGCAGCCGGGTCAGGGCGCCGCTGTGGGTCCGGGCCAGCTCGCCGATGGTCTCGACGCCGATCTCGGCCAAGCGCGCCCTGGTTGCCGGGCCGACGCCCCACATCAGCGAGACCGGCAAATCGTGCAGAAAGGCAAGCTCGGTGCCGGGCTCGACCACCACCAGCCCGTCTGGCTTGGCGACTTGCGAGGCGATCTTGGCCAGATGCTTGGTGCGCGCCACGCCGATCGAGATCGGCAGGCCGAGTTCGGCCCGCACACGGCCGCGGATCGCCGTCGCGATTTCCCGCGGGGAGCCGAACAGATGCGTGCAGCCGGCGACATCGGCGAAGGCCTCGTCGATGGAGATGCGTTCGACCACCGGCGTGAAATCGTCGAGCACCTTGATCGCCGCGTCGCCCAGCTGCTGGTAGTGGCTGAAATTGCCGCCGACGAAGATCAATCGCGGGCAAAGCTCGCGCGCCTTGCGTCCAGGCATGCCGCCGCGCACGCCAAAGGCGCGCGCTTCGTAAGAGGCGGCGAGTACCACGCCGCCGCCAACCGCGATCGGCTTGCCGCGCAGCGACGGGTCGAGCAGTTGCTCGACCGAGGCATAGAAGGCGTCGAGATCGGCATGCAGGATGGTGGCCGTCGTTTCCATCCTGTTCCGCTCATCCGCGATTGCTGATAGACAGAAACATATAGTGAACAAACAGAGATCGTTGTCAATTGGGTTTTTGCTGCATCGGTGTCCTTTGGGCGTAACCGAGGCGCGTAAAGTGCCTCCTTTTCCACAGGGCGGAAGGAGGCAGCGCCACTTCCTAGACAACATGCTCCGCCCGCAGTGCCGCCTTCATCCGTTCCAGCGCCGGCTCGCCGCCGGCCGCCAGTTCGTCGGCGATGCGGGCGAGTTTGTCGTCGGACTTGCGGTGCCTGCTGCCCCAGGCGCCGAGCGTGGCCAGCACCGGCAGGAGATCGATGCCGGCTTCGGTCAGCCGGTAGATCGCTTTCAGCCCGTGGCTAGGGTCGTCGCTGCGGGTGAGGATGCCTTCGTCCTGCAGCGTCTGCAGCCGCTCAGCCAATGTGCGCGAGGAGATGCCTTCATCGGATTGCAGGAACTCGCGAAAATGCTTTTTGCCGGCGAAGACCAGGTCGCGGATGATGAGCAGCGTCCAGCGATCGCCGAGCAGTTCCAGCGACAGGCTGATCGGGCAACCGGATCTTTCACGCGTTGACATCTCTATGGTTCCATTTTTAAATCACTTTACTATTGACATCGTTCTTTCCGTCGGTCAAACGCTTCCAAAAGTAAATCGTTAGATCGCAACTTGGCCAGCAGGAGGACGTCATGAGCCAGGCCGTCGCGAAAATCAGCACACCAAGAACCGTCGTGGTCATCGGGGCCACCAACGAGGTTGGCAAGACGGTCGCACAGGTCCTGACCGAGCGGGGGCATATTGTGCGCGGCGTGGCGCGCAGCCTGGGTGTCGCGCTTGACGATAGCGACGCGCTCGCCTCCGCCTTTTCCGGCGCCGACAGCGCCTATGTAATGATTCCGTTCGACGTCACGGCGCCGGATCTTCATCGCTTCGAAGATGAAGTCGGCGCGCGGCTGGCGGCGGCGATCGCGAAGTCAGGCGTGCGCCGCGTCGTGCTGCTCAGCGGCCTCAACGCCCATCTCAGGATGGGAACTTCGCTCGGCGCCGTCTTGATGGAGGACCGGCTGGCGCCGCTCGGCCTCGACGAACTGGTGTTTTTGCGCGCCTCATTCTTCATGGAGAACTTCGCCAAGGGCATGGGCTTTGTCCAGCAGGCCGCTTCCGGCATCTTCATGACGCCGTTCCGGGGCGATCTGCCGATGCCTTTGATTGCTGCCAGCGATCTCGGCCAGCGCGCCGCCGCGCTGCTGGACGCCACGCGTTTTCCAAGCGAGCGGATCATCGAATTGCATGGCGGCGGCTATTATACCTTCGAGCAGGCCACCGCGATCCTGGGCAGCGCGATGGGGAGGCAGGTCACTTACAAGGCGGCTCCATTCACTGAGGCGCGCGCCGGGATGATCGCCAACGGCCTGTCACCGAGCTTTGCCGATGCGCTCGGCGAAACGGCGGCGAGTTTCAACAAGGGTGAACGCTGGGCACTTGAGGCACCGTCAATCCGCAACGCCACGCCGACCACTTTCGAGAGCTGGGCACAAGCCTTTGCCCGTTCGCAAAGCGCGGCGTGATCCTTCCTGCCTGGAATCCGGAAACGAGGAGAACCCGATGAAAAAGCTGATCCTTCAGATGCAGATGTCGGTCGACGGCTTTGTCGGTGCCAATGAGAACCACCCCTGGCAACTCTGGGGATGGGGCGACGACATCGGTTGGGACGAGGAGCTGAAGCGTGATTTCAACGCGGTGTTTGCCGGCATCGACACCATCCTGCTCAGCCGCAAGATGGCTGAGGAAGGTTACCTCACCCATTGGGGCAACGCGGCGCGGAAATACCCGGCCGATCCGTTCTATGCCTTCGCCCAGCGTATCGTCGAAGCGCGCAAGGTGGTGCCGAGCGACAGGCTCGAGACCTCGCGATGGGAGCGCACGACGGTGGTGAGCGGCGACCTGCCGCGCGAAGTCAACGCATTGAAGGCGGGTGAGGGCGGCGACATGGCCGTCTTCGGCGGGGCCGGCTTTGCGTCGGCGCTGATCGCGGCCGGGGTGGTCGACGAGTTCCAGCTGTTCGTCAATCCGGCCGTGCTGGGCGCCGGCCGCCGCATCTTCGACCAAGGCGGGTTCCGAAACCTGCTTCTGCTTGGCTCGAAGGCTTATGGCTGCGGCATGGTGGTCAGCCGCTACGCGCCAGCGGGCTGATTACCGGCGTGCAGGCCGCACGCCGGTAAAAAGACGTTTGGCCGGAATCCTTTGCCCGCTTCTCTTCGTCTTCAAGGTGGGTCGCCGGAAGGGCGGCCGCATCAACGCTGAATGGAGAGACAGATGATCCTGGTGACAGGCGCCACCGGCCTGAACGGCAAGGCAATCGTGCGCGAGTCCGCGCGGCAGAAGCATCAAGTGAGGGCGCTGGTTCGCGATCTTAACCGGGCATCCGCGGCAGGGCTCGGCGGACTTGCCGGCGTCGAGCTGGTCGACGGCGACATGCGCCGGGCGGAGACGCTTGGCGCGGCTCTCGATGGTGTCGATCGCGTGCTGATGATTTCGACCGCCGCGCAAGACATGGTCGAGACGCAGTGCCGTTTTATCGACGCCTGCAAGCAGGCCGGCGTCGCGCACGTGGTGAAGTTTTCCGGTGCCGAATCCAACATCGGCTATGACGCGACGAAGTTCCGCTTCACGCGCATGCATGAGGAGGTCGAGCGCTATCTCGAAGGAGCCGGCATGGCGTGGACGCATCTGCGCCCCAGCCAGTTCATGCAGGTCTATCTGCGCGACGCGCCGACCATCGCCGCCGAGGGCGCCTTCTATCTGGCGCTTGGCGGCACCGAACTGTCGCCGGTCGATGTCGAGGACATCGCCAAGGTCGCCGTCCGGCTGCTGCGCGATGGCGGCCATGAAGGCGAGAGCCTCGACATGACCGGACCCGAAGCGCTGACGATGAGCGACATCGCGGCGCGGATTTCGCAGGCGATCGGCAAGCCGGTCCGCTACGTCGACATCAGCCCGCAAGAGCGGCGGCGCAACCTGCTGGGCGCCGGCGTTCCCGCCGACTTCGCCGATGCGCTGGACGAGCAGTTGGCCGAGCGGCTGCGGCGGCCGAAATCGCGGGTGCATCTGGCCACCCACGAGATGTTCGGCGTGCGCGCAACGCCGTTCGTCGAATTCGCCCAACGCCACGCGGCGATGTTGCGGGGCGGGGCGTAGGCCGCCGAAAAAACGCAGGTCGGCACGTATCCTTTTTGCCTGCCCGTCCGTCTCTTGCCTGAAGGTCGCGCCGGACCGCGATCGGCAACCACGGAGAAACACTCATGGCGAGCATGCAAAGTCAGGCAAACAGGAACCACTACGCCGCGCTCGCGGCCAATGCGGGCAAGTTGACCAGCCCGCAGGCGGTCATCGACTACAACGACGTCAATTGGACGGCGCTGACCGGCGAACCGGGCGGCGTCGATTATATCGACGTCGACGCCGGCGGCGTGCCGGCGATGTGGGTCGTGCCGAAAGGCGCCGACGAGCAGCGGGTGCTGTTTTACGCGCATGGCGGCGGCTTCATCGGCGGCTCGATCTACACGCACCGCAAGCTGGTCGGTCATCTCGCCAAGGCCATCGGCTGCCGGGCGCTGCTCTACGACTATCCGCTGGCGCACCAAGCGAAGCATCCGGCCCAGCTCGAGGCCGCGACATCGGCCTGGGACTGGCTCGTCGACCAAGGCTTCGACCCCAAGCGGATCGTGATCGCCGGCGACTCCTGCGGCGCGGTGCCGACCTATGGCGTCCTGCAGCGGCTGCGCGCGCAAAGGCGGCCACTGCCGGTCGCCACGCTGATCATCTCCGGCTGGTTCGACATGGCATTGACCGGCGCCAGCTACGAGACCAACCGCGACAAGGACCCGGCTTTCGCGAGGGAAGCCGTCGACTGGCTGGCGGCCAACTTCATCGGAGATGCCGATCGGCGCGATCCCGAAGTCAGCCCGCTCTACGCCGACCTCTCCGGCTTTCCGCCCGTCTTCCTGCAGGCCGGCGCCGACGAGACGCTGGTCGACGAAAGCCGCATGTTCGCCGAGCGGGCGAGGCAGGCGGGGGTCGAGACGCGGCTCGACGTCTTTGACGGCATGCTCCACTCCTTCCAGATGATGGCAGGGCGGGCGCCGGAGGCCGATGACGCCATTGCCCGCTTCGCCGCCTGGGTGCGGCCGAGACTGGGGCTGCCGGCCGCCGGTGAGAAGACCAGCGAAAAGGCCGCGTGAGCATGCGGCGGCTGATCGTGTCGAGTTTCGTCTCGCTGGATGGCGTCATCGAGGCGCCGATGACGTGGGCCTCGCCATTCTTCGTCGGAGAGAATGTGGACCATGCCTTGCAGGCGCTTTCGAACGTCGAGTTCTTCCTGCTTGGCCGCGCCACCTACGAGATGTTCTTCGCGCGCTGGCCCGGGGCCAAGGGTCCGTACATGGACCGCATCAACGGCCTGAAGAAGCTGGTCGCCTCGACGACGCTGAAGACGGTGTCGTGGAATGCCGCGCTGATCGAGGGCGACGTCGCCGAGGCGCTCGCGGCGCTGAAACGCCAGCCGGGGGGCGACATCCTGAAATATGGCGTGTCGCAGCTCGACCGCACCTTGCTTTCCACTGGGCTGGTGGACGAGTATCATCTGTCGATCGTGCCGACATGGGTCGGGCAGGGCAAGCGCGCCTTCGACGACGTCGGGCCGATCGATCTCGAACTGGTCGACATCAACCGTTTTGCCAATGGCGTGGTGACCCTGACCTACGTGCCGCGATGAACCAGCAGATCCGCAAATCCCCCGACACGGCACAAGGCATGCGGGCCTGGCCTGAGCCCGACCGCGTGTTCGACCTGCGCTATGCCGCGTTCCTGGAGACGGTTTCGCATCTGCGCGTCAGGCTGCATCGCTATTGCGCCCGCATGACCGGCTCGGCGCTGGATGGCGAGGACATCATGCAGGAGGCGCTGTTCGAGGCTTATCGCAAGATCGAGTTGCTCGACGATGCGCAGGCGCTGCGGCCGTGGCTGTTTCGCATCGCGCATAACAGGTGCATCGATTTCATCCGCAATCGCCGCACGCGGCACGCGGCCGAAGCCTTCTATGCCGACAACGACGTGGTGCAGCCGGTCGAGCCGGCCGGTCCGGGCGCCGGCCGCGCCATCGAGCGGTTGGTGGTGCATCTACCACGGAAGGAGCGCGCCTGCGTGCTGCTCAAGGACGTTTTCGACCATTCGCTGGAGGAGATCGCCGAGCTGGTCGGCTCGACACCGGGCGGCGTCAAATCGGCGCTCAATCGCGGCCGCGCCAAGCTCGCCGCTCTACCCGCGCAACCGGCCGCGGCGCCGCCACACGATCCCGAGCTGGAGCGGCTGCTTGATCGCTATGTCGCGCTCTTCAACGCCAGGGACTGGGACGGCGTGCGGGCACTGACCAGCGCCGATGCACGCCTCCAGGTGTCGGACTGCTACAGCGGCTTGCTGTCGGGTTCGCCCTACTTCGTCGAATATGAGCGCAGCGAACTGCCCTGGCGCGTGCGGCCAGGCGCGTTCGAAGGGGAGATGGTGCTGGTCGTCGACAGGCAATATGGCGAGGTCTGGCGGCAGGCATATCTGGTCCGGATCGGCGCCACGGGCGGGGTGATCGACAGCATCAGCGACTATTATGCCTGCCCGTGGATCCTGGAGATGGCAAACGCGGAGGGGATCTATCCTGGCCTCCTCGCCGGTATCGTTTCCCTGCCTACTTCACCGAGTCCACCGCCGCCAGGATAACATCGGCGACTTCGCGGGGCTTGGCGAGCATGGCGACGTGGCTGGTCGGCAACTCGGTGACCTTGGCGCCGATCGCCTTCGCCATCGCGGCCTCGGCCGCCGGCGGGATCATTCTGTCGTGCCTGGCGACGATGTACCAGCTCGGCTTTGTCTCATACGCGGCCGCGGTGAGCTTTTCGTCGAAGATACCGGAGAAGGCTGGTCCCTGGGTGGCGGCGATCACCCCGATTTCCGCCGGCGGCAGGTCTTGCGCGAAATATTTGGCGACACCCTCGGCGCTCAACCTGAGATAGCCGCCGCTGTCGGGTTGCAGCGCGCTTGCCCAGGGCGGCGGCTGACCCTTGCCAAGCTCGTTGATCGACACGCCCTTTGGCGCGAAGGCGGCGACGTAGACCAGCGCCTTGACCTTGTCGTTCACGCCGGCCTGGCTGATGACGACGCCGGCCCAGGAGTGACCGACGAGAATGACCGGACCCGGCTGGGCATCAATGACGCGCATGGTTGCGTCGACATCGGCGGCAAGCGAGCTCAACGGATTTTGCACAGCCACCACATTGAGCCCCTTGGCCTGCAGCAAGGGAATGACCTTGCTCCAGCTCGATCCGTCGGCGAACGCGCCGTGCACCAGGACGACCGTTTTCTTCGGGACATCGGCGGCTGACGCCGGTGCTGTCGCCGTCAGGAGAACGGCGGTTCCCAGAGCCAGGAAATGCGTTAACGGCATAGAATGTCTCCCATTGCCGCGACGGGCCGCACCCTTGCTGGGCGCGCTCCCGCTCGGCTTCATCGTTACAAAGGTCGGCCCTGGCTGAGCCCGCAGCGGTGGCTGAAGCGGTGCTGTTACTTGGCGAGGAAGTCTGTAATCAGCGTGACGGTGGCGTCCGGGTTTTCCTCCATGATCCAATGGCCCGATGCAGGCACGATGGCTCCGGTCACGTCACTGGCGACCAACCGCAAGATGTCGGCCTGCGTCGTTCCGGCCGATTTTTCCGCACCCGCCGCGAGCACTGGCATGGTCAGCTTGCCGCCCGTGGTGAGCATCGCCTGATTGTCGATCGCATCCTGGTCGAATGCCTTGAACTGCTCGAAGGCGTCGTGCATGGCATGTGGCCGGGCGTAAAGCTTGGCGTAGTGGACGCGCGTCGCCTCGTCGATTTTCTTGGGATCGGCCGACAATTCGTTGTAGAAGCGGTCGAGGTAGATGCGCTCGCGGCCCGCCACCAGCCGTTCCATGTCGGGGCCGCGGAAGTTGAAATGCCACAGCAGCGGGCTCTGCTTGATCTTGTCCCAGTCGCCTATGCCCGGCAGCGGCGCGTCGATGACAACCCATTTGGTGATGCGCTTCGGATACTGCGCGGCCAGCGCATAGCCGACCATGTTGCCGATGTCATGGGTGACCAGGTCGGCCTTGTCGATCTTCAGCGCGTCCATCACGCCGGCGATGTCGACGGCTTGGTTCTTCTTCGTGTAGCCGTCGTCGGGATGCGCCGAAAGGCCCATGCCGCGCAGGTCCGGCACGATCACGGTGTGGTCCTTCATCAACGCTATCGCAGCCGGCGCCCACATGTCGCCGGTGTCGGCGAAACCATGCAGCAGCACGACCGCCGGCCCTTGTCCGCCGACACGGACGTTCAGGCTGGTGCCGTTGGTCTCGATCGTCTGCGTCTTGAAGCCGGCCGGAAACGCGACAACGCGCGCAGAGGCCGGAACACTCATGGCCAGCAGACCAAGCACGACAACGAACGGACGAAACATGCTGCACTCTCCGAGCTTTTGTTCTGTGACCGCGGTATCGCGACCTGCACAATTATGGCACCATGTCCTTGATTTCGTTAGGTGGCTGTCGCCTGATGGTGAATTTGGGAAAGCCGAACAATGCTGAAGCTCGAATCGGCCGCCGCGTTTGTCGCCGTAGCGGAATCCGGTTCGATCAGCGAAGCGGCCAGGCGCATGAGCCTGTCGAAATCCGTCATCAGCGAGCGACTGTCGGAACTGGAGCGCGGCCTCGGCACAAAGCTGCTGGACCGCACCACCCGCAAACTCTCCATCACCGAGGCGGGACGAGGTTTTTACGAGCGCGCCAAGCGCATCATGCAGGAGGTGGCCGATGCCCGCGCCGAAATCGCCGAGCGCCGCGGCGAACTCGCCGGGCCGCTCAGGATATCGGCGCCGACCAGTTTCGGCATCCTCCATCTCGGCCCGGCGCTATATGGCTTCCTGGCCAAGCACCCGGGAATTGAACTGACGCTCGATCTTGAGGATCGTTTCGTCAGCATGGTGGCCGATGGCTACGATGCCGTTGTGCGTCATGGGCCGGTCGTCGAAGATGGACCTGTCATCGTCAAGAAGCTGGCTTCCAGCCGTCGCTTCCTGGTGGCCTCGCCGGATTATACCGAGCAATTCGGGTTGCCGGTGACCACCGATGACTTGAAGCGCCACAAGGGCATCATCTATTCCATCCGAGGTGCCGCCGACTGGCGGTTCAAGATTTCGCGGCGGCTGGTGACGATCCGCCCGGAAACCGCGCTGCGCGTCAACAATGGGATTTTGATGCGCGACGCCGCGCTTGCCGGCCTGGGCCTGGCGCTGCTCCCCGCCTACTTCATCCGCACCGAGATCGCCGACAAGCGATTGACGGTCGTCGATGTGGGTGCGGAGCCTGAAGGAGCCACCATCTATATCGCTTGTCCCGAGGATCGGCGCGGATCCGCCAAACTGCGCGCACTTACCGCATGGCTGCGCAACGCTTTCGGCGATCCGCCCTATTGGGAGCATGAGCCGGCGCTCACTTCGCATCGTGAAAAATGATGCCGACCGTGTGGCGCATGCCGGAGCGCAGGCGGCTGACGCCGTGGCGCAGGTTGACGCGGTAATTGCCCTTCGTGCCCTGCACCGGCCGGTTGTGGACCGCGAAAGCCACCGCATCGCCCTGGCGCAAGGGCACCACTTCGACCCGGCTCTGCATGCGCGGCCGCTGTTCGGTCAGCGCGAACTCGCCGCCGGTGAAATCCTCGCCCGGCTCGGAAAGCAGGATCGCCACCTGGAGCGGGAAGGCGAGGTCGCCATAGAGGTCCTGGTGCAGGCAGTTGAAGTCGCCGGGCACATATTGCAGCAAAAGCGGCGTCGGCCTGACCTGACCGGCGGCATGGCACTGGTCGAGAAACGCGCTATGCGTCGCGGGGTAGCGCATGGCGATCCCCATGCGCTCGTTCCAGCGGTTGGCGACCGCGGCCAGCCTGGGATAGAGCGCGCCGCGCAGGCCGCCGACCAGATCGGGCAAGGGATAGCGGAAATAACGGTATTCGCCCTTGCCGAAACCGTGCCTGGCCATGTGGATGTGGCTGCGGAAATGTTGCTCCTGGGGATAGAGGCCGGCGAGTTGCCGGCACTCATCGGCCGAGAGCAGCTTTTCCATCACCGCGCAGCCGAAGCTGTCGAGCTCGGTGGCGAGCGCCGGCCAGTCATAGGCGGTGATGCGTGTCTCGGCGGCTGCGACCAGCGGTGGCGCGACCCTGGCGTCGGCGTTCATATCGCGGCCTCCCTTTCCAGCAAGGCGCGCTTGCGCTCGATGCCCCAGCGGTAGCCGGACAGCGAGCCGTCGGCGCGCAACACCCGGTGGCAAGGAATGCCTAGCGCGACGGCGTTGGCGGCACAGGCCGTCGCCACGGCGCGGGCGCCATCCGGCATGCCGAGGCGCCGGGCTAGGGCGGTGTAAGTGACGGTGGCACCGCATGGGATGGCGCGCAGCGCCTCCCACACGCGCTGCTGGAAGGGCGTGCCGTGGCGCATGTCGAGCGGCAGGTCGAGACCGGCGCCGGGCGTTTCGATGAAGCGCGCTATCGCCGCGAGATCATCGCGCAGGCCGGCCGCGTCTTCGAGCAGCACCCTGCCGGGGAAGCGGTTGGCGAGGTCCTGCCGCAACGTGCCGGCGTCGGAGCCGATGAGGATGGCGCAGACGCCGATGGGGCTGCGCGCCGCCAGGATGTTTCCAAGCGCGGACTGGCCGATGGCGTAGCTGATGGTGTCAAGGACGCTGGTGGTTGTCGCCTGCATATCGGTTTGAATGTGGTTCATTGCCTTCACTCCTGTCTATGCCTTGACCCTAACGAACTGGCTGGTGCCGCTCACTCCGATGCTTGCTTTCAAATTCAATCCAGGAGGCTGAACGGCGAAAGCAAGTGCGGTTTGGACCGCCTCAAGCGACACGGGTGACGCCGACCTCGTCCAGCAAAAAAACTTCGCCTGATATCAGCCGCAGCTCGAACTCGCCGGTCGTCGTGCGGCTCCACTCGGCCTTGCCATCCTCGACAAGCGTGCCGATGACGGCCAACACCAGCGCCTTCGCGTCCTCCAGGCTGACGGCAGCGCCGTTGGCGACCTGACCGTTCGCACCGGTGGTGGAAGAACTGGCCATCGCGCGCATTGCCGTCAGGCCCGCGAGGACCGCGAGGCATTGTCCGCAGCATCGCCGGCCTCGCGGTCGAGCAGCGCGCGTTTGCGCTCGGCGCCCCAGGCATAGCCCGACAGGACGCCATCCTTCCTGATCACACGGTGGCAAGGGATGGCGACCGCGAGGGCGTTGGCGGCACAGGCGGCGGCGACGGCGCGGGTTGCGTTCGGCGCGCCGATACGGCCGGCGATCTCGGCATAGGAAACCGTGCGGCCAGCCGGGATGTCCCGCAAGGCCTGCCAGACGCGCTGCTGGAACGCGGTACCGCGCACGTCGAGCGGCAGGTCGAGACCGAGCGCCGGCGCCTCGACGAGGCCAACGACGCGGGCCACCAGCGCCTCGTAGTCGCTGTCGCCACCGACCAGCCGCGCCTTGGGGAAACGGTCCTGCAGGTCGCGCACCAGCGCGTCGGGGTCCTGGCCGAGCAGGATCGAGGCGACGCCTTTCCGGCTCGATGCGACCAGGATGGTGCCGAGCGAGGTTTCGCCGACGGCGAAGCGGATCTCTTCGTTGGCGCCGCCGGCGCGATAGCGCGTCGGCGTCATGCCGAGCATGCCGGTCGATTTCTCGTAGAAGCGCCCGCTCGAATTGAAGCCCGCATCGTAGATCGCCGATGTCACGCTGCCGCCGTCTTCCAGGCCCTGGCGGACCCGGGCGGCACGCCGGGCCGCTGCATAATCCTTCGGCGTCAGCCCGGTGACCGCCTTGAAAATGCGGTGGAAATAGCCGGGGCTGCGGCCGGCGGCATCGGCCAGTTCGATCAGCGACGGTTCAACCTCGCTCTGCCCGATCCTGCGGCAGGCGTCGGCGATCATCGCGGCGTTGGCGGCCTCGAGCGAAGGGCCTTCCGGATTGCAGCGCCGGCATGGGCGAAAGCCTGTCGCCTTCGCCGCCTGTAAAGTGTCGTGCAACTGGACATTGGCGGGGTTGGCGCGCCGCGACGGACAGGAGGGCCGGCAATAGACGCCGGTCGTCGCCACCGAATACCAGAATGCGCCGTCGGCCGACTTGTCGCGGGCGACAATGCGCGCCCAGCGTGGATCGTCGGCCACCGGCAGCGGCGCGGGTTGCAGATGTTTGGCCAGGGTGATGAACATGGCCGGCATTGAAGCCGCCAAAAGCCGGCCTCGCCACCCGTTTCCTGACAACTGTCAGGAGGCGCACGCGTGATTGGAACCGGGATGTTGCATGTGAGCGCAGCCGAGACGCCTGCACAGACGGGACCGGCTCCTACGCCGCGCGTTTGGGTTCCACCGCGAACGGGCTCAGCCCCAGCCAGGCCTGCATCTTCCTGCCGATGGCCTGGTCGCCGGTCAGGGCGACCTTCGGGCCGGCCTTCTCGACGGTGAGCACTCCCATCCAGATCGCCGTCATCGTGTGCAGGTCGGTCGAGACATAGAGGTCGACGTCGAAGCCCGGATCGTACCAGCACAGATCGACTTCGCCGTGCTTTTCGACGATCAGCCACCAGGAGCGTTTGGAGGCGGGGAGTTCCTGATACAGAAATTGTATCACCGTTCGTCCTTCCGGCAGCGGCGAGGGGTTCAAATTGCGCCGCATGTCCCACATCAGCAGCGACGGATCGAGGTTCTTGAGGGACAGCCGGGACTCGACCCATTTCTGCCCCCAGAAGCCCATCGCCTCGACGACCGGGCGCAAATCGCGGCCGGCTTCCGTCAGCCGATAGTCGAAAATTCCTTTTTCTCCCGGGACCTCCTTGCGCTCGATGATCCCCGCCAGCTCGAGCTCCTTAAGCCGTTGCGACAGAAGGGTCGGCGACATTTTGGGCACGCCGCGGCGCAAGTCGTTGAAACGGGTCGAACCGGCCACAAGCTCACGCATCAGCACCATCGTCCAGCGGGTGCACAGCACCTCGGCGGCCATCGATAGCGGGCAGAACTGTTTGTATCCGTGCTGGGTCATGACCGTGCCTCTCCCTAGAACCTGCGGGCAACATTAGTCCTTCGTGATTGAAGCGGCGAGTACAGAAACTGTACCGGCCTAATACAGATCGCGGACTGGTCGGCTCGGGTCCCGCTATGCGAGCCCTCTGGACGGTTGCACGGGATATCCCTGTGCGCCGCAGCCAGGAGACGACAATGACTGCTTACGTTATCGCCGACATCAAGATGAAGGACCCGAAATGGGTGCCGGCCTATGCCGCCTCGGTGCACGACCTCGTCCACAAGCATGGCGGCAAATATCTGTCGCGCAGCGGCAATGTGAAGACGCTCGAAGGCAAGCCGCTCGACACCACGCTGATCGCCCTGATGGCGTTCCCGTCGGAAGCAGCGGCGCGCGCCTTCACCACCGATCCGGCCTACGCGCCCTTCGTTTCGGCCCGCCAGGGCGGCAGCGACAGCCGTTTCCAGCTGATCGACGACACCGATCTGGCCGGAACGATCCCGTATCTGCCGAAGGGATGATCTCTCCCGGCATTCCTTGCACCGTATCCGGGATCACCAAGCAACAACAGCCACGGCGCTTGCCTGCCGGGCCTCCGTATTTTCGGCGGCCGGCCCGCTGTGCTTTTTCAAGAAGAATGGAACAAACATGATACGCGATTTTCGCAACGGACTTTTCGTGGCAGGGGCCATTCTGGCCGCCTGCACCACCTTTGCCCAGGCGCATCAGGAGGCGGCTGAAACCGCGTCCGGTGCCAATCCGCTGGCCGAAAAGGTGCGGGCCGCCAACAGCCGGTTTCTCGATGTCAACGCCGCGACGGCGGAAGGCTATGCGCCCATTCCCTGCGCCAGCGGCATCACCGGCGGCGCCATGGGCATCCACTATGTCAATGGCGGGTACCTGAAGGACGACAAGATCGACATCGCCCGTCCCGAAGCGGTGATGTACGAGCCGATGGCCGACGGCACGCTGAAGCTGGTGGCGGTCGAATACATCACCTCGAAGGGGCCGGCGTCGCTCGAGGGACAGCTGTTCAACTTCAACAGCGCGCCCAACCGCTATGGCCTGGGTGAGTTCTACGAACTGCATGTCTGGGCCTGGAAAGGCAACCCGACCGGCACGTTCGCCGACATGAACCCGAAAGTGTCGTGCGAACACGCGATGGCGCCGAGCCAGTAAGCGGCATAGCCAGGCGGCGGCAATGCCGCCTGGCCCCCACCTCGGTTCTGCGTGAGATTTCTCAGGCGGGCTTGATGAGGCCGAGCTGGGTAAGGGCGGTGACGCCGTCGTCGAGACCGATTTCCTCGACGATCCTGCCGTCGATCACCTTGAGCACCGTGGTGCCGGTGAAGCGCATCGTGCGGCCGGTGGCGGCGGGCAGCGAACCGATGAGAAAATCGCCGAAGGCCGGGCCGGTATGCGTGCCGCCGCCCTCCCATTGGCCGACGACGTAGTCGCCCTCGGCGATGAGATCGGCGGTCGCCCAGAAGTTGAGATCCGGGAAGGCTGCGCGAAAATCGGTCATGAAGGCCTTGATGTCGTCGCGCCCGCGGCGCGGCTCGTGCAGCGAGTATTTGAGCAGCATATCGGGGGCCGCGACGGCGTCGACGACGGAGAGGTCGCAGGTTTCACCCCAGAAGTCGGTGAACCATCTGACGACGACGGCCTTGTTGTCTTCCTGCCTGGTCATTGGGAGGTCCTTTTCCTGTCTTGCTTTGTGATCACCGGCTGGTGAACACGGCCATTCCTATGACCAATCGAGGCGCGCCAAACTCCGGTTCTTGCCCGCCAATCGAAAGGCCGATGCCAAGACTGTCGCTGGGAGCGTGGACATCCCCTCTTCCGCGGCCGGTAACGGTTTCTTTTCTGGTTTTGCCGCAGATTGCCGCGGGTGGAGCGGGCAAAACGGACGAATGGCGGGTCAGGATAAGAAAAGTCGCAGCGGAGCGTTCTGGGCCAAGGCCCTGGAGCGCGCCCATCTTGGCGTCTGGGACTGGGATCTCAGCACCGGGGACTGCTTCTATTCGGCGACCTGGGCCCGGATGCTGGGTTACGAGGACGGCGAACTCGCCAATACCAGTGACCTGTGGCTGCAGCTTACCCATCCCGACGACCGGGAACGGGCGCAGGCCAGCGGCGACCGCCACATTGCCGGGCTGACCGACGCCATCGAGACCGAACTCAGGCTCAAGCACAAGCAGGGCCACTGGGTTTGGGTGCTCGACCGAGGCGGCATCGTCGAGAGCGACGCCGACGGGAAGCCGCTCAGGCTGATGGGCGTGCAGACCGACATCTCCAAGCAGAAGGCGGCCGAAGCCGCGCTCGAACAGGTCAATATCCGCTTTCGCCTGGCGCTCGCCGCCAGCGGCACCGGCATCTGGCACTACGACATCGCTACCAACAAGAGCTATTGGGACGCGCGCACAAGAGAGATATTCGGCCTCGTCGCAGTGACCGACGAGGTGACGGCCGATCTCTGGCACAGCTACCTGCATCCCGACGATAAGGACGCCGCCGAACGCGCCCACAGGGTGCCATTGGGAACCGACGGCGTCATCGCCGCGCAGTACCGCATTATCAAGCGCGACGGCCAGATCCGCCATGTCGAATCGCTGCTGCGCTTCATCGCCGCCGCCGGTGCCACCGGCCAGGTGCTGGGGACCGTGCGCGACATCACCGAGGACAAGCTGCGCGAACAGGAGCTTGCCTTCGCCGCCCGCCACGACGCGCTGACCGGCCTTTGGAACCGCGCCGCCTTCGACCGTCTGCTCGCCCACCATATCGCCACGGCCGTGCCGCTGGCGGTGTTCTATGTCGACCTCGACTACTTCAAGGCCCTCAACGATTTCGCCGGCCATGCCGCGGGCGATCTGGCGCTGAAGAGCGTCGCGGCGGGTATCGGCCGCTGCCTGCCGCCATCGGCGCATGCGGCGCGGCTCGGCGGCGACGAGTTCGCCCTGATGGTGCCCGATTGCGACGCCGTGCAAGCCGAAGGTCTGGCCGGCGCCATCCTGGCGGCCGTGCGCGACGCCGATCTCGGCCTTGCCGCGACGTCGCGCCGGCTGGCGGCCAGCATCGGCATCACCGTCGTCCGCGACCGTGCCACCACGGTTGCCGACGCGCTGGCCTGCGCCGACGATGCCTGCTACGCGGCCAAGGCCGCCGGGCGCGATCGCTTCGCGCTGTTTTCGACCGATGCCGTCTCCGGTTCGGCCGGCCTCAATGCGGCGCGGCTCGCCGCCGACACGGTCGACGCCATGGATGACGGCAGGCTGAAATTGTTCGGCCAGCAGATCCACCGGCTGGGCAGGCCCTGGGAAGAGAGCCGCCATGTCGAGGTGCTGGCGCGGCTTGCCGGACAGGGCGGCCGGCTGATCCCGCCCGGCGAGTTCATTCCGGCGGCGGAGCGTTTCGGCGTTGCCGCGCGGCTCGACCGCTGGATCATCCGCACCGCCCTGTCTCGGCACGGCGCGGCGATGAAGTCCGGCGCGATCACGCTCGGCTTCAACCTGTCGGCGCAGACGCTGAGCGACCCAGGACTATGGGACTTTGTCGACCGGGTCATCGAGGAGACCGGGGCGCCGCATTCCGGCATCGGCTTCGAGATCACCGAAACCGCCGCCGTCACCAATTTCGACGCCGCCGAGGCATTCGTGCGCAAGGCGCGCGAGCGGCGCTGCCGGGTCAGCCTCGACGATTTCGGCGCCGGCATGAGTTCGTTCGAATATCTCAGGCGCTTTCCGGTCGACGCCATCAAGATCGACGGCTCCTTCATCGAGCACGTCACCGAAAGCCGCTTCGACCGCGAGATCGTGCTGGCCATCACCAGCATTGCCCGCAGCCTCGGCTGCGCCGTGGTGGGCGAGAAGATCGAGCGGCAGGATACGGTGGCCATGCTGGGCGATATGGGCGTCGAGTTCGGTCAGGGTTTTCTGCTGCACCGGCCCGAACCGCTGGAGCGGGTCGTGGCGCAGGCGGCGCGAATGGCCGGCGCCGCATCGAGACGCAGGGCGTCCTGACGGATCAAATGCGTGTCGCTCCAAAAGCGGCCTGGAGCGACATTGCGTGAAGACGAAGATTTGATCCGCGCGGGCTGAACCAACGGCACGCGTGCTGTTCAGCCGAGTCGGCGTGCCGATGCTCGCGGAAATTCCAGCACCCCGGGTTCCGGCTTTCTGTGTTGTGCTTCCGCTACCATCTCGATCAACAGGTCGAGGGCCTCGCATGTGGCGCGGCTCGTCTCGTCATTGCCGCGCAGATAATGGTAGGCGCGTTCGAGATGGAGACGGGCGGCTGAAAAATCACTGGTCAATGGTTCCCTCCATGATCCCGCCCTGATGGATATTGGCCTGCCTGGCGCAAGGTGGGGTAAATATCCACAGGCGCCTTTTATTCAAATGCCGGCGAACGCCGTGCTGCTGGCGGCGCCATCGTGTCAGGAGTGACGGCCCTGCCGGCTTTGCGCGGTTTGGCGGCTTGTCTAGACTGCGCTCTTTTGCCCGAGGTGAAATCGATGATCGTCCAAGCCTGCATCAACGGCGCGCGTTCGCGCGATTTCCATCCCAGGCTGCCGCTGACGGCACAGGCAGTGGCCGGCGATGCGGCTTCCTGCGTCGCCGCGGGTGCCGCCGAACTGCACATCCATCCGCGCGGCGCCGACGGGCGCGAAAGCCTGGCGGCGGTGGATGCGACGGTCCTTGCCGTGCGCCAGGCCTGTCCGGGCACATTGATCGGGATCTCGACCGGCGCCTGGATCGAGAACGATGTGGCGCGCACCCGCGCGGCGATCGCCGCCTGGCGGGAACTGCCCGACTATGCCTCGGTCAATCTTTCAGAAACCGACGCGCCCGCCGTGATGGAGTTGTTGCGCAAGCAGGGCATCGGCATCGAGGCGGGGCTGGCCACGACGGAAGATGCCGAGCGCTTCGTGACGCTCGCCGATCACGGCCGCGTACTGCGCATCCTGATCGAGATCGACATACCGGACCTGCCTGCAGCCCTCGACGAGGCGCACGGCATCGCCGCCATTCTCGAACGCGCGAGCGTGCGGCGGCAGATCCTGCTGCACGGCGTCGACGGCACGGTCTGGCCGTTCGTGGACCTTGCGCGGCAAAAGCGCTGGTCGACACGGGTCGGGCTGGAGGACGGCAAGACACTCGCCGATGGAACGGTGGCGAGGGACAATGCCGATATCGTGGCCGCGGCCGCCGCGAATTTCCGCTCCACGAGTATGAGCTGAACCTTGTCGGGCCGCGCGCCGGCGAACTCGGCGATGCCATTCGCTCGGGCAAGGCGATTGAGGAACAGCTGAAATAAGGCCACATTCGCGGGCGAGGGGAGATATCCAACCGTTTCGGAGCTCCCGCATGTCGCTGTCCGGCACGACAACCCGCTATGGGCGTCTCGCCCAGGCATTTCATTGGCTGACGGCACTGCTGGTGCTCATTGCCTTCCTGGTCTCGGCGGGCGGTCCGCCGGAGCGGGTCTATTCAGCGGCCAGGGCGTCGACGCTGCTGCTGCACGAGTCGCTCGGCTTCACTGTTTTCTGCTTGCTGGTCGTTCGCCTGATCTGGCGCCGGTTCGATCGCATTCCCGATGCCCCGGCCATGCCGTCCTGGATGGAGGTCGCCTCGAAGGCAACGTATTGGGCGCTCTACGCGCTGCTGTTCGCGGTTCCGGCGACAGCCATGGTCGGCGCCTTGTTCGGCGGCCACCCGGTCACTGTCTATGGGCTGGGAGCTATCGGTCCGTTTTCGGGCAGCTGGGGCGCGCCGCTGGCGGAGATCCACGGCACGCTCGGCGACGTCATGATGTGGATCGCCGGCCTGCACGCGGCCGCCGCCATCTTCCACCATTTCTTCCTTCGCGACCGGGTGCTGAGCCAGATGCTGCCGGGCCTGCCCGATCCATCGTCGCGGCAGGGCGGCTGAACGCGGTCAGTCGAGAATGATGCGGATCGCCCGATCGACGACCGGGTGCAGGCCGCTGGCCCGTCGAAGCCACAATACGGAAGTTTCTGAAATAGCCGAACCCTTATTTCAGAAACCCGGTGAGAAATTGAAATAGCTTTTGGAAGTTGGTCGAATCTGACATAACGATTTTCTTATTGTAGAAATCGTGGACGTTTCTGAATATGGATTTGTCGTCTTACAAGGCGGGGCAGTACGAAAAGCGGTTGGAACATCGCAGCTTCGTGCCGACCTCGATCAATCATCCCTGGATCGTCTCCGACCCGAACATCATAGAGGTGCTTGGCCGCGCCGATCGAGCATTGGGTGAATTGAATGCATTCGCACAACTCGTTCCCGACATCGATTTTTTCATCAGCATGTACGTTGCGAAGGAAGCAACCCAGTCCAGCCGGATCGAAGGCACCCACACCAATATCGAGGACGCTTTCAAGCAGCTCGAAGATTTGTCTCCTGAGGCACGCGACGACTGGGAGGAGGTGCAGAACTATATCCAAGCGATCAATAGCGCCATTACCAGCCTGGAGCGCCTGCCTTTCTCCAACAGGCTACTGAAGGAAACTCACGCCATCCTCATGCAGGGGGTGCGCGGCGACACCAAGCAACCCGGCGAATTTCGAACCAGTCAGAACTGGATTGGCGTGAGTCTAAGAAACGCGGTCTTCGTGCCCCCGCATCACGAGCATGTTCCCGAGCTCATGAGCGATATGGAAAAATTCATCCATGCCGACAGCCTGCGCGTACCGCCACTCATCCGCATTGCGATCGCCCACTATCAATTCGAAACCATCCATCCGTTCCTGGATGGCAACGGGCGGCTGGGCCGCCTGATGATTTCGCTTTACCTCGCCTCGCAGGGGCTTCTTGTCAAACCCGCGCTCTATCTGTCCGACTATTTCGAGCGCAACAAGACAGCGTATATCGATCACCTCATGGCCGTACGCGAGGGCAACCATATGCGCGACTGGCTGATTTTCTTTCTCCACGGAGTTGAAGAGACAGCGCGTGCGTCTGCTGACGTGTTCCGCAAAATTCTGGTGCTTAAAGAGCGGATAGAACGGGAAACGCTGCCGCGCTTCAGCCATCGCCGTCAAGGAAACGCGCAACAACTTGTAAGACATCTCTACAGGCAACCATTGGTCGACGTGAAGGGTGTCACCATTCTGTTGGACACGACGACAAACACGGCTACGTCATTGATTGCCGATCTCATAAGCCACGGCGTTCTAATCGAAGTCACCGGCCAAAGACGCAATCGGTTTTTCGTGTTCGAACGATACCTCCAGCTCTTCGAGAGGCGCAGAGATGGCTGACGTCCGCGCATAGATCGCGTGAGGCCCTCTGACGGCAGCAGTTCGATTTCCTACCCCTCCCTAAGATCACAGCCGCAAGATTGTCGCGATCGCTTGATCCACCACCGGATGCATGCCGCTCGCCTGGAAGGAGAGGCGATTGCCGGAGCCGACATTGCTGGTCATGGCGATGGTGAGGTCCGTCTCGGGATCGTGCAGCATGACGGCGACATAGCCCGGAATGCTGCCCTGGTGCCCGTAGAAGGCGCGGTCCGCATAGGTGCTCTGGAACATGCCCGCGCCCGTCTCGCGCATGCGGGTGCCGGGGAAACTCGCCGGCACGCGGTGTTCGAACATCTCGGCGAAGACCGGCGGTGACAACAGTCCGCCGGAGAACAGGCCGCGCATGAAGCCCACCATGTCTGACGGCGTCGACACCATGTCGCCGCAACCATAGGCGGCGCCGAAGGGGAAGGAGTCGGAGGAATCCTGCAGTTCATTGGAGTAAGGCAGCACGCCGTCCATTTGCCACATCTCGCCGCCCGAGGCGATGTCGGTGGGCGCGTTCGGCGCCCGCGGCGGCCGGTGGTAATAGCCGCGCACCATCGATTTATCGGGGAAGGCCTCGGTCGCCGGCGACCAGGTGTTGTTCAGGCCGAGTGGCTCAAGGACCGCGCTTCTGACATAGGCGCCCAGCTTCTGGCCGGTGACGGCCTCGATCACCATGCCGGCCAGGACATAGCCGGTGTTGTTGTAGACGGCCGGTCCGCCCGGTGGCTTCTGTTTGTCGGAGGCGAAGGCGATGTCGACCAGCTGTTGCGGCGTCCATTGCCGGCTCGGGTCCATCGGAATGTAATATTCGAATTCCGGCAGGCCGCTGCGATGGTTGACCAGCTGGCGTACCGAAATGGTTTTGGCGCCAGGCAGGTCCGGGAACCAGGAGGCGATCGGCGCGCCGAGGTCGAGCTTGCCGGTCTCGGCGAGCTTGACCAGGGCCGCGGCGACGAAGGTCTTGGTGCAGCTGCCGATCTTGAACAGCTGGTCCGACGTGACGGGCGTGCCCAGCGCGCGATCGGCGAGGCCTGATGTGAGGGCGGTTGGTGTGGTGTCACCCCTGGCATAGGCGAGCGACGCACCCACCGCGCCATCGGCGATGTAGGTGGCGAGAAGAGCGTTCAGGTCTTTTGGCATGGTGGTCTCGCTTTTTGTGGATCGCGGGATCTTCGCAAAATCGGCCGCGTAGCGGCCGGATGAGGGGGGTACCCAGCGCGACAAGCCTCAGTCCGCGATATCGACGGCGGCGAAATTCTGCCGGCCGAAGGGGTCGAGCACGTAATTCAGCACGCTCTTGCGGATCGGGATCGCCACCATCGAATGGGCGATCGGCGCCACCGGCACCTCGGCCTTCAGGATGGCCTGCGCCTTTCCATAGATCGCGGCGCGCTCTTTCGGGTCGGCGGCAACGCGGCCCTCGTCGAGCAGCTTCTCGAAATCCTTGTCGCACCAGCGCGAGCGGTTGGAGCCACCCTTCACGCCGTCGCAGGAGAGCAGATAGCTCAGCATGTTGTCGGGATCGCCATTGTCGCTGCTGCCGCCGAGCAGGAAGGCGTCCTGTTCGCCCGCCGCGGTGCGCTTGAGGTATTCGCCCCATTCGAAGCTGACGATCTCCGATTGCACGCCGACCTTCGCCCAGTCGGCCTGGATCATCTCGGCCATGCGCTTGGCGTTGGGATTGTAGGGGCGCGACACCGGCATCGCCCACAGGCTGATCTTGAGGCCGCTTTCATGGCCCGCTTCCTTGAGCAGTTTCTTGGCGCCATCGGGATCGTACTCGATGCCGGCATCGGTGACGGCGCCGAGCTGCGCCGGCGGCACGACGCTGCCGGCCACCGTGCCGGCGCCGGCATAGACCGCATCGACGATCGCCTTGCGGTCGACGGCCTTGGCCAGTGCCGTGCGCACGCGCACGTCGCCCAGCGGCTGGTGCTCGACATTGAAGCCGAGAATGCCGATGTTCTGGCCCTTGAGATCGAGAACCGTGATGTCGGGATCGCTGCGCAGGTCGGCGACGGCACTTGGCGGCGGCGGGGCGGCGACCTGGCATTCATTGGCCTTGATGCGCTCGACGCGGGTGGTCGGCTCGGGCGTGACGGCGAAGACCAGCGTGTCGATCTTCGGCGCGCCGCGCCAGTAATCCTTGTTGGCGGCGTAGCGGACCTGGCTGTCGGGCACATAGGCCTCAAGCACGAACGGTCCGGTGCCGACCGGCATGCTGTCGATCAGCTCCGGCGTGCCGGCCGCGACCATCTTTTCGGTCTGCTCCAGCGACAGGATGGAGAGATAGTCGAGTGCCAGCCCGGCCAGGAATGTGACGTTGGGAGCCGTCAGCGTGAAGCGCACGGTGTAGTCGTCGACCTTGTCTATTCTGTCGATCAGCGTGCCCATGCCCAGCGCGTTGAAGTACTCGTAAGAGCCGCCGCCAAGCTTGTGATAGGGATTGTTGGCGTCGCGCTGGCGGTTGAAGGTGTAGAGCACGTCGTCCGCGTCGAAGTCGCGCGTGGGCGAAAAATGCTCGTTCGACTGAAACTTCACGCCGTGCCTGAGATGGAAAGTGTAGGCCTTGCCATCCGACGAGACATCCCAGCTTTCGGCGAGCGCCGGGCCGACCTCGGTGGTGCCCGGCTTGAACTCGACCAGCCGGTTGAAGATCGTCTTGGCGGCGGCGTCCATGGTGGAATCGGCGATGCCGATCGCCGGGTTGAAGGTCTCGGGATTGGCTTCCGAGCAATAGACCAGCGTCTTGGCGTAGGCCTGTCCGCCGAGAAGGATGGATGAGGCCAGAACGGACGTGGCCAGGAGGGACGTGGCCAGAAGGGACGGGGCAAGCACCGCGCGCAGAGATTTCATCGCAAACGCTCCTGATGACACATTCGGGGTTGAGGGAAGGAACTTCATGGCGTCGTCGCCGGGGTAAGGAAGCGATCGGGCGCCAGCGCCCCAGCGGTGACGCCGAGTGCGGTGACGTCGTTGGGCAGGGGCTCGCCGCGCATCAGCGCCGCGCTCAGCCTGGCCAGCGTCAGCGACACCTGAAAACCGTAGCCACCTTGGCCGCCGAGCCAGAAGAAGCCGGGCAGGCGCGGGTCGAAGCCGGCGACCGGCGTGCGGTCGGGAGCGAAGGTACGCAGGCCCGCCCACGGCGTCGACGGGCGGCCGATGCGCATAGACGTCGCCTGTTCGATGCGGTCGACGGCGATGGCGACGTCGATATCCTCGGGATACGCATCACAAGGCTCGGAATCCGTCTCGTCGGCGAGCGAACCGATCAATCTGCCGGCATCGGGCTTGAAGTAGAACTGCTCGTGCAGGTCGACCACCAGCGGCCAGCCGGCGATGTCCAACCCGGCGGGCGGATCGAACAGGAAGGCGGTGCGCCGTTTCGGCTGGAAGCCGAGGCCCGGGAGTCCCACCATGCCGGCGACGACATCGACCCAGGCGCCGGCGGCGTTGACGACGATGTCAGCCGAGTAGACGCCGGCGCTTGTTTCAACCCTAAAAGCGCTGCCGTCGCGTGAAATGGCGCGGACCTCCTCGCCGGTGCGGATGGTGCCGCCGCCGGCTTTGAGCTTGGACGCGCAGGTCGCAAGCATCTTGTCCGTGTCGACATCCACCGCGTCCGGCTCATAGACGCCGCCGCATGTGGCTTGCTGGGCAATGACCGGAACCAGCGCGTGGAGCTCGGCCGCCGAGAGGCGGCGCACTGACGGCACCAGCGCCTGCAAATCACGAGCCAGCTTGTCGATGGCGGCATCGTCACCGGTCCATCCGACATGCAGCGCGCCACGCCGGTGGGCGACGAAACCGCCCTCGACGATTGCCTGCCGGCTGGCCAGCGTCAGCCCGCGCACGAGGCGGTTGCCATAGGTCTCGGTGAACAGAGCGGCGGAGCGTCCGCTGGCGTGGTAGCCAAGATGCGGCTCGCGCTCGATGACGGTGACTTCGGCCCAGCCCGCCACCTCGGCGGCAAGTGAGAGGCCGGCAATGCCGCCGCCGATGACGACAATCTCTTGGAAGGACTTTGACTGCATTCATCAGTCGTAAAAATAATTTCGTATCCAGTCAATATTTAGCGTATAAGAAAATTTCGGTGTTGTTGATGGCTGCGGGGAGTTCGACTACCTAGGGTGGAGCGGCGCGATCCCGCGCCTTGGAGCTGGCAATGTCGGAGCAACCCAATCTCGGTGATTGTCTGCGGGCTTTGAGAAAAACCCATGGCTGGACCTTGCAGGAGGTCAGCGCGCTGACCGGCGTCGCGGTGTCGACGCTGTCCAAGGTCGAGAACGACCAGATGTCGCTGACCTACGACAAGCTGCTGCAGATCTGCGAGGGGCTCGGCATCCATGTGACGGAACTGCTCAGCGGCGACCGCAAGCAGCCGGCAGCGCGCACCCGCCGCTCGGTCACCTCGCAGTCCAACACGCTGCGCCAGCTGACCCGAAATTATGACTACCGGTATCTCGCCACCGACCTGGTGCGCAAGCGCATGGTGCCGATTCACGCCTATGCGCGCGCCCGCACGCCGCAAGAATTCGGCCCGCTGACCAGGCATGCCGGCGAGGAATTCCTGATCGTGCTCAAGGGCGAGATCGAACTGCATACCGACCAGTACGCGCCGGTGCGGCTGAAAGCGGGCGAGAGCGTCTACATCGATTCCACCATGGGCCACGCCTATCTGTCGGTGGGCGAGGGCGACGCCGAGATGCTGTGCGTCTGCTCCGGCGACGAGCCCGACATGGAAGGCACGCTGCTGAGCGAGCTGGAGACGGTTGAAGGATAGGGCGCAGCTCACCGCGCAAGTTTTCTGCAGCTCGATTCAGGCTTTCTCGTTCGAACTGCGCGGCGAAACCGGCTATAGGACCGCTGAAACCGTAGCTCCCGCCAATCTGAAAAGGAAATCCGATGAGTGTAGAAAAGACAGCCGTCATCGTGGCCGGCGGCAGCGGCATGGGGGCGGCGGCGGCCAAGCGGCTGGCGGCGGATGGTTTCAAGGTCGCCATCCTGTCTTCGTCCGGCAAGGGCGAGGCGCTGGCCAAGGAGCTTGGCGGGCTCGGCGTCACCGGCTCCAACCAGTCGAATGACGATCTGCAGCGGCTCGCCGACCTGACCCTGGAGCGCTATGGCCGCATCGACGTGCTTGTCAACAGCGGCGGCCATGGACCGCGCGCGCCGATCCTGGAGATCACGGACGAGCAGTGGCACACCGGCATGGACGTCTACCTGATGAACGTCATCCGGCCGGTGCGCATCGTGGCGCCGCAGATGGTCAAGCAGAAGGGCGGGGCCATCATCAACATCTCGACGGCCTGGGTGGCGGAACCGAACGCGATGTTCCCGACCTCGGCCGTGTTCCGCGCCGGCCTTGCCGCCTACGCCAAGATTTTCGCCAACACCTACGCGGCCGACAATGTGCGCATGAACAATGTGCTGCCCGGCTGGATCGACAGCCTGCCCGCCACCGAAGAGCGCCGCGACAACGTGCCGATGCAGCGCTATGGCACATCAGAGGAGATCGCCGCGACGATCGCGTTTTTGGCGTCGGACGGGGCAGGGTATATTACCGGGCAGAATATCCGCGTGGATGGGGGTGTGATCCGGGCGCTGTGAGAGGCGGCTGGCGGCGATCTCATACCTCTCAGATTAGCCGAAGCCCTCCCTCCCTTCGTCATCCTAGGCGTAGCAAGGAGCGAAGCGACGCCGCGCAGACCCTAGGATCCATGCCGCGACGTGGGCCGAAAAAAGACGGCGAACGAGGATAGTCCCCGGACGGGTTGGCGGTTACCGTCAACGCATGACCGGCTATGTTTACATGACCGCGAGCCAGAAGGGCGGCACCATCTACATCGGTGTCACCAACGATCTCGGTCGCCGCATGCCGGAGCACAAATCCGGCGAAGGTTCGCGCTTCACCAGGCGCTACGGTGTGCAGCGGTTGGTCTGGTACGAGGAACATTTCGACATTCGTGACGCCATTCAACGCGAGAAATCGCTGAAGCGCTGGTCGCGACAATGGAAGATCGAACTGATCGAGAAGACCAATCCGGAATGGTTCGAGCTGTTTCGCGGAACAGGTTGGTCGCGGTTTGATGGCGTTTCGTCGGAGGTTGGAGCCAGGTTCGGCACCGTTTTGTCCGTCGCAAGCGTCGCGGCATGGATCCTAGGGTCTGCGCCGCGTCGCTTCGCTCCTTGCTCCGCCCTAGGATGACGAAGCGAGGGAGGGCTTCGGATTAGTCGCCAGGTCAACTAGCGACCCCTATGGCGTGGCTTCCCAGTTCACTGCGACCGCTTCGCCGCCTGATCCGCATCCGTCAGCGTCTGCAGAAACGCCACGATGTCGTCGATCTCGGCATCGTCGAGCGCCGGCTTGTCGCCGGGTTTCTTGCCGTCGAAGGGCGGGTCTTGATTCAGGTTCGGCCAGTAAGCCTTTGGCAAATCGTCATATTTGTCGACCGTGCCGTAAGCGTTTTTCGGGTACCAGCGGCCGGGGTCGGTGTCGCGGCTGGCGTAGAAGGCCACCGCTTCGCGCAGCGTGTGGAAATATCCGTTGTGGAAGAAGCTCTTGCGCAGCGCCACGTTGCGCAGGCTCGGTGTCTTGAACAGGCCGCAATAGTCGGTGCGGCCACGGAAATCGGTGCGCAGGGGACCGCACAGGCCGAGATCGACATAGGTCGGGTCGGCGTTGGCCGGGATGGCCGGATTGCGCGGCACGGCGATGGCGATGAGGCCGAAATCGGTGAATTGCGGCGGCTCACCGTCATTGGCCGGTTCGCTGAGGTGGCAGGAGGCGCAATTGCCTTTCGCCTCGTCCTCGAACAGGGCGCGGCCATGCAGTTCCCGCGCCGACAATGTCGCCTTGCCGGCGAGGAAGGCGTCGTAGCGGCTGGAATAGGGGTAGAAGTCGACCGCGCTCTGCTCGAACGTGCCAAGCGCCTCGGCGGCGGCGTCGAAGGCATCGCCCGGGCGGTCGAAGACATCGTTGCCGAAGGTTGCCTTGAACTCGTCGGCATAGGCTGACTTGCGCAAGGCCGCGGAGACGGCTGCTTCATCCTTGTTTGCCATCTCGAAGGGCGAGAGCAGGGGGATTTTCGCCTGGTCCACACCGTGATCGGCGCGGCCGTCCCAGGTCAGACCGCCGGTCGGGCCATTGTCGACGCTCTCGTCGCCCTCGTCCTCGGAATCGTGGAAATGCTCGGTGAAGGCGGGCGCCGCCTCGAGGTAGCGCAGCGACGGCACCGCGCGCACGCCAGGCAGGTCGAGGTTCGGGCCGCCCATCTCGACGGGAGATGCCGAGGCCGGACCGAAGGCATGGCGCGGATCGTGGCAGGAGGAACAGGCCTGTTTTCCCGAAGCCGAGAGCGCCGGGTCGAAGAACATTTTTCGCCCCAAGGCAGTCAGCGCCTCGGCGCGTGCGAAGGCTTGCGCACGCGACAGCGGACCGGGATCCGGCCCCGCCGTATTCGCGGGTGCGGCAAAGCCAAAGGTCGAGATCGCGGCACTCGCGATCACCAGGCTTTTCCATCGTCTCATCATCATGGGGCACGGTCCGCTTTGGCCCGGAAATAAGAACGCAGTGCAACGGATTGATGACCGCTCCCAGTGCTCACGAAACCGTGTTCGCCGCGGCGGCGGATGTCACAAAGGTGACAAGGCATCCACGTTAGCTGCCCATGGTTCCCGCGCCATAGCCGCATAAGCCCCATAGCCACAGTCAAGCCACGAGGTCTTTCCATGACGAGGCCCAAGTTCCTCACTTCCTTTTGTCTGGCCGGTTCGGCCTTGTTTCCCCTTGCGGCCGCCAATGCCGCCCCTCCCGGCTTCGACAAGATCGACACCGTCGTCGTCATCTATGCGGAGAACCGCAGCTTCGATAATCTTTATGGTGGCTTCCCCGGCGCCAATGGACTGGCCAATGTCTCGGCCGACCAGGCGCGTCAGCTCGACCGCGACGGCAAGCCGCTGACCGAACTGCCGCCGGCCTGGGGCGGGCTGACCGGAAAGGGCGTCACGCCCGTGGTGACGGAGGCGCAGACCGCGCATCTCGCCAACGCCGCCTTCGCCATCGACGATCCCAAGGGCTTCAACGAAGGCACCAATGTCATCACCCACGATTTGTGGCACCGTTTCTACCAGGAGCAGATGCAGATCGACGGCGGCAAGAACGATAAATTCGTCGCCTGGGCCGATTCCGGCGGGCTGGTCATGGGCCATTATGACGGCTCGATCCTGCCGATGTGGCAGATAGCCAAGAAATACGTGCTGGCGGACAATTTCTTCCAGGGCGCCTTTGGCGGTTCCTTCCTCAACCATTTCCAACTCGCCTGCGCCTGTACGCCGGTCTATCCGCATGCCGATACCGGTCCGATCAAGGGCCAGATCGCCGTGGTCGAGGCCGACGGAACGACCTTGAAGGTGGCCGACAATTCGCCGCCGTCGGCGCTGGGCGGCGTGCCGAAATTCGTCAATGACGGCGCCATCACGCCCGATTTCTACGCCGTCAACACCATGCAGCCGCCCTATCAGCCGAGCGCCAACAAGCCTGCCGAGGGCGGCGACAAGGCGCTGGCCGATCCGGCCGCGCCCACCACGCTGCCGCCGCAGCACGACATCACCATCGGCGATCTCCTGTCGCTGAAGGGGGTCGACTGGGCCTGGTACGCCGGCGCCTGGCAGGCTACCCTCGACGGCAAGAACGCCACGCCGGTGCCGAACTTCCAGTTCCACCACCAGCCGTTCAACTATTTCGCCGCCTACGCGCCCGGCACCGCCGCGCGCACCGAGCATCTCAGGGATGGCGGCCTGGATGGCGTCGAGTTCATCAAGGCGATCGACGACGGCAAGCTGCCGCAGGTCGCCTTCTACAAGCCGCAGGGCAATCTCAACGAGCACTCAGGCTATGCCGACGTGACATCGGGCGACCAGCATCTGGCCGACCTCGTCGCGCATCTGGAGAAGAGCCCGCAATGGAGCCACATGCTGGTCGTCATCACCTATGACGAGAATGGCGGGTTCTGGGATCACGTCGCGCCGCCCAAGGCCGACCGCTGGGGCCCGGGCAACCGCATCCCGGCCTTCATCGTCTCGCCCTATGCCAGGATGGGCACGGTCGACCACACGCAATACGATACGACGTCGATCCTGCGCTTCATCACCGCGCGCTACGATCTGCCGGTGCTGACGGGCATCGTCGCCCGCGACAAGGCGCTGGCCGCCAATGGCGAGCCGCCGATGGGGGATTTGTCAGCCGCGCTTGATCTCAGCCGCTAGGGCGGAGCGAACCGCGAATATGCCACCGCGCCGCGAGGCGCGGTGGCTCAGCCGCCATTGACCAGGGCAAGAATGAGCTTTTGCAGATTGCCGCCCTGGCCGAGTTCGATGCGGTCGAAATCGCGGCTTGCCTGCCGCTGCGCCTGCGAAAGGGCGGACAGGCGTTTGGTCATCTCGACCCGGATCTTGCTGCATTTGGGATCGTCGGGAACGGTGAGGCCGACCGTCGCCGCCTCGATCTTGCGCGCCATGTCGACAATGGTCGCGCCATGCACCTTTTCGTGGGCGCTGACGCCTGCGAGGAAAACCTCCCAGTTCTTCTGGATGGCGGACGGCAGCGGCGAGGAGGGGCTGGGCAAGGTGTAGGTGATGATGAGCTTTGGCTTGGCCGAGACCAGCACGCAGGCTCCGGCACGCGGCTGATAATCCCTGGTCCAGGTCAGCTTAAAATTGGTGTGAGCAATGGCGCGGATAATGCCGACATTCGGCCCGTTCTCGCCGATCGACCGGTAGAGCTCGAGCCCGGACTGGCCTGAAATGGCGTAGGTCTCGACCTTCTCGACAGGCTTCCACTCGGCATGCGCCGCAAGCGGGAAGGCCACCAGGGCGGCGGTCGGAAGATACAGGCGAACACAGGCTCTCAACACTGCTCTCTCCGAGGCGCGCGGCCCTGCCATTCAGGCAACGCTATTCAACGGCTTTTCCTATATGCTGCCGGCGGGCGCTGCAAATGGCCCGGAGGGGGACGTCATGAGAAGAAATCTCGTTGCCGCCGGTGCCTTGGCGGCGGCGCTTGGCGCGCAATCGGCCTTCGCTGCATCCTGCGGCGGCTGGAGCGCCAAGATGGAGGAAGACGAGGGCGGCAGCGGGCTGACCGCTTCGGTCTGCGGCGGGCCGAAGGGCGACGCCTATCTGATGCTCAATTGCTACGACAAACCGGTGCTGAGCTACGATGTGGGCGCCAGCGGCCAACAACTGGAGCCGGGCATCAGCGGCGCTTTCGACTTCAAGGCCGACGGCAAGACGGTGACGAAAACCCTGCAGCTGGAGGCGATGTACAATTATTTCGTGGTCGATCTGGAGAAGGGGGACCCGCTGCTCGACCTGTTGCGGTCCAAGGGGGACGTGTCGGTCAGCGCTGCCAAATATGGTTCGATCAGTTTTGCGCTGAAGGGTTCCAGTGGGGCAATCGGCAAGGTGCTGGCGCAGTGCGGCAAGGCGAAGCCCGCGGGCGACGGGGATTGAACCTCGAGAGGTTGCGCCGCCCCTCATTGTCCTGCCGCCCATTGATCCATTCCATCAGCGGCTTGCCGCCAGCGCCGGGCGGCCGTATCTCACGTCCATGACCGACATCCAATTCCGCAAGGCGCAAGCCTCCGACCTGCCAGCCATCGTCGCCATGCTCGCCGACGATCCGCTGGGTGCCGCCCGCGAAGACGCCTCGTTGCCGTTGGCGCAGGGTTATATCGATGCCTTCGACGCCATCGATACCGATCCCAATCAGCTGCTTGCCGTGGCCGTGGATGGCGCGGAGGTAATCGGCACCCTGCAGATCAGCTTCCTTGCCGGTATTTCGCGCAAGGGCGGCTGGCGCGGGCAGATCGAGGCGGTTCGCGTTGTCAGCGACAGGCGCTCCGACGGCGTCGGCAAGAAGATGTTCGAATGGGCGATCGACGAGTGCCGGGCGCGGGGCTGCGGCCTTGTGCAGCTCACCACCGACAAGGGACGAGCGGATGCGCACCGCTTCTATGAAGGGCTCGGCTTCAGTGCCAGCCATATTGGTTACAAGAAGAGCCTTTAGCGGAAACCCTCGCCGGTTCGGGCCTGGCGGTGACTGGCGTATAGCGGAAGCCCTTCAGGCACTATTCAAATCGCCTGGCAAAGCGGATATAGGTCAGTCAGGTTGACCTATTGTAAAAACGTCCGGGGAGGCGTGTCGTGACCCTTTTGAAGCTTCTGGCCTCGCGCTCATCGCGCATGAAGGCCTCCGAAATCCGCGAGCTGTTGAAGCTGCTCGACCAGCCCGACATCATCTCCTTCGCCGGCGGCATTCCCGATCCGTCGCTGTTTCCGGCGGACGCCATCCGCGATGCCTATGCCGACGTGCTCGGCGGCCCGGAAGCGGGGGCAGCACTGCAATACCAGGTTTCGGAAGGCTATCTGCCGCTGCGGCGCTGGCTCGCCGGGCAAATGGGCAAGCTCGGCGTGGCCTGCGACGAGGCCAACATCTTCATCACTTCCGGCTCGCAGCAGGCGCTGGATTACCTCGGCAAGCTGTTCCTGTCGCCAGGCGATACCGCGCTGGTGACATGGCCGACCTATCTCGGCGCGCTGCAGGCCTTCAACGCCTACGAGCCGCGCTACGACCGGCTGCGGCCCGAGGGCGGCAACATGACGCCCGATGCCTACCACACTGCCGCCGCCGCTCATGGCGGCAAGGTGAAATTCGCCTATCTGGTGCCCGATTTCGCCAACCCGACCGGCAACACGCTGGACCGAAAGCAGCGCGAGGCAGTGCTCGACCTTGCCGGCGAGCTCGACATCGCCGTCATCGAGGATGCCGCCTACCGGGCGCTGCGCTATGACGGCGAGGGTGTGCCGCCGATCCTGGCGCTCGACTGCATCAGGTCCGGCGGCATCGACAAGGCGCGCACGCTCTATTGCGGCTCGTTCTCGAAAATTCTGTCGCCGGGCATGCGTGTCGGCTGGGTTTGCGCTCCGCGCCGCGTGGTGGAAAGGCTGGTGCTGATGAAGCAGGCTTCGGACCTGCACAGCCCGTCCGTCAACCAGATGGTGATGCACCGCGTCGCCGAAGCCGTGTTCGACGGCCAGGTGGAAAAACTCATCGGCGCCTACCGCGAGCGCCGCGACGGCCTGCTTGGCGGGCTTGACGCCAACATGCCGGAGGGGGTGACCTGGAGCCGTCCGGAAGGCGGCATGTTCGTCTGGGTGACGCTGCCGGAGGGCACCGACGCCACGGACCTCCTGGCACGGTCGGTGAAGGAGGCGCGGGTCGCCTTCGTGCCGGGCAACGCCTTTTACGCCGACGGCACCGGGCGCAACACGCTGCGGCTGTCGTTCACGCTGGCCACCCGCAGCGCGGTGAGCGAGGGTATTCCCCGGCTGGCGGCGCTGCTCAAGGGGTAGAGCAAATTCCAGGAAAAGTGTGAAACGGTTTACCGGGACAAGCGCGCAGCACCTTCCCCAGGAATTGCGCAATAGCAAAGAGCGGCAGGCGCCTAAGCCGGCACGTTCACCAGCTGCTTGAGCTTCGCAAGCCTGGCGCGGGCGAGCTTGCGGATCGGCTTTTGGAAACCCTCTTCGCCGGCTTCGACGACGAAGACCAATGTCTTTAAGTCCAGCATGAACTCGTCGATGGCCCGCGTCGTCTGTTCGGACCTGTCCTTGAAGCGGAGCAGCAATGCGTTCGCTTCCTCAATGGCATCGGCATTGGCGCCGTCGACCAGCGCTTCAAGCTTCTGTAAACAATCCAACCGACATTCTCCCGCCGCCCCACCAAACTTGCCATCGGCCCAAAAGTTCCATTCGGCCTCGAAAAATTGTCGCTGGTTGTCAGCAGAGGCACGCGCCCCGCGTTGACGCCCTGCCAACCGCGCCTAAATTCGAGGCCTTGCGAGGAGGCGCTTTCATGGACACCCAGGAATTGCATCGCGGCCGGCTTATCGACCACCTCCAGCTCGTGGTCCGGGATCTCCCCGCCAGCCGGCGTTTCTACGAGGCGGTTTTCCAAGTCCTTGGTGTCCCGATCGGCGGCACCGGCGAGGATTATTTCTGGGCCGACGAATTGTTCATTTCCAGCGCCGACAGCCGGGCCGCGCTGGGAAAGCTGACCGGACGTCATCATCTGGCCTTCCAGGCCAGGATCACGCCATGGTCGATGCCTTCTACAAGGCCGGGCTCGAAGCCGGCGGCACGGACAATGGCGCGCCGGGCGAGCGGTCCTATCATCCCGGCTATTATGCCGCCTTCCTGCTCGACCCGGACGGCAACAACATCGAGGCCGTCCACCACGGCCCGGCCAACCGCAGCGCCGCGTCGGTGAAGATCACGTTCTAGGAGCAATGGATCGACCGCGTCGAGGCGAGGTGATTCCGATGCCGCATTTCCGGGGTATTTCGGAGACTCGGACGCCACACCGGCCAATCCGATCGGATTCTTGACCTGGGCGGCACTGAAATTGTCCTGCGGAGCATGGATGGCGCCGTCTCTGGACAAGAGGCAAATCGGTCCCATACGGTGCGGCTTCAGGGAAGACGCGTGCGCGGGAAAGGCCGGTTGCTCGTTGAAAAAGAACGTCTTCTCTTCGCTCGATCTGCCGTCGCATCTCGACGACCGCGCGCGCTTCGCGCTCTGGCAGGACATTCATGTCGCCGAGATCTGGTCGGTCGAATATGCCATCTCCGGCAATGTGCCGTTCCAGGCGGATATCGAAGCCACCGCCATCGGGCCGCTGGTGCTCGGGCGGATGGCCGGGACGATCAAGCATGCGAGCCGCAAGACGCGCAACATCGCCGACGACGGCCGCGACGGCTATCTGCTGCTGGTCAACGATGGCGACACCAGGCTGAGCGGTGTGCAGACCGGCCGCGACTACAGCATCGGCAGGGGCGAAGGCGCGCTGGTCTCGGCTTCGGAAGCGCTGGAAATGACCGGCGGCGACCGCAATGTCTGGACCAATGTCGTGGTGCCCCGCGAAATCATGGAAAATGCCTTCGCCCATGTCGAGGACCGCCTGGCGCTGACCATCGGCGTCGACAATGAAGCGCTCGACATGCTCAAGCGCTATTGCGGCTTCCTGGAAGCGGGGCCGGCATTGCTCTTGCCCGATCTTGTCGCCCATGCCACCGAAACGATCGTCGACCTGATCGGATTGGCGACGGGCGCCAAGGGCGAGATCGCCGAGCTGGCGGGCGTGCGAGGCCTGCGCGCGGCAAGGCTGCAAGCCATCCTGCAGACGATGCGGGACAATTTCGCCGATCCCGGCATCTCGGCCCAGCATATCGCCCAGCGTTTGCGGCTTTCCGCGCGCTACGTCCATGATCTCCTGCAGGAAACGGGCTCGAGTTTCGCCGAGCATATTCTCGAACTGCGCCTGCAGAGGGCCCACCGCATGCTGCGTGACCGGCGCAACGACCGCATGCGGGTCAGCGAGATCGCGCTGTTGAGCGGCTTTTCCGACGTCTCCTACTTCAATCGCTGTTTCCGCCGCCGCTTCGGCTCGACGCCGAACGCCGCCCGTTAGAGCGAATCATCGTCTCACAGAATCGATGGCCGCTCTAACTCCTTGTTTTCGCAATTCCGGGCGGAAGCGCGGCACCAAAGACAAGGACTCGAAGCGAGTCGGATCAGTTGTCTTCGAACCGATCGACTGATGCCGAACGGCCACACTGATCGCCCCGAGTGCCGCGGCGCTCTCCACGACAATTCCAATGCGGCTCAGCCCAAGACGCCGCCCGCGAACAATGCAAAACCTCGACGATACCCGGGTCGCCGCGGAGTATTTTCCACGGCCGGGGGAAGCAACATCATTGGGGTAGCAAACAGTGAAAACGATTCTTCTCGCCACCATCCTCGCGCTTGCGCCGGTCGGCATGGCGTCCGCGGCGGACGTCAACGAAACCTTGCCGGTTGCTGCCGGCTATGACTGGTCCGGCCTCTATGCCGGCGTTCACTTCGGTTACGTAGCCGGGAAATCCAATCTCTTCATCGGCGGCGCCGGCATTGGGGGCACCGACGTCAATGCTGCCTTCGATCCGGACGGTTTTATTGGTGGCATCCATATCGGCGTCAATCAGGAATTGGCGAACCGTTTCGTGCTCGGCGCCGAGGCTGACCTTGCCTACAGCAATGTCGATGCGGTGGGGACCTTCGCCGGTGCCGGCGCGTTGTTGTCGAGCGAACTCAAGTGGTCGGGTTCGGCCCGGCTGCGGGCCGGCTATGCGTTCGATCGGACGTTGCCTTATATCAGTGCCGGCGTGGCAGCGGCCAAGTATGAAATGAGTGTGGTCAGCAGTGGTCCCCTCGGTACAGTAACAATCCACGACGAAACCCATCTTGGCTGGACGGTTGGGGCCGGCGTCGAGCACGCTTTCACCGACAAATGGATCGCCCGCGTCGAATATCGCTATTCCGACTTTGGCAAAGAGGATCTCTCGGTGCCGATTTTTGGTCTTGGCACGGTTTCGAACATCGATCTCAAGACGCACGATTTACGCGTCGGCCTCAGCTATAAGTTCTGACACGCCGGTTCGAACAAAACCCTGGCGTCCGCGCCGGGGTTTTGCCTGCGCCGCGGCTGATGCTGAACGGCCACACCGGCCGGGCGGGGTGCGGCGGCGCGCTCCAAGACAATTCCGATGCTGTCCAGCCCAAGACGCCGCCGGCGATCAATGCAACACCGTAGCTTCGACTGACCGCCACTGACCATGTCGGTCGTGGTGCAGCATCCCGGGGACAGCAGACAAGCAATGAAAACGATTCTTCTCGCCACTGCCTTTCTTTTCGTTCCCGCCGGCATGGCGTTGGCCGCCGACCCCACCGAGACCTTGCCGGTCGCGGCCAGCTACAACTGGTCCGGCGGCTATCTCGGAGCACAGGCCGGATATGCCCGGAGCGACGCCAGGGTCGGACAGACTTTCGCGCCGGGCAGCTTCGACAATTACGGCTGGGGTTACAGCCCGTCCGGCGGTTTCGGCGGTGTGTTTGCCGGCTACAACAAGCAGTTCGACAGCGGATTGGTTGTTGGCGTCGAGGGAGACTACAGCTTTGCAAGCGTGAACGACACGACGCTCTACCGGGCGCTCGGCGTCGACGACCCCGCCTTTGGTGGCGAGCTCGAGCTTGAGGCGGTAGGCACCGTGCGCCTCAGAGCCGGTTATGCGATCGATCGCTGGCTTCCTTTCGTCACCGGCGGCCTGGCGGTGGCAAGCTACAAACACACGACCACCAACATTCCGGGCGGTCCCTATGCCGACGTCCGAGATACCGTCGCGGGTTATACGCTGGGTGCCGGCGGCGAATACGCCGTCACCGACAATTGGGTGGTTCGGGGCGAATACAGGTTCGCCGATTTCGGCCGCCACACCTCCGTGCGCCACGCCTTCTCCAATGGCGCTCCCCTCAATCGGGATGCCATCGAACTGACGACACAGGATCTGCGGATCGGCGTGGCGTACAAATTCTGATCTCCACGGCCGGACGCTGGTCCGGAAATTCGCATTCGAGGGCTCTAATGCATCGCTTTTCAATCTTCGCCGCGTCATCGCTGGTCGCCGCGACCTCCGCTTACGCCGCCGATACGCAGCAGCCGCTGGCAGCGGAGACGGTGGTGACGCCGCATGTTTCGGGCTACGGCGAGCTCTATCTCGGCGGGCTTCGCTTCGTCGGCGACGACTACACGACCCGGGCCGGCGGCGGCGCCGTGCGCGTCAACATTCCGTTTGCCGAGCGCTGGAATTTGCAGGGCGACCTGACCTACGACCGCATCTGGGGCCATTACGATCCCCTGGATGACACGCGCGGTGCGGTCCATGGCTTCTACCGCGATTCCGACCGTTTCGCCGCCGGCATTTTCGCCGCCTACACATCTGTCGGCGAAAGCGGCGTGACCGTAAACAACTATGCGGTCGGCCCGGAAGCACAACTCTATTTCGGCAATCTGACCCTCTATGGCCAGGCCAGTGTCGGCCAGCTCACCATCAGCGACTTTCATGGCGACCAATGGGGTATACGCGCGGTGGCGCGCTACTTCGTCCGGAAGAATCTTCGCCTCGATGCGGAGCTCGACTTCAACCGAACCGACTACAACGGCACCAACGAAGACGTGGTCGGTGCCGCCGTGCAGGCCATGTACCGGTTCGACGAAACGCCATGGGCGGTGTTCGGACGCTATGAATTCGAGCGGAGGAAGTTCGAAACGTCCACGCAGGACACCAGAGCCAACAAGGTCGTCATCGGCCTGCGCGCCAGCTTCGGCAGCGATACGCTGTTCGACGAGGACCGCAACGGCGCGACCATGGACACCTATCGGGCCGCTTCGGTGATCAATACGAAGTGAGCCGGCGGCACGACTGGAAAGGCGCGACCTGGCTTTTGCCTTCGACCTGCATGCCGAGCGGGTTATCGGACTGGTCGCACGGCCGATGCCGCCTTCGCGGCGCGTCCTGGAAAAACACGTTTTTCGCTTCGAAGGCGAGGTGACGCCGCACGGTGCGCCGACCGACCTCTTCGCTCTCGAAAGAAGGCGGGAAACAACCGGCACATCCGGTCAATGACAGGGCTGCCAGCCGCAAGCGGGCTTTCTCGCGCCGGCACCTTCGCAAGCGGCACGAGACGGTGGAGACTGGCGCCGATCAGCCTTGTTGAGCCGTGCCTTGCGTTGCCAGATTGGTGGCCGCGGTGCTAACCGGGAAATGGCTGACGGGAATCGACCTCAAAGCAATGCGCGAGGTCTTTCCCAATAACATCCCGAACAGACCATCTCTTGCCCACCGTGGAGAAACAATTTTTATGCAAAAACCAGCCAGGGCGATCCGTGTCGCCGCGCCGTTGCTTACGATTTTGGGCATGGCCACACCATTCATATTAACAATTTCTCATATATCTTCGGCGCAGGCTCAGGAGGAATATCTTCCGACCCAGAAGGACTTTGTCGGCAAATGGCAACTCAGCGGCGCGACCATCCGGCCGCCGCGCGACATGAAGGATGCGGCAACGCCGGAACAGGAAGCGGCCGCCAATGAGTTCCAGCAGACGGTGACCGCGTTTTACGGCGCGTTCGATTATCTGGAGATCACGGCGGACGGCCGCTACAATTTCCATCAGCCCGGTGACCCGGCATCAGGTTCCTGCATCTGGTGCGGAACCTGGTTCTTCAACAAGAGTTCGCTATGGCTGGAGCTGGACACGGCACCCCGGCTTGATATCTACGCCAAGGGCGGCGACATCCAGATGACCTATACCGCCGAACCCGACGAAAAATCGAAATACGCCTGGCTGGTTTTTGGCTGGACGAAGGTCGAGTAGACGCCGCGCGCCTCGACAGGTCCGAGCGGCTTTTCTCCAATCTTGTATGCTCGTATACGAGTTGAAGACCCGGGGAGTTCGCATGAGTCCATTGCCTGAAACCGTGCCGTTTTTCAGTCAGTGGGAGACGCCTGACATGACGCTGGCAGTGCTCGCCGACGGCGCCGAAGCCGCGTTGCGGCGGGATCCGCTATGGCAGGGATCAGGCGCTGCCACGCTCGATGAATACACGGCCTGGGCCGCCAATGTCTGCGGCATGGCGTGTCTCAAGATGATCCTGGCGACGCGCGGCGAGATCGTGCCGACGATCGAACTGGCCAGGCGATGCACTCCATATGGCGGCTATGTCGTCAATGAAGGCTCGATCAAGGGGCTGATCTATGCGCCCTTCGTCACCTTCGTGAAGGCGGAATTCGGCCTCGATGCCGAGGTGATGACCGATGTCGCGACGGCGGACATTCCGTCGATCCTCGGCCGGTCGCGGTTCTTCATCGCTTCGGTCAGCAGTTCGATCCGCTGGCCCGAGCGCGAGCCGCCATCGAAGGGCGGACATTTGGTTCTGGTCACCGCCGCCTCGGATGAAGGGTTCCGCTTTCACAACCCATCCGGCCATACCAGTGCCACACAGGTCAACGCAGTGTTGGCGCCAGCCGCTTTCGACCGCTTCTTTGCCAATCGCGGCATTGCCGTCGCCACTTGATTTTGACAGTTGAGGGATTTCGATGACCGGAAAGATCAGGGTTGCGATCCTCTATGGCGGGCGCTCGGCCGAGCATGACGTGTCGCGGCTTTCGGCCGCCAATGTGCTGAAGGCGATCGACCGGACGCGCTACGAGGTGGTGCCGATCGCCATTTCCAGGGAGGGCAGATGGCTGCTGCAGCCGGCGTCCGAGGCCATCGGCGAAGGGGCGGGAGCTCCAGTGTCGCAGGATGGCGTGGAGATAGCCCTGCTGCCCGGCGGCAAGGGCCGGCTGATCTCAGCGTCGCCTATGGGAACGCGGGCTGACCTGGCGCCGGTCGATGTCGTCTTCCCCGTGCTGCACGGTCCTTTTGGGGAGGACGGCTCGGTGCAGGGCTATGCGGAGGTTGCCGACGTCGCCTATGTCGGCTGCGGCATCCTGGCCTCGGCCGCGGCCATGGACAAGGATGTCGCCAAGCGGCTCATGCACGGAGCCGGGCTTGCCGTCGCCCGCTCGGTCACCGTCCATCGTAACGACGTCGGTTCCTTCCAGGAGATCGCCGGGGCGCTGGGGCTGCCATTCTTCGCCAAGCCGGCGCGCCAGGGCTCGTCGTTCGGAGTGAGCAAGGTGAACGACAGGGATGGTTTCGACCAGGCTGTCGAAACGGCTTTCCGCTATGACGGCAAGGCGTTGATCGAGGAGTTCGTCGACGGCCGCGAGATCGAGTGCTCGGTGCTGCAACGGGCCGACGGCTCGCTCACGGTGTCGCTGCCCGGCGAGATCATCCCGGCCGGCAAGCACGGCTTCTACACCTATGAGGCCAAATATCTCGACGCCGACGGCGCGGTGGTCAAAGTGCCCGCCGATGTGCCGGCAGCGGTGATCGACCGGGCGAGGGAAATGGCTGGGCAAGCCTTCAAGGCACTCGGCTGCGAGGCGATGGCGCGCGTCGACTTCTTCCTGCGCGCCGACGGCTCCCTGCTGGTCAACGAGGTCAACACGCTGCCCGGTTTCACCGACATATCGATGTACGCCAAGGCGCTGGCCGCGATCGGCATCGGCTACAGCGAGGTCATCGATATCTTGATCGAGCATGCGCTGGCGCGGCACGGCGCGCGCTGATCCGAGTCAGCGGCCGCCGCATCGGACAAACCGCCCTTTGGACGGCGTGTCTTTCCACCTCTGGCTAATGTTGCTGGCCGGCTCTATATCCCCGATCATGGGGCTGGCAGGGGAGGCACGGAATGGCGGCCAATCGTCGAAACGGAATGGCGTCGCCCGCGCGTGGCTTGGAGGATATTCTTTCGCCCGCCGCCCCGCACCCCCGAACGTCGTTGCCCAATGTAGCCACCATCGTCACCACGGTGGCGGCGCTGTATTTCGGGCGTGAGGTTTTCCTGCCGATAGCGATCGCGCTGTTGCTGACTTTCGCGCTCGCCCCCCTTGTGTCCGCGCTCAAACGGGCCGGTGTTCCCCGGATTGCCGCCGTCATCGTCAGCGTATTGGGGGCTTTCGCCGCACTTGCCCTGTTCAGCTTCATCGTCGCCACGCAGGTCAGCGAACTGGCGCAAAACATCCCGGTCTACCAGGCCAACATCCTGACCAAGGTCCGATCGCTCAAGGAGACTGGCGTTGGGGGGGGGATCATTGCCAGGTTGAGCAAGGTGGTCGAACGTGTCGGCCAGGAGATCGACAGGCAGGAGACGCCGCCGCCGGCCGCCACCCTGGAAAAGCCGCGTGAACCGGTGCCGGTCGAGATCGTCTCGCGCGAAAGACCCTTGGAGGTTCTGCAGAACATAGTCGGGCCGCTGATCAGCCCGCTCGGATCGGCCGGGCTGATCATCGTCGTCGTCATCTTCATGCTGCTGGAGCGGGAGGATTTGCGCGACCGCTTCATCCGCCTTGTCGGGTATGGGGACCTTCACCGTACCACCGAGGCGCTTCAGGATGCCGGCAAGCGTGTTGGCCGGTACCTGCTGATGCAATTGGTCGTCAACATCGTGTATGCCGTACCAATCGCGGCCGGCCTGTGGGTCCTGGGCATTCCGAATGCCTTGCTGTGGGGGTTGCTGGCACTTGGCCTGCGTTTCGTTCCCTATATCGGCCCGGCCATCGGCATGCTGCTGCCGCTGTTCCTGGCGCTGGCCGTGGCGCCAGGCTGGTCGCTCGTGCTGTGGACAGCCGCCCTGTTCGTGGTGATGGAACTGATCACCGGCAATGTCGTGGAACCTTGGCTTTATGGCTCGCGAACCGGGCTGTCATCGCTGGCCATCATCGTTGCGGCTATCTTCTGGACGTGGCTCTGGGGCCCGCTCGGGCTGGTTTTGTCAACACCGCTCACCGTGTGTCTGGTGGTGCTGGGCAGGCACGTGCCGCAGTTTGAGTTCCTCGATGTCCTGTTTGGCAACGAGCCCGTGCTCGAACCCCACGCACGCCTCTACCAGCGTCTGCTGGCCGGTGACCCTGACGAAGCCACGGATCACGCCGAGGAGATGCTGGAAGAGAAATATCTGGTCGAGTTCTACGACAAGGTGGCCATTCCCGCCCTGCTGCTGGGCGAGCAGGACCGTGCGCGCGGTGTCATGGGCGACCAGCAAAGGCGTCAGGTGGCCGAGAGCGCCCTGGTGATGGTGGCAAACCTCGACGACAGTGCGCATGAGGAAGCAGAGGAAGAGGATGGCCCGCCGGCGGCCGAAGAGGAGCCGGATGACAAGGATCGGTCCGGCGAAGACGAGACCGAACTGCCCGACGGCACGGATCTGTCGGTGCTTTGCACAGGCGGGCGCGGTGAACTGGACGATGCCGCCGCGGCGATGCTGGCACAGGTGCTGGAAGTCCAGGGCACGACGGTGTCGAAGGCCGGCTTTGCCGATATGGAACCCGCCAACATCCGCCGTCTCGAGCTCGAAGGCATCGATACCGTGGTAGTCGGCTTCCTGAACCGGGATTCCGTCAAGCATGCCCGGTTTCTGGTTCGCCGGCTGAAGCGGGCGAAAGCGGCGTTGAGGGTGGGAATCGTGTTCTGGTCGCAGGGCCCCAATGAGGACAAGGAAGCGGCCGCGAAGCTCGCCCGTGACATCAACGCGGATTTCGTGGCGCATGGCATGGTGGACGCAGTGGTCGGCGCGCTGTCGAACGAGCCGCCAATTGCCCTCAAGCTCGTCGCCAAACGCCGGATGCGGCGACAGCGCGCCACCTCCCAAAAGGCCTCGGCGGCCTCGACCTAGCCGTGGGTGCCGGTTGATCTCCGAGACTGGGTCGATCTCGGTCGTTCACATATTGGAAGCGACATCGCGGGAGGAGGGCGACCTTGGCTTGTGTACCGGCCTCACCGTCGCGGCCTGGCGGGGGACGCGGGACACGGGTTTGACTGGATTTCCAGCGGATGACTTTTGCGCCTTGCGGCGCTGGAGCCAGCTCGACGACAGTTCGGCAAGCAGACTGCGCAGGGCCTTCACGACATCCTCCTCTGCTGGACGATGCGGTAATCTCCGAAGGCCGGACTGGTTCCATGGCGCATGGAGCCGTCGCACCTTGGCGCTTCTGGTTATTGCATCGAGCCTGATCGATGCAGACCGAGAGGGATCATCGAGCTCTCATCACGGTTCTCGACGAATCCGGTTCCAGGCGGGGCCAATCCGTTGCCCAAAGCGTCGAATTCGATCGCAGCGCCAACCAGTTGTGCAGCCTGCAGGACCAGATGTTCAATGTCCTCGAGGGCGACGTTCTCGGCCAGGTTCCTGACCCTGATCCTTTCCGCCACCACCGACACGTTGATGATACCCGCGGTCTTGAACGCTGCGCGGACGCTCGCATAGACGTCTTCACGCAGTCGCGTGGAATAATCGTATCGCATTGAAACCTCCCAAAGCGAGTTGGTTTCCTCAAGCTGGCAGGATGCGCCCCATGGCGGCGCATGGCAAGTTAAAAGTGAAAAAGAATTAATAAAATCAGCTAGTTAGCATAGTTACACGAATGGGCAACCTGCGTTGGATGATCATCTTTGGTACGACGCTGCATTCACCCACTGACCGCGCTTGACGCAGGATGCCGAAATTCCTAACTGTAAGTAGAATGAGACGGTTACTAACTCGCCTGATCTTTGCGCTTGGAGGCGCACATGGCTGACCTGGAACGCCCGGAACGACTGCAGATCATGTTGACCCAGGATGAACTGGCCGCACTGGAAAACTGGCGTTTCGACAAACGCATGCCCAGCCGCTCGGCGGCGGTACGCGAATTGCTGCGCCGTGGCCTTGCCTCCGATGGCTTCCTGACGGCCGAGGTGGGCGCCAAGTCGCAGGAATTCGGCGTGCTCCTGCCCAATGGCGACGGCAAGGCCCCGCCGGAACAGGCGGAGTAAAACTTTCGCGGTAAGCCTTCCATTCTCGCGCCGGCGATTGCCTTGATCCGTTTGCGCCTTATCTGATCGGGAAAGATGCAATTGCGGGTGGCGATGAACGACATCGATGGCAGCGACAGACAGGGGGCGACTGCCGACGCCCGGCTCGCGGCAATTGTCGATTCCTCCTTCGATGCCATCATCAGCAAGGACCTGAACAGCGTCATCCAAAGCTGGAACCAGGCGGCGGAGCGCATGTTCGGCTACACCGCCGAGGAGGCGATCGGCCAATCCGTCCTCATGCTCATTCCCGATCACCTCAAGAGCGAGGAGACCGAGATCATCAGCAAGATTCGCAGCGGCGACCGCGTGGCGAGCTATGAGACGACGCGCAAGCGCAAGGACGGAGCGCTGATTTCGGTCTCACTGACGATTTCGCCGATCAAGAACGGCGATGGCGAAATCATCGGCGCCTCGAAAATCGCCCGCGATATTTCCGCCGCCAAGGAGAGCGAGCGCCGGATCAGGCTGCTGATGCGGGAGGTCAACCATCGGGTCAAGAACCAGTTCGCGGTCATCCTGTCGATGGTCAGGGAGACCAGCAAGCGCTCGAATGGTCCGGGCGAGTTCGAGGAATTGATCCGCGCCCGCATCATGGCACTGTCGCGGTCGCACGATCTGCTCGTCACCTCGGAGTGGGCGGGGGCGAGCCTGTTCGACCTTATCCAGGAACATCTCAAGCCCTTCGGCCTCGAGGAGCAGATCCTGCTCTCCGGCCCGGTCCTGACGCTGCAGTCGAACGCGGTGCAGAACCTCGGCATGGCCTTTCACGAACTGGGCACCAACTCATCAAAGTATGGCGCGCTGGGCAGCGAAGGCGGCCGGGTCGAGATTACCTGGACCATCGGCTCCGGAGCGCATGCTCCGGGCTCCGCGGGCGAACGAGAATTCCAGCTGACCTGGGAGGAAAACTGCGAACCGCATCCCGGCGACCGGCGCGATCAGACCACGCGCAAGGGGTTCGGCACTGTCGTGCTGCAGCGTGTGGCGCCGCAGTCGCTCGGTGGCTCCGCCATTCTGGAGCGGTCGCCCGGCCATCTCAAATGGCAGCTGAGCGCGCCGCTGGCCTCCATCATCGTGGCGCAGGCCGGCAGCGAGGCCGATGGTGTTTCGCCGGGTTTCGGCATCTAGGGCGATCCGCCGGTCTGGACACCGCCCCTATTCCCTGTCGGGCTGCACCTGCTCGACCAGGATATGCGCCTCGCGCGCGGCCTCGACAAAGGCCTCCCTGGCGATTTCGGGGGGCAAGTCGCCGCTCAGTGCCCTGCGGCAGGCGCGCAGCGCGGACTGATGTTTCAGGCTGCCGGCATCGCGCCAATGTGTCGTCAGGAGTTCGATCGCCTGTTGTGTGTTGGACAGGTTGCGGATGCCTCCGGCAACGCCTACGGAAACGACGACGGGCTTGGAGAACCGTGCAGTTTGCATTGGAACCTAGACCATGTTTAGCCCGTGGGACGCGTTGGGCGGCATGAGGTTTCATCGCCGCCGATCACTGTAGCGTGAGGCTTTCCGGGCATCTCCGCGCGAACCAATCCCTAGAGGATGCTGGTCGTCACTTCGACGATGATCGCGGCGCCTTCCAGTCCACCGTTGGGAACGTGCACGACGCGCGAGACCCGCAGATCCTGTGGGTTTCCGTCGACCGACAGGGACACGCTCTCGCCAATGCGCGGCACCGCCTGGAAAGTAACATTGGTGGCGTCAGGCCTGTTGTCGATGGATATGCGGCAATTGACGGTCATGGACTCTCTCCAGTGTCTGGCGGTGCCCCGGGTCGTCAACGCGGGGTCCATGAAATGGTTTCAGGAGGTCCGGCTCAAACACCTGCCGATGTCCGCGGGCGAAGTCATCAACCGCCCGGTAGCCCCGGCGTCCGGCCTCTGATTCAGTCGTCGGCTCTCGGAACGAAATAGTTGGTGGTGACCGCATCGCCGCCGATTCCACGCGTGACTTGAACCGAGGCATAGCCTTCCGGGGCAATCGAGCCGGTCGCCATCCGGTCGACCTGCTTGCACCGGCCGACCATTTCGCCGCTCGGCCAGGGTGCCAATCTGATTTCAAGCGCCGCTTGGCACTGCGCCATCGATGAATAGACGACCGGGCGCGACTCCATGGGCCGACAGAGCGACGCGTTGCACGACAGCATGATCATCACCGCCGCGGTTGCCGGATCCATGAAACTCTCCTGTTGGCCGACAATGAACGTCCAACAGGCCGCAAGGTTTCATGCTGACGGAAGCGACCCCAATCGGTTGGTCCGATTGTCGAGAAGCTCAGGACGTGCGGGAACAGGCCAGGAGCGAGATCTGACGGCGCACTCACGCCTTATCAAAAGCCCGGCGGCTTCGGTCTCCGCGCCTCTGGGCAGCCAGAATTCCGGGAACATCAAAGGCCAAACGAGGACATGGTCCAGGGGTTTTGGTACCCAAGGCGCGGCTTGGCATTCGCTGCGTCGGTCGGGGTCGATGTTGCTGTTCCGGTTGCTGTGCAGTCCAATTTTGCTGCCACCGCCGCCTTGATCGACAGACCGGCGCATGCCTTCGAGGCGGTGACGGTCGCCTTCTTTTCGTGTGCCGCAGCGACATTTGAGCCGGCGAGGACAAGCGCCAGGCAAATGAAAACCATCTTCATTAGATCCCCCTAGTTTAGCTTAAGCTAAATTAAAGTTAACGTAACGTTACCTGGCCGTCAATCGCGACGGAGGTCCAGGGAGGAAGCCACCTTCCTCCTGCCCGGATACCGGCCGGTTCCTGTCCCGGATCACGGCATCATTGATCGGAGAGGATCGGGAGCTACCCGATCTGGTTCCGGCTACTCGTTGGCTTGCAGCTGCCTGGTTCCCGCTCATGGGCTCGAACCACGATTCACGCCTTCAAAGGGCGCTGTCCTACCATTAGACGAAGCGGGAAAGCCGGCACGTTATGGCGCCCAGGCAGCTTGCGGTCAATTCGGGAAATTGTTGACCGGCTCTTCGCAGCGATAGACCGGGCAGTCCCCGTCGCGGGACGGGACATAGGCCGACATCGGCACTTCAGGCCAGTCGCACTCGTTGCCGAACTGCCTGACATAGCGATCGTAGGTGTTGGGGCCAGTGGTCAGCACCACGGCGCGGTGGTTCTGGATCATGGCCCGGATCTGAGCGCAGCCCATGGAGCGGCTGTCGGGCCGGGCGTCGGCCAGACCGGTCGCCGCGAGCACGACGGCCATGGCCATCAACAGGGTCGGAACGCGAGCGGACATGATGGTTTCTCTTCGGTTTGACGGAATTGCGAACGCGGCTAGTCCGGATTCGCCGGGGAATGGCCGCATGCATTGTCGCACATAACCCCCTATCGTGTCCGTTGGTTCCGCGACGGGCCTTGCCGGGCGCGCGTTGGCGCGCCGCGCAACCAAATCAGGCGTCGCGCATTGCTGGGCATGGACGGCAGGAAACCTTACGAAACACCGCAATGGCGGCCCGGAAACGAGGGCCGCGAGGCGATGTGCTGCTCCTTCTGCGGCGGCCGCGACCATCGGTTCGAGGAATGTCCGCGAATGCCCGATCCTTTCCGGCCCGGCGAGCCCGAGGGCGAGGATATAGCGGAGGAACCAGCCGGCTGATCCGAGGTGCCCGGTGGCGGGTGGCTAACCGGCATCCGACTTGAGCCCGCCGAAGAAATCGATCAGCGCACCTGCCGTTTGCGCGGGCGCCTCCTCCGGGAAGAAATGTCCGCCCGAGATCGCGCGGCCGCGCACGTCGTCGGCCCAGTTCCGCCAGAGCGCCAACGGCCCACCTTCGCTGGCATACCATTGGGCGAGCGCGCCTTGCCCGCTCCACAAGGCCAGCACCGGGCAGGCGATGCGCCGGCCGGCGGCTTTGTCCGCCCGGTCGTGATCGCGGTCCAGCGTTGCCGCGGCCCGGTATTCCTCGCAGATCGCGTGGAGGTGGGCGGGGTCGCGCAAGGCTTCGACATAGGCCTGGCGGATGCCGGCCGGAAAGACATCGGGCGACGACCCCCAGCCACCCAACGCATTGTCGACGATGGCGTCGGCGGCGCCCGCCAGGATCTTTTCCGGCAAGGGTTCGGGCTGTGCCAGCAAGGACCACGGCCAGAAGCCGAGGGCCAGCCGGGCGTCGGCCCGGTCCCAGGCGTCGGCCGTGGGGACGATGTCGAGCACGGCGAGTTTTTCGATACGGCCGGGATGGTCGAGCGCCATGCGGTAGGCGACGCGCCCGCCGCGATCATGGCCGGCGACCATGAAGCTGGTAAAGCCGAGCCTGGCCATCATCGCCACCATCTCCGATGCCATGGCCCGCTTGGCATAGGGAGCATGATCGGCGCTCGAGGCCGGGCAGGCGCTGCGCCCATAGCCACGCAGGTCGGCGCAGATGACGGTGAAACGATCGGCAAGCAGCGGCGCAATATCGCGCCACATCAGATGGGTTTGCGGAAAGCCGTGCAGCAAAAGCACCGCCGGTCCGGCACCGGCGCGGCGCACGAAGATGCCGGCGTCCTCGATGTCGACGTCGATAGGCTGGAAATGCTCGAACATGGCTGGCCTCCGGCACAGGCAACGGCTGGAGAACGGGATTGGTTGCGGCGCCTTCGCAAGCGCCGGCTTTTGCGCCGACCACGGCGATCCCGGAGGAACCACGTCCGCCGCCCCACGGGGAGGGCGACGGAAAAGCCGCCCCGGCCGCGACGGACCGGTCCCGCGCATAAGCCTCTTGCCCAATCCCTTGGGCCAACCTTTTGGGCCGGCGGACGTTGTCCCCGTGAACGGAAGGCCGCCGTGGGGCGGCTTCAACGAAGGAGGCCGAGATGAAATCCCTCGTCATTGCGTCATGCGCCGCGATGCTGGCCCTGGCATTGCCGGCAGCGGCACAGGCAGCCCAGCAGTCGCCGAACCAGCAGGCCGACAAATGCCGGGCACAAACGGATCAGGGCGGCAAGCAGCAGCCCGGCAACGGCGACCTGAGCGAGAAGCTCAATGATTGCGGTGGCGTGCTGAAACCGCCGCCTACTGGCGATCAGGGCATGGCCGCGCCGGCGCCCGACGAAGGCAAGACGCCGGTCATCAAGCCGGGCGAAGTGCCGCCCCAGCCGCCAAAGCAGTAGAGATCGTTCGGCAGCATTGTCATGAAGGCGGAGGAACTTCGCGGACCAGGAAACGTTTCTGTGGCAAAACCGGATCTGGAAAGGATGGAGCCGTGAGAGATGTTGCCAGTACCGCCGCGTTGCTTGCCTCTATTGCCATCGTCATCGTCCTGATGCTGACGGCGCCGAAGAGCTTCGGCTTCGAGGCCTCCCACCCGATCGTGGACGGCGATCTGCCAGTGGAATGACCGAAAGCGGTTCCGCAACAAGAAAGCAGGCGAGTTCGCCTGCTTTTCGTTTGCAGGGTGCCTTGGCTTACCTGACCAGAAGGCCCGCGTGATCGCAGAGCGCGGTGAAGGCTTCCTGCGCCTGTGCCGCGCCCTCATTGTTGGCCAGGGCCGACTCGATCTTTTCGCGCGCGGTCTGGTAGAAGGGGCCGCGCCTGGCCTGTGGCCAGTCGATCAGGATTTCACTGGCGTCCTGAAGCGTGGCCACCTCGCGGATCGTCTCCGAGCCATGGGGCTTGACCCGCAGCGGTGTCGACAGCATCAAACCGGCCATTGGTTTCTCCTGCTACTGGGTCCTCATTGCAGGATGCGCGCCTCGCGCGCGGCGTCGATCATCGCCCGCATCGCCTTTTCCGCCGGCGTCCAGCCGTCCAGCGCATCGCGGCAGCTGCGCAGTGCCGCGCGGTATTGGCGGCCTTGTCCGGCCGGCCAGTCGCCAAGGCATTCCAGCCCCTCCCAGGCGCTGCGCACCACGCGCTCCCGCTCGGGGGCGAATTTCAGGCGGATCGGTCGGGGAAACATCTTGTCGTTCAACGGGTCGTCTCCATGATCATGCACATCGGTCGACATGCACCGAGGAAGCGCCGGATAACGTCGACGACAGGGGAGGGTTCCAGGCCCGGACAATCAATTTTTAACCATGCTTTCAGTCGCGCGCGACGGCGTCCGACAAGGGCCTGGGCGCCGGCAGATCGACATCCTGTGCTTGCGGCCGGTCATGTTCGAACTGCTCGGCGTCGGGCAAGGCATGCAGCCAGGTCTCGCGCCGGCCGGTCCACAATTCATATCGGGGTGCCAGATCCGTCGGTGCGACGTCGAGGCTGCCGAGCATCACCTCGGCCTCGTTGTCGTCGACCCAGGCGACGCGGCTGCCGCAGGTCGGGCAAAAGCTGCGTGTGCCGTAGCTGGCGACTTCGCCCGATGTCTCGAATGCATCGCGCGGCCAGATGGCAAAGGCCGAATAAACCGAACCACCCGCCTTGCGGCAATCCTTGCAATGGCAAAGGCCAACCCGCGACGGTTGGCCGTTGACGACGAAATGCACGCCACCGCACAAGCAACTGCCGGTCCTGCGTGTTGTGTCGGACATGGTTGCGCCCTCCGTTTCGCCAGCCTGGCTTTGCCTGCCATAGGGCTGCTCCAGCCACGGCCGGCTCCGTCAGTTTGGCATGCCGCGGGCCGGGCGGGACAGATGCTCGTCTGCCATTTCGTTGGCCAGGATGAGAAACCGAGAAAAAGACATCCTGTTCACCGTACCGCCGAGCCCGGTTGACGCGGCCCGCAGCATTCTTCAACGCCATGCCGGCGAATTGGTTGCCGCCTTGCGGCCGCTACTTCTATCCGCGGGCGGCCATGTGGTTGTCGAGCTTCTTGCGCGAGGGTCCGTAGCGCTTGATGATGGTCTGGGCCTCGCTCTGCGGAATGCCGTATTTGCGCGCGAAGGCCGCGACCTCGTAAGTTTCCTCGCTCGAGACCAGCTTGCGGTCCTGTTTGGTCTTGGATTTGTCGTCAGGCATGTCGGGCCTCACTTTCTGTAAGCCGCATGGTCGCGCGGACGCCTATATGTCGCGGTCACACATAACACGGATCGGCGATGCTGGTTCCATCGCGGAGCAATGCCAGTTCAGCCTAGGCCGATGAAGAGGTCGGGTCGGCGCTGTCGGTGTCGCTGCATTGGGCGCAGCGCGCGCTGGCGCCGGGACAGCCGCGGCGATGCGTGCCGGCGGGGCAGCAAAGGCCGCTGGAACTCGTCCAGCGCGGGCATTGGAAAACCTGTCCGGTGCCGCCGCAGCCTTCGCACTCCAGAACCGGTGTCCGGACCAGATAGGACTTCGTCCCCAGCCTGACGCTTGCGCCCAAAACCCACCCACCCATATCGTGCACCAGACATAGCTGTGCATTAGCCCCGGCTAACAATATCACGATCAGGGTTACGGACAAGTTTCAGGATCATTAAGAATTTCTAAAGCTGTGCCTGCCGGTAAGCGGTCTTGCTTCTTCCTTCGAGCGGTGCGCTGCCATAGCATCGGGCGTCAAACCGGAACCGGTGAAAATTTTTGCCCGGCATGTCGGATCGGCACATGGCGGTGCGTCCTTGGGGCTGATGAAGCTGGAGAACAACCATGTCGCCCCAAATCGCACAATCGCCGTGGCAGACCGCGGCCCTTCTCGTCGCCCGCCTGATCTTCGCCGCCGTCTTCCTGATGGCGGTGACCTTCAAGTTCCTGGGCATGGAGGCCACGGCGGGGTATATCGCGGCCGCGGGCTTTCCGTTCCCGCTCTTCCTGGCATGGTGCGCGGCAATCCTGGAGGTTGCCCTGGTGCTGTGTTTCCTCAGCGGCGCCTTCTTCACCCAAGCCGCCCTGGTCGCCGCGGCTTACGTGCTGTTCCTCGCCTTTGCCTTCCACGGACCCAGCCACTGGGCCGGCAACCAGGCCGAGTTCGGCTTCTTCGTCGACCATTTTTCGTTCCTGGCCGGACTGCTGTTCGCGGCGGTCCACGGACCGGGAAGAATTCTGGCGCTGAACCTGGGATGGCCGGGCAGGGCGTAATGAGCATGCCAGGGGCACGGCATGAGGAGCCCGCCAGGGGCAGGAGCCTCACATCTGATCGTTGTAGGGCTCCTTCATCTGGCCGACCATGCGGGCCAGCTTCGAGAAAGACGGCATGTCGGCCTCCGGCTGGCACTGGTTGGCGAGTTCCAGCAGCCGGATCGGAAAATTGACAGCGTCGCGGTTCGACGCCGACATGCCGTCCGATCGCTCCTCGCCGGTTTCCGACGCCTCGGCCTTGCGAAGCGCGATGTCGATCTCCTCCGACGTCAGCACCCCCTTTTTGACCAGGACGTGGTTGATCGAGGCGACGGCCATCAGCAGGCCTTCGAGTTGCAGGTTGGCGACGTTCATGGATTTCTCCCTCCGTTGATCGCAGTGGAACGCATCAGCGGCGTTTCCGATCCGGCCGGCGTGCGGGAACCAGCGCGCCGATCGTGGGCGGTCGGGTGCTACTCCTGCGTCAGGCGCTCGCCATACTCGCGCCAAAGCGCCCTGACTTCCAGGCTGCCGAGGCGTGGGATCGAAGGGTCGCCGCAGTCTATGGCGACGGTGCCGATGTCGTAATTGGGGTAAGCGTTGGCGACGAAGCGGATCGCTTCGCCAAGCGAGTGCACCCGGATGACCGGATCGGCCTGGCCCTGGCCGGTGCTGCGCACACCGGAAACCGTGGCCGGGGCGTGCCGCATCCTGAAGACGGATGCCATGGCTGGTCTGTCCATCGTCCTCTCCCACAAGGCCGTGCGACGGGAATCATTCCATGAGCTGGCGCTGATGATTTCACAGGAGCCGGTTCATGAATAGCCGGATAAATGTCAGCGGCGGGGATCATGCCTCCCGGAAATGTGAATTTTTTCCTATTTGGCATTGACCGGTGAGGGCAGCGATGCTATAAATCCATCCATGGTGCTGATTTGCGCCACCGACCCGCCGCCGAGGCGGGTTTTGTATTTCTGGTCCTTGGTTGGATTGCCTGCCGATGCGGTGGCGCCGTAGAGCGCTGCTTCCGCGAGATGCGAGAATCCCATGCCCCGCTATGCCAGCATCATCACCGGCGATGACGGCCGCGAGATCGTCAGCGCCATCGGCGAATTCGAGGGCGCCGGCCCTGTGGCGCGCCTCGGCCGCGTCGAGGAGGTTCCCGCCGGCGTGCTGATCGGCATGGTGCGCGATGCGGCCGGTGGCTTCTGCTTTCCGCAGGCCGGTATCGGCGCACAGCTCGTAGGTCTCGCAATGGCGCGGCTCAAGGCTGCAAGGCCTGTGGCGAGGCCCGCACAGGCCGCGAAGCCGAAGCGCGGAAAGGCCAGGAAGAAATCCGCCCGCTTGAAAAAGCGGGCCAGGCAGGCGCCGCCGAAGGCCGCCGCCGGTGATGTCAATGTCGGGGCGCGGACCCATGACCGGTGAAACCGGGCCGGCGCGCCGCAAGGCCAGGGCGGCAAGGCGCAAGCCCGCTGCCAGTCCGGTATCCGCCAAGACGCCCCGGCCGAAGCGGACCAAGAAAACATTGGGCGATGATTTCCTCGCCGCCGTGCGGGCCGATTTTCAGGCGCATGGCGCCGGTGTCCTCGCCGAGGTGCGGACCGACAAGCCGGACCAGTATCTGAAGATCGTGCTGTCCGTGCTGCCCAAGGATTTCGGTGTCGCCGTCAACCAATTGGACGTCCTCTCGGATATTCTGTTCGAGGTGATCGTGCGGAAGTTCGGGCCAGCCCCGGAGGACTGACCGCCGGCCTTGCTTTGGGACCGGCACCTGAGGCCTCGATCGAACCAAAAGCCCGCCTTGGCTCACGCCGGGGCGGGCTTTTTTGCGTCTTCGGGCCGCTCATCGTTTCACGGATACGAGGCCCGGCTCCTCTTCGGCGCAAGGTCGGAAAACCGTACTCAGGCCATGATGTTGACGGCGCGGGCCGCGACCAGCGCGATCGTGAGCAGCGAGATCATCGCCTCCGCCATCATCAAAAGCTTGGCGCGCTGGGAAAGGGGCAAGGTGTCGGTTGGTGAAAACGCCGTCGCATTGGTGAAGGCGAGGAAGAAATAATCAACGAAGCCAGGCAGCCAGTCGCGGACCTCGCGATCGTCCAGGGTCATTTGCGGAAACAGAAAATCGGCATGGGCGCGTTTGACCAGTCCGCAGGTCGGCGGCCCGCCGCGGTCGGTGCTCCAGAACCACAAGGCGAAAACGATGATGTTGGTGAGCCAGATATTGAGCGCGTCGACCAGCAGTGTCTGGCCGCTGCTGCCGGCATGTCCCGCCAGCAAAGCGCGCACCAGCAGCACCAGCGAGCCGCAGTTCATGACACTGACGACGCCGGTCATTGCCAGGGCCGTTCTGCGGATCATGACGCGAAAACGGCCGACGAGATACCAGTGCTCTTCCTCGACCGCTTTCTGGGTGGCGACCTGCGTCCAGGCGGTGGCCACGGACAGGGGCACCAGCAGGGCGGCCTCCAGCGCCGGCGCCAGCCAGCGAGGGCCGAACGAAAGATCGTTGATGACCAGAAGCTGCAGGCAGATGATGACGAGGACAGCCGCGCGTGCCAGCCAGAAGTCGAGCGCGCGGTGATGGATGACGGCATGCTGGTGACGCATCGAATGTCCGGGATGCTGAAGTGGGATCAGGTGTGCGGGCTGTTTTGCCCGGGGAGGGCAATAGAATGCCGAGATTCCCGCTCAATCTTGGTATTGCAATGGCACCCAAGTATACTTTTTTGTAAGCTTTGACCTTGGGGCTATTCGGCAAACCGGGCGATGTGATTTAAGCGCGGCATGGCGGGAATTGACGACTCCATGGATCGTTGGGTGCCGGCAGCACTGCCTGCCGTGGGCCTGGACTCGTCATTGGTCTGGTCCGCGCTGCTTCGGCACCCTTGGGGTTTGCTGGCACTTTTGTGCCTGGTGCAGATCCTGTGCTGGACCCTGGTGCCAACACTCATCGATCCCGCACCGCCCGGCGACGTCGTGGAAGGCTTCATGTGGGGCCGCGAATGGGTGCTTTTGACCTACAAGCATCCGCAACTCCCCGGCTGGCTGCTCGAGACCAGTCATCTCCTGACCGGATCGTTCCGCTGGCCGCAATATCTGCTGGCCCAGCTGACGATCTCGGCCACTTTCGTCCTGGTCTGCCTGCTGGCTCGCGACACGCTCGGCCGCGACAAAGCGCTGGCCGCCGTGCTTTTGATGCCGTCGGTCTATTTCTTCGGCTGGCCGACGCCGCAATTCAATCACGACTATGCGCAGATGCCGTTCTGGGCGGCGATCTGCTGGTTGCTGTGGCGCGCCAGCCGCGGCGGCGGGCCGGGCTGGTGGCTGGCGCTCGGATTGGTGTCGGGCGTCGGGCTCTACGCCAAGTTCTCCACCGGCTTGCTGCTTGCCTTCGGCGGCCTCTGGCTGCTGTGCGACCCACGTGCGCGCAGCCGGCTGGCGACACCCTGGCCATGGCTTGGCCTGGCTGTGTTTCTCGCCGTCGCCGCGCCGCTTGCCATCGCACTCTACCGCATCGATTTCCTGCCGTTGACCTATTTCGCCGGCCGCGATGCATGGGTGAGCGAGCATCGGGCGCGGCTCTATTATATCGGCGTCCAGATGGCCGGCCTTTCCGGCTTTCTCCTGGTGTTGGCGCTATCAGGGCTATTGCGGCGCTCACCAGCCCCGCAAGTGCCGGTCGAGCGCGACACGCTCGTCTATCTCTGCTGGATGGGGCTTGGGCCGGCGGCGCTGATCATGGTGGTCTCGTTGTTCACCGGCACCGGGGAAGCCTGGGGCGCGCCGATGTACAATCTTGTCGGCGTCGTCGCGCTCGCCTTTCTCGGTCACCGGCTCGGTGCCGTCGAGATGAGAAGGTTGGCGATCTGCGCCTTCATCTGCATCGTCGCCATGTCGGGCGCCTATGGGGCGATCCGATGGACGGACTGCAATGTGCGTGGACGCATGGACGCCGTCTGCTGGCCGGCGCGGCCGATCTCGGACGAGGCCGAGGCAATCTGGCACGCGGCGGCGCCGGGCCGGCTCGACATCGTCGGTGGCGACACCAATCTTGCCATGCTGGCTGGCCTCAACGCCTATGACAAGCCGTCTATCTTCACCGATCTCGATATGCGGTTTGCACCCTGGATCACGAGGCAGCGGTTGCGCGACCACGGCATGCTGATGGTCTGGTCGGGTCGTCACGTGCCGTCAAGATTTCTGGCGTGGGTGGACAATATCCCGGTCAAGACCGTTCTTTTCAACTGGTCGCGCGAGGCACCGCCGGTGGCGATCAGCTTTGCCGTCATTCCGCCCGGCACGCGATATGTGCCGGCTGCCGCCAGCAGCCGGACCCGGCATCCGCGCAGCTAGGGTGAGCGGCGTCGTGCGATCCCCCTATAATACAACCGGACGGCCGCTCGTCTGACTGGACGAAGCTGGCATCAATGCCCATTTATGCACTATCCAAGTTTGTGCCGCGCAATTCCCGACGGAGAGCCGCTACACTTCCCCGGAATTGCCTTTTGAGGAGACGTGACATGGCGACTTCGAGCGAACGTGCAGTGCTTGCCGGCGGCTGCTTCTGGGGCATGCAGGATTTGATCCGGCGCTTCCCGGGTGTCCTTGCCACGCGTGTCGGCTACAGTGGCGGCGACGTGCCGAACGCCACCTATCGCAATCATGGCACCCATGCCGAAGCCATCGAGATCACCTTCGACCCGGCGAAAATCAGCTTTCGCCAGCTTCTGGAATTCTTCTTCCAGATACATGATCCGACGACGCGCAATCGCCAGGGAAACGATGTCGGCATGAGCTATCGCTCCGCAATCTACTACACCGATGAGGAGCAGAAGCGTGTGGCGGAGGACACCATCGCCGATGTCGACGCCTCCGGCCTGTGGCCCGGCAAGGTCGTCACCGAACTTGCGCCGGCCGGAGCGTTCTGGGAGGCCGAACCCGAGCACCAGGACTATCTCGAGAAATATCCCAACGGCTACACCTGCCATTTCGTCAGACCAGGCTGGAAGCTGCCGGTTCGTGAAAAGGCGGTTTCATAAGGTTCACCAGCCGTTTTGGCAGCAGGTGGGGTATAAACGCCCGTCGATTGCCAAGGATCATACGCATAGGGGCTGTTGGCCGCCGTGGCGGTTGACAGTTCGTTGCGTTGCTGGCCAACTGTGTGGGTTGATCGATCATCGGGGATGAGCATGAAGAAGATCTACGAAAAGCCGGTGTTGGTGAAGCGGGAAAGACTCTCAAGTGTTGCGGCGGGACCGCTTTCTTCCAAGGCAGCCTGACCGGCCAGGCCGGCTTTCGGGCCTGGCCGGCCGAGTTGTAACGGTGATCGAATTGCTGGTGCGGGCAGGCTACGTCTTGCCCCGCTGGGCTTGAGAAGATGATTTCTTCCGAACCCGCGGCCTGCGCCGGGCAACTCAATGCAATTTTCATCCTGGATGTTTCTGCTTATACCGGGCCGCTGCTTTCCGGATGGATCGAGGCGGGAAACCGTGTTGGTGCGATCATCGTGCCTGGTTTTCAACGCCCATCCAGAGGCTTCAGCATTGGCAATTTTCGGCGCAGGCTGAGGCGCCGGCTTTTGCTCAGGCGCCATCTCGGCAACACGCCGGTAAAGCTGATCGAATTCCGCCGGCCTTACGACTGGAACGAGCTTGCCCGGCAATTGCCTGACGTCGCCGCGGATGTGCTGATCTGCTTCGCTTTCCCGACCTTGATCCCGCAGCAGCTGCTCGACCTCTTTCCCAAGGGCGGGCTTAATTTTCATCCGGCGCTGCTGCCCAACTACCGGGGGCCGCATCCTCTCCATCGTCTTGTCGCGGATGGCCAGCATGCCGTCCATGGCGGCGTGACACTGCATAAGATGTCGGCCAATTTCGACGACGGCGACATCCTCGGACAAGTGCCGTTCACCGAAGCAGACTGGGCATCGCGGCGGGATATGGTGGACGGCGTGGCGAGCGCGATGCGCCGGTTGGTGCGTGAGGTGGCGCCAGGCTATTGCAAGAATTTGGTGTCGGGGATGCGGCAGCCAGCCGGTGATTTCGTCTGGGCTCGACTTGAGCGGGACCACATGGCGATTTCGTCCGACATGTCGATCGGGCACGTTGCCCGGATGTGGCACGTATTGGGCGCTAAACCCGGTATCTATCTGGATGTCGCCGGCCGCAAGGTCAGGCTGGCCTTCCAGGTCAGGCGACTGGGTCCGCCAACCGGAAAGGGTCCCCTAAGGCGATGGGGGATGGTGGAGTTCGATCTTGCCAATGGCCGGGTTCGGCACCTCACCTACGGGCGCCTGCTCAAACGGCTGATGAAAATATACGCCTCGTTCCCACGCCCCCGGGCCGGCAAACCGTACGCTGAATTAAGGGTCTTTGGCCGGGTGGGCAGTGAAGCGGCACCACAGCCGCCAGCGAGTAGTCGCGGACACTGAATCCCAATAGTGGGAACCGCGGAAACTGCGTCCGCGGTTCCCATATCGCGATGGCAAACTACTTTCCGCAGTTGTTGTCATTCACGGTGGGCGCGGTGGCGTTGCCGTTGGCGTCCGTCTGTGCACCCTGCGGGTTGGTCGGGCAATTCTTGTCCGCATTGGAATTCATGTCGCCCGGCGTGGTGGTCGTGCTGTTGGTCGCGCCCGGATCGATCGTACTGGGCGCCGGGGTGCTTGGGTCCACAGTGACGGACTTGCCGCTGCCGCCGGACCCATCCGCGCCCGCCGCGCTATTGCTTTGCGCCATGGCGGATGTTGCAACGGCAATGGTGAAGGCCGAAGCCGCGAGGATTTTCATGAACATGATTTGTCTCCATTTTCTGTGAACTCGTCGCCGGGAACGGTGCACGGTTTCGCGGAAATCATGAACCGCTCAATCTCTTGTTTTGACACAATCCCGAACGGAAAATTGGTCCTGGAATCGCGTCCAGCGACTGGTGGGACAACCCCTCGGAATGGCGAAGGTTCCAGACAAATTTCCGCGCCGGCGATGTCCAATTGCCCTGGAGCTCGGGCAATGCTTTAGCGCGGCTTGCCAAAAAAACAGCTTTCCCAACCGTCCGAATGATGCTTTAACGCGCCTATCCACAGGGGTGCTCCGTACGGTCGGGGCTGAGACGGGGGCGGCAAGCCCACAGACCCTAGAAGCTGATCTGGGTAATACCAGCGGAGCGAGGCGGGCGATGTTTTCAGGCGCACAGGTTTCTCTATATCCAATGGCCGACGATTTCGTCGGCATCATTCTGGGCGCGCTCGGCGCGCTCGATCCGTACCGTGACAAGCTCAGGATCGAGACCGACGACATTTCGACCTTGCTGGTCGGGGCGCCCGAGGTGTTATTCCCTGCGCTGCGCGACCTTTTTGTGGCCGCGTCTGGCAGCGGCAGGCATTGCGTGCTGTCAGCCACCATTTCGCGTGGCTGCCCAGGCGAGCCGGATGACCCGATCTGCCGCTCCGACACGTTCGGCGGACCTGCCGGGCCACTCGGCCCGCGCAAGCAAGCCGCCATCACCGCAGTGCGCGGCGCGCCGGCCACTGGCCAGCCGGCGGCGGCGCAGTTCTCGCTCTATGTGATGGGCACTGACGACCACATGGACGAAATCTATGGCTGCATAGATTTCCTGAAGCAGTCCGGCGTCTACGATCGCTCCAAGAATTTCTGCACCAAGCTGCGCGGCGATGCCGGCGCGATCTTCTCCGCCCTCGATGAAGCCTTCTGCCGCTTCGGGCCCGGCGCCGGCCATGTAACCCTCGATGTCACGGTCTCGGCCAACAGTCCCACCGCCGTCTGAACCGCTCGTGGTCTCATCGTCATTCAACCCGCGTAACGTCGCGGGCTTCTCCGCAAAAACAGCGCCGGCCGTGATATCGATCGGTTTGGTGCTCGTGGCCTGGGAACTGTACGCAAACATTTCCGGCATCAAGCCGACGGTTCTGCCGGCGCCCTCGCGCGTCTTCGAACAGGCGATGCTCAATCGGGAAGCCTTGGTCGACAACGCCATTCCCACGGTCCGCGCCACGCTGATCGGTTTTGCCTGTTCGCTCAGTGCCGCCTTCGCCCTGTCGATGCTGGTCGACTTCTTCCAGCCTTTGCGGCGAGCGCTGTTTCCCATCTTCATAGTCAGCCAGACTTTGCCGCTGGTCGCCATCGCGCCATTGGTGGTGCTGTGGTTCGGCTTCGGGCTGGCGCCCAAGATCGTGCTGGTGGCGCTGGTCACCTTCTTCCCGATGCTGGTCGCGCTGGTACAGGGCTACGAGGCTACCGAGGTGGAGATCGGTCAGATGCTGCGTGCCATGGGAGCAGGGCGTTGGCGTGTCTTCATGCTGGCACGATTGCCTTCGGCGCTGCCTTATTTCTTCGCTGGCCTCAGGATATCCATCACCTATGCCGTCGTCGGCGCCATTTTCGCCGAATATGCAGGCGCGGCCAAAGGGCTGGGCATCTACATGCTCAACGCCAAGAACAATTTCCGTCCCGACCTGGTGCTCGCCGCCGTCTGCGTCAGCGCAGCGCTCACCCTTGTCCTGTTCGGGCTGACGATGCTGCTGCAGCGTCTTGCCATGCCCTGGGAACGAGCCGCTGGCAGGCAAGGCGCTGGAAAAGGTCCAGAAGCATGAGCCGGCTCGAATTGCGGCATGTTCGCAAGGCGTTTGGCGGGCTCGATGTGCTCGCCGACATTTCGCTTCGTGTCGATGCCGGCGAATTCGTCTCGATCCTTGGACCTTCGGGAGCCGGCAAGTCGACGCTGTTCCAGCTTCTGACCGGCGCCGAGCATGGCGAGGGTGAGATGTTCTTCGACGGCGTGCCGCTCGACGATCACGGCAGGCATTTCGCCTTCATGCCGCAGCGCGACGCGCTGATGCCGTGGCGGCGCATCCTCGACAACACCACGCTCGGACTCGAGGTGCAAGGCGTCAGCCGCAAGGCGGCACGGAAGCGTGTGGCTCCGCTGATTGCCGAGTTCGGCCTTGCCGGCTTCGAGTGGCACTTTCCAGCGCAGCTCTCGGGCGGCATGCGCCAGCGCACGGCGCTTTTACGTACCGTGGTGCAGGAACGCGATATGTTGCTGCTCGACGAGCCGTTCGGCGCGCTCGACGCACTGACCCGTGCGGCCCTGCAGCGCTGGCTCGAACAGATGTGGCGGCACCACCACTGGACGGCGTTGCTGATCACTCATGACGTGCGCGAAGCCCTGTTCCTGTCCGACCGCATCTATGTGCTGTCCGCGCGGCCTGCCCGGGTCGTGCGCGAGATCAAGGTGCCGCTGCCGCGCCCGCGCGATTCCGCCAGCGCGGCCACGCGGCAGGCCGGGGCACTCGAGGCCGAGATTCTCGACATTTTGCTCAACCCCCAGCCATCCAAAGGACATGACCATGATTGACTTGACGCGCAGGCAAGCCCTGCTGCTCACCCTTGCCGGCAGCGTACCGCTGATCACCGGATCGAGCCGTTCCTTCGCGGCAACGCGGACGGTCACAGTCGCCCTCGACTGGACGGTCAACACCAACCACATCGGCCTGTTCGTCGCCCGCGATAAGGGATTTTATCGGGAAGCCGGCATCGAGGTCGACATCCTGCCGTACAGCGATACCGGTGCCGGCACGCTTGTCGCCAACCATGTCGCCGATTTCGGGATCAACGGCACCATCAGCCTGTTCACCCAGAAGACCGCGGGGGCCGATCTGAAGGGCGTCTATGCCGTCGTGCAGTCCGAGACAGGCCGGCTGGTGTTCAATGCCGCGCGCAGCGACATCAAAAGCCCGAAAGATCTGGATGGCCTGACCTATGGCGGTTTCGGCAGCGCCTGGGAGACCGCGCTGATCTCGACCATCATCCGTCACGACGGCGGCAAGGGCGATTTCGAGACGGTGACGCTGGGCACTTCCGCCTACGAGGCGCTGGCCAACGGTTCGGTCGACTTCACGCTGGAAGTGTCGACCTGGGAGGGCGTCGAAGCCGAACTCAGGGGCGTTAAGCAGCGCAGTTTCGTCTATGCCGACCATGGCGTCCCCGATGAGCACACCACGCTTATCTCTTCGAGCGAAGCGTATCTCCAGGCGAACCCCGAATTGTCGTCATCCTTCATCCAGGCAACGCGGCGCGGTTACCAATTCGCCGTCGATCATCCAGGGGAGGCCGCCACGCTGCTGATAGCCGCCAACAAGGATGCCCTGACGAATCCGGCCTTGGTCCACGCCTCGCTGAAGGCACTGCTCGAGGGCAATTATCTACGCGGGCAAAATGGTGCCATCGGGACGTTGGACCCTGCCAAGATGGAAGCGATCGGCAACTACCTCTTCGCCGCCGGCATTCTGCGCGACACCGACGGTAAGGTTCTGCCGCAGAGCCCGGATTTCGCCAGGTATTTCAGCAACGCATTTCTGGGGTAGCTGGCCAATCCCTTAAGGAGAGGATCAACTCGGGCGAAACCCATTCCTGGCGATCCTCGAAGCGGAGACAATCTGCACGGCCGTGCCTTGTGTCTCGCATGTCTTTCGGCGGCGCCGTCGCCGTTTCTGATGCCGATATGATCTTCTCGGTTAACCGCACAGCAATGGTTGCGTGCAAAGGTCCCTCCGAGGGATCATCGGGGTTCTTGCCTTGCTTGCACCAAAAAGCGAAACGCTTCCGCGCGTCAACCAGGGCGGGATGATATCCGAAGCGCGCAAGCGCGAGACCCTGGCCGACTTGCGCGAAGGCTTCTTTCGCATTTGTGCGCTCGCATGCGCGGGGCTGTTTGTGTACCGGGGCGTGTATCACTTCGTGCAGGATCCCACCCGGTTCAATATCGCGCTGGTGGCGGTTTCCGAGACGCTCACCTTTACCTGGCTGCTGCTATCGCGGCGGCCGGTGACGCGTGACTGGAGCCCGCTTGCGGTAGTCGCTTCGGTGACCGCCAGTTTTGGTGTCGCCTTGATCACCATGGAACCGGGCATCCCCATCATCCCCATCTATGTCGCCGCGCCGCTGCAGTTCCTGGCACTGTGGTTCGTCATCTGGGGAAAGCTGTCGCTGGGTCGTTCCTTTGCCATCCTGCCCGCCAATCGCGGCGTGATGACCGGCGGCGCCTACCGCCTGGTGCGGCATCCGATCTATGCCGGTTACCTTACCGGCCATGTCCTCTACCTGCTGTCGGCGTTTTCCTTCTACAATCTCGCCGTCTATGCGGTTATCACCTATCTGCAGGTGTACCGCATTCTGCGCGAGGAGGCCTTGCTTGCCGCGGAGCCTGAGTACCGCTCTTATATGGAGCGCGTGCGCTATAGGCTGTTTTACCGGATATTCTGAAGGCCAGACTGTCACGCGAGAGTGGCCGGTCCTGTTTGATCCAGGGTTGGCCAACAGGGCTCCTTAGCGTCCAATGGTCCGGAACTGCTCCGCAGGTGAGGTGCTGTATCCTGGCTGTTCGGTAGCAAGCAGCCTGGCACCAAATCATCGGCTCTCCAACAGCTGGCTCTAAATCGTTTTTTCTCGTAAATTCCTCAAAATATAGACATTGCAAACGTCTGCCATTAGATATTTTCTACAGCTATATTATATTTTTATTATCATTACCGCTTTCTTGTTTCGACAGTTAATACCATGTCGCTCACATGTATAGCGTGAATTGAAACTCAAAACTCTCTTCGACGTAGTTGCCATCGCAATCGGCTGCATGCCGACTGCCTAGCGCAACGACAACAGGAGAGTGTTATGGCCTTTACCATCAAGACAGTCGCCAGCGTGTTGGCGGGTAGTGCAATAGTCTTGGTTCTGTCCGTGCCAGCAAACGCAGCAGGTCTTGGCGTCGGTGTCGGCGCCTCGGTTGGCGGTAGCGGCGGTGTCAATGCCGGTGTCGGCGCCTCGGTCGGCGGCGGTGGCGGCATCAATGCCGGCGTCGGTGCCTCGGTCGGCGGCAGCGGTGGCGTCAATGCCGGAGCCGGCGCCAATGTCGGCGGCTCGAGGGGCGTCAGCGCCGGGCTCGGCGCGTCGATCGGCGGCAGCAATGGCGTCAATGCAGGAGCCGGCGCCAATATCGGTGGTTCGGGCGGCATCAACGCCGGGCTCGGTGCCAATGTTGGCGGAACGGGTGGCATCAATGCGGGGCTTGGCGCCAGTGTTGGCGGCGCCGGTGGCATTGGTGTCGGCGCGGGCATCGGCAACGGCACCAATCCCAGCAATCCGTCCAACCCGAGCAACCCATCCAATCCCAATCACCCCAACGTTCCTGGTGTCGTGGCCCAGATGTCAAGCTCGCAGGTGACGCGCATGAAGAAGCGCTGCGTCGATGTCCTCAGCAGCGAAGGGACCTATGACCGCGACTTGCGGCAGCTCTGCCTGCTGATCGCACGCCGCTGAGGTTGAGGGAGGTTGCGGAACCAGCCGTAGGCCTGACCGCACTCTCCTGGCCTCCGGCCGGTTGGAAAGCCCGCCGTCCAGGCGGACTTTCTGCGTTGCGGGCTGTCTGTTCCGTAGTCGCAATAGTCCAGCGGAACGCCAGCCCCTCTAAAACGTTCATACCTTGCGACATCCGAAATGGCGCGATGTTGAACCAGCGCGAAAGCGCGCATTCAGGAGCAGGGAAGGCCATGGGTCTCGGAACGATACTTATCATTATTCTAATCCTCGCGCTGCTCGGCGGCTTCAGCGGTCTGGGCGGTGGCCCGTTCTACGGAACCGGTTACTATGGCGGTGGCGGTCTCGGACTTGTGTTGATCATCGTCATCATCCTTGTCGTCCTGGGACGCATCTAGCCGGCTCCTCTTGTGTCGCCGGCGTCGCGGTCCCGTGAGCGAACCCGCGCCGGCGTGCACTGGAATGTGATGGAAGCAGGCCGGCTTGTGATCATGCGCCCCGCAGGACGGCTGTATGGTGATTGCGGTCCACACCCCCCGTGGAAACAAGAGGAGAGGGTCCCACCCCTTCATCCTCCTCCAAGGCCCGCTCCGGTTCCCGGAGCGGGCTTTCGTTCTTCTGCAAAGCGATTGCCTCCGGTCTTCCCGCCTTCGCCATGGTCTTTTTCTCCCTCATGACCGACCTGCCGCTGACGGGACGCCGTGGGCGTTCACGCTGGGCAATTACGCCGTCTTCTTCTCGCAGAACCTCTATCTGGCGCTGCTGCCGGCTTCGCTCCGCCTCGGCCTCGAGGTGACGACTCGCTGATCGAAGCCGGGCGCTCGCTCCGCCTCGCGGCTGCGCCGGCCAGACGTTGAAGGTCATCGTCCAGAATACTGGCGCCGACAGATTGGTGGAACGTCAGGATGTGGTGCTGCGCTGGTCGCCGGAGAGCACAGTGCTGATTGCGGCGGCGGGCTGATCCTCGTTTCGGCTCTTGCCAGACCGCCGACAATGAGGAACGCATAGCCGGGCGTAAATTAAGCCCGGAGCATTTTGATGACGCTTGACCTGACGGCCCGCGACCGGTCCATGCTCGATGGCGAGCAAGGCCCAGCCGCGGCCGCCGCCATGAAAATCCTCGTCGCCTTTTCCAACGCGATTGGCGCCAGCGGCCTGCTCGATATCACCGGCGCCCATATCGACGGTTGCCTCTATCACGGCAAGGCAGGGCTCGACTTCGTCGAGCGGCTGGTCGAGGGAAGCGGACGTGTCCGGGTGCCGACGACGCTCAATGTCGGCTCGTTCGACCTCATCCATCCCGGCATGGTCAAGATGCCGGCGGCTGAAGAAATGCCGGCGCGGCGCTTGATGAAGGCGCATCTGGAGCTTGGCTGCCAGGCGACCTTCACCTGTGCCCCTTACCAGACGCGGTTTCGGCCTGAATTCGGCCAGCAGATCGCCTGGGGCGAATCCAATGCCATCGTCTTTGCCAATTCAGTGATCGGCGCGCGCACAAACCGCTATGGCGATTTCATCGATCTGTGCTGCGCCATGACCGGTCGCGCACCGGCCTGGGGCCTGCATCTGAGCGGGAACCGGCGTGGCCGCATCCTGTTCGAGCTGGATGTTGCCGACGGGGAGCCGAGCGACAGCCTGTTCGTCGGCGTCGGGCTGATCATCGGGCAAGCCAGTGGGGACCGCATTCCTGTGATCGTTGGTCTGCCGCAACCGCGCGACGAGGACCAGTTGAAGGCGCTGGGCGCGGCGGCGGCAACGACCGGCGCGGTGGCGCTGTTCCACGCGGTCGGCATCACGCCGGAAGCGGGAACACTCGACGAGGCGTTCCATGGACAAGCGCCGGAGGCAACGATCCGCATCACGCGCGCCGATATCGGTCAAGCGCTGGCCAGGCTGTCGCGCGTACCCGACGGGACGCCGCTGGCGGCCGTGTCGCTGGGCACACCGCATTTCTCGCATGCGGAGTGGATGCGCCTGCTGCCGTTGCTGCGCGCGGTCGCACCGGACAGGGGCATTCCGATCTATGTCAATACCGGTCGCGCGACGCTGACACGATTGCAGGAGGAGGGGGCATTGGCTGGCATGGAGGTGTTCGGCCTGGTCCCGGTCGCCGACACCTGCACCTATGTCACCTCGATTCTCGAGCGTCTCGACGGCGTGGTGATGACCAATTCCGGCAAATGGGCGCATTATGCGCCGGGCAATATCGGCGTGACCGTCGCCTTCGCCGAGATGAAGGATTGCATCCGCTCCGCGGCTATCGGGCGTGTCGTGCGGAGCGCCTCATGATGCAATCGGTGGATGCCATTGGACGCGTCGGCACCTTCCAACTGGCAGGCGAGGCCGAGGGCGAGGCGCTGGTGTTCTCGCAACCGCTCAGCTTCTGGGGCGGCATAGAGGCCGAGACCGGCGATATAACGGATCATTCGCACCCAGGCCTTGGCCAGAATGTCTCCGGCAAGATACTGGTCATGCCGAGCGGGCGAGGGTCCTCGTCTTCTTCCTCTGTCTTGGCCGAGGCAATCCGCAGGGGCACGGCGCCGGCCGGCATTCTTCTGGAACGGCCGGACCCGATCCTTGCCGTTGGCGCCATCGTCGCCGAGTTCCTCTACGCGATCAGCATGCCGCTGGTGGTTTGCGACATTGGGGGCATTGTTTCCGGCGAGCGGATCGCGATCGGTATCGGGGCAGATGGTGAGGCGGTCGTTCGCAAGGTCTAGGACCATGCGTTCCTGAAGCTGGCGCGGGAGCTGCAGATTGAAGTCGCCGCTGCCAGAGCCATGTTCCCTGGCCAAATCGCGTTTCTTCCAACACAGCCTCATCTCGAACAAACGTGCCGGCGCGGCCTGAAACATTGGCACGATATTCTAAGCTGCCCGGTTGACCGCAGACGCGCCCTCAGGCGTATAATCCTACTAAATTGATAGAATAAATAACTGCATGAAACCGCTGCAACGGAGACATCGATGCCGCAAACCGAATCCAACCCGATCGAGCTGGGCACCAGGGCCGCCGATTTCCTGTTGGCCGACGCGCAAGGCGTGCTGCACAAGCTTGCCGATTTCGATGCCAAGCCGGCCCTGCTCGTCGCCTTCATTTCCAATCGGTGCCCCTTTGTCGTGCTGATCCGCGAGCAGCTTGCTGCATTCGCCAGGGACTATGCGCCGAAGGGCCTGCAGGTGCTAGCGATCAACGCCAACGACCATTTAGAGCATCCCGAGGAGACGCTCGCGCGGATAGGCGAGGAGTCCGAAAAGTTCGATTATTCCTTCCCCTATCTGAAGGACGCGTCGCAGCAAGTGGCCAAAGCCTATGGCGCGGCCTGTACGCCTGACTTCTTCCTGTTCGGCGCCGACCGGCGGCTTGCCTATCACGGCCAGTTCGACGATGCGCGGCCGGGCAATGGCAGGCCGGTGACTGGTGCTGATCTGCGCGCGGCCGTCGACGCGGTGCTGGAGGGCGGCAGGCCCGCCGCAAGCCAAGTGCCGTCGATCGGCTGCAACATCAAATGGAGCGCCGGGAACGAGCCGCTATGGTTCTCGGGTGCGGCCCGCGCCGCATAACGCCAGCCGCCTCACACTCCTTCGCCGAGCATCGATGCCCAAATCGCAAAAATCAGCTTCCGATGCCTTGCAGCTCCAGGTCGACGTGCTGGTGCTGGGCGGCGGCCCATCGGCCGCCTGGGCAGCCGTGGCGGCCGCTGAAAGCGGCGCCAAGGTGGTGTTGGCCGACAAAGGCTATCTCGGCACCAGCGGCGCGACCGCGCCGTCGAACACCGGCACATGGTGCGTGCCCCCGGGCGACAACAGGCATGCGGTGGTCGAGCGGCGCTGGCAGCGCACGGGCGAGCTCGCGGACCAGCGATGGATGCTGCGCTGCGTCGACACCGCCTACCGCAATTTGCTCAGGCTCTCGGAATGGGGTTATCCCTTCCCGAGCGAGGATGACGGCCGGCTCTACATCGCCAATCTGCGTGGGCCCGATTATATGCGCTTCATGCGCCGCCGGGTGCTGCTTGCCGGCGTGACCGTGCTCGACCACCATCCCGCGCTGGAACTCTTGTCCGACGGCGATGCCATCGTTGGTGCCGCCGGAGTCGCCAGGCAGGCCGGCCACGATTGGCGCGTCGAGGCGGGCGCGGTGGTCCTGGCCACCGGCGGCTGTGCCTTTCGCGAGCGCATCCTCGGCGGCACGGGGCTGACCGGCGACGGCTATCTGATGGCGGCCGAGGCCGGCGCCAGCCTGTCTGGCATGGAATTCACCGGCAAGTATACGTTGGCGCCTTATGGCTCCTCGCTCAACAAGGGATTGCCCTTCCGCTGGGCCTCGTTCCACCGCGAGGATGGTTCGCCGATCCTGGGCTCTACTGGCGAACCTTTGCGCAACGGCATCGGCGACCGCGAGGAGGAAGTGGCCCGCGCGCTGATCGACGGCCCGGTCCATGCCCGGCTGGACCAGGCCGAACCGGCGCTGCAGGGCTGGCTGCGCCAGGGCCAGCCGAACTGCTTCGTGCCTTATGACCGTGCCGGCATCGACCCGTTCAGCGAGTTGTTCCGTATCACGCTGCGCGCCGAAGGCACGGTGCGCGGCACTGGCGGCATCGACATCGTGTCCGACGATTGCGCCACCGGCGTGCCCGGCCTCTACGCCGCCGGCGATGCGGCCAGCCGCGAGATCGTGACCGGCGCCGTGTCGGGCGGCGGCGCCGTGAATTCCTCCTGGGCGCTGGCCAGCGGCTGGTGGGCAGGCAAAGGGGCTTCGACCCACGCGAAGCGGCGTAGCGGCAAAGCGTTTCGGGGCGCCGCACAACCGCTCGGTCAGGCCGGTCTGCGTCCGGCGGCGGCGCCGCGTGCCGGTATCGCGGCAGGCGAGGTCATTGAGGCGGTGCGCAACGAGGTGACGCCGCTCGACAAAAACTTCTTCCGCGATGGTGGCCGCCTTGAGAAAAGCAGCGAGCGGCTGGAGAGCGTCTGGCGCGACGTGCGCGACCATTTGCGGGGCGAAGGGCCCGAACGGATACGCACGCGCGAAGCGGCGTCGATCGCCGCAGTCGGGCGCTGGTCGGTCGCCGCGGCATTGCACCGTACCGAAAGCCGCGGCATGCATCGCCGCGTCGACCTGCCGGGCAAGAATCCGGCACTGGCGCATCGCTTGATCGTCACCGGTGTCGACGAGTTCCGCATAGAAGGGGCGCCCGGTCGGCTGGCGGAGCTGGCGTCATGATCGAGATCGTCTCGGCCACGCGCTGCATTGAGTGCGACATCTGCGTCAAGGTGTGCCCGACCAATGTCTTCGACGCGACCGAGCATGGCGCGCCCGTCATTGCTCGCCAGGACGACTGCCAGACCTGTTTCCTGTGCGAAATCTACTGTCCGACCGACGCTCTTTACGTGGCCGAGGCAGCCGAAGGGCCAACCGGCATCACCGAGGCAGAGGTCGAAGCGCGCCTTCTGTTCGGCTCCTATGCCCGCGCACTCGGCTGGACGCGCGGCAAGGCCGGCGGCTCCGAATTCGACCCGACGCACCGCATCCGCGTGGCGCAATAGGAAGCGACAAGACATGAACCGCATCGTCGTCAACAACATCAGCAAGACCTTCCAGCTCAAACCAGGACAGTTCGTCACTGTCGAAGGCGAGGCGACCGATCGCGTCACCGTTCTCGACGGCGTCGATCTTGCCATCCGCAAGGGCGAGTTTGTCACGCTGGTCGGTCCGAGCGGCTCGGGCAAGTCGGTGCTGCTCGACATTATCGGCGGGCTGACGCGGGCGACCGGCGGCGACGTCCAACTCGACGGCGGGCGCATCACGCGTCCCGATCCCAAGACCGGCTACGTCTTCCAGCAATATGCGCTGTTTCCCTGGCGCACGGCGCTCGCCAATATCGAATATGCGCTGGAAGTGCGCGGCGTGGCGAAGACGGAGCGGACGGCGACGGCCAGGCACCTTTTGTCGCTGTTCGGGCTTGCCGGCTTCGAGGATCGTTTCCCCAACCAGCTTTCCGGCGGCATGCAGCAGCGCGTGGCGATCGCCCGCGCGCTCGCCAGCAATCCAGAAGTGCTGCTGATGGACGAACCCTTCGCCGCGCTCGACCAGCAGACGCGCGAACTGCTGCAGGGCGAGTTGTTGCGCATCTGGGGCAAGATCAAGACGACGGTCATTTTTGTCACCCACTCGATCGACGAGGCGATCTTCCTGGCCGATCGCGTGGTGGTGATGACGGCGCGGCCGGGCGCGGTGAAGGAGATCATCGACATCGACCTGCCGCGGCCGCGCGACGGCGACATCCGCGCCAGCACTGAATTCAACGCGTATCGCGCTCGCGTCTGGGACGTGCTGCGCGACGAGGTCAACAGGGCGCAGAAGGACTGGACGCTGTCGCCGGCCTTCGGCCATTGAGGAGTTAGAACCATGGCCTATCTGACCGAAAAGTTCGGCCCTGCCATCAGGTTTCGCGGCGAGGCCGCCGTTGCCGCAAAAATTCCTGCAATCAAGGCGCGTGGCGCAGCCCAAGAGGTCAAAGCCCGGAGGAAAGAGACGTATGGTGGCACCTTCGTCTATGGCCTGCCGCTGCTCGGCCTGTTCTTCCTTTTGTGGGAGATTGCGCCGCGGCTCGGCTGGCTGAACCGCATCTTCTTTCCACCGCTGAGCGAGGTGCTGCTTGCCTGGTGGGACCTGCTTGCCTCGGGTGCACTGGTCGAGCATATCGGCATCAGCCTGCAGCGCGCGGCCATCGGCTTCGCGCTCGGCGTGTTGGTGGCCATCCCGCTTGGCCTGCTCATGGGCCGCTACTCTCTGTTCGAGAAGGTCAGTGATCTTTTGGTGCAGACGCTACGCAACACCTCGCAATTCGCGCTGCTGCCGGTGTTCATCCTTTTGCTTGGCATTGGTGAGGAATCCAAGGTGGCCATCACCTTCTACTCCTCGGTGTTCTTTCTCCTCGTCAACACGATCAGCGGCGTGAAGTCGGTCGATCCGCTGCTCATCAAAGCGGCGCGCTCGATGGGCACGTCTGACTTCGACCTGTTCCGGAAAGTCATCCTGCCGGCCAGCATTCCCTCGATCGTCGCCGGTGCGCGGCTGGCGGTCAAATCCTCGCTGTTCGCGGTGATCGGCGCCGAGATGCTGGCGGGCAAATCCGGCCTCGGTTTCCTCATCCAGAACTCGCAACTGATGATGGAAACGGCCGACATGTATGCCGGCATCCTGACGCTCACCGTCATCGGCCTGACCGTCAACTACCTGCTCGTCTGGTTCGAGCGCTGGGCGACCGCCTGGAAGGGCCAGTCCGAGCCTTCGCTCATTTAAGCCATTCGCTCCAAGTAGGAAGGATTTTCCCATGTCCAGCATCGCATTCGATGGATTTCGCCGGCTGTTTCTGAAGGGCGCCCTTGTGGTGGTGATCGGCCTTGGCGGCATGCCTGCCTTCGCGCAGGAAAAGCCCGACGTCATCCGCATCGGCAGCACGGCGCCCGGGCACCTCAAATTCATCCTCGCCCAGAAAGATGGCTGGTGGGAGAAGGAATTCGCCAAGGACGGAATCAAGGTCGAACTGGTGACCTTCAACGGCGGCTCGGAGGCGACGACGGCCTTGGCCACCGCCGCCATCGAGTTCACTTATACCGGCAACAACCCGGCGCTGCGTGTCGCCGCGTCCGGCGCCGACGTCAAGCTGATCGGCCTGTCGAGCTATGTCAGGGCGGGCGGGTCCTCCATCGTCGTGAAGACCGATTCCCCCCTGAAGACGCTGCAGGACCTCAAGGGGAAGAAGGTCGCCTATCTCACAGGCACGGTGCGGCACTCCAATTTCAGCAAGGCGCTGAACAGTGTCGGCCTGACCACGAACGATGTCGAGGGTTTGAACCTCCCTTTCGAGGCATCAGGCCCGGCCCTGTTGCGCGGCGATATCGATGCCATCGTCGAGACCGACTCGACGGCGGCCAAGCTCGTCGACTCCGGCGAGGCGCGTCTGCTCTACGACACCAGCACGCATCCGGAATGGAATGTGCCGAACGTCATTTCGGTCAACGGCGCCTTCGCGGCGAAATATCCCGATCTGGTCAAGCGGCTGCTCAAGGTCGACATCGAGATTTCGCGCTGGGCAGATGCCCATCCCGACGAGACGATCAAGACCTTTGTCGAGGCGACCAAATCGTCGGAGAAATCCGTGCGCAAAACCTATGCCGATGGCGCCTTCCATCAGGATCCGAAGCTCACCGATGATGCGATCGAAGCCCTGAAGGCCGAAGAAAAATTCATGGCCGGCGCCGGGCTCCTCAAGGGATCGATCGACTACGGCAAATGGGTCGACAAGAGCTTTGTCGAAGCCGCGTCCGCGGAAGTCGCCACAGTCCAGTAGACGGAAGGGTCGAGCCAGCGGGCGTCTCCGCACCGCGCCCGGCTCATCAGTACCGCTCAAATCTCCGGGATGTTCTCCTTGAAGATCACCTGCAGCCTCGGCTGGTGCAATTCATAGGGGAGGCCCCGGACGGCGTGGGTCAGGATGTTGAGCGCCTCACGGGCTTCGACGCGCGGGTTCTGGTCGATGACGGCGTCGAGCGTGCCGTCGAGCAGCAGTTCCTTGGTGCCGTCCGTCGCCTCGTGGCCGAGGAAAACCATGGATTGCGCACGGCCGCGTTCCTTCAGCGCACGCGCTATGCCGGTGTTGCCGGCGCCGACATTGTAGATCGCGGCAAGGTCGGGGTGGCGTTCCAGAAGGGCTGACGCCTCCGAATAGGCCTTTTCGCGGTCGTCGAGCATTTCGCGCATCTCGACGATCTCCAGATTGGGCGATTCCTCGGTCAGTATGTGCCGGAAGCCCATCTCGCGTTCCTCGTGGCCGCGATAGGACAGCGAGCCTGCAAACAGCGCCACCTTGCCGGGGCTGCCTGAGCCCATGAAACGGTTGAGCAGATAGCCGGCCAGCCGCCCGGCGGCGCGGTTGTCGATGCCGATATAGGCAACCCTTGGCACATGCAGGATGTCGGAGGCGATGGTCACCACCTTGACGTTGTTGGCCGATAGCGAGCGGATCGCCTCGCGCACCGTCGGATGGTCGAGCGCGATGACGCCGACGCCTTGCGTCTGGCCGCGCAAATCCTGCAGCAGGCGGGCGAGCCGGTCGGGATTGAAGCCCTCTATGGTGGCGATATGGACGTCGAGATCGGGGCGCGCCAGGGCTTGTGCCTCGATGTGGCGGTGCAGCATCTTGATGAAGGAATTGGTGCCGGCCGGCAGCGCGAAGTCGAGCCGGATGACCTCGCCGGGCACCGGCCTGGGCGGCGCCCCGTTCGGGCCTTCGGCGATGTAGCCGAGGCGCTGCGCCATTTCGAGCACGATCTCGCGTGTGCGCGCCCGCACGCCGGGGCGATTGTTGAGCACGCGGTCGACGGTGGCGGCGGAGACGCCGGCTTCCCGGGCTATGTCGGTCAGGGTGGAACGCACCGTCTCATCTCCTCAATGCATCAGGGATGACGCAGTGCCGGCTGGCGGCTGATTGCGCCCAACGCCCCGCGATCCGCGATTCTGATGGGAAATGATGTATCCGGCCTTGGCCGATGCGCAAGCCGCCAAGCTAAATCAACTCGTCCGGCACGATCGTGTCGGAAAGGGAGATCACATTTCCCATCAAATCGACGCATTCGGAGGGGTCTATGAACCTTGGTATGACGCATTTCCTCACTCTATGCGATGTTGTGATGTGTTTTGATTATTAATGATGTTGACAGCCTTCCGATCCTGCCGTCAATATCCCTCATGGGCTCGTGGAGGAAACATTGGGCCTGAGGGAGGAATTCCAATGTCTGATTTGATCCGCATCTCGCGGCGCCGGTTGCTGGCGTCCGGAGGAAAGGCGGCGGTGTTCGTGGCCGCTGCAGGTATCGCTCCGCAATTCATTCGTCCCGGTCGCGCCTTCGCGGCCGATGCGCTCGCACCTGGCATGATCGGCGGCCCGACGGGCTTCGACGGAGCCGAACGTTATCAATACGGTCCCGACACACCCGAGGGCCGCGCCATCGAGGCCGCCAAGGCTTTGAAGGGCGCCGGCAAGGCGCCGGCCAAGATCGTGCTTGGCCTGTCGGACGGCTCGATCGGCCAGCTCACCCAGCCTTTTCCGGCCGGGGCGCCGTCGATCAAGGAGCTGTGGGAAAAGGAAACCGGGATCCCGATCGAGATCGTCGGTCTGCCGAACGGCCAGGAATTCACCAAAACCATGCAGGACATCTCGACCAAGGGTGGGGCCTACGACATCTATTCGACCGAGTGGAATCGCCTTGGCGATCTCGCCGAGACCGGCGGCATCGCCAAGCTCGACGACTTCGTCGCCCAGTACAAACCCGAATGGGACGATCCCAAGACCGGCTATGTCGACGGCGCCAAGGGTGTATCGCTGCTCAACAAATATCGCGGCTCCAACTATGGCGTGTCGCTGGACGGCGACTTCCAGACCTGGGTCTACCGTACCGACCTGTTCGGTGACGAAGCCGAGAAGAAGGCCTTCAAGGACAAATACGGCTACGATCTGGCGCCGCCGAAAACCTGGAAGCAGCATGGCGATATCGCCGCTTTCTTCCAGCGTCCGGACAAGGGCCTGTTCGGCTCCACCGACCTGCGCAACCAGGGCTGGGGCTACACCAACTGGTATCAGCGCTATGTGTCGATGGCCTCGCCCAACCAGTTCCTGTTCGGCGACGACGGCAAGCCGCTGATCAATTCCGAGCATGGCATCGCCGCCACCAACGAATATGTCGAATCGCTGGTCCATCATTCGCCGGATGCGATCTCGTGGGGCTGGCCGGAGCAGTACGGCAATTTCGCCAAGGGGGGCGCGGCGATGACCTGTGCGTTCTCCAACCTGCCGAAATTCCTCGACAATGCCGGCAACAAGGATTCCAAGGTCACCGGCAAGATCGGCACGATGCTGCCGCCCGGCCGCGAGATCGACGGCAAACTGATCAGCCGCTCCGTATTGTGGTTCTCGCTGACCGGCATGGTCTCGTCGCAGTCGAAAAACCAGGAGGTCGCCTATCTCCTGCTGCAGTGGCTAGGCTCGGCCCGCATCTATGCCTGGATGAGCGCCAACCCCGGCGGCTATCTCGATCCGTTCCGGCTTTCGGATTTCTCCGATCCGCTGGTGCGCCAGACCTACCACGCCTATCACATGGACGTGGTGCGCGAGACGGTCGCCCGCACGGTGCCGACCTGCAACTATCCCGGCGCCACCGCCTTCCACAACGCGCTGGACGAAAACCTGATGGCCTCGCTGACCAAGGCCAAGACATCGGAGCAGGCGATGGCCGACACGGAAGCCGAGTGGAAGAAGATCGCCCGGCGCATTGGCGAGGACAAATTGCTCGAAGCCATCAGGACCAACAAGGAGGCATGGCCGACCGTTCTCGATCCGATCAGCTGATCCATCTCCCTGGATCAAAGCCGGAGGGGAGGAGCATCCGCTCTTCCCCTCCGCAACCGACGCCACCAGCAAAAGCAGCCAGATGAAGCGTTCCGTCCCCTTCGAGATATTCCGCTACGCCGCGATCCTCGCGGCGATGGCCGTCACGCTGGTGCCGATCCTGTGGATGGTGTCGATGGCCTTCAAGCCGATCGCCGAATGGTCGGCGACGGGAGCGGACCTGACATGGTGGCCGAAGAACCCGACGCTCAGCAATTTCCAGTTCGTGTTCGGCGAGTCCACCAACAATCTGATCGTCGCGCTCGACCGCACCGCGCTGAAGCCGATCCTATCGTCGCTTCTGTCGGCGGTATTCGGCACCGCGATCGCCATGTCGGCGGGCACCGCCGCCGCCTATGGCCTGTCGCGCTTCGGCTCCGGCCAGAACCTGCCGCTGGCGCTGATCCAGCTCAGGCTGTTTCCGCCGATGGCCGTCATGATCCCCGTCATGATTATGTGGGCCTTCCTGAATTTCACCGACAGCTGGTGGGGGCTGGCGCTGATCTACGGCATCGTCACGCTGCCGTTCGCTTTCTGGCTGATGAAGACCTTCTTCGACGACATGCCGCGCGAGATCGAGGAGGCCGCCTTGGTCGAGGGCTGCTCGCGGCTGCGCGTCTTCACCCGCATCACGCTGCCGATGATGCGCGCGCCATTGGCGAGTGCTGCGCTGTTCGTCTTCATCCTCAACTGGTCGGACTATCTGATCGCGCTGCTTCTGACGACGCGCGAATGGGTGACGATCCCCGTCTACATGGCCTCGCTGTCCTCGTCGATGACCGGCCAGCTCTATGGCGCCAAGGCCGCACTCGGGCTGATCGCGGCGGTGCCGCCGGTGATCATGGGCATCGCCATCCAGCGCCATCTGGTGCGCGGGCTGACTTTCGGAGCGCTCAAGCAATGAGCGCGGTGGTTGCGACGATTTCGGAGGGTGAGATGGACGCCGCCCGCGCAAAGCCGGCGCTGCGCGACGAAGGCATGCGGTTGGGCTTTCGCCTGACCTTGCCGGCGCAGATCCTGGTGCTGTTCATCTCGGCCTTTCCACTCTTGATGCAGCTCTACATCAGCGTCACCGACTGGTCGCCACTCTCGGGCCTTGGCTGGTGGAACGCCTGGGAGATGTGGAACAGCTTCGCCAACTATACCGACCTTGCCGCCGACGCGCGCTTCTGGAGTGCGCTGAAGCGCACGGTCATCGTGATGGTCGTCTGCGTGCCGGCCGAGTTCCTGTTAGGCTTGGCGCTGGCGACGCTGTTCGCCGACGATTTTCCGGGCAAGCGCATCTTCTATTCGGTCCTGCTGATGCCGATGATGGTGGTGCCGGCGGTGGCCGGCTACATGTTCTTCATGCTGTTCCAGTCCGGCGGCCCGGTGAACGACATCCTGTCGGCAATCACGGGCACGCAAGTCACCATTGCCTGGCTGTCGGATCCGACACTGGCGCTGATCGCGGTGATGATCGCCGACATCTGGCAGTGGACGCCGCTGATGTTCCTGATCCTGCTGGCCGGCCTGGTCGGAGTGCCGGAGGACCAGATCAAGGCGGCAACGCTGCTCGGCGCCAATCCCTGGCAGCGCTTTACCACCATCGTGCTGCCGAAGATGAAGACGATCATCATCATCGCGCTGGCGATAAGGGTGATCGAGAACTTCAAGATCTTCGACACGCTGTACATCATGACCGGCGGCGGCCCCGGCGTCGCCACCGAAACGATCTCCGTCTACATCTACAAGGTCACCACGCAGGATCTGATCTGGGGCTATGTGGCGGCGATCGCGCTCGCCATTCTGGTCGTGCTCTCCATCGTCGCCGTGTTCGCCATGAAGCGCATGGCCCGGGCAAGGCAGGTGGCGGCATGAGCACGATCCAGCTCAAGCACCTCACCAAGACATTCGGCGACTTCACGGCGCTGAAGACCATGGACCTCGATATCGCCGATGGCGAGTTCATGGCTCTGCTCGGGCCTTCAGGCTGCGGCAAGTCGACGACGATGAACATGATTGCCGGAATGGAAGAGCCGACCAGCGGCAAGATCCTGTTTGGCGAGCGCGACATGGCCGGCGTGCCGATGGGCCGGCGCGGGGTTGGCTTCGTGTTCCAGAACTACGCGATCTTCACCCATATGACGGTGCGCCAGAACCTTGCCTACGGGCCAAGGATGCGTGGCGCCGCCACGGTCGAGATCGATCGTCGCGTCGGCACGATTGCCGAGCTGCTGCAACTGACGCCGCTGCTCGACCGCAAGGCCGACCGGCTGTCGGTCAACATACTGCAGCGCGTGGCGATCGGCCGCTCGGCAATCATGGAGCCGGCGATCTTCCTGCTCGACGAGCCGCTGTCCAATGTCGACGCCGCCTTCCGCGCGGTGATGCGCACCGAGCTGAAACAGCTGCAGCGCCAGTTCAAGCAGACCATGGTCTACGTCACGCACGACCAGCTGGAAGCCATGACCATGGCCGACCGTATCGCGGTCATGGACCACGGCGTGCTGCAGCAGGTCGGCACGCCGCTCGAGGTCTACAACAATCCGGCCAATGTCTTCGTCGCCCGCTTCATCGGCGCGCCGGGCATGAACCTGCTCAAGGGCCGACCTGCGGAGAGCGACCGGAGTCTGGTCGTCGATCTCGGGGCGCTTGGGGTCTCGCCGCCATTGCCGGATGAGCTGGCGGCCAGCGTGCGCGGTGCTCGCGGGGAGGTGCTCTACGGCTTTCGGCCGGAACAGGTAGCCCTGGCGGAGAATGGACGCGGGCTTGCCATGCCTGTCACTTTCGTCGAGCGCATCGGCGCGCGCACCATCGTTCACCTCGGCCAGGGCGACGGCGCCGTGAAAGCGGTCTTCGACAATGATGTCGGGCTGTCGATAGGGCAAACCGCGGTCGTCGCACCCGCGGCGTCGTCAGTGCGGGTCTTCGACGCCGTTAGCGGCCTTGCGATGAGAGCGGGTTGAGCCATGGCCGACATCGTCTTCCGCAATGTCACGAAACGCTACGGCACGATGCTCGCCGTCGACGACGCCTCGTTCACTGTCAACGACAACGAGTTCTTCTGCTTCTTCGGGCCGCCGCTGTCGGGCAAGTCGACAATCCTGCGCCTGGTGCTCGGGCTGGAGACGCCGGATGCCGGCGAAATCCTCATCGGCGGCAAGCCCGTCAACACGGTGTCGCCAGCAGAGCGCAATGTCGCCATGGTGTTCCAGAACTTGGCGCTGTTCCCGCATATGAGCGCGCTCGACAATGTCCGTTTCCCGCTGGTCGAGCGCCGGGTCGCCGAGGTCGATATCAAACGGCGCGTCGCCGATGTCGCGGCCAAGCTGCATATCGGCCATATCCTGCACAAGCCGCCGGCACTGCTTTCGGGCGGCGAGCGGCAGCGGGTGGCGATCGCCCGCGCCCTGGTGCGCGACCCCAACGCCTATCTGATGGACGATCCGATCTCGGCGCTCGACGCGCGGCTGCGCGAGGAAACGCGCGTCGAACTGAAGCGCATCCAGCGTGAGCTCGGCAAGACGCTGATCTATGTCACGCACGACCAGGAAGAGGCGATGTCGATCGCCGACCGCATGGCCATACTGGAAAGCGGAAGGATCCGGCAGATCGGCGCGCCGGCCGAGATCTATGATCGCCCGGCCAGCACCTACGTGGCGCGGCTGCTGGGGTCGCCTGTCATGAACATCCTCAAATCCGTTCAAGGCGAGGGCGGCATCGAGGCCGCCGAAGGCGCGATCAGCATCGCCGATCGCACGGCTCCGGCCGACGCCGTCGAGATCGGGCTGAGGCCGGAGGATATCAAGGTCAGGCCCTGGAGCGACACCGAGAAGGAGAGCCCCGGCCGCCCGGCGCGGGTGTTCGAGGTCGAGCCGCTTGGCGGCTATACCGTGGTGACACTCGCCGCCGGGCGAGCGCGGTTGAAGGCTTTGCTGCGCGGCCAGCCTGACATCAGGCCCGACGCGATGGTGGCGATATCCTGCGAGCCGGCGCGCGTGCATTATTTCGGACAGGGCGGAGGCGCGTTGGCAAGATGAACGCGGCCGCAAGGACAGGATTTCGGGAGGAAGGCATGACAGGCAAGGGCTTCGAGCCGGATGTGAAGGTCCGCACGAAGGAATATCGGATCGGCTGCGTCGGCGCCGGCATGATCATGGCCGAATGCCATCTGGCCGCCTATAAGGACGCTGGCTTTCCGGTCGTGGCGATCGCCTCGCGTACCAAGGCGAATGCGCAAAAGGTCGCCGACCGTTGGGGTATCCCGACCGTCCACGACACCCCGGAACAGCTGATCGAGGATGCAGATGTCGAGATCATCGACCTCGCGTTTCCGCCGGACCAGCAGCCGGCGCTGATCCGCCATGCGCTGAAGCAGAACCACATCAAGGCGATCCTGGCTCAGAAGCCGCTGGCGCTGTCGGTCGAGGAAGCCGTCAAGTTGCGCGACGAGGCGGCGAAGGCCGGCAAGATACTCTCGGTCAACCAGAACATGCGCTACGACCAGTCGATGCGCGTGTTGAAGCAGCTCATCGACAGTGGCGCGCTCGGAGACATCGTCTTCGCGCAGATCGACATGCACGCCATTCCGCACTGGCAGACCTTCCTTCAGGGTTACGACCGGCTGACGCTTGCCAATATGAGCGTGCACCACCTTGACGTGCTGCGCTTCCTGTTCGGCGATCCCGATGAGATCACGACGCTGACGCGCAAGGATCCGCGCACGACATTCGACCATTCCGACGGCATCACCGTATCGACGCTGAAATTCCCGTCCGGCGTGCTGGCCGTGTCGCTGGAGGATGTGTGGTCCGGTCCGCGCCAGCAGGGCTACAAGGACGACCAGCACATCAACTGGCGCGTCGACGGCACCAAGGGGGTCGCCAAGGGCACGATCGGCTGGCCGACCGGTGCCGCCTCGACGCTGACCTATGCGTCCTCCGAAACGACCGGCGGCGAGTGGGTAACTCCCAGCTGGGAGACGATGTGGTTCCCGCATGCCTTCATCGGCGTCATGGAGCAGCTGCAGCACGCCGTGAAGACCGGTACGCCGCCGGCGCTCACCGTTGCCGACAACGTCAAGACCATGGCGCTGGTCGAAGCGGGCTATCGCTCGATGGCATCGGGCCGCACGGTCAAGCTTTCCGAAATCTCCACAAACGGAATTAACTGAAAATCGCTGGCAACTGAATCGCTTACAGGGAGGAATTCAAGATCATGATGCAGGCAGGTATTTTCACGGGCTATTTCCCGTACGGCCTCGAAGAGACGGCAAAGAAGATCCGCGGGCTCGGTTTCAACACGGTCCAGCTCGACCTGCATTTCAGGGACGTGGATCTTTCGGCCGGGCAGATCACCAAGGACAAGGCCAGGAAGGTGCGCGACGTCTTCCGCGACCACAACCTGCCTGTTTGCTGCGTGTCGGGCTACACCAACATCATCCATCCCGACAAGGCCGAGCGCGAGAAACGCGTCGGTTATCTCAAGGAGATCATCCGCAATGCGCGCGAGTTCGGCAGCCCTTACGTGATCTCGGAGACCGGCACCTACAACACCGAATCCGACTGGGTGCATCACCCCAAGAACAAGACCGAGGAAGGTTTTGAGGAATGCCGTAAGGTCATCGCCGATCTTGCCCAGACGGCTTACGACCATGGCGCGGTCTTTCTGCTCGAAACCTATGTCAACAACGTCGTCGGCTCGGTCGAGGAGACGGTGAAGATGTTCGCGCAGGTCGACCATCCAGGCCTCGGCTTGCTGATGGACCCGACCAATTATTTCGAGACGCACAACATTGACCGGATGGATCAGATCCTGAACCAGGTGTTCGACACGCTGACCGACAAGATCAGAATAGCGCATGCCAAGGACGTCAAGCGTTCGGGCGATGACAAGTCGGAGAAGCACGCCGACATCGGCGATGCCGACGCGATGGAAAGCCATACGTTCCGCGGGGTTGGCGAAATCGAACTGCCGGCGCCCGGCCTTGGCTCGCTGAACTACGACCTCTACCTCCAGCGGCTGGCCGAAAAGCATCCGAACATCCCGGTGATCATCGAGCATCTGTCGGAAGACGACGTGCCGCGCGCAAAGACATTCCTCGACGGGAAATTCCGCGCGAACGGCCTGTGACGGCTAGCCGCGCCACCGGTGCATGGCGGCGCGGCTTCAAACAAGGGAGGAAAGAATGTTGAAATTCGCATTGAAATTGGCGGCCGCCGCGACAGTGCTCGCCGGCGTCGCCCTTGGCACGGCGGCGCAGGCGCAGGACGGCCAGAAGACCTTCTATCTCTTGTCGCATGGCGGTCCGTCGGATGCGTTCTGGATCGACTGGAACGCCGGTGCGACCAAGGCCTGCGACCAGCTCAAGGTAACCTGCAAGATTTCCTTCAGCGGCGGCGACATGGCGGCGCAGAAGGAAGCCTTCAACTCGGCGCTTGCCGCAAAGCCCGACGGCATCGCCACCACGTCGGCGCAGCCGGGCCTGTGGACGGAGGAGGTGAAAGCAGCCAAGGCGGCTGGCATCCCGATCGTGTTCTTCAACACCGACGATCCGGCGACAGGGCGGCAGGCCTATGTCGGCGCGGACCTGAAAGAAGCGGGTGTCATCTGGGCCAAATATCTGGTCGACCACAAGATGGTGAAGCAGGGCGACAAGGTTTTCCTGCCGGTCGAGGTTCCCGGCGCCAGTTACCAGCAGCTCGAGACCGAGGGCATCGCCAGCGTTTTCGATCCGTTGGGGATCAAATATGACGTGGTCGATTGCGGCACCGATCCGGCTGGCATCATCGCCAAGATGACCGACTACATGGTCGCCAACAATCCGCCGGCGATCATCGCGCTCGGCGATTCCGTTGCCGCCAGCGTCAAGCGCGTGTTCGATGGCGCCGGCGTGCCGGCGGGCAAGATCCCCGTCGTCGGCTGGGGCAATTCGAAGGAGACGGCACAAGCCGTCAAGGACGGCTTCGTCAATGCCGCCGCCTGGCAATATCCCTCTGCGCAAGGCTTCATGCCGGTGGCGCTGCTCGGGCTTGCCGCGTCAGGCGAGCCGATCGGCTACGACATCCACACTTTCGGTCTCTACGACGCCTCCAGCGTCGACCCGATTCTGAAGCTTTACGACAAGAAATGAGAAAAACAGCGCCCGCCGGAAAAGCGGCGGGCGTCTTTTCAAGCATGGTTCAAGCAGTCATGACAATTGCCGCAGAAGACGAAGTGCCGGGGGTGAAGGGCAGATCGCGCCTGCTGCGCTCGCCGCAATTCTCCTCCTTCGTCATCCTCCTCATTTTGCTGGCGGTATTCGCGGTCGCCGACGCCAATTTCCTGTCGCCGCTCAACATCTCCAACATGATGGCGTTCCTGCCCGAGCTCGGCATCATCGCACTCGGCATGACGCTGCTTTTGACGGCAGGCGAATTCGATCTTTCCGTCGGCGCGGTGTTTGGGCTGGCGCCGGTGGTGGTGATGCTGCTGGTGCAAAATGGCGGGGTGGATATAGGTGTCGCGCTTCTGGCCGGGCTGCTGCTTTGTATCGCGATCGGCGCGATCAACGGGCTGATCGTCACCAAGATCGGCATCTCCTCCTTCCTGGTGACGCTGTCGATGTTGCTCGTCGTACGCGGGGCAGCGCTTTACATTACGCAAGGCTTTCCGCTGAAATCCTGGGACCAGCCCGGCTTCTTCGTGACGCTGCTCGCCGGCAGCTTCAACATCGGCTCGTTTCGCTTCTACACCTCGCTGTGGTGGTTCATCGGCCTCTCGCTGTTTGCCATCTACATCCTGCGTTACGCCAAGCTCGGCAACTGGATCAGTGCCATCGGCTCCAATCGCAACGCGGCGGTGGCGCGCGGCGTGCCGGCCGATACGGTCAAGATATGGCTTTTCATCGCGACCTCGGTGCTGGCCGGCCTTGCTGGCATGATCAGTGCCTTCCGCATCTCGGCCGCCTCACCGGTGGCCGGCACCGGCTATGAGCTGGAAGTGATCGCCATGGTGGTGGTGGGCGGCACGGCGCTGACCGGCGGCCGCGGCACCATCCTCGGCACCATCGTCGGCGCGCTGATGCTGCGCGCCATCCGCAACGGCATCGTGCTGATCGGCGTGCCGGGGCTCGCCTACAACATCTTTGTCGGCCTCATCATCCTCGCCATGCTCATCCTGCACGCTTTGCTGCAGAAGAACGCCGCAAGGGGCTGACGATGGTGCAAGAAGTACTTCGGCTGCAGAACCTGCAAAAATCCTTCGGCAGCGTGCGCGCGCTGAAGAACGCATCGCTGACACTGCGGGAAGGCGAGGTGGTGGCGCTGCTGGGCGACAATGGCGCCGGAAAATCGACGCTGATCAAGACGATCTCGGGTGTCTTCCCGGTCGATCGGGGCGACATCTTTGTACGCGGCGAAAAGGTTTCGATCCGCTCGACTCGGGATGCGATGGACCTCGGCATCGAGACCATCCATCAGGACACCTCACTGGCGCCTGATCTCAGCATCGCGCGCAATCTTTTCCTCGGCCGCGAGCCGGTCAACTTCGGCTGGCTCGGCGTGTTCGCGCCGCTCGATCTCGCGAAGCTGCGCAAAGCCGCTTCCGAACTCCTCAAGCGCGTCGGCATCTCGAAGAAACTCGACGCTGATGCGCTGGTCTCGACGCTGTCGGGCGGCGAGCGGCAGTCGATCGCCATCTCGCGCGCCATGCAGTTCGCCGCCAAGGTGATCATTCTCGACGAGCCGACCAACAATCTCGGCGTCGAGGAAACCCACGGTGTGCTGCGTTTCGTCAAGGAGGTACGCGACGCCGGCCATTCGGTGCTGCTCATCACCCACAACATCCACCATGTCTTCCAGGTCGCCGACCGCATCGTCGTGATGCGGCGCGGCGAGATCGTCGCCGAACAGACGGTCGCCGACACCGACCTCCTGACCGTGGAAAGCATCATCACCGGCGCCGACATGTCGGCCTTGCTCAAGGAGGCGAGGGCAAAGTGAAGGGCGTCGCATGGTAGAGCTTTACGGCAAGACGCTGTCGCGCCGGCAAGTGGCCGAGCGGTCAGGCCAGCTGTCGCAATTCGCGGGCGTGCGGCTGATGACGCTCGGCGACGGGTTGGAGCGCGGCATCCGCATGCTCGAATTCCGCACCGGCTCGGGCCTGCGCTTCACCGCGCTCGTCGACCGGGCGCTCGACATCGCCGATTGCGACTTCAAGGGCCAGGCGATCGGCTGGCATTCGCCGAGCGGCTTTCGCCATCCGGGCTTGCACGACTATGAAGGGGAAGCGGGGCTGGCCTGGGCGCGGTCCTTCTCGGGCCTGCTCGTCACCTGCGGCCTCGACCACATTCTGGGGCGGGAAGAAGTGCCGGCCGAGAGCTACAACTATCCGGGGAAGAAGACGGTGCTTCATTCGCTGCATGGTCGTGTCGGTACCATCCCGGCGCGGCTGACCGGCTATGGCGAGCGCTGGGAGGGCGACCGCTGCGTGCTGTGGGCAGAAGGCATCGTGCAGCAGTCGGCGGTGTTTGGCGAGGATCTGCATCTCACTCGCCGCATCGAAGCCGATGTCGGGGGTAACGAGATCCGGCTTTCGGACCATGTCGTCAACCACGGCTTCAACCGCACCCCGCATATGTATTTCTACCATGTCAATGTCAGCCATCCCTTGCTGGACGAAGGCTCCCGTTATCTGGCGCCGATCCGCGACGTCATCTGGGCCAGCCATGCCGGCGAGCGCTACGAGGCGCAGAGTGTCGGCTATCGCACCGCGCCGGCGCCGCAACGGCACTTCAGGGAGCAGGTCTGGCAGCACGAAATGGCCGCCGACGCCCATGGCGAGGTTCCGGTGGCCGTCGTCAACGACCGGCTCGGTCTCGGCTTCGAAGTGGCGACCCGCAAGGATCAGTTGCCGTGTGCCTACCAATGGCAGAATTTCCAGGCCGGGCAGTACGCTCTGGGGATAGAGCCATCGACCCACCATGTGCTCGGCGATCTCGCTGCCCGCGAGCGCGGTGAGATGATCTGGCTGGAGCATGGCGAAAGCCGGGCCTACGACGCGGTGTTCCGCGTCCTCGACGGCAAGGAGGAAATCGCTGGCGCCGAAGCCAGGATCGCGGATATCGCCCGGCAGCCCGAGCAGGATTATCCTCAGCCTTCAGAAAATTTTCCAAGACTGGCCGGCAGGACATGAGCGCGACATTTATTCAAAGCAAGCCCTCCGGCCGGCGGACCGGATTGCCAGCGCTGCGCGACGATTGGAGGCCAATTTGACGACGATGGCGAAAAAGCGCGACTACAGCCTGGTCGGCGAAAGCACCAGGGCAGCGATCGAGACCGGGCTTGCCTCGGCCGAGTGGTACCACACCGACGTGCCGCGCAAGGCGATGAAGGAGTTGATGCAGCGTTCCGACGGCCCGGCGATCCGCGACACCATCATCTGGATTGTCGCGATCCTGGGCTCGGCCGTGGGTATCGTCCTGTTCTGGGGTTCGTGGTGGGTGGTGCCGTTCCTGTTCGTCTATGGCGTGCTCTACGGCTCGTCGAGCGACTCGCGCTGGCACGAATGCGGCCATGGCACGGCTTTTCGCACGCGCTGGATGAATGATGTCGTCTACCACATCGCCTCGTTCATGCTGATGCGCAATCCCGTGCAATGGCGCTGGAGCCATGCCCGCCACCACACCGACACCATCATCGTCGGCCGCGACGCCGAGATCGCGGTCATGCGTCCGCCGGACCTGTTGAAGGCGGCGCTCGCCTTCACCGGCATTCTCGACTTTCGCTATTCGCTGCCGACGCTGGTGCGGCAGGCATTCGGGACGCTGTCCGACGAAGAGAAGAGCTATATCCCCGAGATGGAACAGCATAAGGCCGTGGTCGCGGCCCGCTGGCATGTCGCGATCTATGTGGCGACGATCGCCCTCGCGATCGCGCTGAGGTCATGGATACCGCTGGTGCTGATCGGCCTGCCGCGCCTCTACGGCACCTGGCACATGGTGACGACTGGCCTGCTGCAGCATATCGGGCTCGCCGACAATGTCGTCGACCATCGGCTGAACACGCGCACCGTCTACATGAACCCGATCAGCCGGTTCATCTACTGGAACATGAATTACCATGTGGAGCACCACATGTTCCCGATGGTGCCGTATCACGCGCTGCCCAGGCTGCATGAACTGATCAAGCACGATCTGCCGAAGCCCAATCCGTCCATGTGGCACGCCTACCGCGAGGTCTGGCCGGTCCTGCTCAGGCAGCTGAAATACGAGGACTATTACCTTAAGCGCGAACTGCCGCCGACGGCCAGGCCCTATCGCGGTGAGTTCCACCAGGTCGATATGTCGGCGGCGGCCGAGTAGCGACCGCGAATGTCCGCAGGAGATAGAGATGGCCGATTGGGTTGAAGCGTGCGCGGTGGACGATGTCGAGGAAGAGGATGTCATCCGCTTCGACCATGGTGGGCGGACCTTCGCGATCTACCGGTCGCCGGATGACGAGTTCTTCGCCACCGACGGTTTTTGCACGCATGAGAAGGCGCATCTGGCCGACGGGCTTGTCATGGGCGACATCATCGAATGCCCCAAGCACAATGGCCGCTTCAACTACAAGACCGGCCAGGCCAAGGGCGCGCCGGTCTGCGTCAATCTCGCGACCTATTCGGTGAAGATCGAAGCCGGCAAGGTGATGATCCAGATATGAAGCGGGGGTATGATCAATCGATCCGACCGCGACGGCAAACAACAGAGGGGAACGCTTTAATGAGCCGAAAGAGACCGACCGTCGCCGATTTGCGCGCCATGAAGGGCAAGCGTCAACTGACCATGCTGCGCGTGCTGACGCTGGACGAGGCCGAGGCCGCCGAACGGGCAGGGGTCGACATCGTCTCGGTGCCGCCCGAACTGGTGCTCAACCCGCGCTACCGCGATGCCGCGCCCAGCCTGTTCACCATGCCGGGCGACAATTTCTTCGAGATCGGCACCGCGGATGATTTCGTGCGCTGGGCCTTCCGGCTCTACAAGGCCGGCGCCGACGCGGTCTATTGCAGCGCGGGCTACGCCACCATCAAGAGGATGGCGGACGATGCCATTCCCGTCATAGGCCATGTCGGCCTCATTCCTTCCCGCGCGACCTGGACCGGCGGCTTCAAGGCGGTTGGCAAGTCCGCCGATACGGCGATGCAGGTGTTCGAAGCGGTCAAGCAACTGGAGGCTGCCGGTGCGATCGGCGCTGAGATCGAGGTGGTACCAGTCGAGGTGGCGAAGGCGATCTCGGAGCGCACCTCGCTGATCATGCTGTCGATGGGCGCGGGTACCGGCTGCGACGCGCAATATCTGTTCGCCGACGACATTCTTGGCCAGAACCGTGGCCACATGCCGCGCCACTCGAAAATCTACCGCAATTTCGCCGCCGAATACGATCGGCTTCAGGCGGAGCGGGTGGCGGCATTTTCCGAATATGTCGCCGACGTCAACAGCGGCGCCTATCCCGAGGACAGGCACATCGTGCATATGGACCCAGCCGAGCTAAAGCTGTTTCTGGACAAGGTAGGCCAGTCGTAAGGTCGCTTGCTGGTATCCTGTGGCCGAGCCACACGATTTTTCGGGAGCAATGCGTCAATGAAAAATGTTCAATTGATCGATGGAGCCATCAATTCGGCGTATAATATCTATGCAGTGTCGGATGAGGACTTTGAATTGATGTTTCCGAACGGTCAGGATATAGAATTCATTGAAGATTTCTTTAAGCGCGTTGGAAGTAAGAGAGGCAGACGATTTCAGGATTCCTTAAATAAGGGTCGACAAAAGAAAACTGAAGTCAACGGAATACATGGAACACTGTTTTATGGGCTGAAGTGGCAGAAGAAGCATCTCTACCCAAATAAAAAATTTTCTGATGACCCTTCGTCGGCATATTGATGGCATGTCAGAAACGGCATAAGGCCTGCCATGTGCCGCCGGTCAGCGCGGCGTAGAGTGCTTCGGCGTAGATGCCGAGAGGCCTGTCTTCCTTCAGGGTTGGGACGAGCCCGCGCACGGCTGTTTGAACCGCTGCGGTGCGTGGCGCCGGCGTCAACCCTTGACGCATATCCACGGCCTGGGCGGCGGCCATCAGTTCGAAGGCGATCAGCCGCCGCCACAGCGCGATCATGTCGGCGCATTTCGAAACCACCAGCGGCGTCTGCGTGGCGTGATCCTCCACGCCTTCCGAAACCGGCAGGAAATCGAGCATCACCGGATTGGCCTTGTGGCGGATGGCAGCCAGGATCGACGTCACCGTTTTTTGCAGCGGCACCAAACCGGCCGAGGCGCCACCGACCGGCGACAGGTATTTGGGCAGGCCGTTGCGGCCCGGGCCGGTGAGCTGGATGAAGCGGGCGGCACTGGCGGCCGCACATTGAGCGATTGCCAGGCTTAGCGTCTCGAAGGCGAGCGCCAGCGAAGCGGTGTGAAAGTTGCCGGTCGACAGCACCAGCTCGTCGTCGCTCAGAACCAGCGGGTTGTCGGCGGCGGCATTGAGTTCGGTCTCGACGGCGCGTCTTGCCTGGCCGATCGCCTCGATCAGCGCGCCATGGATCGAGGGCATGCAGCGGATCGACAGCGGGTCCTGTATGGTGGTGGGCGCGGGCGCTTCGTCGCGGGCGAGAAGATCATGCAGCGCCTTGGCGGCTGCCTGCTGGCCGGCGGCGGGCCGCGCCATGTGCAGGCGGGGGTCCAGGATGGTGCGGTTGGCGCCGAAACCTTCCATGGTCAGCGCGCCGGCCTGGTGCTGCTGGGCAAGAGCCGACAGCGCGTCCGTGACCGCAAGCGCGCCGCCGCCGGCGGAGACGGCGGAAGCGTTGATCAGCGACAGTCCATCCTTGGGCGCCAGGCCGATGGGGCCGAGGCGGGCCATCATCAGTGCCTTGACCGCTGGCATGCGCCTTCCCTGATAATCGGCTTCACCTTCGCCGATCAGCAGGCGGGCGATCGCGGTCATCAGCACCAGGTCGCCGGCGCCAATCGAGCCGAGCGACGGCATCACTGGATGGACGCCGGCGTTGAGGACTTCGATCAAGGCAACGAACACGGCGGGCGACAGGCCGGAGCCACCGGCCGACAACATTGTCAGACGGGCAAGCATGGTGGCGCGCACGGCCTCGACGGGCAGCGCTTCGCCGACCGCCCCGCTGCGGCCCTCGAGTAGCTGGCGCTGGAAGGCGCTGGCGTCACCCTCGACCGATGTGCGAAGATTGGCGCCGAGCCCGGTGTTCAAGCCGTAGATCTGCTGGCCGGAGGCCGCCGCCTGGTCGAGCACCTTTCGCGCCTTCTCCAGCCTGCCGATGACATTGGCTCCGATCTCCACCTTGCGTGCCTCGCGGGCGACGGCGGCGACATCGTCGACACTGACGCCGGCCCCGGTGAGGACGAGCGCGCTCATGCGAAGCGCAGCCTTTGGCCGATGCCTTGCGCCTGCGCCTTGGCCAGCATCGCCTTGCCGAGCGCAATGTCGGACAGCGACAGGCCGCGATGCCAGAAGAGGATGGTTTCGTCGTCGCTCTGCCGTCCCGGCCTGAGGCCGGCGGCGATCTGGCCGAGTTCGGCATGCAGCGTCGTCTCGCTCAGCCGCCCGGTCTCGACATGCGCGCGCAGCGAGCCGAACTTGCCGCCCTTGCACTGGCCCCAGTCGTCGACGACCATCTTCTGCATGATCTCGGTCAGCGACAGCTCCACCGCGCTCATCGTGCCATAGGGAACGACAAGCGCGCCCGGCTTGATCCATTCTGTCTTCAGCAGCGGCTGCGGCTCGGGCAGGCGTGAGGCTTCGACGACGATGTCGGCGCCCTTGACGCAACTCTCCCAGTCGGCGACCGCGGTGACGGGCTTGCCGAGGTCGGCGGAGAGTTTTGCGGCAAAGCCATCGCGGCTTTCTGGGCGACGCGAATGGACGCGGATCTCATCGAAATCGAAGAGATGGTCGAGCAGGCGCACATTCCAGTACGCAGTGCCGCGCGCGCCGATATGGGCGAGCACCTTCGCGTTCTTGCGTGCCAAGTGCTTGGCGCCGATGGCGGTGACGGCGCCGGTGCGCATGTCGGTGATGACCGTGGCGTCGAGAATGGCGCGCGGCGTGCCGGTGCGTGGATCGAACAAATTGAGGATGCCGAATTCCGAGGGCAGGCCGTGAAGATAGTTGTCGACATAGTCGCCAACGATTTTCACGCCGGCCGTGTCGAGCGGCGCGACGTAGCCGCGCAAGACGTTGAAATGGCCGTGGAAGGATGGGTCGGGTTCGAGGTGGACACGCGGCTCGATCACCGTCTGGCCCTTGCCTTGCGCAACGAGCCCGGCCTCGACGGCGTCGATGATCTCGCCATCGGCCATGGCAAGCGCTTCGATGTCGAGGGCGTTGAGGTAGTCGATATAGATAGGCTTCATGCGCGCACGGTTCCTGTTGTTTAAGACCGAGGCCCATTCATTCCATAACAGGCGGCGATGCGACACGAAAGTTTGTTGGTCCATCTCTGGACGCAGTTGGCTAAATGTTGTTGAAACCGACCCGACATGACGTCCATTCCCGAAAATGAAGCCTTGCACGAGACAGCCACGAATTCGCGGCGCGTGGCGCTGATCGTCGCCATCGCCTTCTTCATGCAGCTGCTGGATTCGACGATCATCTCGACGTCGCTGCCGCAGATGGGCGCTTCCTTCGGCGTGCCGGCGGTGGCGATGAGCCTCGGCATCACCGTCTACATGCTTACCATGGCGGTGTTCGTGCCGCTGTCGGGGTGGCTCGCCGACCGGTTCGGCGCGCGTAACATCTTCCTCGCAGCCATCGCGCTGTTCACACTGGCGTCGCTCGCCTGCGGCTTCTCCGGGAGTCTGACCGAATTCGTCGTTGCCCGTGCCGTGCAGGGCCTGGGCAGCGCCTTGATGACGCCGGTCGGCCGCATCCTGGTCCTGCGCAACGCGTCGAAATCCGAATTGCTCAACGCCACGGCGCTGATCACCTGGCCGGCGCTCTTCGCGCCCGTGGTCGGCCCGGTGCTTGGCGGTTTCATCACCACCTATCTGTCCTGGCACTGGAATTTCTTCATCAACATCCCGCTCGGCGCGATCGGGCTGGTGTTGGTCGCCCGCTTCATACCGGGTGATCGTGAAGCCGATCCCAAGCCGCTCGACTGGCCGGGGTTTTTCCTGACGTCGCTGGGGCTCGCCTGCCTGCTCTATGGCCTTGAGCGCATCGCGCATCCGGAGGATGGGGCCTTGCCTACGGTGGGGCTGATCGCGGCGGGGACCCTCGTCGGCTGGCTAGCGGTGCGGCATCTGCGCCGCGCGCCGCATCCGCTGCTCGACCTCTCCTCGTTCAAGGTGCAGACCTTCGCCATCTCGACGCTTGCGGCCGGCACCATCTTCCGGGTGGCGATCAATGCCACGCCGTTCCTTTTGCCGCTGCTGTTCCAGGTCGGCTTCGGCCTATCGCCCGTCGATGCCGGCATGATGATCCTGGCCTATTTCCTCGGCAATCTCGGCATGAAGACGGTGACCACGCCGACGCTGCGTCGCTTCGGCTTCCGCTCGGTGATGGTCGTCAACGGCATCATCGCCTCGGTGTCGATCATGGCCTGCGCGGCGATCTCGCCGCAGACGCCGCAGCCGCTGGTGATGGCGCTGATGCTGATCGCCGGCCTGTCGCGCTCGATGCAGTTCACCGCGCTCAACACGCTGGCCTTCGCTGATATCGCCGCCGCGCAGCGTAGCTCCGCGGCGACCTTGTCCTCGATGCTGCAGCAGGTGGCGATGCTGTTCGGCGTCGCGGTGGCGGCGGCGATCCTCAACCTGTCGCAGATCGCGCGAGACCGGCCGGCGCTCGACCTCGTCGACTTTCGAGCAGCCTTCCTGCTGATCGGCATCATCGGGCTGGTGGCGTCGTTCCGTTTCCTGGTGTTGCCGAGAGGTGCCGGCGCCGAAGTCTCCGGCCACGTTGCCGGGAACTGAATCGAATTTTCCGCCAGATCGCAGGGTTAAATTCCATCTTCGCCTTTCGCCTTGGTGTTGTGCTTCGCCAAGCGCCGAGACGGTGCAAACAATTGTCAAAAGTGCAGGAGTTTCCGGGCATTGCGCCAGACTCGGCAATCAATGCGTCCACTTTGCGAATCTCATCGCCAGCCTACGTTTTGAACGCGGATTCATTTGACGAAGCGGCGTTGAGCCGATTAGCTTTCTCTCCAGGGGTGGCAGCGCTGCCAGCGGGGTGAAAGCAGACAATGAACATGGCCGGCTGGCTGAACTTCAGAAGCCTGAATCAGGAAGGCATTGTCTTTGCCATAGCGGTGGTGCTGTTCGTTGCCGCGGCTATAGGCCTGCCAGGCTTCATCGATGCCAACAATCTGGTCGCCATTATCCGCTCCGTCTCGGTGCTGGGTATACTGGCGCTGGGCATGGCTGTCGTCATCATCGGCCGCGGCATCGACCTGTCGGCGGTTGCGATCATGGCCATGTCGGTCGCCTGGTACCTGCAACTGCTCAACAGCGGAACGCCGGACGGGCTCGCCTTCGCCTATGTGCTGGCCGGCGTGCTCGCCATCGGCTTGCTCAACGGCTTTCTCGTCGCCTACGCCGATGTGCCGGCGATCTTCGTCACGTTGGCGACCGGCTCCTTCGTCTTCGGCTATGTCCGTTCGCAATTGATCACGCAGGACGCCGTGCCGGTGCCGCAGGGCCATTGGGTGGAACTGCTCGGCGGTCTGCGCTTTCTCGACGTCCCGATCGAGGTGTTCGTCTTTGCGGGGCTGGCGTTCCTGTTCTTCCTATTCCTGCGCTGCACCAAATGGGGCCGCTACATCTATTTCGCCGGCGACAATCCGGTCGCGGCGCGCAATATCGGCATTCCGGTGCGGCCGATGCTGGTCCTGCGTTACGTGCTCTCGGCATTCGTCGCCCTGATCGCCGGCCTTTTGACCGCGGCCAGCCTGCATTCGATCAACACGCGTGTCGTCAATTCGACGCTGCTTTACGACATTGTGCTGGTGGCGGTGATCGGCGGCATCGGGCTGTCGGGCGG
>NZ_VFVT01000009.1:0-235403 GCF_006442275.1 Mesorhizobium sp. B2-3-10
GGTGGCAACCAGGGTGCCGCCGGTGCTTTGCGCCGCATTGGTCTCGGTCAGCTCGGCCGTGCTCGTGCCGGTGATCACCGTGGCATCGTCGGTGCCGTGCATGGTGACGGTGATGAGCTGCAAAGTGCCGTCGGCCGTGGCCACCGTGATGCTGTCGGTGTAGTCGGTGCCGCCCACGAACTCGTTGTGGGCATCGTTCATGGTGTAGGTCCACACCCCGGCCGCATCGATCGAGAACGTGCCGTAGCCATTGGCGCCGGCCATGTCGGTCTGTGTCACGAAGGCGTTCGAGCTGTCGGGATCGGTGGCAACCAGGGTGCCGCCGGTGCTTTGCGCCGCATTGGTCTCGGTCAGCTCGGCCGTGCTCGTGCCGGTGATCACCGTGGCATCGTCGGTGCCGTGCATGGTGACCGTCACCACCTGGGCGGTGCCGTCCAGAGTGTGGATGGTAAAGGTTTCAGTAAGATGCTGGCCAACATTGAGGGCCTGGACGGCGGCATTGGTGTTGTTGAGCGTGAAGGTCCAGACGCCGCCCGTGGTCATCTGGTAGGTGCCATAACCGTGGTCGGTTGCGCTTCCAGCCGCGACGGCCTGGAATGTATTGGGTGTGTTGTCGACGTCGGTGTCGGTGAGCGTGCCGCTCGCCGTCGGCGTCCCAGGAACTCCATTGCCGACGCCACCCGCCTCGATCACTGCGCCCGTAGAGACTCCGGAGATCACGGCTGCGTCGTTGGTTCCGGCGAACTGTACCGTTGCGGTTGCCCAACTGAGCGTTCCATTGCCGAGCCGGATTGAATAGATAAACGTGTCAGTCAGGTATTGTCCTGCGTTCAAGCCTTGCAATTCCGTCTTGAATGCCGCTGACAAGGTAGCCGCGTCGTATCCCACAAGTCCGCCGGAAGTAATCCAGATCTTTGCCCCGTTGCGACTTGTGTCGGAGCTGGTGGTTTCAGAGCGCCCCAGGTCTTGTGTCAACAAATCGGCAGCGGAGTATCCACTCATCGCGCCTATATCGTTGATACCGTTATCGACCGACCACAGCGTCTTGGCGTTCCCGCCGAGATCGTTGGCCATCACATTCAGGAAGATGGGTTGAGTACTATCCTCATTAAGCCCGGTGGTGCTGCTGGTGAACAGGTCGTCCTTTGCCTGCGGTGTATTGGAGAATGACGCTGTGGTGCCGCCGGCACCGGTGACCTGAGTAGCCATTTTCAACCCCTGTTTCTGTAGCAGACGCCCCAACGCCTGTTTGTTGATAGTCCTGTACGACCACGCTCTGTCGAGCATCGATCCCAAAGTCGCCACGCAGCTGGGTTGGAAGTGAGTGCGGCGCATCATCAGCGAGCCTGCCGGACAAGCAGTGCCGGCTGGAGCTAGCGGATGATGATCGCATGATGGCGGCTGCGACGGCGTTGTCGCAGCGCTACGTCTCCCAACCCAATTGCATCATCTAAATCGCCGGTTTCCGATCAAGAGATTTTAGACAATGCTTATATTAGGAGATTATTAACTCTACTGGGGAGGAAGCGTCAACGTCCAACTTGGGCGAACGGTTAATATTCAACATGAAGGAGCTGCAGCCACCCGGATCGGCTTGTGAGATCGAACGAGCGCTCGCCTGATATGAGCCAGCGCGCAGAATATGAGGGGCAGCGTAATGAGAGCCCGCCAGCGCACTAACGCTGGCCCTTGATCGCTGCCACGGGCGAGCCGGACATCCGGAATTTTCGCGCTCCAACGCAGATCACTCCAAGGATGACAAGGCGCGAAGCAGATCTTGCCTTTGTGCGCGCCGTTTTACGCCGTAGCCCCCTTCTTAAAGGTCTTTACCTCGTAAGGGACTTGGGCAGATCGGACTTGCCAGCCTGGAGATGAAGAATGCCAGTTCAGCGAAAGTGAGACCCGGACGATAACAATTCTCGATAGCGAAACTCGCCGCCGAAACTACGCGATTGCCGCTCCTTCACTCCCACTCGATTGTGCCAGGCGGCTTCGACGTCACGTCATACACCACGCGGTTGATGCCGCGGACTTCATTGATGATGCGGGTGGCGGCGGCGCCCAGGAAGGCCATGTCGTAGTGGTAGAAGTCAGCCGTCATGCCGTCGACGGAGGTCACGGCGCGTAGCGCGCAGACGAATTCGTAGGTGCGGCCGTCGCCCATGACGCCGACAGTCTGCACCGGCAGCAGCACGGCGAAGGCCTGCCAGATCGCGTCATAGAGGCCGGCCTTGCGGATTTCGTCGAGATAGATGGCGTCGGCCTCGCGCAGGATCTCCAGCTTTTCCCGCGTGATGCCGCCCGGGCAGCGGATGGCGAGGCCGGGGCCTGGGAACGGATGGCGTCCGATGAAGCTTTCGGGCAGGCCGAGTTCCTTGCCCAGCGCCCTCACCTCGTCCTTGAACAGTTCGCGCAGCGGCTCGACCAGCTTCATGTTCATGCGCTCAGGCAGGCCGCCGACATTGTGGTGCGACTTGATCGTCACCGACGGGCCGCCGGTGAAGGAAACGCTTTCGATGACGTCGGGATAGAGCGTGCCTTGCGCCAGGAAATCGGCGCCGCCGAGCTTCTTGGCCTCTTCCTCGAACACTTCGATGAACAACCGGCCAATGGTCTTGCGCTTCTTTTCCGGGTCGGACTCGCCTTCCAGCGCAGAGATGAATTTTTCCGAGGCGTCGACCAGGATCAAAGGCAGATTGTAGTGCTGGCGGAACATCGCCACCACACCAGCGGCCTCGTCCTTGCGCATCAGGCCGTGGTCGACGAGGATGCAGGTCAGCTGGTCGCCGACCGCCTCGTGGATCAGAAGGGCAGCCACCGAGGAATCCACGCCGCCCGACAGCGCGCAGATGACCTTGCCCTTGCCGACCTGCTTGCGGATCGCCTCGACCGCGTGCTCGCGATAGGCGCGCATCGTCCAGTCGCCTTCGATGCCGGCGATGTTGTGGACGAAGTTCCTGAGCAGCCTGGCACCATCCGGCGTATGCACCACCTCGGGGTGGAACATGATGCCGTACATCCTGCGTTCGACATTGCCGAAAATGGCGAAGGGCGAGCTTTCCGATTTGCCGAACACCTCGAAGCCCGGCGGCAGGGCGATGACGCGATCGCCATGGCTCATCCACACCTGATGGCGCTGGCCTGTGGCCCACAGGCCCTCGAACAGCGGGCTGTCCTTCTCGATCTCGACAAAGGCGCGGCCGAATTCGCGATGGTTGGAGCTTTCGGCGACGCCACCCATCTGCACGCACATGGCCATCTGGCCATAGCAGATGCCAAGCACAGGCACGCCGGCATCGAAGACGATCTGCGGCGCGCGCGGGCTGCCGATATCGGACGTCGAAGCCGGGCCGCCGGACAGGATGACCGCTTTTGGGTTGATGCGCTTGAATGCCGCCTCGGCCGACTGGAACGGCACGATCTCGGAAAACACGCCGGCCTCGCGGATGCGGCGGGCGATGAGCTGCGTAAACTGGCTGCCGAAATCGACAATCAGGACGGTGTCGGTGTGATTGGCTGTCGTCATGGCGAGCCTTTAGAGAAAGAAACGAGTCTGCGCAATGGGTTGCGTCGCCTGACTTTCAGAGCGGTATCGCCTCGTCACCAGGTGAATCCGGCCGGAGCAAGCCCGAACCGATCGCCTGTTCGAGCCGCATGACGGCGTCGGCCAGCTTTTCATCGATGACGTGCAGATATTCGGTCCAGTCGCCGACGTGCCTGAGATCAGCCGCGCCGTCGGAAATGCCGCGCAGCCCGATGAGCGGGATGTCGAAAAGCTGACAGGCGCGCAGGCAGGCGAAGGTCTCCATATCGACCATGTCGGCGGCGATCACTTCGTACGCCGCGCCGGTAATGACGGCGCCGCCGGTCGACAGTGTCGCCTCCTTGATTTCGGCAATACGCAACGGCAACGGTACGATCACCGGCAGGTCGAGAAACGGCGTCGCGCCTTTTTCGAAGCCCAGCGGCGAGGCATCGATGTCGCGATAGCTGACGGAGACGGCCTGGTAGATTTCGGTCTGCTCCAGGGTCCGGCTACCAGCAGAGCCGAGCGATACCACCAGATCGGGCAATGCCTTGTCCGATTTCAACCAGGAGAGCTCAGCGCCCAGCCGCACGCCGGCCTCGACCGGGCCCACACCCGTCATCAGCGGCGTGAACAGCCGCTGCAGATGCGGGCCATATTCGGCACGCGCCGCCATGACGAAGAGGACATCCTTGCCGCCAATGCGCACGACGTTGCCAGTCATGGCGATCCTCCTGCTTGCGCTACATTATGACCAACGGCATGGCCGCTGCCGGCGGCAGCTCCGTGCCACCGGCACGATTAACTTCGCCCGCGGCGAACCGACCACTCACCCAGCGATACCATCGCGGCCTAGCACCGTCATCATCGTCCCGGTCATGGTGGCGATCAGCTTGGCCTCGCCGTCGGTGGCGAAGGCATAGGCCTGGCCGTCGGCAACGATGATGGTACGGCCGGGTTTGGTCACCGAACCGCGGAACAGAAAACGCTCGCCCCGGCCCGGCGCCAGAAGGTTGACCTTGAATTCGATGGTCAGCACGCCGGAATTCTCCGGCATGAGCGAGAACGCCGCATAGCCGCAAGCCGAGTCCAGCGCCGTCGAAATGACGCCGGCATGCAGGAACCCATGCTGCTGGGTCAGCGCCGCCGAATAAGGCATCTCGATCTCGATGATGCCGGGGGTCACCAATGTCAGTTCGGCGCCGATCGTCGCCATCGCCTGCTGGCGGGCGAAGGACGCCCTGACGCGATCCTCATAGTCCGGAGCCGGTACGATCTTTGCTGCCATCGCCGTTGCCTTCACGTTTGCCGGGAAAGCTTATCGCAGAGGCATGAGCGGCAGGCAAATGCTTTTGCTGCACTGCAGCAAACCGCATCGAACGCGACCTAGTTCAGCCAAAGAAGCGAGGCGTTGAGCAAGGTGGCGAACGCCACCCACGCCGCGTAGGGCACGAAAAGCCAGCCGGCGAGCCGATCGCGGGTCCAGACGCTTGCGATAAACAGCACGATGACGGTCAGAAGAAGCACGATGATGACCAGAGCAGGCCCCATCATTTTTGCGCCGAAGAAGGTTGGCGACCACAGGAAATTCAGGACGAGCTGAGCGCCCCAGATCTTCATCGCGGTGCCGGCCGGGTCCCGCAACCATGTCCGCCAGCCGGCCACGGCGATCAGCACATAGAGCAGTGTCCAGGCAGGCGCGAAAACCCAGTTGGGCGGATTGAAGGAAGGCTTGGCCAGCGATGCATACCAGGCACCTGGCAAGGTGGCGAAACCGATCAGCAGGCCTCCGCCCAGCACCAGGAAGAGGAACAGCAGAAGCGACAGATATCTTTGCAAGCATTCACCCTGTGGCGGCGCAACGCCGCGCATCTGCAATTGGGGCGCTGCGGGCAGCTGTCAACGACAGCGTCAGTTCGCCCGGCGCAAGGCGCAAAAATAAAATCCGTCTGTGCCGCTCAGCGCCGGCGAGAGCGAAATGCCACCCAGGGCACCGATCCGCATCGCGGCGGTATGGCCGGGAAAACGGCTGTCCCAGAGCTGGCGATGATCGACCGGGGCAAAGCCGCTGTGCCGCTCGCGAAACGCGGCGATTTGTTCACCGTTCTCCTCGTCGAACACGGAGCAGGTTACGTAGACCAGCAGGCCACCGAGTTTGACGTAGGTTCTGGCGGCATCAAGGATCGTCGCCTGCTCGCCCTTGCGGGCATCAAGCTGTCTCTGCGTCAGCCGCCATTTGGCGTCGGGACGCCGCCGCCAGGTGCCGCTGCCGGTGCAGGGCGCGTCGACCAGCACGATGTCCATGTGGCCGGTCAGCGGGGCAAGCTCGGCCGGCTTGGTGGTGACCTGCACATTGCGGTTTTCCGAGCGGCGAATGCGGTCGAAGATTGGCGCCAGCCGCGCCTTTTCGGCATCGTGAGCGAAGATTTGACCGTGGTTGTCCATCGCCGCCGACAACGCCAGCGTCTTGCCGCCTGCGCCGGCGCAGAAATCGAGCACCTGCATGCCAGCCGTCGCGCCGGCAAGCGCCGCCGCAATTTGCGACCCCTCGTCCTGGACCTCGAACCAGCCTTTCTGAAAGGCCGGCTCGGCTTGCACGTTCGGATGCCGGCCGTCACCGTCGATCGGCGGGATGCGGATGCCGTAGGGTGCGATCCGTGCGGCACTGGCACCGGTCTGCGCGAGTTCGGCCAACACCTTGGCGCGATTGGCCTGCAGCGTGTTGACCCGGATGTCGAGCGGCGGACGTGTGGCGAGCGCCGCGCCCTCCTCGACCCATGTCTCGCCGAAGGCCCGCTCGAAAAGCGGTTCGCACCAATCGGGAATGTCGGCGCGAACAGCGGGCGGCGCGTCGGCAAGCCGGCGTTCCGCCATTGCCTGGAGTTCCGTGGCGCTCAGCAGCGGCGGCGCGAATTTGTCACCTTCGAGCGCTGCGTTGAGCGACTGCGCCGTCTGGCTCCATTCGAGCAGCAGCGCCCCGAAGCCGATGGCACGCGGCGTGTCTTCGCCCAGCAACCAGCCGGCGGAGCGCTTGCGGCGCAGCGCGTCGTAGACGATGTTGCCGATCGCGGCGCGATCCCCACCGCCGGCGAAGCGATGGGACAGGCCCCAATCCTTCAGCGCGTCGGCCACCGGCCGGTGACGCCGACCAATGTCCTCCAGCACTTCAATCGCCGCAGCCAGCCGTCCGCCCAGTCGCATTCGTCATTCCATCAATCGAGCACATTATCCGGTCTGCTCTTAAAGCCTTTCACGTCCGGATTGAACCCCGCCCGGCTTCGCCGCGAGCGCAAGCTGGCGGTGATCGGCGAAACCTGTCCGACCGGTAAATCTTCGCGGCGGTTAGAAGCAGGCGGACTAGTAGATACAAGATCTCTAATGTTCTTAACTGGCGGCCGGAAGGACGGCGTGTGGCGCTACAGCTCTGCTTTCCAAGTTTTTCGGTTGGGAATACTCTTGCCGTCATGATTCGCGGCGCGGAAAACGTGGACCGGCGGATCGTCACGAGGAGAGGGCAATGAAGATTTATCTGGCGGAAGTTCTAGGCACATTTCTGTTGGTGTTCATCGGTACGGCGTCCGTGGTGACGGGGGGCTTCGGCGGCGCGCTGCCACTTGGCCAGGAAGGCATCGGTCTGGCATTCGGCATCGGCCTCATCGCGGCGGCCTATGCGATCGGCCCGATTTCGGGCGCGCATCTCAATCCGGCGGTGACGCTCGGCGTGTTCCTGGCTGGCCGGCTGCCGGCCAAGGACGTCATCCCCTATTGGATCGCGCAGATCATCGGCGCCATCATCGCCTCGCTGGCGTTGTGGATCATCGTTTCCGGCCAGACCGGCGGCCATACCGGCGGCTTCGGCGCCAATGGCTGGGACGAGACGAAATGGGGCATGAGCTCGGCGTTCCTGTGGGAGCTGATCGGCACCTTCACCTTCGTCACGGTGATCCTTGGCGTTACCGCTGAAAAACACTCGACGGCGTTTGCCGGCCTGGTCATCGGCCTGACGCTAGCGGGCATTCACTTCGCCATGATCCCGGTCACCGGTACCTCGGTCAATCCGGCGCGCTCAATCGGCCCAGCGCTGTTTACCGGCGGTGCCGCACTCAGCCAGCTCTGGTTGTTCATCGTCGCACCGCTGATCGGCGGCGCCATTGCCGGCGTCGTCGCCAAGGCGCGTGTCTTCGAGAAGGATTGATTCCAGAGCCTGAATGCAAGAGGCGCGGGCCGTGGCCCGCGCCTCTTTCGTAGGTCCTCAAGCTCGGGTCAGGCCGCGATGTCAAAGCGGTCGGCGTTCATCACCTTGGTCCATGCCGCAACGAAATCTCGGGCGAATTTCTGCCCGGCGTCCGCCGATCCGTAGACCTCGGCCAATGCCCGCAGCTGCGCATGCGAACCGAAGATCAGGTCGGCACGGGTGCCGGTCCACCTGACTGCCTTGGTTTTGCGGTCGCGCGCTTCGTACACTTCTTCCGAACCCGGAACAGAACCGGCAGCCGGATCCCAGACCGTGCTCATGCTGAGCAGGTTGACGAAGAAGTCGTTGGTCAGCGTGCCGGGTCTGTCGGTAAGCACGCCGTGCCTGGACTTGCCGGTATTGGCGCCGAGCACCCGCAAGCCCCCAACAAGCACCGTCAGTTCCGGCGCCGTCAGGCCCAGCAACTGCGCGCGGTCGACCAGCATGGCTTCAACCGACATGGGCTGCTTGCCCCTGACATAGTTGCGGAAGCCGTCGACTTTCGGCTCGAGCGCGGCAAAGGAGTGGACGTCCGTCTGCTCCTGCGATGCATCCATGCGGCCGGGCGTGAACGGCACCTTCACGTCGTTGCCGCCATCCTTGGCGGCCTTCTCGACCGCGGCGATACCGCCGAGCACGATCAGGTCGGCCAGCGAGACCTTCTTGTCGCCGGTCTGCGCGGTGTTGAATTCCGTCTGGATGCCTTCGAGCCTGGCAAGCACCTTCGACAGTTCGGCCGGCTGGTTGACTTCCCAGTCCTTCTGCGGCGCCAACCGGATGCGTGCGCCATTGGCGCCGCCGCGCTTGTCGGAGTTGCGGAAGGTCGAAGCCGAGGCCCAGGCCGTCGAGACCAGTTCGGAAACCGACAGGCCGGAGGCCAGGATCTTGGCCTTCAGCGATGCGATGTCCTGCTCGCTGACCAGTTCATGGTCGAGCGCCGGGATCGGGTCCTGCCAGATCAGCTCTTCCTTGGGCACCAACGGGCCGAGATAGCGCACCGCCGGACCCATGTCGCGATGGGTCAGCTTGAACCAGGCGCGGGCGAAGGCATCGGCGAACTGATCCGGATGTTCATGGAAACGCCGTGAGACCTTCTCATAGGCCGGGTCGGCCCGCAGCGCGAGGTCGGTGGTCAGCATGGCCGGCGCGTGATGCTTCGAGGGGTTGTGCGCATCCGGCACCGTGCCGGCACCGGCGCCACCCTTCGGCGTCCACTGATGGGCGCCCGCCGGGCTCTTCGTCAGCTCCCATTCGAAATTGAACAGATTGTCGAAGAAGTTGTTGCTCCACTTGGTCGGCGTCGTGGTCCAGGTGACTTCGAGACCCGAGGTGATGGCGTCGCCGGCAATGCCTGACGCATGTTTGCTCGACCAGCCGAGGCCCTGCGCCTCGATGCCGGCACCTTCCGGCTCCGCGCCCACCAGCGAGGCATCGCCGGCGCCGTGGGTCTTGCCGAAAGTGTGGCCGCCGGCGATCAGCGCCACGGTTTCTTCGTCGTTCATCGCCATGCGCGCGAAGGTTTCCCGGATATCACGGGCCGAGGCCAGCGGATCGGGCTTGCCGTTCGGCCCTTCCGGATTGACGTAGATCAGGCCCATCTGCACGGCGCCGAGATGGCCGCGAAGCTCACGATCGCCCGAGTAGCGCTCGTCACCTAGCCACTTGGTTTCCGAACCCCAGTCCACGTCCTGCTCGGGCTCCCAGACGTCGGCGCGGCCGCCGGCGAAGCCGAAGGTCTTGAAGCCCATCGATTCCAGCGCGACGTTGCCGGTGAGGATCAACAGGTCGGCCCAGGAAATCTTGCGGCCATATTTCTGCTTGACCGGCCAGAGCAGGCGGCGCGCCTTGTCGAGATTGGCGTTGTCAGGCCAGCTGTTGAGCGGCGCGAAACGCTGCTGGCCGGCTCCGGCACCGCCGCGGCCATCACCGATGCGGTAGGTGCCGGCGCTGTGCCAGGCCATGCGGATGAACAGCGGCCCGTAATGGCCGAAGTCGGCGGGCCACCAATCCTGCGAATCCGTCATCACTTGGTGCAGGTCCTTGATGACCGCATCGAGATCGAGGCTGGCGAATTCCTTGGCATAGTCGAAGTCCTCGCCCATCGGGTCCGACAGGTTCGACTGCTGATGGAGAACGCCAAGGTCAAGCTGGTTCGGCCACCAGTCACGGTTGGTCCGGCCGGCGGATCCATGCGCGACAGGGCATTTGCCCGCGCTGCTGTCGTCGGTTTTCGCGTCCATCTCTCACTCCAATTTTGCCGAGGTTTGATTTGCCGAGGTTGATTTTTGCCGAGATTTTGGGGGCGGCCAGCGGCCAGCGCCAATCTGGAACCATTCCAGCCTAGGCCAGACCGTCGATAAAAACAAATTGTCTTTCCTGTTTATTTCGATAGGATTTTCTTATGATGGCCTTGACCGCATGATCGGACTGACAGTTCGCCAGATGCATTATTTCGACGCGCTGGCGCAGACGCTGCATTTCGGGCGTGCGGCGAAACTTGCCGGTGTCAGCCAGCCGGCGCTGTCCTCGCAGATCGCCGAAATGGAGCAGCGGCTGAATTGCCGGCTGTTCGAACGCGGCGGCAAGTCGGTGCGCATGACGGATGACGCGATTGCCCTGTTGCCGCGTATCGAGCGTATCCTGGCTGACATACGTGACGTGGAAACGACGGCCCGGCGCGGCCGCACGGCCATGGAGGGACGCTTCCGGCTGGGCATCATCCCGACTGTCGCGCCCTATCTTCTGCCGCGCGCCTTGCCCGAACTGAAGAAGCATTTCCCGGCCTTGCTGCTCGAGCTTCGCGAGGCGGTAACCACCTCCCTTGTCGAGGACACCGCATCGCGAAAACTCGACGCCTTCATCGCGGCACTTCCGCTCGACCATCCAGGACTGATCACCGAGGCGCTCTTTCCCGACCGGTTCTTCCTGGCCGTGCCATCAGGCGATCCGGCCTTTGCCTCGCCGCCGGTTCCACCCGAGAGCCCGGCGCTGGAAAGACTGATGCTGCTGGAAGAAGGCCATTGCCTGCGCGAACAGGCGCTGGCCGTCTGCGGCAATGTGCGGCCGGTGGCGATGGCAAGCTATGGCGCGACCAGCCTGACCACGCTCCTGCAGATGGTGGCGCACGGGCTCGGCGTCACGCTCATCCCCGAAATGGCGACCGGCCCCGCCGGCACCATCCCCGACCTCAAGATCGTGCCGTTCCAGGAACCGATGCCGCAGCGCATGATCTGCCTGGCCTGGCGACGCAACAATGCACGGCACGGCGAATGCGTCGAGCTAGCCAAGATTATACGGGGGCTAGGCCCGGCGCTGTTGGCGGGCTGAGAGGTGTCCCTAACGCTTGTTACAGCACCCGCGACAGGAACTCGCGGGTGCGCGGCGACACCGGCTTGGCGATCATCTCGCGCGGCGCGCCGCGTTCGACGATCACGCCGCCGTCCATGAACACGAGCTGGTCGCCGATCTCGCGGGCAAAGCCGACCTCGTGGGTGACGACGACCATCGTCATGCCGCTCTCGGCAAGGTCGCGCATGACCTGCAGGACTTCGCCGACCAGTTCCGGATCCAGCGCCGAGGTCGGCTCGTCGAAGAGCAGCACCTTGGGCTTCATCGCCAGGGCGCGCGCGATCGCGACACGCTGCTGCTGGCCCCCGGACAGTTCGCGGGGATAGCGGTCTACCTTGTCGGCCAGGCCGACACGCCGCAGCAGCACCTCCGCCTCGGTCTTTGCCTGGTCGACTGGAATGCGCCGCACCTGCGTCGGCGCCTCGATCAGGTTCTCCATCACCGTCATGTGCGAGAACAGGTTGAACGACTGGAACAGCATGCCGATCTCGGCGCGGCGCCGGCACAGAAGATCGTCCTTCACCTCATAGAGTTTTTCGCCCTGGAGGTCGTAGCCGACGAACTGGCTGTCGACGAGCAGGATGCCGCCGCTGAGTTTTTCCAAATGGTTGATGCAGCGCAGGAACGTGCTCTTGCCCGATCCCGACGGGCCGATGATGCAGGCGACCGATCCCTCCGGTACATCGAGATCGACGCCTTTGAGAACTTCAAGCTGGCCATAGGTTTTGCGCACGCCGCGCGCGAACACCATGGAATCGGCAGGCACCCCGAAGCGGGTACGATTTTCGAACTTCACATCACTCATCGGGCAACGCCGCGCAGGCTGATCAAGTTGCGCAAGGTGCGCACCGTCAGGGGGTCGCGTCTGACATCGCTGCGGCCGAAATGGCGCTCCAGGAAATGCTGCCCCACCGACATGATGCTGACCACCGCGAGATACCAGAAGGCGACCACGATCAGCAGCGGAATGGTCTCGAAGGTGCGCGCATAGATGCTCTGCGCGGTATAGAACAGGTCGTCGACGGCGATGAACGTCACCAGCGACGTCATCTTCAGGAGGTTGATCGCCTCATTGCCGGTCGGCGGCAGCACGAAGCGCATGGCCTGCGGCAAGGTGATGCGCTTCAGGATCATGCCGTAGGGCATGCCGAGCGCGCTCGCCGCCTCCGACTGGCCAGACGGCACCGACTTGATGCCCGCCCGGATGATCTCGGCCATGTAGCCGGCCTCGCACAGCGAAAGCGCCACCACGGCGGAAAAGAACGGCGTCATGAAATCATTGGTGCGCACGGAAAACAACGTGCCTATGAACGGCAAAGTCAGCGAGATTTCGCGCACCAGCAGCGACAGGTTGAACCAGAAGATCAGCTGGATCAGGGCTGGGACACCCCGGAAGAACCAGACATAGACGCCGGAAAAGGCGCGCAGCACCGGGCTCGGCGACACCCGCATGATCGCGATGACGGTGCCGACAATGATCGCCAGCACCATGATGATGACAGTGAGCATCAGCGTGTTGCCGAGGCCTCGCATGATTGAGGGATGGAACAGGTATCCGGCTGCCGTGCCCCAGGCAAAGGCCGGGTTGCTGGCGAAAGCACGAATGATGAGGAAGGCCAGCAGCAGGGCAAACGCCGTACCGACCCAAATGCCATAGCGGCGCTGCGGCACGACGGTCAGTCGTGACACGGCGGCGGAAACGCTTGGCTCGACGCCGATGTCGGTCGGGTGGGCAACGCCCATCGGATGTCTCCAGCTTGCGGGCCGGCGCCTGACGTCATCAGACGCCGGATGGTCTCTATTCGGCGCGAAGCGCGTCCATGGTGCCGACGAAGTAGGGTTCCTTGATCGCATAGGCGCCCATGCCGTATTTCTCCAGGATAGCTTTGTACGTGCCGTTCTTGAACAGTTCGGCAAGTGCCGCCACCATCATGTCGGCGGTCTGCTTGTCGTCCTTGGCGATCGCCATGCCGAGCGGCGCGACCTCGTAAAGCGTCGGCAGGACCACCAACTGGCCCTTGCTCGTCACCTCGAAATAGCTCGATGCGGTGGCATCGTCCATACGCGCGTCGACGCGGTCCGAAAGCACGGCCTGGACGATATCGGTGGAGGAGTTGAACACCGATTTCTCGATAGCCTTTTGGTCCTTGTCGGTGCATTCCTTACCGAGCTTGTCGACCAGGAAATCCGAGGCGCTGCCGGCCGAGACGCCGATGCGCTTGCCACAGAGCGGCATGTCGCCGCTGAAGCTCGCCTTCTTGTCAGGCGATGTCGAGACGGCGAGCCCTGCCTTCAGGAACATGATGAAATCGACCTGCTTCAGGCGCTCCGGCGTGGCCGAGAAGGTCTCCCAGGCGATCTTGAAGCGGCCCGCCGCAAGACCCGGGATCATCGACGGGAACGGCGTGCGCTGGATATCGAGCTTGGCGTCGACGAGCTTGGCCACCTCGCCGGCGAGTTCGACGATGATGCCGGTCTGCTTGCCGTCGGCGTCGAGATATTCGAACGGCGCGAAGTCCAGAGTGTTGGCGACGGCGAGCGTTCCGCTCTCTTTCACCTCAGCCGATTTCGGCACGTCGGCGGCTTTGGAAACCCCGCCCCCGACGGTGGTGGAGAGCGCCAGTGCAAGGCTGGTCATTCGCAGATATCTGTTCATTGCTGTTCCCCTTTTTTTGTCCTTGTTTGCAGTCTTTCCGGCAGAGCCCGGGCCAGTGGCCGGCACGGGCTCGGTGTCCCTTAGGAAGCGGCTGCTTCGGCCGCCTTCTTCTTTCGATAATGATAATTCTTGTCGATGCGCTCCATCAGGTAATCGCCATAGAGCACTGGCTCGTATTTCGGCTGTGTGCCGGCCGGCACACAGACCGAAAGTGCGGCGATCGTCTCGTCCATTGAGGGATCGAAGAAGAAGGGCTGCGAATAGCGCTCGCGTCCGGAACGGTTGATGACGCGGTGCGGCGTCGAGACGAACTGGTCGTTCGACCAGCGCGCCAGGATGTCGCCGACATTCATCACGAAGGAATCCGGAACCGGCGGCGCGGGAACCCAGTCGCCCGCCTTGTTCTTGACCTCCAGGCCGCCGACATTGTCCTGGGCGAGCAGCGTGATGAAGCCATAGTCGGTATGCGGCGCCGAACCGAAAAGCCCCTCTTCCTGGGGCTGCGTCGGATAGTGCAGCAGCCGCAGGAAAGTCGTCGGCTGCTCGAAATAGCGGTCGAGACTGTCGGAGGGCAGCCCGAGCGAAAGCGCGATGGCGCGCACCATCTTGCGGGCGAGCGTGCCCATCTCCTGGACATAGCGCTCGATGGTCTCCCTGAAGCCGGCAAGGGCGGCCTCGTCGGGCCACTGGTTGGGGCCCTGCAGCGGCTTGCCGGCCAAGGCCCGGGGGTCGTCGGCGCTGACCTCGTGCATGAAGAAGATCGATTCGCTCTGGTTCGGCTTGCTGACGGCCGCCACGGACGAGGTCACGATGGTCGAGCCGGCAAAGGGCAAGTAGCCGCGGAAATTCTTGTCGATCTTCAGCTTCGCCTTCTGCTCCTCGGGCAAGGCGAAGAAACGCTTGGAGGCCTCGCGGACCGCTTCGACATCGGTGCGCGGAATGGGGTGGCCGGTGACATAGAGGAAGCCGATCGTCTCGAGATAGCGGCGCAGTGTCGCTGCCGTTTCCCTGATCGCGCCTTCGTCGTCGTCATAGAGCGGCGAAACGTCGAGGATCGGAATTTCGGAAAAATCGCCGCGCTCTTGTGCATCCATTTCGAACACCCTGTCTTGAACATAAGATACAGTACTGTATTTCTACACATCCGAACGGCCTCATCAATAGGCTTTCGATCGCAAAAGGAAGGACGCGGCATCATGGCACCACGCAAGATCATCATCGATACCGATCCAGGCCAGGACGACGCCTTCGCCATCCTCTTCGCACTGGGGTCGCCTGATGAACTCGACGTGGTCGGCATCACCACGGTCGGCGGCAACGTGCCGCTTGCCCTGACCTCGAAGAATGCGCTGAAAGTCGTCGAACTCGCCGGGCGGCCCGATGTGCCCGTTTATGCCGGCTGCCCGGCGCCGATGGTGCGCAAGCTGATTACCGCCGAATATGTCCATGGGGAAACCGGCCTCGACGGCGCCGACCTTGCCGAACCGGTGACGCCGCTGCGGGGCGAACACGCGGTGAACTACATGGTGCGCACCATCATGGACGCGCCGGAAGGCGAATTGACCGTTTGCACGCTCGGGCCAATGACGAATCTGGCCATGGCCATGACCATGGAGCCGAGGATCGTGCCCCGTCTGCGCGAAGTGGTGCTGATGGGCGGCGGCTTCTTCCAGGGCGGCAACGCGACGCCGGCGGCTGAGTTCAACATCTTCGTCGACCCGCATGCCGCGCACAAGGTGTTCGACAGCGGCGCGCCGGTGACCATGGCGGGCATCGATTGCACCTACACGGCGCTGATGACGCCTGAGTGGCTCGACCGCCTGCGCGCAAGCGGCAGCCGCGCGGCGATCGAGGCCGCGAACCTGGCCGACTTCTACCGCCAGTATGGCACCCACAAATTCGAGACGCCGGCACGCCCCATCCACGATGCCTGCGTCACCGGTTATCTCCTGGCACCGCAAATCTATGAACAGCGCCAGTGCGCGGTGACGGTCGACATTGTCTCGCCTGAGACAATCGGCATGACCGTCGTCGACTGGTGGCACGTCACCGGGCGGCGCAAGAACTGCAACGTCCTGCGGCGCATCGATCCCGCGCCGTTCTTCGAACTCATGCTGGAGCGGATCAGCGCATTGCCCTGAGTTGCGCCTTCCGCGATAGATGGACACTTGATGAGTCGCGAAGCGCATCGGAGCCGGCGAACGGTTTTGTGGGCGTTGCGTGTGCGATGAAGGTCTTGATCGGATGAAATCGGACAGCGCCCCGGCCAAAGGCAGGAGACCAGCCAAAGCCGCGGCACCCGGGAAGGCGGCACGGCAGACGCTGAGTCGCGAGGCCTGGATCGCAGCGGCGCGCAAGGTGCTGGAGAAGCACGGCATTGGCGAGGTCAAGATCGACCGCCTCGCCAAGCAATTCAAGGTGACGCGCGGCAGCTTCTATTTCCATTTCACCAGCCTGGCCGATCTTCGCGACGGCCTGCTGCAAGAATGGCGAGATATCAATTGCGAGCCCTTCTGGGCAATGCGCGAGATGCTGGATATAGACGGCCTGCAGTTCTTCACCGACATCGTGCATGTTTGGGTCGACGAGGCGCCGTTTAGTCCCCTGCTCGACCTCGCCGTGCGCGACTGGTCACGAACGTCGAAAAAGCTGGCGCAGGAGGTCAAGGATATCGATGACCTGCGCATCGAACTCCTGACCCGCTCCTTCCGCGCCATGGGTTATCCCGAGGACGAAAGCCTGGTCAGGGCCCGCATCACCTATTTCCACCAGATCGGGCAATATGCGCTGTCCTTCAAGGAGGACCCGGCGGTGCGCCGCAGCTACCAGCCACTGTTCGGCGAGGTGCTGCTGGGGCCGCTGGTGCAGGAGCCGGGTTCGGCGCCACGGCCGGCGGAAATACGGCGCGGGCGGCGTTAGCGGACGAGGCATCCCGTCAACCCGTTAGGGGTATCGCGATGCCGGCATGGTGACTTCCCAACTGCCAGAAGGGTAGCTGGAACCGCTCGCGCTGCGCTTCGACGATATGAAAGCCCGCCGTCCGGATCAGGTGCAATGGATCGCGATTGAGGTGGCAGCCGCCGGCGAGCCGGCCCCATATCAGGTTCAGACGCTCTTGCCACCGGCGGCAATGCGGCCCTTCGGCCTGGCCGTGCTCGATGAAGATCAGCCGGCCCTTGGGCTTGAGGATGCGCCGGATTTCGGTCAACGCCGCCTCGGGGTCCGGAATGGTGCAGAAGGCATAGGTGACGACCACCGTGTCGGCGAAGCTGTCGGCCAAGGGCAGCCTTTCACCGCTGGCCCTGATGCAGTCGACATCGAATGGCAGGGAACGGCTCTTCGGTTCGGCCAGGCCCAGCATCGTGCCGTCGGGATCGACGCCGACCAGCCGCTTCACCCTGGCGGCGTCGTAATGGGGAAGGTTCAGACCGGAGCCGAAGCCGACTTCGACGACGACGCCCCCTGCCCGCGGGATCAGACGCCTTCGCATGTCCGTGAAGGCGTTGGCCGAACAGCCGGCGTGGACGAGGTAGGGAGCAATGCAGCGCGCGTACCAGGAGAGACAGGATTGGCACATGTCTCAGCCTCCTTGCCGTGTGTTGGCGGCACCGACAGGGCGGGTGAGAGTATTGACCAGTGACATTTCTCGCTCCAAGGGAGTCCCGTGATCGGGCCCGATCGGCCCGACGTCGTGGGAATGGATAGAAGGCCGGCGTCCCCTCAACGTCCCTGCATGGCCGTGGTCGGATCGATGGAGCGATTGGAATTCCGATTTCTGGGTTTTCCGGAGTTCCGCTTGAACGGCCGGCGGGTGGAACTCGCCCTGCGCAAGGCGGCAGCCCTCCTCATCTATCTCGCCGAGGCCAGCGGGCCGGTGGCGCGCGAGGTCGCCGCCACGCTGTTGTGGCCGGAAGCCGACGAGCAGGCCGCACGCGCCCGCCTTCGGCGCACGCTGTACAAAATCCGCATCGCGTTCGGCAACGAGATCATCGCCGCCACAGGCGTCTCGCTAAGCCTGCACCCGGCGTTGTCCGCCGAGATCGACACCAGGATTTTCGAGCAGGCCTGCAATTCCGGCGCTCTCGACAAGGCAGCCGAGATCTACAAAGACGACTATCTCGCCGGCTTCTTGCTGCCGGACTGTCCGCAATTCGAGGAATGGGTCTTCTTTCGGCGAGAGACGTTGCGTGGCCGGCTGGTGCAGGCGCTGGAGCGGCTCATCGACGCCAAGATTGCCTACAGCCAGCCTCGCGGCGCGGTCGTTCACGCGACACGGCTGGCGGCACTCGACCCCTTGAGCGAAAGCGCGCACCGACATCTGATCCGTGCCCATCTGGCGGCCGGGGACAGGGCGGCGGCCGAGCGGCAGATCGACACGTGCATCCGGCTCTTGCGGGACGAACTCGGTGTAGCGCCGGACCCCGCCACGCTTGCCATGCTGAGCCAGCCAACTCAGGACGCCGCCCTGGACGTGCCCAGGACGCGCTATGTCGCGGTGGGCGGCATCCACATCGCGTACCAGATCTTTGGCAGCGGCCCGACGGACATCGTGCTTGTTCCCGGCTTCATTTCACATGTCGAGCGTATCTGGGAAGACCCGGGTTGCCGCGCCTGGCTGACCGCGGTTTCGCGCCTGGGTCGCCTGATCCTCTTCGACCGGCGCGGCATGGGGCTTTCCGACCGCGTCGGTGCCCGCCCCACGGTCGAGGCGACGGCGCAGGATATTCTGGCGGTCATGAACGCGGCCGACAGCCGCCGGGCCTTGCTGGTCGGCGCATCCGAGGGTGGGCCGGGCTGTATCCGTTTTGCGGTCCAGCATCCCGATCGGCTGACGGGCCTTGTCTTGTGGGGCTCGCTCGCCAAAGGCAGCCGTGCACCTGACTATCCCCACGCCTTGACCGTCGCGCAGTATGATCTATGGAAGCAACGGCTGCTGGCGGGCTGGGGTGGCCCGGCGGAAATCGACACCTTCGCACCGAGCCTCGCTGGCGACCGCCAGGCGAGGACCTGGTGGGCCGGATTGCTCAGGGCAGCCTCCAGCCCGGGTGCGGTCGCCGGGCTGCTCGACGCGTTGCGGGACACCGATGTCCGTCACCTCCTGGCAAAAGTCTCCGCCCCGACGATGATCCTACACCGTTCCGGCGACCGCGCCGTGCGCATCGAGGCGGGGCGGTTCCTAGCGGCCAAGATTCCAGGCGCGCGGTTCATCGAGGTCGATGGCGACGATCACTGGTTCTGGGTCGGCGACCAGCAGGCGCTGCTCGACGGTATCGGCGCGCTTGTGCGACACGGCTGATCCGGCCTCACGCCGTCTTCTGCGCCACCAGCCCGAGTTCCTCGGCCATCGCCTGACGCATCAGGAATTTCTGCGGTTTGCCGGTCACCGTCATCGGCAATTCGCTGCGGAAGCGAATGTGGCGCGGCACCTTGTAGTGGGCGATCTGGCCCGCGCAGAATGCCTTGATCTCCTGCTCGGTGGCGACCTGGCCGGGTTTGAGCACGATCCAGGCGCACAGCTCCTCGCCATATTTGGCGTCCGGGATGCCGAAGACCTGCACTTCCCGCACCTTGGGATGGCGGTAGAGGAATTCCTCGACCTCTCTGGGATAGACGTTCTCACCGCCGCGAATGACCATGTCCTTGACGCGGCCGACAATGTTGCAATAGCCCTCGGCGTCGATAGTGGCGAGGTCTCCGGTGTGCATCCAGCCATCGCTATCGATCGCCTCGCGGGTCTTTTCGTCGTCGTCCCAATAGCCCTTCATCACCGAGTAGCCGCGCGTACAAAGCTCGCCCGGCGCGCCAACCGCAACGGTGGCGCCGTCGACGGCGATCGCCTTGACCTCGACATGCGGGTGGATGCGCCCGACGGTCGAGACACGCTTTTCCAACGGATCGTCGGTGCTGCTCTGGAACGAGACCGGACTGGTCTCGGTCATGCCGTAGGCGATGGTCACTTCAGCCATGTGCATGAGCGAGACCACCTTCTTCATCACCTCGATCGGGCAGGGCGAACCGGCCATGATGCCGGTGCGCAGGCTGGAGAGATCGAAGGTCGGGAAATCCGGATGATCGAGCATGCCGACGAACATGGTCGGCACGCCGTAGAGGCCGGTGCAGCGCTCCCGCGCGATCGCCTTCAGCGTCAGGCCCGGATCGAACCCCTCGCACGGGAAAACCATGGTCGCGCCCTTCGACACACAACCCATGGTGCCCATCGACATGCCGAAGCAGTGATAGAGCGGCACCGGGATGCAGAGCCGATCGTCGACGGTGAGCTTGATAGCCGAGGTGACGAAATTGCCGTTGTTGACGATGTTGAGATGGGTGAGCGTCGCGCCCTTGGGTGCGCCCGTCGTGCCTGAGGTGAACTGGATGTTGATCGCATCGCCAGGCTTCAGCCCTTCCGAGATGCGGTCGAGGCTATCATGCTCGTCGCGACCGGCCATGGCCAGCACGTCGCCGAAATTGAACATGCCTGGCGAGTTTTCCTCGCCCATACGGATGACGATCCTTAGCGCCGGCAATTTCACGGCCTTCAGCTTGCCGGGCGTCGCCGTGGCGATCTCCGGCGCCAGCGTCTCGATCATGCCGAGATAGTCCGATGTCTTGAAGCTCGCCGCCGTCACCAATGCCTTGCAGCCAACCTTGTTCAGGGCATATTCCAGCTCGGTCAGCCGGTAGGCCGGATTGATGTTGACCAGGATCAGGCCGATGCGGGCGGTGGCGAACTGCGTCACCAGCCATTCCCAGCGGTTGGGCGACCAGATGCCGACCCGGTCGCCCTTCCGGAGGCCGAGCGCCAGAAAGCCGGCGGCCAGTGCATCCACCGTGTCCGACAGTTCGCTCCACGTGAAGCGCTTGTCCTGGCCGACGAACACGGCGGCATCGAGCGTGCCGTATTTGCCGACGGTGTCGGAGAACAGCGCGGGAATGGTCTTGTCGAGCAGCGGCACTTTGCGGTCGCCCGAGACATGCGCCCTGCCATCGACCGGTGCAATAAAGACGCTGCCGGCGCGCGCGCCGCGTCCGCGCAGATTGGTGGCATTCTTCAGCTCGTCGAGATTGACCGGCATCGCTGTCTCCTCCCAAGGCTGGCCGAACCTATCAGCCTGCCGGGACGCTGGAAATCCCGTCGATGGTACTGGAGCCCCTTCCCTGGAGGTCGCTATGCGACCGCTGCCGCCATTTTCGCGACGATGTCGCGCAAAACGGCGTCGTCGGCCGCTGCACGTGTCTTCCTCGACGCGACCAGACAGGCCTGCGACTTCAGCACGACGCCGTCGGCCAGCACCTTGAGATGGTTGGCGCGCAGCGTCGAGCCCGTGCTGGTGATGTCGACGATGACGTCGGCGAGGCCGGCCGCCGGCGCGCCCTCGGTGGCGCCGAGGCTCTCGACGATGCGATAGACCTGAATGCCGTGCTTTTGGGAGAAGAACTGCTGGGTAAGCCGCCAGTATTTGGTGGCAATCCGCAGCCTGCGGCCATGGCGCTGGCGGAAATCGGCGGCGACATCGTCGAGATCGGCCATGGTGTCGACATCGAGCCAGATCTCGGGCACCGCGACCACCACATCGGCATGGCCGAAGCCGAGGCGGGCGACGATCTCGGCCCGCGCTTCCCAGTCAGCGAGATTTTCCCGCACCAGGTCCTCGCCGGTAATGCCGAGATCGACCGCGCCTTGGCCTATTTCGCCCGATATTTCGGAGGCCGACAGGAAGAGCACTTCGACATTGTCCAGGCCCTCGACGCGGGCATGATACTTACGCTCGTCGCCGGGCAGGCTGACGGCGAGGCCGGCCTTGGCCAACACCTCCAGCGCCTGCTCCTTGAGCCTACCCTTCGAGGGAACGGCGAGCGTGATCATGATGCCGCCCCCCGCAGCGCCTCGATGCGGTCGAGCCACACCGAAAAGCCGACGCCGGGGATCGCGGTCTTGGCACCGAGCAGCGTCAGCAACCGGTCGTAGCGCCCGCCACCGGCCAGGGCGCGCTCGCCGTTGGCGGCCGCGATTTCGAAGACGACACCGGTGTAGTAGTCGAGCGGACGGCCGAAAGCGGCGTCGTAGCGGATTTTTTCGGAGGGCAAGCCATGCGCCTCGATCGCCTTGGCGCGGGCCGAGAATTTTTCCAGCGCCGCACCCAGCGAAAGTCCGGCGCCGGCCGCGAAGGTTTCCAATGCCTGGGCCGCGCCATCGAGCGGCACGTCGATCGCCAGAAAATCTTTCAGCGCCGCGAAAGCCTCGTTCGACAGCCGCACGCTGCGCAACTCGGCTTTCTCGATCAGCCGCCGCGCGATATCCGACGGCGCGCGCCCGGCCGATGCCGACAAGCCGGCTTCCTCCATGCCGCCGGCAATATGCTGGGAAAGACGGTCCAGATCGCCATCGAGGACAAGCGCCGCGACCGGCCCGGAGAGCTGGCTGTTGCGCGGCGGGTTGGCGAGATCGGCGAGTGCTGTCTCCAGCATAGGCGCCGAGCCGAAGGCGCGGGCCAGCCGCATGCGCCAGCCGCGCGGCAAGCCGAGCGCCGCCAGCACCGCCTCGAAAATCGCCTGGTCGCCAAGCGTGACCGCCAGCGGCTGGCCGGGCAGCACCAGCGACAGCAGCGCATGCGCGTCGGCGACCGAGCGGGCATCGGCTTCGGCCGTGTCGCGGTCGCCGAGATCCTCGATGCCGGCCTGGAAGAACTCATTGCCGCCCTCGCGGCGCTGGCGAAACACTTCGCCCAGATAGGAATAGCGGCGCGGCGTGCCGGCCTGGCTGGCTATGTGGTCGAGGCAGACGGGAATGGTGAATTCGGGCCGCAGGCAGAGCGTCTGCCCGGTTTCGCTTTCGGTCAGGAAAATGCGACGGCGCAAATCCTCACCGGCCATGTCGAGGAAGGGATCGGCCGGCTGCAGCACCGCGACTTCGACGGCATGTGTGTTGCGGTTGGCGAAGAGGGTGATGATGTCGGTGGCGATGGCGGGGCGGGAGGTCATAGACAGGTTGGGCGCGAGGCACCCCCCTCTGGCCTGCCGGCCATCTCCCCCGCAAGGGGGGAGATCGGCAGCTTCGGGCTCGGCACGTTTTTCCCAACATCGGAGATCGGCGAAAACCTACGCGACATCCCATCTCCCCCTTTTCGGGGGAGATGGCCGGCAGGCCAGAGGGGGGTGCTCAAGCGCCACCCTTGGCGCGATCAGCGGCCTGCGCCGCCAAAATCTTCTTCACTTCGGCGACCAGTTCGCTTTCCGCTACTGTCACCTGGGCCGGACGCGCGGCGCGCCATTCCGCATTGTCGGTGATCTCCGCCGACATGCGCGCGCCTTCGATCAGGTCCTTGATCTGCAATTCGCCCTTGGCCCGCTCGTCGCCGCCCTGGATGACGGCGATGGGACAACCGCGCCGGTCGGCATATTTGAGCTGCGCCTTCATGCCGGCGCCGCCGAGATACATTTCGGAGCGAATGCCGGCGGCGCGCAATTCCGAGACCATCTTCTGATAGCGGCCGAGGCTTTCAGTGTCCTTGTCCATGACCAGCACGACGACCGGCGCGATCACTTCCGATACGTCCAGCTTGCCGAGGTTCTTCAGCGCCGTCATCAGTCGCGAGACGCCGATGGAAAAACCGGTCGCCGGCACCGGCTCGCCGCGAAAGCGCGAGACCAGACCGTCATAGCGGCCGCCGCCGCCGACCGAGCCGAAGCGCACGATCTGGCCGTCCTCGTTGGGGATTTCAGCCAGAAGCTCGGCCTCGAAGACCGGGCCGGTGTAATATTCAAGGCCGCGCACGACGGATGGGTCGATCTTAACACGGCCATCATCGTAACCAGCGGCGGCAATCATGCTGCGAATGTCGTCGAGTTCTTGAACGCCCTCCGCACCTCGGTCTGAGCCTGCGACTGCTCCCCACATCATGTGAAGACTTTGCATCGCATCGCTTTCGTTAGGACTGGATAAAAGCAAAACGCGATCAGCTTGCGACTTGGTGAGCGCTACACCCTTTGTAAAATCGCCCTCACCTTCCTTGCCACCGTCCCATCTGCCAGGGCCAAGCAACAGTCGCACCCCCGCCGGGCCAAACTTGTCCAGCTTATCAATTGCCCGCAGCACTTGCAGTCTTCGTCCAGCATTCTCCTCGCCGCCAAGGCCGATCGCTTCCAGCACGCCATCGAGCACCTTGCGGTTGTTGACGCGGATGACGTAGTCGCCGCGCTTGATACCGAGCGCTTCCATGACGTCGGCCATCATCATCGCCATCTCGGCGTCCGCCGCGACGCCCGGCGTGCCGATCGTGTCGGCGTCGAACTGCATAAACTGGCGAAAGCGGCCGGGCCCGGGCTTTTCGTTGCGGAACACCCAGCCGGAACGGTAGCTGCGATAGGGTTTTGGCAGGCGTTCGAAATTCTCGGCGACGAAGCGCGCGGTCGGCGCGGTCAGGTCGTAGCGCAGCGACAGCCACTGGTCGTCGTCGTCCTGGAAAGAGAACACGCCCTCGTTCGGCCGGTCCTGGTCGGGCAGGAATTTGCCCAACGCATCGGTATATTCGATCAGCGGCTGGTCGGCCGGTTCGAAGCCATAGAGCTCATAAACCGAGCGGATCGTCGCCATCATCTTCTCGACGGCGCGGATATCCTCGGCCCCGCGGTCGGCAAACCCGCGCGGCAGCCGCGCTTTCGTCTTTTCCGATTTGTCGGCCATAATCTGGGCACCCGATGTTCATGACTTCGTGACGCGGCAAATCTAGCGCGTTCACAGCGCGCGTTTCCTAACCGATGAAGCCGGGAGCGGCAAGGGTTGGCGCCCCGGAGCGCACCCGACAAGATCAGGAAGAATCGAAACCCCCTGAAACAAAAACACACCAGAAATGAAACAATGCCGCCACGGGCGCGGCATCGTGCCGACACAATCGCGGCCGATATAGCGCACCGAAACGAAGGGGTTCGGGACATGACCAGCGCAACGGAATTTGAGGCCAACAGCGAGGCCGGCGAAGTGCCGATGCGCCTGCGCCCGGCGGGCACCCATGCACCGCAATTGGTTGGTCAGGCTGCCGGGCCGTTCGATGTGCCTGCAGGCACCAGCAAGGATCCTTCCCTGCGCGACGCGTTGGTGACCGGTCTGCTGGTGATCTATCCGACGGTCGCCACGGTGGCCGCAATCGTCGCCGGGCTGTTCCTGGCCAGCGCCAACGGCACCTGAGCTGCCCGCGGCTATTTCGGCCGCTGGAAAGCCTTCCGCTGCTTCTCGACCTCCTTACGGCACACGCAGCCTTCGAGATGGTCGTTGACCAGGCCCATGGCTTGCATGAAGGCGTACACGGTGGTCGGGCCGACGAAAGTCCAGCCGCGCTTTTTCAGGTCCTTCGAAATCCGAACGGAAACCGCGCTGGTCGGGTTGGCGCGCAGATGGGCGAGGTCGACGATCTCCGGCCGCTCCTCCTTGCCGGGTTCGAACTTCCAGAACCAGGCGGCCAGCGAGCCGAACTCATCCACCATCGCGCGGGCGCGTTTGGCGTTGTTGATGGTCGAGACTATCTTGCCGCGATGGCGGATGATGCCGGCGTTGCCGAGCAGGCGCTCGACATCCCGTTCGTTGAAGGCGGCGACCTTATCGAAGTCGAAGCCAGCGAAGGCCTCGCGAAAATTCTCCCGCTTGCGCAAAATGGTCAGCCAGGACAGGCCCGACTGAAACCCTTCCAAGCAGATCTTCTCGAACAGCCTGCGGTCATCGGCCACCGGCCGGCCCCATTCATGGTCATGGTAATCCAGATAATCGGGCAGATTGCCGTGCCAGAAGCAGCGCACGACACCGTCAGGACCGGCAAGCAGGCCGGTGTTTTCATTGCTCATCCCAAGAAATCCATCCGTTAACGCGCTTGCGCGCTGTCTTTACCGTGGCTTTACCAGATTCCTGAACCGGGCGGTAACCACACCAAAGAGTTTACTGACAGAACCGCATTTTACGCATTCCGATTCATGTTTCGGTTGCTGCTCGCCGCCAATGATCGCGCAAGCCGGGAGCGTTCTTGCCCGGCGTATTAGACGATCAAGGTGCGTTCCCGATGAAAAGAGTTCTGTTTCCCTTGCTCGGCGCCGTGGCTGTGTTTGCCGCCGGCGTCACACCCTCAACCGCCAACGACCGTTATGCCGACAGACCGCCGGTGATGGTGAGCCCCGACCTTTCCGCGCCCTGGGTGCTGCAGCTCGGCCATGCGCCCGGAATCGTGCGGCAGAACCGACAGGCCGTGCAGCAGCAGCCGCGCCAGCGCACCGCGCAGCCGGCACAGCCCGACAGCGTACAGACGGCCGCTGTGCAGGCGCCTGCAAAACGCATGGTCATGCGCCGGCAGATCAACCCCGTCTACCTGCCGCAGGAAGTTGCCTATGACGGCGCCCAGAAGCCGGGCACCATCGTCATCGATACCACGCAGAATTTCCTCTATCTGGTCGAGAAGAACGGCAAAGCGCGGCGCTACGGCGTCGGCACCGGCAAGCCCGGTTTCGAATGGTCGGGCACCCACAAGATCACCAACAAGCGCGTCTGGCCGGACTGGCGTCCACCGGCCGAGATGATCAAGCGCGAAGCGGCCAAGGGCCGATACCTGCCGACCTATCTGGCCGGCGGCATGGAAAACCCGCTCGGCGCGCGCGCTCTCTATCTCGGCACGACCGAGTACCGCATCCATGGCACCAACCAGCCCTGGACGATCGGCGGCGCGGTATCATCGGGCTGCATCCGGATGCGCAACGAGGACGTGGTCGACCTTTATGAGCGGGTCAATGTCGGAACCACCGTCGAGGTGATATAGTGGCAGCGAATCAGCCGGTTAAGCAGTGCTGAGCAGGTTTTGGCGCGCTGTTGCCCTTAAGTCATAGCGTACTTTTGGAAGACGTGCTTAGACTGGCAACGAGTTAACGGGGGACGGGCCGTGTGGGGATACGGCCAGTCACGAGAGGGCAGCACGGGTAACCGGGCTGCCCTTTTCGTTTCACGGTGCGACAGGTCGCCCCGGAGGCACGGTGTTTCGTTTTCAGGGCTGATTTCCGGGCCGTGCTCTGCTATTGCAGTGCACAATTTCCCCACCAAAGGTTCGAACCATGTCCCTGTCCGACGACAGCCGCTATCTCAGGGGCGGCCCGGTTGCCCAGCGCATCATCGCCGCCGTGCGCGAGGACGCGACCATTGCCAAGGCCGAGGGCTTTCCGCCCAAGCTGATCTCGATCACCGTCGGCGATACCGACGCCGTCGACGTCTATGTGCGCAACCAGCGTGCCAAGGCTCAACTCGCCGGCATCGATTTCGAGGAACGGCGCTTTCCCGCGACGATCACCTCAGGTGAACTCGAAGCAGCCATCCATGGGCTGAATGCCGATCCGCGTGTCACCGGCATCATCATCCAGCGGCCGGTGCCGGCGCATATCCCGATCAAGATGCTGCAGGCGGCCGTGCATCCGCTGAAGGACGTCGAGGGCATGCATCCGGCCTCGATCGGCAACATCGTGTACAACCAGCTCGATCTCGCACCTTGCACGGCGGCCGCCTCGGTCGAACTGCTCAAGGAAACCGGCCTCGACCTCAAGGGGCTGGAAGTGGTCATCGTCGGCCATTCGGAAATCGTCGGCAAGCCGATCGCCTTCCTGCTGATGAGCGAAGGCGCGACGGTGACGGTCTGCCATCATATGACACGGTCGGTCGCTGCCCATGCGCGGCGCGCCGATGCGCTGTTCGTCGCCGTTGGCAAGCCACGGCTGATCAAGGCCGACATGGTCAAGCCGGGTGCCGCCGTGATCGACATCGGCATCAATTCGGAGGTCGGACCGGATGGCACGAGCCGCATCGTCGGCGACGTCGACACCGACAGCGTCAAGGAAGTGGCCTCGTGGATCACGCCGGTGCCGGGAGGCGTCGGTCCGCTGACGGTGGCGATCCTGCTGCGCAATACCATGGTCGCGCTCAGCCGCCAGCGCGCGCTCTACGAGGCGACCTACGGCACGTCGGACAGGCTTGCGGCGGAATAGCGCCCGGCCTACTCCGCAGCGACCAGGCTCTCATCCAAAATGCCATCCGGCCTCGGCCCGCCATAAGCCCAGTCGAGCAGTTTGATCGTGTGCACCACCGGCATGCTGGCGGCGGATGCGATCTGCGTGATGCAACCGATATTGCCGGTGGCGACGATCGAGGCGCCGGTCGCCTCGATGTTTTTCACCTTACGATCGCGCAGCCTGGCCGAAATCTCGGGCTGCAGGATATTGTAGGTGCCGGCCGAGCCGCAGCAGAGATGGCCCTCGCGCGGCTCGCGCACAATGAAACCGGCCTTGGCGAGCAGCTCCTTCGGCTGCCGGGTGATCTTCTGGCCGTGCTGCATCGAGCAGGCCGAATGATAGGCGATGACCGTGCCCGGCTTGCGCACCGGTTCAGGGAGCTCGAGACTTGCCAGGTATTCGGTGATGTCCTTGGCCAGCGCCGACACGCGCGCGGCCTTGTCGGCATAGGCCGGATCGAGCCGCAGCATGAAACCGTAATCCTTGATCGTCGTGCCGCAACCCGATGCGGTGATGACGATGGCGTCGAGCCCGCCCTGCTCGATGGAGCGTGTCCAGGCATCGATATTTTGCCTGGCCGAGGCAAGGGCGGCTTCTTCCCGCCCCATGTGATGAACCAGGGCGCCGCAGCAGCCCTCGCCCGGTGGCACCACGACCTCGACACCGAGCCGCGTCAGCAGCGAGATGGTGGTGTCGTTGATGGCGGGGTCAAGCACTGATTGCGCGCAGCCGGTCAGGATGGCGACACGGCCCTTTTTCGCCCCCTGCCCGGCATGGATACCCGGTAAAGCCATCGGCGAGGCCGCCGGGATCGATGCAGGCGCGAGCTTGAGCATCGCGGCGAGCGGCTTCAGTGCAGGAATCTTCTCGAACGGGCCGATGAAAGGCTTGCCCAACCTCGCAAGCTTGAGCGCGGCGCGGAAGCGTTGGGGATAGGGCAGCACGAAGGCCAGCGTGGCACGGGTCAGCCGGTCGAGCAGCGGCCGCTTGTAGGTTTCCTGGATATGGGCACGAGCATGGTCGACCAGATGCATGTAATTGACGCCTGATGGACACGTGGTCATGCAGGCCAGGCAGGAGAGGCAGCGGTCGATATGGGTGACGATTTCCTTATCGGCGGGACGGCCGTTTTCCAGCATGTCCTTGATCAGGTAGATGCGCCCGCGCGGCGAATCGAGCTCGTTGCCAAGCGTCACATAGGTCGGGCAGGTGGCGGTGCAGAAACCGCAATGCACGCATTTGCGCAGGATCTTTTCGGACTCGGCGACATCAGGGTCGGCAAGCTGGGCGGGCGAAAAATTGGTCTGCATCTCTGATGTCCTAGGCCATGCGGCCGGGATTGAGGATGTTCTTCGGGTCGAATTCCTGTTTCAGGCGCTGGCTGAGCGCCGCCAATGCCGGCGCCTGCGGCTCGAACACCGGCAGCGCGACACGATGGGTGGGAGCGGCGCGCACCAACGTCGCGTGGCCGCCGCCATGTTTCCGCAACAGCCCTCGAAGCAGGGTGGCTTCGGGATCGCCCTCCTCCATGCGCAGCCACACCAGCCCGCCCTGCCAGTCGTAGAAGGCACTGACGGCGGCCTGCATGCGTAGGGCCAGAACCATCTGGTGCCCCTGAGCGGGCGTCATCGAGACCCGCCAGACCGGCTTCTCGCTGCCGTCAACGAAGGGCCTGATATCGCGCACGTCGCGCCAGATTGCCTTGGAGGTCTCACCGGAAATCTCTTCCAGCGGCCCGGCTTTGCCGAGCAGGGTCTTCAGCGCGGTGATGCGATAGGCAACCGACGGGCCAAAGCCCTCGACGCGCAGCAGCGTGGCGGCTTCACTGCCGAGCATCCCGCCGGCAACGCGGGCGGCGATGCGCTCCGGCAGATGGGCAGCACTCGATACTTCCGCGCTGGAACCAAGGGCCAAGGCCATGGCGGCGCAGGCTGCATCATCGAGCAGGCCACGGACAGCGAGCGTGACTTCGGTCTCGGCCGCGGGCAGCACCTTGAAGGTGACGTCGGTAAAGACGGCCAGCGTGCCCCAGCTGTTGGCCATCAGCTTCGACATATCGTAGCCGGTGACGTTCTTGACCACGCGGCCGCCCGACTTGAAAGCTTCCCCCCGGCCGGAGACGACGTTGATGCCCAGGATATGATCGCGCGCGGCGCCCGCCTTCAGCCGGCGCGGACCGGACAGGTTGGCGCCGAGCACGCCGCCGATGGTGCCTTTGCCCGGCTCGCCGCCGTGCAGCGGGCCGTAGTCCATCGGCTCGAAGGCGAGTTGCTGGCCGTTTTCAGCCAGCAGCCTTTCGATCTCGGCCAGCGGCGTGCCTGACTTGGCCGACAGCACCAGTTCTGCGGGTTCATAGAGGGTCACGCCCGAGAGTTTCGACAGGTCGAGCGTGTGCTCGGTCTGCAACGGATGGCCGATGCCGCGCTTGGAGCCATGGCCGAGAATTTCGAGCGATGCTTCTTCTGCCGTCGCCCAGGCAACCGTGGAGAGGACTTCGGCTGAAGTGGTGGGGGTGAAGATGGTCATGCACGCGTGCCCTTCCTCTGCCCCGCAAAGCGGGCGAGAAGTGATAGGTCGCGTTTCTTCACACCCCCCTCTGTCCTGCCGGACATCTCCCCCGCAAGGGGGGAGATCAGATGCCGCATCGGATTTCGCCAACATCCAATGTCTGTTGAACGGCGAGATGCCGGAACTGCTAATCTCCCCCCTTGTGGGGGAGATGTCCGGCAGGACAGAGGGGGGTGTTCAAGCGCCAACATGTCCCTCAAAACCTCGGAATGTCGGGAAAGGCCACCTGCCCGCGATGCACATGCATGCGCCCCAGTTCGGCGCAGCGGCGCAGTTGCGGGAACACCTTTCCGGGATTGAGCAGATGGTTGGGATCGAAGGCGCACTTGACGCGCATTTGCTGGTCGAGGTCGACCTGGTTGAACATTTCCGGCATCAGGTCGCGCTTCTCGACCCCGACGCCATGTTCGCCGGTGAGCACGCCACCGACCTTGACGCAAAGCCTCAGAATGTCAGCGCCAAAGCTTTCGGCCTTGTCGAGTTCACCAGGCACGTTGGCATCATAAAGGATCAGGGGATGCAGATTGCCGTCGCCGGCGTGAAAGACATTGGCGACTCCGAGGCCGTATTTTTCCGACAGCTCGCGCATGCCGGCCAGCACGCGCGGCAACTCCTTGCGTGGGATCGTGCCGTCCATGCAGTAGTAATCGGGCGAGATGCGGCCAACGGCGGGGAATGCCGCCTTGCGGCCCGCCCAAAAACTCAGCCGCTCCTGCTCGGACTGCGAGATGCGGCAGGTGGTCGAGCCGTTGCGAATGGCGATCGCCTCGACCGCCGTAATGAGATGATCGACCTCGACGCCCGGCCCGTCGAGTTCGACGATCAGCAACGCCTCGACGTCAAGGGGATAACCGGCACGGACGAAATCTTCCGCCGCATGGATCGCCGGCCGGTCCATCATTTCCATGCCGCCCGGAATGATGCCGGCGCCGATGATGTCGGCCACGCATTGGCCGCCCTGCTCGCTGGTCGGAAAGCCGATCAGCAGCGCCCGCGCCGTCTCCGGCTTCTTCAGGATGCGCACGGTGACCTCGGTGACGACGCCGAGCAGACCTTCCGAACCGGTCATGACGCCGAGCAGGTCATAGGCTTCCGCATCGAGGTGGCCGCCGCCGAGCCGCACCACCTCGCCATTCATCAGGACCATCTCGATGCCAAGCACATTGTTGGCGGTGAGGCCATATTTCAGGCAGTGCACGCCGCCGGAATTTTCGGCGACATTGCCGCCGATCGAGCAGGCGATCTGGGATGATGGGTCGGGGGCGTAGTAGAAACCCTCCTGCTCGACGGCGGTGGTGATGCCGAGATTGGTGACGCCCGGCTGGGCGACGACGATGCGATTGGGGAAATCGATCTCGATGATGCGGTTGAAGCGGCTCATGACCAGCAGCACCGCGTCTTCCAGCGGCAGCGCGCCGCCCGACAGCGAGGTGCCGGATCCGCGCGGCACGACGCGGATGTTGCGGTCGTTGCAGTATTTCAGCAGACGGGAAACCTGCGCCACCGTCTCGGGCAGGACCACGACCAGCGGCACTTGCCGGTAGGCAGTCAGGCCATCACTCTCGAAGGCCCGCATTTCATTGGCCGCGTCGACCACGCCCTCGCCCGGTACGATGATGCGCATGTCGGCGACGATTTCGCTGCGCCGGCGCAGCGTCTCGGCGTCTGGCTTGGGCATGGCAAGGCCGGACATCGGCGCTTCCTCCACTCAACTGGTAAAAATGATTTACCAGCTAGGGGCATTTGTTGCAAACCTTGCTTTGATGGCATCCGGGGCGGATGCAGGCAAGGCTTCCGCAGCGGCAATCTGCCGCTGCACATCCATCGCGCTTCGAAGCTTGGCGCGGTCTATTCGGCCGGATGCTTCGCCGGCTCGGAATGCATCTGTCGCACCCTGCGCACGCCCCACCAGACCAGCAGGATGGCGACCGGCACCGATGCGGCGGTAACGACCTCCGGCGCGAAGGCGTGGCCAAAGACCGACGCGCCCTTGGCGACATAGCCGATGAGGCCCACCACATAGTAGGAGACGGCGGCGACCGAGAGCCCTTCGACGGTCTGCTGCAGGCGCAGTTGCAGCCGGGCGCGGTTGTTCATCGAGGCGAGCAGATCGCGGTTCTGCTTCTCGACCTCGACATCCACCCAGGTGCGCAACAGCGTGGTGGCACGGGTCAGCTTTCGCGACAGATTGGCCTGGCGCTCCTCGACCGAGCGGCAGGTGCGCATGGCTGGCGCCATGCGCCGCAGCAGAAAGCCCGCCCAGGTGTCGTAGCCCAGCACTGGCTCCTCATCCAGTGCCTTGAGCCTTTCAGTGACGATGCCGTCATAAGCGCGACTGGCGCCGAAGCGGTAAAGGCTGGAAGCGGCATCAGCCTCCAGTTCGGCGGCAAGCTCCGTCAGGTCGGCGAGCAGCGTCTGGCTGTCGCGGGTCTCGGCAACTTTCATTTCCAGGGTCGTCTGTGCCAAGCGATCCTCGATGCGGCGGGCGCGGCTGGACAAGGTGAGCGCCAGCGGCAAGCCGAGCATGGCAAGCGTGCGGTAGGTCTCGATGTCGATCAGCCGCTGCGACAGCGCGCCGGTGCTGGCCGGGGTCAGACCACGATCAAGCACCAGCATGCGGGTCATGCCATCGCCGTCCTGGCGGAAGTCGGTGACAATAGCCGCGCTGCCGCGCTCGACGAGCGAGTGACAGAGGCTGGTCGGGTCGAAGCCGGCGATCAGCCTCTCGTTCGCCTGCGTCCACTTGCGGATCTCGAGCCGGATGCCCGAGATGACGGTTCCCGGCGGCGAAAAGCCATTGCCGAACGGCGAATCCTCTTGCCCCCGGCCATTCTCGGCCAGCGGTCCTTCCCAGAGATAGGTCGAGAACTCCGTATGCCGCTCCCAGCGCAGGGTGCCCTTGCCCCATTTCATGGCGTGGTGGCGGGCATGACGCTCGGGGGCGGCGATGCCGAGGCGGCGCGACAGTTCCGAAAGCACGGCATGGTCGACCGGGGAGCCTCCTTCGGTCATGAAGGAGAGCTGGACGAGGACACGCGGCTTCTCGACGAGTGGATGCGGACGGGCATGAACCTCGCCGAGCGCGCCGGGCCGGCCTTCATGCGCCGGAAAGCCCATGACGCTGCCTTGGCTGCGCGACTGGAATTCAAGATTGGACGTCTCGTCCGACACGTCTGGTCCCCCTGGTTTCGACCCTTCGTGCAATGGTGCCGTCTTGCGGCAATCGACAAGGGACGTAAACAGCAAAGTTTAGCGCGAGGCGACGTGCCGGCGCGATGCGAAAATCGACCGAACCAGGCGAATTGGATAAATAATTTGACCAGTTGGCGACAGACGCTTTAATCTGCGCGACATTCATTCCATCCCCAGGCGCTTCCTTTGAGCGATATTTTCTCCAGGATCGAGCATTCGCGCACCGCCGACGAAGTCGTGCAGCAGATCGAAAGCCTCATCCTCGAAGGCGTCCTGCGCACTGGCGACCGGCTGCCCGGCGAGCGCGAACTGGCGCGCCAGTTCGATGTGTCGCGGCCCATCCTGCGCGATGCGCTGAAGGCGCTCGAAGGACGTGGGTTGCTGACGACCAAGGCCGGCGGCGGCACGCATGTCGCCGACATTATCGGCCAGTTGTTTACCAAGCCGGTGGCGGACCTGATCTCGACGCATCGCAAGGCGGTGACGGACTATCTGGAGTATCGCCGCGAGGTCGAGGGCATAGCCGCCGAATACGCGGCACGGCGTGCCACACCCGAAGACCTCGCCCTGCTCGACCGCATCATGGCGCGCATGGATGAGGCGCATCGCACCGGCGACTTCGACGACGAGGCGGAAATCGACGTTGAATTCCACCATGCGATCTGCGAATGCGCACACAACATCCTGCTCTTGCACACGCTGCGCTCCTGCTACCGCCTCTTATCGGAGGGCGTGTTCCAGAACCGGCTGCTGGTGTTCACCGTGCCGGGCGCGCGAGAGGCGCTGCTGGCGCAGCACCGGGCGATCCACACTGCGGTCAGGGCTGGCGATCCGGCCGCCGCCCGCCAGGCGGCGATGGACCACATGACCTATGTCGAGCGCTCGATGGCGGAAGCCGAGCGCAGCGGCGACTGGCAACGCGTGTCGCGGCTGAGGCTAAGACAGCGCTCGGAAACCGGCGGCAGCGAACCAGCGCGTAGCCGCTCCTAGTCAATTTGATCAAGCGGGGACCATCATGAGCGACATTCTCACCATCGCAGACCTCAAGGATCTCGCGCGCCGGCGCGTGCCCAAGATGTTCTTCGACTATGCCGACTCCGGCGCCTGGACCGAGAGCACCTACCGGGCAAACGAGGAAGACTTCCAGAAGATCAAGTTCCGCCAGCGCGTGCTGGTCGACATGAGCAACCGCTCGCTGGAATCGACCATGATCGGCCAGAAAGTGTCGATGCCGGTGGCGCTTGCGCCGACAGGCCTGACCGGCATGCAGCACGCCGACGGCGAGATGCTGGCAGCGCAGGCGGCTGAGGAATTCGGCGTGCCGTTCACGCTTTCGACGATGAGCATCTGCTCGATCGAGGATGTCGCGTCGGTGACGAAGAAACCGTTCTGGTTCCAGCTGTATGTGCTGCGCGACAAGGATTTCGTCCTCAATTTAATCGACCGGGCGAAGGCGGCGAAGTGCTCGGCGCTGGTGCTGACGCTCGACCTGCAGGTCCTCGGCCAGCGCCACAAGGACGTCCGCAATGGGCTTTCGGCGCCGCCCAAGATGACGCTCGCCAACATCGCCAACATCGCTGTGCGGCCTGGCTGGTGGATGGGCATGGCTGGCACGAAGCGCCGTACCTTCCGTAACATCGTCGGCCATGCCAAGGGCGTCGGCGATGTGGCTTCGTTGTCGTCATGGACGACCGAACAGTTCGATCCGCACCTGTCGTGGAAGGACGTCGCCTGGATCAAGGAGCGCTGGGGCGGCAAACTGATCCTCAAGGGCATCCTCGACAAGGAGGACGCGCTGATGGCAGCCAACACCGGCGCCGATGCCATCATCGTTTCCAATCATGGCGGCCGCCAACTCGACGGCGCATCGTCCTCCATCATGGCGCTGGAAGAGATCGCGGATGCGGTCGGCGACAGAATAGAAGTGCATATGGACGGCGGCATCCGCTCCGGCCAGGATGTGTTGAAAGCACTCTGCCTGGGCGCCAAGGGCACCTATATCGGCCGGCCGTTTCTTTACGGCTTGGGCGCGCTCGGCAAGGAAGGGGTTACCAAGGCGTTGGAAATCATCCGCAAGGAGATGGACATCACGCTGGCGCTGTGCGGAAAACGTCTGGTCACCGACATGGGCAAGGACCAACTCCGGCGCTAAGGCCGTGACATCTGACCACGGAGATACCAGAACCTTGGCGGAACCCGGCATCCATTTCCTCGACGCACGCGGGCCGGATGGCGTGCGTCTCTACGCGATCGGCGACGTGCATGGCCGGCTCGACCTGCTGGCCGCCATGCACGGCCAGATCGAGGCCGAGATCGCCAGGGACCTGGTCGCGGACTGGCGCATCATCCATCTTGGCGACTATGTCGATCGAGGGCCCGACTCCAAGGGCGTCATCGACTTCCTGATCGAGGCACGCGAACGCGATCAGCGAAACATGATGCTGGCCGGCAACCACGACCTCGGCTTTCTCGACTTTCTCGAGACACCCGACCCCGAAGGGCTCTTCATCCGTTTTGGCGGCATCCAGACCGCGCAATCCTATGGGGTGACGATCAACAACGGCAGCGGCATTTGGTTCGGCAAGGCCGAGTCAGCCATGCGCAAGGGCCACCAAGCCTTGCTCGCAGCCGTGCCGCAAAGCCATATCGACTTCCTGCGGTCGCTGCCGTTCTCGGTGACGTCAGGCGACTTCTTCTTCTGCCATGCCGGCATAAGGCCAGGCATTGCGCTGGAAAAACAGAATATCCAGGACCTGATCTGGATCCGTGACGTCTTCCACGATCACGCCGGTCTCCTCCCGAAGATCGTGGTGCATGGCCACACGCCGGTCCCCGAGGCGGAAGTGATGGCCAACCGCGTCAATGTCGACACGCTTGCCTGGCAGTCAGGCATGCTTACCGCGCTCGTCGTGGACGGCGCGGACAAACGCATCCTGGAAATGTCGATAAAGGAACCTTGAGGCCCCGGCGACCAAGGGCGCGAGGATACTGGCGCGAGGAATACTCGCGCGAGGGATGCCTGGGCTTTAGCGCAGGGAGGCGGTGACGCCGTAGCCGTCGACCGCATTGTGGTTGTTGGCGGCATCGGCGGCATAGATACCAAGGCCGCAAAGCACGATGGCGGACAGCATGGCAAAGGACAGAAGAGCTGCTTTCACGGAGGTCATCTCTTGTTGAGCTTTCTGCATCTGTGCACGAGGCGGTTACCAATGCGTTGAAACGGAAAAATCGCTTCAAAGTTTCGACGATTTCGCGCTTCTAGGCGTGTTCTGTATCGATGGTGTGTCGCACGGGTCACACAAAAGGTTCATCCCGGTTGCACAGCCGATATAGCGCGCGCCTTCTAGGATAGCGGGCGGACACAAGCCAAGGATGAAAGGGTTTTCCCCAGACGGATTCCGGCCCACGTGCCAATTATGTCACGCGGTAGGACGCGGAAGCGAATGCTTAGATCGTCGCCACCCAGGCGCGGGCGATGGCGAGGCCGGCAGCATCGGCATCAGGGCCGTTGCGGGCCATTTCGTGCTCGAGCTCGCCGGCCCAGTCGGGATGGCGCCCGGCAATGGTCGGGGCGAAGGAGGAACTCCAGTCCTTCACCAGCGGCCGGTCGGCCTCGAAATGGAACTGGAAGCCGTAGACAGCGCGGCCGACGCGAAACGCCTGGTTTTCGGCGACATCGTTGCCGGCGAGCCGCACGGCGTCGTCCGGCAGCTCGAATGTATCGTCGTGCCACTGGAAGATCGGGAATGTTTCCGGCAGTGCAGACAGCACTGGGTCGGCCTTGGCATCCGGGGTCAACGACACGCCGCGCCAGCCGAATTCATTGGCGCCGCCAATGCGGTTTTCGCCGCCAAAGGCGCGGGCGACGAGTTGACCCCCGAGACAGATGCCGAGCACTGCGCGGTCCTTGCCGGCAAAATCGCGGGTCAGTTCCAGCAGCGCCGGGAAATAGGGATAGTCTTCGTCGTCCAGTGCATTCTGGCCACCGCCGAGCACCACCATGGCATCATGGCCGGTTGCGTCCCGTGGCAGCGCATCACCCTTGTAGGGAAGGCGCACATCGAGATCGGCACCCGCTTCCGCGAGCGCCGCGCCAACCTGGCCAAGGCCGGTATTGTCGAAGTTCTGGACCACCAGCACCCGCATGGCAAACCCTGCTGACATGAAAACGAGGAAACCAGCGATATCATGCCGCCAGTATCGCAGCCAAGATGCGTATCCCAGGAGAAAACCATGCCACTGCAGAACCGGGTCGATCCGTTCGGCGCCATTCATGCCGTGCCGGAGCGCGGCCTGTTCACCGGCAATCGCGGCATCATCCACGACCCCGCGACAAAGACGCTCCTGAAAAAGCGCTGGGCGCTTCAGGCCTGGATCATCTGCGTGTGCCAATTCCGCAATGTGCGGCGCGAGCCGATGGGCCGCAACCGGGCCGATGGCAAGGCCGGCTGGACCGAACTGTTCTTCCTCGACGAGGTGACGGCGCTCGCCGCCGGGCATCGTCCCTGCTTCTTTTGCCAGCGCGAACGAGCCAGGGATTTTGTCAGGCGCTTCGGCCAAGCCTTCGTCATTGCCGAGCCGCGCGCGCCGCAGGTGGACAAACGGCTGCACAAGGAGCGGTTGGCGTCGGGTGGCAAACGGCCTGCCGTCGCGATGGACGCGCTTGCCCGCCTGCCCGACGGCGCGATGATCGCAACCGGCGGCAGCACCTACGCCTTGTGCCACGGCAAGGCGTTGCCATGGTCTTTTGCCGGATACGGCCCGCCTACCAGCCTGGGTCGGTTCGAGGACGAGACGCTGGTGCTGCTGACCCCGGAAACGACGGTTGCCATCCTGCGTCACGGCTTTCAGCCTGTGTGGCATCCCTCCGCCAAGGCTTGACGCCGGCGGCCGCCTCGCCCATTCCTCGGCCATGCGCGCCAACTACAAGATGCAACGTCTGTTCGTGCCCGACGACCTCGGACTGGACATCGAGGTCGAACCCGGCCAGCAGCAGAGCCATTATCTCCTGCATGTGCTGCGGCTCGCCGAAGGCGCCGAGATCCTTGTCTTCAATGGCCGCGACGGCGAGTGGTCGGCCGCGATATCAGCGAAATCGAAGCGCTCGGTGCGGCTGAAAGTGCTGGCGCTGCAAAGGCCGCAGCCGCCTTTGCCTGACCTGGTCTATTGCTTCGCACCGCTGAAGCAGGGCCGGCTGGATTATCTCGTGCAGAAGGCGGTCGAGATGGGCGCCGGCGTCCTGCAGCCGGTCATCACCCAGCACACGCAGGTGGCCAAGCCGTCGCTCGATCGCCTGCGCGCCAATGTCGTCGAGGCTGCCGAACAATGCGGCATCCTGGCGGTGCCAGAAGTGCGCGACGCGGAAAAATTCGAGCGCCTGCTGACCGGCTGGGACAAGGAACGCCGGTTGATCTTCTGCGACGAGGACGCCTCGACCAACAACCCACTGCCAGCATTGCAGACGGTGAAGGAGAAGAAGCTCGCCCTGCTGGTCGGGCCCGAGGGCGGCTTTTCCGACGAGGAGCGCAAGATGCTGCGCGCGCTTCCCTTCGTGACCGCCATTCCGCTCGGGCCGCGTATCCTGCGTGCCGACACGGCGGCCGTGGCAGCGCTTGCGGTGATGCAGGCAACAATCGGCGACTGGTAGTGCTCTGTCTCTTGCAAGAGGTGTTTGCTGGGCGTGGCCTTCAATTCCTCTTGACCTGTGGCTCAGGATTTTTCGCTTGATCGGCTACTGACATTTCGTCCATTTAGCGCCGGCGGTGGTCCAACCGCCTTTGAGGGCTTGAGAATGGCGCGCGACACAACCGATTTCCGGCCCATCGAAGGCATAGACGAGCTTGTCGAGCACCTGGCCGAAGGCAACAAGCCGCGCGAAAAATGGCGCATCGGCACCGAGCACGAGAAATTCCCGTTCTATGTCGATGGCAACGCACCGGTGCCCTATGGTGGTGAGCGCGGCATCCGCGCCATCCTTGAAGGCATGCAGAACAAGCTTGGCTGGGATCCGATCATGGATGACGGCCGCATCATCGGCTTGGTCGAACCGACGGGCCAGGGGGCAATTTCGCTCGAGCCCGGCGGCCAGTTCGAGCTTTCCGGCGCGCCGCTGGAGACGATCCACCAGACCTGCCGCGAGGGCAACGCCCATCTGGCGCAGGTGCGCGAGATCGCCGAGCCGATGGGCATCCGCTTCCTCGGCCTCGGCGGCAGCCCGAAATGGTCGTTGGCCGAGACACCGAAAATGCCGAAGTCGCGCTATGAGATCATGACGCGCTACATGCCCAAGGTCGGCACCAAGGGCCTCGACATGATGTACCGCACCTGCACGATCCAGGTGAACCTCGACTTCGAGAGCGAGGCCGACATGCGCCGCAAGATGCAGGTGTCGCTGAAGCTGCAGCCGCTGTCGACCGCACTGTTCGCCAACTCGCCCTTCACCGACAGCCGGCCGAACGGGCTGCAGAGCTGGCGCGGCGACATCTGGCGCGACACCGACAACCAGCGCTCGGGCCTGCTCGAATTCTGCTTCTCGCCCGATTTCGGTTTCGCCGACTATGTCGAATGGGCACTCGACGTGCCGATGTATTTCGTCATTCGCGATGGCCGTTATCACGACATGACGCATATCACCTTCCGCCAGTTCATGGCCGGGGCCGCGCGCAATGAAGTGCCGGACGGGCTGCCGACGATGGGCGACTGGGCGAACCATCTGTCGACGCTGTTCCCGGACGTGCGGCTCAAGCGTTTCCTTGAAATGCGCGGCGCCGATGGCGGTCCCTGGCGGCGCATCTGCGCGCTGCCGGCCTTCTGGGTCGGGCTGCTCTACGACGAGGTGGCACTCGACGCGGCCGAGGCGTTGACGTCGAGCTGGACCTACAAGGAAGTCCTGGCCATGCGCAACGCCGTGCCGGAGCTCGGCATTGCCGCGCCCTTCCGCAACACGACGTTGCGCGAGGTCGCCCGCGACGTCATGGCCATTTCGCGCACGGGGTTGAGGAACCGCGGCAAGAAGAACCGTGACGGCTACGACGAAACCTCGTTCCTCAACACGCTCGACGAGGTCGTGGCGCGCGGCACCACCAGTGCGGAGGAGATGCTGTCGGCCTACCACACGCGCTGGGGCGGCTCGATCGAGCCGGTGTTCATGGAGTATGCCTATTAACCGCGAGCCATGGCGGGTGGCAAAAGTAACTTCAATCGGGCGCTGAAACGAATTAGGCTCTCTTTCGAGGATTTCCCGGAGGAGAAGCCGATGCCTACCTTGTTCGACATGCTGGCGCAGGCCCAGAACGGCAACGGCATGCAGGCGCTTGCCCAGCAATACGGGCTTTCGCTGCAGCAGACGCAGGCGGCGGTCGCCGCACTGCTGCCAGCCTTTTCACAAGGGTTGCAACGCAACACCGCCGATCCCTATGGGCTCGGCGCCTTCATGACGGCGATGGCAAGCGGCCAGCACGCCAAGTATTTCGAGGACGCCACGCGCGCCTTCTCGCCGCAAGGCGTCGACGAGGGCAACGGCATTCTGGGACATCTGTTCGGTTCGAAAGACCTGTCGCGCGCCGTGGCCAGCCAGGCCGCGCAGGCGAGCGGCGTCAGCCAGCAGATCTTGCAGCAGATGCTGCCTGCTATCGCCTCGATGGTAATGGGCGGACTGTTCAAGCAGACGACAAACCAGATGCAGGCAGCGGCTGGTCTTGGCGGCGGCGGCAACAATCCACTGGGCGAGATCATCGAGCAGATGATGCGGCAAGGCGGCATGCAGGCGCCAGCGCCGCAACAGCGCCAGGCGCCACCGCCTCAGAACCCCATGGACAACCCGCTCGGCAAGGTCTTGCAGGACATGTTCGGCGGCGGCTCACCGCAGCCGCAAAGCCAGCCGCAGCCGGCGCCCAATCCTTATGGCGACAATCCGCTCGGCAAGGTGCTGCAGGACATGTTCGGTGGCGGCGCGCCGCAGCAACCACAAAGCCGGCCCCAGCCCCAGCAGACACAGAGCCCCTACGGCGACAACCCGCTGGGGAAAATCTTCGAGGAGATGCTGCGGCAAGGTGGAGGCGGCGGCCTCGGGATGCCCGGCGGGCAGCCGGCGCCGCAACCTCAAGCGCCGCAACCGCAGCAGCGCCAAGCACCACAGCCCCAAGCCAATCCGAGCGGACGGCCACGGAACCCGTTCGACGACATTTTCGGCAAGATGTTCCAGACCGGAGCCCAGCAGCGCGACGAATACCAGAAGGGCGTGGAGACGATCTTCGACCAGTTCAAGCGGGACATGGACCGGCGGTAGTCGCCCGGCCTTCGGTAAACCTTAAAGGAAAAGCCCGGTCCTTGGGAGGACCGGGCAGCGTGCAGGCAGGCCGGCGGGGAACCGGCAGGGAGTGGGGAGCCTGCAGAACCTTGGTCGCGCTGAACCGTGAAAGGGTTCAACGCAACCGAAGCTGAACCAATCAGGCCACCTTGCGGGCGATTTCCTCGATCGTTTCCACGCGATCGCTGGCGATCTCACGCAGGATTGCCGTCGGGTCACGGCCAAACGACACGTCGATTGCAACATGCAGGTCGGCGCGCGTGAGGCCGATATCGGCGAGTTCTGCATCCGACATCTCGCCAAGGCGGTAGAAGGCGCGGCGGTTTTTCCAGGCGCGGTAGGTGTTGGAGACAATGTTGGCCACGCGCGTCGCAACAGCCGGACGCGAGGTGATGCGCGAGGTCTCGGTGGCGAAATCGATCGTGGTCATATCGGTCTCCTTCAGACTCGAACGGACGAAACCCGACGATCGGCGCTGGCGACAGCGGCCGTTCCGGTCTCAAATACAATTTTAGAAATGCATGTCGTCGTCTCAAAACCGGTGTCCACTTTTGGGCGACATGCATGGCTTTCACTTGGACAATGCCAATTTGCCATCGACCGATTGATTAATCCAACGAATGTTTCTAATCTTTAATATCAACAGTAGTGATGGATTGGACCGATGAAAGCGCCGCTCGATCTCGATCAATTGCAGACCTTCATCTCGATTGCCGATACCGGCAGCTTCACCCGCGCTGCGGAAGAAGTGCACCGCACCCAGTCGGCGGTGTCGATGCAGATGCGCCGGCTGGAGGAGCGGATCGGCAAGCCGCTGTTCGAGAAGGAGGGGCGCTCGAACAGGCTGACGGAGGAAGGCGACAAACTGCTCTCCTACGCAAGGCGATTGCTCTATCTCAACCGCGAAACGCTCGCAGCCTTCGATGACCAGAGGCTCGAAGGCACGATCCGCATCGGCACGCCTGACGATTATGCGGACCGTTTCCTGCCCGAGATCATGGCACGGTTCACGCGCTCCAATCCGCGCGTCGAACTGACCGTCATCTGCGAACCGACGCCGGGGCTGGTCGAGCACATCAAGCGCGGCAATCTCGACCTAGCGCTGGTGACGCACAATGATGTGCGCGGCCAGTCGGAGGTGGTGCGGCGTGAACCGCTGCTCTGGGTCTCCTCGGCCAACCATGCGACACATGAACAGGAGACGCTGCCGATGGCCTTCGGCCGGCCGAACTGCATCTGGAGGCGCGCCGCGGTCGACGTGTTGGACCAGCAGAACCGCGACTACCGCATCCTGTTCACCAGTTTCTCGGCGACCGTGATCACCGCCGCCGTGCTGTCGGGGCTGGCGATCTCGGTGCTGCCGGAATGCGCGCTCAGGCCCGGCATGCGGGTGCTGGGCGAGGCCGACGGCTTCGGCGCCCTGCCCGACTGCCGCATCGGCATCATGCGCGGCCAGACCTCGCGGCCGGAGATCGTCGATGCGCTTGCCCGCCACATCTCGGAAAGCCTGGACAACATCTCCGTGCCGCTCGGCGAGGAGACGGGGACGTTCGATTTCGCGGCCCTCGCCTTTGCCAAGATGAAGCGAAGCAAGCCGAACCAGATCCTGCCGGGCTGGTAAAAAGCGGGTCATGACTATCGGGCCTGACACGGCCGCCTTGACGTCGGCGTCCAACCGGCCCCCAATCGACCGATGAGCGAAGCAGCATCCGAATCACGCACCAACGCCACCGAATACACGGTGAGCGAAATATCAGGCGCGCTGAAGCGCACGGTCGAGGACGTCTTCGGCAATGTGCGGGTGCGCGGCGAAATCTCAGGTTATCGTGGGCCGCATTCCTCCGGCCATGCTTATTTCGCGCTCAAGGACGACCGTGCGCGGCTCGACGCCGTGGTCTGGAAAGGCACGATGAGCCGGCTGAAATTTCGTCCCGAGGAAGGGATGGAGGTGATCGCCACCGGCAAGCTCACCACCTATCCCGGCAAGTCCAATTACCAGATCGTCATCGACAATCTCGAGCCGGCCGGCGCCGGGGCGCTGATGGCGCTGCTGGAGGAACGCAAACGCCGGCTGCAGGCGGAGGGCCTTTTCGATGCGGTGCGCAAACGCCGGCTGCCGTTCATGCCACGCGTCATCGGCGTGGTCACCTCGCCGACCGGCTCGGTCATCCGCGACATCATCCATCGCATCAAGGACCGCTTTCCACTGCATGTGCTGGTCTGGCCCGTGCGGGTTCAAGGCGACACGGCGAGTGCGGAAGTGACCAATGCCGTCACCGGTTTCAACGCGCTGGCATGGGACAGCCCCATTCAGCGCCCCGATCTGCTGATCGTGGCGCGCGGCGGCGGCAGCCTGGAAGATCTGTGGGGCTTCAACGACGAGGCACTCGCCCGCGCGGTCGCTGCCTCGGACATTCCGGTGATTTCGGCTGTCGGCCACGAAACCGACTGGACGCTGATCGACCTTGTCGCGGATGTGCGGGCGCCGACACCGACGGGCGCGGCCGAAATCGCCGTGCCGGTGAAGGCTGACCTCGAAGCGACGCTGGCCAGCCTCGGCGCGCGGCTCAAGGCCGCCGTCTTGCGCAATTTCGAACGCAAGCGGCAGGCAGCCCGTGCGGCGGCGCGTGCGCTGCCCTCGCCCGATCAATTGCTGGCGCTGCCGCGCCGGCGCCTGGACGAGGCGACATCTAGGCTCGGTCGTGGCCTGATGGTTTCCACCGAGCGCAAGCGGGCGCGATTCTTCGCTGTAAAATTGACGCCGGCAATGCTGTCGCAGCGGATTGCCGAAGCGCGGCGCACCAACGACCGTAGCCTTTTGCGGGCGCAAGGGGCGCTGCGCACTCTGGCCAGAAGCCGGCGCGCGGAACTCAATCGTGCCGCGGATCAGTTGCCAAAATGCGCCAAGGCATCGCTGCAGCGGCACAGGCAGCAATTGGCTTTGCTGCAGGGCCGCATCACGATCGAGCCGACAGCCCGGCGCCAACGTGTGCAGAGGGATCTTCTGACGGCTTTGACGAGACGCGGCGGCCAGGCGATGCTGCTCAGGCTGGAGCGGTTGCGCGGCCGCATCGTCCAGGCCGACCGGCTGATGGCGACGCTTTCGCACAAGGCCGTCCTGGCGCGCGGCTTCGCGCTGGTGAAGGATGCCGACGGCGCGGTCATCAAGCAGGCCGCCGAGGTGGCGTCGGGGATGGCGCTGTCGCTGGAGTTCGCCGATGGCACGGCGGATGCGGTGGCAACCAGTGGCGCGGCGCGGCCAAAGCCCGTGGCCAGACCGGCGGCAAAGGCAAAGGAACCCGGCAATCAGGGATCCTTGTTCTAAGAGCATGATCGACAATCCGCACCATCTGGCAACGCCGTCCGGCAAGCCGCGCGCGCGAAGCTTCGCTATCGGCTTCGACGGAACGCCCGGGCCGTTCAACGCGATCACCGACGTGCCCGGCGTCGCTGTAGGCTATGCGACGCTGATATCGGGCGATGGTCCGCTTATCGTCGGCAAGGGGCCGGTGCGCACCGGCGTGACCGCAATCCTGCCGAGGCCGCGCGCCGAATTGGCCACCCCGGTCTTCGCCGGCATTTTCAGCCAGAACGGCAATGGCGAGATGACCGGCTCGCACATCATCGAGGAAACCGGCGCCTTCAACTTCCCGATCACCATCACCAACACGCATTCCTGCGGTGTTTCGCGTGACGGCACGCTGCGCTGGATGAACCGGGTGCTGCCGGCCGCGATCGACAGCGCCTGGGGGCTGCCGGTGGCGGCGGAGACTTATGACGGATTTCTCAACGACATCAACGGCCACCATCTAACGTCGGAGCACGTCGCCGAAGCCCTTGACGGCGCCGCCGGCGGACCGGTCGAGGAAGGCAGCGTCGGCGGCGGCACCGGCATGATCACCTTCGGCTTCAAGGCAGGGTCCGGCACGGCCTCGCGCATCGTCGCATGGCAAGGACGCGCCTACACGGTCGGCGCCTTCGTGCAGTCGAATTTCGGCAAGCGGCATAATTTCACCATTCGCGGCCTGCGCGCCGAGCCCGAACTCACCGAACCGGCGATCCGCGAAGCCACGTCGCGCGCGGAAAAGGGCTCAATCATCGCCGTCATCGCGACCGACGCGCCTTTCCTGCCGCATCAGATGAAGCGATTGGCGCGCCGTGTGCCGCTCGGCGTCGCCTTGACGGGCGGCTTCGGCTATCACAGTTCGGGCGATATCTTCCTCGCCTTCTCGACGGCCAATCCCGCCGCGGCGCTGGGGCTGTCCGGCCGCATCGCCAGCGCCGATTTCATCCCCGATACAGACATCGACCCGTTCTTCGATGCGGTGATTCAGACGGTGGAGGAATCCATCCTCAACGCTCTTATCGCCAATGACGACATGACCGGGCGCGACGGCAATTTCGTGCCGGCGCTGCCAAAGGCCTGGCTGGAAGAAAAGTTTGGCTGAGAGGAATGGCTGAGACGAAAACGCGGGCCGAAGCCCGCGCGTTTCGAACAGGTTTGACCCGCAGTTATTCCGCGGCTTTGCTTGAGGCCTGCTGGTTTTCGTCGGCCTCGGCCGCTTCCTCGAGCCGGGAAGCGATCAATTCCTGGATGTCGCCGACTTCCTCCTGGATGTCCTCCAGCGGTATGCCGACCTCGGCCGCCTTGGCGGCGCATTCGCGGGCCAACGTCTCGGCCTGCTTCTCGATCCTGGCGTGGGACTGGCAATGGACCTTTTCGCCGATCCATCCCCGCAAGAACTCGATCGCGTGTTCACTCATACTGCTGTTCCCTGGCGGCAAAGCCGGTTGGTAATCATATGCGTCGGCATCCCGCGAAGGATGCATGTTCCCATTCGAGCCGAGTCGCGGCCAGCCGGCAAGCCGAAGCCGTCCAGGGTCCACAGAGCCGAAGGAAATCGAGGGGTGAAGAACATTTTCTGATTCTGAAGGACTGTACCGTTGGCGGGGTCTTCCCGCTCCGAGCAATTGCTTCTACCTTTTACGGCTTCCAGTCCGTTTCTTAATCTCACTGGGTGTCGCTACAGCCGCCTATGACGTTGCGCTTCAAGGCGTGAGCCCGCGAAGCCGCCGCTATATAGTGACATCCACATCCGATGTCGACTCTCCTCAAGGCCCGTGCAGACGAGCCATGCAAAAGTCGCATGGATCGCTGATCCAGTCAGAAATTTTCAACCCACGGCCTGAGTTCCATTTCCCAGGTCCAGGCGCTGCGGTGCTGGCGGTGGATGGCGAGATAGGCCTCTGCGATCGCATCCGGAGACAGCCGGCGATCCTGCGGCCCGGGCTCCTGTCCGGAAGCGGCCGAAGCAATGGCGCCGTCGATGATGAAATGCGCAACGTGGATGTTCTTGGGCGCCAGTTCGCGGGCCATGGATTGCGCCAGCCCGCGCAATCCGAATTTGGGCATCGCAAAGCCGGCGGAGCCGGCGAACCCCTTCACACTTGCTGTCGCTCCGGTGAAGAGGATCGACCCCGCCCCTTGAGCGATCAGCCGGCGGGCCGCCTGTTGAGCTACCAGGAACCCGCCATAGGCCCCGACCAGCAAAGCCTGTCGGACAGCCTCGGGATCGAGTTCGGCTATTGGACCGCGAGCGCGGCCGCCGGCGTTGAAAATCACGAGGGAAAGCGGTCCAGCCTTGTCCGCGATATCGAACAGATGCTCGACCGATGCTGGATCCGAGACATCCGTCGCCACGGCTTGCGCGCCGGTTTGCGCTTGCAAGGCATCGAGCTTCTCGATGTTTCGGGCGGCCAGGACGACATGGAACCCTTCCCTGGCGAGAAGACGCGCGAGCGAGGCGCTCAATCCGGAGCCCGCCCCGGCAATCACGGCGACGTTGGATGTCATGAGATCCTCTCCTCTTCCAGTGATTGCAACCGCCGGCGGATGTTGAACTCTGCCGGATCGGCTCCGCACCGGCAACACGCAAGGCGAAAAGAAAAATGGCCGGGCGCCAAACGGCCCGGCCAAAAAAGAAGGTCATAACCTTCAGAGGGGAACACCGCTCGGTGAAATGGGAGGAAAACACCGAACGGTTTTTCCTTTTTGAGCCGATTCCCCGACGAATACGACGAATGATTTTCTAAGAATCGGTCGGGATGGCAAAAATCCCGTTCTTTCTCGTCCAAGACTCAGCCGGCCCGGCTTTCCGGCTCGAGCAGATCCACATAGTGGCGCCGAGCGACGTCGGGATGCGAGCGCAGCCGGCTTTTCAGCACATTGGTTCCGACATCGCGAAACAGCGGATTGTCCGGATCGCTGGCCGGCCCGCGCGCCTGCGCCGCCAGATCCTCGGAAAGGCTAAGCAGCGGTATCGTCGCATCGAGCCTGGCGCTGAAGAAGAACGGCACCGAAATGCGTTCAATCCCGGCCGCCGGCGTCACGACACGATGCACGGTCGCCCGCAAATAGCCGTTTGAGGCCAGTTCGAGCAATTCGCCGATGTTGACGACGAGCGTACCGGGAATGGGGTCCACATCCACCCAGCTTCCGTCATAGTCGACCTGCAGCCCCTTATTGTCATCCTGAAGCAACAGCGTCAGGAAACCGCCATCCTTGTGCGCGCCGACACCCTGGTCATCGCCGGTCGCCTCTCGGCCGGGATAGCGCACGATTTTCATGCGGTGGTTTGGCTGCTCGCGGTAGATCGGGTCGAAAGCGTCCTCGGGTTGATCGAGCGACAGCGCGAAGGCTTTCAACAGCCTGATGGCCACTGCTGTTGCCTTGGCCTGCCATGCCAGCAGGGCGGGTTTGAGTTCCGGCAACGCAGCGGGCCACTGGTTCGGCCCCTGCAGCCGCGTCCAGGCGGGAATTCCTGGCCCTTGCGCTATGGGCTGACGCTCGACGCCGATGTCGAGCTGTTCGCGCCAATCGGCCTTGCCCTTGGTCAGCTCGCCGCCGGCGCGGGTATAGCCACGGAACTGCGAGGATTTGACCATTTCGATCGCGAGCTTGTCGGCCTCGGCCAAGGCAAAGAAGCGGCGCGACGCGGTGAGCACTTCACTGATTTCCGCCCACGAAATGCCATGTCCGGCCAGGTAGAAAAAGCCGATGTCGCGCGACGCGGAACGCAGATCCGCCAGAAATGTCCGGCGTTCCGACGCGCCTTGTTCAAAGCGGCTCAAGTCGAGCACGGGTACTATTCTGGGCATATCAGGCTCCTTTCCCGGCTTTGTGCGGATGTTATCGTCCGCAAACCAGGACTGTTGGACAGGCGTGCACTTTTCGGCGGTCACACCCGCCGGCAATGCCTGCAAGTCTCATTGACTCCAGATTGCCAAGAAAGAAACGATCGGCCCTTCGAGGCCGCCGCGATGAACAATTTTTGCGCGCGCGCCGGCAAGCTGACAATGACCGCGATCATTCCGGGCGATACGGACCGCCAGCAGGCGCGCGACCTCCACGCTATTGGGCTGCCCTGAGCAGCATGCCGAACAGGTCGCGTGGCTCGTCGGGGTCGGCGAGCATGTCGAGCTCCTGGTAGAGGCCGGTCGATCTCAGTTGATCCCTGACATAGCGCAATGCCGAAAAGTCCTCGATGGCGAAGCCCACCGAATCGAACAGCGTGATCTGGCCGGCGTCGCGCCGGCCCTCAACGGCGCCGGTGACCACCTGCCACAGCTCGGTCACCCGATGACCCGGCGCGAGCTGCTGGATCTCGCCTTCGATGCGGGTCTGCGGCGGGTATTCGACGAAAATGTCGGAGCGCAGCAGGATGTCGCGGTGCAGTTCGGTCTTGCCGGGGCAGTCGCCGCCAACCGCGTTGATATGCACGCCCGAGCCGATCATGTTGTCGGTCAGTATGGTGGCATACTGCTCGTCGGCGGTGACGGTGGTGATGATGTCCGCACCCTCGACCGCTTCCTGCGCGCTCGTGCAGGCCGTCATGTCGAAGCCGAGGCCGGCGAGATTGCGAATGCATTTCTGTGTTGCCGAACGGTCGATGTCGTAAAGCCGCAGCCTGTCGACGCCGAGCAGTGCCTTGAAGGCCAGCGCCTGGAACTCAGCCTGGGCGCCGTTGCCTATCAGCGCCATGCAGCGGGACTCGGCCGGCGCCAAGTGCTTCGCGGCAAGGGCTGACATGGCCGCCGTGCGCAGTGCGGTCAGAATGGTCATCTCGGACAGCAACACGGGATAGCCGTTGTGGACGTCGGCCAGCATGCCGAAGGCAGTCACGGTCTGGCGGCCCTCGCGCATGTTCTTGGGATGACCGTTGACGTATTTGAAACCATAGACCTCGCCGTCGCTGGTCGGCATCAGCTCGATAACGCCCTCGGCGCTGTGCGAAGCGACGCGGGGGGTCTTGTCGAACAGCTCCCAGCGGCGGAAGTCGTCCTCGATATAGCCGGCGAGCTCAACCAGGAACCGCTCGACGCCGATCCTGAGCACGAGCTTCATCATATTGTCGACGCTGACGAACGGCACGATGTTGAGATTGGGTATCATTTGTTCCTTGCCGGTACACCAGTCAGTTCTGGCGATGCGGGTTGTGTGCGTTCATCATTGTCGCCAGTCTCGGAAGTATGTCAATATCTCTTCATTATTGACCATAATTAAAATATCTGAAATAAACTCGACACAGCATATATTTCAGGGGAGGCCTATGGCGATACGCGATGTTCTGATGCGCGGGGATCTGGCGCTGACGCCGTCGGAAGAGAAGATCGTCAGGCTGCTGCTGACGGACTATCCGACCTCGGGCCTCGGTACCGCATCGTCGCTTGCGCGACGCGCCGGCGTCAGCGATCCCACCGTTGTCCGGCTGGTCGTCAAGCTCGGCTATGAAGGGTTCCCGGACTTTCAGGCAAAGCTGCTCGCCGAGGTCGAGGCCAGGCTGCATTCGCCGCTGTTGATGATGGAGACCAAGCGGCAAAGCGGTTCCAGCGACAGCGCGGTGCTTGCCTATCTCGATTCCGTTACCACGGCCCTGCAGAAAGCCACCGCGGCGACACCGGTCCAGACCTACGAGCGTGCCGCCCGCCTTTTGATGGAGGCCAAGGGCGAAATCTTGCTGGTCGGCGGCCGGTTCAGCCGCCACATCGCCGGGATGCTGGCTGGATATCTCGTGCAGTTCCGCACCGGGGTCCGCGATCTCGGCGTGCTCTCTCCGCAGTCGTTCGACACGCTGGCCGACCTCGGTCGTCGCGACGTGCTCGTCGTCTTCGACTATCGCCGCTACCAGTTCGACGTGATGGCCTATGCGCGCCAAGCCGCCGCGCTCGATGTACGCATTCTTCTGTTCACCGACCAATGGCTGTCGCCGATATCGGACCTTGCCGAAGTCACGATCGTCAGCCCGCTCGAAGTCGCCTCGCCCTATGACACGCTGGCGCCGGCGATCGCACAGATGGAGGCGCTGACGGCCCAGATCGTTTCGACGCTGGGCGACGACGCTCGGGCTCGCATCGAGAGGATCGAGAAAGTGCGGCACGCCAATGCGGTGACGCTCGACAGCGATGCGGAAGGGAGCGGCATGCGCAAGACATCAGGACCGCGCAAGATACCTGGACCCAAAGCAGCAAAGCAGGACGAGAAGGCATGACCCAAGCCCTACCCAAGCGAGACGAAGCTTTTCGTACCGGCGAGACAGCGCTGCTGCTGGTCGACATGCAACGCATCTGGTTGGAGCCGGGTGCCGATCCTTCGCATCCAGAACGCGGACCCGATCATTATTTCTACCGGCAGACATGCTCGCAGACGATCCCCAACCAGGAGCGCCTGCTGGCGGCGGCGAGGGCCAATGGCGTCGAAGTGCTGCACACCATCATCCAGAGCCTGACCGAAGACGGCCGCGACCGCTCGCTCGACCACAAGCTGACACCGATCCATGTTGCGCCCAGCCTCCCCGAAGGCCTGCCAGTGCCATCGCTGGGGCCGGTCGGCGACGAGATCATGCTGCCGAAAACCTCGTCGGGCATCTTCAACTCGACCAATGTCGACTACCTGCTGAAAAACCTTGGCATCCGCTATCTCGTCGTGGTCGGCGTGCTGACCGACCAGTGCGTCGACATGACAGTGCGCGACGGCGCCGACCGCGGCTATCTCGTCACCTGCGTATCGGATGCCTGCGCCACCATTACCCAGGAGCGCCACGACATCGCGCTGAAGGCCTTTGGCGGCTATTGCTGGGTCACGGACACCGACACCGTCGTCGACCGCTTCAACGCTCTGGGAAAAAAGGCATGACATCTGCCGTCGAGCCTCTCGTCGCCGTCGTCACCACGGATCTCTCCGCCATTACGCGGGGCCGCTTCGTGGTCGAAAGCAGATTGCAAAAGACCGCCGCGACAGGGATCGGCTGGCTGCAGGCCAATCTGTCAATGACGCCGTTCAATTCGATAGTCGATCCCAATCCCTGGGGTTCGTCCGGTGACCTTCGGCTGATCCCGGATCTCAAGGCGCGCTTCCGCACCGAGCGGACGGGATCGGCGACGCCCTTCGACATGGTGGCCGGCGACATCGTCGAGCTCGATGGCAGCCCGTGGCTTGGCTGCACGCGGACCATGCTCCGGGATGCGCTGGCGGAATTGAAGGCGGCCACCGGCCTTTCCGTCATCGCCGCCTTCGAGCACGAATTCCACGTTGCCGGCGGCAGCTTCGCGCCGGCACATTCGATGTCCTTTGCCGCCCTGCGCCGCACCGACCCGTTCGCCCCCAATCTGATGGCGGCACTCGAAGAGGCAGGTGTCGGCCCCGAAGTGGTCATCGCCGAATTCGGCAGTGAGCAATTCGAAGTGACGCACGAGCCGGCCGATGCGCTCACGGCAGCAGATCGCGCCGTCGCCATCCGCGAAATCACGCGCGAAGTGGCACGCAATGCCGGCTGGCGCGCGAGCTTCGCGCCCAAGGTCGCCCCGGATGCCGTCGGCAACGGCGTGCACATCCATTTCAGCTTCGTCGACGAAGCCGGCAAGCCCGCAACTTACGATCCGGCGCGTCCCGGCGGCCTGTCCGCCAAGGCTGGCGCCTTCTGCGCCGGCGTGCTGCGCCATCTGCCCGCGATGACCGCCATGACGGCGTCGAGCGTGTCGTCCTTCTATCGCCTTAAGCCGCACAGTTGGAGTTCGTCCTACACCTGGCTCGCCGACCGCGACCGCGAGGCGTCGCTCCGCATTTGTCCGACGGTGACGATCGGCGGACGCGATCCGGCACGGCAGTATAATGTCGAGTATCGGGCGGCCGACGCAACCGGCAATCCCTATCTGTCGCTGGCGGCGATCATCCGCGCCGGGCTGGAGGGGCTGAAGGCGGACTTGCCATCACCGCCGCTGGTCACTGGCGACCCGACGCTGATGAGCGAGACGGAACGGGCGGAACTCGGTCTGGTGCGGCTTCCCGAGACCTTGCCGACGGCACTGGATGCGCTCCTGGCCGACAAGACCGTTACGGGATGGTTCGCCCCGATCTTCATCGAGACCTTCGTCGGGTTGAAGCTGCATGAAGCCGAGCGCCTGGCAGGCCTTGATCCGGCTGCCATCTGCGATCTCTACCGGACGCTTTATTGATGACTGCGCAGGCCGAAAAAAGCTCGCGCCCCCAAGAAGATTGGCCCGAAGCCGTCGAGGTGCTCAACGAGCATGGCCGTTGCGAGATCGTGCTGCTGTGCGAGCATGCGTCCAACCATATGCCGGCGGAGTACCGCCGGCTCGGGCTCGATGCCAGCCATCTGCAGCGCCACATCGCTTGGGACATCGGCGCCGCGGAGGTGACGCGCCTGTTATCGGCACGGCTTGATGCAGCGGCCTTTCTCAGCGGCTATTCCCGACTGCTGATCGATCTCAACCGGCCACTGGGCAGCCTGGGCAGCATTCCGGTGCTGTCGGAAGACACTGACATTCCCGGCAATGCCGGCGTCGACGGAGCGGAACGAGACCGGCGCGCGGAAATCATGTTTTCGCCGTTCCATGAGCGGGTGGCCGCGCACCTCGATCGCCGTGTGGCCGAGGGCCGGCCGACGCGGATCGTGACGATCCATTCCTTCACACCGGTGTTCCTGGGTGTCGCCAGGCCTTGGCATGCGGGTGTGCTGCATGGTCATGCAGCCGATCTCGCAGCGGCGATCCTTTCGGGCCTGCGCACCGACGCCGCACTCAACGTCGCGGCCAACGTACCCTATGTGATCAGCCGCGATGCCGACTACGCCGTACCCATCCATGGCGATGATCGCGGCATCCCCGCCGTCCTTGTCGAGATCAGGCAGGACTTGTTGTCGACACGGTCGGGCATCAAGGAATGGGCGGACCGGCTGGCGGCGGCGCTGCCGGCGCACGAGACGGAGGCATCTCAGCCGGTGCGGACGTGACGCCGCGACCATCGCGCAGGTCGACAAGCCGCGCTTCTCGCCATCAGCGCGGCGCTCGCATGACGGGAACGGTCCGGCCCGAATGGACAACCTCCCGAAAGCTCACAATCAGGTCGCCCGACCTGACCTGCCGCCCCAACCGGCGTCAGGGCAATCTCGCCTAAAGCGATGGTCCCATCTGGATAGGGCTGCCGTCGCTGAACCGGGATTGACGGAACCTGTGAAGGTTGTGTCCAGTCTCGTTGCCCTGGATCAAGTCGGATAGGACGCGGCCCATGCCAGGCCCTATGCCGAAGCCATGGCCGCTCATCCCGGTGGCGATGACGAGGCCATCGACCGTTGCGGCGCGATCGACCACAGGCACGACATCCGGCATCGCATCTATCATGCCGGCCCAGCTTGCCCTGAGCGGCACCGCCTCGAATTGCGGAAAAAGCGCCTTGAACCCATGATCGATGGCGCGAAGGGCCCTGGGTTCCGGGGCAGGATTGAGAACGCGCATGCGTTCGAACGGGCTTTCCTTGTCGGCATCCCATTTGCGCGGGGTGGACCAGCTGTCCGGATATGCACGCGGCGCCGCCGGCAGGTAGCGCGTGCCGAAAGGATTTGCCTTCAGGGCAGGCAGGTATTTCGGTGCGTGACGCAATGCATCCGGCCCGACATAGAGCAGGTGGCTGCCTCCCGCCGCGAGCGTGTACCCGCCGTCCTTTCTACGCCGGAAGGCGATGCGTTCGTCCGCGGCAGCGCCGGCATGGATTTCCGGCATAGGCGCGGTCGCAGCGACGGTCGTGCGGACACTGAGCTGCGGGATCGAGACGCCATGCGCGCGCAGGAACAGCGACGTCCAGGCGCCGCTGGCGACAAGCACGTTCGAAGTGGCGATGCGGCCTCGTTCGGTCCAGACACCGCTGATGCGCCCTGCTGAGATGTCGAGCATGCGTGCCGCACAGTTCTCGATGATTGTGACACCCTGGCGAGCGGCCAGGCGGGCAAGCGCCGGCACGGCGACCCAGGGCTCGGCACGCATGTCCGACGGCGTGGTCATGGCGCCCTTGAAGGGGCGTGACATGGCCGGGATCAGCTTGGCGGTCTCGCCCTGGTCGAGGAGGCGCGTGTCGACGCCATGGGCCTCGGCGATCTTCAGGAACTTGGCGAAACCGGCCATCTCCTTGTCGGTCCGCGCAAGATAGGTCACGCCCGTCTGCGTCAAGCCTATGTCCTCGCCGCACTCCTCGGCCAGTTGGCGCCAGAGACGCTGCGCTTCGATGACGATGGGCAATTCGTCCGCGTCGCGGCCCTGCTGGCGAATCCAGCCCCAATTGCGCGAGGACTGCTCCGCGGCGATGCGTCCCTTCTCCAGCAAGGTCACCGGTATGTTGTGCCGGGCCAGGAACAAAGCCGCGGTCACGCCGATAATGCCGCCGCCGACAATGACCACATCCGACGTCTTCGGCAGCGGCGCCTGGAACTGGATCGGACTGGCTTCGGTAAAAGGGAAGATCGTCAAAGGACTGTCCTTTTTCATAAGCGTGCCCCACGCCGATGGCTGGTCCCAGTGGCGCGAAAGTCGCCCGCTTTCATCGGACACTGGCCAAGCATGAAGTGCGACGACGAGCACTACACGACCGGCCTCGAAAATTTGCGTGCCAGCTCGATGAAATTGTTGACCACCCGTCGAGGCCGCTTCTCGTCGCAGGGCAGCCCTGGCTTCATCGATAATCGGGTGGCTAGGGCACGCGAATGCCGGACGAAGCGAAGCGCTCGCTCAGACCTGTCGCGACATTCCGGCGAAAGATCGCAAACGATGGCTTGCCGCCCGATGGCTTCAGGCCAGCCCGAACCGCTCCACCGCACGCATGATGCCGCGCAGTTCCGCGAGGCCTTTCAGCCGGCCGATGAGCGAATAGCCAGGGTTGATCTTCTTCTTGCCGATGTCGTCGGCAAGCAGATGGCCATGATCGGGCCGCATCGGAATTTGCCAGTCGGCTCGGCCTTCTGCGCGACGGCGCTTCTCTTCCTGCATCAAAGCGAGGATGACATGCGCCATGTCCGTGCCGCCCTCGAGATGCTCGGCCTCGTAGAACGAACCGTCCTCCTCGATGGTGATGTTGCGCAGATGGACAAAATGGATGCGGTCGGCGAATTCCTTGACCATGGCGACAATGTCGTTGTCGGCGCGCGTACCGTAGGAGCCGGTGCAGAACGTCAAACCATTGGCCGGGCTGTCGACCGTCTCGAGGATGAAACGCGCATCCTCGGCCGTCGAAACGACGCGCGGCAGGCCATAAAGCGAGAAGGGCGGATCGTCGGGGTGGATGCACATACGCACACCCGCCTCTTCGGCCGCCGGGATGATCTCGCGCAGGAACCAGGCAAGATTGTCGCGCAGTTCCTTAGGCCCAATCGCGTCGTATTCCGCCAGCGCCTCGCGGAAACTGTCCCTGTTATAGCTACGCTCCGTAGCCGGCAGGCCGGCGATCAGATTGCGCTCGATCTGGCCGATCTGCTCCGGTGTCAGCGCCTTCAGGCGCTCCTCGGCCTGGGCAATACGTGACGGCGTATAGCTTGCCGCGCCGTTCTTGCGCTGCAGGACAAAGAGATCATAGGCAGCGAAGTCGATGGCGTCGAAGCGCAAGGCATAACCGGTCGTCGGCAGCCGGTAGGCCAGGTCGGTGCGAGTCCAGTCGACCACAGGCATGAAATTATAGCAGATCGTCTGGATTCCGGCCTTCGCGAGCGCGCGGATGCTGTCGCGATAATAGCCGGCATAGCGCTCGCGCTCCGGCGCGCCGATCTTGAAGGAATTGTGAACCGGAATGCTCTCGACGACCGACCAGGTCAACCCAGCCGCCTCGATGATGCGCTTGCGTTCGAGCACATCGGCCTCAGGCCAGGCCCTGCCATCATAGATATGGTGAAGCGCTGAAACCACGCCGGTGGCGCCAGCCTGTTTGACATGTTCAAGCGTCACCGGATCATCGGGACCGTACCAACGCCAACACTGTTCCATTGCCACTTCCTTTCTGCGAGAGACCGGCAACCTATTGTTTGACCACGATGAGTGTCAAACTAAGAGCCGGTTTCGATAGCAATGAAGGAGCTTCCGCAATGAAGGATTTTGACGGCAAGGTGGCATTGGTGACAGGAACGACCGGTATCGGCCTGGCAGCCGCCAAACGCCTGGCGGCTGGGGGCGCCGCGATCGTCGCCTGCGGGATCGACAGCGCGGCCAACGCCGCCATGCAGGAAAGCCTCGCCAAGTCCGGAGCCGATGCGCTGGTGCAAACGGTTGACGTCTCCGTTTCCGAGCAGGTTCGCGACGCGGTCGTGGCCGGCGTGGCGAAATTCGGCGGCATAGACGTCATCGTCAATTCGGCGGCGGTGCATCCCTACGGAACGGCGACGACAACCGACTGGGAAACGTGGAACCGCGCTATGACGGTCAATGTCGGCTCGATCTATCTGACCGCCCATTTCGGCATCCCGGAAATGATCAAGCGTGGCGGCGGCGCCATCGTCAACGTCGCTTCGGTGCAGGGCTTCGCCTGTCAGCAGAACGTTGCCGCCTATGCCACGACCAAGGGCGCCATTCATACGCTGACGCGTTCGCTGGCACTCGACTATGCCGCGTCCGGCATAAGGGTCAATTCGGTCAGCCCGGGCTCGATCCGCACACCGATCCTCGAAAAGGCCGCGCGTGGCGACGGCGGCAGCGATGCCGACGTGGAAGAGGCCTACAGGCGCTTCGGCGCGGCCCATCCGCTCGGCCGCATCGGGGAACCGGAGGAAGTGGCGGAACTCATCGCTTTCCTGTGCTCGTCGAAGGCCGGCTTCTGCACAGGCGCCGACTACAAGATAGATGGCGGCCTCACCGCCGGCATCGGCGTGAAGTAAGACCGTGAAGATCGATCTCGAGACCCAATCGGGAGTGGTGCATTAACGCAGCCAGTTCGGAACAATCTTTTTTGGCCGAAGTTTTACCCCTTGAAGGGACGAACTCTCCGAAGGAGATTTCCTATGAAACATGTTCTCATTACCAGCATGCTGGCGATCGGGCTAGGCTGCGGGACGGCGATGGCTCAGACGCAGCAGCCCGCCGATAGCCAATCAGGAGCGGACACAAATTGCGCTTCCGGCACGACCAACTGCCAGAAGGGCTCGAAGATGAAGGAGCAGGCACAGGGCACCAAGTCCCAGACTGATCAGCAGGTTCAGGACAAGACCAAGGCCAAGACAGAGGAGCAGGCACAGGGCAAGGCCAAGGCCAAGACGGACGAGCAGGCCCAGGGCAAGGCCGGCACCACCACGGACCAGCAGGCCCAGGGCAAGGCCGGCACCACCACGGACCAGCAGGCCCAGGGCAAGACGAAGATCCAGACGGACCAGCAGGCGCAGGGCAAGGCTGGCACCAAGACCGACCAGCAGGCCCAGGACAAAACCAAGGTCCAGACCGACCAGCAGGCACAGGGCAAGGCCGGCACCACCACGGATCAGCAGGCTCAGGACAAGACAAAGGTCCAGACCGATCAGCAGGCCCAAGGCAAGGCCTCCACGCAGGACAAGACCTCGACCGCTTCCATCAACAATGTGACGGTTGAACAGAAGACCCAGATCACTCATGTGATCAGGGAAACCAAGGTCGAGCCGGTCACGAACGTCGACTTCGACGTCTCCGTCGGCATCGAAGTTCCGCGGCACAAGGTCAGGCTGCATCGCTTGCCGGCTCGCATCGTCAAGATCGTTCCGGCCTACGAGGCGTACGAGTATTTCGTTCTCGCCGACGGCCGGATCGTCATCGTCGATCCGGATACATACAAAATCGTGCTGGTGCTGACCTAGGGCAATTCCAGGGAAAAGTGCGTAGCGTTTTTCCGTTCGGAATTGCGTAAAAACAAAGAGTCAGAGCACAGGATCGTTCAACCCGCCCCGCTGCACGCGGGTCGGGTTGAGCATTATGGCGAGATGATGCGGAACTTCCCGTGCAAACCTCTGCGCATGCTCAGGGATTGCGAGGCCGCAATGTCCTCAAGGTAATCGAGTAGCGGTGCTCGGCAAGCGGCGGGATGCTGTGCTCCCATTGCGACCGCGACGGCCCCGTCATGAGATAGGCCGATCTCGGCTCGACAGTGATGGTCCGACGCTCCCATTTAGACCCATTCTTGCGCCGAAGGCGAAAATCGCAGGGCGCCAGCAGCGAAACGCCCGCGACATCCTCGAAATGCGGCTTGTCGCGGTGCCAGCCGATACCGGCGCCGGGCCGGTACTCGTTGATCAAGACCTGCGCGAAGGTTTCGGCCGGCCGGCGCGCAAAAGCCGCGACCTTTTCGCGCAAGGGCAGCAGAAAATCAGGTATCGGCGGTGCCTCGACCACCTCGCGCCGGTCATAATCGTAGCGAAGGCCAAAACCGACGACACGCCGGTTTGCCAGATGGCCATGGAAGTCGAAGGCCTTGAAGGGCAGTGCCTCTAGATGATGGACGAGTTCGATTTCGTCCTGTGGAGTGATCAGTCCGGTCTGGTAGGCGAAACCCTCCGGCAGATCATCCTGAGCGGCACCGAAGAGATCGTGCTGGGCCACACGGCCGGCTGTTTTCGGTTTGAGCGGCGACATTTTGCCTAGATGGTGAAGGCCGGACCACAAGGCAATATGGGAACCGCGCTTGCCTGCCGCTGGATACGTCCAAAACCGGCGCAACGGAACCGCGAGAGGAGCGTGAAAGTTTAGCAACGGCGGTTCCGTCGGGGGCCGCCGGACACGTTCTAGTCTTGGAGTGCCGGATGCCGCGCGTTGAAACCGGGGCCTGCTTTTGCGGGGCGATCGCCGCCACCATGGACGGTGAGCCTTTCTGGATATGCTACGATCACGATGACGATTGCCGACGGGCCATCGGCAGTCCACTCACCGTCTGGGTCGGGTATCGGCCGCGCCAATTCAATCTTTTGAGGGGGGCGCCAAAGGCCTTTTCCAAGACGCCGGGTGTTATCCGCACTTTCTGTCCCGACTGCGGGAGTGCGATAGGCTATAGCGACGAAGGGCTGCCGGACGAGCTTTATCTGACGATCGGATTCTTCGACAAACCCGAAGGGCTGCGGCCACAGGCCCATGCCTATTGGGATCTCAGGCTGCCTTGGGTCGACTTTGCCGACAAGCTGCCGCGCATCGATCGATATTCGAGGAAACGCGATGCGAAGTTCGGCAACCCAAGCGACAGGTAGCAATGTCGGGTTGCGGCACGGAACCGCACCACGCCTGGCGGGTTATTTTGCTGAGCCGTCAGGTGCCAGCATGCCGTCGACCGTCATTCGAAACACGCAATACGATCCCGCGACCAGGATCCTCTCGGTCTGGTTCGTGCCGCACGGCAACCGCTATGACTATGAGAACGTCGCTCCGGCTACCTATGCGGCGTTCATGCGCGCTCCTTCGAAAGGCCGCTTCTTCAATAAATTCATCAAGGACCACCACAGGTACCGTCGCGTGGCGTGATGCCCGGCCCGTCACGCCTTCCTGTTCTCGTCGGCGCTCAACTCATCCGGCGCCGGTTCCCAACCAAAGACACTGCGGCCGCCAAGCAGATGCGACTGGTCGAATTCGCCGGCGACAATTTCCTTGAGGCTGGGACCCGTGACGTATCGCTCGACCTGCCGCGACTGATGGTCGAGCCGCCTCAGGGCGCCGATTTCCTCTTCGCGACCGAGCCTGGCCTTTTGCACGGCGGACTTCAGCACGCCGATCGTCTCGTCATAGACCTTGAGCGGTACAGGGAACGGATGCCTGTCCTTGCCGCCATGCGCCAGCGAAAAACGACCCGGGTCCGAAAATCGGCAAGGCGCGCCATGCACCACTTCGGCAACGAGAGCGAGTGCCCTCACCGTGCGGGCGCCTACGCCCGGAACCAGGAGAAGCTCGGCAAAATCGGCTGGACCTCGCTCGGCGGCGGCGGCCATGTTGCCATGAAGGCGATGCATCACGACGTCGCTTTCGCGGACGTCGTGATGAGCCGGCATGATCAAATGCGGCAGCAGGGGCTGCACCGGAGCCGGTGCCGTACCAGGCTCCAGCGCGGCGAACTCCCGAAGGATGCGGTCCGGCCCAAGATCCTGGAGGAGATCAAGCTGTCCCTGGCGCGAGGCTTCGGCGCGGCGGTCAGTCAGGTTGACGATCTCGCCCTGGTTGGCGCCTTCGATGGCAGCATGCGGCTGGTCGACAAAGCTCTTCAAACCTTCGGACAGCCAATGGTAGCGGCGCGCCACCTTGCTGTCGCCGTTCATGCCTTGCTGCACCACCACCCAGTCGCCGTCGTCGGTGACGATGAAGCCATGCAGATAGAGATCGAACCCGTCCTGAACGGCGGCGCTGTCCACCTTGGCGACAAGCCGGCTTGCGGTTGCAAGGCGGGCTCCGTCGAAGCCGATGCGCTCGCCAATGGCGGCAAGCTCGTGGGGGGTTTTGCGCGAATGCGCTCCACGGCCGCCGCAGACGTGGATACCGAGTTCGCCCGACAGCGGCGTGAGGCCGCGTTTCAAGGCGCCGACGACGCTGGTGGTGATGCCGGACGAATGCCAATCCATGCCCATGACCGCGCCGAAGGACTGGAACCAGAACGGATGCGCCAGACGCCGCAGCAATTCGTTGCGGCCATAGTGATGGATGATCGCCTCGCACATGACGGCACCGAGACGCGTCATGCGGTCGCCCAGCCATTTCGGCACGCGTCCACCGTGAAGGGGAAGATCAGCACTGCCCGATCGTTGCGCCACGTTTGCCTGCTCCAATGTCCGCGATTGGGACAGATAAGCACTACAGACCCCGCAGGGAAGGCTGACGCTACACTGGCGTCAAGTCCAGTTCGAGAGAACCGTTTCCATCTCGACTGTCTCGACCTGCTGCGCGAAGCGCTGGTGATAGACGGTAAGCAGCGCGTCATGCGTTGCGTCGGAAGAGCTGCACAATGCGTCGGTGACGAGCACCACGCGATAGCCGAAATCGATGGCGCCGAGCACGGTGGCTAGGACGCATACATCGGTTTCGCCTCCCGTGACGACCAGCGTGTCGATCTCGCGTTCCATCAGAAAGGCCCTGAGGCGCCCTTCGAACCAGGGGGAATAGATGTGCTTGTCGATGACTGCCGCCGGCGGACAGTAAGCGGCGAGCGCCGGCAACAGTTCGATCATCTCCGGCCCGATATTGTCGATCGCCATCGAGGCCCAGCGCTCATAATAGCGCTTCCATGTACCAGCGCCTTGTCCCGGCCTTTGCGCAGGCAGGAAGCGCGTGAAAACCGTCTGTTCCGCACGCCTTTCGACCAACCTCTCAATTTGAGGCAAGACACGGGTTATCCAGGGTGTCGCCCAAGGCGACGGTTCGGCAAACAGCTTCTGCATATCCACACAGACATGCATGCACCGGTCGCCCAATGGGCCATAAGCCAAGCCTGGCATCGACATCAACGCATCTCCGATCGGCGGTGCGTTCTCATGATTTCCGGCACTGCCATCCGGATACGCAACGCCGCATGCGGGAACTCGTTCCTGAGCCGCCGGCAGGAACCGACGCGGGTGGCCAGCGTCTCCGCCGCGGTGAACGGAGGCGCTCGCATGAGACTGTCGGAGCTATGGGGCGGTCCTTTTCCAAGGCTGTGCCGAGAGCGGCACCGCGGCTCACCGGACCTTCCCGCTATCTCACCACACGCTTCTCGAGCTTGCGGGCCAGGGTGCGCCGATGCAGGCCAAGCCGGCGCGCCGTTTCGGAGATGTTGAAGCCGGTTTCGACCAGCGTTTCGTGGATGCGCTCCCACTCCAGGTTCTTGATCGAGGTGGGCCGGCTGGAAAGCGGTACGGAAACGTCGCCCTCGGCACGGCCGAAGGCGGCTTCGATGTCATCGGTATTGGCGGGTTTGGCCAGGTAATGGCTGGCGCCGAGCTTGATCGCCTCGACCGCCGTGGCGATGCTGGCAAACCCTGTCAGCACGACGATCCTGATCGACGCATCGCGGGCGCTGAGCAGCTTGACGCACTCCAGCCCGGAACCGCCGGCCCCAAGCTTGAGATCGACCACGGCATAAGCCGGAACGGATTTTTCGAGGGCGTCGAGCAAGGCTTCCCTGTCGTGGCAGACCATGACGTCGTAGTCGCGCTTTTCTAAGGAGCGCTTCAGCGTCTTGGCGAAGGTCGTGTCGTCCTCGACGATAAAGAGGGATCTATCAGGCCTCATGATCATCTCCGTCGGTCAACGCCGCGAGCGGCAGCGAAAGCGTAACACAGGCGCCCTGCTCCATGTTGCGCGCGGAAAAATCGCCTCCCAGTTTCCGGACCACATTCATGACAAGGAAAAGACCAAGACCGCCCCCTGGCCGTCCCTTGCTCGACATATAGGGCTGGCCAAGCGCCGCCAGAATAGTCTCGTCGAAACCCGGCCCGCGATCGCGCACGGCGATCACCAGCTTGTCGCCCTGCCGCTCGGCAGTGACGCCGACCCAAGCCTGCGACGCTTCCTGGGCGTTGTCGAACACGTTGAAGATGACCTGCTTCAACGCCGTGTCGGACACGATCTGCTCGTCCGGGTCGAAGTTGTTCGTGTATTCCAGCTTGAATGGCTGGCGACTGATGCGCCATTCCTCGACCAGATCGTCGAGGAAACCGCGAATGGTGGTGCGTATCGTTCCCTCGCCCCTGGCCTGGCCGGAAGACATCAGAATGCCGGACACGATGCGCTTGCAGCGCTCGATCTGCGCCCGCATTTCGGCCATGTCGGCCGCCAGTTCGCGGTTGCGTGCAAGGGTGCGCATCTGGCGCCAGTCGGACAGGATGACGGATATCGTGGCAAGCGGCGTACCCAATTCGTGCGCGGCGCCGGAGGCCAGCAGGCCCATGCGCACGATGTGGTCCTCCTCGGCCGAGCGTTGGCGCAGGTCGGCGAGATATGCATCACGTTCGCGCAGGTTGCGGTCGATGCGCGTCATGAAGATCACGATCAGGCCGGCGGCCAGCACGAAGCAGATGAACATGCCCCTGATATGCAGGGACAGGAGATCGCTGCCGCCATGATGCGGGATGGCGATCGGCTGGAAAAGGAAGATGAGGAAGACGAAGCAGGCCGACGCGGCCGCAACCAGGATCCAGGTAAACCTTGGGGTCAGCAGTGCCGCGCCGAGCGTGATCTGCAGAAGGTAGAGCGATACGAACGGATTGGACGCGCCGCCGCTCAGGTAAAGCTGCGTCGTCAGTGCCGCCATGTCGAAGATGAGCGCGACGAAGAGCTGGGTGTTGGTGATCGGCCTGATACCGCGCAGGACCAGCAGGCTGAAGATGTTGAGGCCAACCAGGAAAAGCACCACGCCGGCCATCTTCGCCAGCGGCAGCGGGATCTCGAACCAGTATTGCGTCGCCAGAATGGTGAGCACCTGACCCGCCACCGCCAGCCAACGCAGTTGGATGAGCAGGAACAAGTTCTTCCTGTTCGTTGCTTCGGGATTTGGTACCGCGCCATTGTTGGCGGCAAGGGACGCCGTCACCAGCGATTTGTCGCGGCGGAGCGCTTGCGTGGGAACGCTCATCCTGCTGGTCCTTGCCGCTGGGGGCGGCCGGTCATCGGCCTGGCCAAGGCGAGGGCAAGCATCGCAGCGAGCGTGAACCAGGTCAAAGCATAGATGAGGTGGCTGTTGCGGAAAGTCACGACGGTCAGCCCGCCGCGTGGCCAGCCGTCGATGCCGGATGCCTCAGCATCGACAAAATAGGGTGCGACATCCGTCAGGCCGCGCGCGGTTGCGATGGCAGCGACATCCCGCGAATACCAGCGATTGCCCGTGGTGTCATTCTTGCGCAGGAAGCCACCGCCTGGCTCGCTCATGCGCAACAGTCCATCGATGATGACCGGCGCGGTTGAGCCGCCGCTCTCTTGTCCGAACTCGGCCTTGCGCTCCGGGGGAATGAAGCCGCGATTGACCAGCACGACGAAACCACTGTCGGTCCGCATCGGCGTCAGCACCCAATAGCCGCCGCCAAGCTCCGTCACCGCCTGGACCAGCGTGTTGGCGCCGCCCAGGAAGCGTCCGGCCAATCGCACATGGCTGTATTCGTAGCGGGCCGCGGTGATGCCGTTCCAGCTCTCCGGGCCAGGCGCTTCGAAAACCGGGGCATGAATGCGTTGGTCGACACGGGCGATCAGGTCGAGCTTCCAGGCCCGCCTCTCCAACTGCCATATGCCGAGCCCGACAAACACCAGCACGCCGAGGAGCCCGAGCAGCACAAGGACAAGGCGCGATGCGGACGACCGGCCGGCGCCCTCTTGCGACGCGGGCCGCGGACCGATGCCCGTCGCCTCGGTGTTGGTTCTCCCAGACCCCGCAACCGGGCTCATGGCATCTCGCGCATGTCGTGCAGCCCCGGCATCATGTTGGCGTTGAGATGATACATCACCCAGAGCGAGCCGGTCAGTACGATCACGACCAGGATCAGCGTGAAGATCAGCGCCAGCATCGACCATCCGCCTTCCGAGGTGGTGTTCATATGCAGGAAGAAGACCATGTGGACGACGATCTGCGCGACCGCGAAGGCCATGATGACGATGGCCATCGCCTGCTTGTCGTCGATGGCGCCGCTCATGACCAGCCAGAACGGGATGGCGGTCAGGATCACCGACAGGATGAAGCCGGTCAGATAGCTCCGGAACGATCCGTGTGCTGCTCCTCCATGGGCATGGCCGTGACCCTCGGCATGATCATGAGCGCTCATCGCAACATTCCCATCAGATAGACGAAGGTGAAGACGCCGATCCAGACGACGTCAAGGAAATGCCAGAACATCGAGAGGCACATCAGCCGGCGGCGGTTCGCCTCGACGAGGCCAAATCGTGCGACCTGGGTCATCAGCGTCACCAGCCAGACGATGCCGAAGGTGACATGCAGGCCGTGCGTACCGACCAGGGTGAAGAAAGACGACAGGAAGGCGCTGCGCTGCGGTGTCGCGCCTTCATGGATCATGTGCGAGAATTCATAGAGCTCGATCGACAGGAACGCCAGGCCGAACAGGCCGGTGACGGCGAGCCAGGCTTGCGTCGCCCCCACGCGACCCTTGTCCATGGTCAGCATGGCGAAGCCATAGGTGATCGACGAGAAGAGCAGCATGGCGGTGTTGACCGCCACCAGATCGAGGTCGAACAGGTCCTTGGGTGCCGGCCCGGCCGCGTAGTTGCCGCCAAGCACGCCATAGGCGGCGAACAGCATCGCGAAGATCAGGCAGTCGCTCATGAGATAGAGCCAGAAGCCGAGCATGGTGGAGCCGCCTTCGGCGTGCGCATGCTCCTCTTCCAGGTGAAACACCGGTTCGGTGCCGGCTGTGATTGCTGTCGATGCCATGCTCAAACCCCAGCCCCGAGGAGCGTCGTCCTCGCCTCTTCCGTCCGAGTGACTTCGGCTGCCGGAATGTGGAAGTCGCGGTGATAGTTGAAGGTGTGGCCGATCGCGGTGGCGATGAGGCAAACGAAGCTCAGCGCCGCCAGCCACCAGATGTACCAGATCAGGGCGAAGCCGAGCGCGACGCTGAAGGCGGCCAGGATGACACCGGTGCCGGTATTGCTGGGCATATGGATCGGCCTGAAGCCGGCGAGCGGCCTGGTGTAGCCGGCCTGCTTCATGTCAAACCAGGCATCGTTGTCGCGAATGACAGGTGTGAAGGCGAAATTGTAGGCAGGTGGCGGCGAGGAGGTCGACCATTCGAGCGTGCGGCCGTCCCATGGATCGCCGGTCGGATCGGCAAGCGCCTCGCGCCTGCGGATGGAGACGAAGATCTGGATCAGGAAGGCGGCGATGCCGCAGGCGATCAGCACCGCGCCGAAGGCGGCGATGACGAACCATGTCTGCAGCGAGGGATCATCGAATACCCGCATGCGGCGTGTCACGCCCATCAGCCCGAGCACGTAGAGCGGCATGAAGGCGAACCAGAAGCCGACCACCCAGCACCAGAACGAGACCTTGCCCCAGAACGGGTCGAGCTTGAACCCGAAGGCCTTGGGCCACCAGTAGGCAATGCCGGCGAACAGCCCGAACAGCACGCCGCCGATGATGACGTTATGGAAGTGCGCGATCAGGAACAGGCTGTTGTGCAGCACGAAATCCGCCGGCGGCACGGCAAGCAGCACGCCGGTCATGCCGCCGACGGTGAAGGTGAGCATGAAGGCCACCGTCCACATCATCGGCAGTTCGAAGCGGATGCGGCCCCGGTACATTGTGAACAGCCAGTTGAAGATCTTCGCTCCCGTCGGGATCGAGATGATCATCGTCGTAATGCCGAAGAAGGAATTGACGCTGGCGCCGGAGCCCATGGTGAAGAAGTGGTGCAACCAGACGAGATAGGACAGGATGGTGATGACCACCGTGGCGTAGACCATCGAGGTGTAGCCGAACAGGCGCTTGCCGGAGAAGGTCGAGGTGACTTCGGAGAAGACGCCGAACAGCGGCAGGATGAGGATGTAGACTTCCGGGTGACCCCATATCCAGATGAGGTTCACATACATCATCGGATTGCCGCCAAAGTCATTGGTGAAGAAGTTGGTGCCGACATAGCGGTCGAGCGCCAGCAGCGAGAGCACCGCCGTCAGCACCGGGAAGGAGGCGACGATCAGCACGTTGGTGCAGAGCGACGTCCAGGTGAAGACGGGCATGCGCATCATCGTCATGCCGGGCGCCCGCATCTTGATGATGGTGCAGATCAGGTTGATGCCCGACAGCGTCGTGCCGACACCCGCCACCTGCAGCGCCCAGATATAATAGTCGACGCCGACGTCGGGACTGTAGCCTATGCCGGAAAGCGGCGGATAGGCGAGCCAGCCGGTGCGGGCGAATTCGCCGACGAACAGCGAGGCCATGACGAGGATGGCGCCGCCGACCGTCATCCAGAAGGAGAAATTGTTGAGGAACGGAAAGGAGACGTCGCGGGCGCCGATCTGCAGCGGCACGACGAAATTCATCAACCCGGTGACGAAGGGCATCGCCACGAAGAAGATCATGATGACGCCATGGGCGGTGAAGATCTGGTCGTAGTGATGTGAGTTCAGGTAGCCCTCGGAGCCATTGAAGGCGATGGCCTGCTGGAGGCGCATCATGATGGCGTCCGAGAAGCCGCGCAGCAGCATGACCAGCCCCAGCACCATGTACATGATGCCGATCTTCTTGTGGTCGACGCTGGTGAACCATTCACGCCACAGGTAGCCCCACAGCTTGAAATAGGTGATGACGCCGAGAAGCGCGATGCCGCCGAGCGCCACCGCGGCGAAGGTGGCGACAACGATCGGCTCATGCAGCGGCAGCGAGTCCCAGTTGAGGCGGCCGAAAATGAATTTGGTCAGCGTATCGGGCATCGCAAGTCTCTCACAGTTCGCGCCGCAGCAGGCCGAGGGCCGGGGTATCGGCCTCCGCGCTGCGGCTGTCTGTCCCTGGCCGGAGCAGTCCCGCCCCGCGCAGCGGGGACAGGTTCTTCGCCGGCCAATAGGTCGGCCGGGCATCGCGGGAGGCGCGCGAGACGGCAGCGGCCTCCTCCGCCGTGCAGATGCTGGCGACATAGGAGGGATCGTTTCCGAACACCGCGCCGCGCCGCGCGAGCTTGTCATATTGCAGCGGCAAGGTGTTGCGCACACCCGCAAGGCCGAGACCGCCCTTGGCGTCGATCGACATCATCTCGTTCATGCACATCTTGCCGCGCTCGACGCACAGATTGAGGATGGCGCCATAGAGATCGGGATCGACGGAGGCGTAGTGGCGGACGGGTTCGTTCTCGCTCGGCTTTTCGAGTTCGAGATAACTGTCGCGGTTGAGAGCCGCGGATGCGGTCCTGGCCTGTGCCACCCACTGGCTGAAGGCATCATCGGATAGGCCGTGGAAGGCAAAGCGCATGCCCGAAAAGCCGGCGCCGCTATAATTGGCGGAGAAACCGCTATAGGTGCCCGGCCGGTTGATGACGGCGTGCAGCTTCGTCTCCATGCCCGGCATGGCATAGATCTGCCCGGCGAGGGCTGGAATGTAGAAGGAATTCATCACCGCCGAGGAGGTGATGCGGAAGTCGATCGGCTGGTTGACCGGCGCCGCCAGCTCGTTGACGGCGGCGATGCCGTAATCGGGATAGATGAACAGCCATTTCCAGTCGAGCGCCACGACCTCGACCCTGAGCGGCTTGTGCAACTGGGTGACGGGCTGGCCGGGTTCGATCCTGTCGATCCGGCGGTACGGGTCGAGCAAATGCGTGCCGAGCCAGGTCAGCGCGCCAAGGCATATGATGATGAGAAGCGGTGCTGCCCAGATCACCAGTTCCAGTTTCGTCGAATGATCCCAATCCGGCGCATAGGTCGCCGAGGCATTGGAGTGCCGGTAGCGCCAGGCGAAAAAGACAGTCAGCGCCATGACCGGCACGATGATGATCAGCATCAGCAAGGTCGAGACCACCAGCAGGTCGCGCTGCTGGGCCGCGACATCGCCTGCCGGCGCGAGCACGACCATATCGCAGCCGCTCAACAGCCCGGTCAGGGGAAACAGAAGCAAGGCCCCAAATCGTTTCATCAGATGCTGCCCTCGATGGACCGCCGCAACGTGGAGGGATGTTGCGGTGCGGTATCAACAAAGGGCTACTGCCGGCGGCGGCGCGCTGACATTGGACAATTTGTCCAATGCCCAGCCAGGGTGGGTGTGGCACAGTGTGCCGCGCACAATGGAATCCCTGTGATTGGGTCCCAGATATTTCATTCCACGCGGTGGCGACGGACAAGATGGCTCAGACTTCGACTGCCGAAACAAACAGCGGGCTGATCGGCTCGGACCACGGCCAGGTCAGCGCGGGCGATATCGCGGTCGGCGTGATCGTGGGCAGGACGTCGGAATTCTTCGACTTCTTCGTCTATGCGATCGCGTCCGTCATCGTGTTCCCAAAGCTGGTGTTTCCGACGCACGATCCGCTCGTCGGAACGCTCTACTCCTTCGCCATCTTCGCACTGGCCTTCATCGCCCGTCCGTTCGGCTCCGTTCTGTTCATGGCCGTCGATCGCGCCTATGGCCGGGGGGCGAAATTGACGATCGCGCTGTTCCTGCTCGGCACCTCGACCGTCGCCATCGCGTTCCTTCCGGCCTATGGCGATATCGGTGCGCTTGCGATCTGGCTTCTGGCGCTGGCCCGCATCGGGCAAGGCGTGGCGCTCGGCGGAACCTGGGACGGACTTCCCTCGCTGCTGGCGCTGAACGCGCCTCGGAACCGGCGTGGCTTCTACGCCATGATCCCGCAACTCGGCGCGCCGATCGGCCTCATCGTGGCGAGTTCCCTCTTCGCTTTCTTCGTCGCCAACCTGTCGGCCGACGACTTCCTTGCCTGGGGCTGGCGCTATCCTTTCTTCGTCGCCTTCGCCATCAATGTCGTGGCCCTGTTTGCCAGGCTGCGCATTGTGGTGACGCCCGAATTTTCAAGATTGTACGAGAGCGGCGACCTGCAGCCGACGCGCATCAGGGATACGATCAGGGCCGAAGGCCGCAACGTCGTCATCGGCGCCTTCGCGCCGCTGGCGAGTTTCGCCCTGTTCCACATGGTGACGGTGTTTCCGCTCTCCTGGGTGTTCCTGTTCACCAATGAGGGGCCGGCGCGCTTCCTGACGATCGAGGCGGTGAGCGCTCTGTTCGGCATCGCGGCCATCGTCGCGTCGGGGCCACTGGCCGATCGTGTCGGACGCCGTGCGCTGCTCGGCGGTTCGGCGATCGCCATCGCGACGTTCAGCGGCTTTGCCCCGCAGCTCCTGGATGGCGGCACCGTCGGGGAGGCCCTGTTCATGGTGTTGGGCTTCATCCTGCTGGGGCTGAGTTTCGGGCAATCGTCGGGCGTCGTAGCATCGAGCTTTTCGCGACACTATCGCTATACCGGCTCGGCGATAACCTCGGATCTCGCATGGATGTTCGGCGCCGGCTTCGCGCCGCTCGCAGCCCTGCTTTTGGCCGGCAATTTCGGCCTCATCGCGGCGGGCGCCTACCTGCTCTCGGGCGCGGCCTGCACCTTGCTTGCCTTGTGGATCGACGGGCGGCGTTCGGTCGCGGATCGTCCGACCGACTGAACTCTATAAATGGCGGGAAGGGTCAGCGAGCGTCGCCGGAGCCGCTGCCCTCCCGGTCAGCGGAACATCGAGCCGCGATCCCCGTCGAGCGCCGCGCCGTAGACGAAGCTCGCGGCGTCGGAGCAGAGGAACAGGATCGCTGCGCGGCAAGGTAAGGCTCGCCGAGTACACCGGCGCCGTCACGCTCCTCCATGTCGAGCTGGACAGTGGCCAGACCTACCGCCCGAAACCGGCGCCGAGGTCGGCCTGCGGGCCGAACCCGGGCATCTGCACTTCTTCGACCAGGAAGGGCGAGCGATCTGGTCTGCCGCGCTCCGGCGTTCTATTCCGCAGCCAGTGCGGCGACTTCCCGCCGAAACGGCAATGCGTCGCCGATGTCAGGTTCGTCCAGCTCCCGGGCGAAGCGGTGGCCGGCATAGGTTGCCCAGGCGATCGGTCCCGGTGCTTCGGCGTCGCCAATGACCTTGACCGAACGGATGCCGTTGTCGGCCCACTCGTTTTCCCGCGCCTTGAGCTCGCGCCAAACGGCGTCGTCCTGATTGCGTGACGTGACCAGGACGACGGCATCGGCCGCCAGATCCTGTTTCGCGCCGGTGTAGACACAGGCCGTCACGACGCCACCTGAAGCGACACTCGTGACGGTCCTGTTGAGGACGATATCGACGCCGAGTTCAGCCAGGCGGCGGTGAATGGCCCCTTGCTCCAGCGTGTTGCGGGTCCAGTCCGAGACATAGGCCGATGGCGTCACCAGGGTCACCTTCGTTCCCCGAAGCGCCATCAGCTCGGCGAGAACGCCGCCCATGTAATAGTGGTCGTCGTCGAACAGCACGACCTTGCCGGCCGGAACCTTGCCGGCCATCAGATCGTCGGGCGAGTAGACCGGCATCGCGGCGTCGATCGGCATCGGCACGACATGGGCACGCGCGACGCCGTCGCGGCGCCAGGTCGATCCGGTGGCAATGGCGACGTTCTGGAAGCCGAACGAGAGGATGTCACCGGCCGACAGCCGGCTTTCGAAATAGATGTCGACATTGGGCATCTGGCTGAGCTGATACTGCCGATAGTCGCGCACCCTGCCCCAGGCCGACAGGCCTGGAAGTTTGCTTTCGCGCGCCACGCGTCCGCCAAGCTCAGTGCCCGCTTCCGCGATGGCCACTTTATAGCCGCGCAGGCCGAGCGCACGCGCGGCCTCCAGTCCGGCGGGCCCGGCGCCGACGATCAGCACGCTGTCGCTGCCGCCCTTGGCCTGCATGCGCTCCGGATGCCAGCCTTTGCGCCATTCCTCCATGAAAGTCGGGTTCTGCGTGCAGCGCGAGATCGACATGGTCATGTCGCCGGTGATGCAGATGTTGCAGCCAATGCATTCGCGGATGTCCTCGATGCGGCCCTCCTCGACCTTCCTCGGCAGGAAAGGATCGGCAATCGACGGGCGCGCGCAGCCGATGAAGTCGAGCGTGCCCGACCTGATCATCCTGACCATCACGTCGGGCGAAGTGAAGCGGCCGACGCCGACGACCGGCTTCGAGGTCAGCTTCTTGATGCCCGATACCAGGCTTTCCTGCGCCGCCTCGTCCTTGAAGCGTGACGGACCCGAGCAATCCTCCCAGGCGCCGTGCGCGAGATCCCAAAGATCGGGCAGTTCGGCATGCATCTCGATCATGTCGCGGACCTCCGAATTGGCGAAGCCGTGTTCACCGATCATCTCGTCCAGCGACAGCCTGAGCGTCAGGCCGCACGTGTCGCCGATCGCGTCGCGCCCTTCCCCGATCAGCTCGCGCATCAGCCGCGAACGGTTTTCCAGCGAGCCGCCATATTCGTCGCCGCGCTGGTTGGTGGCCGTCGACAGGAAATGCTGGATGATGCCGAAGCCATGCGCGCCATAGAGGCAGACAAGGTCGAAACCCGCCTGCTTGGCGCGTTTGAAGGCATTGCGGTGCCAGCGGCGCAGGTCGCGTATGTCCTCTCTGTCCATGGCGCGCGCCTGCACCGGATCATTGGTGAAGGTGCGGATCGGCAAGGCCGACGGCCCGCGCGGCACCTCCTTGGTGTAGAGGTTGGGACCGTTGATCCCGGAATAGGCGAGCTGGATGCCAGCCAGCGCCCCGTGCTCGTGCATGGCCTCGGCCATCTTGGCCAAAGCCGGAATGTCGGCGTCATCCCATAGCCGCAGTTCGATGAAGGGCGTGATCTCGGAGGTATGGTGCATCTCCGTCTGCTCGGTGAAGATCACGCCCCAGCCGCCTTCCGACTTGATGCGGCGCATCTCTGCCGCCGCCGATGGATCGCGATAGCCACCGCCATTGCAGTGCGGAACCTGATAGAAGCGGTTCTTGGCCGTCACCGGACCTATCTTCATCGGCTCGAACAGGATGTCGTAGCGTGGGTCGCGCATGTAGCTTCCTCCCTGCCGGCTCGGCACCGCCGGTGCTACCGAGACTACTCATAAGTTCGAGCCGGCGCGGGAAAACTACGGATTTCTTCTGTGCCGATTAGGACGCGCCTAATCGCGCGCGCCGGCGCGAATTAGTCTGCGTTGAACCGGGGCTGAGCGAAATGCGACTTCAGAGCATCGGCGGCATGATGCTAGACAGCCAGAACCCGACCGAGAGACAGAAAATGGACAGCATCAGGATTCTCGAACGGCTGATCGCATTCCCCACGGTGAGCCGCGACTCGAACCTCGACCTGATCGGCTATGCGGCCGACTTGCTCGAAGCAAGCGGCGTTGCCTGCCAGATCGTCCACGGCGCGGACAGGCACAAGGCCAACCTCTTTGCCACCATTGGCCCGGCAGGCAGACCCGGTGTCATGCTGTCCGGCCACACCGACGTCGTTCCCGTGGACGGCCAGAACTGGACGCTGCCCCCATTCGAAATGACCGAGCGCGACGGCAAGCTCTATGGGCGCGGCGCGGCGGATATGAAGGGTTTTGTGGCCTCTGCGCTCGCGATCTGCATCAAGGCCTCCAGGATCGCGCTTCGGACGCCGTTGCATCTGGCGCTCTCCTGTGACGAGGAAGTCGGCTGCCTGGGCGTGCGCGACCTGATCGAAATGCTGCGTGCGGCGCCGCAACGCCCGCTGCTGTGCATCGTCGGGGAGCCGACCAACATGCAGGTGGCGACCGGGCACAAGGGCAAGCTTGCCGCTCGCGCCGTCTGCAGGGGACGCGAAGGCCATTCGGCGCTCGCCCCGCTGGCGCTCAACGCGATCCACCTCGGGTGCGATTTCGTGCGCGCCTTGCGTGACGAACAAGAACGGCTGGCCCGCGACGGCGCCCGCGACGGCGACTACGACATTCCCTACACGACGGTTCATGTCGGCAAGATCAATGCCGGCGTCGCGCTCAACATCGTGCCCAACCTCTGCCACGTCGATTTCGAGATCCGCAACATTGCCGCCGACGATGCCGCCAGCATTCTCGACAGGCTGCGCGCCGCCGCGGTGCGCATTGCCGGGGACGCCGCTTCGATCGCGGCAGAGGCAGCGATCGACATCGAGATCACCAACACCTATCCGGGCCTCGACACGCCGGCCGCATCGGAGGCGGTGGCCTTCGTCAAGTCGCTGACCGGTGCCAACGACACGATGAAAGTCGCCTTCGGCACGGAGGGCGGATTGTTCAGCCGCGATCTTGGCACGCCTGCCGTCGTCTGCGGGCCGGGCTCCATGGCGCAGGGCCACAAGCCCGACGAATTTGTCAGCGTCGAACAGCTGCGTCGTTGCGACGCGATGCTGGACAGATTGCTGGAACGGCTCACGGACGGCTGGCCGTGAGCCGCATGGCAGGCCTCACTTCACGATGCGCTCGGTACCGAAGACGCCCTGCTCGACGACGAAGCGGCGACAGTGGTCGATGAAGGCCTGCACCGTCAGCGTGCGATGCTCGGCGTTCGGCAGGGCAATTCCTATGGTCAGCGGCCGGAGGTCGCCCAACAAAGGCACAAAGACCAGCAATTTGCCGTCCGGCGACATGGTGTTGAGCGGCCGCATATTGGCGATGCCGTAGCCGAAGCCGTTGGCGACCATCGAGCGCATCACGGCGATGTCGCCGGTGCGCTCGACGATCTTGGGCCGCAGGCCCCTGGGCTGGAAAGCCGACAGGAAATATTCCCTGCTGTAGGGCAGGTCAAGCAGCACCATCGGCTCATCGACCAGCTCCTCGGGCGTGATACCTGCCTTCGCCGCCAGGCGATGCGCGGCCGGCAGCATGACATAGGCCGGCAACTGCATCAGCGGCTCGAAAGTCATGTCTTGCGACAGCTCCAGATCGTAGGTCAGCGCGGCGTCTATTTCGCCACGTTGGAGCATCTCGAACAATTGCCCCTGGTTGCGCTCGAATTGCCTGACCCGCACATCGGGATAGGCGTCCTCGAATTTCTTGCGCAGTGCCGGCAGCACGATCTGGGCGAAAGTGAGCAGGCAGCCGATCGCCAGCGGTCCGCGCACCTTTTCGGCGATATCCCCGGCAATGTCGTGCAGCGCATCCGCGTCGTTAAGCAGACGCGCTGCTTCCTTGAGGAACAGGCGCCCGCCCGCCGTCAGCGCCAGCGCGTGCGAATGCTTGCGCACGAAAAGCTGCACGCCGAACTCGGCTTCGAGCTGAGCGATCGACGCCGAGATCGATGGCGGCGAGACATTCACCTGCTCGGCCGCCTTGGCGATCGAACCCGCTTCGCCAACGGCGACGAAATATTCGAGTTGTCTCAGCGTGAAGCGAAGCGGCATGGTGACTATGTTGCCGGTTTGCAGCCGGCGATCAAGTCACGGCCGCTTCTCAATATTTTATCCAGGTAGTCTTCAGCGCGGTGTACTTGTCGAGCGCGTGCAGCGACAGGTCGCGCCCGAAGCCGGACTGCTTGAAACCGCCGAAGGGAGTCACCGGGCTCAGCGCATCGACGGTGTTCACGGAAACCGTGCCGACGCGCAGCCTTTCCGCGAGACGATGCGCCCGCGACAGGCTGTCGGTCCACAGCGACGCGGCCAGGCCGTAGACGCTGTCGTTGGCGATGCGAAGCGCCTCGTCTTCGGTGTCGAAGGCGATCACCGACAGGACCGGACCGAATATCTCGTCGCGCGCAAGCGGGTCGTCGGGCGAGACGTCGTCGAAGATCGTGGGCTGCACGAAACTGCCGCGCCCGTCGACGGTAACCCGGTCGCCGCCGGTCACTAGCCGTGCCGACTTCTTGCCGCCATCGACGAAACGCATGACGGTCGCGGCGTGGCGCGCGTCCACCATCGCACCCATCCTGGATGCAGGGTCGAGCGGATCGCCGGGCTGGGTCGCCGTCGCGCGCTGCGCCAGTTTCTCGACGAGCGTATCCTTGATGCCGCGCTCCACCAGAAGCCGGGAGTTGGCCGAGCATACCTGTCCCTGGTTGAAGAAGATGCTGAAGGCGGCCATGTCGGCTGCCGCGTCCAGATCACCGCAATCGGCGAACACCAGATTGGGGCTCTTGCCACCGGTCTCCAGCCAGACCTGCTTCATGTTCGACTGGCCGGAATATTGCAGGAACATCTTGCCGACAGCGGTCGATCCAGTGAAGGCAAGGCAATCCACGTCCATATGACGGCCAAGCGCCTGGCCGGCCGTCTCGCCGAGGCCGGGCACCACATTGAGCACGCCGGCGGGCAGCCCTGCCTCCATGGCAAGCTCGGCCAGCCTGAGCGCCGAGAAAGGCGACTGCTCGGCGGGTTTGAGCACCACCGAATTGCCCGCAGCCAGCGCGGGCGCGCATTTCCAGGTCGCCATGTCGAGCGGAAAGTTCCACGGCACGACGGCGCCCACGACCCCGAGCGGCTCGCGCCGTACCAAAGCAAGGTCGCCTCGGGCCGTCGGCGCCACCTCGTCATAGACCTTGTCTATCGCTTCGCCATACCACTGGAAGATCGCCGCCGACCCCGGCACGTCGACGGTCGCTGCGTCCTTGACCAGCTTGCCCATATCAAGAGATTCCAGCAGCGCGAGCTCCTGCAGGTTCTCGCGCAGCAATTCCGCCAACCGCAGCAGCACCCGTTTGCGATGCTGAGGGGTCGCTCTCGACCAGACGCCGGCCTCAAAACTGCGACGTGCCGCGGCGACGGCAAGGTCGATGTCCTCTTCGCCGCAGGAAGCCACCTCAGCGAGCGTTGCTCCGGTGGCCGGATTGATGCTGGTAAATGTTCTGCCGGAACGCGCGGGCATTGCCTTGCCGTCGATGAACGCCCTGTCGCGAAAACGGATAGCCGAGGCTTTGCTGATCCAATCCTTATGACTGAGTTCGCTCATGCTGGCTCCAGATTGTCGAACTACTCATCACCGGGAACGCCGTAGCTTGGCGCACCGGACGGGTTGAGGGCGCGCGTGACATAAGCATCGAGCTGGGGCTTATAGATGTCCCACAGCGTTGCCAGCTGCTCGACCGGACACCCTTCGGTCCAGTCGCAACGCAGGTCGGCGACCGGCCATGACACATCGCGTACCAGTTTCATGCCGGCGGAACGGACAGGCCCCGCCTCGCCGCCGGCCTCGAGCGCGGCTCGCATGGTGGCAATCAGCCGGTCCCCGAGATCGCCCTCGGAGGCGAGAAAGGCGTCCACCATGGCTTGCGGAACCCTATCGCTGGCAAGCAGGTTGCCGCCGCAGGCGACGTCCTCGCCGCGTGCCTCGCTCCAGATGCCAAGCGCTTTCGGTCCCGAATGGATCGCGCTGCCGCCGGCCTTGTCGACCGCCAGGACCTGCCGGTATTCGCTGAAAGCAGCCGTGCGCTTCAGGATCACGACGGCTTCGGCGGCGGAGGCGCCTCGCGCCATCAGCTCCAGCGCCCGTGGCCCGAGCGTCGGGTCCGTGACATTCTGGCTGGCAACGGCGCCGACGCCGGCCTGTGCATAGGCGCAGCGAGCCGCGACTGCGGGGGATGACGAGGATACCGCCACTCCGAACATGCCGGTGCGCCGGCACCGTGCGACGATGGAGAAGGTCATGGCGCTCAGTCCGGAATTACGGCCGTGCCGTCGATCTCGACCAGCCATTCCGGCCTTGCCAGGGCCGACACGACAAGGCCGGTCGAAACTGGATAGACGCCCTTGATGTATTCGCCCATCGTTCGGTAGACGGCTTCGCGATGGCGGACATCGGTGATGTAGACCACCACTTTCACCAGATGCTCCATGGTGCCGCCGCATTCCTCGATGAGCTGCTTGATATTCTGCATCACCTTGTGGGTCTGCTCGACCGGATCGTGGCTGGCGATATTCTTGGCGGTGTCGAGATCCTGCGGGCACTGCCCGCGCAGATAGATCGTCCGGCCACCCCGTGTGACGACTGCCTGGCACAGATCATTGTCGAGCTTCTGCTCGGGATAAGTGTCCTTCGTATTGAAGGTACGAATTCGGGTATGCTTCATCTTGATCTCCATCAGGTCGGGCTCGCGGCCGTCGCCAGCTTTGGTCAGGCGTCCACGGCCTCGCGCTTCGCGGCGGCGTGATAAGCGAGATATTTGCGCTGCGTCGAAATACGGTCGGCCACGTGCTTGGCATCGTGCCACACGCCCCAGATGAAGCTCGATCCCCTGCGCGACTGCCAGGGGAGGCCCAGGAAATAGATCCCTGGCTCGGTCGAGACGCCGCGCTGATGCCTCGGCCGGCCCTGCTCGTCAAAGGCATCGACCTTCAGCCAGCTGTAATCGACGGCAAAGCCCGTCGCCCAGATGATCGAACTTATCCCGGCTTCGGTCAGATCGAGCTCGAGGATCGGATTGGTCACGCAGTCCGGGTCAGGGCCGATCCGGCGGGCCGCGGGTTCTTCGGGAAGGTCGAGACCGTTGCGCGCGACATAGGCGTCGGCCTCGTCCAGCAATGCCATCAGATTGGCATCACCGCGGGCAATGTTTTTGGCAAGATCGGGCGCGAAGGTCATGGCACCGTCCTGGTAGGCCCTCGTCATGCCGACGAGCGTAAGCCCCTGCGCCGCCAGACGGCGAAAATCGATCGTTTCTCCGCCCCGCGCACCGCTCACCGCGATCGTGACATGCTCCGTGCCGGGTCCCGGAGTTTCGAGGTCCCATTTGCCGAGAACGCCCAGCCACCAGCAGAAGTCGCGGCCGCGATAGGCGCGCGGCGGGCGGTCGTGCGCGCCTACCGAGAGATAGACGCGTTTGCCAGCGCGCTGGAGTTCGTCCGCAATCTGGACGCCCGAGGATCCCGCGCCGACCACCAGCACCGCCCCTTTCGGCAACTGCGCCGGGTTGCGGTAGGCGCTGGAGTGGATTTGCAGGATGGCGGCATCGGCAGGAACGACCGACGGGATGACCGGGACCTGGAAAGGCCCGGTCGCCGCGACAACGCTGTTGGCCTCGATCATGCCATCGGACGTCTCGACACGGAATCCGGGCCGCCCGATGTTTCTTTGCACAAGCCTGACCTCGACGCCGCAGCGGACCGGCGCATTGATCTGCTTTGCGTAGGCGACAAAATAGTCGGCGACCTCTTCCTTGGAGGGAAAGCCATCGGGGCCTGTCACAGGAAATTCCATGCCCGGGAAGCGGTCGTGCCAGGCCGGGCCATTGGCAACCAGGGAGTCCCACCGCTGCGAGCGCCAGCGCTCGGCGATGCGGCCGCGTTCGAGAACGAGATGCGGCACCCCGCATTTGCCCAGGTGCTCGCTCATGGCCACCCCAGCCTGGCCGCCGCCAACGACAAGCGTGTCTATCGTCTCAACCGACATGCCCAGTCCTTTTCTGACCATCCGACAGCTCCCGCCGCACGCGATGAAACCGATTTCCGGCGGCCGGCAACGCAGCCCCGGGAGATCCATTTCGCCGTGTTCCGGACAGGCCGTGCGCCATCCGGTCGCCTCCCCATTGGCGCTCACAAGTAACAGCACGCGCCGGTGGGCGCCCATAACGAATCTCCGAAGTCACGCGTAACCATTTCCGAATTTCTCGTGCCGATGGACGCATCTACAGTTTCAGCGGCCGGATCCGCAGCGCATGAGCCGGCGGCGAAGCCGGGCACGTGTCGGCACCGAATGTTGCGGAACAGGATGCAGTCTCGCAGCGCCCGTTTGGCAATGCCACGAGCCGGCATTCTCGAGGGGCTGGCATGAAGACTGAGAGCTATGACTACATTGTCGTCGGCGCGGGTTCGGCCGGATGCGTGGTGGCCAATCGGCTGAGCGCCGATCCGGCGGTCAGGGTGTGCCTGGTAGAGGCAGGCGGCAGCGACAACAGCCCGCGGGTACGGATTCCGGCGGGCATTCTGTCGCTCTATGGCAACCCGAACTACGACTATTGTTTCGTCGGCGTGCCGCAACCCCATCTCAACAACCGCAGCATTCCGGTCAACCGGGGCAAGGCGCTAGGCGGATCGAGTTCGATCAACTCGATGGTCTATATTCGCGGCGCCGCGCAGGACTATGACGAGTGGGCCGGGCTCGGCTGCATCGGCTGGGCTTACAGCGACGTGCTGCCGGTGTTCAAGAAGCTGGAGCGCAACCTGATCGCCCAGGACCCGCGCTATCACGGCACGGACGGCGAGCTCATGGTCGACAATCCGCGCGATCCGAACGTGCTTTCCAGCATGTTCGTCAAGGCCGGGAAAAATGCCGGCTTGCCCGCCAACGACGACTTCAACGCCGAGAGCCAGTTCGGCCTCGGCATCTACAACGTCACCCAGAACCGGGGCCAGCGCTTCAGCAGCTTTACCGCCTTCATGCGTCCGGTGCTCCATCGCGGAAACCTGACGCTGCTTAGTGCATGCGAGGTGGTCGACCTTGTCGTCGCCGAAGGGCGCGCCACTGGCCTGCGGGTGCGCCACGACGGCGAGCAAAAAATACTCGCGGCCAGCCGCGAGATCGTGCTCTGTGCCGGGGCCATCAACTCGCCCAAGATCCTGATGGCATCCGGCATTGGCCCCGCGGACGAGCTGCGGCAGATCGGCATCACGCCGATTCTCGATCTGCCCGGTGTCGGCAAGAACCTGCAGGACCATGTCGACGGCATGATCACCGTGCGCTCCAGGAGCACCAGGACGCTCGGCCTGTCGTTTGCCAACCTGCCCCGCATCGCGGCAGCGCCTTTCCAGTATTTCGCGCGCCGAAAGGGAATCCTCACGACCAACTATGTCGAGGCCGGCGGCTTTGCGAAGACTCGGCATGCGAACGGCCTGCCCGACATTCAGTTCCACTTCGTGCCGGGCTATCGCAGCCATCGCGGCAGGCTCATCGAATATGGCCACGGCTACGCCGTTCACACCTGCGTTCTCAGGCCTAAAAGCCTTGGCGAGATCAGATTGTCACGGGACAGTTCTCGCCGTGACGTTCTCATCGACCACCGCTTCTTCGCGGACGAGGACGACGCCATGGTGCTTGTCGAAGGCATCAAGATCGCGCGCAGGATCCTGGCCGCATCCGAGTTCGATGCGGTGCGTGGCAAGGAAATGCTTCCGGGCAAGGATGTCAGCAGCGACGACGAGATCCTGGCCTATCTGCGCGCCGAAGCTCTGACCGTCTACCACCCCGTCGGGACCTGCAAGATGGGGACGGACGCTATGGCGGTCGCTGATCCGGCGACGCTGAAAGTGCGAGGTATGGACGGGCTCCGGGTCGCCGATGCGTCAGTCATGCCGAAGCTGATCGGCGGCAACACGAACGCGCCAAGCATGATGATCGGACAGAAGTGCTCGGAGATGATCCTGGGCTCGGCGTATCGCGGCGAAAGGTAACGATCCGCTCCGCCTTTCAACATCGTAGGCAGTTCAGCGTTGGCAACGCCGACCTGCCGACGACCCTTTGTGTTTCCTCGAGATTGCTCTCAATGATCCTCATCGATCTCGTCGTGCAAGAGGCCGAGGATGCGGCGCTTGAGGGCGATGAACTCGGGTTCGAGGATCACATCCATCGAACGCGGCCTTGGGATGTCGACCTTGATCTCGGCCTTGATCTTGCCGGGCCGGGCCGTCATCACCAGGACGCGATCGCCCAGGACCAGCGCCTCGTCTATATCGTGAGTAACGAACAGCACCGTCTTTTGCTGCCGCTCCCAGACGCGCAAAAGCAGTTTCTGCATGGTGCCGCGCGTCTGGCTGTCGAGGGCGCCGAACGGCTCATCCATCAACAGAACGGCCGGATCGTTGGCAAGGGCGCGCGCGATCGCCACGCGCTGCTTCATGCCGCCGGAAAGCTGGGCGGGGTAGTGGTCGGCAAACGGCGCGAGGCCGACTTCGTCGAGATACTGGTCGACGATCTGCTTGCGCCGCCCCGCCGGCAGGCCTTTGCGCTTGGGTCCATACTCGATGTTGGCGCGCACGGTGAGCCAGGGAAACAAGGTGTAGCTCTGGAACACCATGCCTCTGTCTGGACCCGGTTCGATCACTTCCCTGCCATCGACCTTGATGCTGCCTGAAGTCGCGTCGTTGAGGCCGGCCGCAAGGTAGAGCAGGCTCGATTTGCCGCATCCCGAAGGGCCGACGATGACGCAGAATTCGTTCTTGGCCACCTTCAGCGACACATCGTCCAGCGCCAGCACGCCGTTGGCGTCGCCGTAACGCAATGTCACGTCCTCAACGGCCATCGTCGTGCCGGTCGAGCGCGGATCGCCGATCGTCGCGGCCGTGCCGGCCAGATCGTTCGCCTTGATGGTCTCGCTCATTGCTACCCTTGATCCGACTGCGGTTTGCGAGCTTGCGTTCAAAATCAGGATGCCCATGGCGCGACCCTGGCCCGGATGATGCGGAACGCCGTGTCGGTGATAAGGCCCAGAAGCCCGATCGCGGCGATTGCCATGAAGATCACATCGACCTGGAAGCCTCGCATCGCCTTCAGGCTGATATAGCCGAGGCCGCTCGACGCGGCGACGAGTTCGGCCACGACCAGATAGGTCCAGGCCCAGCCCATGGTGACGCGAAGCGTGTCGAGGATAGCTGGAAGCGCGGCCGGGAAAATGACGTGCCACACCGCTTCGCTCCGCTTGGTGCCCAAAGTGTAGGAGGCGTTGACCAGGTCCCTGGAGACGCTGCGCGCACAGTCCGAAATCATCACGAGCTGCTGGAAGAAGGTGCCGAAGAAGATGACCGCTATGCGCTGTTCGATACCGATGCCGATCCAAAGGATGAACAGGGGCACGAAGGAGGTCACAGGGAGGTAGCGGATGAAGTTGACCAAGGGCTCCAGCGGCGCCTGCACCACCCGATAGGTCCCCATCCACAGCCCCAGCGGCACCGAGATCAGCGAGGAGACGATGAAGCCCAGGATCACCACCTTGGCGCTGGTGAAAGTGTGGTAAAAAAGGCTGCCGTCCTGGGACATGCGATAGGTCGTCTGCAGCACGGTTCCGGGCGTCGGCAGGAACATGTTCGGCACGACGCGGCCATAGGACAGCAGCGCCCAGCCGCCGATCACGACCACCCACATCGCCAGCGCGAGTGCCGTTGCCGTGCTGGCGGGAATGTTGGCGAATGGGGTCGTCAGGCGTGTCCACGCCGTCCGCCTCTGTGCCATGGCATGGCCTCCGTTGATTTTCTGAAGCGAGAAGACTCCGGCCTGTCGGTAAACCGGGGTCGGCCCAAGCGGACCGACCCCGGTTTCTCGAAGGCTCATTGTTCCCTGATGAAGTCGGTATCGAGGATGGTTTTCGCGTCGATCGTCATCTTGAGCTTGCCGGCCTTGCCCCAGATGTCCTGCGCGAAATTCACCAGCTCGGACGCCTCGCTCTTTTCCGGCGTACCGAAGAATTCCAGGTTGCGATCGCGATCGTAATAGCGCACGCCCCTGGCACCGGCGGCGAAATCCTCGGGCTTTTCGAGATAGCCGCCAATGCCCTTGGCCATGATCTCATAGGCCTTTTCCGGATTGGTCTTGATGTATTCAACCGCTTTGTAATAGCCCTTGACGAGGGCCTTTACGTCCTCGGGATGTTTTTCGATCAGATCGCATTTGAGGGCGATCACGTCCACGATCAAGCCAGGGGTGGTCGTGGAATCGATCAACACCTTTCCCTTGCCGCCCTTGCGGACCTCGGTGAGGTGCGGCTCCCACGTCACGGCGGCGGGAACCTGGCCGGCGATGAAGGCGGTCGCCGCGTCATCGGCGGTCATGTTGGTGATGGTAACGTCGTCCTCGGTCATGCCTTCCTTTTTCAGGAGCACGTTGAACCAGAATTCGGAAACGGAGCCCTCGTTCAAGGCCACCTGCTGGCCCTTCAGATCCTTGAGCGACTTGATATCGGGCTGCGTGACGACGCCATCACCGCCGTGGCTGTCGTCGAGCGCAAGGACGTATTTGAAGCAGAGATCGTCCGAGCGGTACTTCATCAGCTCGTCGACGGTGGAGGCGGCGCCATCGAGATCGCCGCCGGCGACCGCAGCCATGTAAAGCGCTGATTCTTCTATGACCTTCAGGTCGACGTCGACGCCGGCCTCCTTGAAGTAACCGAGGTCGCGGGCAAGAAACAGCGGCCCGTAACCTACCCAGGTCGTCATGCCGAGACGGATGGCGCCCGCATTGGCGGGAGCTGCAAGCCCCAGGCCCAGCAGGCCTGCGCCGACCGCGCCCATCAGGCAGTTTCGAAATGTCTTCATTGTCGTGGTTCCCCTATGGCTGTTGCCGGCATCGGCCTCATTCTCGCGGCCTATGCCGGTTGCGTTTCGGCAGCCGCTCTTGTTTGGGCGTCGCCTCCCAGCGAGCCTTGCGTGTTCTAAGGTTTGCAACAGAGCATCCGGGCCAGATCGCAAAAAGAAGTCTTTTTCTGCCCATTGCTTCGTCGAAACCGAAGCGGCTCGATAGCCGATCGGCGGCCTGGCTCTGGACCTGGCTGGCCATTTTCCGCAGGGTCGCCGACAGAAGCGGCCTCGATGCCACGGCGCTGGAAAAGACAAGCGCCTCGTGCGCGAACCCGCTCCTGCGGAGGCACAGGAACCGACGAGAGCGGCCGACGTTTTCGCCAGATGAACGAAGCTGCCCGCACGGGATTGGAGAGCCCGCCGAAACGCAGGCTCATCGGACTGGAGCCAAGGTGGAACTGAACGGCGGATGTCTTTGCGGCCGGATTCGCTTCAACGTCACAAGCGAACCGAGAGTGCACTATTGCCATTGCGATATGTGCCGGCGCGCGACCGGCAGTGCATTTGCGGTCCTGGCGTGGGTGCCTTCGCCAGACCTGACCTGGATCGACGCCACTCCCGCCTATCGCCGATCTTCGCCAATCGCCCAAAGGGGGTTCTGTCCTGCCTGCGGATCGCCGCTCAGCCTTGCCTATGACGTCTCGCCCGGGGAAATCGCGCTGCATGTCGGCACATTCGACGATCCAGCGCGGCTGGAGCCTCGCTACAACTACGGATCAGGGCAGCGGCTTGGCTGGGTCTGCTGCGGCGTGGACTTGCCGCACCGCGAAACCGAGGAACGCTGGTAGGCGCCTGAAAGCAACGCAGCTCGCTGGCCGAAAGGACGGAGATCGATGTGATGAGTATTTTCTATCGGGCGGCCAAGATTGCGGAGCAGGCGCATGCATCGCAGCATGATAAGACAGGAGGCCCCTATATCGATCATTGCCGTCGAGTGGTCGACGCCGTCGAAACGATAGATCAGAAAGTCGTCGCTTATCTGCACGATGTCCTGGAAAAAAGCGAAGGCTGGAGCCGGGCCAAGCTCGAAGAGGCGGGCTTTGGACCGACGATCGCTGCCGCGGTCGACGCCATGACACGCAGAGAAGGCGAGGACTATTTCGCATTCGTACGCCGGGCTGCATCGAACCCATTGGCGCTGCCGGTAAAACGGGCGGATCTGGCCGACAATATCTGGCAATCAAAGCAGATCGGAGCATCCACGGCCAAGTATGAAGAAGCATTGCGCATTCTTGACGACGAGTTCACCAAGTGAGTGCCGGGATGCTGGCGGCAATCGCGTCCTGGCATGCGACAAGCACCACTGGACGATGCCTGTAGTCGCGCGATGCCAAAATACATGGATTATGGGAACCAACCCGTTTGGTAATTTTCGTACCAACGTTTTTAGTGACACGCTGGGTGGGTGGTTTTATGAATCCGATGATCGATCCGCGTCCGGCATGCCCTCTGATGCGCAATGCCTGGCTGCCTTCGGATCGCTTCGGGACCAAGGTGACGCCCATGCGGGAATTGCCGAAAGACATCGACGCCGATGTGGTGATCGAAATCAGCAGATTGCTGGACGACAGCGCGCTTTTCGTGCCTGTCCGCGTTCATGAACTCACAGCAAGGGTAAGGCAGAAAGTGAAGACGGGATTGCCGGATCGTTCGATCGAAGAGTTGATCGTGGAAATGGCTTCCTTGCGTCGGTTGGCCATGGCCTTTGAACTGCCCGGATCGGAAAATGTGGTGCAAATTCCACAGCGACTCCTACGCTGACCGCATCAAGGTCACGCGCTCCACCCGGCGGTCAGGACAAGCGATGCCTCGAACACCTGGGCGCCCGCCTCATTGCGCACCTTGCCGGTATCTTGACCAGGTCGCGATCCGGCATTTCATCGCGAGCGACTTCCTGCGAAATGCGAATGGCTTCTGCCCTCGCCTGTTCTCGCGATTCAAATGGCTGGCCGTCGTTGGGTACGGGGCCATGACCGTTATAAAGATCGAAATGACACCGTTTCATTTTCGGGGCAGCCTTGGACACCTCTAGCGTGCTAATACCCAGCGACACTGGTGGTTCCCGCTCCGGCGCTTGCGCCAGAATACGCGCAGGCTGCCGATGATAGGGTCCGCCATCTTCCGAAGGCCTAAGGTCCGGCTGCTATCCTTGCGTCCAGGACATCTGGCGATCGGCGTTTCAACCCCGATCGCCTTGAGGCTATGATGTTAGAGTCCCTCTATCTGCAACTCGGCCAGCATGACACTCTGTCGGACGTCGAGAAGGTCTTGCTGGCCGAAACGGTTGTTTTCGGACGCGAGTTCGAAAAGGGGCAAGATGTGGTCAAAGCGGGGTCCCGGCCAACCTATAGCACCATGCTGCTGGATGGCCTGGCGGCACGCTACAAGGTGCTCGAGGACGGCGGTCGGCAGTTCACGTCCTTGCAGGTGCCCGGTGACTTCGTCGATCTCCACGCCTTTTTGCTCAAGACCATGGATCACGGTATCGTCGCGCTGTCACCTTGCCGGGTGATGTACGCGGACCACAACAAGCTGAAAGCCATTACGGAACAGGCCCCTCACCTGACCCGGCTGTTGTGGCTCGATACGCTGGTCGATGGGGCCATACATCGCGAATGGATCGTGGCAATGGGCCGCCGCTCCAGGACCTCGCATCTGGCCCATCTCATCTGCGAACTGTTCGTACGCCTGCAGGCGGTGAAACGCACCAGCGGCATGAGTTTCCATCTACCGTTGTCACAGACTGAAATGGCCGACGTGCTTGGGTTGTCGGTCGTGCACATGAACCGGGTGATCGGAGGCTTGAAGAAGATCAAGGTAATCAGCTGGACGAACCATATGGTCACCATTCTGGACTGGGACCAGCTTGCCAGGCTTGCCGAGTTCGACCCTACCTATCTGAGCATCAACAACGAACCGAGATGAGCAGCCTTAAACTCAGTTATGAGGCGGATTGCTCCACCACAACTCAAGCGGCCCGCGTTACGAGCGGGCCTTGTCATTCCCTACGGGTGGATAGCGCTTGATTTGGCGGAAAGCCGGTCCAGCAGCTTGCGCGATTCCTCGATTACGCGCCGCGTGTCTTCAATATTCGAGCGAAGATCGGCAATCTGTGCCGCCGCCCTCCGTTGATATAGGCGCGCACTTTCATTGAGGAAGTAGTCAGGTTCCCACGGGTCCATCGCGATCAGATCCGTTGCGCACCAGTTCGAACGTTACTTTACCATAACGAGGGGTTTGCTAGCACCAGCACGGACATGCAGGGCAACCTCTCGGAAATTGCCTTCAGGCATCTGGTCCTTTGCTATTTCGAGCAACGCCTTTGCCGCCTCATCCTCAGCTGCCTCCAAGCTCGGAAGCTCGGTTCCTTCAGTGTCCGGGTAGGAGGTTCCGTTGTCGACTAGATCAAAATAATAGCGCGCCATCATCGGTAACAAGGCGGCGCGACCTTTGTTCCTCTCGACTTATCGCGAGTGCCGGGTAACGCATGCTTTGAATCCTCAGTATAGGTTACGCCGCCGATAACAGCGTGAGGATCAGTTTCACTACCGGGCTTCCTGCGCATACAATCCGATAACTACCGAGCTGCGGTCACGCGCCAGACCGTGTTTCCGACATCGTCCGCAATCAACAGCGCGCCCGCCTTGTCGACGGCAACGCCCACGGGCCGCCCATGTGCCTTGTTGTCATTGTCAAGGAAACCGGTGACGACGTCCTGAGGCTTACCGTCGGGATGACCTCCATTGAACGGTATGAAAACGACCTTATAGCCGTTGAAACGCTTGCGGTTCCAGCTGCCATGTTCGCCGACAAAGGCGCCATTGCGATAGGATTCAGGCAGGTTGGTGCCAGTGTAAAATGCCAGTCCCAGGGGCGCGACATGGGAACTTAGTGCATAGTCCGGAGGGATCGCCTTGGCGACCAGGTCCGGCCGCCGCGGCATCACCCGCGGATCGACATGCTGGCCATAGTAGCTGTAGGGCCAGCCATAAAACGCGCCGTCCTTGACCGAGGTCATGTAGTCGGGAACCAGATTGGGGCCGAGTTCGTCGCGCTCGTTGATGACGGCCCACAGCGCTCCGCTCTGCGGCTCCCAGCTCAAGCCGTTGGGATTGCGCAGCCCGCTTGCGAAAATGCGCGAACGGCCTGTCGCCCTGTCGACCTCCCAGATCGCGGCGCGATCCTTTTCCGCCTGGATGCCGTTCTCGGTGATGTTGCTGTTGGAGCCGACGCCGACATAAAGCAGCGATCCGTCCGGACTGGCGACGAGAGACTTGGTCCAGTGATGATCGATCGGGCCGCCGGGCAGCGGCGTCAGCACGGTGCCTGGCGCGGTGATCTTGGTCTCGCCGGATGTGTAGGGATAACGCACGATCGCATCCGTGTTGGCGACGTAGAGATCGTTGCCGACCAGGGCTACGCCGAAGGGCGAATTGAGATGATCGAGGAAGACATCCTGCACGTCGGGCACGCCGTCGCCGTTCGTATCACGCAACAGCGTGATGCGGTTGCTTCCCTCGGTGCCGCCGCCCGACGTCGCCATGGACTCGATCCAGCCCATGATCAGGTCCTTCGGACGCTTGATCGCGGCGCCGGGCGGCGCCACGGACTCGACCACGAGAACGTCACCGTTCGGCAAGGTGTAGAGCGAGCGTGGATGCTTCAATCCCTTGGCGAATGCCTGGATCTGCAAACCCTTCGCGACCGTTGGTTTCTCGTCCTGCTTCCAGCCGACGACCGAAGCGACATGCATGGGCGGAACAAGATATTGCGTTGGTTCAGGCAGTGTCGGATTTGGCCCGACCTGGCCGCTTGGGTCCGGGTCGTCGTTGCTGCAGGCGGGCAATGCCAAAAGCGATCCGCACAACAGACCGAACCCAAGGGCACGCCGGATGTGAGTGTTCGAAACCTGCAGGGCGTTCATTCGAGCACCTCCACGCGGCTGCGGCCGGTGCTCCATTCCAGCAACCACACGAGAACCAAGACGATCACGGCCGCCGCGGAGAGGATGAGCCCTGTCGGCACCACCGACGTCCAGCCGTCACGGCTGTGCACCAGCGCGTTGAAGAACGACAGCACAAGCACCACCAGGCCGCCGAGCAGATGGGCTCCGTGCTTACGGAGAATTCGACGGGTGAAGAGATCGAAAAGCGCCGCAAGCACCGCAAGAGCGCCCATCACGAGGCCGGCAAACAGCAGCCATGCGGAAAAATCGGCCCACATCATCTCCGCCGTTCGCCAATAGGTGAGGTCGGTCAGCAGCGTGCCGATGAAACAGGCATTGGCGACCGCCATCGGTGTCCGATGGATCGGACGGCCGACGACCACCGGTGTCGATCGCGAATTGGCCACGGATCTTCTCCGCCCCTGCTCCAGATGGCATCTGGGCTTCAAACAAACCTGAAGTTGAGATGTTCCGGGAACTGTTTGCGTTCAAGGACTTGTGATTGCCCTGACCAATGCCGATCACTGTCGGCGGTGAATGGCGCGAAGCGCGGTGTGCTCCGGGAATTCAAGTTCGCAATGTCCGCAGCGCGAGTAACATTGCCTGGCAAGCGGTGGGACGCCAGTTCCATTCCGTGTGGGAGATGAGCAGGGCCCGTATCGCCTCCCGCCAGTGAGATTAGGTTCGGCTTCGTACGTTTCTTACCGAGCCTTGGCCCTTTATTGTCAGTCATTGGCAGATGACTAGATTAATCAGGCGGCATCCCCAAATCATGCCGCAGTGGCCGATGCGGGCTTAGGCAATGTGCCGTCACCGGCATCGTCGCGTCGGCCACTTCCGCGATCCTCGCCCTGCAATGCCGGCATGATGGCGGTCAGCTGGGCGGGCGGTCCTGCCTCGAAGGGTTCTTTGAACCGAGGTCCCCGACCAGCCGACGGTATTGCAGTTCGGGAGGGCCGTAAGATTCCCGTGCCAGCGCAACGAGACCTTTCCGATCCCGGATCGTGATTTCGCCGCGGCGGGCACGGATGTAGCCATGGCTCTCGATTGTCTGAAGCCCCACTGTAACCCCGGGGCGCCTGACGCCCAGCATGACGGAAAGGAATTCGTGGGTTATCATAAGCCTGTCGCCAACGGTCCGGTCGCTGCACATCAGAAGCCATCTCGCCAGCCTGACCTCCAGGCTGTGTCGCGCGTTGATCGATGCCGTGTAGCTGGTCTGGACGTGGAGGTACTGGACGTAGCGCAACAGGAACGGCCGCAAGGTAGGGCTCTCTGCCAAGGCTTCGACGAACGGCGCGGCGCTCATCCGTATCGCTTCGCTCGTCGACTGGATGTAGCAATCGAAGCTTGCCAGATCGTCGCCCATGATCAGCGCCGAACCGGTCATGCCTTCGAAGCCGATTATTCCCACCTCCGATTCAGCCGTTCCCGCAGTCTTGGCGACGACCGATGCGATGCCACTCTCCAGGAAATAGACAGCTTCGATCTTTTGGCCTTCGATCTCCAACGGCGAGCGCAACTCCAGAAAAACACTTTCGAGATGCGGCCGCAGCCGCTCGAAATCGGCCACGCTCATTCGGCGCAACAACTCGCTCTTGGCCTGCAGAATCTTGGGATCCACGAGACGCTCTCCACTTGGGCAAGAGCACTGGGATCTCTCGGCCGGCCGTGCCCCTCGAACGAGGGGACGGTGGCAAAACATAAACTGTCCCACCCGGCCAGCACTAGGCAGGCGGCCGCGTCGGTATGAAACCGACAATAGCTGCTGTGGACAAATCGCAAGTTTTGTCGGCTATCCATCCTTCGCCAGAAGACGAGCTTCCCTGAGGATCGAGGCACGGTCGAACCCTACCAGCAACACTATGTCACGTATCTGCTGTTCCGTAGCGCCCGATTCCCGGGCAAGTGTACGAACGGCTTCGGGCGCCAGACCGGGGCGCTCAGGGTCTTTCGTCATGACATCCTAGCCTCACGCTGGGGCAGGAGTGCGATGGTCGCTCCCAAGCGTCAACGCCCGGATCGTGCTGCTGACGACCTCTTTGTGTACGCCTTCGTACCGAACTTGGCGAATCAATTCGAAACACGCCGGTTCGGGTGATTCCGGCGCGCCTTTTTTTGTACTCGCCCAAAAGTCATTGCAGATCATGGCTATGCGCGTTCGGAACGCCGCGCCTGTTTGCCGCGTTTGAGCTTGGATCGCTTTCCATGCACAGGTGAAACCCCATGTTCGATTGGCTGAAGCGCGGCGCGCCAGAACCGCGCAAGGGCATGCCCAGCCCCCGCCTCGACGAACAGGCTTTCAAGCGTCGCTATGGCGAACAGTTCAACGATCCGGCGTTCGAGCCCCTGGCTGCCGACATCGAGCGAATAACGGAGGTCGCCTGGCAGGCCTACAGGGATTCCAGGAAAAGCCCGCGGACCCGAAAGGCGGGCCGTGGCTTCGCCGATCCCGATTACGATCTGGCGGTCGATTGGCTCGAGGCGAGACAAGCAATCGAGCGCGCAAAGCGCATGAACGAGCTGGGCAAACGACGCCGCGTCCTGATCGTGAACGGATCGCCGCGCAGCGAGCACACCTGCCCCGGCGAGATGTCCAAATCCTATCGTTTTGTCGAAATCGCCCGGAAGATCTTCAAGGCCGGCGGCGCGGAAGTCGACATCCTGGATTTGTCCCGGCTGGCCGCCGAATACGGCCGCAAAATCTACCCTTGCAAGGCCTGCTTCTCCACCGCTGCCGCGCTTTGTCACTGGCCTTGCTCCTGCTATCCAAATCATTCGCTCGGCCAGACGCAGGACTGGATGAACGAGATCTATCCAATGTGGGTTGCCGCCCATGCGGTGATGATCATAACGCCTGTCCACTGGTATCAGGCCACCTCGCCGCTGAAGCTGATGATGGACCGTCTGGTATGCGCCGATGGCGGCAATCCCGATCCTAGTTCCACGCACGGCAAGGAGGCGCGGGAGGCGAAGGCGCTGGAACTCGAGGGATGGGACTATCCCCGGCACCTTGCCGGCCGGCTCTTCTCGGTAATCGTGCACGGCGATACCGAGGGAGCCGAAAACGTCCGGCGTTCTTTATCGGATTGGCTGAAATCGATCGAAATGGTCCCGGCGGGGCCGAAGGCCGAACTCGACCGTTACACCGGTTATTGGAAGCCATACGCTACCAGCCACAACGAGCTCGACGACGACATGGACCTGCAGGAAGAAGTCCGAAACGCGGCGCGTACGCTTCTGGCCGCGGCGGTCGCTCGGAAGGAGGGCACTTTCGTCGCCGCTGGACAGTCGCTGACCGATCCTCGGCAAAAATGATGTTCGACGGCTTTAGCCTGGAGATCGTCAAGCTTGCGGATGCGACATTGCGCGTGCGCCATGGTGGGGCTGGCCCACCAGTGTTGCTCCTGCATGGGCACCCGCGAACCCACACCACATGGCATCGCGTCGCGCCGATCCTGGCAAGACATCACACCGTCATTTGCCCGGACCTGCCGGGGTTCGGGCAATCGTCCGTCCCGGCCGATGCCTGGGAAAGCGCGGGATCTTCAAAGCGGGCAAAGCCGGCATTTGCGTGGCTCTCATGCACAGGCTTGGTTTTGATCGTTTCGCCGTCGCCGGGCATGACCGTGGCGCCCTTACCGCGTTCAGGATGGCGATGGACCATCCTGCCAGTATTTCGCACCTTGTCGAAATCGATGGCATTCCGGTCCTTGAGCATCTGGAGCGTTGCGACAGCCGCTTTGCGACAGAGTGGTGGCATTGGTTCTTCTTTGCCCAGCCAGACAAGCCCGAGCGCGCCATCAATGTCGATCCGCAGGCCTGGTATGGCGGATCGGCCGAGACGATGGGCAGAGAAAACTTCGAGGACTATCAGGCGGCGATCAGCAGTCCGCATGTCGTGCATGGCATGCTGGAAGACTACCGGGCCGGGCTCACGATCGATCGCCGGCACGATGCGGAGGATCGCGCCCGAGGGCTCCGGGTCGAATGCCCAACGCTTGTCCTGTGGTCGCTGCGCGACGATCTTGAACGGCTCTATGGTGATGTGCTGGCGATCTGGCGCCCATGGGCCCGGCACCTGCAGGGCCGAGGCATCGACAGCGGCCACCATGTCGCCGAAGAAGCACCGGACCTGTTGGCAAAGGCGATCCTGGACTTCCTTGCTTGAACAGCCGCTGCCGGATGACACGCAGCGTTCGTTCCCCGGGAACAAATCTCCCTTTGGAAAATTGTGACGCCGAGAAAAATGCCGCATGCTCCGGGCCGGAAATATCGCCTTGCGACGGAGTTCTCATCGAGCAGGGGCTCGCCATACGGTCTGACAAGGCCGGCCAGACGGCGCCAGGGGCGATCGCGCCGGCAAGGATGTCGCCGCTTGCGGGGACAGGGGGCCACCATTGAACGCACCAAATAGGCTTGGGCCAAGGAGGTGTAAGATCGATCCCAATCTGTGGTTCGCCTTTCTCGGCACCGTGATCCTGTTGCAGATGCCGCCTGGGCCCGACAGCATGCTGGTCATGGCACGTGGCATCGGGCAAGGCCGTGGCGTGGCGTTGTTCACGGTCGTGGGAATGACATTGGGCGCAGGCATGGTGCAACTGCCGCTGATCGCCCTGGGTGTCTCCTCGCTCTTGCGTGCATCGCCATTGGCATTTGACACGCTCCGTTGGGCTGGAGCAGCCTATCTGGTCTGGTTGGGCATAAGTTTGCTCTCGGACACGAAAAGCGATCTGGATCTCGATTGCGTCGAGCGCGTCGGGCCGCTCGCCGCGATGCGGGAAGGTATGATAGCCAACCTCATCAATCCTTGGCCCATGACCTTCATGATCGCCTTCCTGCCTCAGTTCGTCGATCCGAACCGTGGCTCTGTCTGGTTCCAGATGCTGATGCTCGGCGCGACCCAGAAATTGACTGGCGTCTTGGTCCTGGGGACCTATGCGGTTGCTTCTGGTGTGCTCGGCGAATGGGTCATGCGTCGACCCCGCGTGAGACTTTGGCAACAACGGATAGCGGGCTGCTTCATTGTCGGCCTTGGCATTCGAATGGTTGTGGGCGGCGGGGCCGGCAAGTGAAGCGAAAGTCTCCTCCGCAGATCCAACCATGACAAGATCGAAGCAGGTTTCAGGCTGGGCATGTTCAGCGAGCTGCGCAGCACGGAAGCCGGATCTCCTGATCGAGTTGGTTGAACCGGCGGGGATGCCAAGGCAGAAGCGGGCGCTGCGCTCTATCGCTACAATGTGGCCAAGTCCGGCGTCGCGGATCGAATGCCGATCGGCGCCATAGTGCGGGATGCCTCGGGAAAGGTCCCTGGGGGTTTGTGGGGCAGGACTGAGCTTGGACTGTTGTTCCTGGACATGTTTTTCGTGGCTGAGGATGTACGAGGAAAGTCGTATGGCAGCCGGCTCCTGTCAGCCGTTGAAACAGAGGCAAGAAAGCGTGGCTGCGCCCGCGCCGTGGTCGAGACCAGCAGCTTCCAAGCACCTGGCTTCTATGTTCGCCACGGATACGAGGAATTTGGCAGGGTTGAATTTGGCATTCCTGGCGCGGCGCGCATCTTCCTGCGAAAAGAGCTCTGAAAATTGGCGCTACAACCCTTTGGCGAGCTGGTGTATCGAAGGCGGCGCTTCATTCGAAGCGCCCGCCGCAATCGTGGTTGCTGAAGTGGCGGAGCCCCCACTGCCAATCGGTTGAAGCTCCCGCCTTGCCTTGCGAGAATCGCACATCGTTACGGCGGCTCCAGCATCCTCGGCTAGGATTTTTGTTCCGACGGGGGAGAGATCCGTTCCCGTAGGGACTGCTCCGTCGTGTCGGCCGCGGACTTGACGATTTCACCAATCTGGTCGGCCACCGTGCCTGCTTGCGAGTCCTGCCGTCCAGCTTGCTGCTTGATCGTCTCATAGGCGTCCGCGGCAACCTGCTTGGCCTGATCGAGGCCTTGCTCGAGCATGGTCTCCGAGGTGTTGCGAAGCTTCTCGCCATAGCCGCCCAGCTGCTCATCCTCCATTGCGGTATGGGGCAGCATGGCGCCTATCGCGGCGCCGATGGCGAGACCGACCGCCGCAACGGCGAGGGGCTGATCGTTCAACAGCTCCTGTGCCGAGCGGCTGGCTTTCGCAGCCATGTCGCCAGCCGTCGATCCTGCGCTGGCGGCGTTGCTCGTCAGCCCTTCGGCGACGCCGCTTGCTGCGCCCGATATGGCTGCGCCAGCGCTGCTTGCGGCCGACGTGAGCGATTCAGCGGTTCCGGAGAGCGTGCTGCCCAAGCCGCCGCCCTCCGCCTCGTCACCCCCGCTGGGCGGGGTTGGCGCCGTATAGCCGGCCGGGCGACGGCTGCCGTTCGACGGACCGCTGCCCAGCATCAGCCAAGCCAGACCGGCGCCCACCATGGTCACGGGCAAGGGATTGTCCCTGACCTGCGTTCTCAGGTTGTTGAGCATTGCCGAACTCTCTCCTCCAGAGAAGATGCCGGTGAATTCGTCCAGCAATTGTCCCGGTGTCATTTTGCCTCGAATGGATTCGGCGGTCTCCACCACCCTGGCGCGCGCGGCTTCCGCCTCGCGTTCGAGTTCGGCTGCGGATTTCTCGGTCATCTCACTTGTTCCTTGATCACAGTCGCGTCGCGCCTGAGCTGTTCCTGGGTTCGGTCGGGAGTAAGTTCGGAAGGCGCCATGCTTGCCATGCCGGTGCGCAGCAGAATGACGCCAAGAACTGCCACCACCACGCCGACCAACAGAGAGGACCACCCGGCCCCCAGCCCTGCCCTCGTCAATGCGATGACCAGGGCCTGAAGCAGCACGAGCAGAGCCGCGAGCAGGCAGATGGCCCCGCCCAGCACCTCGGCGGCGCCAGCGCCCGTCTTGGTAAACTTTTCAGAGAGCTCCGCCCGCAGAAGCCTGGCTTCGGTTTGCACCAGCGTGGTGACGTTTTGGGCCAAGTCGGTCACCAGGGTCGCGAGGCTGGGATTATCTTGAGTGTTCATCTGTCTTGCTCCCCATACTGCGTGGCCAGATCGTCAACGCCGCCGCCGAATCCTTGCGCCCCATCGGCCGACCAACCAGCAGCTTCGCCGGTCTGCGAATTGGCACCACGCGAGGCATTTCGAGATGCTTCGGGACTTCTCGGTGGGGAAGCCTTGATGAACCGACCCAACGCCAATCCGGCCAATACGGACCCGGCAAGCAGGACACCGGGGTTTTGCCGGCCGAAGGACTGCACATCCTCAAGCACCTGGCCGAACGGCTTTTGTTTCAACGAGGAGGAAAGCCGCTCGAGCCCGCCGGCGGCGTCCAGGGCAAATTTCGACGCGGTCCTTTCATCATTGTTGGCCAGATGCTCGCTGGCCGCGCGTAACGCGCCGCCCAACGCCGCCAAGCTCGATCCTATGTCGCGCTGCGCCTCCTCCGCCTTGTCCGAAATAACCTGCGTGGCTTCTGTCGCGTAGTCGCCAGCCTTGCGGGTCAGTCCGTCGCGAGCATCGTGAAGCAACTCGCTCGCGCGCTCCTTTTCCCGGCCAAGTCTGTCGGAGACGTCGCTTGTCGCCTTGTCGAAATCAGTGGGTTTACGGCCCTGGCCGTCATTACGTTGCATGGGTCACCTAGTGAAAACCGAGGAAGGAGAGGACCGCGAGCACGACAACGACGAGGCCGATAAGATAAATGACACCGTTCATGGCACGTTCCTCCTTGGCAGCCCAACTTCATGGACCCTGCGATGTTCCGTCGGCGAAGAGCTTTTTGCGATCCAAGAGCAATGCAGGAAGAACCGGTCCAGAGCGTCGCCAGTCCGTCATCGAGACGAGCTGCCCGGCCCGGGAGTTCCCCTCTGAGCACGAATACCTTCCAAGTGGATTCCACTGAGCCACCGCCGAAGTGCGCTTGAGAGAAATCGCTTGACCAGGATAGGATCCACCGTTCCCACCCGAATGGCAGGATCGCAATGACCCGCAACCCTATCGAGACGCTGTCCAGTCGCGCGCGGCGATGGGCAATCGGGTTGACCGAGCAGAAGAGCGTCACCGGCACGGACGGCGAGGCTGCCTTCGGCCCGTGGCTGGCGGCGGAACTCCGAGAGGAGACGGCATTTCAGAACGCGGAGGTCTGGACGATCGAGGTCGGACCCCAGGACGGCCGTCACTGCGTGGCGATGCTCCTGCGCGGCACTGGTCGCTCGACCGTGCTCTTGACCGGTCACTACGACACCGTCGGGACAAGCGACTACGGACAGTTGGAGCCTCTGGCCACTCGGCCCGACGCGTTGACAAAGGCGTTGCACGGTTCCCTCGTCGCCGCGAACGCTCCAGCCGCCATTCTGGCCCACCATGATTTCGCGGGCGGGGAGTTCCTTGCCGGACGCGGTCTTCTCGACATGAAGACGGGCCTTGCAGCCGGGCTGGCCGTATGCGCCGAATTTGCCGAAAGCGCAAAGCCGGCTGGAAATCTGCTTTTTATCGCAGTGCCGGACGAGGAGAACAATTCCGCCGGCGCCCGCAAGGCGGCGCAGATGCTGCCTGGACTCTGTAAAGAGCGCGACCTCGATTTGCTCGCGGTGATCAATCTCGATGCGATCGCGGATGATGGCGACGGCAGCAAGGGTCGCGTCATCGCTCTGGGAACCGTCGGCAAGCTGCTTCCGGCCGCCTGCGTGGTTGGTGTTCCCACACATAGCGGCTTTCCCTTGAATGGCCTCAATGCCGGCGCGATCGCCGCGGCAATCGCCGCGCGGATCGAATGGGCGCCCGAGCTCACCGACATGTGCGGCACCGAACCCGGCACCCCGCCCAGCCTGCTCGGGATTCGGGACGGAAAGACGGGGTATGATGTCACGACACCGCGGACCGCCCATGCCACTTTCAATGTGCTGAGTTATCGCCGGGCGCCCAGTGAGGTGCTCGACCGGTTCGACAGCCTATGCGCCGAAGCGGCCTCGCGTCTTTTACAGGAGCTCCGGCGGCGCGTCTCCGCTCAGCACGAAACAGGTCTGCTGGAGATGGTGCAATCGATCCCGGTCCATCGGTATGAGACTCTGCTGGCGCGTCTCGAAGAACCGGAGCGGATGCGGCTCGAAGCTGTTTCCGCTTCGATCGCCGCCGGCGACCAGCCCCTGCCCGAGAAGTGCCGATTGATAACCGAGCAGGCCTGGGAACTCAGCCGCTTGGCCGGACCAGCCATCGTGACGGGCTTCGGATCCATTCCCTATCTGCCGACAAACCTTTCCGCGCAGCCGGCAGCCGCCAGGCTGCGAGCCGCTGCCGTCGAGGTGGCCGACGAGGCAGCGGCTCGCTATGGCAGCGTGGTCACCTGCGCGGAATATTTCGCCGGGATTTCGGACATGAGCTTCTTTGGCGAAGCGGCCGAGTCCTCCCTCGACGTCGTCGCCCGCAACACACCAGCCTGGAAAGACAGCGTGCGCTGGCCCCTCACGCGAGCCCTGGCCAACATACCGACAATCAACATCGGTCCGTGGGGACGCGATTATCACACGCCGCTGGAGCGATTGCATGTCGGCTATGCGTTCGACGTCCTGCCGCAGCTCATTCGCGATGTCTGCGCCAGGATCCTTCGGCCCGACGCGACCTGACAAGTACCAAAGCGGAAGCGGCCCCATTTGGCCGCCGCCTTCGGCCTGCGACTATGACTATTCGGCTGCCTTCCTGTCGAACATCTGCTCACTCTGCGCACCAGAGCTTGGCCGTGGCGGCGAAAGCATTGGCTCCTCGCCCATCGGTGCGCCGGGCACCAGGGAGAACTCGCCCTTGCCGTCCATCGACGGGCCTTCGCTCCAGCGTCCCTGCGCCGGTGCTACACCTTCGATGAAACAGTTGATGAAGGCATAGGATACGTCCTGACGCTCTTTCTCCTGCGGGAAGGAATTGGGCACCGGCAGAGACGCGGTCAGGCCGCCCATGTCCTCGATCGCCGCCAGCCACTGCTGCTGATGCATGGTGTCGCGCGCAATGAGGAATGACAGCATGTCCTTCATTCCAGCATCGTTGGTCATGTTGTAGAGGCGGGTCGCAAGCACGCGTCCGCTTCCTTCCGCGGTTACGTTGGCGACCATATCGGCGGCAAGATTGCCGCTGGCATAAACATGCGAAGCATTGAAGGGAACACCGTTGGAGTTTTCCGGCAGGGCGGCGAGCCCAGTCGACAAGATATGACGGAAATTCATCCCGTTGAGGACAGAGCCGCCGACCGCATCGGACGACACGTCCTCCTGCAGCGAAAGCGGTGCCCCTTCGAGATTGAGCGCGACCGCGGTCGCCAGCATCTCGATATGGGCGAGCTCCTCGGTGGCTGTGTTCAACAGCAGGTCGCGGTACTTGGCCGGTCCACGGCACCCCCACGCCTGAAAGAAATACTGCAAGGCGACACGAATTTCGCCTTCCACTCCGCCTATGGCCTGCTGTAAGGCGCGTGCAAAGATTGGGTTCGGCGTCTCGACTCGAACCGGGAACTGCAATTTCTTGTCGGTGTAATACATGGCTGACTCTCCGTTTGAAGTCAGCCGAACCTCAGCCCGGAAGCATTGTTCCGCCCGGGTAGGCGTTTAATTTGGAAAGAACTGGCAACGGATCGCCTCGTGTCAACGGAACTCAATTGCACGACGACGACAGCCGCTCCGGCCGGTCGAACGCAGTCGTGCCGGCCGGCAGACCAGGATCATGCAACCTTGGAAAACAGAGCCACGTCACATCGGGCCAAGCCGTAGCGCCATCGGTGGTCGGTCGCGGCAACCCGGCTTTGGTAAAACAGGGAAAGCTGGCTGCCTTCGATCATCACCGTTGAATGACCGTTCTCGCCCGGCTGGCCTGGTTCGAGTACCGGGCCTATGGACACGTAAGGTCCGGCAACCTCGTCAGCGATGGCAAAAAACACGCGCTGGCGATTCCCACGAAGGCCATTTGGAAGAAAGCAAGTGGCGTTCAGAAGCACTCGGCCATCCGGCAACTCGACCAGTTGGGCACCTTCTATGCCCCATTCATAGTCGGGGTCCTCTCTCGTATTGTGATGAGGGACATCAGCATGATCGAGGATCTTGCCGATCCGCTTCCACGGCCCGAACCACGAGTCGGACTGGCTGCGTGCGAGATAGATGTCGGGCTGCGGCACCCTGTTGAATTTCGGCATGGCAGAGTAAACGAGATAGCGCCTGCCACCAATGACCGCCGGGTGCGGATCGTAGATGCCATCCTCTTCCGTGTCGGGGATGGCGAGAATGGCCGGGCTGAGAACCACCCAATGGAAGCCGTCGTTGGAAACCGCATGCTCGCAGCGGCCCCCGGATTTCATGAACTCGGTCTGGATGAACATATGGAAGACGCCACTTTCGTGGATGACGCCCGGAGCCGCGACCCCCGTCCCATTGATGGGAAGCTCGATCGCTTCGTGCTCGGTCCAAGGCCCATAGAGGTCGGGGGCCGTGGCGTGCAGGATCCTCCACGTCTCAGTCGTCACCGTCCCGCTGGAACCGAAGACATGCCACAGCCTGCCATCGAAGACGGGGCATGGGTCCTTGAGGTCATCCACGCTTTGCGGATGAAACAGCGGAAACACGTTGGTATCGAAGTCGATCTTCATCTTAGCCCCGGAATTTGCCCTTGCCCCGGACCCGCCCAAGCCGCGGGCGAATCAAGTTGATGTCCGGCACATTTTATAGCCAGCAAGTTCAACGCAAATACGGCGAAGGCGGTTCTCCACCAGCAAACTTGGTCGCGGGCAGTTTCGATGACCCGCCTTTTGAGACAGCCAGTCTGCCTCCGCGCAGCCGGCGCTTTGCATTCGTCCAATCCGAAGCGGCGACCGAGGCTCTCCGTTCCACCTTGGAACAACTCACCTACCCGAAAGTTAGGAGCTGAAACCGAAGTCTAGTTCCCCCTCATCCACGACTAACAAATGTTAGTCGCAACATAAACCACCGTCTATAAAAGGAATATCTCAATGGAAGCAGCCTTGGGCAGGGTAACCGTCAGTAAACAGGCTGGCAGGCAAAATCTACTGGTTTGCTTCTCTCATTTAAGGTGGAATTTCGTTCATCAACGCCCGCAGCATATCCTCACTCTCGCATCCATGCAGCAGAGGGTTGTCTACTTTGAAGAACCTGTCTTTGAAGAACTGCCGCAGCCGCTAATGCGGACGAGCGAGGCCTCGCCAAACATTCTGATTGTGACACCAGTGCTCCCGGTCGGCACGTCGGCCGCGAAAGCAGATGCCACGCAGCGCAGATTTGTTCAGCAGACAATCGCTTCTATGCCGCACAGCCGGCTGATCGCCTGGTATTATACGCCAATGGCTCTCCGCTTCACGGAGTACCTTGAGCCTGACATATGTGTCTATGATTGCATGGACGAACTCTCGGCGTTCAAGAATGCGCCGCCTGAATTGAGGCAGATGGAAAAGGCGCTTCTGCACCGCGCCGATCTCGTTTTCACCGGCGGCCTGAGCTTGTTCGAGACCAAGCGCCACCTGCATCACGCGATCTATCCCTTTCCGAGCAGCATCGACGTGAACCACTTTCACCAGGCCAGGAAGCCGGGAAAAGACCCGGCCGATCAGGCCGGCATTCCTCACCCGAGGGTCGGTTATTTCGGCGTCATCGACGAGCGGCTGGACGTCGATCTCGTAGCCCAGGCGGCGGAGACCATGCCGGACGTGCATTTCGTCATGCTCGGACCGGTGGTCAAGATCGACGCTGCAGGCCTGCCGCGCGCCGAGAACCTTCACTGGCTGGGCGGGAAAGCCTACCGCGATCTGCCCGACTACCTGCGCCATTGGGATGCCGGCTGGATGCCGTTCGCCCTCAATGAAGCGACCCGCTTCATCAGCCCGACCAAGACGCCGGAGTTCCTCGCGGCAGGGCTGCCGGTAGTCTCGACGGCGATCGTGGACGTGGTGCGCAGCTACGGCGCTGCCGGGCTGGTGGAAATCGCCGACAGCGACGATCTGGAAACCAAGCTCCGCTCGGCTCTTTCGCGACCGCGCCAGATGCTCCGGCAACAAGTCGACGCCTACCTTGCGGATACCTCCTGGGAGCGAACATGGAATGCCATGGCGGCTCACATCGAGCGCGCCCATGAACGCAAGAAAATCGTCCCTCTTCGCAGGAGCGCTTAGCCATGTTCGACTGGCTGGTCGTCGGGGCGGGTTTTGCCGGCAGCGTGCTTGCCGAAAGGATAGCCTCGCAGCGTCACGAAAGCGTCCTGCTGGTAGATCGTCGCGGCCATGTCGGCGGCAATGCGTATGATTGCTACAATGAAGCCGGCATCCTGATCCACCGCTACGGTCCGCATATCTTCCACACCAACAGCCAGGCAATCGTGGACTACCTGTCGCAGTTCACCGAGTGGCGGTCATACGAGCACAGGGTGTTGGCGGCGGTGGACGGGAAACTCGTTCCCATCCCGATTAATCTCGACACGATCAACAGCCTTTATGGACTGGACCTGACCTCGGCCCAGTTGGAGGAATTCTTCGCGTCGCGACGCGAGACTGTGGAGGACGTTCGCACGGCCGAGGATGTCGTTGTCAGCACGGTGGGCCGCGAGCTCTACGAAAAATTCTTCCGTGGCTACACCAGGAAGCAATGGGGCGTCGATCCCAGTCAACTGAGCAAGTCGGTGACGGCACGAGTGCCGACCAGGACCAACCGTGACGACCGCTATTTCAGCGATAGTTTCCAGAAAATGCCGGCCGGCGGATACACCAGGATGTTTGAACGCATGCTCGATCATCCGAACATCAAGATCATGCTGCAGACCGATTTCCGCGAAATCCGTGAGAAGATCCCGTTCAGGCGGATGATCTATACCGGTCCGATCGACGAATATTTCGGGTGGCAGCTTGGGCATCTTCCCTATCGCTCGCTGCGTTTCGAGCACGTCACCCTGGACCGCGAGCAGTTTCAGCCGGTCGCCGTCGTCAATTATCCGCAGACGCAAGATTACACCCGCATCACCGAGTACAAACATCTGACCGGCCAGCAGAACGCGCGGACCAGCCTGACTTACGAATACCCGACGGATATCGGCGACCCGTACTACCCGGTGCCGCGAGCCGAAAACGAAGCGCTCTACAAGCGCTACGAAGCACTCTCCGCAACCTGTCCCGACGTGTGGTTTGTCGGCCGCCTGGCAACATACCGCTACTACAACATGGACCAGGTGGTCGGACAGGCTCTGGCCACTTTCGCTCGCATCCAGAAAAGTCTGCCGGAATGGGCGGGCACTGGAAGGACGTCCCTGGCCGGACTGGTGGCGAGTTCTCCCGCACATGGGAGCTGAATTAACCGCGGCAGAAAACAGAAGGAGAATTGCGATGGATACAAACTTCAACTCGGAGAGCCGTTCGATATTCATTGTTGGCTTGCGCAACGCCCATGCCATGGAGAACCAAGCGCTGTCGATCATGAAACCACAGGTCGAGCGTATCGAGAATTATCCTGAGGTGGCTGATCGCTTGCGCCGGCATATTCAAGAGACCGAGGGCCAGATTACTCGGCTCGAGACGGTCCTGGAGGGTCTCGATGAAGAGCACTCCACTCTCAAGGACACGGCCCTGTCGATGGTTGGCAGCATGGCTGCCATGGGACACTCGATGGCAGGCGACGAGATCATCAAGAACAGCCTAGCGAATTTCGCCTTCGAGAACTACGAGATCGCTGCCTACAATTCGCTCCTGGTGCTCGCCGAGGCCGGCGGCTTCCAGGATGCCGAAACGGTCCTCAAGCAAAATCTGAGCGAAGAGGAAGCGATGGCCGATTGGCTTAAGGAAAATCTGAGCGACGTGACCCTGCGGTACGCCAAGTTGCGCGCGGCGGGGGAGACCGCAAAAAGCTGATCCAACGGCCAGGGGCGGCATCCACAACGCCGCCCCCGCCTGGTTGCCGGCCGCTCCTTCAACGCGTCCGGTTTGGTGCGAACAGATCTTGCTGCCGAACCAGTTCGTCCGCGACGGGCTGGCGGAGGCGTCGCGTGCCATCCGCCTGGATGACGGAAAACAATCCCACCTCCGCATGTCGGGAATTATCCCACCCGGGGTAAGCGGTTATCGGATACAGGCAAATACCCTCGATCGGCGCTTCGAGTTTTATCGCCGCACGCACCTCGTCGCAGACATAGTGGAGCCAAGCCGCCCCGCCCGATCCCTCCGAGCCGGTTTCGGCAATGAACATCGGCTTGCCGTATCGATGAGCGACCTCGATCAGCATTTCCGACAGAGCACGGTACTCGTGGTGCCCCATCGGAATGGTCGGTCCATTTATGTACCATTGATTGTGTGGGTAGAAGTTCAGGCCCACGGCGTCGACAACATCCTCGCTGCCGCCCAACTCCGGTTCGACGCGGCCCAGCAACATGTCGTAGGCCTCGAACTGTCCCAGTCGGGCGTTTTCGGCGCGGCGCCGTTCGCCGCGGGTCCGGTCGCGAGGCGCGATGTGGATGAGCGGCTCGGCCCAGACAAATCCGCATGCCGGATCGACCTCCCGCATTGCACGAACACCGGCGATGGCAGCCTTGACGAGGTGCCGCTTGAACCATCCCCGCTTGTTCGGCCCTACGCGCGGGAAATAGCCGACCTCGACGGCCCAGGCGAAGAAGGAGATTTCGTTGATCGGACACAACAGAGGCGATGTTCCGGTTATCGAACGGTACACCCTCACGGCTTCCGCCGCGAACGAGGCATAGGCATCGATGAACTGGATGGACCCCTGATCGACATGATCCGGGGATCCATAATGGAAGATGTCCCAGATGACCTGGACCCCTGCCGATTGGGCTGCCTCGACCATAGGCATCCAACTTGACCAGTCATAGGTTCCAGGAGCGGTTTCGATCAGGTGCCAGCGTAGCCCATCGCGAATGGTGCGCAGGCCGAGTTCGGCGCAGGCCCGGTAATCGCCGAGGGCATGCAAACTATGCGAAGTCGCACGAATAAGGTCGAGGCGGACGCCATCCTTGCGCCGATGCGAGGAGCACTCAAAGCCCGCCATGAAAAAACTGGCAAAGCGCGAAGCTTTCGGAGCCGACTCACCCAGTTCGTGCCCGTCCGTGCGTCCCACTTCGTCCATTCGAAGTCTCCTTTGGGCAGTCGGTTTCAAACTCGGCCGCCCTGTTTGGACCGCGAATTGCCTTGGCAAAACGCCGGATCCGATCAGGCAAGCCGCATCCCATTGCTCAGCTCAGCTGACCCCTCATCCTGCCTGAGCGGGGTAAAGCCGAACCGACTGGCCGAGCCTTTGTTCCGGTGGTCGACCGCCCGCGAGCTGGGTGGCGAGTGGCAACATCAGGAACAAGGAGGCTCGAGCCAAGTTCGGGGCGATGTAGCACCGGCGTCGCTTAACTCGACTGGCTGCCCGGCAAACAACAGAGGCACGGGATCACATGACCGTTCAAATTCAACTTTCCGATATCGACCATGCCAGGCGCGAGGATCGTGGCGACGGTGCTTGGAGCATCGCACCGGATCTGGGTTATTTGCGGCTGGCAATCGTCAATGTCGTGTTCTTCGGCGCACCGGGCAGCGGAGACCGGAAATGGGTGCTGATCGATACCGGGTTGCCGACGTCCCGGAGCAGCATCCTTGCTGTGGCGGAGAAGCGCTTCGGGATTGACGCGCGGCCGGCTGCGATCATCTTGACGCACGGCCATTTCGACCATGTGGGAACGGTTCTGGACCTGGCGACTACGTGGGACGTGCCTGTCTTCGCGCACCCGCTCGAGCGCCCCTATCTGGACGGGACCACATCCTATCCGCCGCCGGACCCCTGGGTCGGGGGTGGACTGATGGCGCTGCTCTCGCCGCTATTTCCACGCGGGCCGATCGATCTTGGCAACCGTCTGGAACTCTTGCCGGCCGACGGTTCGATCCCCGGAATGCCCGGATGGCAGTGGCTGCACACGCCAGGACACGCCCCGGGGCACATCTCGCTCTGGCGCGAGGAGGACCGCTCGCTGATCGTAGGGGACGCTTTCATCACCACAGGCCAGGAGTCGGTCTATGAGGTCGCCGTTCAGGATCTCGAGATGCACGGTCCGCCACGCTATTTCACGCCGGACTGGGATGCGGCGGAAAGATCGGTGAAGCGCCTGGCCGCGCTGAAGCCGCAGATGGTCATCAGTGGACATGGGGCGGCGGCGGCCGGCATGGGCATGCGTCAAGCTCTTGTCAGCCTGGCTGATCGGTTCACGGAGTTTGCCGTGCCGCCGAAAATGAAATTCGTGCGCGAGCCGGCGACGGTTCCAAATAGCTGAGCCTGTCCGAGCGCAGCGCTCTGCTGCTGCTCTCAAGATTGTCAAAAACGCGCCGGCTTTGCCGCTCGGGCGGCCCAAGACGGACGGCGGCGGAACAAACGCCACGGGCGCCAGTTAGGGCGTTCGTTGGGCGGCAGGCGACACCAGGCGTTTCTCGAATTCTGCGTCAGGGAAGACTTAGATGGAAAACGCGAAGAACGCGTGCCCTCACGACGCGTCCTCCCCGAGATGCGTGGCGCAGCCACTGTTATTGCCACCCACCTTCAAGCCGGCGCGTTCGCTGCTCTGGATACCCGCTGCCGCATTCTTGCCCGGCTGCGCGGGGGGCGTGCTCGACCCGCAAGGGCCAATTGGCGCGGGCAATCGCACGATCCTTTTGAACTCGCTGGCGGTGATGCTGGTGATCGTCATTCCGACGCTGATCGCACTGCTGGCCTTCGCCTGGAAGTTCCGCGCCTCGAACAGCAATGCCCGTTACGACCCGGAATTCACCTATTCCGGTCGGATCGAGTTGATCGTCTGGTCGATCCCGACGCTCACCATCCTCTTCCTTGGCGGACTGATCTATTACGGTTCCTATCACCTTGATCCGCGCAAACCGATCGCCTCGGCGCGGCCACCGCTCGACATCCAAGTGGTGGCGCTCGATTGGAAATGGCTGTTCCTCTATCCCGAGCAGGGAGTTGGGGCGGTCAACCAGCTGGTCATCCCGGCCGGCGTTCCCGTGCATTTCAAGCTGACCTCGGCCAGCGTGATGAACACGTTCTTCGTGCCTCAGCTTGGCAGCATGGTCTATGTCATGAACGGCATGCAGACCGAGTTGCATCTGCAGGCCGACCGCGAGGGGAGCTATTTCGGTCAGTCGGCGCATTTCAGCGGCGACGGCTTCTCGGACATGAACTTCAGCGTGACCGCGGTTTCGCCTGATGCGTTCACCCGCTGGACGTCATCGTTGCGTGGCGGCGGCGGCGTGCTCAACGCCGACGCTTACCGCGAGCTCGCCCGGCAAAGCACAAACCTGCCGCCGGCTTCGTTCGGCCACGTGCAGCCCGGGCTGTTCGAAGCGGTTGTTCAGCAGACGCTGCCGCCCGGCCCCGGCCCCGCTGAAAGTGCCGGCAGCGGTGAGCCACAGGTCAGTCCGAAGGCGTTACGAGCGGCGGCCATGGCGCACCACCAGCAGGCAGAAGGGGGAGAATGACGATGCTCGGCAAGCTCGATTGGTCGGCGATTCCGTTCGACCAACCTATCCCCCTCGCTGCGGCCTTCGCGGTGTTCCTCGCCGCGGCAGCGGTGCTCTGCTGGATAAGTCTCAAGGGATATTGGCCCTATCTGTGGAGCGAGTGGATAACTTCGGTCGACCACAAACGCATCGGCGTGATGTACATCGTGCTCGCGATGCTCATGCTTTTGCGTGGCTTCATCGATGCCATCATGATGCGCACGCAACAGGTGCTGGCCATCCACGGTCCAGGCTATCTTCCGCCCGAGCATTACGACCAGATCTTTTCGGCGCACGGCACGATCATGATCTTCTTCGCGGCAATGCCCTTCATCATCGGACTGATGAATTTCGTCGTGCCACTGCAGCTTGGCATCCGCGATGTCGCCTTTCCGACACTCAACTCGGTCAGCTTCTGGTTGACGGCTACCGGAGCCCTGCTGGTCAACATCTCGCTTGTCATCGGCGAGTTCGCGCGCACCGGCTGGTTGCCCTATGCACCCTTGTCGGAAACCACCTACTCGCCGGGCGTCGGTGTCGACTACTATCTGTGGTCGATCCAGATCTCCGGCGTCGGCACGCTGCTGACCGGCGTGAACCTGGTGACGACCATCCTCAAGATGCGTGCGCCGGGAATGGGGTACCTGCGCATGCCGATGTTCTGCTGGACATCGCTGGCATCCAACCTGCTCATCGTCGCGGCCTTCCCTATCCTCACCGCCACGCTCGCGATGCTGACGCTGGACCGCTATCTCGGCTTCCATTTCTTCACCAACGAAGCCGGGGGAAATCAGATGATGTTCGTCAACCTGATCTGGGCCTGGGGCCATCCCGAGGTCTACATCCTGGTGCTTCCAGCCTTCGGGATTTTTTCCGAGATCTTCTCGACCTTCTCGTCAAAGCCGCTGTTCGGATATCGTTCGATGGTCGCGGCGACGATGTTCATCTGCATCGTCTCGTTCATGGTCTGGCTGCACCATTTCTTCACAATGGGCGCCGGTGCCGACGTCAATGCCGCGTTTGGCATCGCCACCTCGGTGATCGCCGTCGGCACCGGCGTAAAAATCTACAATTGGCTCTTCACCATGTATGGCGGGCGCGTTCGCTTCGACACGCCCATGCTTTGGGCGCTGGCTTTCGTCACCACCTTCACCGTCGGCGGCATGACCGGCGTTCTGCTAGCCGTCCCGCCCGCCGACTTCGTGCTGCACAACTCGCTTTTCCTCGTGGCACATTTCCACAACGTCATCATCTCGGGCGTGCTGTTCGGCGCCTTTGCCGGCTTCACCTACTGGTTCCCCAAGGCATTCGGCTTCCGGTTGCACGAAGCTTGGGGGAAGGCGGCGTTTTGGGTCACCTTGGTCGGCTACATGCTGGTCTTCGTGCCACTCTATATCGTCGGCCTGCTTGGCATGACGCGGCGCCTTCAGCACATCGACATGGATCTTTGGGCGCCGTGGCTGGTGGTGGCCGCGTTCGGCGTGCTGGTGATGATCATCGGCGCCGCACTGCAGATCATGCAGCTGGTGGTTTCGATCCGGCATCGCGACAAGCTTCGCGACGAGACCGGCGACCCGTGGGACGGGCGTTCGCTGGAATGGTCGACATCCTCCCCTCCGCCCGCCTTCAACTTTGCGTGGCTGCCGCACGTCGAGAACGAAGAACCCTACTGGAGCATCAAGCAGCGGGGGATCGAGGAGCAGGGCGCGGGGACGGAGGCCGCGTACGAGCCTATCGAGATGCCGCGCAACAGCCCGACGGGCTTCGTCACCGCTTTTTTCAGCACGCTGATCGGCTTCGCGCTGATCTGGCACATTTGGTGGCTGGCGATCGTCGGCTTCATCGGCGCCTACGCCACCTTCGTCGTCTTCGCCTGGCGCGATCATGGCGACTACGAGATCCCCGCCGATGAGGTCGCGCGAATAGACCGAAACGGCCGAGCCGCGCGGCTTGCCTTCCTGCGCAGCTGGGAACGTCCGGTATGAGCGATCACGCCTTCACCACCGACATCAGCGCCGACGGCCAGACACGCGACCAATACCGGGTCAATCGCACCGGCAGCCATGGTGCAAGATCCGCGACGGGCCACGGACAGGGCGGCCCTGCGTCGAAGTTCGTCACCGTTGCCTACGGGTTCTGGATCTTTCTGCTGTCCGACATCATCATGTTCTCGGCTTTCTTCGCCGCCTATGCCGTGCTCGCCAAGGCAACCGCCGGCGGACCGACCGGCAAGGATCTGTTCGAACCCACGCGCGTTGCGGTGCAAACGGGCCTTCTGCTCAGTTCGAGCTTCACCGGCGGCTTGGCAACGCTCGCGAGCCACCGCAGATCGATGGCTGCCACCCAGTTCTGGCTGCTGGTTACGGGCCTGCTCGGGGCAGCCTTCCTGCTCCTGGAGGTGCAGGAGTTCGCGGCGATGGCCGGCGAGCAGGCAGGCCCGTCTCGAAGTGCATTTCTTTCAGCCTTTTTCGCACTCGTTGGTTGCCACGGGACCCACGTCGCACTTGGCCTGCTCTGGCTAGGCACCATGATGGCGCAGCTGTGGGTCAAGGGTTTTCGACCCGATATTTTGCGGCGGCTCCACTGCTTCGGGCTCTTCTGGCACGCGCTCGACATCATCTGGGTTGCCATCTTCACCCTGGTTTATCTGTTAGGAGCATCGCCATGACCGAGATCGGGGGCGAGAGCGGGACAGGCGAGACGCCAGACCACCGCGATTCAGCACCGGGCGAGGAACGCATAACCGAGCACGAAATGGCGGGGGGCCTCTCTGGCTACCTGCTTGGCTTCGGCCTGGCCATCCTGCTGACGATCGCTTCGTTCCTGGCGGCTCAGACCAACCTGATCTACCAGCCGGCGGTGATTTCGGCCCTGGTGGTGCTCGCCGTCGCGCAGATGGGCGTGCATCTTGTCTTCTTTCTCCACCTGACGACCGGACGGGACAACACCAACAACGTCCTGGCCCTGGCCTTCGGCGTGCTGATCGTGGCGCTGGTGGTTCTGGGCTCAGTCTGGATCATGGCCCATCTGGATCAGAACATGGCTGCCATGACCGCCCATCAAGCCGGAGCGATGCCTTGAGCGAACCGCACGCCGGACACGGTATTAGCTGACTTTCGCTCGCCTCGTCACGCGTTTCAGGCGGGAACTTTGGTTCGGGCAGCAAGTTCGGACGCCATCGCAACAGGCTCACGGTAGATGGGCGCCCAGATCAATCACTTCGTCAAGGATATCCTCATCGAGGTCGCTGAAATGCTTCCGGCCGTGACTCAAAGGGAAAGAACGCCGGCTGACGAACTGCCCATCGAAGCGCCGAACTTTCCCCACGATCTGGAACCGGTGATCCGAGCGAACCCATCATGGGCGGCGCCGCGCCGGCCGGGCCGCACGCAAGGCAGCGAGCACCGAGCGGACGGCATCGATACCTGAGCCACGAGACTGGATCGAGGGCCTGAAAATCAGCCGACCGTTGCGGAACTCGAAGCCCTGTGCGCTTTTAAAGCGCCATTTTGATGCCACCGGTTTCTTGCGGAAGGTGATCGCGATCCCTTCTGGTCCCACATCGACTTTGCTGATGCCCAGGTCCGCCGCGGCTATCCGCAACCTGGTCAGTTCCAGCAAATCCGCCACTTCGCCGGGCATGTCTCCAAAGCGGTCCTCAAGCTCTTCGCCGAATGCATCGAGGTCCGTCTCGGCAGCCATACGAGACAGCCTGGCATAGAGGCTGACGCGCACCGTCGACTCGTTGACATAGCTTTCGGGAAAGGCCCCGTTTCCGGCGCCGTTGATGTCGGCTAGCTGCTTGTCGGTATCGGCCCCTCCCGCGGCCAGGGAGACTGCCCGCTGCAGAAAATGTTGGTAAAGGCCTGCTCCGATCAGCTTCATGTGCCCGGCTTGATCTTCGCCGAAAAGGTCTCCTGCCCCGCGCAGGTCGAGGTCCCTCTGGCTGATCGCAAGGCCGGAGCCAAGCCGATCGAGCGCAATCATGGTCGAAAGTCGGGCTCTTGTGCCTTCGGCCAGTTCGACGCCAGGTTCGGTCAGAAGAAGGGCAATAGCCTGCACCGCTCCCCTTCCGACCCGGCCGCGAAGCTGGTGCAGCTGTGCCAAACCGAACCTGTCCGCTCGCCAGATCAGTATGGTGTTGGCCCGCGGCACGTCGAGGCCGCTCTCGATGATGTCGGTGCTCAACAGGACGTCGCCGTCACCGTCAGCGAACCCGACCATGATGTCGTCCAATTGTCTCCCTTTCATTTCGCCATGCGCCGTCTTGACCGCGAGTTCCGGCACCAGTCTGTCTAGCTGCTGGCGAACCGGATCGATGTCTTCGATGCGCGGAACCACCAGGAAGCTCTGTCCGCCCCGCCGAAACTCGCGCAAAAGGGCGGCTCTTGCCGAAGCTGGATCGAAGGGCGCCAGGATGGTGCGAACGGGACGTCTTTTGGCGGGCGGAGAGTTGAGGACGCTGACCTCCTGGACGCCTGACATCGCCGATTGCAGCGTCCGCGGTATCGGCGTGGCGCTCATGCTCAGCGTATGAAGGCGGGGCGCCATGTTCCGCAGCGCCTGCTTCAGCTTGACACCGAACCGGTGCTCCTCGTCGATCACCAGCAGTCCGAGATTGGCGAAGCTGACGCTCTTGGCCGCCAGGGCCTGAGTACCCACAACCACCGCGACCTGACCGCTCCGCAGCCGCTCCTTCACCGCTCTCGCCTCCGCCGCTCCGACCATTCTCGAGAGGTGGGCGACCTCGAGGCCGGTTCCCGCAAATCTTCTGCTGAACGTCTCGTAGTGCTGGCGTGCCAACACCGTTGTCGGCGCTATCACCGCCACCTGCTTCCCGCAGAGGGCCGCGGCGGCGCAGGCCCGCAGGGCCACCTCTGTCTTGCCGAAGCCGACGTCGCCGCAGACAAGGCGATTCATTGTTCTCCCCGACGACAGGTCGCCGAGCACGTCGCGGATGGCGGCAGCCTGGTCGGGAGTCTCGGTATAGGGAAACCGCGCCGCGAACCGGGCAAGGTCCGCGCGAGAGGGTTTTATGATCGCGGCAGGCTGGCTGGACCTGGCATTGGCAAGGTCCCTCAAGCGCTTGGCCAGCCTGTCGATATCGCGCAGCGCCGCCTTGCGTCGGTTGAGCCACCCATCGCTGTTCAAGCGATCGAGCGGCACTGCACCGGGTTCCGAGCCGTAGCGCCATATCCGCCCAAACTCATCGACCGGGACCAGCAAGGAAGCTCCGTCCTGATATTCCAGCCTGACGACATCCTGCTGCTGACCGGCCAACTCGACCTGTTCGACCGCCACCAGCGTGGCCAGGCCATGGTCCTCATGGACGACGACGTCGCCGATGCGCAACTCGGGTTCGAGTATGCTGGTGGCCGCGCTGCCGTTTGCTTTCAAGGCGTGGCCAAACAGGTCGGCCGCGGCCACCACCGCGATGCCAGATTGCTCGTCGACAAAGCCTTCGTCGAGAACGATCTCGGCCTTGAGAAGAGAGCCCCTTGGGGCCGAACGGATCCGCGGCCAGTCCGCCACTTCCCCCATTCGCCGACCAAGCTTCTGATCGAGCAGGCGATCGGCTCGCCGCAGTTCGGAGGCCTCGCCCGCGAACGCCACAGTGACACCCGACCTTGTCTGCCTTTCCGCAAATTCGGCGAACTGATCCCCGGATCGCGCCTGCTGGAAGAATTTGGGAACTCGCGCGGCAGAAACGGCGAGACTCGTGCCGTGGCGTTTACGGACTGCGACGTTCCATTCTTGACGCGACAGGTAAAACTGTTCCGGCAAGGGTTTGGCGGGCGCGGCAACCTCCTGCCTTGCACCACGAGCATCTTCGATCAGGCCCAGGAAGCGGTCGAGCGGCGCGCCTTCGAGACCTTCCGCGATGGAGACACAGGCGCCGGATGCCACATCGAAGACCGACGGCATGCTGCCGTACAATGCGACGAGGCGTTCTTCCATCGACGTCGCGCGCATCGCTGCCAACTCAGGATGATCCCCCGTTGCGAAAATCAGCTCGGATGCTGGCCCAACCGTGACCGACTCGCGCGACTGTTCGCTAAGCTGGCTGATGGGGTCATAGGTCTTGAGTTCCCGGATGCAGCTATCTGTACCGATGACGACGCGAACCGGGTGATCGGCGCCAGCAGGGAATATGTCCATGAGGTCGCCCCGAAAGGCTATCTCGCCCGGTTCGTCGACCCTTTCGTCGACACCGTATCCAATCGCCTCTGCTCTCGTTCGGAAACCATCCGGGTCGAACTCTTGTCCGAGTTCCAGAATTGTAAAACCGCCAGCAATGACTGGTGCGGGCGGCACCCGCTGGAGAGTAGTCTCGATCGACAGAACCACGATGCGCGGACGTTTTGGCTCGCTCGCGATCTCACGCAGAGCGCGAAGCCTCCGCCCCATATTGGCGCGTGTCGGCCATACCCTGTCGTAAGGCAGGCAATCCCAGGACGGCAGGAAGATGACGTCCGCGCTCGGCAGAAACTGACGCAAAGCCGCAGCGGCCTCTTCGGCACTGCGTTCCGAGGCGGCTATATGGACAATATGCTTGTTTGGACCGCTCTCAAGGGAGTCGGCCAGCGCCGCCGCGATTGCGGCGGAAGGCGAGGCGCCCTGGTCTCTCGCGAGGTCCCCGTCATTCGACGGGTGATCCATTTCTTCGATGATTTCCGTCCGCGAAATGGGTCTGTTCACTGAGGTCTCACCTTGCCACCGTCGAGAACGTCAGTGGGACCACTCCGTTCCTGAGGCGCGGATTAAAGTGTTGCAGGCAGTGGCAGCGCGCGCGGTCTTGCGTTCTTATCTGGCGACGCGCCAAAGATGCGCCTCTCGATGAGCCGCTTCCGTTGGCAGCGGTGCCGTCGCGGACGATGGCCGTTTAGCGACCATCCTTCCAGATCTCCCCTATGCTTGAACGAACTTGTAGCGGGCGCTAGGTGTCAGTCTTGCCGACCAGCGGGCTAGAATGGCCGCCTTGCTCGGAGACCTGGCTAGAACCCGTATGGAAGTCAGAGAGGCCGCCGCCGTCCGCGCTCATAGAAGAGGCACCGTGGGCGTGTGGCTTCAGGAGCTTCGCTTCCCGGACCAAGGACGACCAATTGAGCCCTAGCAGGGCTATCAGTTCGCGGGCGTCTTTTTCGCTGACGCTGGTTTCCTTGATCAGGCGATCAATGAAAGCTGTCTTAGGCTCATCCATGGCGAACTCCCCGAAGAGTCCGACTAACCGCGAACGCCTACCCTACGTTCCGGCGGAGCTGCGTTAGGTATGAAAACGTACAAAGCCGTGGGTGCGTTTGTTCCATGGGCTGCGGTTTTGATCGCGCCTTTGGCAAACCAGGTTCTGCTCATTCGGATTTCACCGCCATCCGGAACTTTTGGCTGGGATAAAAGTTCGGTGGGCAACATCAGCTAGGTAGCCATTTTGTCCCCCTCTTCGTCCTCGGATGTACTTATCCGCAAGCTTCAGACCATCTCGGACATTCGAGAAGCTGAAATCGCGGTTTTGAAAAGCATACCGATTCAGGAGAAAGATTTTTCGGCCAACCACGACCTGGTGCGTGAGGGTGACCATCCTGTTTACTCGTTTGTCGTCCTGGATGGTTTGGTCGGGTCCACCAAATACACAAGCGAAGGAAAGCGACAGATCACGTCTTTCTTCGTGGCCGGGGACATTCCCGATCTGCACGGGCTGCATCTGTCGGTCATGGATTGTAATTTCTCGACCATGACGCCGGCCCGAGTGGGCTTCATGCGACACGATGTTCTCCGCAGCATCTGTGACCAGCACCCTCGCATCGCCACCGCTTTCTGGCGGTCGACGCTGATCGACGCCGCGATGTACAGGGAGTGGGTCACCAACGTTGGAAGACGTGAGGCTTACACCCGCATGGCTCACATTTTGTGCGAACTCATATTTCGCTTGCGGGCGGTGGGACGCATTCAAGATCACATTGCGGATATTCCCATAACCCAAGCCGCACTTGGCGACGCATTGGGTCTGTCGACGGTCCACGTCAACCGAATGCTTCAGGAACTACGACGTGAAGGCCTGATCGCCACCACGGGGTCGAGAATGCATGCACTCGACTGGCCCGGCCTCACTCACGCAGGGGATTTCGACACGACTTACCTGCATCAAAAGAACCCGGCAGATTAGTGGTGACGGAAGCTCTCCCATGGCACGATTTTTCTTTGACACCGGCGATCGCGATTTGGTCTTGCAGGATGAGATAGGTGTCGAATGCGCTGGCCTGGAAGAGGTGCGCCGAGTCGGATTCGAGGGCCTTATCGATCTTACGAGAGACGCATTGAAAAGCGTCGACGGACAGAAATTGTTTGTCGAGGTGCGTGATGAAAATGGCGACAAGGTTCTGCGGCTAAGCCTCTCGCTTCAGATCAAATTGATGAGATGAATTCGGCCGATTTTCGCGCCATTATCGGATCAGCCCCCCACCCAACCAGCTTCAACATGGCCATCGGACTGCATCGAGCGAGAACTCTCGAAGAGCCGCGAGCCATAGGATCACTCAGGGCTCGGTCATGGAGTGGATCCATCGATGCAAGCGGGTGGGCGCTTTAATCTATGTAAGTGCGCCTAGTCGGCGACCGGATTAATTGGGTCTGTGCGTGCCGGGGGACAATGCACCCTTGCTCGCACGCAGGACCCTGCTGATGACGGGCCCGAGTATCAGCCTGGAGCAAAACATGACAATTGTCGCTTCTTGGACCCTTCACCCCACCAGATCAGACCGACACGAACCAGGTCCCATGTCCCTGGAGGATCGGTGTGATGGCTGACCACCGTCGCAAGCTCAACGCGTCCGATCCGGCGCTTGCGGAGCAGACACAGCCCGCTACCGACCCTGGCGGATCGTCCTTGCCATGTTCTGGCGAACAGACGAACCTGGTCGACCTTGTTCCCGCATTGCGGGCATTCGCACGTTCGCTCAGCGGCAGCATCGACGAAGCTGACAATCTTGTCCGAGAAACACTGGTCAAAGGGATTGCAGATCTCGATGGTCTTGACGGAAGCCGGGTAAAGCCCTGGATCTTCGCCACCCTGCGTAGGGCTTCCTTGGCCAGGCTTGAAGGCGCAGCCCCCCAGCCTCGAGGACCGGCGAGCTGCTTGTCAGAACCTTTTGCCACGGACACACAGGAACAGATGGAAGCCGGCCCAAGGATAGCGCATGCCATTGACCTCCTGGCGGATCCGGAGCGGCAGGCCATCGTTCTGGTTTGCATGCTCGGACTGTCCTATGAAGACGCCGCCGACATCTGCGATTGCGACACAGCCACCATCAAAGGCCGGATACAGGATGCGAGGACAAGAATGGCTGTCCTGTCGGGCGTCCCGGCGGAAGCCACGCCTGAAAAATCGAATTGACGGTGAGCAAAGCGGCCGTGTTCAAGGCAAAAAATTCGGGATGCCTTTCAGGCAGCCACACATCGCTTGCCTTGAGGTGGCCCATAGCTCAACCGCAGGTTTGTTATGCATGACAGGGAACCATGAGGGGATCCGCCGAGTTCGACCCTCGGACAAGTTCGGGTTCCCAACATGGAAGAAATCGGCAAGGCGCAACAGAAGGCCATAGCCCGTCTCATACGTCAGTGGATTGCATCGGACGCCAGCCGTCGCCAGCTTCGCCAGTTGCTGGACCGACCGACCGATGCGGACATGCCGCGCGAGCATCGGTCGTTGCTCGACGAACTCGACCGAAAGCTCGACGAATAAATGCATGCTTGCCGAGACACGGACGCTCAGTCGTCATCTTCCCAGCGGCTGCCGGGACAGCTGTTCAAGCTCGTTCTCGTCCGTGATCCCGGCTTGGTAGTAAGCAAGGATGCGCGATGCGCGCCGTTCTCTCTCGGCTTCAGTCTCGTTCTTGAGATTGCTGCGTGCAAGGACACGGCTCAGTACGGCAAGTTCCGATGGGGTATAGGCATCCCTATGCATTTCATCCCGCCCATGCACTGCAAGAAACCTACAATAAGGATTCTCCGGCGCGCCCCAACGCTGGTCGGGACAGAATGTTCCATGGATTTTCGTGGAAGGAGAAAAAGCTTATCAGCGCTAGGTGTGAGTTTCTGGGGCTTGCCGAGCGTTTAAAAGCTGCGAAACGGCGGTTATGATTTGCGGCAGAAAGAAGGGCTTGGTGATCATAATGCTGTTGGGCACTCCTTCCGCTCCCCAGTGTACCGCGCTGTCGCCGCTCATATAGACAACTGGAATGGTCGAGTTGGACCTACGCAAATGCCGGGCGATCTCCCACCCGGATTGTCCCGGCCCCAAACGGATGTCGGTGAGCACGGCCTTGAACCTGGTGGGATCGGGGTCGAAGGCCGCCAGCGCCTCGGCAGCATTTCGAACGCCGACGACCTGAAAGCCAGCCTCCTCCAAAGCTGACTCGAGGTCGAGCAGTATCATCGTCTCGTCTTCGACGATCAGAACAACGCCATCGCTCATCCGGGATATCCCCAAGTCGCCACGCTACTACGATCTCGGCGTCAACTTGGTTCCATATGACACGCATCGGCCTGTTGTCACCGCGACCTCGCGGCGGAGTCATGAGAAGCCCGCCTCGGAAAGCCGAGACGGGCTGAAGCTGCTTCGACAGCCTCGAAGGCCAAGACAAGGGAGGATTGTAGGCCCGCGACCGAACCTTGAAGTGCAGCGAATGTTCCTCTGGATGTAGGCTCTTATTCGATTAGCCTCCGCGGCAGCCCGCCTCCAATGCGGGGCATTTCGTTTTTGCTCAAGATTTCTCCTGATCTCCAGAAGCTTGCTGGATTTCCGTCATCACCTGCCGGGGATCGACATTCTCGGCCAGTTGCGGCAGCTCCTGATCGGCCGGTGTGGAGACATTGAGGCGCTCCGTCAAAGCAGCCACCATTTCGATGAGCCTCGTGGTTTCGTGCTCGTTGAGAAGGCTGATCTGCAGATCCAGCTCCGCTCGGCGCTCGCTGTGTTCGGCCATTCTGTTTTGGTTGATCAGCACGAAGGTGGACAGGAAGATCGCCTCGACCGAAGCCACCATGGCCAGGATCACAAAAGTTGGGTCCCAAGCTGGGACGGCCGGTATCAGGCCAAGGTTCGCAAGGATCCAGGCGACCAGAATTGCGAGATGCAAATAGACAAAGGGCATGCTTCCCGCGAAGCGCGAAATGATGCCGGCAATTCGCACCTGAACGCCTTGGTGCTCCTCCTGTTGTCGCCTGTGGTCGACCAGAGCCTGTATGTTCTGCTGAAGGACCGACTGCATGTCGGCGGGATGCTGATCGTTCATCTTTGAAAGCCCGGTTTGGCGGCCAATGTCGTCCGAGCGTTGCTCATCGCCCGCCTGGCACGTCCGGCGAGGCTGTACCGCCTGAACTCGCGGGCTCATGGCCGCCGGTCTCTTCAGACGAGGAGTGTCGTCCTGCAATCGTGTCCACCATGGCGATCACCGCCCCCGGGGCGCTCTGATGAACCATATGGCCGGCGCCCTCAACGACGTCGAGGAGGGACCCACCGACCTCCGCATGCAGGCGTCGTGCCTCCCCCTCGGCGTCGAACAGCCGGTCTCCAGAACCCGCCAGGATGCCTGTCGGGACACCAATGTCCGTGTAGCTGGCCTTCGTCAGCAGGGCCGCCGCCAGCATCGATGCCGATTCCGAACACACCGCCCGCAGTTGGGAAGGGCGGCTGGCGATATCTTTTGCGAGAACGGCGAAGTCGGCAGCGACATCCGCTGGGTGGAAGATCTTCTGCATCGTCCAAGGCCAGGCAAGCCTCACAAGCACCGGCAGCAAGGTGTGGCGAAACGCGGTGCCGACGAATGGCAGAGCCGGGAGGGCGGCCAGCGCAAGATCAAGCCGCGGCGGCGGATAGTAATAGCCGGAGACCAGCACGACGCCGGCAACCGAACGAGAATGCCTGCGCGCCAATTCGAGGGCTACCCAAGCGCCCCACGAATGTCCAAGCACGATGTAGTTCTCGATACCCAGCCTGCCGGCGGCGGCATGTATGAGATCGGCTTGGTCGCGGGCAGACCACCGCCGGCCGCGCGACCGCGTGCTTCGCCCGAAGCCCGGCCGATCAAATGCGAGTACCCGATAGGTTTTTGCCGCCTGATCGAAGATGCCGCTCGACTTGAAATCCTGTGCCATGGATCCGTTTCCATGCAGCAGAATGAGCGGCATGCCGGTGCCGGCTTCGATAAAATGCAGGCGAAGACCGTCAACCTCCATGACATGGCCGTGCGCCCGGCCAACAAGCGCACGTTTGGCGCGGGCGTGATTGTACCCGGCAAGTGCCGACAATGCGGCGATGAGCAGCACGGTCGATAGCTTCGGTCCATCCCTGTCGAACGCCATGCCCATCCTGCCAGCAACTGCCCTGCCCGGTGCCCTGCCTGCCCAAACCTTCGGAGTGGCGGCTTGTTCCGCTGGACAAAGACGACGCTTTGTAGCCGGCTCAAACGGCCTAGGCGGTAAGCTCTCTATGGGCATGGGACGCGGCGATGGCAGCTTGTCCAAACGCGACCGCAATCTGATTCAGCGCTTTCACAACGTCGCCGATGGCGTACATGCCGGCGACGGAAGTCTGCTGGTGCTCATCGACCGTGACGTAGCCCTCCGCGCAACATCTCGCGCCGACGGCCAGGGCGAGGTGCGAGCGCACCTTGCATCCCAAGGCCGCGTAGACTGCATCGAAGCGGCAGGTCGCTCCATCCTGCAAAATCGCCGCACAACCGTTAGCAGCCGGGCTGAGCCTGTCGAGAGTGTGACGGACGACTATCCCTCTTTCGGCCGCCGCGCGACGCGTGCTGGTTGAAAAGTCCGATGCGTGGGTCCCCAGCATCGTTACGTGTGGTGTGAATCGGCTGAGGAAAATGGCCTCGTGCAAGGCTCTGTCACCCTGCCCCACGACCGCTATCTTCCGGTCGATCACCTCATATCCGTCGCACACCGGACAAAGCCGAACGACACCGGCCGCAATTGCCTCCGCCAAGCGGGGCAATTCGGGTGTCGTGTCGACAATCCCGGTCGACAGGAAAACCTTACGCGCGCGGATTGCGCCGATCGAGGTCTCAGCATCAAAGCCTCCCTCGCCAGCGGCCAGCGAAAACACCTGCCCCCGCATCAAGGTTGCTCCGTACAAGCTCGCGTGGCGGCCAAGCCGATCGAGAAGGTCGGGGCCACTTATCCCTTCGGGAAAGCCCGGACAGTTATGGCTTTTCGGGATCAGAGCGGCACGGGGCTGGCCGGCATCGACCACCAGCACGCGATGGCGAAAACGGGCGAGATATTGGGCCGCGGTCAGTCCCGCTGGCCCGCCTCCGACGATCAGCACATCTTCAGCGTCGGCGAGCGGGTGACCGGCATGGCTTTCACCGCAGGTTTGCTCCATCAGCGGCGAACTATCTGGTTCGTTCGATGTTCCAGCACGACACGCGGAGAGACCGCATAAGCCCGGCCGGCTTCAGCCGCAGCCAGAGAGCTTCGATCTCGTTGTCACACCGGTCCTGCTCGGCGTCGAAACCTTCTTACCGCTTCGGGGTTAATCCTGACGGACAAGGTGAGCACCTGCGAAACACAACCGCTGACCTCGTCCTCAAACGACGTCGGGCGGCTCGCAGGCCATGAATGATATAAGTGAAGAGCTGAGGCCGCCGACAAAGGGCGCTGCCGAACTCGCTCAAACGGGGAGCGCCATTTTATGAATGGATGCCTCAAGGCTTCAGATGATCCGGGTCGCTACCTTTAACGTAAACGGCGTCAACGGTCGATTGCCGGTTCTGCTCAAATGGCTGGGTGAGACGCACCACGACATCATCTGTCTCCAGGAATTGAAAACATCGGACGAAAAGTTTCCTGCCGATGCCATCAGCAACGCCGGCTACGGGGCGATATGGCACGGACAGAAGTCGTACAACGGCGTAGCCATTCTCGCTCGGGGCAAGCAGCCGCATGAGCGTCGGCGCGGGTTGCCCGGTGACGCCGATGACACGCATAGCCGTTACATCGAGGCGGAGATCGACGGTCTCGTCGTTGGTTGCCTATACCTGCCCAACGGCAACCCGGCGCCTGGTCCGAAGTTCGACTATAAGCTCCGCTGGTTCGAGCGGCTGATCGACTACGGACGGCTCCTGATCAAGGACGCGCCCGCCAGCCTGCTTTGCGGCGACTACAACGTGGTGCCGGCGCCGATCGACGCCGCGGTTCCGGCACGATGGCTGGGCGACGCCGTCTACTTCCCGGAGAGCCGACAGGCTTACGCCGACCTGCTTGCCGATGGCTGGACCGACGCCGTCAGGCTGATCCGTCCCGAGAGAGGCGTCTATACCTACTGGAATTTTTCCTATCGGGGCGGTTACGACCGCAGCTCCGGCCTTCGCATGGACCATCTTCTCGTGAGCCCCTCGCTCACGAACAGGCTGGGCGGCGCGGGTGTGGATGAGTCGGTACGGGGATGGGACAAGCCAAGCGATCACGCGCCAGCCTGGATCGAACTCGAATGGCCCCGGTGAACCGAGACATCGGGCTTCAGCCAGACCGCATGACGCCAGGTTCGTCCGCCTCTTTTAATCGTTGCGAATCCTCGGGGGCGGCGACCAGATCCTGGAATCCAAGTGTGACGACGAGATAACCCGCCTCGTCGTAGACTTTCGTCACCCAGCTGGTCGGGTCCGCGCCATCGATAATTCCGTCAAGCATGGCCTCCTTGGCTGCGCGCTTCGCCTCTTTGATGGCCTCATCCCGATCAGCCATGTCGGCGAAGATTGCAGGCTGGGACATGCCTTCGATAAACTCGAAGCGATATTTCGGCATCGATCCCTCCTGTCGGTGGTGATAACGGATCGGCCATTGCTGGCAGGGTGAAGGTCAACGCCACCGTTTCGAAAAGGATGCACCGATTGTGCGTGCCTGCATCGGCAGAGGTCAGGCAGCGTTGCTGGCGTCCTTTTGCCAGTCGTCCTGCCAACGCGCGCGCACGGCAATCATCAGCATGGCCGATTCCGTGATCCCGGTCTGGAACAGCCTGATCAGCTCTCTCGCGATGGAGTGAGCCGCAGCGGTGTCTGGCAAAATGGCAAACTCCTGGCACATCGCGTCGAAGACCGCGCGAAGCGTGTCCAGGTCATTCGGGTAGAGGGTATCCGTGCGAATGGGTCGGTCAAGCATCAAGCGTCTCCAAACGAGCGAGAGTGCGATGGTCTCCCAAGCAGCGGAGCCCATTACATGCCCGCTGACCTCTCGCTTATGCGGCACAGCGCACGACGTGTCGCTAACCTATGATGGACCGAGGCAAGTTCGCGCACAAAAGATCCAATGCGTATAGCGACGCGGCTAGCGCCACGCCCAATGGAAGCCGCACGACCGTTGGAACCGCGAGTGTTCTAAAGTTCAAGGCGACCAAAGGGACATCGTAGATGTTTCTTGCCGTTCAAGCCGCGTCTCGTCGTGTGTCACTCAAGGTGTTCGCGCGAACCGCCGGCCTGCCCGTCAAAGAAGCGTGCGGGCCGCAATGGAACTCTTGGCCGTCAACTGCATTATCCAGTCCGGGCAAAACGGGGGCGATATGGGGGTCACTTCAGGCGATCGTCAATCTGAACTGCAGCGCTTCGAGCTGTTGGCGGCGCTGGGCGACCGGATTCGCGAGATTACTGATCCTGCCGAACTGGCCCACGCTGCCGCGGAACTGGTAGGGAGACATTTCGATGTCAGCCGAGCCGGATACGGCACGATCGATCTTGAGAAAGAAACCATCACGATCGAGAGGGATTGGAACGCGCCAGGCATCAAAAGCCTGGCTGGGACCCTGAATTTCAGGAACTACGGCTCGTATATCGAGGACTTGAAGCGGGGCGACACCGTTGTCTTCGAAAATGCCGAGACAGACCCGCGAACAAGGGATCATGCGGAGGCTCTCAAAGCCATCAGCGCCCAATCCGTCATCAACATGCCGGTTACCGAGCATGGCGGTTTGGTGGCGCTGCTATACCTGAACCACTCCGCGCCCAGACGCTGGGCCAAGGAGGAGGTTGCCCTTATTTCGGAAGTGGCGGACCGGACGCGTACCGCCATCGAGCGGCTTCGCGCTGAGCGAGCGCTGCGTGAGAACGCCGAACGCCTGGCTTTTCTCGACCGTCTTGGAAGGGAGATTGCCCTCGCGGCCGACGCCGACGCCGTCATGGCGATCACCACTCGTCTGTTGGGCGAACATCTTGCCGTCTCGATTTGCGCCTACGCCGACATGGAACAGGACCAGGACCATTTCACCATCCGTGGCGACTGGAGCGCACCCGGCTCGCCCAGCATCAGAGGGTATTACAGTCTTACCGATTTTGGTCGCCTGGCGGTCACCAATCTCAGCGCCAATCGGCCGCTCATCATCAACAACAACCTCGAGGAAATTGCACCCGAGGAGGCAAAGACCTTTCAGGACATCGGCATAACGGCAACCATCTGCATGCCCTTGGTAAAACAGGGCCGGCTGACCGCCCTGATGGCCATTCACGACAAGCAGCCCCGCGTCTGGTCACAGCGCGAACTGTCCTTGCTGACGGAGGTGACGGAGCGGTCCTGGGCTCACATCGAGCGCGTTCGCTCGGAACAGGCGGCCCGGGCCAGTGAGGAGCGCCTCCGGCTCGCCACGGACGCAGCCGCTATCGGGACCTGGGACTACGATCCCGTCACCAAGGCGCTGCGGTGGGATGACCGGTGCAAAGCCCTTTTCGGCCTCCCGCCAGACGCGGAGGTAACATATGAAAGCGCGTTCCTGGCGGGTATTCACCCAGAAGATCGGGCCCGCGCCGACGAGGCCGTACGCCAGGCGCTCGCGCCGGGCACGTCTTCCCGCTACGACATCGAATATCGGACGGTCGGCTTGCACGACGGCAAGGAACGCTGGATTGCGGCAGCGGGCGAGTCGCTTTTCCAGTCAGGGCGTGCGGTCCGCTTCATTGGTACCGTCATGGATATCACCGCGCGAAAGCGGGTGGAGCATCAGCTTCAGATGATGAACGTCACCGCTGCCGCGGTAGCGGCCGAGCTCGACGTGGAGCGGATTGTTCAAACGGTAACTGATGCCGGCGTAGCGCTGTCGGGCGCACAATTCGGAGCTTTCTTCTACAATGTGATCGACGACAAGGGCGACAGCTACATGCTCTACGCTCTGTCGGGCGCACCTCGCTCCGCGTTCGAAAATTTTCCAATGCCTCGCAACACGGCGGTGTTCGACCCCACTTTCCGCGGGACAAGCGTGGTGCGCTCCGACGACATCCTCGCCGACCCCCGCTACGGCAAGAACTGGCCCCGCAAGGGAATGCCGGAGGGCCATCTGCCAGTGCGTTCCTATCTTGCGGTACCGGTCGTCTCGCGTTCGGGAGAGGTGCTGGGCGGCCTCTTCTTTGGTCATGCAGAGATCGGCGTCTTCGCCGAACAGCAAGAGAAGGCCTTGCTGGGGCTTGCGGGCCATGCCGCGACGGCAATCGACAATTCTCGACTGTTCAAGGCGCTGCAGACGCTCAATGGCACCCTTGAACAACGTGTCATGGACGAAGTCGCCGAACGCACCAGAGCAGAAGAGCACCTGCGGCAGGCCCAGAAGATGGAAGCTGTCGGACAGCTTACCGGTGGCATCGCGCACGACTTCAACAATATGCTGGCTGTCATTATCGGCGGACTGAACCTTGTGCAGCGCAAGCTCAGAAACGGCGATACCAACGTCCACCAGTTCGTGACCGGCGCGATCGATGGAGCCCAACGTGCTGCAGAACTTACCAAGCGGCTGCTTGCCTTCTCCCGCCAGCAACCTCTGGCGCCCAAGCGCCTGAATCCAGATCGCCTCGTCTCGGATATGAGTGAATTGCTGAGCCGGACGCTTGGGGAGACAATCCAAATCGAGACCGTGCTCGCCGCGGGACTTTGGCATGTGGAAGTCGACGCAGGGCAGCTGGAAAGCGCGTTGCTCAACCTTTGCGTCAACGCGCGGGATGCCATGCCCGCTGGTGGAAGGCTGACCATCGAGACATCCAATGCCCATGTCGACGACCGGTATGCGAGAGAAAACGCAATACCCTCCGGCCAGTATGTGATGATAGCTGTCACGGACACCGGAGCCGGCATGACTGCTGACGTGTTGGCCAGAGCCTTCGATCCGTTCTTCACCACAAAGGGGGTTGGCAAAGGCACCGGGCTGGGGCTCAGCCAGGTTTATGGATTTGTTCGCCAGTCCGGCGGCAGCGTCAAGATCTATTCCGAGCAGGGTATCGGAACCACTTTGAAAATCTATCTGCCACGCTCGCACGGCGACGTGGTCGACAGCCCGGCCGAGTCCGTGGCGGGCGAGCACCCCGGCAGTGAGGACGAGATCATCATGGTTGTCGAGGATGAAGATCGCGTCCGGCTGATGGCTGCGGAGGCGCTGCGGGAACTGGGCTATTCCGTGTTGGAAATGCAAGGGCCGCGGGACGCGCTGGCGGCCGTCGCAAGCGGGCAAGTGCCGTCGCTTCTGTTCACTGACGTCGTCATGCCGGAGATGTCCGGCCGGGAACTGGTGGATCAGGTCAAGAGCATGCACCCGTCGCTAAAAGTGCTCTACACCACCGGCTACACACGAAACGCGATTGTCCACAACGGCACACTTGATTTTGGAACGGAGCTTTTAACCAAGCCCTACACGATTGACGAATTGGCAGAGAAGATCCGTAAGGTGCTGGATCGCAAGTGAATGGTCACTGTCCGAGGCACACCAATCCCTCTCCGCTTCAGTTACTTTACGGGACGCCGCGCTTGGGCGGAATTGATGCCTTCGGCAAGACAACTGCCGTACCGCAGAGGCTATTGGGGCTTCGTGCACCCAACAGTGAAACCTTTTCCCTACTCGCAGCTTGTTTGCGACACCGGAGGAAACGATCGTGTCAAGGCGAGATGGAGAAATGGGGGATCAACCGACCAAGAGGCGTCGTACACGTCCCTTGAAGGGCGAGGACGCGGAGGTCCGGCATGTCGTCGAAACGCATGACCTGTCGCCCGCTCAGGCAAGGGAGCTGGTACGTCGCCACGGCAACGATTGGCGCAAGATCGATGAGGCGGCGAAGTCATACAAGGACAGCACCTGACGGAAGCCTCCAGGTCTCTCGGGAAGACGCTAAATCCTATTTACAGCAGCGGCTCATCTCGCCTGACAGGCTTGTTCGAGAGCCCGCGATTTCCAATTGAAAAAGAAAGCCCACTGCCTCGGGGGAGTGCAGCGGGCGATCGGCTAGGAGTTGAGGGGACATCTCCACGCTGGGTAAACAACAGATCAACAGCGGATCGGTTCCAACGCTGCTCTCCGTTCATTCGCTTCGCAATACGCGCCCGTGGCAAGGGAGCCGACGCCTAATCTCTTTCCGTGCCTTGTTCATCATCAGAATGATCGATGAATTCCCCCTCTTGCAAGCTCATAACCGGGTATCAACCGCAAACCCAGGCAAGCCATGCTCCCGGCGTATTTGAATGCACCAGCAGCGGATCAGGACCATCACCAGGATTCTCGGCCCTCCCGCAGATGGATAGACGTCCCGGCCTACGCCCTGGATCAAGGTGGCCCGGCGCTGCGCCTTCATCAGAAGTTGGGCCCGGCGTTTGCGGATGTCGGGATTGCCGATCAGCTCAAGAAAGTCGCGGCCCAATATTCCGAAAAAGCCGCCGTGCATGACGGCGTGAATCAACTGTCGTATTTCGAGCTTGCAACTGCCGTCGAAGTCCTGTCCCGCCGGATCGCTGCCGTCGTTCCCGTGGGGCAGCCGATCGGAATTTATCAACCAAACTCCGTCTGGTACATCGTTGCTGTCCTGGCGAGCATGGCGGCGGGAAGGATTTCGGTTCCCCTCAACGCCCGGGACCCAATCGCCCGTGTCAACGAGATTGTCGGCGTCGCGCGGCTCCGCGCCATTCTTGGCGTTGGACACCGGCATGCGGGTTTACCCGAGGACATCCGGTGGATCGATGTGACTGCCAGCCCCGAGTCGACGGCGCCGCTGTCATCGACGCAATTGCCTGCCGTATCCGTCGATGCACCGGCGATGGTTCTTTACACGTCTGGCAGCACCGGATCTCCAAAGGGCATAGTCAACAGCCAGCGCAGCCTGCTCTGGCGGGTGCACCAATATGCCGATGCGTGTCACATCAATTCCGACGATGTCTTCCTCCCCTTGACCGGGCCGGCCACCATAGCCGGATGTCGAGAAATCCTGACTTCGGTCCTGTGCGGCGCCACTTTGCATATGGTCGACGTGGAAGCGATCGGCCTGCGTGCGGTTCGCGAGCGAATGCAGCAGGTTGGCGCGACGCTTACTTACCTCGTGCCCGCGCTGCTTCGCGCCCTCATGACCAATGCCCCCGCCGATGCGTTCGGATCGCTCAGGGTGGTCCGCGTCGGCGGCGAGAAAGTGCTTTGGACCGACATTGCCCTTTTGCGAAAGGCGATTCCTGCTCATTGCCTCGTACAGATCGGCTACTCGTCAACCGAGACGACCGGGTCACAATGGTTTCTGCCTCGCGTTCAACCAAAGAACCAAACGTCCGTACCGGTCGGCCGGCTCTTGCCAGGAATAGCTTTTGCGATCGTCAACGAGGACGGTGACAGCGTACCGCGGGGCGGAAGCGGGGAACTCGTCATCAAGAGCCCCTACGTCTTGCTCGGCCACTGGGAAAACGGCACCGTCATCCCTGCCGAGGCGGATCCCGATGATCCAAGTCAACGGATATTCGCGACCGGCGATCTCGTCCAATTGGACAATCGGGGCCTGCTGAGGATCGTCGGCCGCAAGGGGCGGCAGATAAAGATCAACGGTCGGCGCATCGAGCCGGCCGAAGTCGAGAGGATCCTGCGCTCCGCCTCGTCAGTCGAGGATGCGGTGACGATCGTGACCGAGGCCAACGAACTGGTCGCTTTCGCGATCCCCAGGAATTCCGCCGGTCCGGCCTTCGCCGACGACCTTCGCCAGCTGCTTGCAAAGACGCTGCCGCCGCCACTGCGGCCGCTTCGGCTCCACAGGGTAGAGGACATTCCGCGCCTGGCGGGCGGAAAAATAGATGTGGCGAAACTCGGGAAAATGGATCTTCTGGCCAAGAAGCCTACCCAAGTTGCCGATCCACCGATTTCAGGCAGCGATCTCAAGGCCCATCAAGCAGTGCAGAATGCCTGGACCAGGGTCCTCAACACGCGGGCAGCCGTCGGGCGATGGGATGAAGCGGGAGGGGACTCGCTGAAGCTGCTCCACTGCGTCATGGAGATCGAGAACGAAATCGGCCAGGAACTGGATCTTGAGGCATTTACCGTCGGGATGAGCGCCGAAGCGATGGTCAGCGCGGTCGCGTCCGCACAAGCCGGCAATGCGCCCGATCATGTGCTGGAGCATGATCGGCCTTTTCTCTTTCTGTTTCCCGGCTCCGTGGGCTATGGGCCTAGTCTTGCAGCCTTCGCCTCAGCCATGGGCAAAGTCGCAACGGTCCGTCCGATAAGATATCCCAGCCTCGCGACCATTCTCAGCGGCCAGAACGATCTTGCCGCCATGGTGGACGCCGCGCTTGAACAGATCAACCGCATCCAGCCGTCGGGCCATGTAAGGCTACTCGGCCACTCGCTCGGCGGAGCCGTCGCATTCGAAGTTGCCGTGCGCCTGCTGAAGGAGGGAAGGTCCGTCAAGTTTGTCGGTATCCTCGACACCAGCCTGGCTGGCGAGCGGAGCCGTCCGTGGGAGACAATCACCCGCACCTTGCGTCGGGTCCGGTCCAACCGCATGTCACCCTATCGAATGGCCTGCCGTGTTTTGGCGAAGCTCACGGTCAAGCTCGGCCAGGAAGCTCGTCTTGCCCAAGCCATCGACCACTTTTCCCGAGGACAATTCAACGCAACCAGCTTCCGCATCAAGCTGGAGCTGCAGGAAGTCTTGCGTGCGCAGGCCTTCTTCCGTTGGTTGGAGCAGCCAAGAACGGTGCTCCCGATCACCGGAACGCTGTTCCGTTGCGCGCGACCGGGAATGCCTCTTGCGATCGGATGGGATCGGGTGTTCGCGGACCTGCAGGTCATCCCGATTGCTGGTAACCACATTGATCTGGTCGTCGAACCTCACATCGGCGTCAATCGTCCGCTGATCGAGGAGGCGGTCGCTCGCACTTATTCGCCGGCCGAGTCTTCAACCATGAAAGGCAGCTTCGCGTGACTTCGCGGTTCGGCAAGGATGTTCTGGCACTGGATGCGGCCGCGGAGGTCGACCGCATCGTAGCATCCGTGCGCGAGCAGGTATTGGTCACGCTCCGCCGGCGCGGAGTGGTGGTCGGGCTCTCAGGCGGTATCGACAGTTCGGTGGTCGCGTCGTTGTGCGTGGCTGCCTTCGGCAAGGACAGGGTGCTCGGGATCTTCATGCCGGAGCGTGACTCGTCCGGGGACTCGCTGAGGCTGGGGCGCGTTATCGCCGGTCAGCTGGGCATCGACACCATCGCCGAGGACATTGCGCCGGCGCTCGACGCCATCGGTGCCTATAGCCGGCAGATAGAGGCCATTCGCACCGTTGTTCCGGACTACGGCGAAGGGTGGAAATGCAAGCTGGTGCTGACCTCGGTGCTGGAGAGCAAAGGCCTCAATATCACCCGTCTCACCGTTCAGGACCCCCAGGGGAAGATCGATACCGTGCGCCTGTCAGGAGCGGCCTATCTGCAGATAGTGGCCGCGACCAATTACAAGCAGCGCATTCGCAAGATGACTGAGTACTATCACGCGGACCGTCTCGGCTATGCGGTGGCGGGCACGCCTAACCGGCTCGAATATGATCAGGGTTTTTTCGTCAAGCAAGGCGACGGAATCGCTGACCTGATGCCGATCGTCCACCTCTACAAGACGCAGGTCTATCAACTGGCGGAATATCTCGGTGTGGACGGGGAGATCCGGCGCAGGCCGCCGACGACCGACACCTTCTCCATGGCGCAGAGCCAGGAGGAGTTCTACTTCGCCCTGCCCTATCATCAGACGGACCTATGCCTCTACGGCGTGAACCATGGCATCTGCGCCGATGATGTCGCTGATGTTGCCGGGTTGTCACCAGACGAGGTCCAGAAGGTCTTCAAGGATATCGAAGCCAAGCGTCGAGCGGCGCGCTATCTGCACGCCCAGCCTTTGCCTTCGGTGCCAATGACGGTGGACTGAACGGATGTGCGGGATCGCCGGAATTGTCGCGCTGAGCGCCACTGCCCCACCTCCTTCGCGGGAAGCGCTGTTGCGTATGGTGGGCGCGCTTGCACACCGCGGACCCGACGAGCGGGGGCTGTATCGCGACCGACGCGCGGGTTTGGCGCATGCCCGCCTGTCCGTGGTCGACCTGCTGCACGGCCAGCAGCCACTCGCCGACGTCAGCGGCCTGACATGGATCGTCTTCAACGGTGAAATCTTCAACTACGTCGAATTGCGCGACAAGTTGATCGCGCTTGGTCACCGCTTCCGCACGCATAGCGACACGGAAGTCGTGCTCCACGCTTACCAGGCCTGGGGCCAGGCCGCCTTTGAACGGATGAATGGTCAATGGGCAGTCGCGATATGGGACTCTGCTGCCGGCCGCCTGATCCTGTCGCGTGACCGCTACGGCATCTGCCCGCTGTATTATTGCGAGCACGACGGCCGCGTCTTCTTTGCAAGCGAAGTCAAAGCCATTTTCGCTGCGGAAACAGCGATTCCTCGCGCCTTTGATCCGACAGGAATCGATCAGACGTTTACATTCTGGACGGTGATCCCGCCGCAGAGCGTCTTCGAAGGCGTCAAGGAACTGCAGCCTGGACATATCCGGCTCTATGAGGGTGGCGTGGCCCGGGAGACGGCTTTCTGGGAGCCGCATTATCCGCGAATTTCCGGTTCCGAGCCTGAATGGTTCACCGGCTCGTGCGACGATGCCGTCGAGGCGATCCGCGGTGCGCTCGAAGCCGCGACGGCGCTGCGGATGGTGCAGGCCGACGTGCCGGTGGGCTGCTATTTGTCCGGTGGGCTCGACAGCTCGCTTGTCGCGGCGCTTGGGAGACGTTTCGCGGGGGAGCGCTTCCAGACATTCTCCTTGCGTTTTGCCGACGAGGAATACGACGAGACCTATTTCCAGCGCCTGGTCGCCGCCGCCACCGCGAGCGAGCACCACGAGGTGGTGATTTCCCGCCGCGACATTGCAGCGGTTTTTCCCGAGGTCGTCTACCACGCCGAGCGGCCAATCCTGAGGACGGCCCCGGCACCGCTCTTCCTTCTGTCCAAGTTGGTCCGCGAGCGCGGCATCAAGGTTGTGCTGACAGGGGAAGGCGCCGACGAGATTTTCGCCGGCTACGACCTTTTCCGCGAAGGCAAGATTCGCCGCTTCTGGGGGCGTCAACCTGCTTCGAGCCGGCGTGCGCGACTGCTTGAGCGACTCTACCCCTATCTGTCGCGCTCACCGGTTCACCAACAGGCCATGGCGCGACAGTTCTTCGGGCGCGATCTTCATGCCTGCGACAGGCCCGGCTTTGCACATGACACGCGGTGGCGCACCACAAGCGCCATCAAGCGCCTATTCTGCCCCGACATGCGCGGCGCCTCGCAGCACCGCAATGCGGTCTCCGAACTGCTCGCCCCTCTCCCCGCCGAATTTTCGCGATGGAGCTTCCTTGCCCAGGACCAGTATCTCGAAATCCGAACGCTGATGTCGGGCTACCTGCTCTCCTCGCAGGGCGACAGGATGCTGATGGCACACTCGGTCGAGGGACGCTTCCCCTATCTCGACGACGATGTCGTGGCGCTCGCGAATTCGCTTCCGGATGCTTACAAGCTGCGCGTCCTCGACGAAAAGCACGTGCTCAAGCGAGTGGCGCAGCCGATCGTCCCACCGCAAGTCGTTGCCCGCACGAAGCAGCCCTACAGGGCGCCAAATGCGCTTAGTTTCGTTGGTCATGATGCACCAGATTACATTCGCGAAGCACTGTCGGACACGGCATTGCGCGCGGCAAACGTCTTCGATCCGAAATCGGTGGCTTTCCTGCTTGGAAAGTGCCGGTCCAGGGCCGGCGGCGGCGATCTCTCCAACTCCGACAACATGGCACTGGTCGGCGTGCTGTCGACCCAGCTTCTGCATCAGCAGTTCATCGCGAGCCGCCCGGGCGGAGCGGACAAAGCCGAGCTCAGGATCGACGTTGATCACGAACAGCGGGAAAGGGTCCTGGCATGATCCACGGCGCCGTACCACTCCTGCAGGACTACCTCATCCATTCCGCCGTCCGGCTTGGCGGCAAGATCGCGTTGGTGGCCGGCAAGCAACGTGTCACCTATGCGGAGATCGATGAGCGCTCCGACAGGATCGCGCATTTCCTGGCCGCGGCGGGCGTCGAGCGTGGCGACCGCGTCATGATCTTCGCCGACAATACGGTCGAAACCGTCGTCAGCTTCTGGGGGGTGCTCAAGGCGAACGCCGTGGTCTGCATCGTCAACCCGCTTACGAAAAGCGAGAAGCTTCATTACCTGCTCAACGATTGCCTGCCAGCGGCGCTGATCACGGACAGCCATCTACACTCGATATTCTGCCAACCGTCGCGCGACTGTCACTCGCTGCGGGCGGTGATTGTCTCTGGGACGATCAACGAGGCCGAGTTCAACCGATTGCCGCACGCCGTGCGCTGGGACACGATCGTCGACAGACCTTCTGTTGCGCCGCCGCGCAAATCGATCGACATCGATCTCGCGGCCATCGTCTACACCTCCGGATCCACCGGCGAACCCAAGGGGGTCATGTTGACGCACGGCAACATGACTGCCGCGTGCACATCGATCGCCTCCTACCTGGAACTGCGTGAAGATGAGGTGATCCTCAACGTCCTGCCCCTCGCCTTCGACTACGGGCTCTATCAGATGATCATGGCCTTTCGCACCGGCGCACGGCTCGTCCTCGAGCGCTCCTTCGCCTTTCCGGCGCAGATCCTTCAGGTCATCAAGGACGAGCAGATCACAGGTTTTCCGGGCGTGCCCACGATCTTCGCGGCGCTTGCGGAGCTCAGATCGCTGAAGAGCAACGATTTCGCGAGCATCCGCTATGTCACCAATACGGCGGCCGCCCTGCCGCTCAAGCAGATTGCCATGCTCAGGGAGCTGTTTTCGGGCGCACGCATCTATTCCATGTACGGCCTCACCGAATGCAAACGCTGCAGCTATCTGCCGCCCGACGATCTCGGGCGAAAGCCCCTCAGCGTAGGCATTGCCATTCCCAACACAGAAGTGTGGATCGTCGACGAGAGTGGCAGGCGGGTCGGTCCGGGCGTCGTTGGCCAACTTGTAGTCCGCGGCGCAACGGTGATGAAAGGCTATTGGGGCAAGCCCGAGGCCACGGCAAGGAAGCTGAAGCCGGGGCCGCTGCCGGGCGAGCAGGTCCTCTACACGGGCGACTACTGCCGGATGGACGCTGAAGGCTATTTGTACTTCGTCGGCCGTGGTGACGAGATCATAAAATCACGAGGCGAAAAGGTCGCTCCCAAAGAGGTGGAAAGCGTGCTGATGGACGTCCCTGGGGTGAAGGAAGCCGCGGTCATCGGTGTTCCCGACGACCTCCTCGGGCAAGCGGTCAAAGCATTCGTCGTCATCGAGCAGGGAAGAATTGTCGGCGAAAGGCAGCTCCTGATGGAGTGCCGGAAACGGCTGGAGAATTTCATGGTGCCAAAGACCATCGTCATCGTGCCCAGCCTGCCGATGACCGATACCGGAAAACTCAAGAAAGCGGCCCTGTCGTAGATTGTTTCAGAAGCGCGATCGCAAGTCGCCTTTGCAACGGAGGATGGATTAGATGGATTCCATGATATCGGCCGCGGAAAGCGACGACATTCATATCAACCAGATCCGCAGCTTCCTGGCCTCGAATTTCTACATCGCGGACGTCAAGGCGCTATCCCTCACCGCATCATTGCTCGATCAGGGGATCGTCGACTCGACCGGAGTGCTCGAGGTGATCGGGTTCATCGAAGAGACTTTCGGCATCACAGTGGAAGACAGTGAACTCCTGCCGGAAAACCTCGATTCGATTCAAGGAATCGCGCGGTTCATCGTTCGCAAGAAGAAATGATCTGGACGGTCGGCCCGATACCGGCCGAACGCGGTCATGCCTGCCGCCTGGCCCCTGCCAGGACCACCCGCACTTCACCGGCATGGTTGGCGAAGGTGCGTATCTGCTCGTAGCCCTTGCTGCGCTCCAGAAGACTTATGACCTGGCGGTCCTGACCAAGCCCCACCTCGAACAGCAGGACGCCGCCTGGTCGGAGGTAGCGCAGCGCGTCCTTGACGACCCGCATATGAATGCTGAGCCCATAAGGACCGGCCGCGAATGCCTCTCGCGGCTCAAGCACGACCAGATGGCGGCGATCACCCTCGAGCCGCTTCTCCGAAATGTAGGGCGGATTGCAGACGATGGCATCAAGCGTGCCGTTGAGCTCCAGTCCGGACACGCCTTCGAACAAATCACCCTGATGCACTGAAATCCGGTCAGTCAAGCCATGATGAACGACATTTCGCCGCGCCGCGTCGATACAGCCGTCGGTAAGATCGCAGGCCCAAACTCGGGCGGATTGGATATGGCTAGCGATCGCGCAGGCCAGGTTGCCGGCGCCACAGCACATGTCGACGACACGCGGCGCCGGCAGGTCCATTGCGCGCAGGACATCTACGGCAACGGAGCCGAGCAGCTCTGTTTCCGGCCGCGGCACCAGTGCACCGGGCGCAACCAGGATCTTCATTCCCATGAAGATGATGCTGCCTTTGTTGTAAGCGCCGGCGACGCTGATCTCTTCGCTCACGACCGTTCTCGCAACGACATCGAAGATATTGCCGCTACCGGCGACGCCGGCAGCGATTGTCTATTGCACCGCCGCGTTTTCGAGCGCGCTGCTGAACCTGACCTCGATCGTATCACCCGGCGCCACCGCGGTATCCTGGTCGGCCGGCTGCTTGCGCCATTGCGCATCGACGGAGCGGATGATCGTCACCTGGGCCCGCACGGTTTCGCCGCCGATCGGCTGCGGCAAGGCGGATGCTCCCTGCGGCTGCAATTTCTGGCTGACCGCGTGCAGCCTTGCGGTGATGTCGGCAAGGCGCGCCTGTGTATCCCGCAACTCGTTCAACAAACCGGCACGCCTCTGGTTGTCATTGCGCTCGATCTGCCTTGCAAGATCATCCTGTTGGCGCCGAGCCCTCATGAGTTCGACCGAAGTTTCAAGCGCACGGCTCGAGGACAGAAGCACCGCGCGCCGGACATCGGCGAGCCGGTTGTTGGTCAGGTTGCCAGCCTTGAAGAGCTTGGTCACCTGCGCCAAATCCTCTTCATCGGCCTTGACTCCATCGGCTTCGTCCTGCTCGCGCTGGAGCAACGCCTGGACCTGGGTCGCTGCATCCTTGGCGCCCTTCTCCAGAAAGCTCTGCTCCTGCCCGAAATTGTCCAGCGAGAGCTTCAGCCCTTCTGCCTCGGCCTGCGCGATTTCGGTTGCGAGGGAAGAAGACAGCGGAAAGCCCTGGGGGGCCTTCATGTCGAAATCGGGCTGCTTTTGAAGTTCGGCACGTATGCGCGCACTGTGGAAATAGTCCTTGATGTATTCTCCCCAGATCGTCTCATAATCGCGCTGCAGGTCCGTTGGGTCCGGCCCAGCCTGGTTCGCCCGTGCACGCAAGAGGCTGAAGCCGCCGGCGACGGCTATCGCCTGCCGAACCGTCATGAGCGGACGAAAGGCTTGCTGCCCAGGAGCGAGCACTTCGCCAGTCACGTAGATTGGACGGTATTCAGCGATGATCGCCGTCACGTCGCCGGGCCTGACGACCGCCACCTGCTCACGGCCGTCCGGCATGCGTATGTGGTAGATCTTGGTCGGCAGGATCGCCTGCAAGCGCGTCTGAAGTTCGGACGGGGTCAGGCCGGCGACAGGCACCGTGCCTGCCTCGGCGAGAACGATGGTGCCGTCCATCTGCACCACCGCACGCTGCGTCCGCTCGGGAAGCGAGGTGATTGCGACCTCGATGGTGTCTCCGGGCGAAATTCGATAGATCGTCCCATCGGCTGCCGCAGCCATCGGCAGGGCGCAAAGCATCGCAAGTGTCGCAAGGAAGAATCGGCTAAGGTTGACCATTCGCGACAATCTCCTTCTTGTCCTGGTTTTCGGGCCAGTCGACGCGGGTGACGAAGTCGTAAACCGGTCCACCGGCCACGCCCCAATTGCTGGACCAGATCACCTGTGTGCCGTCCGGCGAAGGTGACGCATGCGTCTCGCTCCAGTAGTCGAAGGGCGCGTTGCGTGTCTGCACGATGCGCCGAACTTCGCCGCTGCCGTCGATGCGCAACGCGATGACTTCCCGTGCATATGGTGCCCAGCCTGGATTGGCCGATACCTCCTCAGGGTTGCCGCCATAGGTCAGGAAGACCCAGCCGGGCCGCTTCAGAGCCCGCGACGATGCATGCTCTGCTTCGCCGTATCCGGTCAGGGAGGTCACCTTCCCATCGGACAGTCTTCGCTTGACTACGTGATACTTGTCGGGGCCGGATTTGCTGATGCCTACATAGACCTCGCTGCCGTCGTCATCGAGCGTAAGGTCTCCGTGGCCCGGGCGGTGATGGTCTGTCCACCTCTGTCGCAAGGTACCATCGACACTGAAAATGGCCCTCTGCTCGGTGCCGTCTGCCAGGTTTTGAAAGCAAAGGATGTTCGTGCCGAGCGGGGAGATGGTGCAGGAGCTGGTGGTTCCAGGAACCTGAGCGAGATCGATGTCCGGGAATTTGAACCGATCCGCGAGATCGAAGGCGAACACCACCGCTTTTCCATCGGCGCGGACAGCGCGGACGGCTATACGGTTGCCGTCACGGCTTGGATTGCCCTTCGACGGCCCAAACTGCAGATCGTGGTATTGAGCCGTGACGAAGACAACGTCTTCGTGGTTTGTCCTTGGCGCCCATGTCGAGATCTTCCGATCCTCAACGCAGATCATCACGTCTGCGTTTCGAGGATGCCATTCGCATTCACCGCCTTTGTCGCGGTGGAATAGCGGAGCATATGTCTTGCCGTCGAGGAAGCACAGCCCGTTGCAGCCATTGGCCAGCACGAGCAGGCTCTGGTCCGCATTCCAGGCTTGAGCGCTCGAATAGCGATGACTGCAATATTTCGTCCCACACACGACACCTCCCCCAAGTGCGCCGGGTTTGGTGATGCGCATGAAATTCGTGCCGAATGCCGGATCTGTCGCGGGATGCAGATAATCTGGGAGATCCATCGGCATTGGCGCGACGAACGTCGTGGACATGCTGTTTCCCTGGCTGTCGGCCGCCCGCAGCAGGACGGCAAAGGCGATCAGGAGCAGTGCCAATGGAAATGGGTAAAACCTCATGTCATGTAGCTCATTTCGCGGCGCACCCGACCTTCGCCGAGGCGCGCCCGCCACCAATCGATGGTTCTGGCCAAGCCGTGGCGCAAACTCGTTTGCGCAGTCCATCCGGTTTCGCGTTCGAGCCGTGATGAATCGGCCAGCAGAGCGCGAACCTCGGAGTTTTGCGGCCGCAATCGACTCTCGTCGCGGTGGACGGGCTTCTTGCAGTTGCTCAGTTCGCGCACGAGATCGAGCACGTCCGATATGGTCACGGCACGCTGGCTTCCAGCATTGTAGGCATGGCCGAATTCGAGTGTGGCTGAACCCGCGCTCAGGAAGGCAGCCGCTGTGTCCTCGACGAAGGTCAGGTCGCGGACCGGGCTGGTATCTCCCACCATGATCGAAACACATTTTGGATCGAGCGCCTGCCGGATGATTGTCGGTATTATGGCTCGTTCGCTTTGTCGCGGCCCGAATGTATTGAACGGCCGGAGGATCACGACGGGCAGGTCGAACGATCTGGCATAGGACTGCGCCATCATGTCGGCGCCGATCTTGGACGCCGAATATGGCGATTGTCCCTGAAGAGGATGGGACTCGCTGATCGGCATGCTGAGCGCCGTGCCGTAAACCTCACTGGTCGAGGTGTGAATGATCCGTTCCGTCTCCCATTGGCGGGCCGCTTCAAGGACATTCAGCGTCCCCATGATATTGGTTTCCACATAGGACTGGGCGGCCGCGTATGAGTACGGGATCGCGATAAGCGCAGCGAGATGAAACACGACGGCTTGGCCGCGCACGATCCGGTTCAGGAATGCACCGTCGCGTACATCGCCTCGAACGAGTTTCAGATGACCTCGGATGTCGTCTGGCAGATCATCCAGCCATCCATGACTGTCGAACGAATTATAGAGGGCCAATGCGGTCACCTCGGCACCGTTGCGGACGAGTGCCTCGGTCAGGTGCGATCCAATGAACCCATCCGCGCCAGTGACCAGAACTCTCTTGCCATTGTAGCTCATAACCAGGTGTTCCTTCTTTCACCTGAAGCGCTCCGGTTGCCGAGCGCGCACACAGAAACAGCCTTCAACGCCTGAGTAGCCCGACAGGCACCCAGCCGATTACCGCCAGAAAACCGAGGATCATCCACACAACATCCGAAGCGATGGTTCGTCGGGGATAATAGGAAAGATCGAACTTGGCTTTGATCGGAAACAGCGCCTCCCTGTAGAAGGACGACAGGTCTCCTGAGGCCGGGTAGAGAGAGGCTTCGTGACGGAAAAGAACTTGCGTCGGGCCGACCAAGCCGGGTTTATATCTTAGGACCGCCTCGAAGCCGCCATGGAAGCAGTCAGCAAAGGCGAGGCTTTCCGGCCGTGGCCCGACGATGGCCATGTCGCCTCTGAGCACGTTCCAGAGTTGCGGCAACTCATCCAGTTTGGTGCTGGCCAAAATGCGCCCGATCTTCGTCAGCCGATGGTCGCCTACGCTGGTCAACGCAGGACCCTGAGGATCACACAGAACCTCGAATTTGCGGAATTTATAGATATGAAACATGCGGCCCCCTGCACCGATGCGAGGCTGCCGGAAAAGCACGGGGCGTCCGCCCTCGAGAAATAGGGCAAATGCAATCAGCAACATCAGCGGCGCGAAAACGATCGCGGCCAAGGATGCGGCCACGACATCCATCGCCCGTCTGCCAAAACCATGGCTCACGCCTGACACGACGGGCGGGTGGATGGACAGATCAAACGCGTTCATGCGGCGGTTCCCGCGTGGATGCCGCTATTGAGCGCGGTCGCCAGGACGTCCACCACGGCTTCAACCGCGGGCGCGGTAATCTGAGGATGCAGCGGAATGGTCAACTCGCGTTCCGCGAAATCCTCGGTGCGCGGCAGGTGGGTACCCGGGTAAAGCTCACGGTAGAGGGTCATCTGATGAACGGGCGGGTAATGGACCGTGGTTTGTATGTCCTGCGCCCGCAGCTCATCGACGACATGCTGCCTATTGACGTAGCGCGGCAAGAGGATCGGCATGATGTGGTAAGCCGAGGCTCGCGGTTCTTCGAAGGGTATTGTGATTGCCGGGCAACGCAACGCGATAAGGCGCCGGTACAACACGACAAGAATGCGCCGTATCTCGTTCCACTCCTGCAGGTTCTGGAGTTGAACCAAGCCGATCGCGGCCCGCATTTCGTCCATTCGGTAGTTGAAGCCGAGCATGGTCACATCGTAGTGCGCGGTGCGGCTGTTCAGTCGCTGGCGTGTTCCGGTGGTCATGCCGTGCGCGCGAGCCTGGCGAATCCTGTCCAGCAGTTGGGGGTCCCGGGCAATTACGGCCCCGCCCTCCGCCGTCGTCATGTTCTTGTTGCCGTAGAAGCTGAAGGCGGCGCCCGCACCAAAGGTGCCAACCGCTTTTAGGCCGGGAGCATGTGCCGCATCCTCGATGATCGAGAGCCCGCGTGCGCTGGCGAATGCTTGCCAGGCGTCCTTGTCGGCAAGATAGCCGGCGAAATGAACCAGGATCACGGCCCTGGTGCGAGGGCTGCAGCGTGCTTCTGCTTCCTTGAGCGACATCAGAGGGACGTCTGCCGATTCTATGTCGACAAAGACAGGAGTGGCGCCGACATAGAGCACTGCGTTCGCGGTAGCCACGAAGGTCAGCGAAGGAACCAGCACCTCGTCGCCCGGACCAATCCCCAATCCGTGAAGGATAAGATGAAGGGCTGCGGTGCAGGAACTAACCGCTACGCAGTCCTCTGCCTCGTGCATCAAGGCAAACGCCTCTTCGAAAGCCCGGACCCGTTCACCCATCGTCAGCCAACCGCTGTCGATCACTTTCGCCAAAGCCGCTTTTTCTGGCACTCCCAGGACCGGGGAACTTACCAAGAGCATCGTCACCTCCTCGATGATCCTCGCGCCTGGCCGTTACGCTGCCGCGGCGGCCACTTCGATGGACGCCGACTGCTCTTCCCAGGAAACTGTCTGCGCGTTCTGGAAGTCCTCGACGCGTCCGATGTCGAGCCAAAGACCTTCGTGCTTGTAGACATGCACGACGCGTCCGGCCTGGAGCATCTGCAGCATGAGGTCGTCGAACCCAAACGGTATCCCGGATGGGATGAAGTCGAGGACGTCCGGGTTCATGCAGTAGATGCCCATGCTTACCAGATGCGACAGCGCAGGCTTCTCGCGGAAGACCTGGACGGTGTTGTCAACCTCGTCGATCACACCGAAATCCATCTTGGTAAGCCGCAGCGAAGTCGCTATCGTGACGGAGTCCTTGTGCAGGCGGTGCGCTGCGGTAAACCGGCTGATGCTCAGGTCGGTCAGCACATCGCCGTTCAGGACAATGAACGGCTCATTCAATTCGTCTCTGATCAAGGAAAGCGGGCCGATCGTTCCGAGCGGTTCCATTTCCTGCGTGTAGCGGATCCTCAGATTCCACTGCGAGCCGTCACCGCACACGCTCCGGATCAGGTGCCCGAGATAGCCGGTGGTGACGTAGACGTCTTCGATTCCGCTACGCCGCAGCCATTTCAGCAGCAACTCGAGGACTGGCCGCGCGCCAATTGGCATCAGCGGCTTCGGCAAAACCGATGTAAATGGCCGAAGGCGCGTTCCCATGCCACCGCATTGAATTACCGCTTTCATTCGATCCTCCCTACGCACATGGCCAGAGTTGGCCTTGACGGCTGAAACTGCATCCGGAGCCAAGACGGCGAACCGCCTCGCGCAGCAGGGTTTCAGTTGTCCGAACCTGCGAGAGATTAGGGAGCCAACCGGGATACTGTCGTCGTGCGTTTGAATGGCACGGGCGAATTTCTCTGATCCCGGAACCGTAGGGGACGAAACATATCCCGCGGACCTGACGGGCGTGGTCGAGACGCGCAACAGACCAAGGTCCCACTTGAATTGCGATTGAAGGTAAACATTTTCCTAAAACCGAGCTACATTAGCGTACGGTAATTAGCAGGACGGGGTTGTAGGACGTCGGGGTCCACCTTTCTGGACGTACCGGCGCTCCTGCAAGGCGCGGCCAGGTAGTGCGGGTTGTTTGTGCGTGGGGGTTTCTATGTACAAGATCGTCATAGCCGATGATCATGGCCTTTATCGACGTGGCTTGCGCATGGCGCTGACAGCCGGAATCCCTGGAGCCGAAATAATCGAGGCGACCTGTTTTGATGCCGTGGTTGGGCTCCTGGCCGAACACGAAACAATTGATCTTGCGATCCTGGACCTGAACATGCCCGGGCTGCTCACCCAGGAAGTGCTCGGCGACGTTCTCGCCGCCTATCCCAAAAGCAGGTTTGCGATTGTGTCAGGAAACGATTCACGATCGGAAATTTTGTTGGCCCTTTCAGTTGGCCTCCACGGCTACATCGTGAAGTCGCAGCCGGATGAGGAGGTGGTGCTGGCCGTCAAAGAGATCTTGTCAGGCCGCATCTATGTACCAGCCCTCCTGTCGCGAAGCTCTGGCGCAGCCGCGCCTCAGACGCATAGATCTCCCGTGGAGGCTTCGCACCAGGCCTTGGCCAGCCCAGGTTCTCTGGGAAGGCTCACGTCAAGGCAAAAGGACGTGCTCAAGCTTATGGCCGAAGGTTATTCGAACAAGGAGATCGCCCGCGATCTCGACATCGCCGAGGCCACGACGAAGATCCATGCCGCCGCAATCTTGCGTGAACTGGGAGTCCGAAACCGCACCGAGGTGGCTGTTTTGATGAGGACATGGCTTGGAACGATCTGAGTTAAGGCTGAATCTCGCCCTGGGATAGGCGTAGCTGATATCGCAACCCACCAGCCGACATTTCCAGTTTCGAAGAGTGACCGACCAAGGGCGTTCCATCGGCGCCAAGGACAATCGACCCAAAACCTTTCCGCAGGACAGGCTTGGCATTTCGGCCGCCTCGTTCGATCCAGTCGAACACGATGTCGCCGTCCGAGCCCTCGGGTGCGACGCCCCACCTTACCTCCACCTGGCCTTGGGAGTTCCCGAGCACCCCGTGCTTGACCGAATTTGTCGTGAGTTCGTGGACGACCATCGCGAAACTTTCCGCGGCGCCTCCGACGATTCTGACATGAGGCCCTGTGATCGTTGCTCTGTGTGCCTCCGCGTAGGGGCGAAGCGCATGTGCGACAATATCGCGGATCGTAGATGATAACTCTGCATTGTTGATCAACAGCAGGTGCGTGGATTCGAGCGCCCGAATTCGCTCTAAAAGATCTCCTCTGTACTTGGAAATATCCTGGTCTGAAGCAGGGATCATTTTCACGACAGCCGTGATCACGGCAAACAGATTACTGAGCCGGTGCCGCTGTTCAAGTATAAGCCGCTCCTGTCTTCTCACCGCGGCCCGCAACAGTGTCGTCTGCCGCCGCTCGGTAAGGTCAGCCGCGATCCCGAACCGCTGATGATAGCCATCGCGGATGTCCTCACGGCCGCGCAGGGCAATCCAGCGGAACTGTCCGTCCGACCGCCGAACTCGAACCTCTGCGTCGTAGTTGGCGGTTGCCGCGATGAATTCTGAATGAGCCCCGAGTTTTGGCCAGTCCGCCGTATGAATGATCGCCGACAGCTCGTCCAGAGGACGGGAAGCGGCTGGCGGCAAACCAAGAATTTCCCAAAATTGATCTGAACCGGAGACAATTCTCTCCTTGTAGTCCACGCGCCATGTGCCAAGCCTTCCGGCGAGCAGCGCAAGGTCCAGCCATTCCTTTTGGCTCAAGAGCGCTTCGCTTGCAGCCCTGCGTTCAGTGATATCCTCGAAGACGACAAATATGCCCATCGGCAGTTGTTTCTCCGGACCAGACCAAGAGAGGGTCACGCGAGCCCAGAAAACAGTGCCATCCTTCCTTCTCAAGCGCATTTCCAAGCCAAACGACGGCGCCTCCGCGCTTAGACCACGTCCAAGCCTGGCGAACAGATCGCGTTCGTCAGGATGAACGAGCGTTTCGATATGCTGGCCGACGAGCTCTTCCTGTGCGTAGCCGGACATACTGCACATGCACATGTTGACCTGCAGCAGCTCACCACGGTCATTTGCGGTCGCAAATCCCAAGGCGGCCCGCTCGAAAGCCCAGCGATATCGCGCTTCGGTCGTCTCGATGGCGGTAAGCCTGTTCTCGGCGACATCGAGCGCGCTCCTCAACTCCTGCCTTGAACGATGGAAAAGAAAGGCGATCATCCCGCCGGACAAGGCGAGGAGAATGGCCCCGGAAAGATCATCTCCGACCAACTGACCGTTCGCCGCCAGGCGAACTGCCAAGCCGACAGCCACCATGGCAAACGTGGCAGCCATCGCAGGCCAGCGGTCCTCCAGGAAGGCGATGATGACAATCGCCGGCACACATTCCAGAAAGGCCGCACTGCCACCACCTGTCAGCGACGATTTCATCTCGATAAAAAGGGTAGCCAGCAGGACGGCCGACGAAACCAGATGTTGTCGTAGCCTGTCCGACAGTACGGGACCGCCTATCCGCAATCTCATCCTGACTACCTACAACTTTTGGCTTAGCCAATGCGGCTTAGAGCCTTTGGTTATCGGACCTAGTGCTGCTGCTCGCTTTCGCGCGCCGAAATGTCAGCCTATCAGAATCATCAGAAGAAAGTTCCAACACTTAGCCCATGCGCTGGCGCCGATCTGACAGCGAAACCGGAAAGTGGTGACGACAATGAACCTGGTCGAACGGCCGAGAAGTACTGTTTTCCAAGTGCAACGTGCGATGGCGGCCATGGGGCCTGGCAGCAGGCCGTCTCCCTTGCGCCATGCCCAAAGCTCCGACCGGCAGGTTGAAAGGCCTGCTGCCGCCACCGAAGGTGACCAACCGCCGCTGCATTCTTTCCCGGGTATGCTTGATCGCCTTGGCTACGGATGTCTCGTGCTCAGCGAAACCAGGAAAGTCCTCAAGTGGAACGCCACCGCGCGCGTCATTCTCAGCGGTTACGGCAGCCAGGTGAACAACGCCGACGGCCTTTCGGGAGCGCTCAGAAGCCTGATCGCGAACGTGCCGTGCCACCTCAATCCCGGATCGTTTGCATGGATTGTGGTCCGCAGCAGCGGAGATCGTCCCGTTGTCATCAACGAGCGCGGCCTCTTCGCAGCCGACAACACGATCGTCGTCGCCCTGTTGGACCGAGAGACGAAATCGGCGCCCAATCCTCAAACCCTGCAGCGAATGTTCGGTCTAACCGGAGCCGAGACACATCTGGCGGTGCGGCTGGCAAAGGGCTACACCCCGTTGGAAATCGCTGAAAGCTGTGCGCTCAGCCGGACGACCATCCGAACCCAGCTCGCATCACTGTTCGCCAAAACTGAAACCAGGCGTCAGGCAGAATTGGTCACCCTTCTCGCACGCGTCTCGGTGTTGCCCTAGTTCCCTGAACATCCGGGGATGATCGTGTCCAACCTTGCCGCACCGCAGGGGCGGCCGCCGTGTTCCGTGTTCCATAAATTGGTTCGGCGCGTGCCGCGTCCCGTGCGCGGCCTTGAACGGGTCAGCTCCATCACTGTCTTCGGGTATACCATGGCCCTAGGACCGGGCGGATCCTGAACAGGTATTCCACGAGGTACTGGCTTGCGATCTTCATCACTGATGGGCGAAGAATTTGCAGCGTGTCGCGGATAGTCACGGGCAAGGACTGGTGATGAAATCTGGCGGGTACGCGTGCAACCCGCAATGCTCGCAAGAGGCTCTCGGGGTCAGGAAGATTCCTTCTGTTTTCGAGCAGCTGCCAATTAAGCTGCTTAACGGCAAGCGTAACTTCGTCCACTTCCGTGTAGCTCTTCGATGTGGTGATGCTCGGATGGTTCGTCGCGTCGTAAAAAATCAGACCCTCATTAATCGCAACCATGTCTCCGTGACCGGCCAGGTCCACGAAGAACAGTTGGTCAACGCCGGCGGGGATCGATTTGTGTGCACGCATTCGGCATCCAGCCTGAAGAACCTTGCTGTTGATCAACAGTGTCGAGGGAATGATGCCGAGGCTCCTCGTCGTCCGGACAAGGTAAAGATCCCTGAGGCATTGCTGGCTCGAATAGACTGAAACGCGGTTTTCCTCCGATGGCGTCGAGCGGAGCATGATCCTGCCGTCTTCCACGATATTGGCTGCACAGGTCATGAATGCGGCCGAGGGATGCTCCTTGGACACCTCGGCAAATCGCTTGAGCGCGCCGGGCGCGAGCCAGTCGTCGTCATGCAGCAACTTGATCCAGGTGCCGGTGCAAGCCAGCATGGCATTGTTGGTATTCTCGACCTGGCCTCGCCCCCTGCCGTTCTCGACAATCCGGATGCGACCGTCGGCACGCGCATAGTCGTCGACGATCCTCCAGGACAGCCCTCCTTGCCCCTCGTCGTCGCTAACCACCAGTTCCCAATTCGCAAAATCCTGCTGGAGGATGCTGTCGATTGTCCTTCGAATGGTATCTGGCCTGCGAAAGGTCGGGATGGCCACTGAAATGAACGGCCGCAGTGTCACCAACTCCGCCGACCCCTCATCTTGCGAAGGTCCGACCCCTGTTGGCAAGGCTGCGGAAGGAAGGGGGTCGCGACTGTCCATCTGCGTCATGTTATCTTTCCTCCAAGGCGATGCACCGGCTGCGAGGCGACGTCTCGTCCGGTTGAACACTTTGCTTCAACAGATAGAGAGAGGCTGCCGTCTTGATGAAGAAGCCCCCGGCGCCGCCGGCAGCCATGAGATAAATGACAGTGAGAGGTTCCCAGCCAGCTCTGGCGCCGGCTAGAAGCGGACCAAACACGAGCACCGTCCTTACGGCATCGACGACCAGGCGCACCTCCTGCCGTCGCAGGAGAGCCGGCACATCCTGAAGCGGCGTCGACAAAGCTTGCACCGCGCCCATGAAAGCCAGCGCCGTCATGATTTCGGCGGCGGGCAGCCATGGCCGTCCCAATAGGGGTACGACGAGCTGCGGTGCGGCGAGGCCAAGAGCCAGAATGGGCAGTGAAGTGAGCCCGCCGGCAAGGATCAGCAGGCCTCGTGCGAGGCCGAGCAGATGCCTGCGGCCGCCGCCCTTGTTGGCTTCGGCGACAAAGACATTGCTGAGCGGCGTGGCTATGAGCGTGACGGGGCCGGTGACGAGCCGCGACGCGACGCCCAGATAGCCCGCATAGGCGGTCCCGAACATTGAGCCGACGAGTATCGCCGGAAGGTTGTTGATGGCGAAACTTGCGACCGTTGCCGGGATGTCGAACAGTGGAAATTTGTATTCGCGCCTGGCCTTTTCAAAGACCGTTTGCCACGGCGCGCGGGCAATACCGCACACGTCCTCCCAGCGGAAAATCCGAACGCCAAGGAACCCAATGAAGATGAATTGGCTGAGAATGTGAGCGTGCACCATCGCCTCTCCTCCGAGATGGACGATGCCGAACATCAGTTGCAACAACGCCATCGTCGCGGGCAAGATCAAGCGGCCGAGCGCGAAGTCGCGCAGCAGGCCGGCACGCAGGCTCCAGCAATTCATGGTCTCCACAAGACCTGCGCCTGCCATGCCGATCGGAACCAGCCACACAAGGTCAACAGCGCGGGCCGGAACGGTGCTCGACAACATAACCCCCGCCGTCAAGGCAAGAACGCCGGTTGCCGACACGGCCAAAAGAATGAGCTTAACCGTGACGTATGCCTGCGCGTCGCTCTTGACGCCGTACAGCGAAGCCTCAAAGCGCAGTGCCGCGACCGCCCCCAGTATGTTCACGGTCGAAAGATAGATCGTGAACAAGCCGAAATCAGCAGGAGAATAGAGCCTGGCCAACACCGGAATGGTCGCGACAAGAATGAGCTGACCGGCAATCGCCATGGCCGACACGCCACCGGCCGCTCGAAGGACCTTGCCGATCGGGCTTTGAGGAATTCGGATCATGGCGAGCCTTGCTTACGGCCGGTGCCGGTCGAATTCATGAGATCCTCTCGCGCAAAAGATCGGCACTGTCGCCAAACCGATACCTGCCGTACCGGGTGAGGTTCACCCGGGTAAGGACGCTCGCCACCGGAACCGAGAGCGTTCCGTCGCTCAGGAGCTGCTCCACCACCCCGCGCGCGACATGCCGCGAGGTTCTTGCCCAGCGAACGGTAACGAGAACCGCGTCCGCCCAGCTCTTGAGGAACATGGCTTCTGGCCCAGCCAGCCCCGATGGCCCGTTTATGATGACGAGGCTGTACGCCGAGTGCAAATCTTCCCTGCACTTGGCGGTGTCGACACGCGCCAGGAGAGCCAAGAGATCTTCTGCAGGTGCCATGGTCGTCAGGTCGATGCCAATTTCGGGAATGCTGGCGACCGCGTCATCCAAGGTACAACGACTGCTGATGTAATCCGCGAAGGAATGACGAGCCTTGGGTCCGTTGAACTGGCGCAGAAACTCGGGCGTAAGTTGGGAGCCCGCCCGCTGGAGATCCACCAGAAGAACACGATTGCCCAGTCGGGTGGCCGCCAAGGCCAGGCCCCACGCAAGCTCGGTCGCTCCGTCAGCCCGGACGCTTGGCGTGAGCAGGATCGTGTGCGGAGCACGACCCCTTGCCTGATTTGGCGCGGCCGCGACCAGCAGCGACGTCACCGCACGGCTGTAGGCCGACTTGGGCTGGCCCAAAACCAAGTCACGCAACTGTTTGGCGTGCATCCTGCCCGGTTCGGGCACGAGCCCCACGCACGGTATCCTGAGCACGGCTTCCGCCTCCGCTTCACCGCGCAAGGTGCGATCGAAGCGATTTCGCATGAGGACCAAAACGGCGCCAAGGAGGCCGAACGCAATCATTCCCGGTGGAACCAAAAAAACCGGCGGCAATGTCTGCGGAATTGTCGGCGGCCATGCAACGGAAAGGACCGAGACCCCGGCGGACGGAGCTCCGATGCGCCGCTTCAGGTCCTGCTGGCGGCCGAGAAGTTCGTTGTAGCGTTGCGTCAGGAGGCTGACTTGAGGTTCGAGCGCCCGCAAACCGGCGAGCCGGCTGGCCGTGTCGGCCGCGACCGTATCGAGCACACGCATTCGATTTCCCAGAGCCTCGACCTGGGCACGATAGATGTCCGCTTCAGCGACGATATCAGCGATTACCTTTTCGATCGCGACGGAAAAGGCATTGGCCAGATCCTTGTCCGCTGGCGCCCTGGCCACGCGAGCCGAAAGGTCGGCCAACTCCTGCGTGCCGGCGGCCTCGGCCAGGGTCGCGGCCGGCGCGCCCTGCTTTCGAAGCTCCTGGATACGCTGGAGCCGGGACTCCAGCGCCGCCAGATCCGCTTTGGACATCGATATCTGTTGGCTGAGATCCGCCCTCTCCCCGGCCACCTTGTCAGCCGAGCCTTGATCGACCGCGCCATGGCTCAGCCGATACTCCTCGAGCCGATTGGACGCATCCACCAGTTCATTCTGCAGTTTGGGCAAACTGGCGACGACGGCGTCAAGTTCCTGCATGTTCGACGCCTGACTTTTCTGCGCGAGGTCGTCGACATAGATCTTGGTGAATGTATTGGCCACCAGCGCCGCGCGCGCCGGGTCATCGTCCGAGAAGCCGACGGAAATGACCCGGGACCGGAGCTCTTGTCCGACCCTTACCCCTTTGCGCAGCGCTTTCATCTCGGCGGCCTCTGCTGCTTGCGGCGCATTGGTGGATACAACATCCCGCGGCCAAAGGCGCTTCAGCAGATCGCCAGCGAAAGAGTGCGATGTCGGCGGATCGGCGGGCGTTGGCCCCTGGCTGGAGCTTCCCTTCCCGGCTTGCGGTTGTGCGGTCGCGTTGGCCGGGCTCGGTTGACGCAGCGCTGCGGCGACTCGACGAAGGTGGCTCTCCGACGAGAGCATCGTGATGTGGTCGTCAATGCTTGAATCGATCATGTCCTGCGCTGAGCCCGGGCTGGCGGGAAGGGCCGCCCTGGCAGGAGCGTCTATGATAAGCTGGCTGGTGGCTTCGTACATGGTAGGGCGGGTTATTCCCGCCAAGGCCGCCAAGATGCCGCCGACAACCGCGAAGAGCAGAATGATCCATTTCCTGCTCGCCAATGTCACCAGCAGTTGGCGAGACGGGGTTGCTGAATTCGGGGCGCTTCTGGGAGGCCGTACGCGGGCCCTGCTTTCAGGAGCCGGGGCAGCCACCGGGGTGGCTCGTGGCAATTCAATTCGGCTGACTGCGGAACCCGCCATTTCATACTCCTGCCAGATCGAGTTCACGGGATGAGTTCGATGCCGACGCCTGCCGCTTGGCCTCGTTGCACCAGGCTTGAAACATCAGCACCGACCACAGTTCACGGGAGCGGTCCTGTCCTGCAACGTGATCGCGCCAGCAGGCGTCCACCTTTGTGCTGTCCAGCAAGCCTTCGCCCTGGTTGCGAACATCGGACAGAATATCGGTGGCCCAGCTGCGCAACGGGCCCCGCAGCCAAGCCGCGATCGGCACGTCGAAGCCCTGCTTCGGCCGGTCGATCAGCCGTTGCGGAAGATAACGACGCAGCACATTTCGAAGGATCCACTTGCCTCTGCCGTTGCGAACCTTCATGGCAGCCGGAAGGCGCCAAGCGAATTCGACGGCGCGGTGGTCCAGCAGGGGACAACGCGCCTCGAGGCTGTTGGCCATGCTGGCTCGATCCAGTTTGACGAGAATGTCACCAGCGAGGTAACCGGACATGTCGTCGTACAGGAGGCGAGACAACAGCCCGTCGAGCCGCGGTGCGGAGACTATGGATGCAGGAGTCTCGTGCCGGGTGAGGTTTTCGGCCGATGATCCCGTCAGCCGCCTGTGCAGCTCGTCTTCATCCTTCGCGGCGAGAAGCCAGGCGAAGCGAGTGAGCCGATCGCTGCGCAGCGCATGCCGCACATGCGACGGAAGTGGCAGGTTGCCAATGAAATCGTGACGAGCCGCCCTGGACAGCATCCCTGCGCCGGCCGCCACCGTTCGTCGTGCACTTGCGGGTAGACCTTGGTACCGTTTCAGCCGGTCCGCCATGAAGTGGCGGCCATAGCCTGCAAAGCACTCGTCTCCGCCGTCCCCCGACAGCGCCACGGTCACGTGCTGGCGGGCCAGCCGCGCCACCAGCAGAGTCGGTATCTGCGATTCGTCGGCGAATGGCTCATCCCACACCGTTGGCAGTTCGGGGATCACGTCACGCGCGGCGGCGGCCGAAAGGTGTAATTCCGTGTGGTCGGTGCCCAGATGGCGCGCTACCTCGGCGGCGTAAGGGGCCTCGTCAAAGCCGCTCTCCGCGAAGGCGATGGTGAAAGTGCGCACGGGATTTGGAGATTGAGCCTGCATCAAGGCTGCAACGGTAGAGCTGTCGACGCCTCCCGACAGGAAACCGCCCAACGGAACGTCGGCGATCATGCGCTCGCGAACGGCAAGCCGGAGCAGATCATCCAGTTCATTGGTCAAATCGTCGTCACTGCCGGCGATCTGGTGTTCTCGCCCGTTCTTGGCGACTTCGGCCAGCGACCACCAGCGACTTGCGCCCTGCGAAAGGGATGCGCCGCCGCGCCCCTCCGCCACAGTCGCGGCCGTGAGGGTCAGGACAGAGCCGGGTGGCAGCTTGAAGACACCTTGCCAGATGCAACTCTGATCCGGGACCCACCCCTTGGAAAGCATTGCGGTGGCGGCATCCAGATCGATCTCCGGAGAGTAGCCCGAAAAGCGGCTGATTGCTTTCAGTTCGGAAGCAAAGACCAGCGCATGCCTGGCTGAAGCGACGTAGAGGGGCTTTTTGCCCAATCGATCCCGGGCGAGATGGAGGGTCCTCGTCTTCAGGTCCCACAAGGCGAACGCGAACATGCCAGCAAAACGCTGGAGTGCGGCCTCGAGGCCCCAGCTCTCGATCGCACACAACATGACTTCCGTGTCGCTGGTGCCGCGGAAATGGTGCCCGACGCCTTCAAGCTCGAGACGCAGGTCACGGAAATTATATATCTCGCCGTTGAAGGTGATCGCATACCGACCGCTTGTGGACAGCATGGGCTGTTGCCCCGTTTCCGACAGATCGACGATCGCCAGCCGCCTGTGGCCTAAGGCAATGCCTGCTTCGCGATCCGTCCAGAGTCCTTCGCCATCCGGACCGCGGTGACGAAGCGCCATCATCATTTGCCCGATCTGATCGAGCGACTTGGGGTCGGCAGCATTGGACGCGAGAAGTATCCCGGCTATCCCGCACATCACATCACCTCTGAAGGCTCAAGCTCGCGCCGGAAAACGCTTGGCGTTCCCGCGACGAGGCAGAAGGTCAATGCAAACCACACGATCGGATGACGAATGATGAGGTGCGGTATGCTGAACACGGCTGCGGACGCCACGAGCACCAAAAGCGCGTCGTAGCGAGCGCGCCAGGCGGACATGGCCGCCAATCCAACGATCCACAGCAAGGCGATGACCGCGACCAGCCCGCCCTGCAGATAGAGGTCGAGAACCGTATTGTGCGCTTCGAACGGCCGCTCCAGAAATTGCATGTCGGCCGTCGGCGGGCGCTCCAGGTGGGGGCCAGGACCGAGGCCGAGCGATGCCGATTGCAGCCCCTTCTGAAGCGCCTCATCCCACAGATAAACCCGAAGTTCGAATGTTTCAGCCGTGGCCTCGCCGCCTCCGTCCTTGGTGAGGCTCTTGGCAAAATTCGCCGCAAAGCTTTCCTCGCTAAGAAGATAGGGGGTCATCGCTATCACCAGGGGGACAGCGCCGACCATCAGCAGAAGTGCGATCTGCCTGGGCAGGCTGGTTCGATTGCCATCGGATGCCAACCATGCCTTCAACCGCAACCCGAGGAAGGCGACGCCGCTTACAATCGTGGTGTAGAGATAGGCATCGCTCCTGGTCAGGCGGCCGACAAAAAAGATGAACACGAGGCTTGAGAGCGCAAGGGCCTGACCCCACCGGTTGCGAGTAGTGGTTGCAAGGTGCAGCGCCAGCGGACCAAGAAGCGCGCAATAGAGCGCGAGCTGGTTCGGGTTTTCAGACCAGCCGCGGAAGCGGTCCCAATACCAGGGATCGACGCCGGGCTGATGGAGCCAGCCCCACGCGATGGCGAGTTGGATGGCAAATATCGCGTCGGCGAACGCGATCGCCCACCAACCGCTGCGTCGAAGACGACGCCCCGCGTCCGGCTCAACACTCGCCAGGCAAGTGATGCTGGCCAACAGCACGTAGGCCATTGTGTCGTGCAACAACCCTGTCGGGTAAAGCAGGGTGGTCAAGTAGCCGACGATCGTGCCGATCCCCAATGCGAGAGAAAGGAGCAGCCAAAAAGTCGCGAGTTGCGCGAAGGCTGGTGTCGCTTCGACGCGCCCGCCGACCAACATTCGTCCGGCCGACAGCATGATCCAAAGCGCCAGGAGCAGTTCGCCATAGCCGAATGGCATGCCGGGGACGGAGAGCTGCGACGCGGCTGACAGGATGACACCGCCGGCAAGCAACGCGTCGCGCATCATTGCCGCGCCCCGTCCAACCGGCGGTTCGCAATGCCGCTCTCCAGAGGCGATGGAGCAAGCAAGCCGCGAGATTTGGTCCTGAGATTGCTCTTATAGACATCGCAGTACTGGTCGACGATGCCCGGCAGGGCAAAACGCTCCCTGACAAGCGAGGCGGAGCGCTGCCCCATGGCCGCTCCCAAGGTGCGGTCCGACAGTATGTCGACTATCCGGTCCGCAAGGGCGCGAGCATCGCGCGGCGTGACCAGATAACCGTTCCACCCATCTTCGACGACGTCGCTGCAACCGGGCATTCGCGATGCGACTATCGGCAATCCAGCGAGTCCGGCTTCCAGCAAGACGCGCGGAACGCCCTCCCGATATTGTGTTGGGAAGGCGAACAAATCAGCCATGCCAAGCAGACTGGGGACATCATGCCGTTTGCCCAGCACGGTTACATGAGAAGCAAATCGTTGGATTTCGGACTTTTCGACGGCGAATGGTCCTTCCGATTCCCGTGGGCCAACGAGCACGAAACGCGCATGAGGTCTTTTGGAGAGAATGTGCGGAATCGCCTCGAGAAGGGTCGGAATGCCCTTAAGGCGGGTGAGCCGGCCGACAAAAATGACGATCTCGGCCGATTCCAGTCCGAATTCCCGCCGCATTGCCGCTGGTGATGAGGCAAGACGTCTTGCCACCGCGAATGCATTGACGTCGATGCCCGACCCCTGAATAAGGCGTCCGCTGCCGCGTGGGATCAGCCGATAGCGCTCAAAAAAGGCTTGGTCGTCGCGATTTTGGAAAACCGTGGCAGCAGTCCAGAAGGAAGCAACCCACTGCAGACCGCAGAAGGCGGGCCGCATGGCCAAGGCTCGCGGCTCCAGCGATGAGAAGGTCCAGCCCAAGCCGTTGATCGTGCGGACGACCGGGACTTCTCCCCGCACCGCCAGCGGGGTTAGCAAATTGGGTTTCGTATCGAAGCTTTGGACGATGTCGGGGCGGAGTTCCCGCAACAACCTTCGCAATGTCCTGATGGTCCCGGCTTTGCCGCTGCCATTGGCAAAGCGATTGAACTCGTAGCGGCGGTGCGGAATGCCGTGCCGTAAAAACAGAGCTTCATCGCCGGTCGAGACCGCGGTGACCCGAAAACCCCGCTCACGGAGTTCCATCAGAAACGAGATCCTCAGGGCGTGATCCTCGCCGCCGATGCAGACCAGGTGCGGGTTCATCGTGCCGCTCCCGAAATCCAGCGGGCCTTCGGCTCCCATAAGCGGCTCGAACTTGGATCGTTTCCCATGGCCCGATTTCGTTGCGATTTACACCAGCAATTCAGGCTACGGGCAGGGCTGGCCGTTGTCCTCGTCCGTTCGAATGACGCAACTAGAACCATGCTTGCGTGCCAACGGCGCAAGGATCAGACCGCGGGCTGGACTGTTTGGATCGAGACGCCGTGCGCTATGGGATCAGCCGCGCGAATGCGCATTCATCGCGAACGGGTGATCGGACTATCAAGATTGCTCGTTGGGGTGGGTTGAGGTCGATCCGAGAACGTATATTCATAGGCTCGGCGGCGGCCGTCCTGCTCGAATACCCGGATCCAGCGGACCTCGGAAGCACGAAGCGTGATTTCCCGGTTTGTCGCGAGCTTGGCTGCTCGAAACGGAGTTGGTGCGACTACCTTGTGGGTCACCACGACTTGGCCGGCGAAAATCTCCTCGACTTCGTAGCTTGGCACGTCATCCATCCCCTGCGCGATGGCACCAAACCACGATCAAGGCAGAATGTTCCCGCAATGCCTCGGACGGCAGCCGTTTTTAGCCCAAAAAGCGGCGTGCGCGCTCAACTCGACGGCGAGCGGAGAAGCCGACCGGCAGGAGCGCTCAGCTCCTGCCGGAAGCACAACCGCGCGCGTCAAACCACGAAAAAGGAGCTCGCGCCAATTGAGAGATGCGGAGCAACGGTCGCAAACTGCGTCTGAGCATGGCCGCCGATACCGTCACTGTCGAAAGAGAGCGCGCCGGTCGAACTGTTATAGATGATGTGGTCGCTTCCATCATGCGCACCTTTGCCGATGTGGAAGTTCGCGGCCGAAAGGGCGCCCTGCTGGAGTCCGGTGAATACGCTGTGATCAAGTTGGATCTTGTCCTGGGAAACCTTGAAGTCGGTTATCTTGTCGATATTTCCAGAGCCAAGCGCGGTGTTGAACACGAAGACGTCCTTGCCGCCAAAGCCCGTCAGCGTATCGGAACCACCCCCGCCATTGATCTTGTTGGCGCCGGCATTTCCTTGGATCGTCTGGGCAAACTCGTTGCCGGTCAGGTTGATTTGCCCCGTTCCCGAAGCCTGCGTGGTCGCAAGTTTCTCGACGGATGAGCCCGCCGAGAGAGCATAGCTCACCGAGGCGAACACCGCGTCCTTGCCGTTGCCTGGCTGCTCCACCACCTTGTCATGCACATTGTCGACAAAATAGGTGTCGTTGCCGCCATAGCCTTTCATTGTATCGGCGCCGCCTCGACCATCGATCTTGTTGGCGCCGTAATTGCCATTGATCGCCTGGCCGAACTCGTTGCCCGTCAAGTTGATCGTATGTGTGCCGCCCGTCTTGTCGGTCGAGAGTTGCTCGACATGCGAACCAGCAGACAATGCGTAGCTGACCGAGGCGACCACCTTGTCGAAGCCGCCGCCTGATGCCTCCATCACCTTATCATGTGCATTGTTGACATAGTAAACGTCGTCCCCGCTGGTCGAATGAAATACGTCCGCGCCAGGGCCGCCATGGAAGATGTGATGGGTCGACTGCGTGGGATCGGGGACAGTCGGCGTGGTGGGCGTAGGCGTTGTCGGCTCGGAACTCGGAGGCGGTGTCGAAGGACTAGGGCTGGCGAGGTTGTGCTGGCGAAAAACGGCCTGCAACTCAGGGGAGTTCTCCAGGGCGGTGTCGCCATTCTGAGAACCCCAGGCATACGCATAGTCGAAGGCTGGGGACGGAACCAGCTTTGCCCAGTGATCGATCATCGTTTGCATTTGGGTCGACGTTGGCATGACGTGCTTGCCGCCGGTGTCCGTCTGCCAACCGCCGCCGCCAAATGTCTGATATACAGGAACGATCTTGTCAGCCGGAATGCCTGATTTCACGGCCGCTGCCACGGCTCTGTCGATCATGTTGTAGTCGACGCTGCTTATCCCCGTGCGAACCGGGTATGGGTCCAGTCCATAGTAGTCGATCCCGGTGTTGGCGGGATTATAGGTGTTGGAAAAGTCCGGGTTGGTGGACGACCCCATATTCATCATGGTGATGAAGGTCTTGGCGCCCGGGAAGTGGGAATGGATCCAGTCGGATTCAGCCTTCAGATTTGCCGCACTCGCGTAGGTGCCCCATCTGCCGGTAGGATCCGGCTCGTCCATCAGGAAAAATCCAAACACTTTTGGATTGTTGAGGAAGGGCGTGACTTTTTCGATGAACGACGAGGTCACCCCGTCATGAGCGCTTAGATAGACAAGCCCCTTCATTCCGCTGGGCAGCTCATTGACCTGCGAAAGATACTGAACGTCCGCCAGGTTAAATCCGGCGCCCGCAACTTCGGCAGCCGAACCGCCTGATGCATAATGGAGAGTCGCCATGCGTTTTCCTTCTTGTTTGGCAACACCCCGCCCTGGATGGGGGTTAGACCGAAAGCTACATTAGATGAAAATCACATACCAACATCTTTGAACGAAGTTTTTGATCGCTGTGGGGATGGCCACATCAACGGGTCAGTGCAATTTACTGTAAAGTCAGTGGCTTGCAGCGAAATCTGCGGGTTTTCCACTGACGACCGCATGCACAGTTCTCCACTGTTTTCACAGGCACCCCTCTCCCCACCCCGACTCCCGGCCACGATTTCGCTTCATTTTGCATAAAGTTCGCCATATGTTAGCTAGCCATCATGTCCGGGGGGCGCATGTGATATGGTGGAATCAGAAAGGTTACCCATCGGATGAACAAAGAAAGACACGCGACAACGTCGTGTCATAGCAATAAGCTATGAATAAAGAGCCACAAAGCGCCTCTCCGCTACGCTCCGCAATACTAGACTGCCTGCCTGGAATAGCTGGCATCGGACTCTTTTCCGCAATGATAAACATCCTTGCGTTGACCGGATCCGTTTACATGCTGCAGGTCTATGATCGCGTCCTGCCGTCGCAAAGCGTCCCGACCTTGGTCGGGTTCACCATCGGAATGCTGGGCCTCTATGCGGCCTACGGTCTGCTCGATTTCGTGCGGCTTCGTCTACTGGTCCGAATCGCCAGTCGATTCTACTGCAGTTTGCAGCAGAGAACATTCGCAATTTCGTTGCTTCTCCCGCTCAGGGCCGGTCGAGAAGCGGACCGGGTGCTTCCGTTGCGGGACCTCGATCAATTGCGCGGATTCCTTTCGGGAACGGGGCCGACGGTTCTTTTCGACGCGCCGTGGATCCCGTTTTATCTGCTCATTATCTACATGTTGCATCCGTCGCTCGGCGTGCTTGCGACCCTCGGCTCCGTCGCCGTCGTCGTGCTGACCATCGTGGCTGAGATCATCAGCCGCCGCCCTGCGGCGCTGGCGTCCGAAGCGATCCTGACACAGCGCGCGCTTGCTGATTCCGGCCGTCGGAATGCCGAGGTGGTCCACGCGATGGGCCTCTCCGAACGGCTGGCGGGGCGCTGGGGCGAAGTCACTCACGCTTATCTCTCCTATCAGGAGCGGCTCTCCGACATCGTGGGTGGAATCAGCTCGCTGTCGAAGGCGCTTAGGATGGTGCTGCAATCTTCGGTGCTAGGGCTCGGCGCGTATCTCGTCATCGGAGGCGAAGCATCCCCTGGCGTGATCATCGCGTCGTCGATATTGCTGGGTCGCGCCCTAGCCCCGGTCGATGCGGCGATTGCGAACTGGCGGGGTTTCCTGTCCACCCGGCAGAGCTATTCCCAGTTGAAAGCGGCGCTCCGTGCGTTCGAGAGTCCAATCGAATCCATGAAGTTGCCGCCGCCAGAGGCCCGCCTGGCGGTCGATAGTTTGGCGGTAGCGCCTCCGGGTACACCCAGGCCGACGCTCGTCGATGTAAGCTTCCAGCTTTCGAGCGGCGCGGGAATGGCCGTTATCGGCCCAAGCGGCTCGGGAAAGACAACATTGGTGCGCGCGCTGGTGGGAGTTTGGAGCCCTCTGCACGGCACGGTGCGGCTGGACGGGGCCTCTCTCGACCAGTGGGACGCGCAACGGCTCGGCGCCCACATTGGCTATCTGCCGCAGGATGTTGAACTGTTCGACGGGACGGTGGCGGACAATATTTCGAGATTTGGCGGCAAGAGCGACCCCCAGGGCGTGCTCGCCGCGGCGAAAGCCGCGGGCGTCCACTCGATGATCATGCATCTGCCGGCAGGCTTCCAGACGCGCATCGGCGAGGGAGGCAGAGCGCTGTCGGCAGGGCAAAGGCAGCTTATCGGCCTTGCCCGGGCGCTCTACGGCAACCCGTTCCTGGTCGTGCTGGACGAGCCAAACTCAAATCTCGACGTTGAAGGTGACGCCGCCCTGGCCGGAGCCATCATGGCCGTCCGCCAGCGTGGAGGTATCGTGATCGTTGTTGCACACAGGCCATCTGCCCTCACCAACATCGATCAGGTCATGGTCCTGGCGGATGGCAGGCTGCGCACCTTCGGCTCGCGCGAGGAAGTGCTTGCCGGCATGCGGCGGCCGCCCTCGCCTGCCGCGCAACGTCCATCTTCGATCGCGCCCATCCACTCGGGAGTGACCGGACATGCGTGACATCTTGCCCCGCGTGCTTGCGTTCATGCCGACACTTGCCCGGTTCGGAACTCGATACCAGCCCGCCGAAACCGACTTGCCCAAGGTGCCAGACAGCATCCTTGCGCCAGGGACCCTTTGGCCAAGCATGACGCTGGGGCTCGTTGTGACTGGCCTGCTGGTGGTCGGCGGCGGAGCATGGCTTGGCTTGACCAAGATAGCCGGCGCCGTGATCGCGCCCGCCACGGTGGTGGTCGAAAGCAACATCAAGAAGGTCCAGCACCAGACCGGCGGCACGATCGGCGGCATCTTTGCGCAAGACGGCGACCATGTTCGGGCCGGTGACATATTGGTCCGGCTGGACGGCACGCTGCCACGGGCCAATCTGCAGATCATCAGCGAAGATCTTGATCGGACCACGGTGCGGCTTGCGCGACTGGAGGCCGAACGCGGCGGTTTGCGTGAAATGCAGCTTCCAGCCGGCCTTGAGGCCGGGATGCCAAAGCCGGAGCTGGCCGCCCTTGTCAGCGGCGAGCGCGCTCTGTTCGAAACCCGTGCCTCGGCATTGGCCGGGCAGAAGGCGCTCTTGTCGAGCCAAACAAAGCAACTCGAGCGTCAGATCGATGGCCTGAAGGCCCAGCAGGTTGCAGCCGATGAATCAGCGGCGCTGCTGAGCACTGACCTTACGGATGTCGATGCTCTCTATTCGAAGAAACTGGTGTCCAAAGAGAGGATTAGCAACGTCAGGCTGGATGCGACCCGTGCCAAGGGCGAGTCGGGACGACTGGCAGCCGCGGTAGCAGAGGCACAGGCCAAGATCAGCGAGATCGAGTTGCAAATCCTGCAGCTCGACGAGCAACGGCGAAGCGATGTGACCGGTGAACTGCGCGAGACTGAAGCCAAGCGCACCGAACTCAACGAACGCAAGATCGTGGCGCAAGACGAACTGACCAAAACCGAGATCCGCGCTCCGCAATCCGGCACAGTTCAGCAGTCGTCCGTTCACACTGTCGGCGGCGTGGTCGCCCCGGGCGAACTGCTGATGACGATCGTTCCCGAGGCCGACAACCTTGTCGTGGACGCGTTGATCCCTCCTTCCCGCATAGACGACGTCAACCCGGGACAGAGCGTTTCGATCCGGTTTCCAGCTTTCGATGCCGGGACTACCCCTGTTTGCAACGGCTCCGTCAAGTACATCTCGGCGGACCTGATCAAAGATCCGCAACGCCAGCTTTCGTACTTTTCGGCCCGTATTAAGGTCGACAGTCAGTCGGAGTGCTTGAAGGAAGCCAGGCAACTCAGACCGGGCATGCCGGCGGAAGTTCACATCCGCACGGATGAACGCAATGTCTGGTCGTATATGCTGAAACCTCTCACGGACCAGATTTCCAGGGCTTTCCGCTAAGCAGGCCTGGAGTTCGCATGCCGGCAGTCCAGCCCGAGAGCCATGGGCTGGACATATCATGCGTCCGCAGGATGCCGGCTTCACGGCGCAACCTATAATGCCTTCTGATGAAGGTACTGGTCACCGGCGCTGCCGGCTTCATAGGCTATCATGTCGCCAGGCGGCTCCTGGAGCGCGGTGACGAGGTCGTCGGCATCGACAACATCAACGATTACTACGACCCGCAAATCAAGCAGGCGCGGCTGCGGCTCCTGGACGAGGCGAGCCGCAAGACCAATGCCGGCTATCATTTCATCCACGGCGATCTCGCCGACAGGGGCGTGGTCGACGGCTGCTTTGCCGACCATGCGTTCGACCGGGTGATCCATCTCGCCGCCCAGGCCGGCGTGCGCTACAGCCTGGAAAACCCGCGCGCCTATGTCGAGAGCAACATCATCGCCTACACCAACATGCTCGAGGCCTGCCGCGGCAGCCGTGTCGGGCACCTGACCTATGCCAGCACCTCGAGCGTCTACGGTGCCAACACCGACATGCCGTTTTCCGAGCATCGGCCGGCCGACCATCCGCTGCAGTTCTACGCCGCCACCAAGCGTGCCAACGAACTGATGGCGCACAGCTACAGCCACCTGTTCGGCCTGCCGACCACGGGGCTGCGCTTCTTCACCGTGTACGGCCCCTGGGGACGCCCTGACATGGCGCTGTTCCTGTTCACCAGGAGCATCCTGGCCGGTGAGCCGATCAAGCTATTCAACAACGGCAACCACACGCGCGACTTCACCTATGTCGAGGACATCGCCGAGGGCGTGATCCGTGCCAGCGACAGCCCCGCCGCAGCCAACCCGACCTGGGATTCCGGCCGTCCGGACCCGGCGACCAGCAGCGCGCCCTGGCGCATCTTCAACATCGGCAACAACAACCCGGTGAAGCTGACCGCCTATGTCGAGGCGCTGGAAAACGCGCTCGGCCGCAAGGCGGTGATCGAGCTGCTGCCGCTGCAGGCCGGCGACGTGCCCGACACCTTCGCCGACACTTCGGCGCTGCAGGCGGCGGTCGGCTATCGCCCCCGCACCTCCGTCACCGAGGGGGTGGGGCGGTTCGTCGAGTGGTACCAGGATTTCTACAGCTGACGGGTCGGGTTCGCGAGGCCCGGGCCGCAGCCGACGGTTTAAGAGCGGGGCGTGGTTTTGCGGGTCGAGCCATCACTTACTGATGCGCCGGAACACCGCGAAAGTTGCGGTGCGCGAGAGCAAGGGGCGCAGCATCGAAGGCGATGCAATCAGGAAAGGACCCGCTATTGGAAAAACCTTCTCCAATAGTTTCGACCGGTTATGGGGAGAGTGCTAGTGGTACCGTTGGCTGGGATCGAACCAGCGACCTCCGGATCCACAATCCGGCGCTCTAACCATCTGAGCTACAACGGCACGTCTTAACGTTGGTAGCAGGATCGGGGTGGAAGGTTCACTCTCCGCGATCCGCTCTTTCGTTCGGCGATGCGTCCTTACGGGCTTATGAATTCTAATTCAAGGCTTTTGCAAAGCAAAGGCCACTTCCCTACAGCGGCGCCCCTTTCGCCGGGCAAAGAAAAAGGCCGGCGGGAGGAGGTGCCGGCCTTTTCCTGTTACGAGCCAGCGGGAGGAGGTGCTGGCTGGTCACCCCGAAGAGCAGAGGGAGGAGGTTCCACTCGCCGGGCATTCGCTCGGTCGCCACTATCTCACATCTATTTGTCCGACAAAATGCGACCTTTTGTTGCATCCGCGGACGATGCGCACTTGTTAGGCGGCCTTGATTTCCTTGATCGCCTTCTCGAAGGCGGTCTTGATCGGCTTCGAGACGTCCTCGGCCGCCTTGGAGGCAACGGCCTGGAAGTCCTTGGCCTGCTCGACGGTCAGTTCGACGCGCTTACGCAGGAACGCGGTCTGCAACTCGATGACTTCCGACAGCGACTTCGCGCCGATCAGGGCTTCGAGATGCGAGAAGCCGGCCTCGGCGTTGGCGCGCAGCGCGGTGATGGTCTTGAGCGACAGGTCGCTGGAAACAGCCTTGGCGGTTTCGTAGGTCGACTCCAGGGCCTTCTGGGTTTCCTCGGCACCGGTCTTGAGCTTGGCGTAGGCCTCCTTCGACTGCTCAACGCCCTTTTCGGCGAAAGCGCGCATCTGGTCGGTGGCCTTGGAAGCGTCGAAGCTCGGGAATTCAACGTTTTCGATCGTCTCGGCGGTCTTGGTCCTGGACATTTTCCATCCTTTTCAGCGGCAGCGGCTTTGACAGAAAGCCGTCTCGTTCATGTATGATGGCAATATAAAGGCAAATCTTGTGCATTGCAATATCTTTGTTGCAGTGCACAAAAAAATGTTTTCGGCCGTTAACCAAACGGCCAAAATTCAGCCTTTGCACGTTCTGGCTTGTGGACCTTCGTGGCTGCGGCTTTTATTAACAAAGCGTTAACTGCAAATTCGCCGCTCCGTGAGGGTTCGCCAAGCGCATGCCGTCCGAATATTCCTTCCTCGACGTCGCCGTGCTTGACGCGGTCCGCCAGCGGTTTGCCGCCGGCGACGCAATCGCGATCCTGTCGGTGGACCTCGAGCAGGTGATCTGGGCCAACGGGCCGGGCGCCGCCATGTTCGGCTATCCCGACATCGAAGCGATCATTGGGGCCTCGGCGCGGCTGCCGCTGGTCGCACGCCGCCAGATCATGGCGACCAGCGGTTTTCCCCAGATCGGCGTCGATCGATCGATTACCGTGCGCCTGGCGACCGGCATGACCAGTCGCGCCGTCGGCTTTCTTGCCAGTGCCGTGACGCTACCCGACGGCGAGAATGCCATCATGCTGGCGGTGCCGGCCGCGCAGACCGGCTCGCGCAGTGCCGCCGAGATCGCCGGCCGGGCAATCAGCGGCTTTACCGAAGACGGCCATTTCATCGCCTTCATCGATGCCAAGGGCAATGTCGAGGCCGCCTCGGAGGGATTTTCGGCGCTCGGCATCCAGCCCGCGACACTGGCGGCCCTGGTGGCAGACGTCGCGGCCGAGGGCGAGCGCATCGTCAAGCGCCTCGTTCCGGGCGGCAGGACCTCCTACCCCGCCGGTCTCGCCCGGCTGACGCCGGAGCGGCATCTGCTGGTGGTGATAGACGAGGACCAACTCGAGGACAGCGCGGCTCCGGCAGACGGTTCGCCCGCGACCACGGAAAGCCCTGCCGAGGAGGTTGGCGTTCGGATGGTGGGAACCGCCGCGACAGAGGCGAGCGAGCAGTTGCCCGTCGCTGCCGCGACCGAGCACGAACACGTCCCTTCCGAACCCATGGCTGGCGAGATGCCGGAGCCGACAGCGCGGGAAATCGAGGAGCCGGCCGGGCCGACACCCGCTGCCGCCGACAATGATCAGCCGGCGGCCGGCACGCCGGGGCAGCACGATCATTGGTATTTCAATGCCGGAGAAGACGACGCGCCAGCCGCGCCGGAACCGAAACGCGTGGCAGAGGCGGTCGGCACCGAAGCTGCGGCGCACAGCGTAAAGCAAGACGAGGCCACCTCGCCCGTAGCCCCGACCGCGACCGTGGTCACCCGGACGATAGACCGCTCGGCCGCACCGCTGCGTTTTGTCTGGCGGACCGACGCCGAGGGTAAGTTCAGCGCCCTGTCGCCGGAATTCGCCGATATCGTCGGCCATCCGGCCGCCGACGTGATCGGCCGGCGCTTCCGAGATGTGGCGGCGGCCTTCGGCCTTGATGCATCCGGCGAGATCTCCGGCCTGCTGGAGCGGCGCGACACCTGGTCCGGCCGCTCGGTGCTGTGGCCGGTCGTCGGTACCGACCTGAAGATCCCTGTCGACCTGGCGGCATTGCCTGTCTATGGGCGCGGCCGCGCCTTCGAAGGCTTTCGCGGCTTCGGCGTCGCGCGAAGCGGGGATGCGGTCGTCGATCCGGAAGCGATCGGCATGGCCCTGGTGCCCAATGGCGAGATGCCGGCGGCACCCAAGCCGAAAACCGTGGAGACAATGCCGGAAGACCCAAAGGCCGAAGAACCAAAAGCATCGGATCCGTTCAAGGGCGAAGTGCCGGCGCTGACCATCGTCCCGAAACCGGAGCGGCGCTTTGCCGACAAGGTCATCCGGTTGGCCGAACACCGGCAGCCGGCCAACGACAAGGGGCTGTCCTCGCTGGAACGCAGCGCATTCCGCGAGATCGGCGAGCGGCTGAAAAGAGATAGTTCCACGGCAGAGCCGCCGGCGGGAGCCGAGCGGGCAAGGCAGGCGGAACAAGGTGCCGGAGCAGGGTCTTTGCCCGCGCCGCTCGACGCGGCCAAGCCGGAGGCCGATGCGAAGCCGCGGGCGGATATCGCCAACCCGAATGCCGGACCAGCAGGCTCGAGCCAGGAACCGGCGAGCGGCCCGGCGCATGAGATACCAGCGCCCGATGCGGAAGACGAGCCGGATGCGGGCGAATTTTCCCCAAGCGATGCCGAGGATCAGAGGGATCTGGCGCGGCTCGACGGTGCGCAACCGGACCAGGCCGAACAACAGGCGCCGGCCTCCGGATCCCCGCCGCCGGAGGCCTCGGGCTCCCTGCTCGACTATGCCGCCCACGATAGCGACAAAGAGGCGACGACGGCCGAGGATGGCGAGGCTGCGGCGCAGGCAGAACCTGCCCAGGCACCGGCCGATGACGACAGCATGACGTCAGACGATTTTCGCGACGCCGAGGATGACGAGGATTGGGCCGGCGACGCAGCAACTGCATCCGGCGATCAAGCGATTGCGGCCACCGGCGGAACCGGCGGCACGCATCACGCGGCCGAGACGCTCATCCAGCCGCCACGGCTGCAGGTACCGCCGCTCAAGACCGAAGGGTTCATGCCGTCGGCTTTTTCCGTCGGCACAGAAAACAAGACGCCGGATACATCGCTGCTCGGCAAGCTGCCGGTGCCGCTGATCATCCATTCAGGCGACCAGTTGCACTATGCCAACGAGGAATTCCTCGACCTGACCAGGTACGCGACGCTGGAGGACCTCGAGGATGCGGGCGGCCTCGGCGCTTTGTTTGCCGATCCCTATGCCGATGACGGCGCCTCCGACGGCAGCGACCGGGCGCTGCGGCTGAAGACGCGCGACGGGCAGGAATTCCCGATCGACGCCATCCTGCGCTCCGTGCCCTGGCGCGACGGCAAGGCCCTGATGCTGGTCGTTCGCCGTTCCGGCGAGGATGATGCGCCCGCGGCAGCGCATGCGATCGGCGAGGAGCCGACGCAGCCCGACATTTCCGAGCTCAAGGCACGCATCGCAGAGATGCGCACCATCATCGACACAGCTACCGACGGGGTCGTGCTGATCGGCAGCGACGGCACCATCCGTTCGATCAGCCGCCCGGCCGAGGCGCTGTTCGGTTTCGACAGCGACGAGGTGACCGGCAAGCCCTTCGCCTCGCTGTTTGCCATCGAGAGCCAGCGCGCGGCGCGCGACTATCTCACCGGCCTGTCGGAGCCTGGTGTGGCGAGCGTCTTGAATGACGGCCGCGAGGTGATCGGCCGCGAAGCACAGGGACGCTTCATCCCGCTGTTCATGACCATCGGCCGGTTGCCCAACGACAGCGGCTTCTGTGCCGTGGTGCGCGACATCACGCAGTGGAAGCGAGCCGAAGAGGATCTCACCCAGGCGCGCGCGGTGGCCGAACGCGCCTCCTCGCAGAAGACAGATTTCCTCGCCCGCATCAGCCATGAGATCCGCACGCCGCTCAACGCCATCATCGGCTTTTCCGAACTGATGGTCGACGAGAAGTTCGGGCCGGTGGCCAATGACCGCTACCGCGATTATCTGCGCGACATCAACCGCTCGGGCAACCACGTGCTCGACCTGGTCAACGACCTCCTGGATATCTCGAAGATCGAGGCCGGCCAGCAGGAAATGGCTTATGAGGCGGTGTCGCTCAACGATACGCTGGCCGAAACCGTGGCGATGATGCAGCCCCAGGCCAACCGCGAACGCGTCATCATCCGTTCCAGCTTCGCCTCGCGGCTGCCGGAAGTGGTGGCCGACCTGCGCAGCGTGCGCCAGATCGCGCTCAACATCCTGTCCAACGCCGTGCGCTATACCCAGGCCGGCGGCCAGGTGATCGTCTCGACCGCCTACGAGACCTCGGGCGACGTCGTCATGCGGGTCCGTGACACCGGCATCGGCATGAGCCAGGCCGAGATCGAGCAGGCGCTGAAGCCGTTCAAGCAGATCAATGCGCTGAAGCGTGGGCGCGGCGACGGCACCGGCCTTGGCCTGCCGCTGACCAAGGCGATGGTGGAAGCCAACCGCGCCCGCTTCACCATCAATTCGACGCCCGGCGAAGGCACGCTGGTCGAGGTTGCGTTCCCCTCGACCCGGGTGCTCGCGGAATAGCAAGCCAAGAAAAAAGGCGCCCGGTAAGGACGCCTTAGGAAATTGGATTGCTGTCACAACGGGGCTTGAGCTGAATTCAGATCCTCGGGGCTGAGGAACGGGATTTCTCCCTCAAGTTACGTGCGACTATCGACGCCGGGCCTTAACAAGTCCTTACCGGGTCGCCAAAAAATTTACGAATGTGTACCACTCGTGAAATCTAGGTAAATTCGGGCGACATATTTCGTTAACCATGCCGGTCGCGTTCACTGCGCGAGCTGCGGCAAGTCGCGGAACAGCTCCAGCGCTTCCGGGTTGGCCAGCGCTTCCTTGTTCTTGATGGCGCGGCCGTGGACCACGTCGCGCACCGCAAGCTCGGTGATCTTGCCCGACTTGGTGCGGGGGATGTCGGAGACGGCGACGATCCTGGCCGGAACATGGCGTGGGCTGGCGCCGCCGCGGATCTTGGCCCGGATGCGCTTTTCGAGATCGTCGTCGAGCTTGACGCCGGCGGCAAGCCGCACGAACAGCACGACGCGCACATCATTGTCGAAATCCTGGCCGATGCACAGCGCCTCCAGGATTTCCGGCATCTGCTCGACCTGGTTGTAGATCTCGGCCGTGCCGATGCGCACGCCGCCGGGGTTGAGCGTCGCGTCGGAGCGGCCATGGATGACCATGCCGCCATGATCGGTCCATTCGGCGAAATCGCCATGGCACCAGACATTGTCGAAACGCTCGAAATAGGCCGCCTGGTATTTCCTGCCGTCGGGATCGTTCCAGAAGCCGATCGGCATGGACGGGAAAGCCCTGGTGCACACCAGCTCTCCCTTCTCCTGCCGGACCGGCTTGCCGTCATCGTCCCAGACGTCGACGGCGAGGCCGAGGCCCGGCCCCTGGATCTCGCCGGTCCAGACCGGCTGGGTCGGCACGCCGAGCACGAAGCACGAGACGATATCGGTGCCCCCGGACACCGAGGCAAGGTGCACGTCCTTCTTGATGCCATCATAGACGAAGCGGAAATCCTCGGGCGAAAGCGGCGATCCGGTGGAGGATATGGCGCGTATCGTCGACAGATCATGGCTGCGGATCGGCTTGAGGCCGGCCTTGCGCACTGAATCGATGAACTTGGCCGAGGTGCCGAAAAAGGTCATCTTCTCAGCGTCGGCGAAATCGAACAGCACATTGCCGTCGGGATAGAAGGGAGAACCGTCGTAGAGCAGCAACGTGGCGCCGGAAGCGAGGCCCGAAACCAGCCAGTTCCACATCATCCAGCCGCAGGTGGTGAAATAGAAGAAGCGGTCGCCATCGCCGAGGCCGGCATGCAACCGGTGTTCCTTGACATGCTGAATGAGCGTGCCGCCGGCCGAATGGACGATGCATTTGGGAACGCCGGTGGTACCGGACGAAAACAGGATGTAGAGCGGATGCGAAAACGGCAGCCGCTCGAAGGTGACGGGCCTGACGGCAAAGGGCGACAGGGCCTCTTCCATCGCCACTGCCTTGTCGATGGTATCAGCCACGTCGGCGGAGGTGCCAAGATAGTCGACGAGCAGGACTTTGCGGACGCCGCCGAGCCTGGCCGCGACCGCCTTGACCTTGTCGGCGACCTCGATCGCCTTGCCATTATACCAATAGCCGTCCGGCGCGATGAAGATGACGGGCTCGATCTGGCCGAACCTATCGAGCACGCCCTGCTCGCCGAAATCGGGAGAACAGGATGACCACACCGCCCCGATGGAGGCCGCCGCCAGCATGGCGGCGACGGCTTCGGGCATGTTGGGCATCATCGCCGCTATACGGTCACCCTTCTTCACCTTGAGCGCCAGGAAAAGCTGCTGCAGGCGCGAGACCAGGCCATGCAGTTCATTCCACGACAGCCGCCTCTCGACCTTGTCCTCGCCGCGAAAGACGATGGCCTCGCCAGCGCCGGTCTTTTTCAGAAGGTTTTCGGCGAAATTCAAAGATGCGTCCGGAAAGAAAGAGGCGCCGGGCATCTTCTCGCCGTCGAGCAGCAGTCGTTCACCCTTGTCGCCTTCAAGACCGCAGAAATCCCAGACGAGACCCCAGAACGCCTCCCGGTTCTCGACCGACCAGAGGTGGAGGTCGGCATAGGACGAGAATGGACTGCCGGTACTCGCTGCCGCGGCCTTCATGAAAGCGGTCAATGGCGAGGCATCAATCTGGTCTTGCGTCGGGGTCCAGAGCGGTAGTTCGCCAGCCATGATCGATCCTCCCACGGTCGCCATCGCTTATGCATATCGCTGCGCGGCAGAGCAAGATTTTGTTGGGCCGATGCGGTCAGGTGTGCGCAAATGCCATCGCCGGGCCATAAAGACTTGAAATGCGTCGGCCCTAAGTCGTAGTGACGACAGGGGTTATACCCGTCGGACGCTCGTTTTTGTCGGAATGGAAGCATACGGGGCTATATGCCATCATCCTTGATCCGCCGCGGAGTATGGGCGATCGGCGCTGCCGCGATCGTCATCGCTCTGGTGGTCGCGGCCCTGCCGCTGATCGCCTCGACGCGGATCGTGCGTGACCGCATCGCGTGGGAATTGAGCGCCTGGAGTGGCTTTCGGGTTGCCATCGAGGGGTCGCCACGAATCGAGGTCTGGCCGAATTTCCGCGCGATCCTGACCGATGTGACGCTGTCAAAATGGACCGACGGCGATGCGCCGCCGGTCGTCGAAGCCGAACGGGTCGAGGTCGACCTCTCGGCCATGGCGGCATTGCAGGGCGATGTGGTGTTTTCCACGGCACGGCTGGTGCGGCCGACGATCCGGGTCCAGCGCACGGCGGACGGTCTGTTCCTGCCCACGGCGCCGACCGGCGGGCGCATCGCGCGCTCCATCGATGCGGCCCGTGGCCTGGTCAACGCCGACCCCGCCAAGCCCGACCTCGACAAGCTGCCGGCCGACACGTTCGGCACTGTGGAGTTCAGGGACGGCCGCATGGTGGCGTCCGTCAACGGCAAGGATGAAGAGATCCTGAGCAGTCTTAGCGGCCAGGCCAACTGGGCGGCGATGAACAGCAATGCAACACTGTCCGCGACCGGGATCTGGCGTGGCGAAAGCGTGACCGTGGATGCTGCCTCGCCGAGGCCGCTGGTGCTGTTTGCCGGGGGCATGGCGCCGCTGACCCTGTCCTTCAAGGCGGCGCCGGCCACCTTTTCCTTCGACGGCACGGCCAGCATGTCCGAAAACGCCTATTTCGACGGCCAGGTAAAATTCGCGGCTCCTTCGCTGCGCCGCGTACTGGAATGGTCGCAGGCCGGCATCGCGCCGAGCGCCGCGATCGGCTCGGTCAGCATTTCCAGCAAGGTCACGGCATCGGCCGGACGCGTCAAGTTCGAGAACACGGCGCTGGCGCTGGACAACAATCCGGGCATGGGTGCGCTGGACGTGTCGCTTGGCGAGGCACAGCCGGTGATCTCGGGCACACTTGCCTTCGACACGCTCGACCTCAGGTCGTTTCTATCCGCCTTCACGTCGCTGGGACCGGCGAGCAGCGGCGAACCAGGTCAGATCGACACGAGTTTCGCCGACCGGGTCAACCTCGATCTCAGGCTGTCGGCGGCGCATGCGACCGCAGGGAGCATCCAGCTTGCCGATGTCGCGGCCACCGCGCAGGTCAAGGATGGCCTTTCCGTCTTCGACATCTCCGACGCCTCCGCCTTCGGCGGCAACATCCAGACCAGCCTTCGTTTCGACCGCAAGCCCGAGGGCACCCAGGTCGAGATCCGGCTGCTGGCCTCCGATGTCGATGGCGGGGCGTTCGGCACCGCGGCCGGGATGACCCGGCTGGTGCCGGTCGGCACGGGCACCGTCTCGGTCATCCTCAAGGGACCAGGAAGGACCTGGGATTCGGTTTTTGAGAACGCCGACGGCTCTGTCTCGGCGACCTTTGGCCCTGGCGCGCTCAGCAAGTTCAACCTGCCGGCCTTTCTCAAGCATACCGAACAAGGCGGCTTCTTCGCGCTCGACGATGTCTCGGACGGGACGCTGCCCATCGATGGCGCCGAAGTGAAGGCAACCATTTCGCGAGGCGTGGCCAGACTGGACAAGGCCGAGGCCAATTCGGCGAAATACAAGATCTGGCTTTCCGGCATCGCATCCTACGCAGGACGCGGACTGGCGCTGTCGGGCGGTGTCATCCAGCCGGATCAGCCAGCAACGCAGAAGAGCGGCCAGCAGGGGCCCAACCAGTCGTCGTTTTTCGTCGGCGGAACCTGGAGCACGCCGTTCATTTCACCCATCAGCCGCGGCGTTTCGGGCGAATAAGGCCTGGCCCCTCAGTTGAAACGCTTCTAACCGCGTTGCGCGGCCCGCTCGTCAAGCTGCCGCTGCACCTCGCGCCGCTTATTGGCGACGGAAGCGATGATGACGCCAACCGTGACGATCGCGATCAGAAGGGTGCAGGCGGCATTGATCTCCGGCGTCACACCGAGGCGGACCTGGCTGTATATCTTCATCGGCAGCGTGGTGGCGCCAGGGCCCGAAGCAAAGCTGGCGATGACCAGGTCGTCCAGTGACAGCGTGAAGGCCAGCATCCAGCCGGACACGATCGCCGGCAGAATGACTGGCAGGGTGATCTGGAAAAAGGTCTTCACAGGCGGCGCGCCGAGATCCATGGCGGCTTCTTCCAGTGAGCGATCGAAGCTGACAAGCCGCGACTGCACGACAACAGCGACAAAGCACATCGTGAAGGTGATATGCGCGAGGATCACGGTCGTCATGCCGCGATCCATGCCGATTGCGACAAACAGCAGGAGCAGCGACAGGCCGGTAATGACATCAGGCATGACCAATGGTGCGAAGATCATGCCGGAGAACAGGACCCTGCCCCGGAAGCGTGTGTAGCGGGTCAGCGCCAGGGCCCCCATTGTGCCGAGAACGGTGGCCACGGTCGCTGAAATCAGACCGACGCGGATGGTCACCCATGCGGCGTCCATCAGACCCTGATTGTGGAACAGCGATACGTACCATTTGGTGGAAAAGCCGCCCCAGACGGTGACGAGCTTGGACTCGTTGAAGGAGAAGACGACGAGCAGCACGATCGGCAAATAGAGAAAGGCAAAACCGAGCGTGATCGAGGTGATGTTGAAGCGGCTCCAGGTGGTGTTCATTTGTCCTGCTCCTGCGCGCGGGCCTGGGCATGCTGGAACAACACGATCGGTACGATCAGCAGCAGCAGCAGGATGACGGCAACGGCCGACGACACCGGCCAGTCACGATTGGCGAAAAACTCGTTCCACAGCGTCTTGCCGATCATCAGCGTCTGCGAGCCGCCGAGCAAATCGGGGATGACGAACTCGCCGACGGCCGGGATGAACACCAGCAGGCAGCCGGCTATGACGCCGGGCAACGACAGCGGAAAAGTGATCTTCCAGAAGGCTGACGTCGGCGGGCAGCCGAGGTCCTTGGCTGCCTCGATCAGCGAATAGTCCATTTTTTCCAGCGACGAATAAAGCGGCAGCACCATGAACGGCAGGTAGGAATAGACGATGCCGATGAAGATGGCCGTGTAGGTGTTGAGGATCACCAGCGGCTGGTTGACGATGTGCAGCGACAAGAGCAGCTGGTTGAGCAGGCCCTCGGGCTTGAGGATGCCGATCCAGGCATAGACGCGGATCAGGAACGACGTCCAGAACGGCAGGATGACCAGCATCAGCAATGTCGGGCGGATTGTCGCCGGAGCGCGGGCCATGCCATAGGCGATGGGATAGCCAACCAGCAGGGTCAGCACCGTCGAGATGGCAGCGATGACGACGCTGGTGAGATAGGCCTTGAAATAGAGTGCGTCCTGCGTCAGCCAGACATAATTGTCGAAGTTGAGGTCGCGAAAGCCGGCGAAGAAACCGGAAACGCCGTCCCTGAAATCGAGCACCGGCGTATAGGGTGGCATGGCGATAGCCGTTTGCGACAACGAGATCTTGAAGACGATGACAAAGGGGACAAGAAAGAAGAACAGCAGCCAGAGATAGGGAACGATGATGACGAGCCGGCTGACGAAGCCGGCACCGAGCCGCGTCAGGAACGGATTGGCGGCGGTCGGTGGCGCGGCGGCATCCGTAACGGCGATGTTGGACATGGCCGTCCCCTACCGTGCCAGCACGACGCCGGCGTCGGGCCGGAAAGACACCCAGGCACGGTCGTTCCAGGTCAGTGGATCCTCGGTCAGACGGGCCGCGTTCAAGGCGCTTGCCCGCACGATCTGCCCGTCGTCCAGCCTGACGTGATAGACAGTCATGTCGCCGAGATAGGCGATGTCGTAAACCTCACCTTCCAGCGCGTTGACGGCATCGGCCGGCTTCTTAGACGAGACCCTGATCTTCTCCGGCCTGACGGCGAAGACGATATCCGCATTGGCCTTCGCAGCCGCGCCACCGTTCTCGACGACGATCTGAGCTCCGCTTGGACCTGTAATGCGCGTCGTGTTGGCCGCCTGTTCGGCAACCTTGCCCTCGAACATGTTCACGTTGCCGACGAAATGGGCGACGAAGCGCGACGTCGGGGCTTCATAGACTTCCGGCGGCGTCGCCACCTGCATGACTTCGCCCTTGTCCATGATGGCGATGCGATCGGCCATCGTCATCGCCTCTTCCTGATCATGGGTGACGACGACGAAGGTGAGACCAAGCTCCTGCTGCAGATCCATCAGTTCGAACTGGGTTTCCTCGCGCAGTTTCTTGTCGAGCGCGCCGAGCGGCTCGTCGAGCAGCAGCACCTTCGGTCGCTTGGCGACCGAGCGGGCAAGCGCGACGCGCTGGCGCTGGCCGCCGGAAAGCTGGTGCGGCTTGCGCTTGGCGAACTGCTCGAGCTTGACCAGCTTCAGCATGTCGGCGACGCGTTTTTCGATATCCGGCTTCGGCATGCCTTCCTGTTTGAGACCGAAGGCGATGTTCTTCTCGACGGTCATATGCGGGAACAAGGCATAAGACTGGAACATCATGTTGACCGGCCGGCGATAGGGCGGAATGCCGCGCAGATCCTGGCCGTCGAGCAGGATGCGCCCGGCCGTCGGCTCCTCGAAGCCGGCAAGCATCCTGAGCAGCGTCGACTTTCCGCAACCCGATGCGCCAAGCAGAGCGAAGAATTCACGCTCGAAAATGGTCAGCGACAGATTGTTGACGGCGGTAAAGTCACCAAACTTCTTGGTGACATTGTCGAACTGGATATATGGCTTGGCGTTCGGGTCGTTCCATGGCGCGAAGTCCCTGCGGATGCTGCCAAGCGATTTCATATCCCCACTCCATACTTTTTTATTCCCCAAAAGAAATCGACCCCGGCAGTTGGCTGCCGGGGTCGCGCCGGATTGCCTACTGGCCGGTGACGATCTTGGTCCAGCTGCGCGTGACGATGCGCTGGGTCTTGGGATCGTAAGGCTGGGTGGTATAGAGCTTCTGCAAGGTCGCGGCGTCCGGATAGACCGAGGGATCGTCGAGCAGCGCCTTGTCCACGAATTGCTGCGATGCCTTGTTGCCGTTGGCATAAAGGACATAGTTCGACGACTTAGCGATCACTTCCGGCGTCATCATGTAGTTGATGAATTCAAGCGCCTCGGCGACGTGCGGCGCGTCGGCGGGGATCGCCATCTGATCGAACCACATCTGGGCGCCTTCCTTCGGCACGGAATAGCCGATTTCCACGCCTTGCTTGGCCTCGACCGCGCGGTTGCGAGCCTGGAACACGTCACCCGACCAGCCGACCGCCAGGCAGATATCGCCATTGGCAAGTGCGTTGATGTATTCGGACGAGTGGAACTTCCTGATATAGGGACGGACCTTGAGAAGAGCTTCCTCGGCCTTGGCGATATCGTCGGGCGACGTGCTGTTGGGGTCGAGACCGAGGTACTTCAGCGCCGCCGGCAGGATGTCGGATGGAGAATCCAGCACATAGACGCCGCAATCCTTCAATTTGGCCAGGCTATCGGGGTTGAAGAAGGTATCCCAGCTGTCGATCTTGTCGGTGCCGAGCGCTGCCTGCACTTTCTTGGTGTTGTAGCCGATGCCGACCGTGCCCCACATGTAATTGACCGAGTATTCGTTGCCGGGATCGTATTTGGCGGTGCGCTCCGTAACCGTGTCCCACATGTTGGAGAGGTTCGGCAGCTTCGACTTGTCGAGTTTCTGGAACACACCGGCCTGGATCTGGCGGGCCAGGAAATTGCCGCTCGGCACGACGACGTCGTAGCCGCTGCCGCCGGCGAGCAGCTTGGTTTCGAGGATCTCGTTGGAATCGAACGTATCGTAAACGACCTTGATGCCGGTTTTCTTGGTGAAATCATCGATGATCGAACTGTCGATGTAATCCGACCAGTTGAAGACGTTGACGACGCGGTCCGCGGCGTGACCGGCGGGCGTCAAAAGCGCCAGAAATACCGAGGTTGCCGAAAGCCAGAGCGCTTTGCGGATCATGCTATTCTCCTTTGGTGAGTGTTCCATTGCCGGCGCGTCGCGACATGCTCGCGCGGCCGGGCATTTGCTTTAGACTGTTGAGCTTTCCAGAGGTCGACGACCGCCATTCGGCACGCTGCCGACGGCCGCCCACTCGGTCGGGGCGGGAAGGAATTGCGATGCCGTCAGAAGCTTTCGCCGCCGTACGGTCAGAGATACTAGAATGTGGTCCGGTCTCGATCGGGCCGCCGGGGAGACTTGGCAAGATACGCCTGTCTTGTTGTTGCCGTGTTCCCAGCCTGCCCGGGTGGCAGCGACATTGTCAATGGGCAAAGCTTCGGCGCCCGCATCAATTAGGCGAAGGCACCCCGGTGACCCCAGCCCGCTGAGGCCGCGCCTGGCGCTTGAATTCGAGCCCGATATGGACAAGCAGCGCCGTGACCACCACCGCGCCGCCGACGATGGTGCGCCCGGACGGCACCTCGGAATGGATGAGCCAGACCCATATCGGCCCCAGGATCGGCTCGAACGTGCCGAGCAACGCCGCGATAGCCGCCGGGATCAAGCGCGCGCCAGTGGCGAAGAATGCAAGGCCAAGGCCGAGATTGACCACGCCGAAGACGAGGAGAAGGCCCATGTCGCCGGCCGACACCGCGAACGTCGAGGCCTGCGAGGCAGCGAAGCCCGCCGCCAGAATCGTGCCGAGACAGGTCGCCGGCGTCATGCGGACGCTGGAGAAGCGCCGGGTGATGACGGTGGCGATCGAGAACATGAACGCGATCAGCAGCGCCAGTCCATCGCCTATGGGCGAGACGGCGCCGTCAACAGATTCAGACACCATGATGGCGACGCCGGCGATGACGGCGACGATTGCTATCCAGGTCGCGACGGTTACCTTTTCGCGGAACAGCGCCCAGGCAAACAGGGCCGCCAGAAGCGGCACGCCGGCTTGCATCAAAAGAATATTGGCGACGGTGGTATAGGCAAGCGCCACCACGAACGAGGTCGACGCAATGGCGAAGCAGAACCCCACCGCAATGCCTGGCAGGCCCATGTCGCGGAATGATTTCAGCATGCCGCGCCAGCCGTCACGCCAGACCATGAAGCAAAGCAGGAAGACGGCAGCCCACGCGGAGCGCCAGAATATCACGGTCCAACTGTCGCCGACCGTGATGAACCGAGCGATGGTGCCGCCGAAACTCCACATCAGTGCCGACAGGAACACCAGAAGGAAGCCGATGCGCTCCTCGCGCGGCGGGATGGCCGCGGACGTGGCGATCTGCCTTGATGTGGTGTCGGTCATGGGCGCGACTGTCGAGATTTTGAGGACGGCACGATGCGCAGGAGACGACAAGAACGTACCCTGTTCGCGTACCGCAAAGGCATTGGCGAGGCGTGATCCAGTGCAGTGTTCCGTTTGGCGCACTGCCGGCACCCTACCGGCGCGCCCGACAACAGTCAGCAGCGCTTGGGCGACGCCTACGACGTGCGCTTGTTGCCGCGAATGAAGCGCCAGACTCCGGCCAAGGGAACCAGCAAGATCAAACCGAATTTCTTCAGCGCAATGAGCGCCACGGCCAGAAGGCCCGCCTTCGCCGCCAATTTTCCCGCTATGAGGCCACCAATGCCAACTGCCGCAACTGTATCGGAGCCGGGTATGAAATCAGTGTATTTCTTCCCGGTATTGAAGGCGGCGAGGCCAAGGACTTCGTCCAGGCTTTGCCTTATCTCCGGCAATTGCTCCACCGTAGCGATATAACTCATCACAAAAACGCCCTCCTTACCCAGAAAACGGACGTCGTAGTTGAGCGTGTGGACGGTATCGTCTCCGAATTGCAGTTCCTTTGCCCAGTGCAAACGCTTGTTGACCGAGTCGTAGACTGGCGGCGAGGCCCAGCCGATCAAGGTAATGGGAGGAAAGCCATCCTTTGCCCTTTGATCGTTGCCTGACAATGTGTCCGCCTGCATGGTGCGCAGCAACTCGCCGTAGTCGATGGATGCGGCGTCGCCATCATCGACATAGCCTATCTTCTCCCATCGCAACTCTATGCCCCAATTGCCATCGGCAATGGGATCATATTTGGCCGGAAAGATCATGCCGACCGAATCGGCAGCGGAACTGGCAGGATTGCCCCAGGCTTCTGTCAAAACAGAGGCAGTGTCTTTCTTGTTAAGAAAATAGAACTTATCGCCGAGGGTCAGGTGTACACCTTCGGCAAGGTCCACCGTGCCGATCTTCGGCTCGATTTTGTCCAGGAAAGCCTTGCCGTCGTCATTGTACCCTTGGTAAGATTTAAAAAAATCCGAGGATTTTTCCGCCTGAGCGGGCCAGACCGAAAGGGCAAGGCCCAAACCAAGCCAAAGAGCTATCCGGCTCATCAATCCCCCCGATCGCTGCACAGATTGTCGTTGATATCTTAACAGCAATGCTCAATCAATATTGCATCCGCTATGTTTAGCGTGACGGCTTATTGTCTTCCTGAGTAGGAAGCAGTCTTCTTCTTCGCGCGGCAAGTCACCACGACATCACTGGAAGTCGAAGGCACTCAAGCCGGTGACCATCTCGTCGAGGCCGAGCGGTCGCGTCACCGGCGGCTCTGCGCGCGCCAGGCAGCCGGCGCGCTCGCAAAGCCGGCAGGCGGGGCCGACAGGCGTCGCCGCGACGGTGCCCGCCCCCATCTTCGCGCCGGTCGCCGCGCCAGGCAGCACCGTGCCATAGACGATGTCGTCGCGAAAGCCGATGTCGCAGCCGAGCAGCAGTGCCGTGCGGCGGGGTCGTTCGGAGAACGCGCCTTGCGGCCCCTCCAGCGTGCGGGCGATGCACAGGAACTCGGCGCCGTCGGGCATTTCCACCGCCTCGACGAATATCTGGCCCGGCTGAGTGAAGGCGACATGCACGGGAAGCTTGGCACAGCCCCCGCCGAAGCGGCTTTGCGGAAAGCCCTGGCTGCCGGCCTTGCGGAAGCGGTTTCCCGCATTGTCGATCTCCAGCATGAAGAAGGGCACGCCGGAAGCAGCTGGCCGCTGAAGCATGGTCAGCCGGTTTGCCGCCTGCTCGAAGGAAACGCCGAAGCGCGAGCGCAGGACATCAATGTCGTAGCGTGAGCGAACGGCCGCCGCGTGAAAGGGCAGATAGGGCATCATCAGCGCATGGGCGGCGTAGCGGCCGAGTTCGAAGCGGGCAAGGCGGCGCGCCTCGTCCGTGGTCAGCCTCAGTGCCTGGATCTCACTGGCGACCGCAACCGACATGCGGATAAGGCAGGCCTCCATCGCGACTTCACGCAACTGGTCGAACGGCGACAGACGCTCGGACAGGAACAGGCGCTGCGAGTGGCGGTCGTAGCGGCGGCGCCAGTTCGGCATGGTGGCGACCGGGAGAACCTTGACCACGATGCCGTATTCGCGCTTCAGCCATGCCTTCAAGGCGCCAAGCAGGTCGTCGCCGGGATCGAGCACCGACGTGAACGCCTCGGCCTCTTCCTCGAGCGAGGCGAAATGGTTCGGTCGCCGCTCGAAAATCTCGCGCACCTCGTCGATCGGCAGGCGGGCGCCAGAGAGGGCGGTCGCCCGGCCCTCGCGGGCCAGAAGCTCGTTGAGATCGGACAGCCGCTCGGCTTGCTCGCGATAGGCGCGGAACAGTTTTATCACCGCGGCGGAGGCGTTGGGCGCCGCCTCGGCAAACTCGATCAATTCCTGGTCTCCCGGCAGTTCGCCGACCAGCAGCGGATCGGTGAACACCTCCTTGAGGGCAGCGACCGATCCCCTTGCCTCGCCCTGAAGCTCATGCGGATCGACTTTGTAGACGGAGGCGAGCTTCAGGATCAATTGCACCGTCAGCGGCCGCTGGTTGCGCTCGATCAGGTTGAGGTAGGACGGCGAGATGCCGAGCCCCTCGGCCATCGCCGTCTGGGTCAGGCCCTTGGCGCCACGGATGCGGCGGATGCGCGGCCCAGCGAAAATCTTCTGGTCAGCCATCGCCAATTCTTGACAGGAGTTTACACGCCGCCAGCTGCATCCCGCCTCTCTTCGCTTTACAGGATTGACAAATTTACAGTGCCTTGCTGTCAAACACAACACAGATTTTCCGTTATATCCACTCGGTTCTGCTGATTTTTCTAGCTCATGCGGCGCCAAAATGTAAATTCAGTCACATAGAAGCGGCCCGAGAATTGGCTGTGCAGAAATCTTCGGAGTGACCAATGACTGATTTTTACAACCTCGTCCCCTCGGCGCCTGAAGGTCGCTTCGACGGCATTGAACGTCCCTATTCGCCGGAGGACGTGAAGCGGCTGCGCGGTTCGGTGCAGATTCGTCAGAGCCTTGCCGAAATGGGCGCCAACCGGCTGTGGAAACTTATCCACGAGGAGGACTTCGTCAACGCGCTCGGCGCCATGTCCGGCAACCAGGCGATGCAGCAGGTGCGCGCCGGGCTGAAGGCGATCTACCTGTCGGGCTGGCAGGTCGCTGCCGACGCAAACACCGCCTCGGCGATGTATCCGGACCAGTCGCTCTATCCGGCCAATGCGGCGCCCGAACTGGTCAAGCGCATCAACCGCACGCTGCAGCGCGCCGACCAGATCGAAACCTCCGAAGGCAAGGGGCTTTCTGTGGAGACCTGGTTCGCACCGATCGTTGCCGACGCGGAAGCCGGCTTCGGCGGTCCGCTCAACGCCTTCGAGATCATGAAGGCGTTCATCGAGGCCGGTGCCGCTGGCGTCCATTACGAGGACCAGTTGGCGTCGGAGAAGAAGTGCGGCCATCTCGGCGGCAAGGTGCTGATCCCGACCGCGGCGCATATCCGCAACCTCAACGCGGCGCGGCTCGCGGCCGACGTGATGGCCACGCCCACCTTGGTCGTGGCACGCACGGACGCGGAAGCTGCAAAGCTGCTGACCTCCGATATCGATGAACGCGACCAGCCCTTCGTCGACTATGATGCCGGCCGCACGGTGGAAGGCTTCTACCAGGTCCGGAACGGCATCGAGCCTTGCATCGCGCGGGCCATTGCCTATGCGCCGCACGCCGACCTGATCTGGTGCGAGACCTCGAAGCCCGACCTGGCGCAGGCCAAGAAATTCGCCGAGGGGGTGCGCAGGCACCATCCAGGCAAGCTGCTCGCCTACAATTGCTCGCCGTCGTTCAACTGGAAGAAGAATCTCGACGACGCGACGATCGCCAAGTTCCAGAGGGAACTGGGCGCCATGGGCTACAAGTTCCAATTCATCACGCTGGCCGGCTTCCACCAGCTCAACTACGGCATGTTCGAACTCGCCCGCGGCTACAAGGCGCGGCAGATGGCGGCCTATTCCGAGTTGCAGGAAGCGGAATTCGCGGCGGAAGCCAATGGCTATACCGCGACCAAGCACCAGCGCGAGGTCGGCACCGGCTATTTCGACGCGGTCTCTATGGCGATCACCGGCGGCCGGTCGTCGACCACGGCCATGCATGAATCGACCGAGCACGCGCAGTTCAAGCCGGCCGCGGAATAGCGACCAGGAAATACAGAGGAAACGCCCAACAGGGCCTCAGACACAGGAGAAGACCAATGGCATCGATAAGCCGCGTCAAGGAACGGGCCGAAGAGCAATCGACCACGATGAGCGTCGACCAGCAGGCGACAATCCGCATGCTGGCCAACGACCTGCACAGGCTCAACCAATCGGTGATGAAGGCGGTCGAGGCGGGCGTCTCGGTGGAGCTCGTGCGCTCCGCGAGGCACCATGGCGGCGACGGCAATTGGGGCGACCTGCTGATCCCGGTCATCGTTACACAACAAAGCCATGGCTGACCCGGAAGCGCTACAACCGGCCATTTGCCCGCGCCGCGTATGCGTAGGTGAATTTTATTTTCACGCAACCAAGCTATGGACAGGGCAGTACAGTACTGTTGCTTGAATCCACTGTGTGGGAGACGGTTTCAGAAGTCTTTTATTTCAACTTGACATAGGGTGCGATCTCACGCCAATTGTCCGCAGATTCAACTCTGCATTGAAATAGGGGCAAGATTCTTGGCCGACTTGGGTGCCTAGTGAGTGACGAGGGGGAGAGTACAAAACATCTGAATCGGGTGACCCGGGGTTCAAACATTGAGACGATCCGAGATCCTTCGCGGGTGCTTGTTGTCGGGAAGTCGCCGATCAATCGCGTCGTGGTGTCTAAAATCGTCGAGCGTTCCGGGCTCAAACCAATCTCGGAATCGCCTGAAATGGCGGTGAAGACCTTACGTTCGCTTATCCCCGGGGCGGTTGTCCTCGATGGTGGCCCCGACAACAAAGACTGCGACACGCTGATGTCCAGTATCGACACGTTGCGGCGAGCCGCGGGCAAGGCACTTCCTCCCGTGATCCTGCTTTCAACCAAGAATGGCACGCCCGAGAGCCTGGGCCTGGCGCATGTTGTCGACGCGGTGGTGGCCAAGCCGATCACGCCCGAACGGCTGCAACCGGTCATCGATCGCCTGACCGGCCGCTAAAACGATTCCAAAAGGCGAAAACCGTTTTTCCATCCAGAATTGCGCGAAAAAAGCAGTCGGAGGTCTACGATCAAACTCTGTTCCTGATGCTTTCGACAAGCGCGGGCAATTGGCTGAGATCCGATATCTGGCGGAAACGCGGCTCGGCGACCGGCGCCTCCACATGTTCGAGCACCCAGGTCAATTCGTGCGGCACATAGACACCCCAGCCGCCGGCCTCGATGGCGGGCACCACGTCCGACTTCAGCGAATTGCCGACCATCATGCTCCTTGCCGGGCCATCGCCATGGCGGTTGAAAAGGCGCGCATAGGTCGCGGCGGTCTTGTCGCTGACGATCTCGACGGCGTAGAACAACTCGCCCAGCCCGGAGCCAGCCAGCTTGCGCTCCTGATCGAACAGATCGCCCTTGGTGATCAGCACGAGGCGGAAGGTGCCGGCGAGCTTCTCGACCGTCTCGCGTGCATGCGGCAAGGGCTCGATCGGATGGCCCAGCATCTCGCGGCCGGCGTCGAGAATCTCCGATATGACGGAAGCCGGCACGCGCCCGTCGGTGACCTCTATCGCCGTCTCGATCATCGAGAGCGTAAATCCCTTGATGCCGAAACCGTAGATCGCGAGATTGCGCCTCTCGGCTTCCAACAGTCGAGCCGAGATCTGCTCGCCCTCGCCATGATCGGCCAGCATGGCGGCAAAGCGCTTTTCCGTCATGCGGAAGAACCGTTCGTTCTGCCAAAGCGTGTCGTCGGCGTCGAAGCCGATCGTGGTCAGTTCGTTGCTGGATCTCATCGCCGGCTTCTCGAGTGCGGGAAGACGCCAAACCTATGCCGACCGGCAACCGGTTTTCAACCCGCAACGGCAAATGCCCGCGGCGGCTCCCCTTCCCTTCGGTCGCACGGCACGGCTATACTTGAAAATCCGCAACCCAATCTGGTGAATGATGCCGCCTGCAAAAAAGGAAGTCCGTCCGTCGAGCCGCGGAGGACGGGCGCGCACGCCTGCCTTCGTGAAAAACCTGCGGGGTGTGAAGAACTGGAAGGAAGTCAGCGATTGGCTGGAATGGCGCGGCATCGAGGATATCGAATGCATCACGCCTGATCAGGCCGGCGTGGCGCGCGGCAAGATGATGCCGTCGAAGAAATTCACTTCCAACACCTCACTGGCGCTGCCTTCGGCGGTCTTCATGACGACGATTTCTGGCGGCTATCCGGAGGACGGTAACGGCTTTCACTATCCGGAAGACGACGGCGACCTCAAGCTGATGCCGGACCTGTCGACATTGACCGTGGTTCCCTGGGAAGAAGACCCGACGGCCGCCGTCATCTGCGACCTCGTCCACCAGGACGGCCGCTCGGTCGAGTTCACGCCGCGCAATGTGCTGAAGCGCGTGCTGGCGGCCTATGACAAGCTTGGGCTGAAGCCGGTCGTGGCACCCGAAATCGAGTTCTACCTCGTGCGCAAGAATCCGGACCCGGACTATCCCCTGACCCCGCCTGTCGGCCGCTCGGGGCGCGCGATCGGCGGCGGCGCCGGCTATTCGATCGCCGGCGTCAACGAGTTCGACGAACTGATCGACGACATCTACCATTTCTCCGAAAGCCAGGGCCTGGAGATCGACACGCTCATCCACGAAGAGGGCGCCGGCCAGCTCGAGATCAATCTGCGCCACGGCGACCCGATCGAGCTCGCCGACCAGGTGTTCATGTTCAAGCGCACCATTCGTGAAGCCGCGCTCAAGCATGAGATCTACGCGACCTTCATGGCCAAGCCGATTCAGGGCCAGCCGGGCTCCGCCATGCATATCCATCAGTCGATCGTCGACAAGAAGACGGGCAGGAACATCTTTTCGGCCGAGGATGGTTCGGAGACCGAGGATTTCTTCCATTTCATCGGCGGCATGCAGAAGCACGTGCCGAATGCGCTGGTTATGTTCGCGCCCTACGTCAATTCCTACCGGCGGCTGACGCAGGCGGCCTCTGCCCCGGTCAACAACAAATGGGGCTACGACAACCGCACCACGGCGTTCCGCGTGCCGCGTTCCGATCCAGCGGCGCGGCGCGTTGAAAACCGCATCCCGTCCTCCGATGCCAATCCCTATCTGGCGCTGGCGGCTTCGCTTGCCTGCGGGCTGATCGGCATCACCAGGAAGATCAAGGCCGAGCCTCCCGTGCTGACCACCGCCAACGCGCACGAGATCGACCTGCCGCGCAGCCTGCTCGAAGCCGTCGACCTGTTCGAAGGCGACGAGGAACTCTGCGCACTGCTGGGCAAGTCCTTCGCCGCCACCTATGCGGCGATCAAGCGGGCGGAATTCGAAACGTTCATGGAAGTGATCAGTCCGTGGGAGCGGGAATATCTGCTGCTGAATGTGTGATGGTGAGTGAGTAGTGAGTAGTTGGTAGCGACTACTCACTACTCACTACTCACTACTCACTACTCACTACTCACTACTCACTACTCACTACTCACTACTCACTACCCGAACTCCCTCGAGTCTTCGCTCATCATGAACTACCAATCCCCCATTTCCCCCGGCCGGTCCTGGTATGAGGACACGGCTGGGCCGCGGCCCGAATATCCAACGCTCGACGGTGACCGGACCTGCGACGTCGTTATTATCGGCGGCGGGTTTACCGGCCTGTCGGCAGCGACACATTTGGCCAAGGCCGGTACCAGCGTTGTCCTGATCGAAGCATATCGTTTTGGCGATGGCGCTTCGGGGCGCAATGGCGGCCAGCTCGGCACCGGGCAGCGTGCCTGGGCCGAGGACCTGGAGGCCGAATACGGTCTGTCCCGCGCCAGGGCCCTGTTCGATCTCGCCGAAGAGGCGAAAGCGCATCTGCTCGACTTCGCCGCCCTCAACCAGATCGATATCGACTATATGCCAGGCCAGCTCTCGGTCGCGCACAAGCCGCGCTATGTCGACGACTACAAGGCGCATGCCGAAATCATGGCCGGCCGCTTCTCATACCCGCACATCTCCTTCATGGATGCGAAGGAGACGGCGGATCGGCTGGGCTCGAGCGCTTATTTCGGCGGCACGCGCGATATCGGCACCGGCCATATCCATCCGATGAAGCTGGTGATCGGCACGGCGCGGGCGGCGGCACAAGCTGGCGCCCACTTGTTCGAAGGAACGCCATCGACCGGCATCGTCTCGGCAGGCGGCAAGATCAGGGTCTCCACGCCGAGAGGGACGATCTCGGCGCAAAAATGCCTGATCGCGGTCAACGCCTATGGCGGCACGCTCGAGCCGGTGAGCGCCGCGCACATCATGCCGATCGGATCCTTCATCGGCGCGACCGTGCCGCTGGGGTTGGATTCGAACGTGTTGCCGGGGGGCGAATCGGTCGACGATTCCCGCTTCGTCGTGCGCTATTTCCGCAAATCCAGGGATGGACGGCTGCTGTTCGGCGGACGCGAGGTCTATGGCGTCAACGATCCCAAAGATATCCACATCCACATTCGCCGTCAGATCGCGGAGCTCTATCCGGCGCTCAGCGATGTCGAGATCACCCATGGCTGGGGCGGCTATGTCGGCATCACGGTGCCGAGGAAGCCATTCGTGCGCGAAGTGATGCCGAATGTGATCTCAGCCGGCGGCTATTCCGGTCACGGCGTCATGCTGTCGAACTTCTTCGGCAAACTCTATGCCGAAACCATCACCGGCAACCGCGACCGGCTGAAGCTGATCGAGGAGCTGAAAATCCCGCCATTTCCTGGCGGCCGCCGGTTCCGGGCGCCGCTGCTTTTCCTTGCGCTCAACTGGTTTGCGCTGCGGGACAGGATCTAATGCGTCGCGCGAAGTGACCTTTGGGAGGAACGACATGCACAACAAGATCCAAGTGCGTTGTGGAGCCTTTTTCGACACGACGTGCTTAGGCTGCGATCGGATCGCCGCTATCCCTGCGATCACGAACTCATGTAATATTGTAATATCCATGTAATATTTGTTGCCCGGGCGACACATTGCGGAATTGCGGGCAAAAGCGCAGAATCCTTGGTAAGGGCGTACTGACGCCACAATCGCGGGCGAAAGGTCCGCATCTGGGCGATTGTTCGGGGATTGTTGCGGGCCCGCCCGCGTTTGGGACCGATGCTGATCGAACGCGTGACTTGCGATATTTGATCGAAAGAACACCGGCCCGCTTATGGAGGTGGCAAGAGTGAGAGAGCCCTTCAGTTTCGGTGCTCCGGAACGTCGGCGCTTCGCCATGCAGTTCGGCTATGACATGCGCCCGTCATTCTGGCAGGGAGTCCGTTCGAACTCGCACCTGGTTATCGCGGCAATAGGCACCGCGGCACTGCTTGGCGTTGCCGCAGTGGCGCTCTGGCTGGCGTTGCCGACCGGCGAGAGGCAAGCAGCCGCCAGCCCCGAGCAGAGCATTCCGACCATTCCGGTGAAGACGACGAAAGTTCCCTCCTCGGGGACGACGGTGACGGCGGCGGCCGTGACGCCGCAGGCGGAGCGCAAGTCCAGCCAGGTGTCACCGACCAAGGCAGCGGCGGCGGTGGACATACCAGCGCTTGCCGCCAATGATCCCCGCTGGACAGGGGCGCAGCCGAAGGCTGCCGCGGCAACTGATCCCGATCAAACGGCGGCTCCCAGCCAGGTAGTCAAGCAGCCCGAGCCGGCGCCAGACAAAACAGCGGCGGCATTCGCCCAATCGTCTGCCGGTACCGATGCCACCGACGAGCTTGCCAAGGTCGCCGCGCCGAGCCCGCCTGCCAATAGCAGCAATCCCGATGGCGCGCAGACCGCCGCCATTCCGGAGACGCAGCCGCAAGCACCGGACCAAAAACCCGCGAATGCACAAGGCGAGGACAACGCAGCCAAAGCGAAGCCGCGCAAGGTGGCGGCGACGGGCAACGGCCGTATTCTCAGAGCTGTGACCATGCGCAGTGCTCCAAAGAAGGGGGCCACCCCCATCGGTACGATCCCTGCCCGGACCTCGGTGCAACTGATGGGCTGCAAGCAGTGGTGCGAGATCGTCTACAACGGCAAGCACGGCTGGGTGTACAAGAGCTACGTCAAGCCCGGCACGTAATATCCGACGATCGCCGCGTTCAAATGCAGCGCCCGCCATCGACCTCCAGCGCGACCCCGGTGATGAAAGCGGCCTCGTCCGAGGCCAGCCATAAAGCCGCGTTGGCGATATCGAGCGGGGTCGACAGCCGCCCGAGCGGGATCGAGGCGCGGAATGCCTCGCGGATCTCGGGCGTGTCGGCGCCCATGAATTTTTCAAGCATGCCGGTTTCACCGGCGACCGGGCAAAGGCAGTTGACGCGGATGTTCCTGGGCGCGAGTTCCACCGCCATCGACTTGGTGGCGGTGATCGCCCAACCCTTCGAGGCATTGTACCAGGTGAGGCCGGGCCGCGGCCGCAGGCCCGCGGTGGAGGCCGTGGTCAGGATGACACCACCACCTTGCCGCTCCATGATCGGTACCACCGCAAGGGCGGCGTGATAGATCGCCTTCATGTTGACTGATGTGATCAGGTCGAAGGTTTCCTCGTCGACCTTGAGCATGTCGCCATTGCGATGGGTGAACCCGGCATTGTTGACCATGATGTCGACACGGCCGAAGGCGCTTTTGGCGGCATAGACCATCTCGTCGAACTCGGAGCGCAACGAAACGTCGGTCTGCGTCCAGATTGCCGCCTCGCCGATCTCATCGGCGACGCGTTTGGCACCCTTGGCGTTGACATCGGCGACAACGACCCTGGCGCCCTCTTCCGCGAAGCGCTTGGCCATGCCTTCGCCGAAGCCCGATGCCGCACCGGTGATGATGGCGACCTTGTTTTCCAGACGCATGCTTTTCCCGCTCATGGACTTCCTCGATATCACTGCACAGCTTGCACAAGGGCTGGCGACCGATGCGATCGATGCCGCAAGGATGGCGCGCCGATTTCTCCCTTAGCTTTCGTCACATTCACGTTCTATGCTGCAACTGCGAAAGCTTCCGGAGTCTTCGTTCACCGACAAGCCTCCCGGCGGCGCCAGTGTCAAGCGCACACGTGGACCGACGCAAAATCCAGCGGTTGGTCCTCGATGTGACACCATGGCACTGGAAAATTTAAATCGATTAGAATATATCAGCCGCGTATTTGCGACCGGCGTCAAAGCGGACAGACCATGACCAGCCAGATCATCCCCGTCGACCCTTTCGACTTCATCATTTTCGGTGGTACCGGCGACCTGTCGGAACGCAAGCTGCTGCCGTCGCTCTACTATCGCCAGCGCGACCATCAATTCTCCGAGCCGACGCGCATCATCGGCACGTCGCGCTCGAAAATGAGCGACGAGGAGTTCCAGGCTTTCGCCAAGCAGGCGATTTCGGACCATGTCAAGCCGGCCGATATCGATGCCAAGGAGTTGAAGACCTTCCTCGCCCGGCTTTCCTACGTCCCGGCCGATGCAACGAGCGGCGCCGGCTTCGACAAGCTGAAAAAGGCGATCGGCGAAAGTGATCACATCCGCGCCTTTTACCTGGCCGTGGCGCCGGCGCTGTTCGGCGACATCTCGCACAAGCTCAAAGAGCACAATCTGATCACGCCGAATTCGCGCATCGTGCTGGAGAAGCCGATCGGCCGCGATCTTGCCTCAGCGCAGGCGCTCAACGACCTGGTCGGCGACGACTTCCACGAAAGCCAGATTTTCCGCATCGACCACTATCTCGGCAAGGAGACGGTGCAGAACCTGATGGCGCTGCGCTTTGCCAATGCGCTGTACGAGCCGCTGTGGAATTCCGCCCACATCGACCACGTGCAGATCACCGTCGCCGAGACCGTGGGCCTGGAAGACCGCGTCACCTACTACGACAAGGCCGGTGCGCTGCGCGACATGGTGCAGAACCACATGCTGCAGCTGCTTTGCCTCGTCGCCATGGAAGCGCCCTCGTCGATGGACGCCGACGCGGTGCGCGACGAGAAGCTCAAGGTGCTGCGGGCGCTGAAGCGCATCAACGGCAACGAGGCGCCGAAGCACACCGTGCGCGGCCAGTACCGCGCCGGTGCGTCGGCCGGGGGACCGGTGAAAGGCTATGTCGAGGAACTCGGCAAGGACAGCAACACCGAGACCTTCGTCGCCATCAAGGCCGAGATCGGCACCTGGCGCTGGGCCGGCGTTCCATTCTACCTCAGGACCGGAAAGCGGCTGGCGACCCGGGTTTCGGAAATCGTCATCGAGTTCAAGCCGATCCCGCACTCGATTTTCGGCGACAGCGGCGCGGGGCCGATCTTTGCCAACCAGCTGGTCATCCGGCTGCAGCCGGACGAAGGCGTCAAGCAGTTCATCATGATCAAGGACCCAGGCCCTGGCGGCATGCGGCTGCGCCAGATCTCGCTCGACATGAGTTTCGCGCAGTCTTTCGACGGCCGCGCGCCTGACGCCTATGAACGGCTGATCATGGATGTCATTCGCGGCAACCAGACTCTGTTCATGCGCCGCGACGAGGTGGAAGCCGCCTGGAAGTGGATCGACCCGATCCAGAATGCCTGGGAAGGCGCCAAGCAGGAAGCGCAGGGCTATACGGCAGGCACATGGGGGCCGTCGGCCTCGATAGCACTGATCGAACGTGACGGGCGGACATGGCACGAGAGCAATTGAACGGCGCCAGCTACAACTGGAACGCTTTTCCCGACCGTCCGCAACTGGCCTTGGCGCTGGCTGGCCGCGTCGCCGATGCCCTGACCAAGGCGATCACCGGGCGCGGCACGGCATTGCTGGCGGTCTCGGGCGGCACGACACCGGCAAAGTTCTTTGCCGCGCTCTCCGCGGCGCCGATCGCCTGGGACAAGGTGATCGTGACGCTGGTCGACGAACGTTTCGTGCCGGCCTCCTCGCCGCGATCCAATGCCGGGCTGGTTGCCGCCAACCTGCTGCAGAACGCGGCCAAGGCGGCCCGCTTCGTTCCGCTCTACCACGAGGCGGTCGGCATCGAGGATGCCGCGGCATCCGACGATGCGGCCCTGCGATCCCTGCCCTGGCCGCTCGATGTCGTGATCCTCGGCATGGGGCCTGACGGCCATACCGCCTCCTTCTTTCCCGACGCCGACGATCTGCCGAAGCTGCTCGACCCCGCCTCGGACAGGATCATCCTGCCGGTTCACGCCGCAAGTGCGGGTGAGCCTCGGCTGACCCTGACCCTGGCGCGGATCATCGACGCCGGTTTCATCGCGCTGCACATCGAGGGCGAGGACAAGCGCACCGCCTTCGACGGCGCGGCCGCGTCCGGGCCGCGAAAGCCGATCCGTGCCGTGCTCGACGCATCGCCCAAGCCCGTGGAGGTTTTCTGGGCGCCCTGATTTCAAGTTTACAAGTGGTCCCGGCAACGGCGGGAGGATGTTTCCGGGACCTCGCCTGAAAGGACCTGATCCCATGACCGCAAGACGCGACATCGAAGCCATCACCGAACGGATACGCCAGCGCTCCAAACCGGGCCGGGAGCGCTACCTCAGCCGTATCGCCGAAGCGTCGAACCAGACCGCCAACCGGTCGGTGCTGTCCTGCGGCAACCTTGCCCATGGCTTCGCGGTCTGCAGCCCCTCGGAAAAGCTGGCGCTTGGCGCCGACAAGGTGCCCAATCTCGGCATCATCACCTCTTACAACGACATGCTGTCGGCGCATCAGCCCTTCGAGACCTTCCCTGCCCTGATCAAGGAGGCCGCGCGCGAGGCGGGCGGCATCGCCCAGGTCGCGGGCGGCGTGCCGGCGATGTGCGATGGCGTGACCCAAGGCCAGCCCGGCATGGAGCTGTCGCTGTTTTCGCGCGACGTGATCGCCATGGCAGCCGCGATCGGCCTGTCGCACAACATGTTCGACGCCGCCGTCTATCTCGGCGTCTGCGACAAGATCGTCCCGGGTCTGGTGATCGCCGCATTGACCTTCGGCCATCTGCCGGCGGTGTTCATTCCTGCCGGCCCGATGACGACAGGCCTGCCCAACGATGAAAAGGCCAAGGTCCGCCAGCTCTATGCCGAGGGCAAGGCAGGACGCGCCGAACTCCTGGAAGCCGAGTCCAAGTCGTATCACGGCCCGGGCACCTGCACCTTCTACGGGACGGCGAACTCCAACCAGATGCTGATGGAGATCATGGGCCTGCACACACCGGGCGCGTCCTTCGTCAACCCCGGCACGCCGCTGCGCGACGCCTTGACCCGCGAAGCGACGAAACGGGCGCTGGCGATCACCGCGCTCGGCAACGCCTATACGCCGGTCGGACGGATGATCGACGAACGTTCGTTCGTCAATGGCGTCGTCGGCCTGCATGCCACCGGCGGCTCCACCAACCACACCATCCACCTGATCGCCATGGCCGCCGCCGCCGGCATCGCGCTGACCTGGCAGGATATTTCCGACCTCTCGGAAGCGGTGCCTCTGTTGGCACGGGTCTATCCGAACGGACTTGCCGACGTGAATCATTTCCATGCAGCCGGCGGCCTCGGCTTCCTGATCCGCGAACTGCTCGACGAAGGCGTCCTGCACGACGATGTGCAGACGGTGTGGGGCGAAGGCCTGCGGCCCTATGCGGTCGAGGCAAAGCTCGGCGCCGACGGCGCTGTGCTGCGCGAGGCTTCGCCGCGCGCAAGCGGCGACGAAAAGGTGCTGGCGCCGTTCAACAAGGCTTTCCAGGCGACGGGCGGCCTGAAGGTGCTGGCGGGCAATCTCGGTCACGCCGTCATCAAGACATCGGCCGTCAAACCGGAGCGGCGTGTCATCGAGGCGCCGGCCAAGGTGTTCGACAGCCAGCAGGGCCTGAACGACGCCTTCAAGGCGGGCACACTCACCGGCGACTTCATCGCCGTCATCCGCTTCCAGGGTCCGAAGGCCAACGGCATGCCGGAACTGCACAAGCTGACCACCGTGCTCGGCATCCTGCAGGATCGCGGCCAGCGCGTCGCGCTGGTCACCGACGGGCGCATGTCGGGCGCCTCCGGCAAGGTGCCGGCGGCAATCCATGTGACGCCGGAAGCGGTCGAGGACGGGCCGATCGCGCGGATCCATGACGGCGACATCATCCGCCTCGACGCCGATGCCGGCACGCTGGAAGTGCTGGTGCCAGGCACCGAATTCGCCTTGCGCCGCACGGCCGAAGTCGATCTCATCGGCAATGAATTCGGCTTCGGACGCGAGTTGTTCGCCGGCTTCCGCCAATTGGTGGGCCGCGCCGATCACGGCGCCAGCGCGTTCGGCACTGCCTGACGCATTCTGTCCGGCATGAAAAAGGGCGGCACGTGGCCGCCCTTTTTGCGGTCGAAATCGCAATCCTCATTGCACCGTCAGTTCAACCCGCTCTCCGGCCTTCACGGTCACGGCGCCTTCCTTCTTGCTGTTGTCCGACTTCTCCGAAACCACGGCGTAATCGCCGGCCGCTATCGCGGCCTGATACTTCTCGTCATAGGCATAGCCGATCGACTTGCGATTGCCATTGATGTCCTTCTTCGTCTCGAAGATCTCGATCTTGGAGGTGCCAGGCGCCGTGATTGCCAGCACGCCGGCATTCATGGCGACCTTGAGGTCCTGGAACTCGCCGACCTTGACGCTGAAAGGCTGTTCCACGACGGCGAGATCGACCGTCGCGATCAGCACATAGTCATCGGGCGGCAGATCGAACTTGCTGTCGGGGCCATAGGCATAGGTGACCTCGTCGCGGGTGCCATCGATCTTCTTCTTGGCCTTGAGCACCTTGAAGCCGATGCCTGAACCGTCAGCCTTGTCGCCGCCGGCCACATAGTATGCGTTGGCAACGACATGGCCGACGCCGACGATGATGTCCTTGTCGATCACCCTGCCCGCGGCGAGCGGGATCGTTTCGGTGACCACGCCCTGCCCGATCGTGACGGTCACTTTCTCGTCGCCGGCCGGCAACACGACTTTCGTGTCTCCATAATAGGTCGGAGGGTTGTCGACGCCCGGATAGGCGATCACGACAGCCGCCCCGCTGGCCACATCGGCACCTTGGCTCGGGCGCGGATGCAGGATGAGCGTGCCGGCATTCAAGGTGAACAGCGGCTTGTAGACCTGGCCCGCCTCGATCTTGATCTTCTGCTCCGTCTTGGCCTCGCCGTCGCGCGCGACGACGATGTAGTCGCCCGGTTCCAGATTGGCTTTGTAGTCGCCGTATTCGGTGGTGACGTTGTCGCCGCGCGTGCCGTCCGATTTGGCCTTGTAGACTTCCCAGGCATTGCCGTCGGTGACAGGATCGCCGCCCTCGGTCAGCACCACGGTCGGCATGAAATTGAACTCGGGCTTCGCCGGCTCGGGCGCTGGTGCCGGAGCGAGGGCCGGTGCTGGCTCGGGCGCCGGTGCCGGCGCCGCGACGGTCTCGACCAGCGCTTCCTGCAGCGCCTTCTCGTCTGAAGCCTGGATGTATTTGCCGCCGGTGTTGTCCGCGAGGCAGGCAATCTGCTTGCCTTCGTCGGCGGTCAGGCCGAAGCCGACGACGTCGGCGGTGAAATCGACGCCGGAGGCTTCGAGTTCCTTGCCCAGCGCACAAGGGTCGCCGCCGCACGTTTCGAGCCCATCGGTGATAAGAACGACAGTTGCCTTGTCCTCGGTGTATTTCAGCGCTTCGGCCGCCTGCTTGACGGCTGCCGTCAGCGGCGTCTTGCCGAGGAACTTCATGCTGTCGGCGGCTGCCGAGATGGCGCTTGCCGAGCCCGCCTGGGGCGGCACGATCAGTTGGATGTCGTCGCAGCTGCCTTTTTCGCGATGGCCATAGGCCATGAAGCCGATCTCGTCGTCGGCGGGAACCGATTGAAGCACGGTCCTCAGCGATTCGCGGGCGATTTCCAGCTTGGGCTTTCCGTCGATCTGCGCCCACATCGATCCCGACGCGTCGAGGATGATGATGACCTTGTTGGCGGCAAAGCCGAATGTCGTCGTCGACAAAAGGAGGATCGCCGCAGCGACGCTCCGCGCAAGTATCGCCATCGAAATCTCCTGAGTTAGCCACCCCGTCCGCTGGCCGAAGCTATTTGAGCGCGTGCAGGGACACAAGCCACCGCTATCAACGATAGCTCGCATAGGGCCCGTGCGTACCCAATTCAGTATGTCGTGCGGCGCTCTTCCGAGGGCGGGCGGCCAAACTGCAGCCGATAGCTCTGGGCAAAATAGGAATGCGAGGTGAAGCCGGTCGCGATCGCCACGTCGAGGATCGGCATGTTGGTCTGGCGCAGCAATTCGCGCGCCCGCTCCAGCCGCAGCCGCATATAGTAGCGTCCGGGCGTGACGTTGAGATGGCGCAGGAACAGCCGCTCCACCTGGCGCACCGAGAGGCCCGCCGACTTGGCGAGCTGTACCGCCGACAGCGGCTCGTCGAGATGGTCGGCCATCAGTTCGACGATGCGTCGCAACTTCTCCGACTTACCGGTGAGGTCACGTTCCGGCCCGACGCGCTGGCGGTCTCCAGCGGAGCGGATGCGCTCGTGCTGGAACTGGTTGGCGACGCCATTGGCGAGGTTGGAGCCGAAATCGCCACGCACGATCTCCAGCATCAGATCGATCGAGGTGGTGCCGCCGGCGCAGGTGTAGCGTTTGCGGTCGATCTCGAAGACGTTGCCCGTGCAGTTGATGTCGGGAAAGCGCTCGACGAAGCCGGCGCGGTTTTCCCAATGAATGGTGCAGCGATAGCCTTCGAGCTGGCCGGCCTCGGCCAGCAGGTAGGATCCGACCGACAAGGCACCAAGCGCGTTGCCGCGCCGGCCCCAGCTGCGCAAGGCGGCCAGAACCTTGCTCTTGCCCGGAAATTCTGTCGTCAAGCCGACCGAGACGAAGAGAATATCGACCGGCGGCAGGTCGGCGACGGCGTAGTCGATCTTGAGCGGCAGGCCGTTGGAAGCCATCACCGGGTCACCATCGGCCGATACAGTGGTCCAGCCGTAGAAATCGCGGCCGAGCAGGCGGTTCGCCGACCGGAACGTATCGATCGCGGCGGCCAGCGAGAACATGGAAAACTTGTCGACCAGCAGGAAAGCGAACTGCCGGCCGCCTTGAACGGGATCATTCGTGACCGGCCGTTCCGGGGAAATAGTGGGGTTCGGCAAAGCTGCGGCTTTCAGGGTCAACCCGGGCTCAGAAGGAAGGCCGCTTCAATCCGGCCGCAAGGTAGGCCGAAGCTAACGTATTGGCCATCAACATGGCAATGGTCATCGGCCCGACACCGCCGGGCACCGGAGTGATCGCGCCGGCCGCCCTGGCCGCTTCGGCATAGGCGACATCGCCGACGAGACGCGACTTGCCCTCGCCTTTCTCGGGCGCCGGAATGCGGTTGATGCCGACATCGATGACGGTGGCGCCAGGCTTGACCCAGTCACCCCTGATCATTTCCGGCCTGCCGACAGCGGCGACCAGGATGTCGGCCGTGCGGGCAAGCGCCGGCAGGTCCTTGGTGCGGCTATGCGCGATGGTGACGGTGCAGTTGGCGGCAAGCAGCAGATTGGCCATCGGCTTGCCGACGATGTTGGAGCGGCCGACGACAACGGCGTTGAGGCCGGACAGATCCTTGCCGCGCACGCGCTCGATCAAAAGCATCGAGCCGGCGGGCGTGCAGGGAACGAAGGCCGTGTCGAGTTCACCAGTGCCGAGCTTGCCGACATTGATGAAATGGAAGCCGTCGACGTCCTTGTGCGCCGCGATCGCCTGGATGATCTTGCCGGCATCGACATGGGCGGGCAGCGGAAGCTGGACCAGGATGCCGTTGATTTCAGGATCGGCGTTGAGTTCGGCGATGAGCTTGAGCAGCGCCTCTTGGGACGTTTCCGCCGGCAGCGTGTGCTGAAGCGAATGAAAGCCGCATTCCTTGGCGGTACGGGATTTGGAGGCGACATAGACCTGGCTCGCCGGATCCTCGCCGACGATGACGACGGCCAGGCCTGGCTTGGCCTGGCCCTTGGCGACCAGCTCGGCGGTCAGCGCCTTGACCGTCCGCACCACGTCTTCGGCAACGCTTTTTCCGTCAATCACTTCGGCCATGCCACCCTCAACATCGTTCCGCCCAACGCCGCTTCGAGAACATAATGCCGCGGCGCAGGCAATCTGCAGCGCGGCATTGTCACGAAAATACAAGCTCGCAATCCCGTCAAAGCGCCTTCCCATGCCGTTTACGCGAAACCGGCACGGTTTTGTTCGGCCTCCGCAGCCTATCTGATGGTTCAGAAGTAGCGGCGGCGGGTGCGGTTTTCCGTGAGTTCGCGGACCGCTTCGCGGAATTCACGCAGGCTGGCGCGAATCTCTTCGACCGATGCTTGTTCGCCACCCTCCTCGACCGGGGTCGGCCTCGCGGGCGCGGCGGCCGGTGGCTGCGCCGGAGCGGGCGGCGGCGGATACGGCATCTGCGCCGCATAAGGTCCCGCTGAGCTTTGCCTGGAGGGATGGCCCGCTTGCGACCAGGGCTGCGCCTGGGGGTAGCCCAACGGCTGTGCATAGGGAGAGGACGGAAACGGGGGAGCCGGGTACGTTGCCTGTTGCGGCATCAGGGGCGAGCGCGAAGGCAAGGTCATCCGCTGCCCATACCCCGCATCGGGGCCCGGCTGGAAGGGTGACTGCGAATAATCCAGGCCGGCCGCCTGCCGAGGCCCGAAACCGGACTCCGGATGGCCAGGAAATAGCGGAGCGTTGACAGGCCGTCCGTTGTCGGCGAAGGCGGGTAGGCCGAACCCGCTGGAGATGTCGTCGTCGGCTTCGGCGGACGGCTTGCGGGACATGGCCTTGCGCAGTCTCGACATGAGTGCGCCAATCCTCCCGGAGCTTTCGGCGGGAGCGGCCTCGGTCCGCGTGACCGGCGGCGGTGGTGCGGGCGGCAGCGGCACAGGCGCTGCCGGCATCGGTGGCTCTGGCGGAGGCTCCGCCCGGAATGCCTGCTCCTCGCGAGGCGCTCTCTGGTCAGCCAACTTGCGTTCGTCCACCTTGCGCTCGCGGCGTGAGCGCGCGCTTGCCGTCTCGCGCAGGCTGTCATAGGTGCCACGCAGAGCGCCGAGGCCAACACCGGCAGCAAGGCCAAGCAGCAGGCCGGCCAGCGCCACCAAGGCCCGTGAGGGTCCATTTGGCTCGAGTGGAGCCTGGGCGGGAGTGATCACATTGATGTTGGTCGTGTTGATGCCCGTCTGTTCACCAGTCTCCTTGGCGCGCAGGAGATATTGTTCGTAGACGGAACGCTTGGCGGTGGCCTCGCGCTCCAGCTCCCGCAGGGCAACCAGGTCGCTGTTGACGTCGCCGCTTTGGACCTTTGCCTGGGCCAGCCCGGAAGCGAGGTCCTGTTCGAGCTGAACCGCGCGCTTCAAGTCGACCTGCAGCGAAGAGGCGATGCGGCGCAGTTCAGCCGCGATGCGCTCGCGCGCGCCGGCGATCTGGGCGTTGAGGGCCTGGAGTTCTGGATGACGCGGTCCCAGCCGGACCGCGGCACGATCGGCCTCCTGCTTCAGCGTTGCATATTGCGAGCGCAGATCGCTCATGGCGTTGGAGTTGATCTCTTCCGGCAACGTGCCGGTCAGAACGGAATTGACGTCCAGCGAACGCGTCGACGCCGCCCGGGCATTGAGTTCCAGCGTGCGGGCGCGGGCGACCGAGAGCTGCTCGTTGAGCTTCAGCATTTGATCGTCGCTGATCAGATGGCCTTGCGCGTCGACCAGGCCATGCGTGGCCCTGAAATCCTCGACCTTGCGCTCGGCCGCCTCGACCCCCTTGCGCAGATCATCGAGCTTGGACGTCAACTCGTTCGTCGCGCGTCCGGCCATGTCGGACTGGTATTTGGCGGCTTCCTGCTGGAAGACGGTTCTCGTCGTATTGGCAATGAGCGCCGATTTGTCGCCGTTCTGGGTTACGGCGCTGACGGAAATGACAAAAGTCTTGCCGCTGCGTTCGACCGACAGGCTCTTGGCCAGATTGCCGACAGCCTGAGCCTGGCGGCGAACCTCATCGACGCCGCCCGGCCCATCGTTGCGTGACACGATCGAGCGGATGAGCGACATGACGCCGAGGCCGCCGGAGCCCTGGCCATTGAATTCCGGATCGTTGACGAGGTTGAGATTCTTGACGACCTGATCGAGAACGGTGCCCGAGGTGAGCATCTTGATCCGGGTTTCGACGACGGCCAGCGCGGCATCGGGCTGGCCTACCGGTTGGGTGAGATCGCGGTCGGAGAGCTTCAGGTCGCCCGGCTCGATGATCAGTTCGGTCGTGGCTTCGTATTTCTTCGGCATCGACAGGGCGACGGCAACGCCAAGTCCAGCGCCCAGTATCGTGGTCGCAACGATCAGCAGCTTCGACCTGGCAGCGCCGCGAACGACCAGCATCGGATCGATCAGCGGCTTCCACTGCTGACTGTCCGCCCCGCCATTGGAGGACGGGTCGGCTCCGCCCGCAGCGCGGGACCCGATTGCATCATGGGCGCCACCCGTGCCCGAAGGTTCCTCCGGGGCGGGCCTTGCTTGCGGCATGTCGGGTGGCAAATCGCCGGTGCCGGTTTCCCCCCGCGAACGCCAGGCGCCCTCGGATACAAACGGCTGCTCCTCGTCCAGGCGAGACCGTTCGGCGTTATCGGCTGCCGACCGAGGCGGGCTCGCCTTCGTCTCGCGACGGGAACGAGCCAGGCGATGGCGCGTGGCGGCATCCTCGCGCCATGAGGGGTCCGCGCGGTCTCCTATCGACACCAGCGAAGCATCGTCCTCGCCACGCACGGCTTCGCCAAGCGCCAGCAAGGAGCGCTCGCGCTTCCAGTCTTCACGGTTTTCCCTGTCGACCATGTCGTGGAGCTTTACTCTTGGCCGCTTGGCAGCGGCGGTCGGCCATTCGTTAAGTCACGCTAAACAGGCATAGGAAACAAAAGGTTAATTTTCGAAAGAGGACGGCAAGAATTCACGCCACGGTTGCAACGATTTTCAACACAGCTGAAAGCTTCAGAACGGCGCGTTAAACTTTCCAGCCTATGCATTTTCCTCGACGTATGACTGAGGCCAGCGACATACCGCAAAGGCGGACCTTCGCGCGGATCGGCACCTTGATGGCCGAACGGCGGGGGCTGGTGCGCGACTATTTTTCGGCGATCAGCGGCGCCGGCGGGCGACTGGTGTTTTCACTTGCCTATTTCATCGCGCTCGCCAATACGCTGTCGATCGCAGAGTTCGGCATGTTCGCCACCGCCTCGGCGGCCGGCGTCATGCTGTCGAGGCTTCTCGCCTTCGGTTTCATTTCGGCACTCTACCGCACCGCCACCATCCGCCCCAACCTGATCGGCACGTTCACAGCGGGTTTCCTGCTGCTCGGCGCCGTCTCGCTGCCGCTTTTGGCCGTGGCCTCGTTCGGCGTCTACCTGATCTTCTTTGCCGGCACCGTGCCGCTGTCGGTATTCACGGCGATCGTTTTTGCCGAGGCGCTGCTGTGGCGGCCGGTGGAAGTGGCGCTGATCGTCAACAACGGGCTGGGCAAATTCGGTCGGGCAGCCGTGCTGGCAATCCTGGCCACCGCACTGCGGGCGCTTGGCGCGGTGTTGTTCATGGTCTCGCCACAGCATGGCATTTGGATGTGGTCGTGGTTCTACATAGGGGCCAACGCCGCCTCGCTGCTTTTGGCTTTCGGCTGGTTCTATCCACGCCAGCGGCTGCGGCTGCGCATCGAACTCTATCTGCGGCGGCTCGCCGATTCCATCTATGTGGCCGGCGCCGAGGTGTTGTTCTACCTGCAATCGGAATTCGACAAGCTGCTGGTGCTGGCGATCGGCGGCCCGCATTTGGCCGGCATCTATGCCATCATCATGCGGCTCGTCGACCTGACGGCGATCCCCATCCGTACCTTCTCCATGATGCTCGTGCAGCGCATGATGCGCGCGCCGGAGCTGCTGTCGCGCCTTGCGATAAAGAGCGGCATCGAGGGCGGCGTGTTCCTCGTTTCAACGCTGGCGCTGGCAGCGCTTGGCATCGTGCTGCATTTCTTTCCCAACGCGCTCGGCAGGAATGTTTCCGAGGCCTCACCCCTGGTGGCGCTGGCGATCTGTGTGCCTGGACTGCGCAATCTGGTCGAATACCAGGCCGAGCTTCTTTTCGCGCGCGGCCAGACGCTGGTGCGAGCGCTCAATCTCGGCCTGCTCGCCGCCCTCAAGGCGCTGCTGCTGATCTATGTGCTGACCACCATTTCCGAAACATCTGATCTGGTGCTGTCGCTCAACATCGTCTTCCTGCTGCTCTACCTCGCGTCCATGCTGCTGACCTATTCGGCGCTGCGCAGACCGGCCAAGGCAATCTAGGACAATCAGCGATCAAGCCCGATCAGGCGTCGGATCCGGCCTATATCGGTGCCGATAAAGGACTGCATGCCGATTGCCACCTGCTCTGGCGCCATGCTGGCAACGAAGCGGCGGAACTCGTCGTCCGACAGCGCCTCGCCCGTCCAGTGGACGCGGCAGAATTCTTCCGAACCGTGGAAGTGGCCGGCTCCGTCCAGCAGATCGTCGACATAGCGTCCGTAGATCATGCATTCGGAGAATTTGCGCGCCGAGCCGATGACCTCGACCCAGTCGCGGCCATGGACCTTTTCGATCCGGCCGCACATGGCAAGCACCGTGTCGCGGCGCCAGGCGATCAGCGTCGAGATATAATCATGGACCGATCTCCGGGACGAATCGATGCCAAGTGCCGTTCCGGCATTGCGCGACCACAAGCGATGCTCGTCATGGCCTTCATCGGCGAGCACACCATCCCGGCGAAACAAACGCGCCTTGCCATCGCGCCAGAAGGCACCGCAATCGAACGCCTTCAGGAAAGCGACGTCGGAATCGCAGAAGATCAGCACGTCTTCCCCTGCGTGCGCCGATATGGCGATGCGGCGCAGCTGCTGCACGTGCCAGCCACGCAGCGGCTGGGTCTTCAGGCTGAGCCAGACGCGGCGGCGAAACAGGCTGAGCGGATCGTCGAAGGAGCGCAGCCAGTGCGGCAGGAGATCCCGCTCATCGACGACCGAACGGCGGCTGGTCTCCAACTGGCGGAAAAGCGGAAGGTCGCGATGTTCCACCAGAATGTAGTGGTGCGCGGCGCCCGAGACATGCCGGTCAAGCGTTTCGCACAGCAGTCGGCAGCGTTCAAAATCCGGGGCGTAGCTTGCCGTCACAACCGCTGCCGTCGGCGTCTTCGGCAACAGGCGTGGGCCGGCCAGCGGGTCTGGGACGAACCGCTTGTTCAACGAAACTCTCCGGGAGCATCTGCGACGGCCTCGGCGCCGCGCGCCCATTTCTGCTTGACGACCCGCCACAGGAACAGGGGGTTGCCGACCACGTAGCGGCGCCAGAGCCGGCCCGGCTCGACCGCCAGACGGAACAGCCATTCCAGCCGCAGGCGGCGCATCCACAGCGGTGCGCGCGGCACCGAGCCGCTCAGGAAATCGAGCAGCGCGCCGACCGCGATCGGCAGCGTGCAATGGCGTTCGTCGATGTGACGTTCAATCCACAATTCCTGGCGCGGCACGCCCATCGCGACCAGCAGCATATCAGGCCGTAGCTTTGCGATCCGGTCGATGATCTCCGGCTCCTGCGCGGGTGAGAAATAACCGTCGTGAATGACCACGAAGTTGTGCTGCACGGCAAGTGCCGCCAGCTTCACCGACGCCGCCTCGGCGTTGACACGGGTCGCACCGAGCAGTCCCACCGTCAGCGGCCTCTTGGAAGCCTGCAGGAAGGCCGGCACGAAATCGGTGCCGTTGAGATTGTCGGGAAACGGCGCGCCGTAGAGAAGCTTCGCTGCGAGATCGACGCCGATGCCGTCCGGCAGGATGAGGAAATCGTCGAGCGCCTCGGCGAACACCGGGTCGGTGTGGGCGATATTGGCATTGTGGGCGTTGAGGAAACTAACCTTGGTGAAGCGCCGCTCGGCGATCAATCGGTTCAGCAAGGCAATCGCATCGTCCCAGCGGATCGCCAGCACCGGAATGCCGAGGATTGCCTTCAGGCTGTCAAAGCCGAACGCGGCACGGGCGGCGTGCATGTTCATGCAAACACCTCCTCCCGCACGGCGCCGATTTTTTCGAGACCGACACGAACCGCGGCGTCGAGCGCCTTGACCTGCCGGCGATGGAAGGTGCTGCCATCGACATCGTTGATGTCGGCCGCGGCTGCCTCCAGGGCCTTGGCGAAGCCGGCCGGATCGTCGGTGACGACGCAATTGTCGGGGCGATGGTCGATACCGCGCAGCGACCGGCTGGTGGCGACCGAGGGCAGGCCAAGCTCGAAGGTCTCGATGGTCTTCAGCTGCACGCCGCTGCCCGCGGTGCTGATCAGCGGGATGACGGCCGCGCCGCGCACGAAAGCCCTGGCATCCGCGACACGGCCGACAAACTCGACGCCCGGATGCGCGGAGGTGACGCCGGAAGGCATGTGACCCGCTATGCGGATGCGGAAACCAGGCCGCAGATGCGGCACCACCTTGCCCAGGAACCAGTCGAGGCCGATGCGGTTCGGCTGCCAGGTCCAGGTGCCGATCAGGGCCGCGTCACAGTCGATCGCGCGCCGGCCGTTCCGGACTGGCGCCGTGGCGCAGGTCACCAGCGGCAGCACCGCCGAACGATCATCCGAGGCGACGCCAAGTGCCCCGCGATCCTCCTCGGCCAACGTGAAGACAAAACGCGCGCGGCGGCAGAGGCGCTCTTCGACCAGTTTGAGCAGCCTTGCCTCGCGCCGAAACAGCAGGCGCTGGAAAATGCCGGCGGCGGCAACGGCATTCTCCCGCGCCGAGAGATGCTCGACATTGTGGGCGACGAAAATCGAAGGCCGGTCTTCGAAGACCCGTTCGAAAGCACCGGCGAACTGCACGGAATTCAACACATAGCCATCGAACGGACCGGCTCGTTCGAGGGCGGCCTGAACATCGTGGCTGGACACCGCACGCAACTTGACCGACGCGAAGGTCAGGCCTGAAAACATCGCCTTGCCGACCCAGACAAGCTTTTGCAGCGGCGAAGCACTTTCGGTGCGCACGTCGACCGCCCCCAGCACCACGGTATTTTCGGGATCGGCCGCGGCTTTTCCGGGCCAGGTGAAGCCGATGACCGTGACGCGCGCGCCGGCGCGCCGCAGGGCGGCGATAATCGCGGCGTTGGCTATCTCGTAGCCCGAGGCGAGAGCACCGTCGGGCACGATCGATGTGGCGAACAGCAGATGCATCTTACCTATCCTGTGGTGTAGCCGGTAGCAAAGCGCGGTGAACCCTTGATTAAACGAGCACGATCAACGCCCCAAAACCCATGTCTGGCGGGCCTCTCCGTGCAAGGTGATTAACGAAACCTTATCATCGTGGTGCTACCAGAACGCGACTCACGACGCGGCTGGACACGGATGATCCCTTTGCCATTGGACGGTTCGGTATCGATCGCGGGACGATCTCGCCTGCTCGACGTGGAGGCCGTCGAAGCGATCGTCACCTTACCGACGTTCAAGCGGCCGCAACAGGTGCTGGAGACACTGGCGTCGCTTCGCGCGCAGCAAACCGACAGGCGCTTTGCCGTCATCCTCATCGAAAACGAGGCCGAGGCGCGGGAGGGCGCCAAGGCGGTGCTGCCGCTGTTCGAGCGCGGCGAGATACCGGGCATGGTCATCATCGCGCATGAGCGCGGCAATTGCAGCGCCTACAATGCCGGCTGGCAGACGGCGATCCTGCAGTTCCCGAACTTCAAGCATCTTCTGGTCATCGACGATGACGAGACCGCCGATCCGCAATGGCTGGAGCGGATGTGCCACGCCGCCGAAACGCTCGCCGCCGACATCGTCGGCGGCCCGCAGGTGCCCGTTTTTGCCGATCCTGCCCATGCCAAATGGGCCGAGCATCCCGTCTTCGCACCCCCCTACCGGGAGACGGGACGGGTGCCCGCGCTCTATTCGTCCGGCAATCTTCTGGTCGGGCGCAACGTGCTGACCGCGATGGGGCCGCCCTTCCTCGATCTCAGATTCAATTTCATGGGCGGCGGCGATTCCGACTTTCTCAGCCGGTCGGCGCAACGCGGCTTCGTGCTGGGCTGGTGCGCCGAAGCCAAGGTGCGGGAGACCGTTCCGGCCCGGCGCGTCGAGACCGACTGGATCCGCGCCCGCAGCCTACGCAACGGTGTCATCTCGACACTGGTGGAGAAGAAGAGGCGCGCCGGCATGCCGTTCGCCGGCGCCAAGGTATTCGCCAGGAGCCTGGCGCTGCTTGCCGCCTCGCCGCTTCGCGGCATCATGCGGCTGGCGCGCACGGGATCCCCGGCGGCCGCCATCTACCCCGTCCATGTGGCGCTGGGCCGCGTGCTGGCCGAATTCGGATATGCCAATGAGCAATACCGCCAGCCTGAGAAGAACTGAGCGCGCGCCGCTCAGCGCCGCGTTCACGCGCGGTGGCGTGGCGACCGCGATCGCCGCGCTGCTGTTCACCGTCATCATGGTGTCCTTCCGCCCGTTCCAGCCGGCCGGCGCCGAACTCACCGGCGAAGGGGGCGACATCGTCAATCAACTCGGCTTCGGCTCGCTCGGCGGGATTTCGATCTTCGCGCTGATGGCCTTCGCCGATCCGCGCGTCGTACGCTCGCTGCTCAGCCCGTCCTGGATACTGATGCTGGGCTTCTTCTTCCTGTCGGTGGTGCTGGCGACCGATCCGCCCTCGGCAATGCGCGCGGCGTCCTTCACCATGATCGGCATCCTGACGATGGCGACGATTCTGGCGCTACCCCGCGACGCGGAGTCCTTCTCCAGGGTCATCATCTTCACCGCGGTCGTGGTCATGGGCCTGTCCTATCTCGGCCTGATCGTCTTTCCGCACGAGGCGATGCACACGGCTGACTCGCAGGAGCCCGAACATGCCGGCTTGTGGCGCGGGGTGTTCACCCACAAGAACATCGCCGGCCCGATCATGGCCTGCTTCAGCTTCGCCGGGCTTTATCTCTACCGACGCGGCCAGCGCTGGTGGGGCGCGGGTATCTTCTGCGCGGCGATGATCTTCATGCTGCACACCGGCTCCAAGACCACCGCCGGGCTGGTGCCGTTCTCGATCCTGATCGTGATGTTTCCGAGTCTGATGGGCATGCGGCTCGGTACGCCGATCCTGTTCATGCTGGCGATCATCGCCACGGCGGTCGGCACGCTGGGCATCGTCTTCCTGCCGCCGGTGAAGCATCTGGCGGCCATCTACTTCCCCGACCTCACCTATACCGGCCGGACGACGCTGTGGGAGTTCGCCGGCTCGATGCTGGCGAAGAAGCCGTGGACCGGCTACGGTTATGAGAGCTTCTGGGGCACGCCGCTGCTGCTCAACCAGGACCAACCCTTCGATCGCCCGTGGGACATCAGGACCATCGTGCACGGCCATGACGGCTATCTCGACATCGCCGTGCTGATGGGCATCCCTGCCCTTTGCGTGGCGGTCTACACCTTCCTCATCGCACCATTGCGCGACTATATGCGCATTCCGCCGCGCAAGGAGAACATCTATCTCGGCGATTTCTTCATGATGGTGGTGCTGTTCACCGCACTCAACGCCTTTCTCGAGAGCTTCTTCTTCCATCGCGGTGATCCGGTCTGGCTGTTCTTCGTGCTCGGCGTGCTGGGCCTCAGGCAAGTGTCGTTGCGGCCGATCGCGGTGCGCACGCCTGTTCAGCGGTCCTGAGAGGGCTTCCCCACCGACCCGCGAGCGTCTATGTCATGGCCTTTCCTCGGAGGGCTCTCGATGACGATCAGGCTTGTTCTCGCCGGTTGCGGCAATATGGGTTACGCCATGCTCTCGGGCTGGCTGAAGTCCGGCAAGCTTGCACCCTCGGCGGTTTTAGTGGTCGAGCCCAATGCCGAGCTGCGCGATCGCGCAGTGGCGCTTGGCTGCGGCTCGGCAGCGGATGCCGGGGCCATTCCGGCGGATGCCGTGCCCGATCTGGTCGTCATCGCGGTGAAACCTCAGGTGATCCGCGACGTCACCGCCGCGTACAAGCGCTTCGGCGATGGACGCACCACTTTCGTCAGCATTGCCGCCGGCACGCCGTCCGCCACCTTCGAGGACATCCTCGGCAACCGCGCCCCCGTTGTGCGGTGCATGCCCAACACGCCGGCGGCCATCGGCAAGGGCATGATGGTGGTGTTTTCCAATCCCCTGGTTTCCGCCGACGCCAAGCGCTTCGTCGCCGACCTTCTGTCGGCCGGCGGCGAAGTGGCCACTATCGACGACGAGGGCCTTATGGATGCGGTGACCGCCGTGTCCGGATCGGGTCCGGCCTATATCTTCCATTTCATCGAGGCGCTGACGGTGGCCGCAGAGAAGGCCGGCCTGCCGGCGGCGACCGCCAGGCTGCTCGCCATGCAGACCGTCTACGGCGCGGCCTCGCTCGCCGCCGAAAGCCGCGAGGACCCGGCTATGCTGCGCAAGCAGGTGACCAGCCCCAACGGCACGACGGCGGCGGCGCTTGGCGTGCTGATGGGCGATGACCGGTTGACCAATCTCCTTACGCAAGCGGTGGAAGCGGCGCGGCTGCGGTCGATCGAACTAGGGAAATAGAGCAGACTCCCTAGGCCAGATCGGTATGCGAGAAGTCGTTGCCTTTGTAGAGCAGAGCAGAGCCGCGGCCCTTTGCGCAAGCATAGGACAGGCAATCGGCCAGGTTGAGTTGGGCGGGATGCCCGCGTCCTTTTCCATAGTCTGAAAAAGCTTGGACCGCGAGCTTGGCGTCGCCGGCGTCGATGGGAACGATTTCGATTTCGGCCTCGCGCAGAAAAGCCTCTATCGCCACTTCAGCGACGAGCGGCTCGACGGCCAGCATAGTTGAAAGCCGCATAGCCGCTTCGAGCACCACCAGCGCGGAAGTAATCCTGCGAGGTGCTACCGCGATGCGGTTGCTCCACTCGCCAGCATCTTCTTCTCCCGAAAGAATTGCGACGACCACCGAGGTGTCGACAAACATCAGGAGTGGCCCCACATCTCATCGATCTCATCCTTGTGTACGGGCCGGCCGCCCTGGCCAGCTCTGGCTTTGAGTTCATCGGCGATGGCAGCCAGCCGCTGCGCCAACGGAGCGCGTCCACTTTCCCGTTTCAGTTCGGACTCAAGAGCTTCGATCACCGCCTCGGTCATCGAAATCTTGCGTTTGGCGGCGAGCCGCTGTGCCAGTTCACGTGCACGCGGGTCCCTGATCTGGAGGTTCATTGGTCGATCCTCGGCGTCATCTGCCATTACAATATAGCGCATCTGTCATGACAGCGCCACAACGGGCTTGTTTCCGTACAGCATCTCGTCCTGCAGGCGGCGCAGCGCGAACAGACTGGTCGTCCGGTCTGGCGCTGCATTGTCGGTGGTCAGCAGTGCACCTTTCCTGACCGGCTTCAGCACCTTGCCGCCCTCGAGCAGGCCGACCGGCACGGCGCGCTGGGAACGCGCGTCGCCGACGGTCATGGTCCAGGAGCGATAGCAGGTCTCGCCGATCGCATCGAAGGTCTCGCCGGCGGCGAGATCGCGCTTGGCGACGGCGCAGACCTCGGCAACCGGCCGCGGCAGCGGCACCATGTCGGGCTTGCCGAACAGCACGATGCGAGCGGCCGTCAGCGGCACTTCCAGTGAGGTCAGATGGTAGGGCCGGAACAGGCTGTAATAGGGACCGCGGCCGATATGCAGGTCGTCCATGCGTTCGATGATGCGCGGATTCGTCGCCTCGACGATGACGAAGACACCGGGCGCCACACCCTTGCCGATGGTGTAGTCGACGACGCCTTTTTTCAGCAGGAGGCCACCATCCTCGCGCGGGATCAGCACCTTGACGAGGTCATCGCGGTCGGCCTTGGGACCATGCATGCCGGGCACGTCAGGCACCAGCCCGGTGGCGTTGGCGATGGCGCACATCTCGACCATGGTCTTGGAGCCGTCGACGAACTCGACCAGCATGCGCGGGTTCATGTTGCGGCGGGTCGCTTCCTCGCGATAGTCGTCAGGCACGGCATCGTGGTTGAGCGGGTTGTTCTTGCCCTTGCCAGCCGAGACGATGGTAAGGCCGAGTGCGGACGCGAACTCGATCAGTTCCATGCAGCTCGACGGCTCGTCGCCGGCGCCGACCGAATAAACCACGCCAAGCCGGTCGGCCTGCTGCTTGAGGTAACAGCCGATGGTGACGTCGGCCTCGACATTCATCATCACCAGGTGCTTGCCGTGCTCCATCGCCATCAGGTCGAAATCGGCGGCGACGCCCGGCTTGCCGGTGGCGTCGATGACGACATCGATCAGTGGGTTGGTGACCAGCATCTCGTTCGAGGTGATGGCTATTTTTCCAACCTCGATCGCCGCGGTGACTTTCGACGCGGTGTCGGCTTCGACCGCCATCGCCTCGTCACCGTAGGCGATGCGGATGGCGTCACGCGCGGTGTGCGGGCGCCGGGTCGAGACGGCGCAAACCGCAATGCCGGGCATCAGCATGCCTTGCGTGACGAGGTCAGTGCCCATTTCGCCGGAGCCGATGATGCCGATGCGCACCGGGCGGCCCTCGGCGGCACGTCTGGCGAGATCGCGGGCAAGCCCGGTCAAGGCGACATTGGTCATGCGGGATGTCCACAGCTTCTTGGTCTGGACGCGAATTAGCAGGGACCCTTCCCCTGTGCCAACAAAACCGCTCGCGACCGGCGATTTCCAACGAAAATGACCCGTGACAAGCGTCGTCGCCTTGGCCGATTGGCCCAAAGGCTTGCCAATTGACATTGTCGCGAACAGTCTCAATAAAAACATTCGTTTGCCAACAAAGGCAAATGTTCATCGAGACAACCGCTCGGAGGGGCACTCGTCTCGCGGCATCTGGGGAGTGCCTTTGCGCTAAGGTGGCGGCAGAGGCTGAGAGAAAGGAGCACCGCGAAGCTTTAGGCTCGGGGCTCCAGGGGAGGAAGAATGGATACTCTACTCGCTGGCCTCAAGGGGGCCATCGACACGCTCGGCGCGACAATCCTGCTGCCGATCGTCATTTTCATCATTGCCGTGGTTTTGGGCGCCAAGGTCAGCAAGGCCTTTCGCGCCGCCGTCACCATCGGGGTCGCCTTCATCGGTATCAACCTTGTGCTTGGCCTGATGTTCACGTCGATCGGCGACGTCGCCAAGGCCATCGTCACCAACACCGGCATTCATCGCGACATTATCGACGTCGGCTGGCCCTCGGCGGCCGCCATCGCCTTTGGCTCCTCGGTCGGGCTTTGGGTCATCCCGGTCGGCATCCTGGTCAACATCGTGCTGTTGCTGACGCGCATGACGCGCACGCTCAATGTCGACGTCTGGAATTTCTGGCACTTCGCCTTCGTCGGCTCGCTCGTCGTCGCCGCCACCGACAATCTGGCCTACGGCATTGCCATCGCGGCCCTGGTTGCGGCGCTGTCGCTGCTGTTCGCCGATTGGTCGGCGCGCGCGGTGCAGCAATTCTACGGCGTTCCCGGCATTTCGGTGCCGCATCTCGCCTCGGCGCAAATCCTGCCGATCGCCATCATCCTGAACTGGATCATGGACCGCATTCCCGGCATCAACCGCATCAACATCAACACCGAAACCATCGAGCGCCGCTTCGGCGTGTTCGGCGAACCGGTCGTGCTCGGCCTGATCATCGGCCTCGTGCTCGGCGCCATCGCCTTCTACAATGCCGGCGATCCCGGCACGGTGCTGGCCAAGGTGCTGGGCACCGGAATGACACTTGCCGCGGTTATGCTGCTGCTGCCGCGCATGGTGAAGATCCTGATGGAGGGCCTGATCCCGGTTTCCGACGCGGCGCAGGAGTTCGTGCGCAAGCGCACCGGCGATCGCGAGCTTCTCGTCGGCCTCGATTCGGCGATCCTGATCGGCCATCCCGCCGCGATCTCGTCGTCGCTGATCCTGGTGCCGATCGCGATCATCCTGTCGGTGATCCTGCCGGGCAACCGCGTCATCCTGTTCGCCGACCTGGCGGTCATCCCGTTCATCGTCGCCATGACCGCGCCGCTGGTCAAAGGCAATGTGTTCCGCATGGTGGTGATCGGCACGGTCACCTTGGCGATCGGCTTCTATGTCGCCAACGCCCTGGCGCCGCTGTTCACCAGTGCGGCCGTCGCATCGGGCTTTAAACTGCCGGCGGATGCTTTGCAGATCACCTCGGTGGTCGACGGCTTCCTGTGGGTACCCTATGTGATCATAGAGGCGATCCAGGGACTTGGGCTGATCGGCATCATCGTGATCGCCGTGGTCATCGCGGCGCTGTTCGTGCTCTATCGCCGCAATCCGCTCGGCTGGGAACGGGCGGCGGGCGCCGAGGACGAGCCGGCCGAAGGCACGGCCTGAACGCAAGCGTGCCTTCATCTGAAACGATCGTGCGCCTTCGCCGGGCGCACGATTTATCGACGGAGCAAGACATGTCCGACGCCCTCATGCAGCTTCTGGATCCCGAAGCGATCGTGCTCGGGTCGGACGCGTCGACCAATGAGGAGATCATCCGCGTCCTGGCGGGACGGCTCGAGGCCCTTGGCTATGTCAAGAGCTCCTATGCCGACGCGGTCGTGCGCCGCGAAATGACCATCCCGACAGGATTGCCGCTGGAACGCGCCGACAATGTCGCGGTGCCCCACACCGATCCCGAGCATGTGCTGAAGCCCGGCATCGCAATGGGCACGCTGAGAAAGCCGGTGATCTTCGCCAACATGGAAGACCCCGACGAGAAGCTGCCGGTGGGTTTCGTCTTCCTGCTTGCGATCAATGACAAGGACAAGCAGATTGAAGCGCTGCAGTCCGTCATGGCAACGATCCAGAATCCAGATGCATTGGACGGCTTGAGGTCGGCCAGGACGCTTGACGACGTGCGCACCGTGCTCGGCTGCTAATCAAGGGAAAGCAAAGATGGCCAGACAGAAGACAATTCTCTTTGCCTGCGGCACCGGCATCGCCACCTCGACGGCGGTCAACGTCGCCGTTACCGAGGCGATGAAGATGCGCGGCCTTACCTTCAACGCGCAGCAGGCCAAGGCAACCGAAGTGCCGGGGCTCGCCGATAGCGTCGACTTCATCGTCGCCACCACGCCGATCTCGGCTTCGGTGACCAAGCCGGTCATCAAGGGCCTCGCCTTCCTCACCGGCATCGGCAAGGACAAGGTGCTCGACGAGATCGAGGCGCAACTGCGCAAGTAGGTCGCGGACAATGCGGCTTTCGGTGGGCTTGGCTCAGACCACTCTGACGTAACTCGTCATGCCCGATTTCTGGTGCTCGATGATGTGGCAATGCAGCAGCCAGTCGCCGGGATTGTCGGCGACGAAGCCAAGGCTCACCTTCTCGTTGGGCTGGATGAGATAGGTGTCCGAAATCAACGGCTGCACCGGCCGCGTCGAGGATGACAAAACCTTGAAGCTCATGCCGTGCAAATGCATCGGATGCGATTGCGGCGTCAGGTTCTCCATGTCGATGACATAGCTCCTGCCAAGCTTCAGCTCGGCGAGCGGCGCGGTTGGATCGGGCGTATCGCCCGGCCACGGCACCTTGTTGATCGCCCAGAAACTGTAGCCGAGAGAACCGCAGATGCTGTCGCTCGGGACGTTCTCCGCCGTGGCGCTGAGCGACAGGGAGATATGCTGGGCCGAGCCGAGATCCACTTCCGCCACCGGATTCACTTCCAGCGGCGCAACGTCGCGAACGTCCCGCTTGAGCGAGTTGCCCGTCGCGCGCAGCGTCGCCAGCACCTTGGGCTTGGTGCCCCTGACGTCCCGCAGGCTGACGATCGCGCCCTCATCGTCGGGCATGCGGATGGCGAGTTCCATGCGCTGCCCCGGTCCAAGCAGCAAGGCATCGGGCGCAAAGCGCTCCGGCACCGGATTGCCGTCCAGCGCCATCACCATCGCTTCGGCGCCGTCGACGCGAAAGGCATGGATGCGGGTGACATCGGTAATGGCGATGCGCAGCCGCACCAGCCCGCCGGCGGGCGCGTCATATTGCGGCTGATCGAGCCAGTTGGCGGTACGCACCGTGCCGTAAGTGCCGGTTCTCGCGGCATCGCGCGGCCGGAACTGGTCGATGAACTGGCCGTCGTCGCCAAGGCGCCAGTCGCGCAGGTTGAGGACAAACTCGGCGTCGAATTCCGGATCGTTCGGGTTTTCAACCACGATCACGCCGGTCAGGCCGTGCCCCATCTGCTCCAGCGTGTTGCAGTGCGGGTGATACCAGAAGGTGCCGGCATCGGGCGGCGTGAAGGCATAGTCGAAATGATCGCCGGTGTAGACGTAAGGCTGCACCAGGAAGGGCACGCCATCCATCTTGTTCGGCAGGCGAATACCGTGCCAGTGGATGGTCGTCGGATCGTCGATGGCATTGTCGAGGCGCGCGGCAAAGGGTTCGCCTTTTTTCATCCTGAGCACCGGCGGCATTCCCGCTTTGCCGTAAGTCAGCACATTGTTGGTCTGGCCGACATCCATCAGCTTCGCCTGGATTTTCGCCGTCCGCAGCACCACCGGCTCAGGCGCGGACGCCGCCCAGCCGCCAATCCTGCCCATGGCGGCAAGCCCGAGCCCGCTCGCACCGGCAACGGCGGCTGTTTTCAGCAGTCCGCGGCGTGTAAATACGGTCATGTCGCACTCCAACGGAAAAGCTGACTGCTCTTCGCAACTTTGCCGTCATAGCCGGACACGCATGCCTTGCCAACGGCCCGGTCGCGGCCGCCCTCCTCCTGTCAGTGCAATGAGGCCAGCAGGGCTGGACTCATTCCGGTCGATGGCGGCTGGTCGGTGGCCTTGCGGCGAGTCTATACCTGATCCACGCTTTCCAGGAAGCGGGCGAAGATCGGGTTGAAGCGGTCGGGAGAATCCCAGAACGGCGCATGGCCCGATTTGTCGAGCAGATGCGCCTTGCCTTCCCACAGGTTGGAGAACTTGACCGCTGAGACAAAATCGGTGTTCACGAAAGGCTCGTCGATGCCATTGAGAACGGCGATCGGAGGCGTCTTGCCGGCGACGATCTCGCGCTGGTTGCGGCCTGTGCCGGCGGCGAATTTCTCGAACATCAGGCGCCGCGCCCGCCCGTCGGTGCGCGCCACCGTGTCGAGGAGGAACGGTTCGAACGGTTCCCCGCAAGTGCTGCGCGCATAGGCCTCGACATCAGCGGCGGTGAAGGCCTCTTGTCCGGCAAGGTGCATATGTGGACTCGACTTGAAGCCGTTGCCGACCTCCTCGGGCGCTACCGGTGGAGTGCCTGATATCATCAGTCCGAGCAGGCCAGGATAACGGTCGATCATCTCCAGCCCGATATGACCGCCGAGCGACCAGCCGAAGACGATGCCCTTGTCGATACCGAGCAGGCCGAGCACTTCGGTCATCGCATCGGCATAGCCTTCCATACTGTAGGAGCGGTCCGGATCGATCGCATTGCCGGAAGCCCCGTGGCCCGGCAGATCGGGGGCGATCATGTGGTAGCGCTCGCCCAGCGGGCTCTCGAGCTGGTTGCGGAAAACGGCACCGGAAGACGAATTGCCATGAATCAGCAGGACGGCGGTGCCTTTGCCGCCGGTCTCGCGAACGGCGATCCTGCCGTGACTGGTTTCAAGGGTCTTCTGCGCGATCGTCATCTTTGGCTCCGTCTGGAATCGCTCGTTTCGAAGCAGTTGCACAACAAAGCGCCGCCGCCTCCCCTAGCCCTGCCATAACATTTTCCCGGTCTCGTGCCGTTGAAAAATCCTTTTCAAATAACATCAATTGTGCGTAGATTGTCAATTATCCAACTCCCGATGAACGGGAGGAGAACAGGGAACGGCACGATGAAATCCAAATTCGCAGGCAACAGACTCCGCCATATGCTGATGACCACGGCCCTGATCGCGGCGTTTGCCACGGCAAGCGCCCCCGCTTTCGCCGATGTCGTCAAGATCGGCCTGCTGGCGCCGATCACGGGCCCTGCCGCGGCGGACGGCCAGGAATTCCAGCGCGGCGTGCAGATGGCAATCGATGAGGCGAATGCCGCCGGCGGCGTTGCCGGCAACACATTCGAACTGGTGGTCGGCGACGTCAAGGATCAGTCCGCCGGCAACGTCACCAGCGCGGTCGAGCGCCTGCTTGGCGATCCCGGCGTGCAATTCATGCTCACCGGCTACGCCAGCCTGACGAATTTCGAGATCGACAACATGGCCGAGGCCGAGATGCCCTACATGCTGGCGGCCACCTCGCAGCAGACCAGGGACATCATCGCGCCGAGTCCAGACAAGTACATGTGCTGTTGGTCGCTAACGCCGTCCTTCGACGCCTACAACACCGACGTCACCTTGTTCGTCGAGAAACTCGCGGCCGACGGCAAGATCACATTGCCGACCAAGAAGGTCGCCATCATCTCCTCCGACAACGCCTATTCGAAGACCATCTCGGAGGGCATGAAGAAGACTTTCAAGGAGAAGGGCTGGACTATCAGCGTCGATGAGATCGTGCCCTTCGGCGAAGTCACCGACTGGCGTTCGATCCTGGCCAAGGTGCGCGAGAATGTTCCCGATGTCGTCATCAACACCGATTATCTGCCGGGCAATTCGGCGTCTTTCCTGAACCAGTTCCTCGAACAGCCGACCAAGAGCCTTGTCTTCCTGCAATATGCGCCGAGTGTTCCGGAATTCGTCGAACTCACCGGCAAGAAGTCGAATGGCGTCATCTACAATCTCCTCGGCGGGGCGCTGACGACGCCGAAGAACCCGCGCGCCGATGAGGTGGCGGCCAAGTTCAAGGCCAAATATGGCGTCGAGAGCGGCACCTATGGCGTCGGCCTCTATGAAATGACCAACGTCTATTTCGACGCGGTCAAGAAGGTCGGCGGCGCATCCGACCACGCCGCGATCATGAAGGCGCTGTCGGAGACCGACAAGCAGGTCGCCGAGGGCCGGTTGAAATTCGATCCCGCCACGCATCTCGCCACGCAGGGCGACGACTATATCCCGATCACCTTCTTTCAGATCTGGGACGGCCAGCGCACGCTGATCTCGCCGGAAAAATACGCCACCGGTGCCTTCAAGCCGCAGCCCTGGATGCAGTGAGGGCATGGCCCTGCTTGAACTGGACGACGTATCGAAGGCCTTCGGTTCGCTGAAGGCCGTCGATGGCGTGTCGTTCAAGGTCGAGGCCGGCGAGATCTTTGGCATCGCCGGCCCGAACGGCAGCGGCAAGAGCACGCTGTTCAACATCATCACCGGCATCCCGTTCGGGCCGGACAGAGGCCACATCCGCTTTGACGGGACCGCGATCAACGGCAAGTCTGGACATGCCATAGCGCGCCTCGGCCTTGCCCGCACCTTTCAGCGCGAAACCAGCTTCGACGGCCTGACCGTATTCGAGAACGCGCTGATCGGCGCCAGCTACGGCAGAAAGGAGAAAGCTGCAGCGGCGGCCGCCCGCGAGGCGGCCGCAGAGGCACTGGAGTTTGTCGGCTTGGGTTCAGTGTCCTTCGGGCGGCTGGCCGGCGAGCTTTCCGTCTTCGAGCGCAAATGCCTGATGCTTGCCACCGCGATCGCCATGCAGCCACGCATGCTGTTGCTCGACGAACCGGCATCGAGCTTGACCAAGCCCGAGATCGAGACGTCGATCGGTTTGATCCGCCGCACCGCCGAACGCGGCATCACCATCCTCCTGATCGAGCATGTGCTGACCTTCCTGATGAGCCTGTCGCAGCATCTGCTGGTGCTTAACAATGGCCGCGTGCTCGCCGCTGGCGAGCCGGCAAGCGTGATCGCCGACCAGCGCGTCATCGAGGCCTATCTCGGAACCCGGAGGGCGGTGGCGTGACTCCCATCCTCACCGTCGAAGGCGTCACCGCCGGCTATGGCCGCGTCACCGTGCTGCACGACATTTCGCTGGAAGCTGGCCGCTTCGGCAATGTCGGCCTGTTCGGACCCAACGGCCATGGCAAGACGACCCTGTTGCGCACCGTCTCCGGCCTGCTGCGGCCGAAGAACGGCCGCATCCAGTTCGACGGGCAAGACATAGCAGGCCTCAGCGCCCGCGCCATCGTCGGCGCCGGCCTGATCCACGTGCCGCAAGGCAACCGGCTGTTTCCCGACCTCTCCATCGCCGACTGCATGGCGCTGGGCGCCTATTCGCCGCGCGCCCGTCCGCATGAGGCGGAGAACCGCGAGAAGGTGATCAAACTGTTCCCGAAACTGGCGGAACGCTGGCGCCAGCGCGTGCGCACGCTGTCGGGCGGCGAGCGCCAGATGGTGTCGATCGGCACGGCGCTGATGAGCCATCCGCGCCTCCTGATCCTCGACGAGCCGACGCTTGGGCTGGCGCCCAAGATCAAGGACGAACTCTGCGCCTCCGTCATGGACATTTCGCGCGGCGGGGTACCGCTGATCGTCGTCGAGCAGGATATCGAGTTCCTGCTGGAACTGACGCAGCAACTCTACCTCGTCAACCACGGCGCGGTGGCGACCGAGATCAAGCCGGGCGAGAGCCTCGACCACGGCGAGATCATGTCGATGTATTTTGGCCACTAGGAACTCGGCATGAGCGCATTGGCGGAAATCCTGTTCGGCGGCCTGTTCCAAGGTTCGCTCTACGCCATGATGGCGGTCGGGCTCGCTTTGGTCTGGACGACGATCGGCGTGTTCAACTTCAGCCACGGCGTGTTCATGATGCTGGGCGCCTATGTCGCCTGGCAATTGGTGGAACTCGGCCTGCCGGCGGCGGTAGCCTTTCCCGTCGCCGTGATCGTCATGGCCGGCGCCGGCTGGATCCTGCAGGCAAGCGTCGTGCGGCCGCTGATCGGCCGGCCCAACATCGTGCTGGTCGTCGTCATCACCACGCTTGCCGCCGGATCGCTGATCGAGAACGGAGCGCTCACCATCTGGGGGCCGCGCTCCAAGCAGATTCCGGCGCTGGTCGACGGCAACGCCATCATCGGCGGCGTCGGCGTTTCGCTGCACCAGATCGCCATCATCGTCATCACGCCGCTGATCCTGGCGGCGTTGTGGATGTTCCTTAACCGTTCGCGCCTCGGGCTGGCATTGCGTGCGGTCGCGCAGAACGAGGACGCCAGCCATCTGGTCGGCCTGAATGTCACCGCGCTCTACGGGCTGGCCTTCGCCATCGCCGCTTCGCTGGCGGGGCTCGCCGGCATCTTCATGGGCGGCTATCGCTTCATGTCGCCCGTGATGGGCTCAGACCCGCTGCTCAAGGCGCTGATCGTCGTCGTCTTCGGCGGCATATCGAGCATATCGGGGCCGATCTTCGCCGCCTATCTGATCGGCTTTTTCGAGGCCGCCTGCAGCTATTATTTCGGCCTCTACTGGACGCCGGCATTGCTGTTCGGCGTGCTGATCCTGACCCTGATGGTACGTCCCGAGGGCATTTTCGCCAGCCGCTCGCGAGGCCTCGCATGACCGACACGACCTCGCCGATCACCCAGATCCGCACAGCGGCGGCAACCCCGATCGCACCTGGCCGCACGCCGTGGAAGCACGAAGCCATCGGATTCGTGCTCGGCTTGGCCGTGCTGGCGCTGCTGCCGCTCGTCTTCGGCGACACCTATGCCCGCCACATCCTGATCATGGCCTTTATCTACGCCATCGTGGCGTCGAATTGGGATCTCAGCCTCGGCTATGGCGGCGTCTTCAATTTCGGTCATCTGGCGCTCTTCGGCATCGGCGTCTACGCCTACAGCCTGCTGACCAAGCTGGCCGGGCTCGATCCGTGGATTGCGCTGTTTGCCAGCGGCATCATCGCCACGCTTGCCGCGATCGTGGTGACCATCCCGATCCTGCGCCTGAAGGGCATCTATATCATCCTGGTCACCTTCGGCTTCGCGCAATTGGTCATGCAAGTGATCCTCAGCCAGTCCGACATCACCGGCGGCACGCAAGGGATCGTGCGTATCCCCGGCCTCTACTGGTTCGACCACAATATGGTCCGCGACGCCAAATTCGCCTATTTCTACATCGCGCTGGCGCTGCTGGTGGCGAGCACGCTGTTCCTGCGTGTGTTCGTGCGCTCGCGCGCCGGCGCCAGCATCGTGGCGCTGCGCGACAATGAGGAATACGCCGTCAGCCGCGGTGTCTCGATCGTGCACCAGCGCATGCTGACGCTTGCGGCAAGCGCCTTCTTCACCGGCATTGCCGGCGCCTTCTATGCCGCCTACCAACGCAACGCCTCGATCGACGTGTTCGGCATGAGCCTGGCGACCATCATCCTGTCGATGGTGCTGCTGGGCGGCACCAGCACCATCTACGGCGCCATCGTCGCCTCTTTCGTGCTGACGGTTTTCGCCGAGTGGATGGCTGATTTCGGCGCATGGCGCCCGATGATCACGGCGGTTCTGATCATTGGCGTGATGCTGGCCTATCCCAGCGGACTGGCCGGCATGATCAAAGCGGCTTGGGGTGCCGTCGCCGGGCGGATCAACCGCCCGGCGTGACCGCCTGAAAAGCAAGCCCTCTTAGCGCACGCCGCACCAGTCGATGACGGATGCCGCGAGCACCTTGGCGGTCTCGACCACCGATTCCACTTCGACATATTCGTTGGCGCCATGGAAGCCGTCGCCCGACGGACCGAAAATGACACCGTCGACACCGGCGCCGGCATAGTGCGCTGCATCGCACACGGCGACGAAGCCGCTTGTCTGAGGGGCCTTGCCGATCGCCGCCTTGCGTTTCATCAGCGACGTCACCAGCGCATGGTCGACCGGCGTGTTCATCGGCGGGAAATGCAGCCCGCCGAGCTCCCACTGGATGACAGGCGGGTTGTCGCGCAACCAGGCGTCGGTTTGCGCGAAATGATGGACGAAATTCTCGAAATCGCGGCGATAGTCGGCTGAATTCTCATCCGGCAGAAACTTCATGTCGAGATCGAGCACGGCAACATCGGGAATGATGGCCGGATTGGTCATCACCGTCGGCAGGCCGTGTTCGCCAAGGCCCGTTCCGCCATGCATGACACCGATGTTGATCGTGTTCATGCCGACCGGCAGCAGCGGATGGGACTTTGCGCGTGTCCGGTCGAGCTCGTATTGGCGGACGGCGGCAATGAACCGCGCCGCGATCTCGATGGCGTTGACACCCGGCTTCAGCCGGTCCTTGTCGTGCCGTTGCGGGTAGATTTCGTTGTAACGCAGCGCCGAATGCGCGTTGCGACCACGGATCGTCACCCGCGCCCATTCGAGCCCGCCCTCGACCGGGAGGACATCGCCCCAGGTCGGCTCGGCGACAAGCACCGCCTTGGCGAGTTTGCCCTTCTTGACCGCATCCATGGCGCCGAAGCCACCAGCCTCCTCGTCGACGACGGAGTGGACGGCCAACCGGCCTTGCAGTGTGATACCCGCCTTGCGGATCGCGTGCGCGGCGGCGACGCAAGCCGCGACGCCGCCCTTCATGTCGACCGCACCCCGGCCATAGAGCCGGCCATTCGTGATCTCACCGCCAAACGGATCGACCGACCAGTCCTTCATCTCGCCGACCGGCACGACATCGATATGCCCACACAGGATCAGGCTGCGCTCCTCGTTTCCAGCCCATTCGCCGACCAGATTGGGCCGGCCGGGCAAGGCGTCCCACTGTTCGGTCTTGAAGCCATCGTGCTTGAGGATCGGCTCCAGCAGAGCCTGGACATCCGCCTCGCGGTTGATCGCCGGATTGGCCTCGAATTTGGGATTGACCGAAGGGATGCGGACCATGTCGCGGACAAGCCCGATCAGCCAGTCGCGGTCTCTCTCGATTTCAGCCTGCACGGCATCGATGATCGTCTGGGCGTCAGCCATGGTTATTCCTTCCTCGCACCGCCGCGCCGGGCGCATTGATGCTATTTCCTGGTGGTTCTTGGTTTGGCGGTTTCGTTGTCGGACGGCGACAAGGCGGCATCGAGGGTGACGGCATTGGCGCTGCGGATCTTCTCGATGTCCTCGATGCGCTTGCGCACCCCGGCGCCATGGCCTTCCAGCGCGTGGGCGAAAACCGTCTCCATCTGAGCCACGGCGGTCGCCAGCGTGTCGAAGGGCGAGTTGGCGTCGATCGCCGCGACCATCGTCAGGTCGGCGACGTCAGCGATCGGCGACAGCCACACATCGGTGAACAGCAGGAGGGAGACGCCCCGTTCCTTCGCCTGCCGCGCAAAGCTAACCACGTCCGACTGGTAGCGCCGGTAGTCGAACACGACGAGAAGGTCGCGCTTGCCGAGGTCGATCAGCAAGTCGAAATCCGCCGGGCTCAACGAGCCGATGTCGCGCACGCCGGAGCGGAACTGCAGGAGATAGCCGGCGAGCATGGAGGCTATGTGGCGGCTGAAACGGCCGCCCAGCAGGACGACCTGGCCCTTGGTCTCGAGCAGCAAATTGACAGCGCGTGTATAGGCCTGCAGGGGGACCGCCGTGCGCGTGCGCTCCAGACTGTCGGAAACCGAATGGAAATAGGCCAGTGCCGTGCCCTCGCTGGAGCCGCCCGGGCGCTTGGCCTCCATCATCAGCAACGGCGAATGCAGTCTGGATTCGACTTCCGTCAGCAGCCGCGCCTGGAAATCGGCAAAGCCGACATATCCGAGCTTGCTCATCAGGCGGGTCACGCTCGGGTCGCTGACGCCGGCGCGTCGCGCCAGCCGGGTCGCCGTTCCCAGCCCCGACATCGGATAATCGGCGAGCAGGACCTGAACGATCTTTTCTTCCGCCGACGTGAAAGCCAAGGTGGTGTTGGCCAACTCTTCGCGGATCGACATGGTCATCGCCTCTCGCCAACGGAAAGACGATTATCTTACAATTTCATACAAGATTGTCAAATTTGGAAAGTATCTTACAGACTTGCGCGTCGACCTATCTGAATCTGGCGATGGGCAGGAATTTCACAGCGGAGCCGGTGAAGCGGCGGTGATCGGACGTCTGTCCTCGTGGCTGGAAGCCATCGAGATAGACCTGCTCCGGCGCCGTGCGGATGAAATTGGCGGCAATGACGGTCGCCGCTGTCGAGCCGGTTCCGGTGATGCGGCGCCCGGCCTCAACCGATTGGCCGGTCGGCGCCGCTGGCAGAATGACGGCGGTGGCTTCGGGATCGAGACGTGGCTGGACACGGTCGGCCTTGGGGCTGGTCCTGACACGGTCTTCAGGTTTCGATGCAGGGACTGCAATCCGCTGTCCAGCCAGCGAATCGAGGCTGTCATCGACGTGATGCGTGGCCAGCAAGGCACCGATTGCATCGGCGGATTTGGCCGCCTCCGGTTGACGCGCGGGGCCCGTCTGGTCTTGCGGTCGCCATGTCGGGACAGGGATGTTGAGCGCCAGCATGTCCGGACCGGCAATCGCGGGGGCGGCATTCATCCTGGCCACGGGATTTTCGGCACCGGTCGCGGCCGGTTCAACCCGCGCGGTGGATGCGCTGCTGGCTACGCCGAACGGCACGGCTTGCGGGATTGGAATGGTGGCGGCGAACCCGGTGCGCGGTGCGAAAGCGGGTATCGGCACCCTGCCGGGCGGCATCGCCATGACGATCGCTTCAGGCGTCTTTGCAGACGTTTCTTCGGCCGGATCGGCGGAGGGGGTCTGGACGTCCGCCCGCTGGGCTGCCTCCGACGCCACGATAGCAATGCCCTGGCCAGCCGTCTTGGAGTCGCCAGGCATCTTGGGATCACCGGCCGTTTTAGGTTCAACTGACTTGGTCGGCTTGCGTGGCGCAGGCGCCGCTTCCGCGGCATCGTCCGCTTCATCCGCGCCGCGCCCGCCCAAAAGCGTCGCCAGCAGGCCGCGCGCTGGCCTGCGTTGGCCGCGATCGGCGCTGGCCAGTTCGATGTTGGGCGTGCCGGCGGCCTTGCGTGACTCGTAGGCGGCAAACGCCTGCTCGTAGCCAGGCAACGGTTTGCCGTCGCTCGGCACATGCAGCGTGTTGCCGTTCGGGAAGACCCTGGCGAGCTCCAGGCGGCTGATGCCAGGCCAATGCCGCACATTGCCGACATCCATATGAATGAACGGCGAACCGGAGGTCGGATAATAGCCGACGCCGCCGCCCTGCATCTTCAGGCCGATGTCGCGCAACTTTTTCAGCGGCACGTCCGGCAGGAAGAAGTCCATGGCGCGGCCAACCATGTGCTGGCTTTCGCGGGCCACGCCCTTCGAACGACCGCGCAGCATGGCGTTGGTCGCCGGCGAGCGATAGGCGCTGACCACATGGATATAGGCCGTCGAGCCGCTGGCGCGGTAAGCCTGCCAGACCAGGTCGAGCAGGCGCGGGTCCATCCTGGTCGGCTCGTTGCGGCGCCAGTCGCGCAGCATGAAGTTGATCTTCTTCAGGCCCGCGTGATCGTAGCGCCCATCGCGCTTGAAGACGATCTCGGCCTTCTCGCCCGTATGAAGATGCTGAATCCGCAGGGCACGCGTCTCGGCGAACGCATCGGTGACACACATGCAAAGCAACGCCATCGCAATGGCCGGCAACCATGTCCAACGACGGGAAGCGCCGAGCGGGTTTTGTTCGCTTTCAATCCCATTCATGCCTTGCACATCGTTCCTGTTTCAGGCGATTTGACGTCTTCGCTCAGATGAGGAGCTTTCGTTCGGCACTCTCCCCGGCCATGACTTGACCAGCCGGACAGGCAGCCGTCCGACAACCCGACATGCCGAAGAACAGCATCTTGGTTAACGAATCGTGCCATGCCGAGCATGCGTTCGACCGATGAGGGCGCGCCACCGGCAAGCACTATAGACCTGTTCACATTGCCGGCGGCCATCGATTGGTGATGAAATTGTGCTGCCGCGCCTTGTCGATCGGCCTCGCGGGGACGCCGACCGCGGTGCTCCCCGCCGGAATATTCCTGGTGACAACGGCACCCGCGCCGATAAGCGAGCGGCTGCCGATCGTGACCTCTTCTACGATGCACACGTTCGGGCCGATATAGACCTCGTTCCCTATCGACGCGGATTTGCCAAGCGTCGCCCCGATCGTCACATACTGGGATATGTTGCAGTTGTTGCCGATCGTTGCCGTATGATGGACCACGCACGGGCCGCCATGGCCTATGTAGAAGCCATGGCCTATGCTGGTCTCCACGGGGATTTGTATGCCGAATTTCCTCATCTTCAGCGAGAGGAAGAGACGGGCTATCCGGCACACGACGGAATTGTCCGACTGCGCGATCCGGTGCCCGGCGCATGCCGTGACTTCATCGCCTGTCCGTGCCGGAAAGACGGTGTCACAGGCCGCGTTGTTTGCAGGGTGTCTGGTGCTGCGAGAGAGGATTGAACTCTCGACCTCTCCCTTACCAAGGGAGCCAGAACGAAGCCGGAACAGGGGCTTAAGCATTCTGACGATTCCTAACGGTGGCCTGCGACGCCTTACGGCACAAGGACGTGGCTCGCAATGCGACCCACTTGCGACCCACCGTTTTCAGCTTGCACTGCGAATCTGCGTAATCGTAGACTCCGCCTCTTTGAGGAGGCAAGCCATGGATGAACGCACCTTCCAACTTTACCGCAGCTACAAGGAAGAGCTGGGGGTCTTCACCCAGCCCTCAGCCCTGTGGTTTCTCAAAATGAAAGTGAAGCGGGAGGGCTACACGAAAGCGGAGATGAATGCGGCCTTAGCTGAAATCGAGCGCCAGAAAGTGGATACCTCGCCCATGGTGCACCTAACCCAGCGCCAGCTCGATGCGCTCCTGCTGCGCAGCTTGCCCTTTGAACTTCAAACCTCGGCCTAGGCAGAAGTGCTCCACTGCGCTCTATTGGGTGGGCGGAGTGGGGGTGCGAAGCACGGGCGCTGGTAAACATTTATAGGATTTGGCGGACTGGAGGGCGGCGTCGAGATTATAAGTTTGCTTAGTTCCCCACGGCTCAACAAGAGTTCCGTCCTCAATTTCCGCTGTGCAGTTCATGCCGGTTTCAGCACGTCTACGCATGTCGCCACGAGCGCCCTCCAAAGCCCCCACCAGTTCATCAATCACCTTCTCGGCGGCTGCGAAGCGGGAGGCGGCGTAGGCTTCCACAATTTGCGTCGCTTGGTCGGTGACATTATCGCCACCAGATGTCTCAAACAGAGCCGTCAATTCGCATACTACTTCCCCCGCCGCGCTCACGTCCTCCGGCTGGGCGTCTTTACCCATAGCAATATTCCAAGCCTGTACGGCTTCAGAAACCGTCCCCTTCTTCGGCCCTCTCAATCCGCAACCACAGACAACTAGAAAACCGTTCTTGCTAGTTTCCGTTCGGTTCTCGCGCGAAGGCCCAAAGGGCATTGTCTGGGCTTTTTTTCCGCATCCGCACGGTTTTAGGTTATCGCTCATCGCGCTTGCTTTCATTCATTGCTCTAAGCCGCGCGACGATGTCGGCGGGCTGGTAGTTCTCGTCTCTCATTCGGTCGAGGGGATTAGCTGGCGCTTCCGGTCGCTTCGGCTCTAGGGCTTGAAGGAACGAAAGCTGGTCCATGGCTAGAGGTAGCCTGCCGCTTCAACTCCGTCCTCTCGGAAGAACAGCCAGAAATCCAACAAGGGGTGTTTCTCGCGCATCGCAACTAACCACGCCTCGGGCGGGCTCCACGCCGTCTCGAAATAGACGTCTATCGAATCCTCGTCCGCCTCGTTGACCTGAAGTTCGCAGGCATCCCATTTGGTGCCCCACTTTTCGCAATGCCAGTCATACCAGTTGCTATGGCCCGTCTCGGCAATTGCTTGGTCAATTCGCGTTTTCTGCTCGGACGTTGGGTCGCTAGGGGGTGGTGCGCTTATACCCTCAAGGATAGCAGGCATCGGCAGTGTCTGCTGGAATAAGCCCGCCCACTCGGCCTCCGAATTTTCCTTTGCCGCGTTGTTTACAATCGTAATGAAGGCGCCCATGGCCTTCATCGCTTCTTGGCTGTCGTCTACCGGAGTAATCCGCAGCTCGTTTGAACACCAGTTTGGCACATGCTTGCCTCCCCTTAAGCCCGCGCAACGGCGCGGCTGTTGAGGTGCTCAGCTTGCCGCTTGGCGGCTGCCGCCATCCCCAGCAACACATCGTCAATCTCGGACACGTTGCCGAGCTTGGTGACGATGGCGAGAGCCACATCGCTGGCATGGCAGTCAAGGCCGGTAAGCTGGCCGTACTGGTCGAAAGTCGCTTCCGCGAGAACGATGGGCTTGGCGAAGGCGCCGCTGATGACACCACCGCGAGGGTGGTCCCACTCGAAGCCACTGGCGGTCAGCGTAGTCTCCAGAACAAAGGAGGTGGAATAGCCAACCTTGTCTCCGTTCCAGAAGTCGGGGGTTTCCTCCACGTCTTCGCACGAGATTTCTTCGGTGGTCAGGCGCAAACCCATGTCCTGTTCAACATCTTGGGTATATTGGTAAAGGCGGTCGGTTCTCATGTTTTCTCTTTCGTTGTGGAAGAATCTTGCGCCGACTATTAGTAGTTGTAAATACTTTTTGCTATAATTCTATCCACACCTAAACATCTCACCATCTTGCCCTGTACCGGAATAAGCCTATAACCACCGTATTCCCTGCCGGAGATTCGAAATGGCCAAGCTTCCCGACCTGTCCAGCCTTTCCCTTGATGAGCTGAACGCCCTGATAGCCGAAGCCACCAAGCTGCGGGACGAAAAGGTGCAGGTTCGCCGCGCCGAACTCCTGAAGGAACTGGAAGCCCTGGGTGGCCTGCCTTCTGGCGGCAAATCCAAGCCATCGGCGGAAGGCCGAACCCGCTCCTCGCCGCGCGTCCAGTTCCGTGGCCCGAACGGTGAGGAATACACCAATCGCGGGCCGCTGCCGAAGTGGGCGCGCGACCTCGGCATCAAGGACAAGGCCGGGCTGGAAAAATACCGCGTGGCTGAATAACCCCCTCAATCTCTCGGCCTGAGTGCAGAATCTGAGGCCGTGGAAAACCTGGCGCTCCCGGTGCTGCCCAGCATCCGCCCGCACTTGGGAGGATGTGGGTGGGTCTCTGTAAGAGACGGGCGCAATAAACCCTTCCTACCCGTTGTACGTTGCTTAAGTGGCCTGTACGCTCGCCTCTTTCCTTGGGGGTGATTTATGACCGCATTCATCGTTATCCTGGTCCTCGTCGGCGTCGGCGTGGGTATCTGGCAATATTCGAAGGCGCAGGAACGGCGGGAAGAATATGAGGCGCGAATGGCTGAACGGAAGCGCGATGCAGCCGCTTTCGAATTCAACATCAAAAACCGGGCCATCCACCAAACAGGCAAATCAGCTGGCAAGTCCGGCCCCTACTACAGCAGCCCCAGCAGCGCCCCGCAATCCCACGCCAGCCGGGCGGCAGAGGCAGCGGCACAGGCGCGGAGCCACAGCATGACGCCCGAAGAACGTTCGCGGGCGGCGCGGGAGCGGAAATAGCTGCGGCGCAAAAGATGCCCCTCCGATTTGAAGGGGCAATGTGGGCGCACTCTGGTGGGACTTTTCCTGCGAAGGCAGCGGCAGTCCAGACATTCACCCAGCTGGCAGCGGGGCCGATCCCGCTGATTTCCAGACAGGCTCGCGAGGGTGAGGTGCATTGACACGGGTTCACGATGTTATCGCGCCCGCTCTCAGTCTCGGCTCCCCTCCTAGAAGGGAAGGTCTTCCGTGAAGTAGTGCGGTTCCCAATGGGGCCGCAGCTCCAAAGTCTGCTGTATCGCTACCATCTGGCCGGTAGTGAAGGTGCTACCCTCCAGCACGAATTGCCGGATGCCGTCGATGGGTTCGGGCTTGGGCTGCGCCGGTTTGGCGACGCCGTCCTTGTCCAGGTAGATGTCGTATACCGCAGGATGCGGTTCGGCCTCGAAGTAGAACTCCAGAATCATGGCGGAGCCCTCAGCTGAGAAGGACGTTGATGCGATACCGGGCGTGGTACTCGAACGCCTCAATCAGGCATTCCAGCGTCGGCCCGATCCCGCTATCGAGGCGTATAGCCTGCTCCTTCAATTCGGTCAGCCGTGCAGCGATCGCGCCGCAGTGCCGGTACCGAATCTGCCCATAGTGGCCAGAGGCAGGCTCAAGTCTCGCATAGACGAACAAGGCGTCGTCCGGCGTCTTTTCCCAAAATCGGGGCTGGTAGTCGCCCTGCTGTGGTTCCGGCTTGGTTGCCGGTGAGCAGCCGCAGGGACAATGCGCAAGGTATCCAGCGGCTTTAAAGAGAGCGGTGTAGGGCCGATAGAAGTCACGGATATGCAGGCTCCGCTCTCCGGCTCCGATACGAAGTCGAACGAAAGTGCTCATGGTGTTTCTCCGTGGGATGGTCGGGGAGGATTACGCAGTCCCCGTGCTGCGGCAGGTCACCGCCTATTCTTTCCTGCTGGCGGAGATGGGATCACCTCCCTCCTGTTGGTAAAAGGGCTTCCACCCTCGGCAATAATCGCATTCGACCTGGCACCGCTTGCACGGCCGGCTGAAGTCGATGTGCTCGGCGCGGGGGTCGGGGACGTTGATAGGCTGCTCGTCAGTGGGCGGCGCCCGTGGTTTCAGCATCGCTGCTCCTTAAACGTGAGGGGGATTTACCCTCACATCCTGAGTCAGGTGCGGAATCTCGGCAATTAATTTAATGATGAATTACGAGGTTTTACGACGTCTAAAAGTATACCGAAATTTTCCTTGCCACGTTTTATAGGTTACGGCATCGTTTCGTTAAGGGCAGCACGCCACCGCGTAACAGGTTTTCTTTATTGTACCTGCTGCCCCCGCGATTTTCCCCCGCATACAATGAGCGCAAACAATGAAAGACAGCCAATGTGTGCCACCATATCCGTGTAAAGAACTGGTCTAGCTACCAATCGTACAAAGACCGCCGCCCGCCATGGGTCCGGCTCCATAAAACCCTTCTGGACAATTTCGAGTATCAGTCCATGTCGGCAACAGGGCGCGCCCTGTTGCCGATGCTCTGGCTTCTTGCCAGTGAAGATGAAGACCCGATTTCTGGTTTAGTCCCCTACGATGTAACCCGGATAGCTTTTCGCTTGAGGTTGCCACTGGAAGAGGTTCGGACTGGCATCGCAGAGTGCCAAGCATCTGGTTTTATTGAATGTAACGAAACCGTAACTGAACCGTACTCAATCCGTAGCTCAACCGTAACCCCAGAGGCAGAGGCAGAGGAGAGACAGAGGAGAGAAGAGACAGAGGAGCCTTCGGCCAAAGTTGGAAAATTCGCGTTTGAAGGGGTGGTTGTGAAAATCACTCATGAGCAACAGGCGAAATGGCAGGGCACCTTTTCCAGCATCAACGTTATCGAACACCTCAAGGGCATCGACGGTTCGTATGCCGCCGAAAAGGACAAGGGCGGTAACACTTCATACTGGTTCCCCCGATGTGCTCAGGCATTGGCGAAAGCCAATCAAGAGGCGCTTGGACGCAAGGGAGGGTACGCTGTATGAGCCTCCTTCCCAGCTCTCCCAATGCGGAACTCGCCCTCCTGGGCATGTTGATGGTGGACAACCGCAACGCTGCTTGCGTTGCTGACCGGCTAACACCTGAACACTTTTACGTTCCCCTCCACAGCCTTTGTTACCAGCATATTCTGGCGCTGATCGAGGACCGTAGCGAGGCCAACCCCATTACCCTGCATGAGCGAATGAAAGGCACTGAATGGGAGGATAAGGTAGCTCTGATGCCTCACCTGACCAGCATGTTTGAAGCAGCAGCGCTCGGGACTAATCCGTGGGCTTTTGGCCGGGTCATCCTGGAAACACATTTCCAGCGCTCGGCTATCGCACTGGCGGGTGATGTGACGAAATGTGCGGAGCGCAACAACCTCTCCGATTTGCTGGCGGCGCAAAAACGCCTTGCTGACCTTCATGCCGAATGGCTGGTGACGCCGGACGTTACGCCGCTCGACCAGATGCAGGACGCCTATAGCCAAGCCTCTACCGGCCAAAACATGCTCACCACGGGATTCGCGCCGTGGGACGAAGCGTTCGGCGGCCTCTTTAAGGGCGGGCGATACCTCATCGCCGGGCACGGCGGCGTGGGCAAGTCGGCCTTCGCAATCAACCTTGCGTGGAATGTAGCCAAGGCTGGCGGCAAGGTACGGTGGCTCGGGTTTGAAGATACGCCAGCGGAGCTTTGGTGGCGTATCATGGCCCGTGAATTGAGGGTGCCCATCACGTCGTTCCGTAAGGGATTGACCGAACATCAGCAAACCGTCGTGACGGGCGGCCAAGGCAGGCTCTCCGGCGCCGACTTCCTTGTGTTCTACAACACTAAGTCCATTGCGGAGCGCATAAGCCTGTGCGGCCCGTGCGACCTTATTGTGGTGGATGGTATGACCTCTTACCTAGCACCTCCTGAATACACCAAGGTGGATAAGGCGGGCTATGTGAATGACCAGTGTAAGCAACTCGCCGATAAGACCGGCGCGGCTGTCCTAATCCTTGCCCATGTTAACTCGGACTCGGTGAAGAGCGGCGCCAGCATCAGCGGCATTTACGGTGGCCAGGCGGCGACATTCGACCCGGAGGGCATTGCGGAGATACGCTGGGCTGACGGAAACGAGGCGGGGAAAATCCGCACTATCGACATGAAGATACTGAAAAACAGGTTCGGTCCATCAGGGCGCACCCTCAAAATCACGCACGAAGGCGAGTACATGACCTATGGCGAGTTTTGACCAGCGCCACTGCTGTGATGTGGCGCTCGCCCATGCTGTCGCCTCGGTCCTGCGACAGGTTGACTCTCGGAGAACAAAACAGGAACATACTCCTATCGCTTTCCAGACGGGAGAATCCGCCGTGCCAGCCCGCCACAAAGGCATTCACACCGACGGCTACCTTGACCGCTTTTGGCCGCACCACGCCGTGATTCCGTGGGAAAACTGCTGTGAGAAGAATTATGACCCTGCCCATAGTCTCGCTCACGAGATGGGCTGCGCCTCCCGTCACGTCTTCATCCGGCGCGATGACCGCGAGTATCTGGGCTTCCGGTTCAAAGAGCCGTTTCAGGCAGAGCGCATGGCGCAGGAGTTCGGCGGCGAGACCTACGACACGCTCGACCGTGGCAAGGGCAGCGGATGGGAGAAGTGGCGGAAGAAGCTAAAACGCACTGCCCTTGCAATACGTTGACTGGAAGTAGCCCAACGCTTTCTCTATCGAAGGTTTATCTCCCGCATGAAGCCATCCAATCTCGTTCCCGGAATAAAGGAGAACGCCCTCACAACCTTTCTCGGCGAGAGGTTTGCAGCTAACCGCCAGACCATCGAATGACACGATGTGCGGATCGTATTGTTGGGTTCTGGGACGCTCCGAGATCCCATGAACCTTCGAGAAGTCCAGTTCGACAACCGCCTTTTCCACAGGTGTATAAGGCGCCGCCTTGCCCTCGTATGAAGTAATCTTTGCGTCATAGTGGCAGTCATCCGTTTTGATGAACTGATATGTCGCCGATGGGACATCCACTTTGTCTGTGTGATATGTGCGGGTATAGCCAACCCTTCCATCAGTTAGCGGCTCCATTCGGAATCTTTCTCCGGGCAGACCCATTTCAACCAGTGCGGGTTCCGATCGAAGGCCGCTTAATAGGTACAGGATTGTCTCATCAGCTGTCTGCGCTGACGCCTGGTTCATTGCCATCAGACCAAGCAGTATCGTTGCGGCCACCCTCATAACCGATCTCTCCCCGTTTTCAGTGCGTTGATGCCTAGTTGCCAGAGTTTCTAGTTAAATTGCTAGTCAAAATAAGCCTGTACATCCATAATCTCGGGACTGGAATTCATCCTACCCTACAAGACGCCACCGTGCCCTCGGCCAAGGGTGACCCGCTGGGGCGTGCACTACCCAAAGACCTACACCGCATGGAAGAAGCAGGCTGAGGCCGACATCAGAAGGCTGGCCACAGCCCACTACGCAGGCCGCGTGTGCGTTGTCATAGAGTGTGTGGAGTGTCCCCCGCGTAGCGATACCCACAAGCGACGAGAGGAGCGCCTACAGAGTGGGTGGCCTCGTGGGGACGTGGACAACCTGGCCAAGGCGGTGCTTGATGCCATGACGCAGGCAGGTGTATGGGGGGATGACACACAGGTGGTCACCCTGACGTGCTCCAAGAGGTATGGTGAATCTGACCAGACTAGGGTGATATGCAGGGGTACGGACCTGTGTACGTGAAGTGGCTAGCCTCTCCCACGCAGGGGGGGTGTATAGGGGCCGTTAACAGTTTGTGAGTACGATGGTGCTTGCCAGGAACCCTGGTAGGTACTAGATAGAGTACCAGCTGAGGACCAGTGAAAAACAGCTACCTCGCCTGCAAGGGCACCACGGCGTGTGGTCGTAAGGAGGTTTCTGGTACGGTGAGTTCGAAAGAATGACACCAAGGAGTAGCCCCTGCGGGGGCTATTTTCTTATGGACGACTGACCTCCTCACCCTTGGACGTCTTGGCCACCAACGTAGCGAAGGTGATGGGCTGGAGCTTGGGAGGCAGGTTCTCCTTCTGGTAGGCGCTCACCACCGTCATCACCGCGTTCACGCGGCGCGACTCACCCTTACGCATGCTGAAGAACACCGCATACGGGGCCTCGTCAGCCACCGGCCGGAACAGCAGGTAGTTGTGGTCCTGGCTGAAGTAGGCCTTGGACGTGCCCCTGATCATCTCCGGCAGGGTTAGGGACATCTTGTAGCGAACCGGGCAGAAGCACCGCACGTCCGAGCCATCCCTGACCCTGTAGTCGGGTGTGTCTGTGACACGCCACTCGCGGGCGAAGGTGTGCAGCTGGAAGGAGACGTGCAGCTTGTACGTCTTCGCGCCCTTGCCGGTGGGCGTCACGTCCATGGTGAAGGGGTCGAGGTGCCCCATGGTGTACGTGACACCCGCTATGCGCTTATCCGGCCAAGACATCGACTCTGAGTCCCATTACTCGAAAGCATCCAGCTGGCGCTTCGCCTCGGCCGGGGTGTGTTTCTCGTTTTCGTCGTCATCCGCCTTCTCGGGCGGGTCTTCATGGTGGTAGTCCTTCGGCGCCACGTACGCTGCCGGCGCAAAGTCCTCTTCGATGGGCCAGTAACCCCAGCCCAGCAGGTTCACGAACTTGTCGCGCATCCGCCACAAAATGGTGCCGATAGCCTTGTTGGGGTCGGCGCCTGCGACCGGAATGCCCTTCAATTCAAGTGCCTCGGCGATCTGCGTCCTCGTCATCGGCTTCTGCTGTTCCGCGATCAGCGCCCTGACAACCGGCTCCATCCGCGACTTGGGCAGGTTGCGGGTCGGCCGGTCAGCCCTTTTGCTGGGGGGCGTCGTCGCGACGATCTGCCGATAGCGGAGGCGCTTCATCAGGCGCACCGCATTCCGGTGGCGGGTGGCGCCTTCCGCCAACGTCGGCGCGTCGTCCGCCAGATAATCTTTCTCATCGACCTCGGTGTCGTCATCGTCATCGGCCGCAACGTCGACATCTGCCGCGTCGTGCTTCTGAAGAAGAGCGAGCAGCAGGTCGATCTCGTCCATCTCCTTGCGAAGCCGTTCGCGCTTCAGTTGCATTTTTTCAAAAAGGGTGACCATATCCGAGTCCCACATTGAGGTGTTGGGCATATAGCGAAGGCCACCGGCAATTGCAATGGTCGCATTCTCTCGTAAAGTATGAGTTCTTGTTTTGTTCGCGGACTCCCAATTTTTCTTCCGCCGAATAATCTAACATTTTCATTGGCTTAAAAAAATTATGCGGTTAACTCGATTTCTGGAACAAATCGGGTGAAATTTAGACACCGTTGACCAACACCGCCTTCGCTACAGCCACAATCAAGGAATCAGGCACAAAAAGGCGGTCACCGACCACCTTTGGTTTGCCGCTGGAGCGCTTGGGAGTATGCCTCCCTGGCCCGCTTCTCTCTATCCTCCGCCTCGGCAAGGGCCTGCCCGAGCGGTGAATTCTTGTAGGCGGCCATGAAAGCCTGCCACGCCTTGGTACGGCGGTTCTCGGTGGCTAGCCATATATTGCGCAGGCGCTCTCGACGTGTGGCGGTAACGTCGCTCATGCAGCCTTGGCCATCGCGTAGCCGTATTCATCGCTGGTCGGCAGCTTGATATCCAGCTCGGCCGCCAGCGCCTCAATGGCGGCGAGGAACCGGGTCATCCCGTCGACATCCAGCGTAGTGGTGCTTTTCGGGTAAGTAAGCACCTGGCCGGCGACGAACTTGCGCTCGACGCCTAGCACCTTCACCTTCATCTGCTCGTGCAAGTCTTCCGGCTCGCAACCCAGATATTCGGCCATGACGCCGTACCACATCCACATTATGCGGTTCTGGGCTTGGCTGCGGACACGTTTGTAAGGCTTGATTTCAACGCTGTAGAGCGGCGAGGCCGGAAGGCGGGACACAAAGTCAGCCGCCTCCTTCCTCCGCTGCCGCGTGTCGATGATGAACAACACATCCGGTGCTCCCGTTAGAACGGGATTTCGTCATCGAACGGCGCGTCGCCAGTCACAGGCTTGGCCATCGGCGCTGGGGTGTTGCCCCCGAATCGTTCGCCGTATTCGCGGGACTTCTTGACGCGCTCGCGAAGCCAATCAGGCAGTGCCTCGAACGCCTGTTGGTTCCACGGGTCCAACTCGAACAACAACGACGGATTGTGCTGTGTCGGTTTCTGGAGGCTTTTCAGCAGCGGTGAGGCCGACACCGGATTGGCGTAGGTTTTGCTGCCGTCTGCTGACTTCGCGTGTTGGATGGTCAACATGCAGGGGACACCCAGTAGCTTCGACACATCAAAGCCTGCCTCTTCCTCGGCGGTAAAGGGTCGACCACGCCAACCTTCCAGAAACGGCCGGAGATTGCTGTTGTCGGACAGGGACAGGGTGTACTCGGCGCCCAGCGACATCGGCTTGCCGTCCTCGGTGAGGGCTACGCCGTCGCCAATCTGGTTCTCGCCGTGAAGCTCCCATACGATGCGGATTTTATGTGACCATTTTCCGTACTTCTCGCTGAAGTGGTGCCCCAGGTCTAACACCTGACAGCAGATGGCCGCGAATTGGCCCTGGGGCGCGATTTGAAAATCACCGCCTCCCCGTGTTGCAAGTAAAGCCATTATCCTTCTTTCTCTTTGTTTATATATATCCCCGTTTGGGTATAGTTATTCCAACACAGTATATTTTAGATGGCAAGAAAAAAGTATTTACAACTACTAATAAGCGTGCCAGCTTATTCTCACAACAAGGAGAAACAACCATGGATACCTATAACCCCCTGCAACCAACCTGGGCTGACCGTGTCGCGGACGCCTATTGGGCATTCCGTGCCAAGCTGGCCGAAAAGTCCCGTGAGACCGCTTTGGCTACCTGTGCTGGCCTGCTGCTGGCCGCGTTGGCGATTTAATCAAGAGAAAGCGAGGAAATGAATGCAATCAATCTGAGAACCGTAAATGTTGGAGACAAGCTGCGCCGCCGCGACGGCGAGATCGTTTTGGTGTATGAGACCGATACTACGCATATGCCGGTAAGGACGGGGCGCGACAAATCAGGATTGACCTGGTGGCACTATCCCGACGGCAGGATCAGCGAAATCTGTGACAGCAAGCAGGATATTGTAGAGGTTCTAGGGGCTATCAAGTTCCAAGCCGGAAAGCTCTACCGGACACGCAGCGGTCGCAAGGCATTTGTCGCTGCGGTGGATCACTTCGGGGAAATGAAAGGCCGTCAAGTCGCTGGATTTGTGGAGAACTGCGGCGCGATCACATGGACGCTCGATGGGCGCCATGTCGGTGGGAAAGAATCTTTTGGTGACCTTGTTGCCGAGTGGGCAGAGCCGAGGCGCGTCTCAGGCTTCTTGAACGTCGATGCCAACGGGATTGTCCGGCGCTTTGACACCCGCGCAGAGGCAGACCACCCGCTGGCCCGCAACAGCAACCGTATCGCCTGCATTCAGCTCGACGTGCTCGAAGGTCAGGGCCTCGAAGGGGAGGCAGGCCGATGAGCAAGATTATCACACCCCGGCTCCTGAAATCATGGGGCGCCTGCTCGGAAGGGTATGAGGGTTTCTGCCGCCTGTTCCCCGAAGGCGCTGACCTCAAGACTGCCACCGATGGCTTGATTGCCGACGGGCACATGAGCTGGGCCGAATGGCTGTTCAACCACGCCCGCAGCTCCGGCGATTTCGCCGCCGAGACGGCGGAAGGTTTCCTGAACACGGGCGACCAGAACACGGGCGACCAGAACACGGGCCACCGGAACACGGGCGACCAGAACACGGGCCACCGGAACACGGGCCACCGGAACACGGGCCACCTGAACAC